>NZ_CADDWI010000013.1 GCF_902809845.1 Chelativorans sp. Marseille-P2723 | reverse complement strand
GCCTCGGCGGACCCGCCAATGGCGGCAGCATCGAGTTCCCCGCGCAACTGGTCCACAAGCGTGCGCATCGCCGCGGCGTTGGCGGCAAATTGCGCGGAGCGGACCTCAACTCCACTGGGCAGGACGGGCATGGCGCCTCCACAAGCGATTAAAGAAACGGTCAACCGTTTGTTTATTGTCCATAGACCTCTCTTCAATGCTATGCAAGTCCATTGTGAACGGCGCTATCGGGTTGGGAGGAGCACCAAGTTGGTTCGGACGGTGGGTTCAGACGGGGCGAAAACGGAGGAGAACATCCGCCGGGCGGCCATTGCGCTGATCGCCCGAGATGGCTTCAAGGCGGTCACCCTGCGCGAAATCGCTGCGGAAGTCGGCATCCAGGCCGGATCGATCTACCGCTATTTCCCCAGCAAGGACGCGCTGCTCTACGAAATCCTCAAGGAGCATATGACGCGGCTGCTCGAAGCGTGGGCCGAAGCCGCGCCGGCCAAGGTTTCGCCCGAGCACGAATTGCATACTTTCGTCGCATTCCATATCCGCTACCACATGGGCAAGCGGGACGAGATATTCATCTCCAACATGGAACTGCGCGGACTGGCGGACGCCTATCGCGGCGAAATCTTCGCCCTGCGCCGCCAATACGAAACCGTCTTGGCGGACATCATCGATCGCGGTCAGGCAGCGGGCCGCTTCCGGCAGGGCGACGCGCTGGTAATGGCCTTTGCCGTCCTCGCCATGCTGACCGGGATATTCACCTGGTACAGCGTTGACGGGAAACTGAGCCTTACCGAACTGTCCGATCTCTATACCGCCATGGTCGATGGCAGCCTCACCGGGCTATAGAGCGGACAGGAGATCGATAAGTTCGGTTGCGAGGACGGAAGGCGAGCGGTCTTGCCTGTGGACGGTTTTCACTATCCTGCCCCGTTCGAGCAGCGAGACGCTTTCGCACAGGCTGGACAGCATATCGATGTTTTGCTCGACGAGCAGAATCGTCAGTCCTGCGTCGGCCAGGCTTTTCAGAACGTCCCTTATCTCGTCGCGGATCGAGGGCTGTATGCCCTCGGTCGGCTCGTCCAGCAGCACGAGTTCGGGACGCGCGCACAAACAGCGCGCCAGGGCCAGAAGCTGCTGTTCACCACCCGACAGGTCCCCCCCGCGGCGGTCGAGCAGCCGCTTGAGACGCGGGAAAGTCTCCAGAACCTCATTGATGCGGTGTTCGGGGTTCCGTTCGGCCAAGCAGCCGAGCTCAAGGTTTTCCCTGACGCTCAGCGGGCCGAATATCTCCCTTCCCTGCGGCACATATCCCAGTTTCCGGCGCGCGCGCTGGTGGGCTTCCATTCCGGAAACGTTCATCCCTCCGAGGACAATCGACCCTCCCGAGCTGCGCATGATGCCCATGACGGTGCGCAGCAGTGTGGTCTTGCCCATCCCGTTGTGCCCCATCACGCCGTGAACGGCGCCTTTTCGCACATCAAGATCGACGCCGAACAGGGCGGGGACCTTGCCATAGGCCGCCGTAAGGTTACGGATTTCGAGCATCATGCCGCTGAATTCCCGATATAAATGTCCTTCACGCGATGATCGGACAGCACGTCGTCCGGGGTGCCGGCAGCGAGAATCCGCCCCTGGTGAAAAACCGTCACACGATGCGAGATCATGCGGATGAACTTCATATCGTGCTCCACCACGATGATGGTACGGTCGCGGTTGATGTCCCCGATGAGCTCAACGGTCCGGGCGACCTCCTCGCTCGTCATCCCCGCAGCCGGTTCATCGAGCAGGATGAGTTCGCAGCCCTGGGCGAGAACCATGCCGATCTCGACCCACTGACGCTGTCCGTGGGCCAGGATCCCGACCTGCTTTCCCGCAATCTCGCCGAGCTTCAACCGATCTATGGTAGCCGCGACCTCCGCCGTGGCCGTTCGCCTGGACCGCACTCTCAGGGCCGCGACCATAAGACTTTCCTCTACGGTAAGCCCGTCGAAGACGCTGGGCACCTGCTTTTTGATCCCGATGCCCTGCCGGGCGATCTCGTGGGGCATGAGACCGGCAATCGACCGGCCACGATAGATTATTTCCCCGGCCGAGGGCTTGAGCCCGGTCAGCAGCTTGAAGAACGTGGTCTTGCCTGCCCCGTTTGGGCCGATAAGGCTGTGAACCTCGCCCTCGTGGAGCAGGAAGTTCACCCCATCTACGGCCACGACGCCGCCGAACCGCTTCGTCAGGTCGCGAGTCTGGAGCATGATGGCTGAGGTATCGGAGGATCCCGTCAATTCTGCGCCCTGCCCTGCTTGGCCCGCGTATACAGATCCATGATGGCGGGCATGAACCCCTTGGGAATGAGCAAAACGAACAGCAGAAGGACCGTCCCCAGCAGGAAGGTGGGATCTACGGCCGCCTGCGTCCCCGCATAGGACACGAGCATCTGCAACGCGATTGCCGCCAGGATCGGGCCCACCAGAGTGCCCAGGCCACCAACCAGAACATAGACGATGACCTGCACAGACATGGTCAACGAAAATACGGTGGGGCTGATAAAGCCGCCCCAACTCGCATAGAAGCTGCCCGCCAGTCCGGCGATGAGCGCACCGATAACGAAGGTTGCAAGCTTATAGCGGCGCGGGTCGTAGCCCAGCATACCAACCCGCTCCTCATTTTCCCGGATGGCGACCACCACCTTGCCGAAACGTCGTGTCAGCATCCAGCGCAGGAGCGCGTAGACCAGCAGCAGAGAGGACATCACCACATACCACATCGCGCTGTAGCCGAGCGTCGAAGCCGGATTTCCCGGTATGTTGAGGGGCGGCAGGGCCGGTATGCCATTGTAGCCGCCAAGGGGAACGCCAAGGATCGCATAGCCGTCGCCCGACGAGGCATTGAAGAACAGCAGGAACATGAGACTGACGGCCATGGTGATCACCCCGACATAGATGTCACTGATGCGGCCATAGAATATGAAGTATCCCAACACCGCGGCAAAGATTCCGGGAAACACCAGACTTCCGATAACCCCATAGGTGCTGTCCCCGAAGTGGATCGACAATATCGCGTAGGCGTAGCCCCCGATCCCGAAGAACATCGCCTGGCCGAACGATACGATGCCACCTATGCCCCAGACGAAGGCCTGGCTGAGAGCAAACAGGGCGATGACGATATAGACCGTGAACTGGAACAGCCCGAACTGGTCCATGAAGAACGGGGCAAGGATCATGGCGATCAGGGACGCCCCGACCACGCCTACGGTTTCGGTGAGATCATTGCGCTTGGTCATAGGCTCAACCTCGGCCACCTGCCGGTAATCCCCATGGGCAACAGGCGGATCAGCACGATGGCGAGCGTCAGGAGCGCGATTTCTCCAACCACGGAACTGGCCAGGAACGAACCGACGACGCTGACGGGGGCCAGCAGGGAGGAGGCGATGGTTATGCCGGTGATGGCGGCTGGTCCTCCGATCAGGACGGCAATAAAGGCCTTGATGATATAGACCATGCCCATGCTCGGAAATACGCCCGCAAGCGGCGCGATAACGCCTCCTGCCAGACCGGCCAGACCCGCGCCCAAAGCGAAGGTCATGACGTATACGCGGTCCCGGTTGATGCCGAGAGCCGCCGCCATTTCCGGCCGGAGCATGGTCGCGCGGACGATGAGGCCGAACCGGGTGAAGCGGAAGACCGCCCAAAGTCCGAACAGCGCGACGAAGCTGATCACCACGAGCGCAAGGCTGTAATAACTCACCCCATAATCGCCGATCGAGAAACTGCCCAGAGGCGTCGACAGGCCGCGGACATGGTTTCCGAACAGTGCGGTAACCGTGCCGATCAGCAGCAGGCTGACTCCCCAGGTCGCGAGCATGGTATCGATGATGCGGCCATAGAGAAACCGGATGATGGTGCGTTCGATGATGACGCCGATTATGGCAACCACCAGCGGCGCGATGATCAGGATCGCAATCCATATGTTCACGCCGAGACTGGTCGAGAACCAGACCGAATAGGCGCCAAGCATCATGAACTCGCCATGCGCGAGATTGATGATCCTCATGAATCCATAGATTACGGCAAGGCTCATCGTGGTGAGCACGAGCACCCCGATGCCGAGAAAAATATTGAAGAGTATGATGATCGCCGTGTTCATATCCAGCTTCCAGCAGGCCCGTTCATCAGATATCGATGACGAACTGCGTGTTGGTATCGGGATTGGCCTGCAGGTCACACACCATGGCCGTATCGACCGGCGGCTGGTCGGCGTATGAATCGAGGATGTCCCACTTCCCGCCCTTTGCCTGGCCGAGATAGATGCTGCGGACCGTGTGGTGGGTTTGCGGGTCGATGGTGACACGGCCGGTCGGGCCATCGATGGAGAGCCCCGATTCCAGCGCGTCGATGAGGCTGTCGCGATCGAGCGTGCCGGCGAGTTCGACCGCTTTCGCCCATGCGGTTACCGCTTCATAGTGGGACGTGCCGACTTCGGTGACTTCGACGCTGTCCGGCAGCTCTTGGCGCATGGCATCGACAAAATCCTGGCTCGTCTCGGTTTCGACGGTATCGTAGAACCCGAAAGAGGTCAGAATGCCCTCCGTGGTCGACGTGTCGAGGTTGAGCAGTTCACTGCTGACCCCGAACGCCGCCGCGGCAATGGGGATGGAATTCTTGAGGCCGGCCGCCTCCCACTGCCGATAGAAGCCGAGATGGTTGGAGCCGACGAGGACTTCGAGAATGAGGTCTGGCTGGGCGCCCTGGATTCTGGCGATGGTGGACGAGAAATCCGCGACGTCGAGCGGAAAGAAGTCGCTCCCGAGGATTTCCGCCCCGGCGTCCGTGGCGTATTTGGTCATCCATTTCGCGGTGATCTGGCCATAGTTATAGTCCGCGCCGAGAACGTAGACTTTCTTGCCCCATTTTTCCACCGCATGAGGAACGAGGCGCCGCATCGTTTGGCCGGGCGTGGTGCCGAAACAGAACGTATTGCGGTCGCATACCCCGCCTTCATAGGCCCCGTTGTAGAAATAGAGCTTGTTCTGGCGGGTAAATATCGGCCGGATCGCTTCGCGCGCGGACGAGCTCGTCGCACCGAAGATAATATCGACATTGTCGCGCATGACCAGTTGCTGGGCATACTGGGTATAGAGCTGAATGTTGGACTGGGCGTCATAGGCAATGATCTCGAGGGGACGCCCGAGCAATCCGCCATTCTCATTGATCCTCTTGACGGCGAACTCCAGCCCCGGCTTGGCGGCCTGTCCCGAAGCGCCGATGGGGCCGGTCAGGTCGGTGATGAAGCCCACCTTGATCGGGTCGGCTCCCAGGGCCCGGCCCTGGATGAGCGCGGGCGCGGCCAGCGCCGTTCCCAGCATGGCTCCGTATTTTAGAACATTTCTTCTGGTTATTCTTGTCGACGACATGGTTTCCTCCCTATGTGACAAGATGAAATGATGCATTCAATGCGAGCGGGCGGGCCCTTGCCCGGTTACGGCACGGGGCGCCGCAGATGCCAGGCCGTTGCCGTCTGAAACGCAGCGCCGGCCCTGAAAAGCGTTGTTTCGCGGAACCGTCCCGATACCATCTGCAGGCTGAGCGGCGTCCCTTCGGAGTCGAGCCCGGACGGCATGGTCAGCGTCGGGTGTCCGGTGAGGCTGAAGGGCTGGGTAAAGCGCAGGAACGGTTCAAACCCGCCACCAGCCAGCGCATCCCATTCTGCAATGGACGGCGTGGGGGTCGGAAAGGTGGGAATGATCATGAGGTCGACGGACTCGAACAGATCATCCAGCCTGTTAGTGTATTCGTGCTTTACGATATGCGCATAGGCAGCATCGCTAGCGGCGCGACCGGACACGCGGCGGAGATATTCCCCTAAATCCCGGGTGTAGTCGCCCTCCCGTTCGGGAAAGGTCTCCCGATGCGCATGAGCTGCCTCTGCGGCCATGATGGACGCGTGCGCATCGAGGGCCGGCCTGTGATCCGGCATGGAAACCTCGCGTATGCTGGCTCCGAGCCGGGCCAGAACCTCGGCCGCCGCCTCGACCGCCGCCACGACGAGGGGGTCGACGCCATCGAGGATGTAGGGTCGCGGGAGCCCGATCTTCAGCCCGGCCACGCCCCCGCCAATCCCCGCCACGACGCTTTCCACCAGCGAACGGGATGTCGTGAGATCGTCAGCATCCCACCCCGCGATCGCCTCGAAGATGAGCGCCACGTCCACGACGGAACGAGCCATCGGCCCGACCGCGTCGAACGAATAGGCGAGCGGGAAAACGCCATGACGGCTGACCCGACCCCATGTCGGCTTGAGACTGACAATTCCGTTAGCGGCAGCCGGATTGCGGATCGATCCGCCGGTATCGGTCCCAAGCGCGCCAAAGGCCATCCCGGTGGCGACCGCAACGCCCGACCCGCTAGACGATGCGCCGGCCCAGCGCTCCTTGTTCCAGGGATTTACCGGAGGACCGTAGTCGGAATGATGGCTGCTCCATGCATATTCGGTCGTCTTGAACTTGCTGGATATATTGGCCCCGGCATGGCCGAGGCGGTTCACCACCGTCGCGTTGAAATCCGGGGTAAAGTCCTTGTGTATGGACGATCCGAACGTCGTCCTTGCGAAGCTCGTATAGATATTATCCTTCAGACCGATCGGAATTCCATGCAGCGGACCGCGATACAGCCCTTCCCCGATCTCTCTTTCGGCAAGCTTCGCATTCTCGACAAGCCGGTCGGGATTGAAACTGATATGAGCGCGGTAGGCTGGATCGTACTCTTCAATGCGCCTGATCGTGTGTCTGGCGATTTCCACGGGCGAGACATCCTTGTCGCGGATGGCCCGGCCCAGATTGTATATAGACTCGTAATGCATGCTCCCCCCTTGAGATCGATTCAAGATTTGATGGAAATAAAAACTCCAGAATTTCGATAGTCTTCCATCACAAGTGATTATTGAAATTTATATTTATACTTGCCCTCATCTATCGAAGCGAAAATCCTGAGTGGTAAAATACTAAACCTCCGCCGCCTCGGGGAAAGGTCGAGGGGCAGCGCCGAGGTTCTCGCGCAGGGTCGTGCCCTCATATTCGGTACGGAACAGGCCGCGACGCTGGAGCTCGGGCACCACCAGCTCGCAGAATTCCTGCGCGCTGTGCGGCAGCATGGGTGGGCAGATGTTGAAGCCGTCCGCAGCGCCCTGGGTGAACCATTCCTCCATGGTGTCGGCGATCTGCTCGGCGCTGCCCACCACGACGCGCATGCTGCTGGCGGCGGCGACCCGTTCGTAAAGCTGGCGGATGGTCAGATTGTCCTTGCGCGCCATGTTGTAGAGCCGCTCGGCGTCGGAAACCATCTCGACATTGGCCGGCGGCGGCGGCACGGGGCCATCGAGTGGATAGCCCGACATGTCGCCCAATTGGCGGTAGATCTGCTGCAGGCCGATAGCAGGATCGATCAGCGCCTGGAGCTCCTCGAACTTGTCGCGCGCTTCCTGTTCGGTGCGGCCAACATAGGGCGAGATGGCCGGCATGATCTTGAGCTCGTCCGGGTGGCGGCCATAACGAGGCAGCATGGATTTGAGCGAAGCGTAGAAGGCCTGGGCCGGCTCGAGGTCGACATTGCCGGTATAGACCATGTCGGCATAGCGCGCGGCAATTTCCTTGCCGGCGTCGTTGGCTCCGGCCTGGGAGATGATCGGCCTGCCTTGCGGGGTGCGTGCCGAGCTCAGCGGCCCCTGCACCTTGAAATGCTTGCCCACATGGTTGAGCACATGGCGCTTGGCCGGATCGTAGAACACGCCCGATGCCTTGTCGCGGATGAAGGCGTCGTCCTCCCAGCCATTCCAGAGACCCGTCACCACATCGACGAACTCGGCGGCGCGCTCATAGCGGGTATCATAGTCAAAATGCTGGTCGCGGTTGAAGTTGCGGGCCTCCTCATCGGACCATGAGGTCACCACGTTCCAGCCGGCCCGCCCGCCGCTGATATGGTCAAGCGAGGCGAACTTGCGTGCGATGTGATAGGGCTCGTTATAGCTGGTCGAGCCCGTGGCGACGACGCCGATATGGGTGGTGCGGGCCGCGATGGCGGTCAGCAGCGTGATGGGTTCGAGCTCGACATTCTGGCTGGAGCGGCAGAGCGAGCCGGCCGGCTCGTCGCGCTGACGCACCGCAACGGAATCGGCAAGGAAGACGAGGTCGAACTTGGCCGCCTCGGCGATCTGCGCAGATTTGAGGAAATGATGGAAATCGAGCGCCCCGCCGGGATCCATGTCCTTGTGCCGCCAGGCGGCGAGATGGTATCCGAGCCCCCTGATGGAAAGCCCCAGCCGCATTTGCCGTTTACGCGTCATCGTTCGTCTTTCTGGTTCCTGACTGTGGAATGGCGGCTATTCGGCCGACTTGCGTTCCCACTTGGCGATCTCGCGGTTCACACCCTCGACCCGTGCTGCGTAAAGCTCTTCGCGCTTGCCTTCTGCCCAGTCGAAGGATTGCTGGCGGCCGGCATTCATCTCTTGAAAATGCGGCACCACGTGGTTGGCGATCAGTTCGTAGGAGCGCTTTTTTTGGGCGAAATCGGCCCAGTTGGGCGTGAGGTCGAGCCAGCAGCCAAAGCCGCCCGAGCGCTCCCAGAGCTTTTCGATATGGGCGATGAGATCGTCCGGGGTGCCGATCACCGCCGTGCCGGTCTCGAGGAAGGCATCGATCATCTCGTCGGGGGTTTTCTCGCCGATATCGGGAGCGAAAGCCTTGAAGGCCGGCGACAGGCGCAGGTACTTCATCCAGTCGCGGATACCATAATGTACGTCCTTGCGGGCCTGCTCGCGCGTCTCAGCGATATGGACCGGACCGGCGATGCGCCAGCGCGAGCGGTCGGGCGTATTGCCATATTCGGCGCAAGCCTCGGACCAGTGACGCCAGGTATCGCCGAGGAAATCGGTGCCCGGCTTGGCGGCAATGCCGAGCGTCAGGAGCCCGCCATTATATTTGCCCGCTGCGCGGGGGCCGGAGGGGGTGCCGGTGGAGGCAATGGTCAATTCCGGGTGTGGGCGGGTGAAGGGGCGCAACTGGGCCCGCGCTTCGCGCAGCACGTACTGGTCGGTGGTTTTGGAGACCACCTCGCCCTTCATGAGCCGGAGCACGACGTCCAGCGCCTCATCGGTCTTTGCGCGAATCTCGGTCTGCTCGAGGCCCAGGGAATAAACGTCGGTGGCCAGCGACCCAGCCCCTGCACCGAACATCAGACGCCCGCGCAATTGATGGTCGAGCTGGATGATCCGCTCGGCGATCATGAAGGGGTGATGGAAGGGCATGGAGACAACGCCGGTACCAAAGCGAATGCGCTTGGTGCGGGCGGCGGCTTCGGCGATGAACAGCTCGGGCGAGGCGATGATCTCGAGGCCGCCGGAGTGATGCTCGCCGATCCACGCCTCGTCGAAGCCCAGATGATCGAGATGCTCCATGAGCTGGAAGTCGCGCTGCAAGGCCAGGGTCGGATTGTCGTCCAGATTGTGGAAGGGCGGCATGAAGACGCCAAACCGCAAGTCCGACTTCGAGGTTTCTTTTACTTGCGGGCTAGTCAATCCGCTTCTCCCTAGGCATATGTTCTATATAGCGGAACATCCGTTCTCCTCCAAGCTATAAAGGTTGGCCGGTGAAGTCAAGACGTTACGGCCACCCGACAGCGATGGGCGGACGGCTGGCTCTGTTCATTCTTCCATCATGCGTTCGCGCAGGGTCGGCCCGGTGAGGTCGAGAGCGGAGCGACCGGCTTCGCGCTCGAGAATCGGGATGACCAGATTGCTGAATTCGTCGGCCGATCCGGGCAGGTGGATCGGCGAAATCATGAAGCCGTCGCCGCCGGCCTCCTCCATCATGTCGAGCATCCAGCGCGCCACGCGCTGGGGCGAGCCCACCACTTGGGGAAAGCCGACGCTGCCGGCGTGGCGCCGGGCCGCCTCGCCCACGGTCAGCGCCTCGCCATCGCCGCTGGTGTCGGCATAGGCGTCGAGAATGCCCTGCACGCCCGGCACGTCGATGGAGCGCAGGGGCAGGTCCGGGTCCTCGCTTGAAAGATCGACGCCCAGATGGCCGGAAAGGTAGAAGATGCCGGCCTCGAGCGGCACGAGCGTCTGGTGGAAGTCGGCCTTCTGGCGGGCGATCTCGTCGGTCTCCCCGACGATGGGTTGCATGCCGAACAGGATCTTGATGCGGTCGGGGTCCCGTCCGGCCTCGATGGCGCGCTTGCGCATGTCGTCGCGGAAACTCTTCATCTGCGCGGCACTGCGGCAGATGGCGAAAATTACGTCGGCGTTCTGCGCCCCGAAGGCGCGTCCGGCCGGGGACTGGCCCGCCTGGATGATCAGGGGACGGCCCTGGGGCGAGCGGTGCACCTGCGCCGGACCGCGGCTGCGGAACCATTTTCCGGCAAAATTGATCTCACGGACCTTGGTTGGATCGGCGAACATGCTGCCTGCGGTGTCCGAGACGATGGCATCCTCGTCCCAGCTCTGCCACAGCCGGTTGCAGACCTCGATATATTCACCGGCATAAGCATAGCGCTCGTCATGGGCCAGCAGGTCGTCATAGCCCAGATTCTGGCCCTCGCTCTTCAAATATCCAGCCACCACGTTCCAGCCGGCGCGACCGCCCGAGAGGTGGTCGAGCGTAGCCCAGGTGCGCGCGCCGACAAAGGGCGGCACGGCGAGTACGGACTGGGTGGCGGCAAGGCCGATGCGCGTGGTCACCGCCGCCATGGCGGGGAGAATCTGGAGCGGATCGAGACGCGGCGCCTGGGCGGCATAGCGGACCGCATCGTCATGCCGGTCGGCATGGCCGAGATTCATGCCGTTGGAATCGGAAAAGAAGATGAGGTCGTAGCCCCCCCGCTCGGCCGAGCGGGCTATATCGAGCCAGAACGGTACCCGATCCCAGGGCGAGCGGTTGTGCTGGGAAGCCGAATGGGGATGACGCCAGCTCCCCAGGCTGTGCTGGGTCACTGAACCGGAGAGGAAGAGGGCGAGACGAATTCTTTTCATGATCCTGCTTTCTAGCTCTGGATGGGGTGCGCGGACGCTCTCATCGACGGGCGGGCATCCTGTTCTGCGAACCATGCGGCGGCGGCCGGGGCCCGGGCACGCCAGTCGAGATCGGGGAAGCGGAAATCGAGATAGCCCAGCAGGCAGGCGACCGATACCCCGCCAATGTCCCAAGCGAGCGCGGGCACGGCCCGGTCGAAGGCATCGATGGCGGCGTCAAGCTTGGTGCGGTGCCCCTCCTCCCATTCGCGCCAGCGCAATTGGGACGGGCGGGCCACGGTCTCGTAGCGGACGAGTTGCGCGGCCTCGGTCGCCCCCGAGGGCCATCAGCGCCGCGTCGGGCGCGACGGGCGCGGGCGCGGATGCGACAAGCTCGATCCGGTCGGCGAGCCCCAATTCATGGGCGCTGACCATCACCTTGCGGACATAGGGCGAATTGGGGGAATGGTAGAGACGCATCTGGGCTTCCTATTGCCGGGTGAAGACATCGGCGCCCACGATGGCGCGCAGGGTGCGTTCGGTGGTTGCAAGCTCGTCCTCCGGAATCGACGACAGCAATTGCTGCTCGATGGCGAGGGTGGCCTCGTAGAGCGCGCCAAGGGCCTGGGAACCGCTGGTGGTCATCGTGAGCACGCCGGCCTGCCCGATGGTGAGGAAGCCTTTCGCGCAAAGGCCCGCCACGGCGTCTTCGGCGGCGACGCGGTCGAGAAAGGTGATGGGCTGCAAGGTATCGAGGGAGCGTGAGGGATAGGCCGAGACTACGCTCAGGACGCGGCTCTCGTTAAAGCCAAGATGCTCGCTCGCGCGCGCGGCGGCCATGGCCTCGCTCATCCGGTTATAGGCGCGGTTGAGCAGCACGATGAAATAACGGTGTAACATGGTGCTGCTCTGAGGCTGGTTCTCCTTGAAGCGGGTAGCAGGATGCTCAACCGCCGCCGCGTAGCGCCCGCGCTCGAAGACGAGGGCGGGGGTTTCGCTGCGCCGGTAGCGCTCCACATGGCCGACCATGATGAGGTGGTCGCCGGTCGGGTGTTCGACTTCGCGCCGGCATTCGAGAACGGCGGCGGCGCCATCGAGGATCGGCGCCCCGCCGGCACCCTCGGAAAAGGTCACGCCGTCGAACTTCTCCGGGCCGGACTTGGCGAAGCGCTGCGACAGCTCGATCTGGTCGGCGGCGAGGATATTGATGGCGAAATGGGTCGCCCTGGTGAACACGTCATAGCTGGTGGAATTGTTCTGCAACGACCAGAGGACCAGCGGAGGCGTCATGGAAACCGAGGCGAAGGAATTGGCGGTCACCCCCACCATGGCACCGTCAGCGCTTGCGGTGACGATGGTGACGCCGGTCGCGTATTGGCCGAGGCAACGGCGAAAGGCGCGCGGATCGGCGAGCGGATCACCCATATCGACGGCGGGGGGCAAAGCGTTCTTGTCACTCAAAAGACTATCCTCCAGTTAGTCGGCATTGCGCAGCAACTCGCGGCAGGCGGCGAGGTCAACCTTCTCGCTGCCCAACCGCGGCAGTTTATCGACGAAGGCCATGGCGCGCGGAATCTTGAAGCCCGCCAGCGCGCGGCGGCAGACGGCCTCCACATCGGCAGCGGCGACTCCGGGCCGCGTCGGTACCAGCACCGCCGCGATGCGCTGGCCAAGCCGGGGATCGGGAATGCCGAGCACCACCGCATCGGAGATTTCGGGCATGTCGAGCAGTACGGCCTCGACCTCGGCCGGGTAGACGTTCTCGCCCCCGGTCTTGATCATGTGGTCGTCGCGGCCGAGGAAATGCATCTGCCCGTCGGCATCGAACCGGCCCAGATCGCCGGTCGGCTGCCAGCCACCCTCGAGCGGGGGCCGGACCCGTACATAGTCCCCGTCCCAATAGCCCGGCGAGACGCCATCGCCCCGCACGACGATCTCGCCGATTTCGCCGGGGGCCGCCAGCCTTCCCGCCGCGTGGTCGTAGACGGCGACCTCGGAAGCGTTGGTGTTGACCTTGCCATGGGTGTCAAAGCGCCGCTTGTCGCGGTCCAGAAGATTGTAGGTAAAGCCGCCCTCGGTCCGGCCCCAGCCCTGCAGGAATACCCCGCCAATACGCTTTTCATAAAGGGTGATGGTCTCGGTATCGACATTGTGGCCCCCGCCCCAGGTGAAGCGGACGGCGGAATCCAACCCCGCGAAGGCGCTGGCGGGCGCGGCGGCGATATCGACCAGGATAGTCGAGACCATCTGCATATAGGTGATGCGTTCCGCAGTGAGGATGGAGAGGAAATCGGCCAGATCCCACTTTTCCAGCAGCACGATCTTGCAGCCGGCAAACAGCGCGTTGCACAGCACGTTGAGGCCGGCGATGTGAAAGAGCGGCGAGACGACGAGGGCGGCGTCGTGGATGGACAGCTTGAAATGGTCGGCCATGCCGCCGGCGATGGCCACGCGCACCCCGTGGGTGTGGATCACGGCCTTGGGCATGCCCGTAGTGCCGGAGGAATAGACGATATTGGCGATGTCGTGCGATTGCCGCCCGAGCATGGGGAAATCGTCGGGCATGGTGTCGAGCAAAGCCAGAAGGCTCGCCGCGCCATCGACGACGACGGTGTTGTCCGCATGGGGCGCCGCGACGAGGCCGGCGCGGTCCTCGGTGACGAGGACCATGGCGGGCCTGGCGTGATCGAGCACGCGGGCAAGATCGGCTTCCTGCAGCCGGGCGTTGACCGGCAGGAAGACGACCCCCGCCTTGAGGGCGCCCAGAAAGGCGATGACCATTTCCGCCCGGTTGGTCATGAAGGTGGCGACGCGATCGCCCGGCTTCACCCCGCGCGCGACGAGCAGGCTGGCGAAACGGCTGGCAGCCCGGTCGAGCCCGGACCAGGTGAAACGGTGGCGCTTGTCGACGAGCGCGGTTTCATCAGGGGCGCTGCGGGCGCGCATCTCGAGAAAAACTGCAAAATTCATATCCAACGATCCTCCCTGGCCGGCTGTGTCATGGTGCGGGGCGGTGGAGTTCCACGGTGGCGGTTCCGGTGGCGGTCGTCTCGCCGAGTTGGTTTTCCGCCCTGAGCGCGATTTCGACGAGATCGGCCCCGTCCTCCTCGGACAGTGCCGAGACGGACGCCTTGACGAAAGTCGTATCGCCGAAGATTACCGGCGCCTTGATGCGCACCGAGGCGGCGCGCAGCATCGCATTGTCACCCATCCAGTTGGTGACGGCGGTGATCATGAAGGCGGTGCGCTGCAGGCCGTTGTCATAGACCCCCGGCATGCCAGCAGCGGCAGCGGCTGCCGGATCGGTATGGCCCATGGAGGCCGTCAGCCCCTCGGAGAAATATTCCGGCGGCAGCGTATTGGGCAGGCGGTCGGGCGCGTTGAGGGCCAAGTCGCGATAGAGCCAGCGCATTTTGGTCGATTTGTAGCCCGCCGTGCCGATGGCGCCGGCGTAATAGGTGGTCATGTCGATGGGCACCAGGGGCCCGCGCGCGATGGTCGGAAGCTGCATGCCGACCGCGACCTCGGAGACTTCGAGCCATCCCGAGCCACGGCGGTATTCGTTCATCACCATGCGCTCGATGGCGGCGAATTCCTGCTCGGTATAGCGGTGCTGGGGGCGGGGTGCGAAGGGCATGCCGCCATTGCCGTCGCTCTTTTTGGCGACGCGGAAGGTGTGAGCCTCAAGCCGGGCGAGACGCTCCCCCGCAAGGGTGCGGTATTCGGTGCGCCCGCTCTGGAGGATCATGCGCTCGACGCGCTTGCCGCCTACGTCGCGGGCGCCAGACACCGTAGCGCTGGCCGTGATGGCCTCGCCGAGCCGTACCGGCCGGTCAAACTGCCAGTCGGCGCCAGCATAGAACCAGGAGTAGCCCGGGAGACCGGGGGCCACGACGCCGTCGAAGATGGAATAGAGAAAGGTCGGCGGGGCGATGATCCCACCATAGCGCGCAGTGCGGGCATAGTCGGGATCGCTCCACAGCGGATTGTCGTCGCCGATGCCGTGGGCGTAATGGCGGATGGCGTCGCGGGTCGCCTCATGGTTCCATTGCTCGACGCGCAGCGGCGTGCCGATCTGCGCATGCAGTTCGGCAAGGGCGCGTTGGGTGACGTCACCAGGGGCGCTCGCTTCGCTCATCGTCCGGCCACTCCCCCTGCCCTTGCCACGACCGCGCCCTGGGCAGCGAGGCGGTCGACATCAGCGTCGGAGAGGCCGAGGACCCCACCCAATATGCGCCGTGTATCCTCTCCCAAGGCAGGCGGGTAGCCGGCAGTTGGCGCTGCACTATCGGAAAAGCGCAGCGGATTGCCGATGGTGCGCACGCTGGCGCCATCGTCGCCCTCCATCTCCACGATCAGCTCACGATGCAGTACCTGGGGATCGGCCATAACCTGATCGAGGGTGTTGACGACGCCGGTGGGGATGCTTTCGGCTTCCAGAAGGGGCAGCCACTCCTCCACGCTGCGGGTGAGGAAGGCGGCCTCGAGCTCGGGCAAGAGCACGTCGCGGTTCTCGAAGCGCTCGAGATTGGTGGCAAAGCGCGGGTCGGCCAGCAAGTCCTCGCGGCCAAGCACCCGGCACAGGCCCTGCCACATGCGATCGGTGTTGGCGGTGACCACCAGTTCGCCGCCGCCCGCAGCGCGAAAGCCGCGATAGGTGGGAATGGAATCATGGGCGCTGCCCTGATGGCCGGGGACGTTACCGGAGAACAGGTAATAGGCGGCCTGGTAGCTTAGCATGGCCACCTGGCAATCGAGCATGGAGACATCCACATAATCGCCCCGACCGGTCTCGCCGCGCCGGTAGAGCGCCGCCGAGATGGCGATGGCGGCATACATGCCCGCCGAGAGATCGCCGATCGGGATGCCGGCCCGCACCGATGCGCGGCCGGGCTCGCCGGTCATGCTCATGCCGCCCGACAGCGCCTGCACGATCATGTCGTAGGCGGGCTTGTCGCGATAGGGCCCGTCCTGCCCGAAGCCCGAAATCGAGCACCAGACGAGGCGCGGGTTCTCCGCGCGCAGTTCGACATGATCGAGCCCGAGGCGGGTTAACACACCGGGACGGAAATTGTCGACGACCACGTCGGCGGTGCTGATGAGATCGCGCGCGATTTTCCGGCCCTCGTCGGTTTTGAGGTTGATGCAGACGCTCTGCTTTCCACGATTCACCGACATATAATAGAGGCTGTCCGCGCCAATGAAATGGGGCGGGATGTGCCGGGACAGATCACCCTCGGGGGATTCGATCTTGATCACCTCGGCCCCCAGATCGGCAAGGATCTGCGTGCAATGGGGCCCGGAGAGGAACTGGGTCAGGTCGATGACCCGGATGGTGTCGAGCGGCGGAAGCTGCATGGCCCGAGCCTCCTAACGCGCATAGATGTGGATGGAGCAGGCCCCGTGATCGAAGCCGGCAATGCCACCGCCGGTCGCATGGCTGAGGCCGATCCGGGCCCCTTCGACCTGGCGCTCGCCAGCTTCGCCGCGCAATTGCCGGACCACTTCGACGGCCTGGGCCGCGCCGGTCGCGCCGATGGGGTGCCCCTTGGCCAGAAGCCCGCCGGAGGGGTTGACGACCACTTTGCCGCCAAAGGTCGAATGCCCCTGCTCGAGAAAGGCCCCGGCCTCGCCGTGCGCGCAGAAATCGAAGGCTTCGTAATAGAGCAGCTCGGCGATGGAGAAGGCGTCATGGACTTCGGCGAGATCGACGGCGTCGGGGCCGATCCCGGCATGCTCCCAGGCTTCCGCCGCGCCGCGCCGGGTGATCTCGGGCGTGGTGAGGTCGCGGAAGCCGGGGGTGTATTTGCCCGAAGTGAGGTCGGAGGCAAGGATACGGACCGGATCGGTGCGGAATTGCGGGGCGACCTTGTCCGAGCAGATGATGAGGGCCGCGGCGCCGTCGCCGGCAGGGCAGCACTGGAACAGGGTCAGCGGCTCGGCAATGGGGCGCGAGGCTAGCACTTCCTCGACCGTTGTCTCCTTGCGCATCTGGGCGTCGGGATTAAGCAAGCCATGCCGGCGGTTCTTGACGGAGACAAGGGCGAGCTGGCGCTCGGTGAGGCCGAATTCGTGCATATAGCGCTGGGCGCGCATGGCGTAGAGGGCCGGCATGACCATGCCGTTGCTGACCTCCCAGTCCTCCTCTTCGAGAGGCAGGGTGCCACCACCGAACTTGGTGAGCTTTTCGACGCCAATGACCAGGACGATATCGTATTGTCCCGAGCGCACGCTGCTGACCGCGTGGTGGAGGGCGGTGGAACTGGCCGAGCAGGCATTTTCCATATTGGTGATCGGGATGCCGGTAAGGCCGATGCGTCCCAGGATGCGCTGGCCCGACATCATGCCGCCAAAAGCGGTGCCGCAAAAGGCGGCTTGCACGCGACGCGGATCGACGCCCGCATCGTTGAGAGCCTGCTTCACCGCCGGCCATGCCAGATCGGCCAGAGAACGCTCGGGGAACTTGCCAAACGGCACCATGCCGGCGCCGATAACGGATACTCCTGTGGTCATTTCGCTTCCCTCACGGCCTTGAAGACAAGCTGGGATCGCGGCTCCTCGGCGGCCTCCCCGCTCACGATTCCGGTGGACGCATAAACGGCAGCTCCGACGCTCAACCCTTCGGGGTCGAGATGGGAGAACACTCGCACGCCATTGGGCAGATCGACATAGCCGACGGTGTAGGGCAGCCGCCATTTCTTGGGTGCCGCATGGACGGTGGAAAAGGCATAGACCGTGCCCGTGGTGGGCATGTCGGTTTCCGCGACCGCGTCTTCGGCCATACAGATGGGGCAGACGGCCTGGAACGGATAGGCCATGGCACCGCACGACGTGCAGTGCATGCCGACAAGCCGGGCCTCGGTACTGGGGGACATCTCTGGGTTCATCAGCGCTATCGCTCTTAGTGTTCTTTTTAAGAGAATGATTGTTCTCTCTAGTACTACTTTTAACTACGGGATGGGTCAAGCGCTTATTGAAACATGTGTTTTGCTGCAGAGACGCAAACCGATCCATCGCAGCAATCCCAAGTTGCGTGAGCGGGGTGGATGCCATTCATCGGTGCGGCGGTTCAAAGTTCCATCCGGACCTTCATGGCGGCGTCGACGAGGGTTTCGGCCACGTCCCCCATCGGCAGTCTATGGGTAACCAACCTGTCGATCTCGGGCTCAATGACGCGTGTCATTTCCTGAGCCTAGGAAGTGTGGACTCTTGGGCTTCCCACGAGTGAGCAAAATCAGATTCACTGCTGTCTTTTGGAGGCAGCAATGGGAGTTCTGGACCGCCTGATCCTGCGAGACGATCAGTGGGAGCGCGTGTCGGCGCATATCGGTGACGAGCGCACCCGTGGCTCGTCGGGCCGCGATAACCGGATGTTCGTTGAAGCCGTGCTATGGATTGTGCGAACGGGTTCGCCCTAGCGCGATCTACTCGAGGTGTTCAGGGGCTGGAACAGCGTCTTCCGGCGTTTCAGCCGCTGGAGCCACAAGGGTATCTGGTGGCGCATCTTCGCCACGATGTCGGACGATCCTGACTTTGAACATCTGATCATCGATTCCACCTTCATCCGCGCCCACCAGCACGCCGCCGGCGCAAAAAAGGGGCTGAAGATCAGGTCATTGGCCGCTCACGCGGGGGCCTGAGCACCAAAATCCACATGGCCGTGCGCGGCTTGGGCTGCCCGGTACACTTCACGCTCACGGCTGGTCAGAAGGGGGAATGCCCCGCGGGCCGATGCCCTGATCCAAGCCCTGCCTGCCGACGTGGTGCTGGCAGATGCAGCCTACGACAGCAACCGTCTGCGCAAGGTCATCGCCGATAAAGGAGCCATTGCAGTCATCCCGAACAACCCGTCACGCGCCCGCAAACACAAGGTCAACAAGCACCTCTATGCCCAGAGGCATCTCGTCGAATGCTGCTTCTCGAAACTAAAGCAGTTCCGAAGGGTTGCCACACGCTACGAAAAGACGGCGAAAAACTATCTCGCCGTCGTCACCATCGCAGCAACAATCCTATGGCTCAGGTAAGTGTCTACACTTCCTAAGGATGTTGTGGCTGAGCGAATGGATGTCGAACAATAAATTGGCGGCGGAAGATCTCGAACGGGGAAACCTCGACGCGGGCGTTCTGGGGGCGGCAGACCCCACAGAACAACACGTCCCGCCGTTGGCTGTATAAACGGGGAGGCCGGAGGCGGCCTCGGATACCCGTGGCTTCGACGGTGATATCGAAGGTCAGGCGCAATGTCCTGGTGCTCAGTTTGGGCGGGCTGAAGCCAGAGACGGCCCGGTGGCTCGAAAGGCTGCACGAGCAACTGGCTGGCGGCGACAAAAAGAAGCGCAGCAACCGCCTGTTCCGAGCGCCTCACCGGCGCGCTCCTCGACCGACAGTCCCACCACGTCAACATCCTCGAGATGAATGGTGACAGCTATCGTCTTACCCAAAGCTGGGCACGGAAAGCTAGACGCGCGTCCTGAAACGCGATGTTAGGGCTCAAACATCGATCGGGCTACGATCTCATGGCCGACTTTTGCACCGCTGTCTTTTGCATCGCTGTGACACCATCTTGTCGCAAATTTGGGATGATCCAGATTTGGATCATCTCCGGCATGGGTGGCAGTGCGAGCATAACAATCGCGGTTGCGTGTCCGCCTCTTACCCTGATCGCGGGCACACCATCACCCTGAAATCGAGCTATGATGCATAAATTGCGAATCCACTGCCGCGCAATGCGGGCGACCTGGTGCTCTACCCAACGCGCTCTGCTCTCCTGCCCGGCACAGCCACAAAGGGGATTCTTCATGCCGGATGATCTTACGCCCTCGGAGATGTCGTCATGAGCTATAAAGCCCTGCACTGGCTGGCCAACATTCCAGCCCGACACCTACCGCCGACGCCTTTCGCGTGCTGTTCCATCTGTGCAATACCCACAACGCTTGGCGGAGCCCGGAGACCGCCTGCTCTACGAGGCAAAGACGTTGCGGGCCTGGACCGGCCTTTCGAATGGCGGCCTCAACAAGGCTTGAATGCGCTCGAGGCGGCAAAGCTGATCCGTCGGCGGCGCATCTGGAATCCGGACGGGATAAGGGGGCAGACCTACTACATTCTTGGGTGCGACCGCGATTGGCACGAGCGCCATCCCCACAAAATGGAGATGGTGAGCGGGTTGGAAACCCCTGGGAAAGCCTGTGGATAAGTCTGTGGACAGATCTCAAACCAACTCCAGTTTGGGGCCCTCACCAACTCCAATTCAGGCCTCCCACCATCTCCACGCAGGTGGAGATTAACCTGTAATAGAACCAGTAATAGAACCTTCGCGGGCGCGAGACCATTTCCCCAGCCTGTGGACAACTCGCGACCAAACGGCAAACCGCCCCCGAAATCGCCGCCGAAATGGCAGCAAAATACCCGGGCGTCCTTACCTTCGATGGAGAAGCAGATTGCTGGCTGCCATGGTTCTCGATTGGAACAATACGCCTTGCCCGGACTGCCATCGCCCTGATCCGTGCGAGTGCCTCGATCAGAGCGAGGACGTCAGAAGCGAGTGCGGGCGAAACCGATCACTACCTGGGCTTACTTCACCCAGGCCATCGCTGAAACCCATCATCTGCGCATGCTGTCGATGCGCGACGAAACGGGCGACGGCAAGGAGGGCGAGGTTTGATGGCCTCGATTGCGGCCGCATCACCGGCCATCGGCCCGTCATTGTGGAGCAGCGTCATCTCCGATGCCCCCCCACCCCATTGGGTCCTTCCGCGCGGTTGACGTATGCGGGGTGTCTTTGCCCGCCAAAGCGCTAGCGACAAAGGATTTTTCTGGGTTTCCACCCTTGGGTTTCCACTCAGGTTTCCACTTTGGGTTTCCAGGTTTCCACTGCGGTGGCTGCCGAGGGTTTCCAGGCTCCGAGCCTTTCAGGCGCTCCGACTGCTTGGCTGCAAGTCGAGGGTAAAACGCACATCACGGCCACTGATCGGTCACGGCTGCGGCGTGTCGATGCGGGCCAAAAGGGTATTGAACGTGGCGGCTGGATCGACGCCAAGCGCGTTGGCCAGTGCGATGAACTCAACCACGTCGATGCGGCGCTCATTGCCCTCGACCTTGGCCACGTACGATTGCGGCTTGCCCAACCGGTCGGCAACCTGCTGCTGGGTCAGGCCAGCAGATTTGCGCGCCTCCACGAGAAGTGCGGTCAGCGTCCGGTACTGGTCTGAGTGGGTCGATTTGGGCACACGCACCTCACAAAGATTATGTGCATTGAGCACTAATCCGATTATCGGATTATCCCATTCAAGGTTACCGTTCCTCGTATCAGTCTTTCGGGGGCAAGGCCAATGGGACAGGTTCTGATCGATCATCTGGCGGTCGCCATCGTTATCGTCATGATCGCGGCGGTGGCGTTCTGGCATGTGTGGGCGTTTTATCTCAAACCGCTGGCGATCCCCAAAGCCGAGATAGACGCCATTGTGGATGAACTGATCGATCGGCACGGGCCTGACGCTGAAGACTGGGCGCGCTCTTACGAAGAAGAGGCGTGGCATAGGTCCGACATCGTCCAGCAAGGCCGGTGGCGCCGGATCCGTCGCGAGTTGTGGCGGCGGCACAGGGTCGGCGAGTGGGAATAGCAGGACGGAGACGTTGCAGCTCAAGCCCGTGGAGATGCGCCCAAATCCGGGCGCATCTATGTACCGACAATCTGCACGGGCGCACAACGGAAACCAGTTAAACGCCGTTCGTTCAGAATCGTAAAATATCGCTGTCAAGGGTGTAATTGCGGTTTTAGTTGGATACTGTTCGTTGGTTCACAACGTTAAGGAGAACAGACTCTTGAACTTTAGTAGTAAACTGTCGCTGTCATTGCTGGCTTCTGTGGCTATTTCTTTTTCCGGTTCGGCCTCATACGCTCAAACACAGCTTCCTGGTGAAGGGAGGACTGTGCGGATATCCCAGCCGACTGGAGAAGATACTGGATGGATTCTGTCCAATATCTACGCACAACTTTTGGAAGAATTGGGGTATACGCCGCTGGATACCCTCACAATTGATCTCCCCGTGGCCTACGCAGCCATGGCAACCGGCGATGTCGACATCTATCCCTATGGCTGGTTCCCGCTGCACAACACCTATCTCGAAAGCTCGTACGGTGATGCACAGATCGTTGGGCATGTGGTCGAGCAAGGCGCGCTGCAGGGCTATCTGGTCGATCGTGCTTCGGCCGAAAAGTTCGGCATCACCTCGCTTGAGGATTTCAAACGCGATGAGGTGAAGCAGGCGTTTGACCGTGATGGCGACGGAAAGGCCGATCTGGTTGCGTGCCCGGCAGGCTGGGGATGTGAGTTGACCATCACCTATCAGTTGGATGCTTTCGACCTGCGCGATCATGTCAACGAGATCAGAGCTGGCTATTCAGCCTCGATGGCCGATGCGATCGCTGCCTACCAGAGCGGCGAGCCAATCTTCTTTTACACATGGACACCGAACTGGACTGTCAATGAGCTGGTGCCAGGTGAGGATGTCGTCTGGATCGAGACCCCGTCCATCGAACTGCCCGCAGAGCAGCAGGAACTTGCCGATTCGGCCATTGTCTCGGGTGTTGAGGGCTGCGTGTCCAATCCTTGTCAGCTTGGATGGCCAGTGAACGACATCAGTGTGGTTGCCAGTCGTGCGTTTCTCGAAGAGAACCCCGCGGCACGCACCCTGCTCGAACTGGCTTTTGTCGATATCAACTTCATCTACGCTCAGAACGCGGCAATGCGCGCTGGCGAGAATTCCCAAGAGGATCTCCGCCGCCAGGCGGCCGAGTATATCGAGGCGAACCGTGAAGCGGTGGACAGCTGGATCGAGCAAGCTATCGCCTCAGCGCAGTAGTTTTTTCCAGACCTCACTTGCATGTTAGAAAGGATCCGGCGGGCATGGCGCGCCGGATTTATCCAACCGCCTTTCGGGGCGGAAATGACGGGTTACAGATATGTAGAGACCCGAGCGCCACAAACTGATGCGCGTCACCGCATCTGGTAACGCCGAAGCGCGTCCACAGTCGGGCCTCGCAGCAATACCATTGGCCCGACACTTTGGTACACTGCAGACACCACCATCCTCACTGATAGCAACGTTCCTGACGCGCGCTGGAATAAGGGAACCGGCAGCCGAACGGGCCGTATTGGGCAAATTGCGTCGCCGCGCATTGCTGCAACCCCCATCATCTTCACCAAGCATTTGGATGCAAAGGGCGATTCGGAACGAATCATCCCTGCGGGGAAAAAGCGCCGTGAATGAGTACGGGGTTGAAACGGCTCTCGACGTGGTGGGGACGGGTTGAAGCGGCCCGGGACGTTGAACTTTTCGAGCGACACAATCGGATCGCATCTGGCAGACTCTGGGTATGTCGCAAAGAGCCCTCGGCCAGCGACAGAGGTTTTACCAGCCTGGAGGAGGCAATGCCCAAAGCCGGCCCCAATCCATTGTCGCCCGATCTGATGACGCCAGCGGAGCGGCGCCGGGAGTTCTGCCAGATGCTTGCCCATGGTTTGCTGCGCCTGCGCCCGAGACAGGGATTGAGCAGTGGACACAAGGGGCTGACAGAGCAGGTTCGACTACACAAAGGTGCAGAACCATGCCGACATCATCTCGATGATCCATGGAGGTCCTTATGAACGGTTCCGCTTCCATCCCGGCCCGCCTTCTGGCGCTCAGGACGATGCCGACGCCCGCGTTGAAACAGCATTGGCGCGATCTGTTCGAGAGCGAACCGCCGCCCTTCAACCGGCGTTATCTCGAAAGCCGGCTGGCCTATCGCATTCAGGAGCTCAGCCTGGGCGGGTTAAAGCCCGGGACGGTCCGGCGGCTCGAAAAGCTGGGCGAGCAACTGGATGGCGGCGACAAGAAAAAGCGCGGCATCCGTCTCGACCGCGATCGCCCTATTACCGGTACGCGGCTGATCCGCGAGTGGCAGGGTGTCGAGCATGTCGTCACCGTCACCGCCGATGGCTTTGAATGGCAGGGGCGGCCCTACAGATCGCTCTCGGCCATCGCGCGCACCATCACCGGCACGCGCTGGAACGGCTGGACCTTCTTCGGGCTCAAGAACCACAGGGGGCGGGCATGACGCGGTCGTTGGAGAAAACGGCGGTGGTGCGCAAACTGCGCTGTGCCATCTACACCCGAAAGTCGTCCGAGCAAGGACTGGACCAGGAGTTCAACAGCCTCGATGCCCAGCGCGAGGCCTGCGAATCCTATATCGCCAGCCAGCGCTCGGAAGGCTGGGTGCTGGTTCGCGATCGCTATGACGATGGTGGCCTTTCCGGGGCACGCTGGAGCGCCCTGCCCTGCAGCGGCTCATCGCCGACATCGAGGATGGTCTTGTCGATGTGGTCGTGGTCTACAAGATCGACCGCATCAGCCGCTCACTCCTTGACTTCACCAAGCTGGCCGAGGTGTTCAACCGCCATGGCGTAACCTTTGTCTCAATCACCCAGAGCTTGAACACCGCGACCTCCATGGGCATTTTTATGCTCAACATCCTTTTGTCCTTTGCCCAATATGAGCGCGAGCTCACCGGAGAGCGTATCCGCGACAAGTTCGCCGCCTCGCGCAAAAAGGGCCTGTGGATGGGCGGCGTGCCGCCCTATGGCTACCGCGTCGAGACGCGCAAGCTGGTCATCGACAAAGAGCGTGCCGCCCATGTGCGCTGGATCTTTGCCCGCTTTATCAAGATCGGCTCGGCAACCGATCTCGCACGCGAGATCGCCAGCAAAGGTCTGCGCACCCCGCGCGGCAACCGGATCGACAAAACCTATCTCTACCGCATGCTCAACAACCGCGCCTATATCGGCGAGGCGGTCCACAAGGGCAACAGCTATCCCGGCGAGCACGAGGCCATTATCGACCGGAAAGTGTGGGACAAGGTTCACGCCATCCTCACCGAAAGCCCGCGCAAGCGCGCCGCGCGCAGCCGCGCCGATACGCCCGCGCTATTGAAGGGGCTGCTGTTTGGCCCGGATGGCGCCGCCTTCTCGCCGACCCACACGCGGAAAGGCGGCAAGCTCTACCGCTATTACGTCAGCCAGAGCGTGCTCAGGCATGGCGCCGGGTCGTGCCCGGTCGGCCGCATTCCGGCCGGCGAGATCGAGGCCGCCGTCATCGGCCAGTTGCGCGCTGTGTTCCGCCAACCCGAGATTGTCGCGGGCACATGGAAGGCGGCGCGCACCCATGTCGAGGATATCACCGAGACCGATGTCCAGGCCGCCCTCAACCTGTTCGATCCGCTGTGGGAGGAACTGTTCCCCGCCGAGCAGGCCCGCATCGTGGCGCTGCTGGTCGAGCGGGTCGATATCGGCATGGACAGTCTCAATATCCGGCTTCGCATCGATGGGCTCAGCGGGCTGGCCAGAGAGACGATGCCAGCACCGATGCGGGCTGCGGCATGAGCGGTGCCCTGCCCACCACGGGGACGATCACCCTTACAGTGCCCTTCAAGGTGGCAAAGCGCGGCGGACGCAAGGAAATCGTGCTTCCCGAGGGCGCCCTGCCAACGCCGCGTACCGACAACACGCTGATCAAAGCCCTCGCCCGGGCCTTTCGCTGGAAGCGCATGCTGGAGTCCGGCACGTTCACCATCGCCGAACTGGCCGCGCGCGAAAACATCGCCCCCTCCTACATGACCCGCGTCCTGCGGTTAACCCTGCTCGCCCCCGATATCGTCGAGGCGATACTGGACGGCAGACACGGGCCGGAGGTGACGCTGACCAGGATGCTGGAGCCTTTTCCACTGGACTGGGATGAGCAGCGGCGGCACTTCGGATGAGAAAAAGGCTACCGACCCGCCAAGCCGTTCGCAAGGCCAATAAGGGGTGGGCTCCTGCCTGATCGTTTCTGGGCGCGATACAGGAAATACGGCCATTTAGGTGGCCGCCGCACTTCGACCGCTACGCGCCCCCATCTCGGTCGTTCGCGCGTTAGACTCGATGTCCCGAAAGCTGCCGTCCGGATATGGAAAGAGGCTCCCTGATGGAAGCCTCTCACTTAATGGACAGAGCTTCGATGACTGCCGGGAGAACCGTCTCCGCAACCCTGACCAGCTCCACCGGTTCGCCCGCTCCACAAAACCAGGGGGTCAATATTGGATGCCGATAAGGGGGTAAACTTCAGACGCCGATTGACATTTCCGTTTTCTATGGGGCAACCGAGACCGGGATTGCGCTGGCTGAGGTGCGTCCGCCGGTCGGTTCTCAGGTGATGGTCGCCCGCTTCAACATCGTGCGCTCCATTCGTCTTCTTGACTTGACCGCCCTTTCTGGACTCATCGAGAGCGGCAGCATATTTGATCCCGAATATGCATTTCGTCTGGGACGCATGCGGTTTTTGAAACCCTCGCACGAGGCATGTCGCGCCCGGTTATGCCAGACGATCAACTGTCGGACTATCTACCAACACAGGCCGTCGCTGACTTTCTCGCTACAGAGAGCAAAGTTCCTCTGGACGGCATCATTTTTCCGTCCGTTCAGGCGAACGGATTAGGGTTGAACGTCGTCCTGTTCCAAAAATCCTCCCGCGTTGACGAACTGGACATCCCGAAGGGCACAGAGGTTGCATCTCATAGTCATGTGACCGATGAAGACGGCTCCTACCCTGACTACACCGTGTATGAAACCGTGCCCCCACCGGAACCGGAGCAGGAGCGCGAAACTCCGCTTCACCCATTTATGATACCTAGCCCTAACTGGGACGACATTATTGGCAGCGATTATCGCGAGGTCACTCTGCGAACTGATCCGCAGGAAGTCTGGGTGCATTTCGTCGAGGGCGTCACAATCGAAACGAACGAGCATAAGGTCCGTCGGCATCGGTGGACCAAAACTGACACCCCGTTCTGACGCTACCCCTAAAAGAATCCCGTCACTTAAGGCGTTCCGCGAGATGTGTCAGCGTCATCCCCAATTTGCTCGTGCCGACGGGACGGCGACACCATCACACGTACACTGCGCATCAGCCTGAGATCACGAAGCAAAAATGCTTTCCGCCGGTTGTTATCGTGCTCCGACTTTGCAGCGAGTACCCTCCGTTGCACCGGTCATTTCTTTTTGCCGCGCTGAGCTTCCACTTCGCGGCGCCACTCGAAAAGATCATGGACGGGAGGGTTCGTTTCACCCTCGGGAATGATGACATCATCCTTTGGCGTGACCGCCATCGAGTCGAGGTCATGGCGGCCGATTTCCCAAGCGTTGCGGACGTGGAACTTGCGCTTCAGAATGGCGCGTTCCGTGAGAAGCTCAGGCTCTCCATTTTCGTTGAGCAAGGCAGGCAAGAGAAAATAACAGCCGGTCGATGCGTATGCGCCGGAGAAAGCATCAACGTTTCTGTGATCCGTGACAGTCATAGTCGTCATTCGAGAAATGCTTACGAACTGCCTGAAGTCGTCCTTTGCGACCGCCTCCATGTCTCTGCTGATGCTACCCCGATAATGGAACGGGTTCTTGCGATCTATCCCCTTGATGACGCTGATACGAATCTCGTCGTTTTCATCGCTGCGACCGAACCGATCCTGCCACTCATCAAATATGGCCTTTGCCATCTCGGCATTATCAAAGATCAATCCCAAGAACGGGGGCTGGTCGGGCGCGCTGTACCCGAACATCATTCCCCGCCAACCTGCATTGTTCCAAAGGGACTGATTGATGATTGAGCTGACAGACATATCCCGATGGCTGTTCAGTTCTCCAAGCGGAACTGCATCCTTTTCCGCATCAGTTTGCTCATCGGGAAGCAAGGTTGGGGAAATTTGCGGAGCGTCGTCCTGAAGCGCATAGGGGCGCATGATCATGTATGCCCACTCGGCCACCCGACCGACATGACTGCCCAGAAACCTGTGACGGGTTATACCGGTTCGGCAAAATAAGGTTGCCCGTTCAAAACCCCGCTCAACCCCAATCAGTGTCTTTAACGTTTCATCGTGGTCCGGCAGCGCGAAGCAGTTAACCAGGATTTCGCACCCAAACGCCACGAGGTGATCGTTTAGCTCCTCGTGGTGTTCAACTTCAGTCGGATCCCACGATTGCGGCAAGAGCACGGACAGCGCTCCACTCGCGCCTTTGAACTGGATACTTCCTTCGTTCGCGCTTTCGTTCTGGCGTATATCAACTTTGAGGTTTTCGCGATGCGGGTACGCCCCGGAATTGAGCAGTGTTGAGAAGAAGGCTTCGGCAAATGAAATGTGCGCCTCTGCCAGAAGGAAGCCTTCGACATTTGCTGATGATGAGACCTGAACATTGATGCCCATGATTTTGGTCTCAAGGCGGTCATGCTTATCGTCCAGTAGCACGATCTGTTTCGGCAGGTCGCGAGTGGCCGGTTGCGCAGAGATCATCGACATCATTTCGTGAACATCATTGTCGCTCGTGCCATCCGGGATGGAGCCGTCTGATTTCAGCAGTTCAAGATAGCCGAGGCGATATAGTAACGTGGTTCGCGCAGTGAAGAGATGGAGTTCCTCCAATATGTCGGGACATGATGTCAGGCGATTGATCTCGTCATCGGAAATGGCCGTAAACAAACAGGCGCACAACTGATCAAACTCAAGAAGCTTGGCCGACAACCTCTCGCTACTATCATCATCGAGTGGCAGGGTTTGACGAGCCGCATTTAGAAATTGAATGCCGCATAAGAAGTCGGTGACATGCCCCAACTGGAGAGCGATCATTGTGAAGAGATTGAAGGTCGGAATCGACGCCGCGGGAATCTCGCCATCAGTTTCGGCGATGGCGCACACTTGGGCGACAGCCCCCATCGCCGCGCCTCTTGCTGCCCAGAGGAGTCCTGCTCCTCGATAGCCCACAGCAAGGCAATAGAGTGCCCGAAATTGCTCCTCCTTGCTTTCATCTTTCATGAAGTTGACGACAGCCCGTCCCAGAAATTTAATCGCCTCAAGCGGCTTTTTGGCGTCAAGCTTGCGTTCGCCTCGCTCTAGATAGAATCGTCCCGCCTCAAGCTCCTTGCTGCGCTCGGCCATGAATTCGGCCAGCTTCTCCACAAGTCTATCAAGTGCTTTGCTGTCAGCCCCCAGGGGCGAGAGGACCTCCAGGACTGAATCCAGCAAGTCAGCCGGGTACTCTCCAAGGCCTTCGGCCCTGCCAACAATGTCAGACAAATCATCCCAAACGTCATCAAAACTGCTTTCGCCGCGCAGCGCAGATTCGTTCAACTGATGAAGCAAAAGCAGCGTTTCAGAGTGAAGTGCGTTGTTGGGACGCGTCTTGTCTTGAGCCAACTCGGTCAGCTTAGCTTTCAGACGTCCTGACCGATCAGTCAAGTTGAGCGCTTCAGCGCTTTCATGCCCTTGAAGTACACGCCCGAAAACCAATTGCAGCAGATTGCATACCCTGCTGATGTGCTTGGCGTGGTTCGTCGCGAAGGCCAGTTCCTCTACACGCTCGTATAAATCCAGTGTCCCCTCAACATCGTCGTACCACCAAAACCGAGTCCAAGCGTGTTCGTACATCGCGCGCAAGTGCTGGTAATCGGCACCGTACTTTTTCGCGAAATCGATAGCTCGCTGGAAACGTCCGTCGGTTTCATATTTGGGCTTCTCGAGGCGTCGCGAGAGGGTCGCGGCATCATAGGTGTCCGAAACAGCCTGTGTGTACTCTGCCCGTGACGACCCCATCCTCGCCAGCCGCTCTTCAATTTCATCGAGCGCTTGCTGGTTCTTGAAATCATTCGGCCCGAGCTTCAGACTGCTCGAGTCATGCTCTCCGACCCCAAGCTGCTCAAAGGCGATGTCTTTGTGCTGATGGGAAAATACCTTATCAATGATCCATTCGCGGTCCAGTATAGTCACCGGGACGCCATAGGTCGTCCGAAGTTCATCTTCGATATCGAGACGATCCTTCTGTCGTGCCGGACGACTGGTGACAAAATATATCTTATCGTAACCGCGTTTCGTCCCAACGATGCCTTTGACATCCGAGCGAACCTTGGAGGGCCAATCTTTCTTGGCACTGACGGCGAACGCTAATTTTCCGGTGCCATTGGCTTTATCGCCCATAAACCACCGCTCTGAAATCAACTCATCGACTGGGTAGGTTTCCGTATCGACCTTGCCGTCCCCACCGCCTTCGGGGCCGGTTTGCGGCCTCAAGTTCGGGCAAATCTCCCGTTCGCAGATCTTGCGCGCAAAATTCTCGAAGTCTTTGTGCTGATTGCGATCCGTCAGTGTGTCGAGATGATGGCTCAACTCTGATTGGCTCAATCGATAGGCATCAGTGTTTGCACTATCAGAGTACAAATAGGGGCGTTTCGCCCGCATCATTTCGGAGGGAGTCGGATATTGTGTCATTAACGAATACTCTAACAGATTCTCCGGCACAGTATTTACGTTTTTACACGGTGCGCTAATCGTGCCGTTGGTATTCATTCTGTCCATCTTGTACCGACGGCGGTGACGTGCCCCGATACGGAAGCCGTCCGGCCCGCTCCATTCGTCCGCTTCGCTCCCCCCAGTCCGGCGCACGCTTCACCAGTGGGGTTCGGCTTTGGCAGTGTGAGTGGCCGTGACAGGCAAGGATAGTCAATTTGTAGTTTATCGAAGAAATCAGAAGGTTAGTGGACCTCCGTATCATCCAGCAGTCGCCGATGATGGGTGTCTGCCACGAAGTCAATGAAAGCTACCGCAGCGCCCACGGCAAGCCGGGCATGCCGTGGCTCTAAGCCGCGGTGTCTGCCGTCTCTACCATGGCCCGAACCGTACATTCCACGCAGTTCCGCCAAATACTGTGTCAGTGCGGTGAGGTTGCGAAGGATGAGACGAACCGTCTCAGCTCCCTTTGCCTCATCCGAAATCCCGTCAGGAACCAGTTTCAGTTCCTTTGCCACAAGTTTCGTGAGTTCCGGAAGATCTGCCTTCCGAGAGACCTCTACGTTTCTTTTGGCCAAAATGCTTTTGCAACAAGATTCGACGAGTTCCTTTGCGGTGCCGATGGCCAGGGCAGGATCAGTGTCAACGGACCGTTCAAGTCTCTCGATCTCCTTTTGCATCCACCCGGCGTCCAATGCGTCCGCGACTGTGCGTGCTCGAGAAACCGACCGCGCTGCCGTTCCTGCAAATCGTCTTCCCACGAACCGGGGACGGCCAGCTATCCTCTCTTCCTCGACCAAGTGCCAACGTTCGGGTTTTAACTGTTCATTGATGTGCTGAACAATTTGCAGCGCTTCATTGCGATCAGGTCGGACAACTGGGTGGACCATCTCAGCCAAGAAGCGAACGAACTGCTCACTAGAACAGTGAAGAAGGTTGAAGCGGGTGTCTCCAAACACCCAATCGTCGTCCCAGTCGTCATTGTTCACGCGGTGCTGCCAGATGTCAGATGCTGCATCGGTAAATCGAGTGTCGAAAGAGGGCATAGCCTTCAGATCGAAAATCCTCTGCAGAAATTCGACGTCCTCAAGTACTCCGCTCCACCTGACTTTCTCTAGGCGCAATCCGTCAAAAATGTTCTGTCGAGTGAGGGCCGATAACTCTGTGTCCTGTCCCCTCCAACCGGATATTGGCATTTGAAGCTTCGGTGCGATCGAAACGCTGAACCAATCGCGAGAATATTGGTCTATAATAGGCTTGAGCCTCGCTGCGATCTGCTCTTCGAGAGTAGTCCTTCTTGGTCCCACTCGAGCGTACTCGGGGGCGTCAATCAGAATATAGATCGTCCAGATCGCGGTGCCGCCATCCCAGTTGTCAAACCCGGTCTCCTCGAACCGAACGTCGAATAACCTCAACAAGGTCGCCGCTTCGTGTAGGCCCTCTGCCGACAACATCGCAGCAGCGGTGGCTAGAGCGGTTCATTCTTTGTCTGAATCGGTTGGGGTTCCCATCGGGTCCTTTTTGTGATTCAAGATGTTGGCTGGAGAGGAGGCCAGCATCTTATGACAGCACCTCTTTCCAATGATCTTCGCAAGCGCGTGATTGGAGCGATCGAGGCCGGGGAGAGTTGCCGGTCGACGGCCGCCCGGTTCGGTGTCTCGGTTTCTTCGGTGGTGAAGTGGCATCAACGTTATCGTGCGACGGGCTCGGTCGCGCCGGGCAAGATGGGCGGCCACCGAAAGCGGGTGCTCGAGCCGCACCGGGCGTTCATCGTCGAGCGCATCAATCAGGTGCCGCATTTGTCGCTGCACCGGCTCAAGGATGAACTGGCTGCGCGCGGGGTGAAGGTGTCGCACAATGCCGTGTGGCAGTTTCTGCAGCGCGAGGGGCTTCGGTTCAAAAAAAACACTGTTCGCCCTTGAGCAGGCGCGGGCCGACATAGCGCGCAGGCGTCAGCGCTGGCGTTCCTTTCAGGCGAGCCTTGACCCGCACCGGCTGGTTTTTATCGACGAAACCTGGATCAAGACCAACATGGCGCCCCTGCGCGGCTGGGGACCACGCGGCAAGCGCCTGCGCGGCTTTGCCCCGCACGGTCACTGGCGCACGCTGACCTTCGTGGGCGCGCTGCGCTGCGATGGGCTGACAGCACCTTGCGTCTTTGACGGACCAATCAACGGACAGTGCTTCCGGGCCTATGTTGAGCAGCAGCTCGTGCCGGTCCTCAAACCCGGCGACATCGTCGTTATGGACAATTTGGGTTCCCACAAGTCGGCCACCGTCCGAGCTTCAATCCGGGCGGCCGGCGCCAGGCTCTGGTTCCTGCCGCCCTATTCACCAGACCTCAACCCGATCGAACAGGCCTTTGCCAAGATCAAGCACTGGATGCGCCATGCCCAGAAACGAACCGTCGAGGACACATGGCGTCACATCGGGCACCTCGTCTCAACCATCGAACCCGGCGAATGCGCAAACTACCTCGCAAACGCCGGATACGCTTCCGTCAAAACATGAAAGACTCTAGAACCGGCTCGGGATGCTCAGCGATGCCCTTCAATCTGAGGCTCCTGTCCCAACGGCGCCGCCCCATCCGTCCAGTTCGGACCGAATCTCGATGCGCTGTGAGCCGAGCGTTCGTTTACCCGCAACGAGATTGATGCCTTGGTCGCGGAAGCCCCTTCGGCTGCACCAGACGGGGTTGGGACCGAAATCCAAGCGGAAGCGACGACCATGTCGGTCGTCCTCCCAGTAAGCTCGTCCTACTCTGAGATGAAGAGCCATATGGAAAACGCCGGTCACCATAACGCTGGTGTCTGGACGTACGTAAGGCCCCTTGTCCAACCTCCGACCTTCAGGATCGACTGGTGGTGCGGGAAACATAAATGCAGCAGTTATCCGCCGGCCCGCGTACATTGCGGCAGGCCCTTTGGGTTGAATGGACGCATAGATATAGTCAGTAGCTTGTCGGATAGCTCGCGCCCAGGCCGAGTAATCCCAAGTTGTATCAGGCTGCTTGACCTCGAAAGCAAACGCATAACTCGCGAGGCGTTCATCTTTGGGAACGGCAAGAATATCGGCCCTGACTGTGCGCCTGGAAAAAAGAGCATGCTGGAGAGGCACCTCTTCGAAGCACTCGAAGCTCTCACCAAGCGCACTGACCAGTGCCGCTCGCTTTTCTTTCTCAACGTCCAAGCGGCGACCTCCATCCAATATTTGATTCTGTATGTTGCAGCGTGGCGGTGTTTTTGTCCAAACCTATGGATGGAAACGCAACCATATGGTGCCCTTTTGGCCCCGTTTCCCGAGCGCCACCATCGCTCAGGTCATGTTACCATTCGTAATCGGTCACGTTGATCTCGGCCGAGGGGACGATTGAACTACACATCGATACAGTGTTCGCAGGGTGCCAGAATATCCCGAGCTGTTCGTCCGGTCGCGTGCTGTATCGGCACAGCAGCGTCCACCAGACCGCGATCGATGCACTTTGCTTTTCGCTAGATGACTGCTGTCAGCTACTCAGGGTCCCCGTCAATGGCCACAATGGGATAGATGCCGAATGGCGGCTTTCTCCAATTTCTTGCCAAAACCGGTCAGTCCGCTGTCGGTCCCGATCATGCCGAAGGTGGTGCGCTGGGAGCGACGGCTTTCGGAAGGTGCCCGTGATGTTGGAACGACTGAGATAAGTTCGATCGCTGACAGCAACTTGCCGCAGCAAAAGACGCGCTGCTCAGCGCCTTAGAAGGGACGCGGTGGTTCGATCCCAGTTTCATCTTGACCTAATGGAACCGGGATCCAACTCCATTCATGCTCCCAATGAAAACTGATGTATTTCAATAGCTTACAAAGCTATTCACTAAAAACGACGAGTCATCAGGTTTAGAGAATAAGGGGCGGGAGAGAGCATTTTCGGGCTTCCTCGCGATGGAGCCAGTGTTTAGCCCAATCGCTATAACCCTCTAAAACAACGAGAAAATCCGGCGGTGGCCGGATGAGGAGAATGTTGTCGAAAGGGTAAGTGGCGGAGGGAAAGGGACTGCGGTCCAACCTTCTCTGGGCATTGTGTGAGTAGATCAAGTCTCCGCATGAAACCCATAGCGCACAGACCCACTCCTGATCACCCTGAATAGGTTTCCAGTGAACTCGTGGGGGCGTAACCGGCGCTGGGCGTAGCCCCTATCGTCACGGCCATAGCTGTAGATGTGGGAGCTAAACAGGGGAGCTCTGCACTCTTCACAGCGAACCTTCTTCGTCGGGTCGGCTCGAAAAGCAAACAAAGCCGCAGCCACCAAGAAAAGAAACTTTCAGGAGCGGCTGTAAAAACGCCCGTGGACTTGTGCCAAAGCGATGAAGATGGCGTTGAGCGCCAAACCTATCCAAACAGACGGGGCGCATCCGAGCTTCATGAGCTACGAAGAAGAGGTCCATCGTTTGGAGGAATGATTGGTGAGAAAATTAGCAATTTCGCTCATCACCGCGTGCAGCTTTCTAACGCTTGCCCTGCCAGTTTCAGCCGGCCCTGCTTTCACTCGGGTCGCGCCTCAGACGGCACTGGGTCAGGCGACCGAAAATGTAATCGAGGTGCAACATCGCAGAAACCACAGGCATCATCGGCTTGAGCGGCGGGGTGGACATACCTACTATCGGGGTTATCGCGGCTCCCGTAGCCCAAAACCCGGATATCGCCGGCACGGCGCTTATTGGTTTCCACCGGCAGCCTTTGCCCTGGGAGCGATCGTTGGCGGTGCCATTGCAAGCCAGCCGTCCGCCAGAGCAGAAAGATACGATCCGCATGTGGCGTGGTGTTACGAAAAGTACCGCTCCTATCGCGCTTCCGACAACACATTCCAGCCATATAATGGTCCGCGTCGTCCGTGCAGGTCGCCATACAGGTGACGGTAGCCCGCGGGACGAATGCGATCTATGAATCGCTGGAAAGGGATCGCCTGAAATCGGCTGCGGAAGTATAGCTGGGAACAGGCACCTTTAGTTGCCCAAACCTCCGAGGCAAGAGGTTTGGGTAATTGCCAGGGGAAAAAATCCCGGCCTCGCCAGGATGGCAGTGCCATCCGCGCCACGATGGAAAGCCCATCGATCTGGTGGTTTGAGCCGCTTCCTCAATCGGCCTTGCGCAGCGCCGTCTCGAAGGTTCCTTCCACCGGCAGGCAATTGCTCATATCCGTTTCGGCAAAAAAGCTGTCCTTGCGGCACAGCTGCGCCGAAAAGCTACCCCGGACGCTGGCCGTGCGATCTTCCAACGAAAGGACATCGAGGGCCACGTTCAACTCGCTCTCGCTGCCTTCGCTGTGATAGAAGGCCTTGCGCATTCCCTCCGGCCACCAGGAAACGGACGCTTCCATGATCGAAGAGGAAGCGTCATCACCCATCAGGGAGATCTCCAGCGACAAGACATTGCGCAGGATGCTTTTCGCGTCCGGATCATGGGCTTGGATGGTGAGCGACGTTACAGGACCGAAACGGCGGAACTCCGCAGTCGATGTCCCCTCGGAAGGAACATCAAGGGTCACACCGGCATAGGGAGCGCCGTCGATGGTTACCTTCACCTCACCAGCCGGCGCTCCTTCTGCAATCGCAGTGTATGCAAGGACAAGCCAGGTCCCTGCCGCGAGAGGCAGTTGAAGACTCATTTTCATTTGCTAATCCTTGCCTCTACGCCACTATGGAAAGGACCAGCCGTCATGCTCGATGCCGATGATGCGCAGCGGCGCGCCCGGCTGGGTTGTGTCGGCGCGCAGATAATGGATTGCCCGCCGGTTCGCTCCGAAATTGACGAAATCGACATTGACGGTGATCATCCCGCGAAACATGGGGCTGTCGGGATCGGGCGCGATACTTGTGACGTGGCCGTCGAAATCCTGTGCGCCCCACAGGGGATGCGCCTCGATATGGCGTGAGTGTAGGATTTCAACAATGTCCGCGGTGAAATAGCTCCCGGCAGAATTGCCGAATAAGGGATCTTCTCCCTGGCCCCGCTCGGCCCGCATCTGCGCCTCATAAAGATCGCGAACGATCCGCACCGCTTCCGCGATCATTGCATCGCCCGAGCCGGCCGCTCCGGGGTTCGACTTTTCCTGCCTGTTCGAGACGGATGCCGGGGATGTTGCGGTCCGGCCTGACACCGCCACCGTTTCCTCCGTATCGTCAGGCGTGATGTAGCGCTGCGCAACCCATCCTGCCTTGGTCATGTCTGCCGAGCGCATCAGGCACCAGCGCGGCGGCAGCGCCCTGATTTCCACCTCGGTCATCTCGGAAAAATGCTTCATCGTATAGAAGGGGACGCAGGTGATCTGCTGCAGTCCGCGCTCATCATGCGCGAATGCTTCGATCACCCGGTAATTGGTGCCGGGTCCCATGCGCGCATTAAGCACGTCATTGGGCGCAACACCGCTTACACGCCAGGAATCCGGTCCATGGCCATCGAGATCGGCCTTCGCGGCGGGGGCCGAGATGGCCATCGCAAGAGCTGCGATGGCCGTCCGGATCATGCAGGACGCGGCGATACGCCCACCAAATTTCACCTTCAATTACTTCACCTCCACGATGGCGCGGCCAAGGACCTTACGGCCGCTGATGTCAAGGAAGCGCACCTCATAGGTGCCCGCCTGGTCAGGCATCCTGAGTTCCAGTGTCTTTTCGCCCCCCACACGATGGGCCTCGATCCAGCTGAAATCCGCCTGATCGGCACGGGCAAGCGAAATGCGCTGATCGGCGCTATCGCCTCCGCCGCTCCAGCTTATGGTGATCACCCGTCCGGCGCGGGCCTCCGCCGGCACGTCAAGCCCCGCGCCTTCATCGAGAGGCGCATCCGCCGCGACCACTTCCAGATCATGGCGGGCAAGCGTGCGTGACCCTTCGTTCAGCACGTAGCGAATTTCATAAAGGCCCGGCTCTTCAGGAGTCTTGATGTCACCCTCAAGCTTGTCCCTCACGCGGCTATAGTCGCCGTATGTCCCCTCATCGGAACCCGCAGGAACGATGGTGATGTAGTCCTCTGGATGGATGGAGGCGGACCAGGTCACACGTATGCTGGTTCCAGCCCTCGCAACAACCGGTCCCGCTATGCCGACTTCGGCATCGATCACTTCCAGAGCTGCGGAGGCCATGGTGCGCCCCCCCTCGCGCAGGACATAGCGCACTTCATAGAGCCCGGGCTCTGCCGGCGCGACGAGGCGGCCTTCGGAGTTGTCGCGGACACGGAAATAGTGGCCGTAGGAGCCTTCATCCGCTCCGGCGGGCACGATGGTTATGTAGTCTTCCGGATGAACGGAGGACGACCATGAAATCGTGAGGTTTGCACCGGTCGTCACCTGCTCGGGAGCAGCGACAACGATCTCGGCTTCAACCACCTCTATCGAAGCGCTGGCCATGGTGCGCCCTCCCTCCCTCAGCACATAGCGCACTTCGTAAAGCCCGGGCTCTGCCGGCGCGACGAGGCGGCCTTCGGAGTTGTCGCGGACACGGAAATAGTGGCCGTAGGAGCCTTCATCCGCTCCGGCGGGCACGATGGTCATGTAGTCTTCCGGATGAACGGAGGACGACCATGAAACCGTGAGGTTTGCACCGGTCGTCACCTGCTCGGGAGCAGCGACAACGATCTCGGCTTCAACCACCTCTATCGAGGCGCTGGCCATGGTGCGCCTGCCTTCCTGAAGCATATAGCGTACTTCGTAAAGCCCGGGCTCTGCCGGCGCGACGAGGCGGCCTTCGGAGTTGTCACGGACGCGCGCGTAGTTGCCGTAAGAGCCTTCATCCGCGCCGACGGGCACGATGGTTATGTAGTCTTGCGGGTGAACCGAGGAAGACCATGAAATGGTGAAGTTTGCACCGGTGGTTACGGTGGCGGGGGTCGTAAGCTCGATATCGGCATCGGCCTGCTCCGGCTCCGGTTCGGGCTCTTCGATCTCCATCGGCTGCAGATCCATGACGGTCTGCACATGCGCCAAGGCATCGCGCAGTTCGGCGGCATCCTGCGCGGCGACGAACACACCGCCGGTGTTTTCCGCGATACAGGCGAGGCTTTCATGCGCCTCATCCTCAAGGTCGAAACCAACCACGTGCGCCGTAAACTTCACGCCCTGCTGTGCGAGTTCCGCGGCTAGGGCGCAGGGGTCCGCATTGCAGGTCTCCACCCCGTCGGAGATCAGAACGACCGTGGCCGGAACGTCCCGGTAGGAAAGGGCTTCAGCAGCATGCCGCACCGCGGCTGAAATAGGCGTCTTACCCCTGGGGCGGATGGAATTGACCGTATCGATAAAGCTTGTTCGATCTACAGACCCCGGCTCAATCAGCGTCTCGATGTCACGACAATCGCCTTCCGAACGGTGACCATAGGCAACAAGACCCAGATTGGTGTCAGCCGACCAGTCGGTGACGAGATCGGCCAGCACTTCGCGGGCGATCTCGATCTTACTGACGCCGTCAATCTGGCCCCACATGGACCCGGAAGCGTCGTAGACGACGACGACACCTTCGGCCGATGTGGCAACCGAAACGGACATTAACGTCGCCACGACCGAGACCAGGACGGACTTTACCTTCATCATCATCTCCTGGATCGTTAATTAAATCATGCGGGGTGCAGGCTGTCGGCCGTGCTGGGTTGGGATTCGCCCAGCGCGCGCGCCTTTAGCTTACGGAACTTGTCGGACATCTGCTCGAGACGGGCCTCCCATTCCGGATCGGGCTGCTGCCCTTCTATCGTTTCGAAGTAAACCTGCATCAGGCAGGTGATGGCAAAAGGCTCAAGAAGGGCCGCCTTCACGCTCCAGGCAAACAAGAGGGCAAAAACGAAGCCACCAGCAGCCCATGCGCCGGGCATGAGGTACACGACAAGGCCCGCAGGGACCAGCATGATCAGGAACACGATGAAGCTCAGCAGATAGACGATGATTGCTAGCCAAGCCGCATTCTTGAGCATCACCTTATAGTTCTGGCCGTATAGGACGAGCGCTTCTCTCGCCGAAGCCCAGGGATTGTCGGAGCGGGTCCGCATGGCATGGGCGAGGATGACCTCGTCGATGAAACCGACCGCAACCCGCAGGAAAGCGTGCAGAATGCTCGAAAGCTGGCGCATACCGGGCAGCGGCAGGATGGACAGAATCCCACGCACCAGGCCGGTAATGGCAGCGATGACGCCTTTGACGAGCTGGTCTATGGCGAAAAGTACGCTGGCCTGTACAAACCGCTCCTTTACGACGGCTGTCGCATGAGTGACCTGCGAGCGGCCATCCGGCATGGGCTTGCCGTCAAGCAGCTCGACCAGGACGGCGATGTGTCCGGCCTTCACGATGTACAGGATGTATTCGCGAGCCCAGTACATGACGGCTCCGAAAAGGCCGAAGCCGATCGCCCCACCCCAGAAAGTCGAGCTTGCCTGGAATCCAGTGTCCCCGAAAGCACCGATACCGTAGCCGACGCCTGCGCCGGTTCCCGTCACCAGGATGTAGCCAAGGGCAATGCCGAAATATACGGCCATGCGCAGCACGATAAATGGCATGGTCCGCGCCATCATCCCCAGAGCGCTGCCAATGCTGAAATCCCACATACGAACCTCCAGCCATTAAAACCTTGTGCAAGCTAGCGGGAGGAAAGCAAAAAAGCCCCCTTCGTTTGAAGGGGGGATAATACGGAATCCAGGCTATACTGGCGTAAATGCTCGATATCCACCATACTCCCTTCCGCAAGGGCGGCGGCGAGGTGTCGATGAGCAGGCGAGGGGGAAATTGCGTCCGATATTTCTTAGCATGCTGTTTTCCGGGCTGCTGATCGTTGCTCAATGGGCAACGGCGGCCGTATCCGCAAGTTTTCCCGAGCTGCAGGGAGAGGCCATCCTTGAAGTGCGCGGCACCATCAAGAAAACCAATAAGGATGGCGTCGCATTATTCGACATGGCGATGCTACAAGCGCTGCCGATAATGCGGCTGGAAACGTCCACGGCGGTAACCGATGGAGTGCATCTCTTCGAAGGCTTCCTGATGCGGGACCTGCTGGCCTATGTCGGGGCAGAAGGTGAGACCGTGACCGCCACGGCTCTCAACAACTACGCAATTGACTTTGATATTCGCGAATTTGAACGCTTTGATGTGTTGATCGCATATCGTATGGACGGAGCGCCACTTCTGTCCAGCGACAAGGGACCGTTGTGGATCGTCTATCCCCGGGACCAACACCCCGAGCTTCAGGACATCCGCTATGACTATCGCTGGGTCTGGCAGTTGACGCGGCTTGATATCCGATGAGCAGATCGTGGCGCCCATTTCTTGGCGTGGCCCTGCTGGCGCTAACGATCGGCGCCTTTGCCGTCCTGACAGGATATTCACTATTGCGCATCGCCGCTATCGAACGCGATATGCGCATTGAAGCCACCCAGAACATGCTGTGGGTGATTTCGCGGGCGGAAGTTGCCGCCTTCCAGCTGAGTGCAGCCGGTGTCGAACGCGGCCTCGGCGAAATCGATCAATCTGCGCTCGAAATGCACCATAATGTCTTCCTTAGCCGCCTGGCCTTGCTGAACGACGGCCCGCAGCGACGGCGGATGGAGGAACTCGGGTTCGCGGAGGCGCTCAATGAATTGAGCGTTAATCTCCCTGAACTGGGCGGTCTGGTCGAGAATTTTGTGCCTGGTGATGCACCTCGCCTGCAAGCGTTGCTTCAACCATACGTCTTTCTGCTGGGTCGTGCTGCCAATAAGGCGATGGTCGCCGAATGGGATGCCCTCGGCAGCAAGCTCGACAGCTCGCGCGAGCGGCTTTGGCAGCTCATCGGCTCGATTGCGGGAATTGCGCTGGCGGGCGCTGCCCTTTGTGCGCATCTGCTGATGGCCACACGAGATGCAAGACGGCGCGCGCGTCTGTTGGAGAAGGAAAAGGCATTTTCGGAGTTGCTGATCGCCTCCAGCGGCGAGGGTATCATTGCCGTGGATCGTGAATGCCGCTGCACCGTGTGGAACGAGGCAGCGGAGCGGCTGTTTCGCATTCCGGCCGACAAAACAATTGGACGCGGTCTAGGCGACGCCTCGGGCTTTTTCCAGATCGACAGGGTCGAGCAAGCGATCGTCACGTCTTTCAAGGGCCAGCCGGCGGTGCTGCTGGATCAACCCTTCTTTCCGGAGGAAAAAGGGGACCCGTGCTACCTCGATCTTCGCTTCTTCTCACTGCGCGAAGGGGAACACATCATCGGCTCCATTCTCCTTGTTTTCGACGTTACCGAACAGCGCGCGGCGCAACGCCAGATCGCCTATCATCGCAACGATCTGGAGCAACAGGTGCACGCGCGTACAAAGGAGCTTGATGCGGCTTTAAAGCGTGAACGTGCGGCCGCCGAGCTTTATCGCAATTTCGGTGCAATGATCTCACACCAGTTCCGCACGCCGCTTGCCATTGTCGATTCCGCGCTGCAGCGCCTCATGCGGCGCAGCAATCACCTGACGGCGGCAGAGATTATGGAGCGGACGGGGCGGGCGCGCCATGCCATTTTCCGGATGACAGGTCTGATTGAAAGCACGCTGGATGCCGCGCGCCTCGATGCAGGTCAGATTGAGGTCCGTGCGTTGACGAGCGATTTCGGGCAAATTGTTACCGATGTCTGCAATCGTCAGACCGAACAGACGCCAGAAAAACAGATCACGGTCGAATTGCCGGATAAGCACCCCATCCTAGCGCATTGCGACCCTGTCCATGCGGAGAACATTCTGGTCAATCTTCTGTCCAACGCGGTGAAATACTCGCCACCCGAGACATTAATTGCCGTGCGTGTCGCATGCAATGCGGATCGGGTGGAATGCGCCCTTAGCAATCAAGGCAGCATCGATTTGCCCTCCGAGCGGGAGGCAGTATTCGAACGATATTATCGCGGCAGCAACTCGGAAGGCCGACCCGGCATCGGCATCGGTCTTTACATGGCGCGTGCGTTGGCGCGGATGCAGTGCGGCGATCTGCGGCTCGAGCCCGGGAATGAAACAGGACGGATCACCTTCACGCTCGTCCTTCCCCAGGCGCGCGCGGAAGATGACGCTACCGTGCCTTCGCTTCTCGTGGAATCCGTATGACCGGCAATCTCGACACTCACCGGCATGTGCCGCTCATCCTATGCATCGAGGACGAACCGGATCTGCGCCGCGACATTGCTGATGAGCTTTCAGAAGCCGGCTATGCGGTGATAGAGGCACGCGAGGGTCGGGAGGCGCTCGATCTTTTGGATGCGTCCCGCCCTGACCTTATTTTGTGCGACATTTCCATGCCCGGTCTGAGCGGCTATGATGTTTTGCGCGTCGTTCGGGCCAAAGGACCTGATTACGCTGAAACCCCCTTCGTATTCCTCTCCGCGCTGAGCGACCCGCGGGAGATTGTGGAGGGCAAACGCCTGGGCGCGGACGATTATCTCGTCAAGCCGATAGACTATGACCTCCTGCTTGCCACGGTCGATGCGCGGCTGCGTCAAATCGCGCGCATCCGTTCCGTGCAGAAGGCGCAAAGTCCTGATCTGGACCCCTCAACGCTTTCGCGCAGCTTCGAACTCACCAATGCCGAGGCACGTGTCGCCTTGGCGTTGACGGAGGGAAAAACACTGGCGGAAATTGCCGAAGCTTTCAGCGTATCGCGAACTACCGTCGCCTACCATCTGCGCAACATCTTCCAGAAAACCGGAGTGAACCGGCAGACCGAACTTGTTGCGGTGCTGATACGCGGATACCCGCCCAGGGAGATGTGAGCATTGTGGACTATTCCTGTCTTTCGGGAAGGTCGCTCGATGAGGCGGCCAGCAGCTATTCTCTGCGGCAATTGCCATGCTTGACGCTCAACTTGGCGCAAACTAGAGCGCCGTGCGTCCTTTCGGACGCACAAAGGACGCTCTAACATTTTGATTGAGCATCGAAAACATCCGAAAACCGAATACACTTTTCGGTCCGATGCTCTAGGACAAAAACTGGCTACTCGTCGGTTTTATCGGGCTGACCCTTGCCGGAGGAGCGCCCTGTTGCTGTTGCAGATCGAGTTCGAGCCGCGCGCTCGCAGTGGTGGCGGGATTTGTTGATCACCAATCTCGTCTCCTTCTTCACATGGGCGCGCGCCATACACCGGTTAGCCAGAAGCGCTTTGCCGAGTTTGCGGGTCTGAAGCAGTATCTGGCGCCGGCGGAGAAAAGCGCATGAACACGCATGGCGGCGCGCCTGAAATGTCGCTGCGACATTAACAAGACACTGCTGCCTTTACTGAGCGATAACTCGGGCTCGCTCTCCGAAAAGAGGGAACCTTGTAACGTTGGAAGGTGACGCTGCACTATCGCCGTAAACTGAGCGATACGGCTCGCATCACCTCTCAATCATCTTCCTTACATCCTGCACCGCGCAAACGATCTGCTGCCGGAGCAGCAACGCGATGAGGAGCCCTCCAAGGGCAAGCGCTCCGATCGCGACGACGGTCTGCCATTCCATGCCGGCTAGCGCGGCGAGGCCAGCACTACCGCTGCCAAAGATGGTGGTGATCCAACTCCACTGATCGGCACGCTTGCGGATTTCAGCTTCGACGGTGACGGGAACGACGGGCTTTTCGACTTCCCGCTCCACCACAATCTGGCGTGCTGGCTGGCTGGCAATATGGCGTTTCCGAACCTCGACCAGCACCTGACGTACGCGATCCGGGCTGACGGCTGCGTTCTGGCCGGCATAAGCACCCTTGCCTGTAGTGATGGGGAGTGAAGCCCATTCCTGGGCCAGATTGTTGATCAACGTGTCTTCCGAGAGCCGCCCTGCCAGATATTTGTCGATGCCACGCAGGCCGAGCAGATAGCAGGCGCATCGATCCTGCATCTCGGCGTCAAACTGGGCCGGCGGCGGAAGCTTGAGCGTCTTTCGGATGGCGCGCAGCGTGGTGCGGACAATCTGGTAGCGGCCGAGCGCTGAGGAGTTGAAGCGGTTGTCCGGGTGCTTCAGCATCCTGGTCTGCAGCGTATCAATTGCCTCCAGCGTCATGGCAACCAGATCGACGTCACCGCCGGTGAAGGCGCCATAGGCGAGCGTCTCGTTGTAACCCCGCTTTCTGTCGGTGCCCTCAGCAAAGCCGATCAGATCCAGCAGTGGGCGGTAGACATGGTATTTGTCGCGCGCAGCGTCCGGCGCCGCGCTTTGAGGCGTGGTCATGGTTGATATCCTTGGCTGGATAAAGCCGGCGGTTCAGGTGACGCCAGCCTCGATCAGCATTTCGAGGAGGCCCGGATCGTCGCGGGAGCGGCGCGGCTGCTCGCGAATGTTGAACATTTCGCCAGTGCGCACATCGACAATGCGGTCTGAGGGCGTGATGGTGAGTGCCTGATCGCTGATGCGAATGGTGAGGATTGCCGGCTGCTTCGCGGTCAGACGCGCGGCAATAACGGTCTCGCCACCACGCATGAAGGTGATCTTGCCCCAGACGGTAAACTGGTCCTGCCAGTCTGGATCGCCCGGATGACCGCTCCAGTCGGGCTCGGCGACATCGCGCTGGACAGTGAACCGATTACGAAGTTCACCAGCTCCTGTCATCATATCTGCATCCTGCGATAGGGGGCTATGAGAGCCTCAACCGCAAAGGGCAGGGAAGCCATGCCGGCGGTACTGACTGCCTCGCGGTTTTGATACCAGTGCCCGACCAAAAGCAAGATTGCGACCTTGAGGGGATCCGGCACTGTGCTGGTTGCGGGAGGTCCGGGGTTGGACTCGTAGCCTGCCTTGAAGGTGATGCCGACCGCGCGACTTTCATGCAGATTTTCTGGAAAGACATAGTCGGCATCAAAGCGGACCATAGCGTTGCCAGCTTCATCGGTGCGCAGGTCATAACATCCAGATGGTATGGTGCTGAGCTGACCGGCAGGATCGCGCCAGGTGACCGTCTGCACCGAGATGACCGGACCGAGGGGAATTGCCAGTTCACGCGCAAAGCGATCATGGTCCTGTCGCCAGACCTGTTCGACCAGACAGCGGCCAAGAATGCCGGTCCAGCCATCCAGATGTTCGGTCGCGGCCTGGATCAGGTTGCTGATCAGCGCATCCTCATCATCGTGATCGACCCGCAGATGCAGTTTGGCCTCCGCCAGCGTCACCAGCTGGATGGCTGGCGGGGTGATCCGAACAGGGCGGTGCATGATGTCCTCCTCAAGGAGAAAGGGGCGGCAGGAGGCCCGCCGCCTCCAGGCCGTTACGCCTGATCGGCTTCCGGCTGCACCATGCCGTGGCTCTTGACGACAATCGCGGCAAGCGGCGTCCCGGTGCCATGCGTGCCGGAAAAGTCCGCCAGCAGCTTCAAGTAGCGCTTGCCGCCGACATAGCCGCACCGATAGACGGCAGCAGCGGCATGGGCAGCGGTGAGCGCCTTGATGATCCCGCCCTCGCCAACAGACGAGAGACCGAGCACGTCTTTTTCACTGACGGCCTCATAGGACGTATCGTCGTCCGAGTGCGTCAGTTTGAACTCGATCTTGTTTGTGCTCGTGAAGGTGATGCCGCCGGCGCCAATCGCAAGCACGATCTCGGCAGCGTCATAGCCTTGCAGATCGATGGCCGCAGGCGTGTTGTCGTCGTCATATGCAGCGACAGCAATGGCCTCAACCACCGACATTCCGGAATGCATATCCCGCATCGGAGTGATCCTTCTTTGAACAGAATGGGGAAACAGGCGGCGGCTGCCGCCCGCAATTAGCTCGCCGCAGCCTTCAAGAGCTTGATGGCCTCGAAGTTCTGGACGCCGCCGCCAACGCGCTTCGTCGTGTAGAAATGCACGTAGGGCTTGTTGGTGAACGGATCGCGCAGAACGCGGACGCCCATGCGGTCGACGATCAGGTAGCCGCGCTGGAAGTCACCGAAGGCAATCGGGTACTCGTCCGCACCGATGTCCGGCATGTTGTCGTCATCGACAACCGGATAGCCGAGGATCGTGGCCGGCTGGCCAAGCTGCATCGAAGGCTGCCAGAGGTAAAGCTCCTCCTGCTTCGACTTCAGCTTGCGGATCGCCGCCTGGGTGCTCCTGTTCATGAGCCAGCGGGCATTCTGACGGTAGCCCTGTTTGATCGCGTAGACCACATCCAGGAGCGCATCGACACCGTTGTGCGTGCTGTCGGAAAGCTTGCCTGCAACGCCCGTGGCGAGATAGCCAAGCTTGCCCCAGGCATAGCTGCTGTCGGCCACCTTGTCGTAGGACAGGAGACCGCGCGGCTGGTTCACGCCGGTGCCGGCGATGAAAGCGGCGCCTTCCAGCTCGGCAAAGGTGATCGACACCTCATCGGCCAGCCACTGCTCGATGCTGATGCGGGAATCGTCCAGCAATGTCTGCGTGGCGGCCGGGTTGGCGTAGACCTCCATCGCCGGAAATTCCAGCGCGGAAAGACGCGGCCCGTCCGTTTCCGACCGCGCATCATGCTCGCCGACCCATCCGCCAACAGCACCGCCCTGGTTGACCAGCTTCTTGTAGGTCCCGGTCGAAATCGAGATCACGCGCGAGATCGAGCGCATGGCCGACACCGTGCCAAGCACCCGGTCAATCGTGTTCTCCATCTCTTCCGGCACGACATAGCCGCCGTCCGGATCGCTGTCGGTGCGCAGCGCCGCCTTCACTTCCAGTTCACGCAGCCGTTCTCAACGCCATTGCGGAAGAACTGGTTGAAGACACGGGCGTGTTCACGCTTCTCGGCAGAGAGCGCCTTGGCCTCGCCTTCACCGCCCACCTTGAGTGCGGCGAGGGAGGCGTTCACCCGGTCCAGTTCGCCCTGGAGCCTGGTGATCTCGGCATTGATGCGGTCAACCTTTTCGGTCTGCACCACATCTTCCATGCCCTTTTTAAGGTCCGCGATTTCCTTCTCGCGCTCGGCCTTGAAGTCCTCGAAGGTCTTTTGAAGTTCGGCCAGAACTCGGCCGGCATCACTTGCGTCCGCGCGAGCAACGCCGATCAGCCCGCGGGCGCGGGCGTTCAAATGAATGCTCATTATGTTCTCCTATGAGCGGATGGTCTCGATAAGCCGCTGCATTGCAGCGATGTCGAAGCCAGCGTCGTGCATGGCAGGTTCGGCAGCGTTGTGCGTACCGGCAATCTGGTTGAACATCTTGCGTCGCTCAGTGCGGGGGATGCCGTGTTGCGCCAAGGCGGCATCGATGCGCCGCTTGGCGAGGATTTCAGGCCGGGCCTGCGCGCGCGCATTGGTCACCGTGTGGATTTCGGCATCGTCGACAGCGTCGGCAAAACCGTATTCGATGGCCTGTGCCGGATCCATGAACGTCTCTGCATCCATCAGCTGTTCGATCGAAGCGTGAGTCATGCCAGTGCGTGCTTCATAAATGTCGGCGATCGCCGCATCGAACTGATCGAACAGACTGGCTGCCTCACGCATATCGTGGCGGTTGCCGATCACCATGCCCCAGGCATTGTGCACCATCATGAAAGCCCCATGCCCCATGCGGATCTCGTCACCGGCCATGGCAATGATCGAAGCAGCAGATGCGGCCCAACCCAGAACCTCGACGGTGACTTTGGCCGGATGGGCGCACAGCAGATTGTAGATCGCAATCCCCTCGAACATGTCGCCTCCCGGTGAGTTGATCCGAACCACGATGTCCTGGCTGCCGATCGAGCGCAGGGCGGCCGAGATGCGCTTTGCCGTGACGCCGCCTCCGGACCAGGGTTCCTCGCCAATCACGTCCAAGATGCTTATGCTGCGGTCATCCTCTGCGGCTGCCATGGGCGCAGTCTCAGCCCATTTGGCAAGAACATCGGACGGCGCATCCCACTGGTAGTTTCGCCGGCGTGCCATTGTTGGCGCCTCGGGAAGGCTGCGCAGGCTCATCAGAACTCCTCCAGGAGCTGGAACAGATAACCGCCAAGCGTGACGCCACCGATGAAGATGCCAAAGTTGAAGGCGGGATTGAAGATGGCCAGCGCAACGACACAGATAACGATCGCCGTCGAGGCAAGTTTCAAAGCACCAAGAAGGGTCATGGCTCGTTCTCCTTTGTTTCAAGAGAGCTGGCGTCGGCGTTTTCGTCTGGACGCATTTCATCCGCCGGTACGCCGGCGGTATTGGGCGGTGGATAAAAGACGTCACCGCCCTCGCGTGGGTTCTCGTCTTCTAGCGCCCGGATTTCGTTCGGGCTCCACACGCCCCATTGCAGGCCTTTGACGTAGGCCTCCCAGCGGGCCTTGATGTCGCCCTTGACGAGGGCTGCCCGGTTGAAGCGGGCATAAAGCGTGTCGTCCGCACCAACCAGATCGCGGTTGATCGCCTCTTCCCACATGGTCAGGTGATCTTCGAGCGTATAGGCAACAAAGCCGATCGACTGCTGCTCGATGCCGGTGCCCCAGCTGGTCGATTTCTCGGTGTCGCCGATCATGTGTGGCGGCACGCCAAAGAACATGGCGATGTCGGAGCGCGAGAATTTTCGACTCTCGATCCACTGCGCATCCTCGGCCGTCATGGCGATGCGGGCATAGTCCATCCCTTCTTCAAGGATCAGGTTCTTGCCTTCCTGCTCGCCGCCGGAGCGGAACTCTTCCAGACCCGCCTTCAGATTGGCGATCGCTTCCGGCCCGAGTTTGTTCGGGTGCTTCAGGACACCGCTGACGCGGGCGCCATTGCGGAAGGTCGCCGCGCCATAATCTTCCATGGCGAGCGACAGGCCAATCGTCTCGCGCGCATAGGTGATCGGCGACACGCCATGGACACCATCGAGCGTCAGCCCGACCAGGTGGAAGACTTCTGCCTGTGCAAGCTGGATCCGCCGGCCATCCTGGCGGGTATAAAGATATTCCAGAGCAAGATCGTCGCGTTGCTTGACCTCCACGCGATCCGGATGCAGCGGGATCAGTTCCTGTACATCGCCACGCGAACGCACGATCATTGCATAGGCATTGCCGCGCAAAAGCAGATGCGCCTGCAGCATGCGCCGAAACTGCGAGGGCGTCTGCCAGCGATTGGGTTTTCTCCGCAGCACCATCCAGATCGGTGTGTCGGATGCATCCTCGCGCGTACGATCATCGACCCGGCGCTTGATATGCAAGGGCAAGGTGGCAACGGCGCCGGCAATAATCCGCACCGAGGCATAGACGGCGGCGACCCGCATCGCCGCCTCTGGCGTCACCATAGCGCCGGATGCCGTCAGCGCGCCAGAGCGTAGTGCCTCTTCCAACTGTTCGCTCGTCGTGATGACAAGACCACCACCAGCATCCTGGAACGACGCGCGCGGCGATGCAGCCGGTGACTTTTTGCCACCAAACCAGTTTGACCAGAATGCCATTGGGTTCTTTCGTAAGCTGCGCTGTTCAGATCACAGCATCAGGATGCCGCGGTTCTCATAGACCGAGCGGCCGGCATGGATATCACGCATCTGGGCCCGCCCCAGCGCGTTGCAGATGGCGACAATACCGTCGATCCGTTCTTTAGAACGTTCCTTGTCCGGCTTGATATTTCCGGCCGGATCATGACGCACGGCAACGTTGGAGGCATTCCAGCGCAACACCGGATGGCCGCCATGCCAGAGGGCGCGTGATACTGCGAGGCGCTCCAGTTCTGCTGTTGGTGCCGCCATGCTCAAGAACCCTTGGCCGAACTGAACGAGGTTCAGGCCTTCATCCTGCAGATGCTGGACAATCTCGCCGGCAAAGGTGCGGTCATAGGAAAGCTCACGCATGTCGAAGCGGGAGGCAAGATCCAGGATTTCTTTTTCCACGAAGGCAAAGTCGGTAGCGTTGCCGGGGGTAGCTGTTAAAAATCCCTGATCGCGCCAGACATCATAGGGCACGCGGTCACGGCGCACGCGGCGTAATATGTCGTCCTCGGGGATAAAGAAGCGGCAGGTGACGATCCATTTGTTGGCAAGCGCCTCGAGTTCATCATCGAGTGTCGGCGGAAACACCAGCACGAAGGCCGAGAGGTCGTTGACGCGGGCAAGGTCTAGCCCACCAAAACATTCACGCCCAAGCAGTTTTTGTTCGAGCTCCTCCAGCTCGTGCTTGACGATGCGCCAGTCGGTTGAGGCTGGCAGGCCTCCTTCCTCCCACACTGCCATATCGAGCCAGCGCGTGACCTGCTCGGTCCATTCGTTCAGCCGCAATCGCCGGATGGCGTTCTGCTGCGCCGGCATTTCCTTCGCCTCATCGATCTGGCGTTTCAGATCATCCACCTTGACGGTGACGCCAAGGCTCGGGTTCGCCTTCACCCAGACCGCAGGATCGGTCCAGTCATCGCCATCATCAATGGTGGCGATATAGGCAAACCAGCTGTCGGATGAGTCCGTCGGCAGCGTGCCTTCCAGTGCCTTGACCGAGAATTCGTGATGCTGGCGGCAGACGGAATGGCGATCATAGCCTGCGGTGGTGATCTCAAAGATCAATGGCTGGCGCCGTGCTCCGGTGGCGGTGTTCAGCTTCTGGATGATCTCAGGGCCTGGATGTTCATGGACTTCATCGACCGCGGCAAAGTGAATGTTCAATCCGTCCATCTTGGTGGCATCGGCTGACAGTGGCCGGAACCAGGACGAGGTCGGCAGCACGGCGAGATTGTTCACGGTCCTGGTAATCCTTGCTTGCAGCGCCGCACTTGCCGCCACCATGCGTTCGGCCTCGCCAAAGACGATCCGCGCCTGATCCCGAGTAGTGGCAGCCGAATAGACATGCGCTCCCGGTTCACCATCGGCGATCAGGGCATAAAGTGCGGTCCCTGCCAGCAGCACCGATTTACCGTTCTTGCGCGCCACCTCGACATAGGCCGTACGAAAACGGCGCAGGTAATGTTGGCCCGAACGGGTCTTGCGCTTCCAGCCATAAAGCGAGCCAACGACGAACTGCTGCCAGTCCTGCAGCACGAACGGTTCACCGGCCCATTCGCCAGTGGAATGGCGCAGATGGCCAAAGAAGTCGATCGCATGACGCGCGGCATCAACATCCCAGACGAGGCCACGCTTGCCGCCGAGCTTGAGGTCGGCGAGATGCCGCTCACAGGCCAGTTTCACCAGATGACCGGCAATGATCTTGCCGCTGACCACAGCGCGAGCATAGGCCGTGACCGGGCAGGAATTCTTGCCAGATCGCGATCTATTTCTTGCGGCCACGGGTTAAAAAATCCTCGAAGGGGTCGGTAGTTTCAGCTGGCTCCGCCACGCGGATGCGTGAACGGCTGGATGGCGTCAGGCCAAACTCGGCCTCGATCTGGTGCATCTGTGCGAGGCATTTGTTGGCCACGCTGAGAAACGGGTTCTGGATGATATTGTCGTTGGACGTCTTCACCACATGGCCGCGGCGTTTGACTTCAGCTTCGGCTTCCAGCCAGCGGCGCCAGATCACGACGTAACGAGCAAGCGCACCGGTATCGAGCTCGGTCATGACGCCGTGCCGGGCGAGCAGCTCAGCCATTTCGGTAAACTTGGTACTTGCCTCCTCATCAAGATGATCCGGCGGCGCGGGAACTGCAACCACCGGCTGTGGCTCTGCCTTGTTCATGCGGTGTGGTCGGGCAGTACCCTTGACCAGCTTCAGATGCGTCGGCAGCGGCTTGCGGCCGGCCATGTCATGACTCCTGTGTTCATTCAGAGCCTTCATCCTGAAGGCGTAGTGCTTCGAAAAAGCGGCGCAGGGTGAAGGACCGTGCAATCGACACCACCGTGAAGATCGCGCCCATCATCATGTTTTCGGAAAGCGTGGTCGTCAGCCCAAACAGCGGAAACACCACAATCTGGGTGATGACCGCGATGCCGTAGCCAACGGCGACATTGGTGAGCGATTCCAACAGCGACATGGTGCGCGACTGCTTCATGCCGCGTCGACCTGTTTCGGCACACGCTCGGCCGCTATCGCGTCAAAGCTGCGGCCATCACCATCCAGCGTCGCCTGCTTGCCGGTATATTCCTGCCAGCGCCTCACGACGACGTCGCAGAAGGCTTCCGACAGCTCCAGCCCGTAGACCCTCCTGCCGGTCTTTTCGCCAGCAATCAGCTGTGATCCCGAACCCGAGAACGGCTCGTAACAAATATCACCGGTTCTTGTGTGCAACTGCATCGGCAACGTAAACACGCGTACCGGTTTTGATGTCGGATGCTCTCGGGTTTCAATCTCGGACGACGGAATATTCCACACCGTCGTCGGCCAGCTTTCAAAACCCTCGCGGTTGATGCGAGGCTTCTTGCCGCGAATCCAACCGAACATGCAGGGCTCATGCGCCCACAGCATCACCGAGCGTGTCAGCACCGGGCGGGATTTGGCCCATATGATCTGCTGGTGATGCAGGACGTCAAACTTGTCCCAGACATTTTCCAGCATGCGCTGGCGACGCGAAGCATGCCAGCAATACCACGCGACGCTCTCCTGGATGGCATGTTCGATCGCCACGTGGCAGAAGGTTTCATAAAATTCTGGCCCCTGGCTGGAATCATCCCAATGGGGCTGTTCGATATAGTCTTCAGACCAATCCTTATTGGCGATCTTCTTGGCGCGTTTGGAAGCGTTCTTCTTAGTCGGATGATTGGTGCCGTCATAATCGACCAGGTAAGGCGGGTCTGTGGCAAACAGCGCCGCGCGTGAGCCATTCATCAGCCGCATCACATCATCCGGGTCTGTGCTGTCGCCGCAGAGCAACCGATGATCGCCAAGCAACTAGAGATCACCGCGCCTTGTGACCGGCGTTGCCGGCACTTCCGGAATGGCGTCGTCCTCGGTCAGGCCGCCCTGTTCAATGCTGCTGCCGTAGAGCAGATCCTGCAATTCGTCGTCATCAAAGCCGGTCAGGCCGAGATCAAAGCCGGCCTCCTGCAGGTCGGAAAGTTCGAGCGCCAACAGATCCTCGTCCCATCCGGCATTCATGGCGATGCGGTTGTCGCTGATTACCAGCGCACGGCGCTGTGTTTCCGACAAGCCCGACAGCATGATGGTCGGCACGGTTTCCATGCCAAGTTTGCGCGCGGCAAGCACGCGGCCATGGCCGGCGATCAAGGTGCCATCCTCGGCAATCAGCACCGGATTGGTAAATCCGAACTCGCGGATCGAGCCGGCGATCTCAGCGACCTGTGCTTCCGAGTGGGTGCGGGCATTGCGCGCATAGGGAACCAGATCATCAAGCTTGCGATATTCGACGACCAGCTGACGGTCGCCGCCATCAACACCGATATGCGCAGCTTCAGCGATTGCCATTTTCTGTATCCAATGAAATCAATTGGTTAGCCATGCACCCCCCCATCGCCATTTTGGCCACGCATATGTTTTTGGTGGCGCGCGGTCCTGGGAGCGAACTCTCCAGAGATTTGACCTCCCCGGGGGGGAGGGCTTGGGCTCACGAGCGGCGGCACACATTGCCGAAGCCACCGTCGCTGCCGGCCGTCTTCCGGCCGTGGCACGATGCGCACAGCGCCTGCCAGCGGCTGCGGTCCCAGAACACCGTCTCATCACCGCCATGCGGATCGATATGGTCGACGACGCTGGCCGGTCGGATCAGATCATGGCGCGCGCATTCCACGCACAGCGGATGATCGTGCAGGAAGGATGCGCGTTCCGTTCGCCAGCGCTTCGAGCGGTAGAGCGCACGTGCCACCGGATTGCGCCTGCTTGCGTAATCACGATCGCGCTCGCGCTTCTCGCGCCGGCCAACCGGGCGATGGATCGGAGGGCGGACGGGCATGATGCTGGTCTCGATGATGGTGACGATGGCAATGGCGACGACACCGGAAACGACAACGCCCGCGAGGGGGGGCGATCCGTCGCGGGCGCGCCTCTCCCGAGCATAGCCAGAAACATATCTGATTTGCCCCCATCTGTTGCATGGAAAAGTGTTGCAACACATTGGAGTCACTGCGCATTGAGCCGCGCCGCAATCTTGGTGAGGGCGAGCTGCCAGCGTCGCCACGCCGTAGTGCGATCGCAGCCATGCTCATGGCTGATCACCTTCCAAGGCACGCGGGCCGCACGCGACCAGACCAGCTTGCGCTCCGCCTCCTCGATCCAGAGCACCCAGTCGAACGTCTGCTCGAGCCGCGTGATGGCGGCGGCCGACGGCCGGATATGCATCGGCTCGGGTTCCATGAAGGCAATCTCGCGACTCGTCCGCACGATCTCCGGCCAGGTGTTGAAATAGCCCTGCACCTTCACCGGCGGCAGCTTGCGCAGGGTGCGAAATGCCTCCTCGAAATGATCGGCGACGCAGTCGGCGGTCCAGATGCGGTCAGCCATGGCGTGCCTCCACTTCCGTGGGGCGCGGGCCGTAGAGCTTCTCGCACAACTGCCGGACCAGTTCGCGCTCGGGCCATGTCAGGCGGTCATCATCGGCAGAGACCGCGAGGACACCCTGTTCCTGCCAGCCCTCGCGCTTGACCTGCTCGGGATCCCGGCGTTCGCCGCCGTAGCCTTTAGGATGCCACCTCATGCGACACCCCCGTTCGTCTCGATCGCCCAGAGGAGGATGGCGATGGCGTCGGCTTCATTGTCGTCCGCGGGCGAGAAGCCGCGGGCGCGAACGGCGGCCATGACGGCAGCCTTGTCGGCGTTGCCCTTGGCGGCGACGTGCCGCTTGATCGTGCCGATCGGGACGCCCTCGTAGGGCACACCCCGCAGTTCAGCCCATGCGGTCAGCGTGGCCATGAGCCCGCCGTAGATGTGGCTCGCGTCGGTGCCGGCGTGGCGGCGGACCTCCTCGAACCAGATCGCCGAGATCGGCCCCGAGATCCGGTCGATCTCGGTCAGCCAGTTGGTGAAGCGCAAATACCGCATGCCGCCACCATCAAATCGCCGGGGTTTGAAGCAGACGGTGCCGCTGGTGATCAGACCGTCATGGCCGCGCAGTGCCCAGCCGGTCGTGGTTCCGAGATCGAGCGCAAGCACCGTGTCGGGGAGTACGTCTCCGTTCGTGGCCCGCGCTTCGGTGGCGGTTGTGGCGGATGTGGCGGGTTGTTCGGTTAACATCTCACGGGCGCGCGTGTGCGCTGGCGGGTTGTTCGGTTAACATCTCACGGGCGCGCGTGTGCGCACGCGTGACGGTTATATGGTCATAACCCGCCACATCCGCCATTTCCCTTGTTTTACTGGTCATTGTAGTCCCCCTCGAAAAGGTCGGTCTTGTTGTCCCTCACGGCGATCCCGCGAAACCCGCGCACCGTGCTGGTCTTGAATTTTTCGAAGCCGCGGGCGCTCAGGGTCTCCGAGAAGCGCTTCATCGAGCCGGCGTATTCTCCGTTCGCCTCCGCCCAGCTCTTCCAGCTGTTGAAAAGCTCGGTCGATCCGGACTCGAACGATGAGCTGCCGACATCGCAGCACTCCTCCAGCCACCGCCCGAGCGCGTCTTCTGCCTCGAAGTAATCCTCGGTCGCCGCCATCACGGCCTCGGGCGGGCGCAGTCCGGTCTCCTGCCACTCCAGGCAGCCCCGGAGCGCCCAAGCGAGGATGCCGTCACGCTCGGCCAGAAGCCTGTCGGACAGGCGGCGGTCGCGTTTGGCCGGCGGGATGGTGACCGTGAAGGGCACCATGTGCAGCCGTCGCTTCATTGCCTCGTCCACGTTGCGAATGGACGGCTTGTGGTTGCCGACGATCAGAAGCTTGAACTGCGGGATGAACTCGAAGAAGTCCTGCCGCATGAAGCGGGCGGTGATCTTGTCGCCGCCGGTGAGGGCCTTCAGCTTGCTTTCGGCCCAGCGACTTCCCTGTTCGGTCTCGATGGAGGTCACGATCCGCGCGCCGCGCAAGCCCGCCATGTCGGTCGGATGGCGGTCGCCATGGGTGGCCATGAACATGTCCATGGCCGCGACAGTCGCGTAATCGCCCATGATCGCGGTCAGCGTGTTGGCAAAGACCGATTTGCCGTTGGCGCCGGTGCCGTAGAGGAAGAACAGCGCGTGTTCGGTGGTCACACCGGTCAGGCAGTAACCGGCCATTCGGCGCAGATAGGCCTGCAGCTCGACATCGCCGCCCGTGACCGTGTCAAGGAACGCCTCCCATGTCGGACAGGCGCCCTTCGAGGCCGCGCCCGCGACCTTGGTCATGAAGAGCTGCGGATCGTGGGCGGACTGCGCGCCTGTGCGAAGGTCGATCACGCCATCGCCGGTGTTCAGAAGCCAGGGGTCGCGGTCCCAGATCTCGGTCGTGCTGGCATGCCTGCGATCGCTGCGGGCGAGCCGCTCGACAGCGGCCACAGTTGCGGCCGTGGACAGCTTGGTGCGAACACGCGCAGACGGTGCGCGGACCGCCGCCTCGCGGCAGACCTCCGCCTCGCGGCAGACCTGGCGCGCGAGATCGAAGGCCTGCAGCGTGTCCTCGCGCCGCCAGACCACCCCGGTCCAGGTGAGCCACTGTCCCCATCCGGCCACGTAGCGCCAGCGATCCGCGTGCCTTTCTGCAAAGCGCGCCGCCAGCGCGTCCTCGCTGAAACGCACGGGTGTCGGGCCGTTATTGTCTCCGCCACCGCCATCGGCGCCCTCGGAAAGTTCGTCGTCGAAGGCCCCATTGCGCTCGAGATCGCGCTGCCAGAGACGCTCGGCTTCCTTTTTCAGCCTGTCCTCTGGCCAGGGCGGATCGATGCGGGCGAGGTTGTAGCTCTTGATCTCGTCCCAGGCCTCGCCCGGCGTGACGTGCCCTTCGCGGCAGCGTCGGATCCAGTAGCCGATGACGCGCGAAAGCGCATCGAAGCGGGTCGTGCCGTCGACGCCGCCTTCGCGAACCGGACGCCCGAACAGTTCCGGGACCGAGTCGCCTCCGCGACCGGCGCCGTTGAAATCGAGCGCGTCATCCGAGAGCCCCTCCATCGGCGGCATCGCCAGGATTGCCTCGGTGAGTTCGCCAAGGTCGTGATCGATCTCGGCGTGATCGACGATCTCGACGAGCCGTCGGCTGCCGCCTTTCGCGTGGATGCTGCCCGCGACGCGGATCGGCTGATGGGCGGATTTGAAGGCCGGATCGCCGCCGACCTTCGCGGCAATCGTCTGGCGCAGCCGGCACACGCGGGCGACGTCTTCGCCTTCCGCCGGCTCGGTCAGGCGCCAGTAGAGGTGCAGCTTGCGCTGACCCTCCGCCGTCACACCGCCCGAGGCCACGACCAGAGTGGGTCGCCCAACATGGCGTTCGAGATGGGCGCGTTTCGCCGCGATGTCGCCATGGTCGAGATCGACCAGCAAGACCTGCGTCTGCAGGATGTGCTCGGCGCGGGCATCGCCAGGATTCTCGACCGTGCCTGGCACGACGAAAAGCGCCATGTCCGCGTTCGCCGCCCAGCTCGCCTGGCGCGCAAGCATCTCGGCGAGCCTGTCGTCGGCGGGCAGAAACGGCGTGTGCGGAGGCGCGTCCGTCGCCCCCTTCTCGGCCAGCGCCCGCACCGGCACCAGATGCTCGCAATAGCCGAACACCACGCTTGCGTAGGTCGCGATCATGTCGCGATCCGGAGCGAGCGTCGTGTCGGGGCTGCACATTGGCGCGTCCGTCATGCCCAGCACCTCTCCTTCCAGGCACAGAAGCGGCATTCGAAATGCTCGGGATCCTCCGTGTGCCGGGGCAAGAGTTCGCCCGCGTCGCAGGCGCGCAGGATCCGCACCGCCTTGTCGCTGGCGGACTGCGCGCGTTCGGCATCGAACGGGACCAGCTCGTGCCAGATCTCGCAGCTGTCCTTGTTGATCGCGGTGAAGAGCGCCGGCGCATCGGTGAGCCCGAGATAGGCCTGATAGAGCGCGATCTGCGCCGCATAGATCGGCTTGGCCTTGACCACGCCGCGCCTGGCGATGTCGCGCCAGTTCTTCGCATTGGCCGACTTGCACTCCCAGAGCGCCGGAACCGCCATGCCGTCTGGCGCGGCCACGATGACGCCATCCGCATGCCCCTGCAGGCGACCGCCAGCGGCGGAAAACCCGAACTGTTCGCCATGGCGGTTGCGCGTTCTGAGATCGAAGCCGGCCTTGCGCAGCCAGCCGATCGCGAGCTCCTCGAGCACATGACCAAGCGCGAAGATGCGCAAGGAGCGCCCGGTAAATTCCGCGCCGTCGTCCTTCGGCACCTTGAGATATTCGTATTGCAGCCGTCGCTGGCAGGCATCGCCCAGCCGGCTGCCCCCGAGATAGTCGCGCGCAGGTCGCTCGGCGTTCTCGGCTGTCAGGGCGGTATCGATGAGAGCGTTCACCACGTCCGCGAAACCGGGTTTCTTCTCCCGATGGTTGAAGTCCAGAAGCGCCGCCATCAGAAGGGAATCTCCGTGTCGGACTTCGGTGCCGAGGTGGCCATGGCCTCCTGAAATCCGTCGATGGCGGCTTCGGCGAGCGCCCGGGCCTGCTCGGCCGAGAGTTCGTTGAAACGGGTCGCCCAGCCGATCTCGGCCATCAGCTCGCCCATGAATTTCATGGCGGCGTGAAGCGCTTGCCGCTCGCGCGCGTCCGGATCGATCATGAAACGCCTCCCGCGATGCGCGCGAGACGGATGAGAAACGTGGTGATGGAACCGCGCCGGGCGCGATCGAGAATTGCGATCATGGGGAATGCTCCAGCTGCCTGTCCTCACATACCGGCGCGGCTCTCGGCCTGTCGGATCGGCAGGATGGAACGTTTCATGAACACAATCTTGTGGCGAGCACGGCGCGCATCTATTTTCGCCTCACGAGCAGCTTGGCCGGAGCGATTCTGATGCCTTCATTCAATCCAAGAATTTTCACCAATCCCGATCGCCTGAAGCAAATTTCCCCGGACCGCCTGAAGACCTTCCTCTCCAGGTGGAACGGTTATTTCGTTGGTCGGGGCCTTGATCTTGCCGCCGCGCCCGTCGACGAACTGCCGCTCGAGGACATCGCCGCCATCCTGATGAACCCCGACGAGAACGTCCCCGACGCGATGGTCGATGCGCTCTATTACGTGCATGAGACCGCCAGCCACGAGAGCATGGAGGAATTGCTCGAACAGGCCGAGGCGGCAGGAATCGCGATCGACGCAGAGCACGAACCGACCGCGGCCGATGTTTCCGTCCAGATCTGGCTCGCAAACCCGATGCTCCTGCAACGCCAGCACGCGGAAACCGTGGCCTTCAAGCGCTCGAACTTCATGTATTTCGCGGGCTCGCGCTTGGCGAAGGCAAAGAAGGACTTGCCCAAAATTTCGGATGAGGTAGCGAAAACCATCCAGGATCGGATGGACGACTGGTTCGAGAAGAAGCGCCGGGGGCGAAACAGCCGCATCTTCGTCTTTCCCCGCGACGAAAAGATCTGGATCCTCGTCCGGCACGGCAGCCCCATGCGGCGCGAGGGCAAGCACGAGGACGAGGGTGAAGGCAGCCACGCCTTCTATCGCCCGCAACAGCACGACGTGCTGATCTACGACAGCGCCACCGACGAGATGGGCGTCAATGCCTCCACCAAGGGCGAGCGTGAACTCTACCTCAAGACCTTCGGCGAGCTCTTGTTCGGCAGCGACGCCTATTTCGACCTGGCGGAGCGTTATACGCTCGCACCGCTTCTCGAACACGGCCCCGAGGCGCTCGTCCACGACGACATCGATGGTATCGCCGGGGTGCGTCTGGTGGAATTCGGCCGCCGGTGGCCGGGCAAGGTCTCGGAACTTGAAATCCGCAAGTCCGAGAACCTGTTCAAGGCGTTCGGCGAGAACTGGGAAAGGCGTCTGAACGGTGGGCAGTTCACGCACGCGACCTTCCGCTTCGCCTTCGAAGGCTCGAAACGCGAGCGTTCCGTGACCATCCGCCCAGCCAACATCGCCCGCTACGAGCGGCAGGAGGACGAACATCTCATCGAGGCCTGGCTGCGGGCGCGCGGCTTCTGGCGGGTTCCAGGCGAGGCGGACGAGGATGCGGATTTCGAGGTTCTGGAAAGCGCTTGACGATTTTTCGGACGCCGCCGCCAGCCGATGGGAATGGACGGCGACCATCGGGAACGAATTCGCAAGTGTCGAACATCTGCTGAAACAGGCAGGCCGGGTACGGGAACTGCCCTGTCCTTCGCCCGGCGGCGCGGGCTGTCCGCGCCGTGTCATTCACCATGCCGACGGCTCGATCCGCGCGGTCTGCGGCGACCGGCCCAGGGCCTGTGCCCATCTCGACCTCGATGCAGACGACATCGCCATTCTGCGCGTGGATCGCACCGACCTGGCGAAGCGCATCGCCCGGGCGCTTGGAGTTTCACCGCATCAGCCGGGGCGCGGCACGACCGGACCGGTCACCCGCATCGGAACCCACGACATCTACGCCGGCCGCGGGTTCCCGGTATTTCTCGCACTCCCCCGGCCCTTCGGCCGACGCCGATCCTCGCCCTTTCGCTGAAGTGCTCGATACCCCCGGTCCACGGCTGCTTCTCACCCCCACGTCCGTATCGCTGCCCGATGCCTTGATCACGGCCCTCGACCGGGCCGGCGTGACGCGCATGGCGCTCGCGGACATCTTGATCGTGGATGATGGGGTGTTCGCGCCAGCCCGTCCGGCAACCGAGATGTTCGCGCCACTGCGTGACGCGGTTGGGCGCGACGCGGAGGACTCGGCACAGGGGCTGGCCTGGCCGCTTCCGCCCGATGCGCGCTGGGAAGACATCACCATGCGCTTCATCGCCAACGAGGTTCTGAATGTCACCTTCCGGGGCGAGACACGACGTTTCGAGCCCGATCAACTCGGCATGAAGAACGCAAAGAACGGCAAGCCGAAGGCCGTGTGGACCTATCTCAAGGCGTTCGCGCTGAGTGGCGGCCGGCTTGCGGTGCACAGGGGCAATCCAACGGAAACCTCGAAGCACCAGAAACAGAAGCAGGCCCTGTCCAAGGCGCTGCGCGACAGCTTCGGGATTGCCGACGAGCCCATCCCGACCGACGAGGGTAACTATGTCACCCGCTTCGTTGTCCGCGCGGATGATCTCGAACAGGGCCGCCAGGGTCAGCGCCAACGAAATTTCGCCGGGCGCCGCTGAAAAATCTCGAAAAAATCTGGGTTGTGAAACCGCCGGGGAGCAAGGCTCCTCGGCGATTTTTCTTCGTGCCGAAGCTGCTCCAACCGCCGTCCCAGCGAAATTTCGCCGGAGCCGGGTACTCGGGCCGCGTGCCCGTCCACCTGGACGAAGGCGAAAACCATGGAGCAGCTTCAACAGCTTACCGATCCCACCACCCGCATTTCCCGCAATATCCGCATCCGCGCAGCGCGCCTGGCGCGCTCGGGCGCCGTGCCGGGGCTCGATGCCGAGGACATCGAGCAGGAACTGCGCCTCGATCTGATCCGGCGCGCACGGAACTTCGATCCGGCGAAATCCTCCTTCGACACCTTCGCAGATCGCATCGTCGCCAATCGCGTGGCGACGCTTGCGAGCAGCACCATGGCCATGCACGCCGAACGGGCCATGCTCTGCATCGACGCGCCGGTCAGCGATGACGACGGGGGCCTGACCCTCTCGGACGTGCTGCCCGAGGCCGCCGCACTCGATCCCGTCGACGCGTTTTCGCTCGCCCACGGTCCCGGCCTGCGCGGCGATGTCGGCAGGCTCTTGGCCGCGCTCTGCNGGATGATCCGCAGCCTCGGCGATCTCAACGGGCTCGATTTCGTGGCCAAGGTCGGCGTCGAGAAGGACCGCAACAACCCCGACGATGCCGGTCGCAACGTGATCAAGGCGGCGATCGGCCCCGAACACGCGCAATATGCCGCCGTGATGGGGGCGGCGCCCTCGGCCGGCAAGGCGGTGTCGGCGCCGCCGCAAACGCCCCCGGCGCAGTCCACGCATCAGGCGCCTTCTGCCGGCGGCGCACCCTTCTGGGCGCGCTGAGGGAGGCCGCCATGATCCCTCGCGACTATCAGCGGGCCGCGGTCGACGCCGCCCATGACCGCTCGGCCGAGCACGGCAATACCATGCTCGTGCTGCCGACCGGAGCCGGCAAGACCGCCATCGCCGGCTTCTATGTCGGCGAACAGGCGGAACGGGATCGCGATGCCAAGGTGCTCGTGCTGCAGCACACCGACGAACTCATCGAGCAGAACCGGTCGGCGATCGGACAGATCTCGGGCCTCGGCACCTCGGTGGTGAAGGCAGAACAGGATTGCTGGGACGGCCCGGTGATCTTCGGCAGCGTGCAGACGCTCGCCCGGGAACACCGCCGCGCATCCATGCCGAAACTGAGCCATCTGGTGATCGACGAATGCCACCGCGCGGCCGCCGCGAGCTACCAGGCGATCCTGGCCCATGCGCGCGAGGTCAGTCCTGGCCTGAAGCTCTTGGGCCTCTCCGCCACGCCCGGCCGCGGCGATGGCCGCAGCCTGCGCAAGACCTTCAGCAATGTCGGCTATCACCTGCGGATCGGCACGCTCATCGCGCGTGGCCTGCTGGTCCCGCCCCGGACCTTCACCATCGACCTCGGGATCGAGAATGAACTCTCCGGCATCGACAGCACCGCCGGCGATTTCGACATGCGCCAGGCGGACAAGGTGCTCAATCGCGCTGTGCTCAACGAGGCCGTGGTCGAGCACTGGATGGACAAGGCCGCCGACCGGCGCACGATCTTCTTCTGCGCGACCGTGGACCATGCCTTAGCCGTGGCCGACGCGTTTCGGGCTGCGGGCGTTTCGGCCGAGACGATCGCGGGGGACATGCCGGCGCGGGCGCGCGCGAAGCTCATCGCCCGCTTCGACCGGGGCGAGGTTCAGGTTCTCACCAACTGCATGGTGCTGACCGAAGGCTTCGACAGCCAGCCCGTGGGCTGCATCGGCATCCTGCGCCCCATGCTGCACAAGGGCACCTTCATTCAGGCGGTCGGACGTGGCTTGCGCCGGGTGGATCCCGAACGCTTCCCCGGCATCGTCAAGACCGACTGCATCGTGCTGGATTTTGCGGGCGCGGCACTTCGCCATGGCACGCTAGAGCAGGAGATCGATCTCGACGAGGACGAGACCCCGCCTGGCGAGCGCCCGTGGAAGACCTGCCCGTCCTGCGAGGCCGAACTGCCGCTCGGTGCCTCCATCTGCGATCTCTGCGGCCACGTCTTCACCCGCGAGATCGGCGAGAAACGCCTGCTGACCGCCTTCGAGATGACCGAGATCGATCTTCTGGATCGCTCTCCGTTCTTCTGGGTAGCGCTGCATGGCGACGGCCAGGCGCTGATGGCCAGCGGCTTCCAGGGCTGGGCTGGCGTATTCCACGACGGTACGCTTTGGCACGCGCTCGGCCGGCCCAAGGGCCAGGCGATCCGCCCCCCGGCAGGCTCTTGGCCGCGCTCTGCCCGGCGACGCGGCAGGTCGCGTTGGCCGTCAGCCAGCTCAGCATCTCGGAGGCAGCACGCGCGCTCGGCGTTCACCGGAGCACGATCTACGAGCGTCTGGGCAGGATCCGCGAGATCGCCACCGAGATGGGCCTCGACGGGTATTTCGAGGCTGTCCCGACAGTTGCGGCCCCGCGCCGGTAAGTGAGGGCAAGCACTCAAGCCAATTCATGCCGGGCCTTCGGGGGAATGAAAGACCCTCAGGGAAACACCCCGACCGCGAGCTCCAGGGCGGCGTCGGGCCCGGCAGCCGACACCTTACGGACGAGCCCTGGGCAAGACGAAAAGGAGCAGCAGATGTTCAAATCCCCCCTCGAAAAACTCCGGCAGTCGACCTGGTTGGCGCCACTTCCCGATACCATCGCCATCCCGCCGCTGGCGGATCGCGCCGCGCGCACACGCCCGGTGGACCGCGCAAGCGTCGACGACATCGCCTTTGCCCTCGTCGCGCTCGAGGAAGAGCGCCGCAGCCTTGGCCAGACCATCATGGCGCTGGAGGACATGCTGCGCATGGCGCGGCGTCAGGGTGCGAAAGGCAGCGACAACGCCGTCGCATCCGCCGTCCGCGATCTGGAGGCGCGCAAATGAGCGCGCCCTTCCAACCCGCCCCGCTGAAGATCATCACCGCCGACGAACGCCTGCGCAAGACGCGCGGCATCAAGGGGGTGCTGACCGGCATTTCCGGCATCGGCAAGACCAGCCAGCTCTGGACGCTCGATCCCGAGCGCACCCTGTTCGTCAATCTCGAGGCCGGCGAACTGGCCGTTCAGGGCTGGCCCGGCGACGAAATCCGGGTCCGCGACTGGGAGCGCGCCCGCGACCTCGCCTGCTGGATCGGCGGTCCCAACCCGGCGATGCGCGAGGATCAACCTTACAGCCAGCGCGACTACGACCGCGTCTGCGCCGCCTTCGGCGATCCGTCCCTGCTCGACAAATACGACACGATCTTCGTCGACTCGATCTCCGTCGCCTCGCGCATCTGCATGCAGTGGTGCAAGGGGCAGCCGCAGGCGCAGTCGGATCGCAGCGGCAAGCTCGACCTGCGGGGCGCCTACGGGCTTTTGGGCCAGGAAATGATCGGCTGGCTCACGCATTTGCAGCACACGCCGCGAAAGAACATCTGGCTCGTGGGTCTGCTCGACCGGAAGATCGACGATTTCGGCAAGCCGTATTTCGCGATGCAGATCGAGGGCTCGAAGACCGGCCTTGAGTTGCCCGGCATCGTCGACGAGGTCATCACCCTCGCGGAAATCCGCCCCCAGGAAGGCGCGCCCTTCCGGGCCTTCGTCTGCACCACGATCAACGATTTCGGCTTTCCGGCGAAGGACCGCAGCGGCCGGCTCTCGATGATCGAGCAGGCCCATCTCGGCCGCCTGATGGCGAAGATCCGCGCGGGTTCCGGCGCGCAGGCGAGCGCCGATCTCGACTTCGATCTACCGCAGCAGCCGGCCCAGACCAATCCCATGACGAAAGGAGCCTGACCCATGGCGGACAGCATGGATTTCAACGGCGCCGAGACCCAGGACGCCGCATTCGACCTCATTCCGGCAAACACCCTCGTCAAGGTGACGCTGAGCATTCGCCCCGGCGGCACCGGCCCCGAGGGCTGGCTCTCCCAGAGCCGCACCAGTTCCGCCCTCTACCTCAACACCGAAGCCGTGGTGCTGGAAGGCCCCCATGCCCGGCGGCGCATCTACACCCGCATCGGATTCAAGGGAAAAAGCGTCAACGAGCGCGGCGAGGACACCTATGCCAACCGTGGCCGCGCCCTCATTCGCGGCATTCTGGAATCGGCGCGCGGCATCAAGGCCAGCGACCAATCAGAGGTGGCACGCACGGCCCGGATGATCCGCAGCCTCGGCGATCTCAACGGGCTCGATTTCGTGGCCAAGGTCGGCGTCGAGAAGGACCGCAACAACCCCGACGATGCCGGTCGCAACGTGATCAAGGCGGCGATCGGCCCCGAACACGCGCAATATGCCGCCGTGATGGGGGCGGCGCCCTCGGCCGGCAAGGCGGTGTCGGCGCCGCCGCAAACGCCCCCGGCGCAGTAGATCGCGACCGCCCGATCACCGGCACGCGGCTGCTGCGCGAGTGGCAGGGCGTCGAGCAGATCGTCACCGTCACCGCCGACGGCTTCGAATGGCAGGGTCGGCCCTACAAGTCGCTCTCGGCCATCGCCCGCGCCATCACCGGCACGCGCTGGAACGGCTGGGTGTTCTTCGGGCTCAGGAATCACAGGGCACGGAGATGACGAAGCCTGCTGTCCGCAAGCTGCGGTGCGCGATCTACACCCGCAAGTCGTCCGAGGAAGGGCTGGAGCAGGAGTTCAACAGCCTTCACGCCCAGCGCGAGGCCTGCGAGGCGTACATCGCCAGCCAGCGCTCCGAGGGCTGGGTGCTGGTCCGCGATCAGTATGACGACGGCGGCGTCTCCGGCGGCACGCTGGAACGGCCCGGATTGAAGCGGCTGCTGGACGACATCGAGGACGGGCTGGTCGACGTGGTCGTGGTCTACAAGATCGACCGCCTCAGCCGCTCGCTCGCCGATTTCGCCAAGCTGGTGGAGGTCTTCGACCGCAACGACGTGACCTTCGTGTCCGTCACCCAGTCGTTCAACACCACCACGTCGATGGGCCGGTTGACGCTGAACATCCTGCTGTCCTTCGCCCAGTTCGAGCGGGAGGTCACGGCCGAGCGGATCCGCGACAAGGTCGCCGCCAGCCGCAAGAAGGGCATGTGGATGGGTGGCGTGCCGCCTTACGGCTACCGCGTCGAGAATAGGAAGCTGGTGGTCGACGAGGACGCCGCGGCGCACGTCCGCTGGATCTTCGCCCGCTTCCTCGAGATCGGGTCCTGCACGGTGCTGGCCCGCGAGGTGGCGACGCGCGGCATTCGGACGCCGCGCGGCAACCGGATCGACAAGAAGTATCTTTACCGGATGCTGTCGAACCGCGCCTATATCGGCGAGGCTGTCCACAAGGGCGAAAGCTATCCCGGCGAGCACGCGGCGATCATCGACCGCGCGACGTGGGATCGCGTCCACACCATCCTGCAGGAGAGCCCCCGCAAGCGCGCCGCCCGCACCCGCGCCGACACGCCCGCGCTGTTGAAGGGGCTGCTGTTCGGTCCCGATGGCGCCGCGTTCTCGCCGACCCACACGCGCAAGGGCGGCAAGCTCTACCGTTACTATGTGAGCCAGACGGTGCTGAAGCACGGCGCCGGGTCGTGCCCCATCGGTCGCGTGCCTGCGGGGGAGATCGAGGCAGCAGTCATCGACCAGCTGCGCGCCGTGCTCCGCCAGCCCGAGATCATTGTGGGGACGTGGAAGGCGGCGCGGGCCCACGCCGACGACATCTCCGAGGCCGACGCCCGCGCGGCCCTGCAGCAGCTCGACGCGCTATGGGAGGAACTCTTCCCCGCCGAGCAGGCGCGCATTGTGGCGCTGCTGGTCGAGCGCGTGGACATCGGCACGGACGGGCTGAACCTCCGGCTGCGCATCGACGGCCTCGACAACCTTGCGTGCGAGATGATGGCCGGAAACATGGGAGCGGCTGCATGACCGGCGAGACTCTCATCCCCGACACGGTGATACTACACGTCCCGTTCCGCATCGTGAAGCGCGGCGGGCGGAAGGCAATCGCACTCCCCGACGGCGCATCCGCGCCCCGCCGCCCCGACGACGCCCTGGTCAAGGCACTGGCCCGCGCCTTCCGCTGGAAGCGGATGCTCGAGTCGGGCGAGTTCGCGACCATCGCGGAGCTCGCCGAGCGCGAGGGGATCGCGCCATCCTACATGACGCGCGTTCTGCGGCTGACCTTGCTCGCGCCGGACATCGTCGAGGCGATCCTGGAGGGAAGGCAGGGACCGGATGTGACCTTGGCCCGGCTGATGGACGGGTTCCCGAAGGAGTGGGAGGGGCAGCGGGAGTCTTTCTGACATTTTCGGCACTTCCAGTCCAATCCTCGACTTGATCCCGAATTCATCGCGTGATTGCTTGGGCTTGATCCAGTTCTTCTGGATATTGCCAGCGTTGCAGTCGGGAGGGCATTGTGCCGGGGCCTCAGGTTGATGGATTGGTTGAACGCATTCGCCAGGCGCTGCCTCGGCATGGCAATCTCGAAAGCGCGGTTGCTGCCGTTCGCGCAGAACTCGACCTCCTCTCCCCCGGGCTTGCGGCTCATCTGTCTGCTGAAATCGACGAGGCGACCGCGAATGTTGCCCGAGAGTTCGAACAGATCGAGGTTCTCCACAGCCACTCGGTGATCAGGAAGCGACCGCAATGGTACTTTGGTCCGAGACCGACGGACCTGCACTGGCCTGCCGTAAAGTCCTTCCTTCTCAACGAGAAGAAGTGGCACGAGGACGACGTGCGCGGCATCGATGACGCCTCGAACGAGGTGGTCTCGCTTCTCGAGAACCCGCGGGATCCGGCGAGGAGCCAGTTCTCCTGCCGCGGACTGGTCGTGGGCCACGTCCAGTCAGGAAAGACGGCCAACATGACGGCCGTGATCGCCAAGGCACTCGACGCCGGCTACGACACCGTGATTGTCCTCGCCGGTCTGACGAACAAGCTGCGCCATCAGACCCAGATCAGGTTGTATTCCGACCTGGTGCGGCGCAATCCGCTTAACTGGCAGGTGCTCACGTCGAACGAAGTGGACAGGGATTTCCGCGCACCGCCTCAGGGTGGTTTCCTCTCCCATTCCGACAAGGCGCAGCTGGCCGTCATCAAGAAGAACGTTTCGCCCCTCGGAGAATTGCGCAAGGCCATCCGGGAGACATTGCCGGCCGTGTTGCAGCAGCTCCGGGTCCTGGTCATCGACGACGAATGCGACCAGGCGAGCGTGAACTCGGCACGGGGCGAGCTCGACATGACGGCCATCAACCATCGCATCCGGGAACTTCTCGGCCTTCTCCCGGCTGTTACCTATGTTGGCTACACTGCCACGCCCTTTGCGAATGTGCTGATCAACCCCTATCGTGTCGACGGCCAGGAGCTCGACGACCTCTATCCACGGGACTTCATCACGGCACTGCCGAAACCGGATAGGTACTTCGGCACCGAGCGTCTGTTCGGGAAGACACCGGTCGACCCGGAGGACGTGCGGCCCGACGAGGAAGGGCTCGACATGATCCGCGACGTGCCGGATGAGGACGAGGCGGGACTGCAGCCGCGCAGCAGGAAGGAGCGTGACGCCTTCCAGCCTGCCATGACGCCGAGTCTCGAGGCCGCCATCCTCTACTTCCTCGCGTGCTGCGCCGCACGGCGCGCCCGCGGACATGGGGACCAGCACATGACGATGCTGGTGCACACATCAGCCTACGTTCGCGCGCACGAGCGGGTTGCAGCGCTGATCGAGGGCTGGGTCGACGTGCACCGCAAGGATCTTGTCGATCCGGCATCGGACATCGGATCCCGGCTCGGTCGGGTCTGGGACGAGGAACAGGGACGACTGCCGGACGACCTGACTGATGCGAAGCCGGTCACACTGGAAGATGTCTTCCGGTATCTGCCGGAGGTGCTCGACGGCATCGAGTTCCCGGTCGAGAACGGCGCAAGCGACGACAGGATCGATTATTCCGGCGGGCCGAAGACCTACATCGTGGTCGGCGGCTCCATCCTTGCCCGGGGGCTGACCCTCGAAGGCCTCATGGTCAGTTACTTCCTGCGAACGGCAAACCAGTACGACACGCTCCTCCAGATGGGACGCTGGTTCGGCTATCGGCCCGGCTACGAGGATCTTCCACGGATCTGGATGCCGAGCGATCTCAAGCTGCGATTCAGGGCGCTTGCCTCCGTCGAACAGGAAATCAGGGAAGACATCGAGCAGTATCGGCTCCGCGACCTCACGCCGATGGACCTGGCGGTCCGGATCAGGGCAATTCCCGGCATGGCGATCACGGCGGCAAACAAGATGCGCGCCGCGAGGCGCTGTGCTGTCAGCTATTGGGGAACCCATCGCCAGACGTTCCGTTTTGCTCACACCGACGCCGGACTGCTCGAAAGGAACTGGGCTGCAGGCAGCGAACTTGTCAGCCGTATCGAGGCGCTTGGACTGCGCGATCGGGACGCAGGGGATCGCAAGCTCTGGCGCAACGTGCCGAGGTCGTCGGTCCGCAGATTCCTCGAGGCCTATTCGGTCGAGTCCTCCCAGGCGGACCTGCTGCCTGCCATGCTGGTGCCGTTCATCGACGGGCCGGATCCGCGCCTTTCATCATGGAACATCGGTATCGTCGAGTCCGGCCGCGGTCGCGATTCCGATGCTCCTCTCGGTACGATCGGTTCCGTCAGGACGGTCAACCGCGCGAGGTTGAAGGACACGAACGGGATCGCGGACATCAAGGCACTCATGTCGAGACGCGATGTGGTTTTCGACTGTGCTGACGCTGTCGGAGGCAACGGAAGCTGGGAGGAACTGAAGGCGGCGAGGTTGGACGCGTTGGGACAGGTTCCGCTGCTCCTGCTTTATCCCATCGCGCGGGACTCGCGCCCCGAGCGCGAGAGCCAGTTGAGAGTTCCGCTCGATGCCGTGCATGACGTGCTCGGTATCGGGATGGTCTTCCCTGGCTCGGTCACGGAGGGCGGGAACTTCGTCTCGGTGGAGCTGCAGCTGCTGTCGGCCGAGGAAGTTGCCGAGATCGAGGCAGAGGAGGCCGCGCAGACGGAGGCGGCAGGTGTCTAGACCCGAGCAGGAGAGCCCGCCGCAGGGACGCTGGAATGTCCTTCGGGCAGAGCACATCGACGGAGATGGTCTCGGCATCCCCTCGTTGCCTCTTGACGCAATGACGAAGACGGGGCCCGTCCGGCTTGCCGTTGGCCCCGGCGGGGAGGCGCGGCTGCTGGTGCCGCTTGCCGCGGGCGAGAAGATCGATGCTCTCGCGACGGGCAGTGCCTTGACGATCAGCTTGACAACCCTCACGCATGGGCAACGCGCGATCCGGTTTCTCGATGTCATCTGCATGTCGCCGGATCTCGAAGCCGTGTTCGGCGAGGTCGTGGATGACATCGTCCGCCGGCTGGCCGACCGGAAGGACGGGGTCGCGGCAGTGGCTGGTGCGCTCGATGACTTCCGCGAACTTCTCGTCCCACCAGTGGGGAGAGAGCTGGACAGATCGCGGGTTGTCGGCCTCGTGGCGGAGCTGGTCGTGTTGAACCGGCTGCTCGACATTTCGCCCTCGGCCTGGCGCTGCTGGCGCGGACCGGCCGGAGATCGGCACGACTTCCGGGCCGGAGACACCTCGCTCGAGGTCAAGGCATCGCTCGGCGCAGGGGTTCGCGAGGTCACCATAAACGGGATCGATCAGCTGGAACCGCCTGCGGGCGGGTCTCTGTACCTTGCGCATCTGGTCCTCGAAGCGGTCGAGGGCGGGCTTCTCACAGTGGCTTCGCTTGGAGACAGGGCGTTGCTGCGGGCCGATGACCCCGCGGGACTGCGGGCGATGTTCGCGGCGGTCGGATGCACGGACGTACATGACGCCGCATGGAACCGTTTTGCGTTCAGGGCGGAGGCAGAGCGCCTCTATCATGTCGGCCCGGGTTTTCCCCGGATAGCGCCTTCGAGCTTTGTCGGGGGAGCGATCCCAGCAGGCATCGTCGATGCGACCTACCGAATCGATCTCGGTCATGCCTCTGACGCAGAATGCCCGCCGGAGGAATTCGCCTCGCTCCTAAGGGAGCTGTCTGGATGACGTTGCGCCCGCTCGAACTCCATTCCGAGCCCTACGGTTCGACCGGAAACATCGGCGAGAACTTTCGCCGTCTGCTCGGTGCGCCAACCCTTGATCCGTTGCAGACGGTCATCCGGGAAGCGGTCCAGAATATTGCCGACGCCGCGCGACCGGGCGTCGGGCCCGAGATCCTGATCAGGCTGCGGACTCTCTCGGACACCCAGCGCGACGGCCTTCGCAGCTTCATCCTTGCCGAGATACCCGAGGAACCCGGGTCGTCCGCAACGATTTCAGCCTTCCTCGAGGCCGAGAGGGCTGTCGTTCTCGAGATCTGCGACTTCGGCACTGTCGGCCTTGGCGGCCCGACACGATCGGACCGGATCCCTGTAGGAACCCGACAGACCAACTTCATCGACTTCCTTCGCAATATCGGCACAGCTCGGGACACCGAACAGGGGGGCGGTACCTACGGCTTCGGCAAGGTCGCCCTGTATCGCGCCAGCGCGTGCAGCACGATCATCGTCGATACGCTGCCCGACGGAGCCGGTCCGGAGGGGCGGCGCCTGATGGCATGTCATGTCGGCCGCTCATTCGAGAAGCCGGAAAACGGGATGAGGAGGCGCTTCACGGGCCGTCACTGGTGGGGCGTCAGGGATCCGGCGGACGGGATCGCCGATCCGGCAACGGGTGCTGCCGCCTCGGCTCTTGCCGGTCATATCGGTCTGCCGGCACGCGGCCCCGGCCGATCGGGGACCACGATCATGATCCTCGGGTTCCAGACCGACGAGGGCGATCTGACGGCAACCGGAAACCGGATCATCGAGACACTGCTCTGGAACTTCTGGCCGCGGATCATGCGCAACGCTCCCGCCATGCACCGGTTTGCTTGCAGGGTGATGGTGGAGGATCGGGAAATACCCGTTCCGACGCCTGAAGACTTCGCCCCGTTCGATCTGTTGTGCAAGGCGATGAGCGCGGCGCGGGCCCGCAAGGGGAACGATGTTCGGCGGATCGAGTCCCAGAGGCCACAGAAGTTCCTCGGCACGCTCGCGATCGAGAAGGGCCCGCGGTCGCCGAGACGCTACCTGACTGCGGATGAGGACGTCCGGCTTGTCCCGGAGCAGATGCACCACATCGCACTGATGCGGCCTGTCGAGCTCGTCGTGAAGTATCTCGAGGGCAACCCACACCCCGACGCGCGGCTGGAATGGGCAGGCGTGTTCATCGCCAGCGACGAGGATGAGGTAGAGCAGGCCTTTGCGGATGCCGAGCCGCCGGCCCATGACGACTGGGTTCCCGACAACCTGCCGAAAGGCAACGAGAAGCGTTACGTCAACATCGCGCTGAAGCGCCTGAAGGAAATCGCTTCCGGAATGGGCATGGAGCCGATCTCGCGCAGGCCGGGGGACGGATCCGGCCCACCGCTTGCCCGCCTTGCCGGGCGCCTTGGGGCTGTGCCCTTGGGGCTGTGCTCGAGAACGTCGGGGGCGACGGCGCAGGGCGGCGTCGCAGTTCGGGAGGTTCGGGAGGCGGGCGACCCTCGAGGGCGCGGGCAAGTCGTCCCGTGTTTCAGCGCCTCGAGGCTGGCGATGCCGGACGGATTGCCGTCTTCCTCACCGAGGTGACGCAGGACGCGCTGCGAAGTGGTGCGAAGCTGATTGCTTCGGCCTCCGTGGCAGTGGAAGGCACGACGCTTGGATCAGTCGACGACACCGTCGGCAGGCCTGACGTCCTGTCGGTAAGGTGGCTGGACGGAAATGCGGAAACCGTTGGCGACACCATCGACCTTGGCGGCCGGGAAGGACGGTTCGAGATCCGTGTCCGTGTGCCGGAAGATTGCGCGGTGACGGCCGATGCTGACGTCATTCCGGAGGCCGGAACATGAATCGTCGGGTTGCGTTTCCGTTCCTCACGCTTTCCGATTCGGCCGTGGAAGCCTCCGCATGGGAGATTTCTCTGGACGGTGCCGAATGGTCCGCCGCGGGCGAGTTCCTTCCTCACTGGGACAGCGCCAGCGACATCCGAGTTCGAAGGACGCTGCGACTGAATCTCGAACTGGCAGCGTCCGACCTCGGCATCCCGGCCGATCATCTCGCCGCGGCGGCCTCGGTGAGGATCGGGACGGGTCAGGGCAGGCTACCCCGCCAGGTCCTTTCCCGCACGCGTCGGGAACTTCGTTCGGGGGACACCTCCTGGGAGTTCGAGCAGACCATCGAGGGCCGCCGGCTTTCGATGGTCCTCGACCTGCAGACGGAGTTCCTTCTGACGAATGCCCCCGCAGAGGCCTCGGCGCTGTCGCCCGTCCATCCCGGTGACCGGCTCTGGTCGGAGAATATTCGGGTCAGGCTCGAGGGCGAGGAGCCACGCTTCCCGATCGAGACGGTGGACCTCGCGCAGATGCTCGCTGGCGGAATAGCGGGTGCTGCGCCGTGGCACCTGCATTGGTCGCCGGGGGAGTGGACGCGCGATTTCCACGGAGCGGTTCGTCTTTACCTCAACGCGAAGTCCGCCGAGACCCTTCAGCGGATCGAGGACGAGGACCCGGTCACGATCCAGTTCCTTCTTGGCGATGTCATGTGTCAGATCTGCGAGCGGTTTCTTGCCGACCCCGAAGCCGAGACGATGATGGATGCGGCGGAGCCAGGGTCGCTCGGTGCTCAGGCCGCAACGTGGCTGCGCAAGGCGTGGCCAGGCAAGGACGCTTCCTTCATCCGTTCCGTACTCGAAAGCCGTCCGGGCGTCTTCCGCTCAACCATGCTTGCGCTCGCAGAGCCGGGAGTTCCGGAATGACGTTTCTGCTTCCAAGACTGCCCGGACCTGCCTGCGACGTCATCGTTCGCAGGTTTCTCGAGCATGGACCATCAGCTTGGGCCGGCTTTCGCTCCGATGACCTTCCTGATCAGGTACGCTTTGCAGCGACGGGCGGCGCACCCGTCCCTGCAGGATCCCTCGCATCCGTGCGGCAAGAGCTCGTCGCAATTGCCCGGAAACATGGGTTTGGACAGCAGGGCGCCCGGCAGTCCCATGCCGGCTTTGATGCCGAGGCCGCCGCCTGGCTTGCTCGATCCGACCTCTTCACTACCGGCGAGGCCCTCCGGGATGATGTCTGGGCTTTTGTTGCCGCTGTCATGGCCCCGGACATCACCTACTGGCGCTTCGGCAACTCGACAGAGCGCTATGCCGGAGGTGTGCGCAATACCTTCCAAAGGCTCTGGATGCGTGGCCGTGCACTCGACCGGGGGCCTGGGCATCCCGAGCGCTGGGGATTGCTCGATGCGCTGACCGAAGATGCCCTCGTGCAGATTACCGAGCGACCGAGCATCGGGGGCGATCACGTTCTTGCCCTTGCGGTCGCAGAGGCCTGGCTCCGCGCTGCGCGCCATCATGGCAAGGGGGCCATGGAGGACATCATGCGTCGCGCGATCCTCCGCATCCGGGTCCGCAACGAGATCAGGTCCCTTGCGGACCTGCCGCCGGGCGACCTCGCCAGTTTTCTCGACGGAGTCTTCGGCGTGCCCGATCAGTCCGCCACCACTCGAGGCGGAACATTGGGGGTCCTGGACGGCCCCGACGCTGCACCTAGCAGGCGATCAGAAGACGACAAGCAGGTTGAGGCACTCGAGGACAAGCGCTCGATGCCAGGTTCGAGCGTGGCGGATGCTGCCCGGAAAGTGAGGCAGGAAGCCGGGAAGCGCGGTTGGCTTTCACCGAAGTCGCAATCCGCGCTCGAAACCCTTCAGGAAGGCCACGCTCATCTTGACCGGGGCGAACGTAACGCACTCGACTATCTCCTCGGCAAACTCTCGGGCGCGGGCGTCTTGGCCGACGAAATCTCTTGCCTGCGAGCTGCCATGGCAGAGGCTTCGGTCCCCGGCGGTTCGCAAGACGGTGGCCCGGAAAGGCCGCGCAAGAGAAGCTGGGCGATCTGGCGGGCGAGGTAGGGCGGCACGGCGTTCCCGACCTGCACATACTGCTGCGTCCGGTTGCCGAGGAACAGGTAGTCATCCGGGAAGGTCTGCAGGCGCGCCGCCTCGCGCACGGTCAGGCTGCGGCACTGCATGGGATCGGGGTGGATGAAGTAGTGGCCGTCCTTCGAGATGTGGCTCGTGACCGTGGTCGATGGCTCGCCGGCGAGCTGGACCCGGAAGCGGTCGTTGAAGACGCCGCTGTGCCAGTTGCGGTGGTCGGGACTGAGCGACATCGGAAAATCGGAAGCCTTCGGGCTGTAACCGCGCACCGCACCGAAGACGGCAGCGAACAGATAGCGCCCGAGGTCCGAGGGCATGTGCCCGCGTGTCTCGTGCTGGGCTATGCCACGCAACGCAGGGCGCTCCAGCCAGGCGAGGAGTTCGTCGTTCGATGTGCCGTAGCCCTCTGGGAGACGTGCCGACTGGCGGGGTGCCGGCAGCCCGTTCTGCAGGCCCCTTGCAACGGCGGAGAAGACGTCGCGCAGCGGCCCGTCTTCCTTGCCCCGGTGGATGCCTGCCAGCAACCGGGCGGCCTCGACGACCTCTCGTTGCCAGCTCGCCGGGTCATCGCGACCGCGGCTCAGGCCGCTGCGCAGTTCCGGCATCATGCCGATGGCGTCATCGACAGTCCGTGTCACCCCGGAAACCGGTACACTCGTCCCGGTAGCCCTGTCCGCCAGATCTGAACGGATGCCAACGATGATCACCCGGTGACGCCGCTGCGGCACCCCCCATTCCTCGGCGCGGACGATGAAATCCGAAGGCTGCGCGGCTTCCTGCAGGCTGGCGCTGCCGTCCGCCACCCGGATCGCCCGCATCTCGTAGTGATGCCGCCGCCCGGTGCCGAGCGAGGCGAGGTCCTCCATCAGCATCTCGAAGACAAGGCGGCTCTCGACCGTCGAGGACAGCATGCCCTTGACGTTCTCCATGACGAAGGCGGCGGGGCGCAGGCGGTCGAGCACGCGGATGTACTCGCGGAAGAGGTAATGCCGCTCGTCCTCCTCGGGGACGTATCCGACCTTCCCCTTTGCCCGCGCGCGCCCGACAAGCGAATAGGCCTGGCAGGGAGGGCCGCCGATCAGGATGGTGTCGTCGAACTCCCGGCGCAGCATACCGATGGCATGATCGATGGCGGCGGCAGCCGGTTCCGTCCCGAGTTCGAGGCATTGCGCCTCCGCCGTCGCATGCCGCCAGGCCGCCGCATCCACCGCGCTCCAGTCGGGCTCGGGGATCAGCCCGGCGTGGAAGTCGATGAAGGCCTGCGGCAACACCCCGTGACGCGCCTGATATGCCCGCAGGAAGGCGCGCAAGGTCAGCGTGCGATGCGCCGAGGCCTCCTTCTCGACCGAGATGCCGATCCGGAACGGCGCGTGGCCGCCGAAATCGAAGGACGCAAATCCCTCGCCCAGCCCGCCCGGGCCGGCAAACAGATCGACGATGCCGAAAGTGGCTGGCAAATCAGGGGCCTCTCGAATTCGGGTTTCAGGCTGTATACCAGGTCCGGACGCAGAGGCCAGGAGGCAAATGGCAGATATCGTCGACAGGCAGACCCGCTCGCGGATGATGTCCGGGATACGGGGCAAGGACACGAAGCCGGAAATGGTGCTGAGGCGCGCCTTGCACGCGCGCGGCTTCCGGTATCGGCTGCATGGAAAGGGTGTGCCCGGTCGGCCGGATATGATCCTCGCGAAGCACCGGGCCGTCATCTTCGTGCATGGCTGCTTCTGGCACCGTCACGAAGGCTGCCGCTATGCGACCACGCCCGCGACCCGCCCCGAGTTCTGGGCAGAGAAGTTCGCCGCGAATGTCAGGCGTGATCGTGCGACATGCGATGCGCTGGTGGCAGATGGGTGGCGCGTGGCAACGATATGGGAATGCGCGTTGCGAAAGCCGAACCAGGTCACGGCGACCTGCGCTGCGCTGGTCTCATGGCTGGCAACTGGCGCGCCCAGTATCGAGATCGGCGAAGGCGACATTCGCGACACGGAATGACTGGAGGAGTGCTGAAAGCAACCCTGCCTGATCCTCCGATCGCATCGCTTCATCGGCGAAGGTTCGATCTCCGTTCCATCTCGACGGGCAGCCCCCGTCGTCGAAGTCAACAGCCTTGCATCGACCGAAACGATGATATTTCAACATCTTGCATGAACTGAACCTTTGCACGTCCAGTCAACAGGTCCGGAGAATATCGCCCCGTAGAGACCGCTTCCGGGCCTCCTGAACCGGGGGCCAGTGCTCAGCCCATCGCGCATAACCCTCGAAAACAACGAGAAAATCCGGCCGGAGCCAGATGGGGAGAACGCTTTCGCGGGGGCAAGTGGCGGAGGGAAGGGGCCTGAAGTCCAACCGTCTCCACCTGTAAGTTATTATTTTTATTGATCTCGTCGGATCATGACGCGCATGCATCACCGCAGACCCGGCTGTCCTCAGTCACTCATCCATGATCCCCGCCTGAACTGACCATGCCGCGCGAGGGTGCTCAGATTCTATATTTCCAGCTCTTGTTTCGACGCCACTAGCTTGGCACATCGCGACGCCGTCAGGGGAGAGCAGCATCCACATTCACCCCATCTCCGTTTAAGTCATTGACTTCGCTGTTTCATGGGCATGCCGCATGGTGCTGCCGAACACCGTCTGTCGTAGCTCAATCATCAACGTTTCCGCCCAGCTTGCCTATGGCTATTCCGCTTCTTTTTCCGACTTACCGGAGTCGAGTGGGAAAGAGGATCGTCAGCAGCAGAGACGTGTCTTCGATTCCTTTGACCCAGTGCGGAACACCCCCTTCAAGATGGAGCCACTGGTCACCTGATAGTTCCAGCGTCTTGTCAGGCAAGCCGATCAGGGCCCGACCTTCCAGGCAATGCAGGGTAATGGGACCCTCCACCTTGTGCGTCTTGATCTCAACGCCGGCGTGGACAATGAGGCGCACGGTCTCGAACATCTCTGATTTGACGATTGCGGTGGTTCGAGCTGCCTTCAGGTTAGGGCCCAGAGGTGCAAGATCGTAAATCTCGCCGGGGATAGCACGATGCATTGCCATTGCTATGGTTTTCTCCGCAAGAAAATGGATAGAGCCGAGCGCCGCCAGTCTTGGTCACGTCAGTGAAGGATCGTATAGGCGACCAAGGTCGTAAGGTGTCGGGGGAGCGGCCGGTTGTGTCTCCCCCGACGTCCTTTCTCGCCGCTTATGTCAACGGTGCAAAAATTTCAGGGTTTTCTTCACCTTCGACATCAAGCCAGCCAGCGAGACCTCGCTCCACTCTCGACAGCGAATGATCCACAAGCACGTACCTACCAGGGACTTGCGGTGTGAACTCCACGATTGCTGCTCCACCAGCTGGAACAACCACCGTTTGCACGTCCGTCTGCGGCGGTGTCGTTACGCTGCCATTGGTGTAAACCCGGTCAAATATCTCGCCGATGACGTGGAAAGATGACACGAAGTTCGGTCCACCTACACCAAAGAAAATTCGGACGGTCTCTCCAACATTAGCCTTCATCGGGTAGTGGTCCGTCAGCGCGCCGACATGTCCGTTGAGGACGAAATATTCTGGCCGTTCGTTCAGCAGTTTATCGTAATCTTCATTCAAAAGGCCTTCGGATCCGAACGGCTCTGTAGTGTATATTTCGCCTTGCATGACATAGTATTCCCGGTCGACAGGCGGCAGGCCCTCTTCGGGTTCGACCAGGATCATTCCGTACATCCCGTTGGCGATATGCATGGCAACGGGCGGCACGGCGCAGTGATAGACATAGAGGCCCGGCCGCTGAGCCTTGAAGCTGAAGCCCGCCGTCTCACCAGGAGCGACATTCGTCAGTTCCGCGCCACCGCCCGGACCTTTCACGGAGTGAAAGTCCACATTGTGCATCATCCAGCTATCTTCGTGGTTCTTGACACGAACCTCGACCGTATCGCCAACTCGGACTCGTACGAAGGGGCCTGGAACCGTGCCATTGAACGTCCAGAAGCGGAATGTGGCACGCTGATCGAGGCGAGCCTCCACTTCAATCGCTTCGAGTTCGACCTGAACCGTTTGAGGCTCGGATCTGTCGATGGGCGGCGGCAACACTGCCGGGTCGTGCGCAATGTCATTGGCGACGAGAGGGGGCACCGAGTAAGCGCGCTGGCTCAAACTGCCCGATGAACTCCCATGCGAGCCGCCGTGTGCTGCCAAGTGAACGGGACGTTGTGCATCCTGCGCACTTGCGGCGCCAGCTGCGATTGTACCCAGCGTCAAACTTGCCGTGCCAGCGAGAAGGGATCGTCTCGAAATTCCTGCATCGGTATGTTCGTCGCGATGGCTGTCGTCATCTTTCATGAATTTGTCCTTTTCGGTACGGAAAAAATGTGCGGCATCGATCGCCTATGGCTCAATCTGAGCGATAAGTTCTTCCATCAAGCCTTTTGCTTTCGGAGGAATCTTCAGTGATTCGACCGCTTCCAGGTTGCTTGAATCTTCGCCGACCTGAATTAATCCCACCATTCCCATTCCAAGATGCGGCGTGCATTTGTAGGCATAGAGTCCCTCGACGTCGAATGTCACGGTAATCTCTTCGTTGATCTTACCCTTCCAATCCGTAGCTCCCTCGGGAATGCCGTCCTTCAGCGATTCCGAGTTGTGGGATTTATCGGTGGCAACGAACGTTACTGTGTCACCCGGTTCAACTCTTAGGAATGCGGGCTCAAACTGCATTGGCTGTCCGTTTGATCCCCTGTTCAGCATCTGGACTTCGTGATCTGCCGCCAGAGCACCACTTGCGAAAACAGAAACTGCAACGGCCGCAAAGCAGGCTGTCTTGTTGATGTTCATTAGAAAATCCTCCATCTGATGGGCATCGAGGTGCAACGTCCTCCGGTGGTACTTGTTCCTGCTACAGCCAATCTGCAGTCCGCACAGCCGGCTGGAACTAAATCAGGGGCGGCAGATCAACTATTGATCAAGTTCAACCCACTCGCCGCGAGATTTTGCGATGATAGGCCTGCCGCTGAGCTGACGAGGTTGAGCGTGAAATCGCCGGCGCGTGAGAGCTTGATCTGGATTGGTTCCTTTCGTAACGGATGGGATCTCTGAGCAGTCTCAGGCCATTCAGGACCACAAGGACCGTTCCGCCTTCATGGCCGATCACGGCGAGCGGCAGCGGCAATTCGAAGAATAGACCTCCCGTCACGAGGATTGCCATTGCGCCCATCGCGAATGCCAGATTCTGACGTATAATCGACGCCGAGCGCTGCGCCAGCCGATGTGCATCGGCCAGCCGGCCCATATCCTCCGAAAGCAGCGCCACGTCGGCAGCCTGCAATGCCACGTCCGACCCTGCCGCCCCCATGGCAATGCCAACATCGGCACGAGCCAGCGCCGCTGCATCGTTGACGCCATCGCCGACAAACGCAATCTTGCCTGCCGCTGCCAATTCGCTGACCATCCGCACCTTGTCTTCAGGCAGCATGTCCGCGTGGATCTCTGCAGGCTTCAATCCAAGCTCAGCGCCGATCCGCTGCGCCACGGGCAATCTGTCGCCCGTCATCATGACGATGGTGGCGACCCCGCTTTGCCGCAATGCCGCAACGGCGCGAACCGAAGTCGGGCGAATCTGGTCTGCAATCGTGACCGCCCCTAACACCTGCGCACCGCGACCCAGATAAATGACGGTCTGAGTGTCGGCGGCCAGAACTTTCAAGGCCGGGTGGTCGATCGCAGCCTTCATCTGGGTAGCAAGGCGTGGATTGCCAGCCCAAACCTGATCATCGCCCCACTCACCAACGATGCCAGCGCTCGGTCGGGTTGCAACATTTGCGACAACCATAGGTTCGATATCGCGGCTTGCTGCTTCCTGCCGGATTGCCGCCGCGCTGTGATGCTCGGAATGGGCTTCAAGTCCGGCGAGCAGCGACAGAAAACCTCGTTCATCGCTGTCAAGCGCCACAATCGCGGTGACTGTTGCCTTCCCGGTCGTCAACGTTCCGGTTTTGTCAAAGGCGAAAGTGTCGACGGCAGCAAGGGTTTCAAGTGCGCCGCCGCCCTTGAACAACACGCCGCCACGCGCGGCAGCGGAGAGGGCAGAGAGAATTGCGGCAGGAACAGAAATGACAATGGCGCAAGGACTGGCCGCCACCAGCAATGTCGCGGAGCGATAGAGTGCTCCTTCCCAGTCGCGCCCGAGCCAGTAGAAGGCGGCAAAGGCGAGGACCGCACCCGCCATCACCGCGACCGTATAGCGCTGGCCGAACCAGGCGCTGAAGCGTTCGGATGGAGCCTTGGCCGCCTGCGCCTCCGTCACAAGGGCAATCATGCGGGCAATCGTACTTTCCTCGACAGTCTTGGTCACGACGACCTCAAGCACGCCATCGAGATTGACCGTCGCCTCAAAGACCTGTGCGCCCGGCTCCTTGGCGACGGGCATCGACTCGCCCGTGATGTTTGCTTCGTCGAGCGAGCCGCGCCCGGCGACTATCACGCCGTCCGCCGGAACGCGCGCCCCTGGTCGCAGCACCACGACGTCATCCATCTCGAGATCGGCGGCAGGGATCTCGGAAACTGCGCCCCCCGCCTTGCGCAGCGCCGTCTCTGGACGGAGCTCCATCAAAGCCTCGATAGCGCGGCGCGCGCGGCCGAGTGCTCGGTCCTCCAGCGTAGTCGAGAGGCTGAACAGCGTCAGCAGGACGGCGCCCTCGAAAGGCGCCCCGACGGCCGCAGCCGCGACCGCTGCAACGACCATCAAGAGGTCGATGTCGAGGATCCGCTCCTCCCACAAGGTGGCGGCCGCCCGCCAAGCGGCTGGCAGTCCGCCCGCTAGATAAACGAGCAACAGACCTGCGAGGGAAAAGTACGCGGCGGCGGCACCCTGCAGCGGCCAAAGAGCGAGTATGGCCAGAAGCATCCCAGCGACGGTCAGGACCGTCAAAACGAACGAACGATCGATCTCGAATGCTTTTCCCACTTCATCTCCTAATCGCGGCGCAGGCTCTCATGCCGAAACTATGCTTCCGGGCGCAACAACGCGCGCCGCCCGCCGTAGCGACGAGATCATGAACGTTCGACGATGGTCGCCGCTGGCTCCTGTCAGTGAGACTGGTGCCGGTTTCCGACAGAGTCGGCAAAGCCGAGCTATTCTTCGGTCGTCTTTCCGTCGAAGTGCTCGTGGGCAGCGTCGGCTTCGCCTTTGGTCGAATGGACGACGCCATCGACATGTTCGGGAGGACTGTAGATCGTGTAAAGCCTGAGGGGCTCGTCGCCCGTATTCCTGACATTGTGTCGCGCGCCCGCCGGTACGATCATCGCCATGTCCGACTTTATCTTGTGTGCGGCGCCATCGATCAGGATCTCGCCTTGCCCCTTCTCGACACGGAAGAACTGGTCGCCACCGTCATGCACCTCTTCGCCAATCTCTTCGCCGGGCTGTAGCGCCATCAGGACCAACTGCATGTTCCTCGCCGTATAGAGGACCCGCCGATAGTCGGCGTTCTCCTCGGTCAACTTTTCGATGTCATCGACAAATCCGTGCATTAATCTGCTCCTTCGTTCATCAGCTTTGTACCAATAATCTGGGTCGAATCTTGATCGCGTTCAAGCGAAAGGCTAGTTGTCGTCGGTGGGAGGTATTTAGCAAAGATCATCCTTCCATCCGGTCCGCGTGGCATCGCTGGAACTCCGTCCCTCCAGCACAGATGCTTCCTTTGCCAATTCTTTGGCCATGAAATCAAGGAACGCACGAATCCGTGCCGTCTGACGCAGATCCTCATGGGTCAGAAGCCACAGATCGAGCGTGAAGTCTTCCGGCAGCGCGGCCACACGCACGAGATCAGTTTCAAGGTCGGCAAGCCCGCAAGGTAAGGGAGCTAATCCCAAGCCAGCTTTTGTGGCGGCGATGGCGGCAGCAATCGAATTTGTCCGCAGCAGCGGCTGGGCCGATGGCAGGAAGGCACTAAAACGTCGCGTGAGCGCAGCGTGCTCGGTATCGAAGCCGATCCAGTCATGCTGCTCCAGCCCGGTGCCGCCCTTGCCGGCCAGATAGTTCTCGGAGCCGTAGATTGCGAAGACCAGCTGTCCGACACGGCGGCCGACCAGGGTTTCTGGTGGAGCGTTTCCAACCCGCAAGGCGATGTCGGCCTCGCGCCGGTTCAGGTTCAACGTTACATTGCCAACGATCAGTTCCACCTCGATGCCAGGATAGACGGTCCGGAAATTGGCAAGGTGGCGCGGCAGCAAACCAAAGGCCAGCATGTCAAGCGTGGTCACGCGGATCATGCCGCTGAGGCGCAGATCCTGCCCGGTCACCTTGCGGCTGAGGCTTGCAATCTCATCCTCGACCCGCAGCGCACCTTCGCGCATCTCCTCTCCCGCTTGGGTAAGCAGGTAACCACTTGGCAGGCGTTCAAACAGACGAACCCCAAGCTCCGTCTCAAAGGCCCCAATGCGGCGAAATACGGTCGAGTGATTCACCCCGAGCCTTCTTGCAGCACCAGATAGCGACCCGGTCTTCGCGACTGCCAGGAAGTAGCGCAGGTCATCCCAATTTTGTGCCTTTGCATCCATGCAAGATGTCTTTGCTGCTTTTGCCAATCAAAATGCAGTCTCGCACAGACCATATCTGAAAGCGAGGGCCAGCATCACCCGTCTGGCCGAAGCTGAAAGGAGCAAGCCATGTCTCAAGCGATGAAAACCGTCCTGCGTAGCGACGAACTTTCCTGCCCGTCCTGCGTGCCGAAGATCGAGAAGGCGCTAAATGCCTTGCCGGGCGTCGAGAAGGCAGCTGTGCGCTTCAATACCGGCAAGATCGAGGTTGAACACGATCCCAGCCAGTCGAGCGTCGAGGCGCTGGTCGAGGCGGTCAGGAGCACCGGGTACGAAGCAAGACCATCGGCCTTCTGACCAACCCCACTCACCGGCCGCGTCGAGAAAGGGCGCGGCCGGTTCGCCTCGCGGATGCTGAAATAGGAGAGTTGAGATGAGCGGTGTCACTATGAAGATCAGAAGCGCCGTCGCGCACCCAGCGCGCCGGCGCTTCTGGCTGACTGTGGGCAGTGGCGGGCTGATCGCCATCGGTCTTTTGGCGCGCTATGGCTTTGGCATGATCGAGTTATGGTCGGCTCTGATGGTCGCCGCCGCCTTGCTAGCTGGCTCCGACATTGCGGTGCGCGCCTGGCGAGCTTTGCGCGTCAAGCATCTCAGCATCGAACTTCTGGTCACCGTCGCCGCCGTCGGCGCACTGGTGATTGGCGAATTCTGGGAATCGGCTGCCGTCACCTTTCTCTTCATGTTCGGCGCATGGCTGGAAGTGCGGACCATGGGCCAGACCCGCGGCGCATTGAAGGAACTTCTGGACGCTGCACCTGCCACCGCCACCGTCCTGCGCAATGGTGAGCCGGTCGAAATACCCGCCCATGAAGTGCAGCCTGGCGAAATCGTGCTGGTCAAGGCCGGCCAGCGCATCCCCGTCGATGGCGAGGTCAGCGAGGGCACAGCTGCCGTCAGCGAGGCTGCGATCACTGGCGAGCCGATGCCGGCCGAGAAGGCACCTGGCAGCCTCGTCCATGCCGGAACCATCGCGGAGAACGGTCTCCTACGCATTCGCGCCACCAATGTCGGCGCAGATACGACGCTTGCCCGCATCATCCAGCGTGTTGAGGAGGCGCAGGATGAAAAGGCGCCAAGCCAGCGCATGATCGAGCGTTTTGCGCAATGGTATACGCCTGCGATCATCGGGCTTGCCGTTCTAGCCTTCGCCTTCACGCAGGACATCCGACTGGCGCTGACGCTGCTGGTCGTTGGTTGCCCCGGCGCGCTGGTGATCTCGACGCCGGTGTCGATTGTCGCCGGTATCGGACGGGCGGCACGCAGCGGCATCCTGATCAAGGGTGGTCAGCATCTGGAAAGTGCCGGACGGATCGATACGCTGGCGCTCGACAAGACCGGCACGCTGACGGAAGGCAAGCCGCGTCTGGCTACGGTGATCGCGCTTGAAGGCTTCGGCGAAGATGGGCTTTTGCGCCTTGCCGCTACTGCTGAATCCGGATCGGACCATCCGCTTGGCCGCGCCATCGTCGAAGCTGGTCGCAAGCAAGGTCCGCTGCCCACGCCCGAGACGCTGGACGAACATGCCGGAATGGGCATCAGCGCCCGCATCGAAGGGCATGACGTTGCCGCCGGCAACCGCCGCCTGATGGAAAAGCTGGGCATCCCGCTCGGCGCGGAGGCTGAAGCCGGGCTGGAGCGGCTGCTGAAGGCCGGCCAGACACCGATCCTGGTTGCGGCTGACGGCAGGCTGATCGGGTTGCTGGGCATGTCCGACATGGCCCGCGAGGGTGCCAAGGATGCCCTTGCCCGCCTGCGCGAGATCGGCATAAAGCGCGTCGTCATGCTGACCGGTGACCAGGAGGGCGCGGCGCAAGCCATTGCCCGCGAGGTTGGGATTGATGAGGTCCATGCTGGCCTGATGCCCGAGGACAAGCTGGATCTGATCCGCAAGATGAAGGAAGAAGGTGCCCATGTCGCCATGGTCGGCGACGGCATCAATGATGCACCGGCGCTTGCGGCTGCAGACACCAGCATTGCCATGGGTGCCGCGGGCAGCGATGTTGCCATCGAGACCGCCGATATTGCGCTCCTCAACGATGATCTCGGCAAGATCCCCGAGGCCATGGCGATCTCGCGTGCGACACTTGGCAATATGCGCCAGAATCTGGTGATCGCTCTGGTGACCGTCGCCGGACTGCTGGCCGGTGTGTTCTCGGGCGACATTCATATGGCGGGCGGCATGCTGGTGCATCAGTTGTCGGTGCTGATCGTCATCGCCAATGGCATGCGGCTGCTGCGGGTGCCGAAGGCGGCCCGGCGCGCGGCCATCAGTCGGGAAACGCAGGCGTCCGCCGCAACGATAGCCACGGTTAGAACCTAACTGTGTTCATGACGAGTCTCCCCGCGCCCACCGGCGCGGGGATGGAACTTACGATAAGGTACATAATGTACGGCAGGAATGATTTGACGGAGACGCGGACATGAATACTCACTCCCACGAACAACCCTGGGACGAGGTTCTTCAGTTCTGGTTCCCCGAAGGACGCTCCGCGGCAATCGCATTGAACGCCCACCGGGAACATTGGTTCTGGCGGATGCGAGGCGGCGCGGACCGCGAGGTCATCGCCCGCTTCTCAGACATGACCGCACAAGCTGCGGCTGGCAATCTTGATCACTGGGCCGCCGATCCTGAAGGAAGGCTCGCACTCATCATATTGCTGGATCAATTTTCGCGCTCGGTCTGGCGCGGCTCCCCACTTGCCTTCGCGCAGGACCCGGCGGCACTGGAGCTTTCGCTGGAGGGATTGGCAAATGATCACTATGCCGCCCTGCCAACCCCTTGGTTCAAGATCATTCACGGCCTGCCGCTCGGTCATTGCGAAGGGCCGGATCACCTTGCACGCATCAATCGCCTCATCGGGCTGCGCGAGGAGATCGCTGCAGAAGCACCAGAGCCATTACAGCCGATCTACCAATCACTGGTGAAACAGGCACGGGACGTAAAAGAAGTGATCGAAGCTTTCGGTCGTCATCCTCACCGCAATCGCGTTCTCGGTCGGGTATCCACTCCTGCAGAAGAAACCTATTTAAAGAATGGCGATTTTCCGCATGAACGGGCATTTCAATGATGATGTACGGTGCCGCGACATCCCCCTTAAAGGAGACTGAACAATGGGACTATTTGGAACAGCGCTTGCTTTTGGGACCATTGGTCTGGTGGCAGGCCTTATGGGCGCGGTGATTGCGGCTTATGCGACCCGCAGCGAGACCTCCACCCTGACAAGTTATGTCCAGCACTTCGCTGCCGGTCTGATCATTGCCGCGGCCACCCTCGATCTGATCCCCGAGGCAATGGAGTTAGGCGGTGGAATTCCACTGATCGGGGGTTTCGTGGCGGGTACCGCCTTCATGCTGGCAATACGTGAACTGCTCATCCGCTTCGGCCACAGCCACTCACACGGCCACGCGGGCGAAGGTCACTCTGGCCACAGCCACGCTCACGTCCATGATGTCACCCGTGAAGGAGATGATACCGGCATCAATCTGCGGCTGATCACCGCGCTCGCCATCGTTGTCCTGATTGACGGGGCGATCATCGGCGTTGCCGTATCGGCCGGTGGGGCAGCGGCCCTACTGATTGCGGTTGCACTCTCGATAGAATTGCTCTTCGTGGCCGCCTCCACGGCTGGATCCACGCGGGCAGGTGGCGGGTCGATCAGCCAGTCGATCGGAGTCAGTGCCTTTGTCGCGACTATGATGCCTGTCGGTGCGGTGCTTGGCGCACTGGTTTTTGCTGGTGTCTCAGCGCCCCTTCTGGTGATGGGGTTGGGATTTGGCGCTGCAGCGCTGCTGTTCACTGCGGTTGCCGAACTGCTGGTAGAGGCATACGAAATCAAGGAAAATGCCGGAACAATTGCCATGGCCGCTGCCGGCTTCCTTCTCTTCCTAATACTTATGATGGTGATGTAAGTCACGACCATCGAACACTTGGAGTCGGGAGAGGTTGTTCGCAGAAGACCCTATCATTCGATAAATCCTTTGGCTCACCCCTCGATCATCTTCCGAACATCCTGCACCGCACAAACGATCTGTCGTCGCAGCAGCAGCGCGATGAGCAACCCACCCAACGCAAGCGCACCAATGGCGATGACAGTCTGCCAGTCCATGCCAGCAAGTGCGGCAAGTCCGGCTCCACCGCTGCCAAAGATGGTGGTGATCCAGCTCCACTGATCTGTGCGCTTGCGAATTTCAGCTTCGACAGTGACGGGAACGATGGGCTTGTCGATTTCTTTCTCTACCACAATCTCGCGTGTCGGCTGACTGGCGCCATGGCGTTGCCGGACCTCGGCCAGCATCTGACGCACGCGATCCGGACTGACAGAGGCGTTTTGACCGGCATATGCCCCCTTACCAGAGGTTGTTGGCAGTGACGCCCATTCATGGGCGAGATTGTTGATCAGCGTATCTTCCGAGAGACGGCCGGCCAGATATTTGTCGATGCCACGCAAGCCGAGAAGGTAGCAGGCGCAGCGATCCTGCATCTCGGCATCAAACAGGGCCGATGGTGAAAGCTTGAGCGTCTTGCGGATAGCGCGCAGCGTGGTGCGTACGATCTGATGACGGCCGAGTGCTGAGGAGTTGAAGCGGTTTTTCGGATGCTTCAGCATCCTGGTCTGCAGCGCATCAATCTCCAGCAGCGTCATGGTGACGAGATCGACATCACCCCCGGTGAAGGCGCCATAGGCCAAGGTTTCGTTGTAGCCGCGCTTTCTGTCGGTACCTTCGGCATAACCGATGAGATCCAGCAGCGGCCGGTAGACATGATATTTGTCGTGCGCAACGTCCGGCGCCGCGCTTTGAGGCGAGGTCGTGGTCATGGTTGATATCCTTGACTGGCTGATGCCGGCGGTTCAGGTGACACCGGCTTCAATCAGCATTTCGAGGAGGCCCGGATCATCGCGTGAGAGCCGTGGCTGCTCGCGGATGTTGAACATTTCGCCGGTGCGCGCATCGACGATGCGATCCGATGGCAGGATGGTGAGTGCCTGTGCGCTGATGCGAATGGTCAGGATTGCCGGCTGCCGGGCAGTCAGTCGTGCGGCAATGACGGTTTCGCCGCCACGCATGAAGATGATCTTGCCCCAGACGGTAAACTGGTCCTGCCAGTCCGGTTCACCCGGATGACCCGTCCAGTCGGGCTCGGCCATATCGCGCTGGACAGTGAAACGGTCGCGAAGGTCGCCTGCGCCAGTCATTACAACTGCATCCTGCGATAGGGCGCAATCAGCGCTTCCACGGCAAAGGGCAAGGAAGCCATGCCCGTTGTACTGACGGCCTCGCGGTTTTGATACCAGTGGCCAACCAGAAGCAGGATGGCGACTTTGAGCGGGTCCGGAACCGTGCTGGTCGAGGGTGGTCCCGGCTTGGTCTCGTACCCGGCCTTGAATGTGATGCCGACGGCGCGGCTTTCATGCAGATTGGTCGGGAACGCGTAATCTGCATCAAAGCGGATGACGGCGTTGCCCGCTTCATCGATGCGCAGGTCATAGCTCCCAGATGGTATGGTACTGAGCTGACCGGCTGGATCGCGCCATGTGAGCGATTGCACGGCAATCACCGGCCCGAGCGGAATGATCATTTGGCGCGCGAAGCGATCATGATCCTGGCGCCAGACCTGTTCAACGAGGCAGCGGCCCAAAATGCCGGTCCAGCCATCAAGGTATTCCGTTGCCGCCCTGATCAGGCTTTCGATCAGCGCATCCTCATCGTTGTGATCGACACGTAGATGCAGCTTGGCTTCGGCCAATGTGATGGGCTGGATCGCTGGCGGCGTGATCAGGACGGGACGGTGCATATCATTCTCCATCGAAGGGACAGCCAATCAGCTATCCCTTCTGGTACCCATGACTATCTGGTGACGGGCGCATCGTGAGGATGACCAAGCGCAAAGACCGCGCTGGCAGCGATCGATGTGCCGGAGGTCTTGGTGATAACCGCGCGGATGAAACGCTTGTTGCCCTTGTAGCCTTGGGCATAGACCGTGTCGGCATCGAGTGCCGCTGGCAGGGTTCCAAGCAGGTCAGTGGCGTCCACATCGGCAAAGTCGCCATCCGTGGTGGTGTCGCTTTCCTGGATGGCGATGACGAAAAGGCCGTCGCCAGCAATCGCGCCGGTATTGATGATCAGGGTTGCGGAATTGAAGCCTTGCAGATCGGCATGGCTGCCCTTGGTGGTGGCGGTGACCACGGCGGGAGCGAGCGACGCGACAAGGCCGAGGCCGGAGATACCGTCCTTCATGACAGAAGTCCTTTCGATGAATGGGAATGATGAAGAGACGGGCGACCGTCCTTCGACCGTGTGATGGCCGCCCGCTGCTGGATCACGCCGGTGATCAGGTGCTGATCTTCAGAAGCTTGAGCGCCTCGAAGTTGACCACGCCGCCGCCGACGCGCTTGGTCGTGTAGAACAGCACGTTCGGCTTACTGGTGAACGGATCGCGCAGCACCCGGATGCCGATGCGGTCAACGATCAGATAGGAGCGGGCGAAGTCACCGAAGGCAATCGGGAACTCACTGGCGCTGGCCGCCGGCATGTTGTCGTCGGTATGAACCGGCTTGCCGAGGATGGTGGCCACTTCCGCAGCACCCGACGGCGGTGCCCAGATATAAGCGCCTTCTGCATCCTTGAACTTGCGCACCGTGTTCATGGTCGCATCCGACATCAGCCACGATGCCCCGTTCCGGTAGCCGGACTTGAGCGCATAATAGAGATCGATCAGGCAGTCGGCCGGACTGACCGAAGCGGTCGCAGCCAGGAAGCCATCCGCTTTGCCCGAGGCAATAAAGCCGAGCTTGCCCCACACATGGGAAGCATTCGCCACCGTGTCATAGGCGAGAATGCCGCGCGGCTTGTTGATGCCATCGCCATGGGCAAAGGCTGCCCCTTCCTGCTCGGCGAACTCGATCGACACCTCGTCGGCCAGCCATGCCGCCAGATCGAGGCGGGCATCGTCGAGCGAGGTTTGCGTGGCGCCGGGCATTGCGTAGATCTCGCCGGTATTGATGGCGATCTCACGCAACGTCGGCGTGGCCGTGCCAGGACGATCCTGTTCCTCGCCGACCCATCCGGACGTTGCGCCGCCCATATTGACCAGCTTCTTGTAGATATTGGTCGAGATCGAGATGGTGCGGGCCAGCGAGCGGATCGTCGACACCGTGCCGAGAACACGATCGATGCCGGCTTCGGTTTCTTCTGGCACCAGATAGCCGCCATCGGGGTCGGACTGGGTGGTCAGCTTGGCCTTGACCTCGAGATCACGCAGGCCGGCATCGACGCCGCGGCGGAAGAAGCGGTCGAAGGCTTGCGCGTGTTCGGCCTTGTCCGGATCGGTCGTCCGGCCGACACCACCGACCTTCACCGCTGCCAGCATGGCGTTGGTTTCGTCGAGCGCCTTTTGCAGCGAGGTGATCTCGGCATTGATGCGGTCGACCTTTTCGGTCTGCACCACATCGGCCATGCCGGCCTTGATGTCGGCCAGCTCCTTGTCGCGCTCGAGTTTGAAGTCCTCAAAAGTCTTCTGCAGTTCGGCGAGGATCTTTGTGGTGCTGCCGGAATCAGCGCGAACGGCGAGGATCCCGCGCGCACGCGGGGTGAGTTCGATACCCATGACGGGATCTCCTATGATCTGATGGTGTCGATCAGCCGCTGGATGGCGACTGTATGGAAGCCAGCGTCGTGCGTGGCGGTGTCGGCAGCGTCGTGCGTGCCGGCAATCTGGCAAAACATCTTGCGCCGCTCCGTGCGCGAGATGCCCTGTTGCGCCAACGCCGCATCGATGCGGCGCTTGGCGTGGACTTCGGGGCGGACCTGCGCGGACGCATTGGTCTCTGGGTGGATTTCGGTATGGTCGACGACATCGGCAAAGCCGTATTCGACAGCCTGGGCCGCTGTCATGAAGGTCTCTGCATCCATCAGCTGCTCGATATCGGCACGTTTCATGCCGGTGCGTGCTTCGTAAATGTCGGCGAGCGCCGCATCGAACTGCTCGAACAGGGTGGCGGCCTCGCGCATGTCGTGGCGATTGCCGATCACCAGCCCCCAAGCATTGTGGACCATCATGAAGGAGCCAAGCCGCATGCGGATTTCGTCGCCGGCCATGGCAATGATCGAGGCAGCAGATGCCGCCCAGCCCAGAACCTCGACAGTGACTTTTGCAGGATGGGTCCGCAGGAGATTATAGATCGCAATCCCCTCGAACATGTCGCCACCCGGCGAGTTGATCCGGACGGTAATGTTCTGCTCACCGATTGAACGCAGCGCCGCCGAGATGCGGTTTGCCGTGACGCCGGTGCCTGACCAATAATACTCACCAATGACGTCGAGGATGGAGATGGTGGTGTCGCTGTCCTTTATGGTGGCAACCGGCATTTGCGCCCATTTGGCCAGCACATCACTCGGTGCATCCCATTGATAGTTTTGCGGGCGCTTGAGCGTGCGCGCCTCGGGCAGGCTGCGCAGGCTCATGGCTTGCTCTCCATCAGAAGCAGCAGGAACCAGCCAAGGACAAAGCCGCTCATGAAAATGCCGAAGTCAAAGGCGGGGCTGACAAGGGCAAGGGCCACCACCGCAATGGTGATCATGGCTGATGTCAGCTTCAGCGTGTTCAAAAGACTCATCGGGTTCGATCCTCACTATCAGGTTCGTTGGCGTCGCCATCACTGGCGTGGGTATTTTCACGGCTCATGCCATCTGCTGGCACACCGGCCGTGTTGGGCGGCGGATAGAAAACGTCACCGCCGTCGCGTGGGTTTTCATCTTCAAGGGCGCGGATTTCGTTCGGGCTCCACACGCCCCATTGCAGGCCTTTGACGTAGGCCTCCCAGCGGGCCTTGATATCGCCCTTGACGAGGGCCGCCCGGTTGAAGCGGGCATAAAGCTTGTCATCCGCACCAATCAGGTCGCGGTTGATGGCCTCTTCCCACATGGTCAGATGGTCTTCGAGCGTATAGGCGACAAAGCCGATCGACTGCTGCTCGATGCCGGTGCCCCATGACGTGCTCTTTTCCGTGTCACCAATCATGTGCGGCGGCACGCCAAAGAACATGGCGATGTCGGAGCGCGAGAATTTTCGACTCTCGATCCACTGCGCATCCTCGGCCGTCATGGCGATGCGGGCATAGTCCATGCCTTCTTCAAGGATCAGGTTCTTGCCTTCCTGCTCGCCGCCGGAGCGGAACTCTTCCAGACCCGCCTTCAGATTGGCGATCGCTTCCGGCCCGAGTTTGTTCGGGTGCTTCAGGACACCGCTGACGCGGGCGCCATTGCGGAAGGTCGCCGCGCCATGATCTTCCATGGCGAGCGACAGGCCAATCGTCTCGCGCGCATAGGTGATTGGCGAGACACCATGGACACCATCCAGCGTCAGCCCGACGAGATGGAACATCTCTGCCTGTGCCAACTGGATCCTGCGGCCGTCCTGGCGCGTATAAAGATATTCCAGCGCCAGATCGTCGTGTTGCTTGACCTCGATCCGATCGGGATGCAGCGGGATCAGTTCCTGTACATTGCCACGCGAGCGCACGATCATTGCATAGGCATTGCCGCGCAAGAGCAGATGCGCCTGCAGCATGCGGCGGAACTGCGAGGGTGTCTGCCAGCGGTTCGGCTTTCTCCGCAGAACCGTCCAGATCGGTGTATCGGACGCATCTTCGCGGGTGCGCGCATCGACCCGGCGCTTGATGTGCAACGGCAAGGTGGCAACGGCACCGGCAATGATGCGGATCGAGGCATAGACGGCGGCCACCCGCATCGCGGTATCGGGAGTAACGCGCGTTCCGGATGCCGTGAGCGATCCCGTGCGCAGCGCCTCCTCAAACTCTGCACTGGTCCGAAGGACGAGGCCGCCGCCCGCGCCCTGCAATGAGGCGCGCGGCGATGCAGCCGGCGACTTCGTGCCAGCGAACCAGTTTGACCAGAATGCCATCGGTTCTCTTCTTCCAGGCAGCCGCCGCTACAGCATCAGGATGCCGCGGTTCTCATAGACCGAGCGGCCGGCATTGACGTCACGCACCAGCGCGCGCCCGAGCGCGTTGCAGATCGCAACAATGCCGTCGATGCGTTCCTTCGATCGTTCCTTGTCCGGCTTGATGTTGCCGGCCGGATCATGGCGTACCGCAACGTTCGAGGCATTCCAGCGCAGCACCGGATGGCCACCATGCCAGAGCGCGCGTGATACTGCGAGGCGCTCCAGTTCTGCTGTTGGTGCTGCCATACTGAGGAACCCCTGACCAAACTGGACGAGGTTCAAGCCTTCATCCTGCAGATGCTGGACAATCTCGCCGGCAAAGGTGCGATCATAGGAAAGCTCGCGCAGGTCATAGCGGGAGGCAAGATCCAGGATTTCTTTTTCCACGAAGGCAAAGTCGGTAGCGTTGCCGGGGGTAGCTGTTAAAAATCCCTGATCGCGCCAGACATCATAGGGCACGCGGTCACGGCGCACGCGGCGTAATATGTCGTCCTCGGGGATAAAGAAGCGGCAGGTGACGATCCATTTGTTGGCAAGCGCCTCGAGTTCATCATCGAGTGTCGGCGGAAACACCAGCACGAAGGCCGAGAGGTCGTTGACGCGGGCAAGGTCTAGCCCACCAAAACATTCACGCCCAAGCAGTTTTTGTTCGAGCTCCTCCAGCTCGTGCTTGACGATGCGCCAGTCGGTTGAGGCTGGCAGGCCTCCTTCCTCCCACACTGCCATATCGAGCCAGCGCGTGACCTGCTCGGTCCATTCGTTCAGCCGCAATCGCCGGATGGCGTTCTGCTGCGCCGGCATTTCCTTCGCCTCATCGATCTGGCGTTTCAGATCATCCACCTTGACGGTGACGCCAAGGCTCGGGTTCGCCTTCACCCAGACCGCAGGATCGGTCCAGTCATCGCCATCATCAATGGTGGCGATATAGGCAAACCAGCTGTCGGATGAGTCCGTCGGCAGCGTGCCTTCCAGTGCCTTGACCGAGAATTCGTGATGCTGGCGGCAGACGGAATGGCGATCATAGCCTGCGGTGGTGATCTCAAAGATCAATGGCTGGCGCCGTGCTCCGGTGGCGGTGTTCAGCTTCTGGATGATCTCAGGGCCTGGATGTTCATGGACTTCATCGACCGCGGCAAAGTGAATGTTCAATCCGTCCATCTTGGTGGCATCGGCTGACAGTGGCCGGAACCAGGACGAGGTCGGCAGCACGGCGAGATTGTTCACGGTCCTGGTAATCCTTGCTTGCAGCGCCGCACTTGCCGCCACCATGCGTTCGGCCTCGCCAAAGACGATCCGCGCCTGATCCCGAGTAGTGGCAGCCGAATAGACATGCGCTCCCGGTTCACCATCGGCGATCAGGGCATAAAGTGCGGTCCCTGCCAGCAGCACCGATTTACCGTTCTTGCGCGCCACCTCGACATAGGCCGTACGAAAACGGCGCAGGTAATGTTGGCCCGAACGGGTCTTGCGCTTCCAGCCATAAAGCGAGCCAACGACGAACTGCTGCCAGTCCTGCAGCACGAACGGTTCACCGGCCCATTCGCCAGTGGAATGGCGCAGATGGCCAAAGAAGTCGATCGCATGACGCGCGGCATCAACATCCCAGACGAGGCCACGCTTGCCGCCGAGCTTGAGGTCGGCGAGATGCCGGTCGCAGGCCAGCCGAACGAGACGGCCAGCGACGATCTTGCCGCTGACGACGGCGTTTGCATATGCGGTGACCGGGCATGCGGATTTCGTCCTGCCGCGCGGTGTTCCTGGCTTACGCTTTTCGGCCACGGGTTAAAAAGTCCTCGAATGGATCGGTGGTCTCGGCTGGCTCTGCCATGCGGATGCGCGAACGGCTCGATGGCGTCAGACCAAACTCGCTTTCGATCTGGTGCATCTGGGCGAGACATTTGTTGGCCACCGCCAGAAACGGGTTCTGGATGATGTTGTCGTTGGACGTCTTCACCACGTGCCCGCGGCGTTTGACTTCCTGTTCCGCTTCAATCCAGCGCCGCCAGATGACGACATAACGGGCCAGCGCGCCAGAATCGAGCTCGGTCATGACGCCATGGCGGGCCAGCATCTCGGCCATCTCCTTGAACTTGGCGCTTGCCTCCTCATCAAGATGATCCGGCAGCGTGGGCACTGCCACCACTGGCTTTGGCTCGGCCTTGTTCATGCGGTGCGGACGGGCGGTGCCTTTGACCAGTTTCAGATGTGTCGGCAGCGGCTTGCGGCCGGCCATGTCAAAACTCCAGGTTCAAGTGTGATGGCTCGAGCACGGATGCGCTGTGCTCGGGTCCAGTATATTTTATGCCGATGGTGTCAGCGGTTGCTTTCAGGCTGAAAAGGACAGCAGCGTCATCCACAGCCCCAAAGCCAGGATGATGACCATCCACCCATAGAAAAACCGCACCAGGCCCATGGCCTGATATGCGTCGGCCATCCTTTGATGCGGAATGGCCAGCAACGCTATTCCCTTGATGAGAGCACCCCAACCAGCCAGATTGATGGCAACAGCCAATGCGCCGCCTGACCAGACACCATGCCCCAAAATGATCGAAAGTCCGACGGCTGTCGCGACCATGCCAGAAAACAACATCCACGGCCCGTTGCGCGCCATCTCATCGAGGGCCAGCAAGGTCCGTTCCCTGCTAACAAGCATGCCCAGTGAAACGGCGATGAAATAAAGGCCAAGCAGCTTGCCAAGAAAGATCGTCGTCGAGCTCATGGCCAGGATTGTGCCGACTGTTTCTCAGAATAACAAGGTTGTGCAGATTGAACGCTGCACGTTGAACTTTTCATCCGGTCGTCGAGTGCTGCAAGCGCACGGCTTCGAATAAGCGACGCAGCATGTATGAGCGTGCGATCGACACCACGGTGAAGATGGCGCCCATCGCCATGTTTTCGGAAAGCGTCGTCGTCAGCCCGAACAGCGGAAACACCACAATCTGGGTGATGACCGCGATGCCATAACCGACTGCAACATTGGTGAGCGACTCCACCAGCGACATGGCGCGTGACTGCTTCATGCCGCATCAACCTGTTCCGGCACACGCTCGGCCGCTATCGCGTCAAAGCTGCGGCCATCGCCTTCGAGCGCCGCCTGCTTGCCCGTATATTCCTGCCAGCGTTTTACGACGACGTCGCAGAAGGCCTCTGACAGTTCGAGGCCATAAACCTTCCTGCCAGTCTTTTCGCCGGCGATTACCTGCGAGCCCGAGCCAGAGAACGGCTCGTAGCAGATATCGCCGGTCCTTGTGTGCAGCTGCATCGGCAGCGTAAACACGCGCACCGGCTTCGATGTCGGATGATCACGGGTTTCGATCTCGGACGACGGAATATTCCACACTGTCGTCGGCCAGCTTTCAAATCCCTCGCGGTTGATCCTTGGCTTCTTGCCACGCATCCAGCCGAACATGCAGGGCTCATGCGCCCATAGCATCACCGAACGTGTCAGCACCGGGCGAGATTTGGCCCAGATGATCTGCTGGTGATGCAGAACATCAAACTTGTCCCAGACATTTTCCAGCATGCGCTGGCGACGCGAAGCATGCCAGCAATACCAGGCGACGTTCTCGTCGATGGCATGATCAATTGCCACCTGGCAGAAGGCTTCATAAAACTCCGGGCCTTGGCTGGAATCATCCCAGTGCGGCTGTTCGATATAATCTTCCGACCAATCCTTGTTGGCGATTTTCTTCGCTCGTTTGGAGGCGTTCTTTTTCGTCGGATGGTTGGTGCCATCATAATCGACGAGATAGGGCGGGTCGGTGGCGAATAATGCGGCCCGCTCGCCATTCATCAAGCGCGTCACATCATCTGGATCCGTGCTGTCACCGCAGAGAAGACGATGGTCACCCAGCAACCAAAGATCACCGCGCCGGGAAACAGGCGTCGTTGGGACCTCCGGAATGGCATCATCTTCAAGCAGCCCGTCCTGTTCATCGCGATTGCCGTAAAGCAAATCCTGCAATTCGTCATCGTCAAAGCCGGTGAGGCCAAGATCAAAGCCTGCCTCCTGCAGGTCGGAAAGTTCAAGCGCCAGCAGGTCCTCGTCCCAACCGGCATTCATGGCGATGCGATTGTCGGCAAGCACCAGTGCCCGGCGCTGTGTTTCCGACAAGCCCGACAGCACGATGGCTGGCAGAGTTTCCATGCCGAGTTTGCGGGCGGCCAGCACCCGGCCATGGCCGGCGATCAAGGTTCCATCCTCGGCAATCAGCACCGGGTTGGTAAAACCGAACTCGCGGATCGAACCGGCAATCTCGGCGACCTGCGCATCTGAATGCGTGCGGGCATTGCGCGCATAGGGCACCAGATCATCAAGCTTGCGATATTCGACCGCAAGCTGACGCATGTGGTCGCCAGCGCTGACGTGCGAAGTTTCGGCGATTGCCATTTTCTGTATCCAATGAAATTAACATCTTAGTCACACACCCCCCATGCTCCATTTTGGCCACGCATATGTTTTTGGTGGCGCGCGGTCTTCTGCGTGAAGCTTCCAGAGATTTGACCTCCCCGGGGGCCTATGAGCAGCGTTTCGTATTGCCGAAGCCACCATCCAGAGCCGCTGTCTTCTTGCCATGGCAGGATGCGCACAGCGCCTGCCAGCGGTCCTTGTCCCAGAACACCGTCTCGTCACCGCCATGCGGATCGATATGATCGACGACGCCCGCCGGGCGGATCAAATCGTGACGCTCGCATTCCACGCAAAGCGGGTGCTGGTGCAGGAAGGCGGCACGCTCAGTGAGCCAGCGCTTCGAGCGGTAGAGCGCGCGGGCCTCGGGATTGCGTCGCCGCGCATAGTCCTGGTCACGCTCACGCTTGTCGCGCCGTCCGACAGGACGGTGGATTGGTGGACGAACGGCCATGATGCTGGTCTCATTGAATAGGAACGATGATGCCGGAAACGACAACGCCTGCGAGGATCATCTCCATCGCAGGCGCGCTACTCTCCTGAGCATAGCCAGAATATACCCCAAACCAGCTGGTTTTGTCCTGCTGCGGTATGTCCGGCGGACATTCTACGCCCCATTGCGCGGTGGTCATCGTTGGGCCCGAGCCACGTCGTCCAGCCTATCTTTCTGGATTTGATGAAGCGTCCGCCCCGGGCTCCTCGCTTGAGAAAAGATTTGTCAGTATGGTCATTTCATGTCCGGTTTCAGGGTCCAAGAATACACTTTCTTCGAGCCGCGTAATTTGAGCCGCGCGCACGGCGAAGCTCACGGAGTCCCAGGGTTGAAACACCTGCATCTCTCCGCCAGAAAGTATTGTTCCTGTGAATGGTCGTACGGACTGTTGCTTTATGGTCAGCTGATCTGGTGTCTCGGAGGTGAGATAGAAATGAGTAGCATCACGTAGCGATGCCTTGGTGTGTATGCGAGCAGCAAGTTCACCGAATTGGTGAGGTAACACTGTTGCCCCTTCCAACCCATACGGTCCTTTATCACCATGAATCATCTGCAGACCGCCATCGTTTACGAAGACAAGTCCTAATTTACCTAACTGCATTGCGATCGACTGTCCGAGAATGTCGGTCGAGAGATCAAAGCCGTCTTCTGGGCCATTAATGCGATACCAATACAGGGTAAAAGGGAACGGGCCATGCAGGGCTTCGAAACGGGTGGGCTTTCGAGCGCTTTGAAGTAGGAGCTGACAATGAGAGAGCTCATCAATGAGATCAGGCGGCACAATGCTACCGTGCGATGGGTTCTTTCGATCCAGCAGGAGAGCAGTTTCTTTGACCAAAATACCAACAAGAATCTTAGCCATCCAGCGCGCCACGGAAAGGCGGTCTGCACAGGATTCAACACAACCGCGTTCAACTATTTCCTGCACTTTGGTCTCAATTCGAGACAGGAATCCAGTGTTACAGTCGGCGCAGCAGGGGACTGATAAGCTACGATAGGGAATTAATGTACCATTAATCAGAGTAAGTCTCTCGTCAAATAGCCCAAATCTTGTTTGAAGCCACTTCGGAAACACATGTTCGCCAGCCCCTGTTGACGGTTGACCTCCGCAGACAAAGCACCGTCTTGTGCGGATATTGTCGCTATCGACAGCACGATTGACTTTCACCATGACGTAGTCGCTATGGGCAGGAAACTCCTCAGCTTCAGACATTCCAACTCTGTTGCGCGCGAATGATGGCCTATTGACCCATTGTTGGTATCATACCGTCGACGCTTCAATAGAAAAATCCCGAACGTAATGGATGACATAGCGCCGTGACCGCTTCCTCGGCACTGGCTGCCGGTTGAGGTTCATGGCGATGACACACAACCCGTAGAGCCAGCGCTCATTGGCTGCAGAGCGCTGCAGGCCCACCTTCCAGCAAATCGCCTTCCACGGCGTGTTATGAGCGCGCAGCCAGATAATCCTGCCATCGATCGGATCAAGTTCGATTGTCCATGTCAGTGCCTCCTCCATGCGAGAGATCGCAGCAGGCGATGGTGGCGGCAATGATGTTTGCCGTGGCTCTTGCTCCACAAGGTCACCGAACTCGTAGCTATGGCGAGGCCACGTATTGAAATATCCCTGTTGCCGCGGCTCGGGCAATCGCTGCAGCACGACAGCAGCTTCAGCGAGGCGTGCTTCGACCAGCTTGGGTGTCCAGATCATGTCGCTGTCATCGCGACTGCGGGGTCGGTCAAAACGGCAGTTCATCGCCATGCTCCCACCAATAGTTGTCGGCAGTGATGGTGCGCGTGGGCACGACCTTGGCGCCGGGCCATTCGTCCTTGATCGCCATTACCGTCGGCATGGCCTCGATCAGGCGGGCAATTTCGGACAGCATGTAGATTTTCATGGCGCGGTCCTGCGGGTCGACAGCGGCGGCGCTGTCCTCGTCCTGAACGATCGCCGCCACCGTGCCATCGGAAAGTGCCACCTCCCAGACAGCTGGATGGATCGGCTCAGCACCCAACCTGTCTGCTTCTTGATCCAGAAACTGCCAGGCGGTGACCATGCGCTCGATCTCGTGGAGCGCATCCTGATGGCGGCCTTCGCGCAGCGCCATCGAGACCTTTCGATGCTGCGAATAAAACCGCTTTGCCAGATCGTCGGGCACCAGTGCCGGCAGGCGGCATGCACCCCATTTTCGCTCCATGTTTCGCGCCAGCGCATCGAGCTTGTGCAACGCTGCCATCATGTCGACGACAATCTCGGATTTGGGCTTGGTCGCCAACTGGGCGGTGTCAAAGTCATAGGCCATGACAAAACTCCTTCTCGCGTGACCCCGTTGAAGGCCGCGAAGCCAAAGCGCAGCGGCCTTCTTTAGAAGAGGTCAGACTTCCGTAAACCTCCGTAAATGAAATCAATGGCTTAGCACCTCCTTCTCCGTAACTTCCGTAGTGACTTCCGGATAATGATTTCAATGACTTATGGGGCATAGTTCCGTAACATCCGTGCAACCTCCGTAACTCTCAATCGAGCCACTCGAGCACCTTCAAACCCCGCTTCTTGGTGTCGGAATCACACATCTCGACGGCGATGATGGCGTTATCGATCCAGCTGATCAGCAGGCTCTCGATGGCCTTGCCGGGCAGGTCGAACTGCTGGCCGAGCGCCCGCGGGGCATATCGCCCGGACGCTTTTGACTGGGGCGCCATCGAGAATGGATGCTTCGCCTTCCAGGCGTCGTCGACGGCCTTCAGGATGGCTTTGCAGGTCGCGCGCGGCGGCAGGAGGTCATCCGTTTGCGCCTGCTTCTCCACCGGCAGCACGACGCATGTAGTGATGGTATCGCCGTCATCGTCGACCCCGAGCGCCACGGCATCAAGCTTGAAGGCAAATTCCTCGCCACCCGGCAGGTCACGTTGCTTGGTCACTTTGGCGAAACGGGTCTCCATCTCGTCGACCGACACTTCGATCTCCGTATCGGTGGCGGCCCGGAGCGATGAATGACCACGTGCGCCCTTGGCCGCATCCTTGCCGGTATGGTGGACGATCATGATATGGGCGCCGGTGGCATGACGGATGCGATCGACGTTCTTGATAAAGGCCGTCATGTCGACCGGGCCGTTCTCGTCGCCGCCAGCGATGACGCGCGACAGCGTGTCGATGACGATCAGCTTGAGGGGCGCGCGGTTTGCGACTTCCTCGGCAAGCTTGACGACACGTTCGGTGTCGGCGTCCGGATTAAGAAGATCGAGACCCGCACGGCGCAGCGCCAAGGGAACCTCGACAACGCCGCTGGTCTTTCTGAGCCCGACGATGCGGTTGGCGATGCCGTTGCCACCCTCGGCGGCGAGATAAAGGACGGACCCGCCTGCGACGCGCTGTGACCGCCAGGAATGATCGATCGCAACATGGTAGGCGATATCAAGAGCGAAGAAGGTCTTGCCGGAATTCGAGGGGCCGTAAACGACCGACATGGCACCGAGATCAAGGACGCCCTTGACGATGTAGGGCGTGCTGATGATCGGATTGATATCGTCGAACCATTCCAGTTCGGCCGACGGGTCGATCGAGGGTGAGGTTTGTTCCCAGACACTGTGGTTTCCCGCTGGCTTTTCCTTCGCCGCCGCGGCAACCTTGGTATCCCACTGCCGCATGGCGTAGGCCCACTTGTTCCGGAAGGCAGAAACGCCGCGTCCCTCGCCCTCGAGCGTGTTGCCGGCTTCCTGCGGACGCACCTTGCGCTCATAGACAGCGTAAACCTCAAGCAGCTTCTGCTCGACCTCGCGCTCAGATGGCGGGATTGGACATTCGCGATACCAGTCGACGATTGCCGCCCAGACCATGTCGCGCATATAGGCATCGCGGCCATCGACGATGTGCCCCCAGGCATCGGTGGCCTGTTGCGGTGAGGACGAATGATCGGCCGCCATCGTCGCCGTTTGGGCGCGCGGAGGTGATGATAATGACAGTGTCGATGGCTGGGCTGGCGCGGCCGCCAGTAGCAGTGCCTCCGTGGCGCCGACCTTGTCGAGCAGCCATTGCGGCGCTTCCGCCAGTTCCGTGTCGAAGGGCGAGAAGATCCAGAGATATTGCTTGCCATTCTGATGTCGCGACGGCGGGGCGATGACAAACCCACCCTCAGCGCGGACATCGATACCGGCGATTGTCTCCTGTGTATTCCTGATGGAAAGATGATCAGGATAGCGGAAATAGATATGCTGACCGCCGCCACCGGTGCGGGCGCGCCAGGTTTCAGGATCGCAGCCAAGTTCGTTATCGGCAATCCAGTGATCCCAAGTCGTGGAGCCGGATACTGTGCCTTTCTCGTCAAGATCAATGACCAGCAGCTTCCAGCCATCGCCGAGTGACGCCGCACCGGTCAAAAAGCCCATGCGGTAATTGGCACGATGTTCGCCATCATCGCCGTACCAGCGATCATGGACGGTCTGCGGAATGCCGGTCTGGAACTCACGCCATTTGCCGACCGGGATCTTTTCCCGGCCAGCGGCAGGGATTACCGCAAGACCGAGCGCCCGATAGCTGTCAGCCCACTGGCAGGCGCTTGCAAATTCATCCGGTACTTCTAGCGTCATTGTCGTACCCCATGTGGACCTCCCCCACCAAGCAGTCTGCATGTGCGGTGCACGGGGATCGGAAGGTGGCCGCCTCCCGATCCCCTCGACACTCATCCGAAGTCCGGCACCGGGGCGCGGGTGACGGACGCAGGCGGCGTCATCTGGGTTGAGCCGGTCGCAGCCGGACGGCTCGTACTGGTGGATGCCGGAATTGCTGCGCGCGGCTTTGGCGCCGCCTTGTGCTCGTCGAGCTCGGCGGGGCGATCCTTCCAGTCAAGAATCTCGAACACCGGCACGGCGCGGTTGCCATGCTTGGTCTTTTCTTTCTGGAACTCGGTCAGGCGCACCACTGGTACCTTGCCCTGCTGCCATTCAGGTGCTGCGATGCTCGCATCATAGATGCGCTCCAGCGCGCCGACGACGCCGATCGCGGTCGAACAGATTTCATGGCAACCAAGACCACCCGGCAGATAGACGACTACCTGCACGCCCTGCTTGTGCTTTTCGGAGGGGCGGTCCGGCAATGGATCGCCAATCGCCACCAGCCGCTTGTCGGGGCCACGATCTGTAAACTCGACCCAGCCCACCTGGAGCGTGGCCCAGTCCATGAGGCAAACGAGGTCATCGACTACTTCGAGACCACGTTCGCTGCCATCCCATGTCGATCGCTCGACGCCGCCATCCTTGCCGTTGATGCGGATGGAGGGCAGAAAATCCTTACCGCTTCCAATGCTCAGTCCAAATCCAGTAGTCATGATGTCAATCTTTCTGCGCTGCGCGCTTTGTGCCGGCATCTGGCCGCCAGCTGGCCCATCCCGTGATTGGGGATCTCAGACGCCGAACACGTCAAACGCGTTCTGACGCGCCCGTGGGTCGGCGAGGTAAAAGCTGTCAGTGTCGACGGTGATGAGGCTCGCCAGCTCGTGTGGATCGGTGGAGATGGCGAGGAAATTCTGCAACGAATGCGCCATGCGGGTCAGCGCCGCGACATGGGCCGAAGCGTTCTCAAGCTGGTACAGCGCCGACTTCTTCGATGTGACGTAGGCCACACCGCCGCTCATATTCGAACCGGCACCGACATAGCTTGCGACCTGTCTGGCGTGGGATGTCCGGATCGTTGACGGCAGGGCGTGGCTGGTTTTCAGGTCGATGATCAGCCCGTGTGCATCATATTCGGCATCGGTAAATCCGAGCACCGGCACGGCAATGCCATCCATGCGCCATTCTTTTCGTACCTGTGTGCGATCCGGCTTGCCCCATGGGCCGAGCAACTCGATCCCGCGCTCGACCATGCCGGCCAAGGCATCACGTTCCTTGTCGCGGCGCGGATCTGATGAAAGCGCGGTCCGCTCGGTAAAGACAGCGTTCGCGGTATCGATGGCCTCATTCAGTGATGAACCCATCAGGCCGGCGATGACACCAGCTTCGACTGCCGTGCCACGATGGGCAGCGGCACCAACTGGTGTGCGATGGCCCAGCAGGCGCTCCATCACATAGATGCCAGGAGCTGCAGCCCACAAATTAAGCTGGCTGACCGAGATGTGGTCGAGGCCGTGCGCTTTGAACGGGTTCATCAGAGCGTCCTCCAGCCTTCGCCGCCAACGAAGACCCGTGAACCTGCAAGCAAGGAAGAGGTGGGCGGTGTGTCCTCACCGCCGGACGTCCAGCCGGAATGTTGCAGGAACCAGAGACCGATCAGCGCGGCTTCGGCACGGTTATGGTCGCGCTTGCGGGCAAAGCGGTGCGCCTGATCCGGCCATGTCTGGATCGCCAGTGCGCGGATATCTTCGGCCTGCTTGGCCTTGGCACCGATGTCGCGTTTCCAGATCGCCGGTCGAATGAAGGTTGTCGGTACTTTCAGCGCAGCAAGCGCGCCCTCAATGGCACCAGCCGCTCGCCCGAAACGGAACATCGACGAGACGCCCTGTTTGGGCATCGCCGCAACATCCTCGATAACGGCATGCTCAATCCGGAACTGAAGGATGATGCTGGCAAACGACGTCATGTTGAGGCGCCGATTGGCACCTTCGCCAATCATCGGGATTTCGGTTGCGAGCAGCAGACGGCGCTCACAATCCAGAACAGCGATGCCGTTGTTGAGGCCGGGGTCGATGGCAAGAATAGCCATGATCAGCGCTCCGGCCTGGCTTCGATTGCAGCATCGACTGCACAACCAGACCCGATCCCACCAGCCTCGCGGGCCAGATTATAGAGGCGGCGCAGGGCAAACAGGCGATCGCCAGCGGCGTTGTAAGCCTGTTCGGCGTTGACGATGGCGAAGGCCACCTCATCAAGGGTCGCTACCTCGATCGAGCGCACAGAACTTGCCAGCTGGTCGACAGCCAGGACGCAAATCGAGGTTGGCAAGCCATCAAGACCGTAATGGCGTTTGCGCAAAGTATTCAGCTTGGAGGTGGCAAACATCGAAGGCTCCTTTCAGGATCGGGATTGGCGAAGCGAAATGTTGGGATTGGCGAGCCCGCCAGTTTCTTCATGCTGGGCCAGCATGCTGAGCAGGCTTGCCTGCATCTTTTTTGGGCGGGCACGGGCGATTGCCAGATAAGCGAACCGATCCGGAGCAAGCCGGCGCTGCACGAGATGGACGAGACCGTGTTCAAATGCCCACCAGGCACGGCGACCAACACGAACCAGTTCCTTGCGCTCATGCTCGAGGAGATCGCTGCTGGCGCGCACGGTGTCGATTGCGAGGAACCCGCAATTGTACTGTATGGTAGTGCCGGGTGCTGACTGGCCGATCCAAGCGCAGAACTGCGCCTCGGTCAGCAGCAGCTGGGCGGCGGTGAATTTATGAGAGATCTTGTTCATATTGATTATTACTCACCGCTCTCGGAATCTGTCTCACGCTGGAATTGCTGCGTTCTGTCGGTGGCAATGGGGGTGGCGTAAACCGCCAGTAACGGGGTGCCATCTGCATGGGTGCCGGCATCCTCGATCTGGTAATTGCGATCAGGCTGCAGCACTTCGTTCAGCTCCCAGCGCCGATAGAGGCCTGGAAGGCGCTTCAGATCTTCGGGCACATAATCGGGTGTCGTGATCACGCTTGCCTCCTTCTGTTCGAGTGGGCCCGGATTGGCTTCTGAATGAGAAAAGCCACCCCGCTGCCCGGAACGGGACATCAGGTCAGACGATTTGTTGCAGGGCATCGCGCAGACGCCGGATGGCGCGCTGATAGCGTTTGCGAGCGGCGTCCTCGGACACGCCAAGTTCAGTGGCGACCTCGGCCTGCGTAAAACCCTCGATGGCCACGCGGATTACCAACAGGGCGTCCGCGCCGATCAGCGTTTGCAGATCCTTCTGAATGAACGCATCCTCAGCCTCGGGCCGTTGCCGGACCTGATCGGTGACTACATCGTCAGGTTCGGTGTCGCTGTTCAGACTTTTGCATGCTGCATCGCGCTGGCGGGCGCGGATCATGTCACGTTCGACGTTCCGTAAGACCGTGGCTGCAATCCAATTGACGTGCTCGAGGTCAAGTCTGCGGACGGCCTCTGTCGTGCGTACCAGCACGTCGGATGTGATTTCGTCTGCGGTGCCGATCCTGCGCCAAATGGATCGCCGCCGGATCGCGTCCAGACCGGGCCAAAGCGCCAGCAACAGCATGGTCAGCGCGCAATCGGATGCATATCCTTCAGTCTGCGCCGCCTCAACCAGCGTCGAGAGGATCAGGTTTTTGGTGTCTGGTTCGTTGGTTTTACTGTGCAGCCAGTCAAGGAGGGCTGCAGGATCTCGGAACAATGCGAGAGTCTGATGCACGCTACGGAAAGCATCGAAGCTGCGTTGGAATTGAAGGGTGGAAGAGGTTTTCATAAGGTGATCACGGATCTCGTGCCACGCGATAGACATCGGACGCCTGCCTTGCGGCCAGGCGTCCGGCGCCTTCTCGTGGCCAGGTCAGGACGTCGTGCGTCTCTGAGATTTCGGAAGGGGAAGAAGAATGCGCGGCTTAGCGCGCGGGGGCGGTCGCGTGGTTCAGCGTGCCGCAGCTGCGGCAGGTGGCTTGGACCGGGAAGCCCACCAGATATTCGTGCCCCCGCGCAAAGCGCAGATGCATGCGGCCGTCCCTGCAGACGCCGAGCAGCTTGTCACAGCGGGTGCAGCGCCATTCCGAGTTCGAAGGGGTGGGCTTGGTCGTCGCGGCGCCGGGCCATCTCGTCGAGGCTGCGTGGCGCGGAGGAAAGGGAGTCGGCATGGAAGTGCTCCTCTAGATTGAGTGAGCACTTCCAATGGCCTGAAGAATCGGAGCCCGTCAGACCCCCCAATCGGAGCCAGATCGGAGCCAGCCCTCAGATGGCGATCTCCCAGGGCCCTCTGGCGCCAAGGCTTCGCAAAAAGTTAGCTTTCAACTTGCTCCAGAGCGGCTGCTTGAAGATATTCGATAGGGATTGGTCTTCGGCGATGTCCTTGACAAGATCTCGGGTTGCCATTGGCATCGGGCCATTGTTGTGCGCATCGACAAGTCGCTGGATGACCGCGATGCGGTTCTTACCTTCTATGTCGATGCTGCCTTTCCCTGGAACAAACAGAGTAGCAAGGGTCTCCCCGGAGCGAGTGAGTTCGACCGCCTGTCCACCACGGGCCAGTATCCGGTGTCGCCGAAACACGGACCGGAGCTTGTCTGCGACTAATGCGATTTCGGACTGATCATCGTCGATCTGATCGGCAAGCGGCGTCAAAACGTTGGCTGCCAGACATGGCCCCGAAGCGTGGCCGGCCTGCAGAATCAGGCCAACACCGAGATTGGCGCGCGCCCGAAGTTCCGTATCGACGGCCGACCGGACCTTCTCCCGGTCTAGACCACGCGCAAGGTAGATCGGAACATTCCCGCCATCGACCCCGAGCGTTCCAAGGTAGAAGAGGTGATCTGTAAGCTTCTCGATGGCAGGCGCGTCGAGCACTTGTTCGAGACGTTCCTTCAGGTGTTGCACCACCCAGCCGTCGCGCACCCGATAGATCCTGTAGCGATCCGGGTTGTCCGCAGGCGTCACCTGTCCTTCGGAGACGTTGAGGTCGGCTACTTTACGGTCTTCTTCCTCCGCATCCCCCCTCTCGATCCGGACGACCACTTCGGCCGTGACCGGGCCGACCTCGTCCTCATCGTCGATCAGGTCATCGCCTTCCCAGCCGGCGGGCACGAGAAAGCCCAAATCGATTAGGATCTTTGGGGCGATACCACGAGCCTGAAGCCAGGTGCCCGCGACCTTATCGGCCCCGATGTCCCAAATGGCCAACAGGGCGGGGATAACCATCATGCTCTCAGCAGCGCTTGGCGCCCGACCTTCTCGCATGATGTTCCAGTGTCGAAGCAGGCGATGTCCGAGGACGCGTTCGAACGGATCATCGAGGCTGAGCAGGCTGCTGGTATTGCGATCTGTGAGCGTGAAGTTGAGAGTTTCCTCATTTTCCCGATCGGTTCGCCAATAGCGAACCGCGATTTCAATGAATCGAATAGCCAATGCACGTTCGAAGATCCTGGATAAGCCCGGCTGACTTTGTATTAGCTCAGAGATATTCTGTCCAATGGTGGTGGAAAGCGAAAGCCGATTGGTAAGGTTGCCGATACTAATGTCAGCGCGGATGACCTGTGCGTTTAGGATTACCGCGTCTTCATCGAAATCTGGTAGTGGGAGGTCGAATCCCTTCAGGAACTGTGAAATATCGTAGGCCTGAAAATCGACAGGCTGACTGGAGTATGTCTGCTGCAGTGCCGTTTCGATAAAGCGCTCAGCAATGGTGTGGCGCAATCTTCTGTTGCGTGCGCGAACGTGCACCCGTCCTGTTGAGGGAGTAAAAACGATCATCGCTTCCCCGGGCGGACGAAAATAGATTCTTGACCGATTGCCCTGATCGTCAATCTCCCGAACGCTGGTCGGCGGATCAGGATGAAACAGCAAATACATTTCGGCTGCAGGTTCGTCACCGTCCTCGGGAATGTCGAACCTGTCGATGCTGTAGCCCTCGCCACGGTCAAGCCGCTTGCCCAGATCGGCAAGTAGCTCGTCAAGTAAAGCACCGCTAGCATCCGGACCGCCGCCAGCTGACGGTTCTGCCATGAATGTCTGATAATGTTTGTCATATCGCCGGTACAGGCGCAGGTGCAGACTATTCTCTGCTGCTTCGAAAAGCGCGTGCTCTCTGATATATGTCCATAAACTCCGCGCGAGGTTATCGCGTTGGCCAAGAAGCACCCTTGCGCGGTCATTTTCCAGGCTGGTTCCTGTCAGGCCCTCAAGGGCGTACTCACCGCGGTCGCTGGCAATGTTTATGATGCGCGCTGCCTCTGTCTCAAGCGGACCCAGCCGATCCTTCTTTTCCTTAAGCAGCATGTTGCGGGCAGTTGACGGACCTTCTGGATCATCCGCACTGAACCGGTAATCTTCAAGCCAGGCCAATCGCTGGAAGGCAGTTGCATTCAGGAATTGGGCTAGAAGTTCTGGCTCAGCATCTTCGAATAATCTCGACAAATTTGGACAGCTTTTGGCCGGTGCGCGCACCATATTCCCCTCCCGAAAATACTTGCCTCGCAAAGTCTAAGGGCAAAATGTCCTGTTTGGCCAGCATGGGCGGCTTTTCTCCTACAAAGGAGAGATACATGCGAAGCCCTAATCCCCTCCCGCCTGATCGTATGTCCACTGCAGAACGTCATGCCGAACTGTGCCAGTTGCTGGTACGCGGCATCATTCGGCTGCGTCAGCGTAAATGCGCTCATCCTGTTGAAGATAGTGGAGAAAGTTGCCTTCACTTCACGCCAGATCGATGCCGTCATGCAACTCCAACTCACCGGAGAGTTTCATGACGACGCATGATCATATCCCCAAGCGCCTGGTGGCGCTGAAGACGGCCACAACACCGGAATTGAAAAAGCAGTGGCGCGATCTGTTCGACAGCGAGCCGCCTGCCTTCAACCGGCGCTATCTCGAAAGCAGGCTGGCCTATCGCATCCAGGAACTCAGCCTTGGCGGGCTGAAGCCCTCGACAATCGAGCGGCTGGAAGTCTTGGGTGAACAGCTTGATGGCGGCAACTTGATGGTACGCCGCAACCGTGCCGATGATCGACCAATTGTCGGAACCCGCCTGATCCGCGAATGGCAGGGTGTCGAGCACACCGTCACCGTGCTGGCCGATGGTTTTGAATGGCAGGGACGCCCTTACAAAAGCCTGTCATCGGTTGCCCGCGCCATCACCGGCACGCGCTGGAATGGCTGGATCTTCTTCGGCCTGAAAAATCACCGGAGCCGGGCATGAACAAACCCACCATTCGTAAGCTGCGCTGCGCCATCTACACCAGAAAGTCCTCCGAGGAAGGGCTGGAGCAGGAATTCAACAGTCTCGATGCGCAACGCGAGGCCTGCGAAGCCTATATCGCCAGCCAGCGCTCCGAGGGCTGGGTGCTGGTGCGTGATCAGTATGATGACGGCGGCATCTCCGGCGGTACGCTGGAGCGGCCGGCGCTAAAACAGCTGCTGGCTGATATCGAGGACGGGCTGGTTGATGTGGTGGTCGTCTACAAGATCGACCGCCTGTCACGCTCGCTGATGGATTTTTCGAAGCTGGTCGAGGTGTTCGACAGAAATGGCGTCACCTTCGTCTCCGTGACGCAGTCGTTCAACACCACCACATCGATGGGCAGGCTGACGCTCAACATTCTGCTGTCCTTTGCCCAGTTCGAACGCGAGGTCACGGCCGAACGCATTCGCGACAAGATCCGTGCCTCCCGCAAGAAGGGCATGTGGATGGGTGGTGTCGTTCCGCTCGGCTACCGGGTGGAAAACCGCAAGCTGGTAGTCGAGGAAACCGAGGCTGCCACGGTACGCATGATCTTCGAGCGCTTTGTCAGTATCGGTTCGGCGACGGTCTTGGCAAAAGCTCTGACCGCAGAAAATGTGCGCACCCGCCGGGGAAAACTGGTCGACAAGGGCTTTCTCTACAAACTGCTCAACAACCGGGTCTATATCGGTGAAGCCGTGCACAAGGGCGAAAGCTATCCCGGCGAGCACAAGGCGATCATCGATCGTGCTCTATGGGACAAGGTCCATGCCATTCTTCAGACAAGCCCGCGCAAACGCGCCAGCAATACGCGGGCGCAGACGCCGGCGCTGTTGAAAGGCCTGATCTTTGGTCCGGATGGGGCCGCATTCTCGCCAACGCATACGAGGAAGGGCGACAAACTTTATCGCTATTATGTCAGCCAGTCGGTGCTGAAACGTGGCGCAAATGCCTGTCCGATCGCTCGCGTGCCTGCCGCAGAGGTGGAGAACGCCGTTATTGATCAGCTGCGTGGGCTTCTGCGTGCGCCAGAAATCATCATCGGCACATGGCGTGCGGCTCGGTCGGAAATCAATGAATTGCCAGAGGCCGAGGTTCGCGATGCGCTGGAGCGGCTCGATCCGATCTGGGACGAACTGTTTCCGACCGAGCAGGCGCGCATTGTTCAGCTTCTGGTCGAGCGGGTTGATCTTGCTGCTGATGGCCTTGCCATCCGCCTGCGCACGCTAGGGTTGGCCGGCCTTGTTGCGGAACTGGGGGCTGTTCGTCCAGATCAGACAGTCGCAGGCAGTAGGAAGGCAGCGTAGCTATGACCGTCACGCGCGATAACGACACTATTACCGTGCATGTGCCGATCACGTTCAACAAGCGCGGTGGGCGCAAGCAGATTGTCCTGCCCGACGGCACTTCGTCATGGGCGCCGCCTCGTGCTCGTGTGGATAACACGATGGTCAAGGCGATCGCCCGTGGCTTCCGCTGGCGCAAGCTGCTTGAAACTGGCGTTCACACCACCATCGAGGACATTGCCGCCGCTGAAAAGATCAGCGCCTCCTATGTCAGTCGGATTTTGCGTCTAACCCTCCTGGCGCCTTCAATCGTCGACGCGATCCTCGACGGCAGGCAAGGGCCAGAGATGACCCTTGCCACATTGATGAAGCCGTTCCCGCTAGAGTGGGATCGGCAGATCAGCAAAGCCAGCGGATCCTAAAGTGGATAGCGTAATGTGGCCGCCAACGATGCACCGCCTGGAATATCATCCTTGCGTGCAGCAAGAACGCGCGCGCCGCTGGCCAATGCCCGAGCCATGATCTCATCCACGATGCCATAGGTGTCAGGCCCTTCCTCGCCAAAGACGACGGCTCCGGTATCCTCATCGACGGTGCCATGGACGACCTCATCGAAATTCACCAGCAGGGTTTCAATCCCACCATATGTGGCAAGACGCGCTGCATCTGAAATGTCCGTGGTTGCCCGGCGGTCGCTGGCGCGTTGTTCAAACAGGGCTTTGACCTCGTTGATCTCCCGCGCATAGGTGGCATCGAGTATGGGGCGTGCCGCTGCGGCAATTTCTGCCTCGGTCGATCGGTCGTTGGTCACCGTCAGGGTGTCGGGAACGAGATTCGGATAGCTGTTGATCGACCGGAAAATGGCCGCAACAGGCTCGTTGGCTGCCAGGATCAATGGCGCGTCGCGATTAGAAAGTATCGGGCGAATGGCAGCATCCACCATCCGCGCATATTGTGCGAGCCGCACCTTTTGGCCTTCGGAACCCATCACACGACGCAATGACGTACGGTTGTTGAGCAAGGATACCTTGACTGCACTCGCAGCATCTTTCGGCAGGTTTGGCACCTGCACGCGTTGCGGCGGAAGGTCCGGGAAGATTTCGATCAAACGTACATCGTTCTCAGACAGAGCGAGTACGAATCCATCATTGGCGAAGGTGATGGCACGCATCAGCGGCTTGGTTAGGAAGCGATCCGCCACTTCAATGATCGGCTGGAGGCGGTTTGCCAGCCGGAATGTCTGGATCGTATCCGGCGTCGCAAAGATCGCGAGTGAATTTGCCTGAAAACGCCAGAATTCGTCATCGTCCAGCAAATCATCCAGTTGCTCTCCAAGTGCCGCCAAGCGACGCTTGTCCAAGCCATCAGCTTGAAGTTGTTCGTATGCTTGCTTGGCGAGATTGCCTGCCTCAATGCGAGATGCCTCAACATCCTGAGTCACCGGAGTGGTGGGAACATAGAGTGACACGCAAGCATCAGCGCGTACCTCATTGAGCTTTCGTAGGTCAGAAAGCGTCGGGATATCGACATAAAGCATGGAGAATCCTTCGTATTTTCGAGACAAGCAATGCTTTTCACCTAGGGCTGGGGAGGTGCGATTGCAAACAACGGATTAGAAGTTTGCGCGTTTGTCCTTTACACAGCGCGGTGGGCACAAGCAGATCATCCTGCCGGATGGCATATCGTCATGTGCGCTGCCTCGTGCTCGTGTCGACAACACGGTCAAGGCGATCGCCGTGGCTTTCGTTGGCGCGAGCTGCTGGAAACTGGCGTTCACACCACCATCGAGGAGGTCGCTGCCGCAGAGAAGATCAGTGCCTCCTATGTCAGTCGGATTTTGCGTCTGACGCTGCTCTCGCCTTCAATCGTCGAGGCAAAACTCCTCGTTCACATTCACAGTTCGTTACTCCAAGAGCCTGCTGCAACTCCTCCCGCGGTGGGATCTTTTTCGTTTCAGAGCCGAGTTCTACAGTTATTGACGACGATACCTAGATGGGCATCAGGGCAATCGGATAATTTAGCACAAGACTCATGCAGTGCGGTCGGCTTGGGGCGCAATCAGCCTCCGGCTATTTAGCCGTTGAGGAACCGTTCAAATCCCGCCTTGAAGTCTGCATTGCTCTGCCCCTGATCGTTGAAGAAGGGCAGGCCGTACACTGAATAGTCGCGCCCCTGAAATATGATTTCGATACGCCCTTGGCCTTCTATGTCCGTTAGAAACGCTTCCTTCCAGCTATCGGCCTGTTTCAGGTGATCGCCCTTGGGTTCAACGAATAGTTGCAAGATCGTGCTAGTTTCCTCACCCTTTTTGCGCAGGAACAGCACGAAATCTGGCTCGAATGCCTGCCCGTCCGCGAAGGCAAACAGTTTTACCGCTTTCTCGTTCCGCAGCAGGTGGAAGTCGTCATATCGTTCCTGCAGCCGGTCGGCCTGATCATTCAGGTACTTGATGAAGTGCTTTTCCTGATCGGTGCCGTAGCTGTCGTCATAGGCGTGCCAGTCTTTCGTCGTCAGGTCGATCTGATCCAGACCCGGCACATTGCTTTCGCCATTGACCCAACTCAGGCCGGTTTCGCCTTCGATACGCAGTTTCAGCGTCTTGTCGGTAAAACGATCGCTGATCCGGTACGGCTTGAAATCCTTCGTTCCGACAAAGTCCACGCTTTCGCGCTTCACGCCACTTTCGATCTGGTGGAGCACATATTGCGTAATGTCGAGTTTCTGCCGCGCGGTCAGCGCGTCCAAGTCATCGAGCAGACCGCGCACAGTCACCGTCACCCCGCCCAGATAGGTGGCTGATGTCAGAAACTGCGATGCGCTGGCAAGCTGCGGGAAATACGTCCTGAGATTGGCAAAGTGGAAGAAGTGGTTGCCGTCCATCGCAAAACCCAGAATGGCCTTGCCGAAGTCTGTCAGCTTGAGATCGCGCGCTATCGGCTCTTTGTCGGTCGGCGTCAGTTTCAACTGGCCGCCGCCAAAGGCGGAGCTTTCCGTCACACGCCCTGTCATCAGCGTCGGATAGATAATGTTGGAGGGAACGCTATATGCGTCCAGCCCCGCCACGCCTTCACGCGGGTTTCTGATCCTGTCATTTACCCAGACATATTCAGACAAATAGAGGGACGATTGCTTGAAGCTGTCCTTAAGCCGGAGCCGCACTGTGCGGGCAGTGTCGTCCAGCATCCCGGTTTGGCGCAGGGCGTTGCGGATGTCCTGAATGTATTTCGGATTGTGGGAACAATGGTAATGCAGTTCTTCTAGGATGCGCAGCGGGTGTTCAACTGTGCTGTCGTATTTGCGTTTCTCCTGCGCGGCATCGGGCTGATCAGGGGCAGTGAATGGAAAGTATCGTGCTCCGCGCCCGATCAACTGCGCCTCGGCCATGGTGGTCTTGCCCACCTTGTTCGCCTTTCCGTCGCGGGTGTCGTACAGGCGCACGATGTCGAACAGGTTCAACACGTCCCAGCCTTCGTTCAGCTTATCAACGGCGAAGATCACCCGTATCTCGTTCGCGCGGTCCTCAAGCGCGTTCAGCTCTATCTGTCTCTTTTCCAAATCCGTCGGGTTGTTAACGTTCACTACCTTGTCGGGGCTGAAATCGCCCTGCAACTCGTGGGCGAAGTCGTCTGCCGCCATGCCGCGTTCGTCTATGATGAAGGCGAAGGCGCGGGATAACGTCTCATCCCCGCTTGATGCTGCGCGCAGGGCTTCGAGCCGCTCGCCGGTCAGACCCGCTACCATCGCCGCGAAGTCCGTTTCGTTTTCGCCCGATGCTGCTATGGTCTTAGACTTCATCAGGATAACCGGCTTGCAATGCAGCCCGTGCGCCTCGGCCACCTTGCGGCGGTATTGGCTCAAGACCATCGCCTGCATCATACGGGCCTCGGGCGGCAAATCGGCCTGCCGCAACTCAATGTCCTTGGAATAGCCGTCTTCTCGAAACTGTCGGAGCGAATAGTCGTAGAGTATCTTGTCGGCATACTTGGCCCGGATCGCCTCGTGGCTCAGGTCCACGGTTGCGGTAAACTCCAACAGCATGTTTTCGGGATGCTGGCGGAAAATCTCGGACACTGTGCCTTCCCAACTGGCCTTGTCTTCGGCCTCGCCCTTGGTCAGCGTCTTCTTGGTCTCGGCGTTCAGGTGGTGCGCTTCGTCCGAGAACATCACTACCTTGTAATCGCGGAAGTCCTCGATGGTGACGGCGTTCTCTTTCGGGTTCTGCATTCGGGTGTGCAGCCCTTGAATGGTGGTGAAGTGAATGTTGATCGCATCCTTCGACACCGCGTCGAAGGTATCCACTGCGCGGATGTCCACCGGCTTGTCATTGATGCGCACTGTGGGCGCGAACAGGTGCTTGGCCGATGCGGCGTTGAGAAAGTTTTCCTTGGTCTTCTCAATGATCTGGGCTGAGTTCACGAAGAAAAGGAAGTTGCGATAGCCGCGCGTGTAGAGGTCCAGCATCAGCGCCGCCATCAGCACCGTCTTGCCGCTGCCCGTGGCCATGTGGAACAGCAGGTGCGGGTTCGACGGCTTCTGCGGGTAATCCTCCACGAAGAACAGGAACCGCTCGAGCGCCGTGACCTGATAGGGGCGCAGCGCAATCTTGGGGGCCAGGTTGCCGGTGATATGGTCGGGAATGTCCTTTTTCAGCAGCCCCATGTCTGCCGCCGCGCCCAGCTTGTCGTTCAGGGTCTGGGTCATTGGTCTATGCCGTAGAAGGACCGGGTGGCGCGCATGTCGTCGTCTGAGATATCGTAATTCGCATCGCCCAAGCTATTTAAGTTGACGTACAGGTGGTTGGCATCGAGGCAGTCCATCAGCAGGCGCTTTGCGTCCTCCACGGGCAGGTCGGCGAAGACACCGGCATCGAAGGCGCGTGTATCTACGTCCGGGCGCAGATAGCCGGTGGCCTGCATGTCGGCCCAGATGCCTTGCAGCGCGGCGGTGTCGGGTGCGGCCTCGATCCGTGTGGCGAAGGCGGAATTGGACTGCGCAAGCTCGGCATAGACGAAAGACCCGCCGCCCTGCCACCCCACTGCCTCGGAAATCCCGCCCTGTTCGCCTTCGATGACTTTCTTGAGGCGAGATGCAGGCAGCTCAAGAATGTAATCCATTTGTTCAATGGCAAGCCAGCGACGCCCCATTTTCTGGGCAACCGATGGTGTTGTGCCTGATCCTGAAAAGAAATCCAGGATGATTTCGTTCTCGTTTGAGCCGATCTCTATAATGCGATGAAGGAGACGTTCTGGCTTCGGCGTCATGAAGAGGGCATTGTCATCTTGAAGCAACGTCCGTGCCTCTTCTTTGGCTTCTGCGTTTGTCCCAGTTTCATCATGCTTCCACCAAGTTGGCGATACAACGCCTTCTTTGACCTCCGAAAGAAATTTCTTTATTCTTGGGATTGCATCACCCCTCGCTCCCCACCAGATACGATCATCTGCAAGCAGCTTCTCAAAAGTGCTTTTCGACACCCGCCAATATGTACCAGTAGGTGGGAGATGGGACCGACCGTTTGGTCCAACTATTTCGTATGAGCCTTCACTATAATAATTCCTCGCCTGAACCGCATTAGTTGTCCAGGGTCCACGTGGGTCACCATCCGGGTTCGTATAGCTGTCCGTGGTATCCGCTTTTCGTGCGACTAAGTTTGGTCGCCAGGTTTCTCGATCTTTGGCAAAAATTAGAATGTGGTCGTGCATGTCGGAAAGATATTTAGCCGAGTTCTTCACGGTATAGTTTTTCTGCCAAACCACGTTCGCCACAAAGTTTTCTCGCCCGAACACCTCATCCATCAGCACCTTGCAATAGTGCGCCTCGCCGTCATCTAGATTGACGAAGATTGCCCCATCCCGGCTCAGCAATTCCTTCGCCACTTCCAGCCTGTTCCGCATGAAGGTCAGCCATGCCGAATGGTTGAAGCGGTCGTTATACCGAAACCCGTCATTGCCGGTGTTATAGGGCGGATCGATATAGATTAGCTTTACCCTCCCCGCATAGCGCGCTTTCAGCGAATGCAGCGCCAGCAGGTTGTTGCCCTTGATAAGCAGGTTGTCGTCCTCTGATACCACTCCCACGGGCTTGGCCTTGCCCGCTGCCACGGCCTCGGCATCCCAGCGTTCCCAGCCGGTCAGCACCTTGGGTTCAAACAGCCGCGTGATGTCGTCCGGGGCCAGCGTCGTGTTCCAGAACACTTCGTTGCGGCCACGATCCTCTTTGGTCATGCCGCCTTCCAGCACGCAGTCCTTGTAGGGCCACGCCAGCACCACGTCGCGCGACTGGCTCAGGTAATCGCCGCGCCCGTCCGTCAGGCCGATGCGGTTCTTGAAGGCCGTGTAGCTGTCGGGCAGGAACGCCTTGTTCGACACGAAGTCCTGAAACTTCACCTTGTCGAAAACCAGCGCGCCCGCCACCTCGGTGAAGAAATGCGCCTTGATCGTGGGCGACTGCATCAGCAGGGCCAGCAGGCGCGGGTCCATGTTCAGCGCGGCCTCGATCACCGCATTCTTCAGGATCGCCCCGTCCGAGATAAAGGCTTGGTCGGCCTGCAGAAGCTCTGTCAGATCGTCCAGCAGGTTCTGCATGGCTTCGCCCCTCGTGTCGCGTTTCTTGTTGACCGGTATGTGCCTGATCCGGCAAAGGAAATCCAGCCCGGACCCTTATTTTACCCGGTGTTGGGGGAACCGGGAGGTGCTCATATTGGCGAAGGCAGGCCCGGTATCTTGGCCCCAGCGTATATCAGCTTCCCATATTAAGAGAAGGGACGCGTTCGAATCCGACGGTCCCAAGCACGAGACTACGCGCCGGTTCGGAAGTCGTGGCCTTCAGATATACGACCGTTCTCAAATCGCTTCCTTCTGTGCCTACGCAATAATGGCAGCGTCGCCCCCTTCGCGGGGGCGTTATCAACGTGAAACGCGTCGCAATCTTCCAATACTCAACCTTGGCAAACCGGTGCATATGCCAGAAACTGGCGTACAATTCGACCCGAGTTGCGCTCTGCTACCGAAATTCTCTACAAATGTACGGACTTCACAGTCCAAATAACAATGCATTTACAATGATTTATAACTCCGCACCAAATCCGCGCAGTCAGGAGGTTTGGAGAATGTCGGCAGAGAGAGAACGAAATCAGCGATTCAGGCAGAGAGCGAAGTCAACAGCTTTAGACCGAAAACCCGCAGTTCTGCGCCGTTACGGCTGAAAATTTCAAATTAGAGAATGATTCCAATAAGTTGACTGGCGGAGAGAGAGGGATTCGAACCCTCGATACGGTTGCCCGTATACACGCGTTCCAGGCGTGCGCCTTCAACCACTCGGCCACCTCTCCGCAGGCAGCGCCGCATTTCCGTACAGCGCGCCGGGGCATGTGATTGCCCGGGGCTCATCTAGTCGAATTAAATGCGGATGCCAAGATGTCCTTGCGTCTTTCCTGCACCCAACCATAACCAATTCGTTCTGCCGCAATTGCCAATCACGCCGCGCGCACCTATCTCAGGGGTATCTTGCCGTGAGTCGAGCGATGCGTTTCCTGTCCCGCCTGCTTTCACTTTTCGCTCTAGCCGGTGCGGTTGTCACCGCGGTAATCGACGCGACACGTTCCATCGCGACGGCTTCCATTACCCTCACGCCCTTCATCGAAAGCTGGCAGGCAAGCTCGCCCGGAACATTTGAGGCGTTCCGAAAGACGGTGGAAGACCGAACCTTTGCGGCCTTGTGGGACCCTGGCCTGACCGCAGTGCTCTCCCTTCCCAGCTGGCTGCTATTTGCGGCTCTGGCACTCATTTTCTACATCCTCGGCCAGCCCAAACGGCGGCCGGACGACCTCTTTGCCGCAAGGTATTGACGCTCTTGCACCAAGGCTGAAGGAGAAAAGCCATGTTCTTCCAAGTTTCAGAAACGAAGCTCAGGCTTCCGAAGGCACACGAAGCCCTGCCCGGCCGGCCCGACCCCATCCCGACAGCACAGAACCATTTCATCACTGGCAGACCGCTAAAGGGCCCCTATCCGCGCGGAACCGAGCAGGTTCTCTTCGGCATGGGCTGCTTCTGGGGCGCGGAGCGCTTGTTCTGGCAGGTGGACGGCGTCTGGGTGACCGCGGTAGGATATGCTGGCGGGATCACGCCCAATCCCACCTATCGCGAGACTGTGACCGGGCTCACCGGCCATGCTGAGGTAGTGTTCGTCGTCTACGATCCGCAGATCATCGCCTTCCCAGCCCTGCTCAAGATCTTCTGGGAAGGCCACGATCCCACCCAGGGCATGCGCCAGGGCAATGATATCGGCACCACTTATCGTTCGGCCGTCTTCGCCACGACGGAGGGGCAGCTTGCAGAGGCGCAAGCCTCGCGCCAAGCCTACGAAAAAGCGCTGAAGGCAGCCGGCCGCGGCTCGATTACGACCCAGATTGAGAAGGCCCCAGAATTCTTTTTTGCGGAAGAAGAGCACCAGCAATATCTTGCAAAGAATCCGGCTGGCTATTGCGGCCTGCAAGGGACGGGCGTGACCTGCCCTGCTCCCGCGCATGCCCCCCACTGAAGGCCGGCAAAACTATCCGCAGCTACGGATTCGAGATTAGCCCAGGCCCAAATTTTCACGTGAGTTTTGGCAGTCGCCATGCAAGACTGCGCGTCATGCAGGAGGAAATCCTGCGGCGCATGCGGTGTGCAAAGCGTCTCACCAACGCCAGCCATCCGTGCCTGATAGAACCGACAGGGTGGAACAGATGAAGCGTTTGTTGATCAGCCTCTTTGCCGCGATTGGAATGGCCGGCATGGCAACGGCTCAGGAAGGTTTCTCTCCCGCTATCCTTTATGATTTCGGGGGCAAGTTCGACAAGTCATTCAATGAAATGGCTTATATGGGAGCGGAACAGTTCAAGGAGGAAACCGGCATTGAATATGTCGAGTTCGAGATATCCAATGACGCCCAGCGGGAGCAGGCCATCCGCCGGTTTGCCGAGCGCGGGCATAACCCCGTCGTCATGGTAGGGTTTTCCTGGGTCGAGTTCCTCAACAAGGTGGCGCCGGACTACCCCGATGTAAGCTTCACCATCATCGACGATAAGGTGGAGCAGCCGAATGTTCGCTCTGTAACCTTCAAGGAGTACGAAGGCTCGTATCTGGTGGGCATCCTGGCCGCCATGGCGTCCGAGACGGGCACAGTCGGCTTTGTGGGAGGCATGCAGGTTCCTCTCATCGGCAAGTTTGAATGTGGCTATGTGGGTGGTGTGCAGGCTGCTGACTCCGAAGCGCGCGTTATCCGCAACTATACGGGTGACACGCCGGCGGCCTGGAACGATCCGACCAAGGGCGGCGAGATTGCGCGCACACAGATAGATCAGGGTGCCGACGTCATCTACCATGCGGCCGGCGGAACGGGCGTGGGCGTCCTGCAGGCGGCCGCCGATGCCGGCAAGCTCGGCATAGGCGTTGATGCCAACCAGAACCATCTCCACCCCGGCCATGTGCTCACCTCCATGGTCAAACGCGTTGACCTGGCGGTCTACAACTCATTCAAGGACGCCCAGAATGGCGAGTTCACCTATGGCGTCCAGGATGTCGGGCTCGCCGAGGATGCGGTGGGCTATACGCTCGATGAGTTCAATGAAGACCTCATCACCGACGAGATGAAGACCGCCGTGGATGAGGCCAGGCAGCAGATCATCGACGGTCAGATCACAGTCCACAATTACCTGGAAGACAATTCCTGCCCCTATTGGTAAGGGAACAGCCAGACAAGCAAAAGGGGCCGCCCTCCGCGGCCCGTTGCGCGATTGCCAAAGCAGGCACACCAAGAGTCTTCCTCGCAATAGAAGGAGAGCCATGGCCATGCCCGAACTCGCCCCCGTTCTCGATCAGATCGATCGTTCCGTAGACGAAAGCCTGGAGCGGCTGTTCGGGCTGCTTGCCATTCCATCCATTTCCACCGACCCCGTCTACGCTGCTGAGTGCCGGAGGGCGGCCGAATGGCTTGTGGCAGACCTCCAGTCCATCGGTTTCACTGCGAACGTGCGAGAGACCGGCGGCCATCCCATGGTCGTGGCCCATCACGAGGGCGAAGGCCCGCACGTCCTCTTCTATGGCCACTACGACGTCCAGCCGGTGGACCCGCTGGCGCTGTGGGAGAATGATCCCTTTGCGCCTGCCGTGAAGGAGATCGAGCCCGGGCGCAAGGTGATCACCGGACGCGGCACATCGGATGACAAAGGCCAGCTCATGACATTTGTGGAAGCTTGTCGTGCGTACAAGAAGGTGCACGGCAAGCTGCCCTGCCGGGTGACTATCCTTTTCGAGGGTGAGGAAGAATCAGGCTCGCCATCGCTCAAGCCTTTCCTGGAAGCCAATGCAAACGAACTCAAGGCCGATCTCGCGCTCGTCTGCGATACCACCATGTGGGATCGGGAAACGCCAGCCATCTGTGTCGGGCTAAGGGGACTTGTAGGCGAGGAGGTGACGGTCAAGGCTGCCGATCGCGACCTTCATTCCGGCTTTTACGGTGGGCTGGCCGCCAATCCCATCCGTATTCTGAGCCGGGTGCTCGCTGATCTGCATGACGAGAATGGCCGGGTGACCATACCGGGCTTTTACAATGGAGTTGAAGACACTCCACCTGAGGTTCTGGCGAGTTGGAAGACGCTCGAACGGGAAAGCGAGAGCCTTCTCGAAGCGGTGGGCCTGTCTGAACCCGCGGGGGAAAAAGGCCGCTTGGGGCTCGAACTGGTCTGGGCGCGCCCTACTGCGGAATTCAACGGAATTACCGGCGGCTATACGGGCGAAGGATTCAAGACAGTCATTCCGGCGGAAGCATCTGCCAAAGTGTCCTTCCGGCTGGTACATCGGCAAGACCCGCAGGCCATTCGCGATTCTTTCCGCGAATTCGTCAGGCAGCGCATACCTGCAGACTGTTCCGTAGAGTTCACGCCGCACGGTGGCTCGCCTGCCATCCAGCTTCCTTACGATTCACCGCTGGTAGCGACGGCGCAGTGTGCTTTGACCGAGGAATGGCAGAAGCCTGCCGTCGCCATCGCCATGGGCGGCTCGATACCCATAGTGGGCGATTTTCAGCATCTTCTGGGCATGCCGTCTCTCCTTGTAGGGTTCGGACTGCTGGACGACCGCATTCACTCGCCCAACGAGAAATATGAGCTCATCTCCTTTCATAAGGGGCAGCGCTCCTGGGCGCGTATCCTGGCGGCGCTCGCTTCGGAAAGGGTAGAAAAGCCGGACTAGGCAAGGCGGCGCGCAGGTTTTCCGTCCGGAATTGTGAAAGAACAAGAACCTGGATCATGGCAGCATTTCCATGAATGCCCGAAATGCACTAAGCGGTTTGAACCGCCCCGACGCCGGGCTAATCGAAACTAGACGCGGCACGACTCTTTTTGCGAACAGGCCAATGACCATCAGATTCCATCAGAACGATCTTCCCGACCTTGCGCGCTATGACGTGGAGGCGGTCGCCATCGATACCGAAACGCTGGGCCTCAAGCCCCATCGCGACCGGCTTTGCGTGGTACAGCTTTCTTCAGGCGACGGTACAGCCGATGTGGTGCAGATAAGCTCAGGACAAAAACAGGCTCCAAATCTCGTCGCGCTGCTGTCCAATCCGCACATAACCAAGCTTTTCCATTACGCTCGCTTCGACCTCGCCGTGCTCTACTACACTTTCGGTGTGATGCCGGAGCCGGTGTTCTGCACCAAGATCGCCTCGCGTCTTACCCGCACATATACTGACAGACACGGTCTGAAGGATATTTGCTCGGAGCTTCTGGGCGTAAATCTATCCAAGGCCCAGCAATCGTCCGACTGGGCGGCGGAGACGCTCTCCCCCGAACAGCTTGAATACGCGGCTTCCGATGTTCTTTATCTCCACCGCCTGCGCGAGGTCCTGCAAGGGCGGCTTGAGCGTGACGGGCGCCGTGAGGAGGCGGAGGCATGCTTCAAATTCCTGCCCACTCGGGCCAAGCTGGATCTGATGGGCTGGGACGAGGAGGACATCTTCGCCCATAGCTAACAGCCCTTCTCTTTCTTGTGGCCTTGGCGCTTGCCTAGCTAGAGCCGGCGCATGCCAGCAAAAGAAAAGCCCGGTCAAAACCGGGCTTTCATCATCCAGAAAAGCAAGAGCGTGGTCTATCCCGCTTCAGGCGACAGCGTTTCCGATCCAGGCGGACAGCGCCGTCTTGGGAGCGGCACCTACCTTCATATCAGCGACTTCGCCATTCTTGAACATGATCAGCGTAGGAATCGAACGAACGCCGTATTGAGCGGCCAGTTCCGGATTCTCATCGATATTCACTTTGGCGACCTTGACCTTGCCAGCCAGCTCGGTCGAAATTTCCTCCAGCGCTGGAGCAATCATCTTGCAGGGGCCGCACCACTCCGCCCAGAAATCCACGACCACAGGCTCCGTTGCGTCGAGCACGTCGGCCTGGAAATTGTTCTTGTCTACAGTGACGGTGGCCATAAGCCTCTCCTTATATCGAAAGGGTCAATTGCCATGTGGGAGTTGGCGGCGAAGAGTTCAAGCGCTGTTCTCTCACGCTCTCGTGAGTCGGGCAAGGGCAGCGGCCATGTCGTCCGGCGGGACGGGAATGAGGCGTGGTGCTTCGGTAAAAAGGAGCGAGGCGGAAACGCTTTTTCCGGGGTAAAGCGGTTTCAACAGCTCGGCGTAGAGCGCTAGCTGGGCAATATATGCCTGCGGAACTTCGTCCAGTGTTTGCGGCGCAGGCCGGTTGGTCTTGTAATCTACGATTAGGATGTCATGTGGCGTAACTGCGAGCCGGTCGATCTTGCCGGAGACGGCGCGCTTCTTCCCGCCAAGCTTGACTTCTCCCAGGACGGAGACCTCAGCCCGTGAGGATGGCGCGAACAGGGGAGCAAAACGCTCGTCCCGCAAGATCTGCAGGACGGACCGGCAGGCGCCCTCCGCCTCCCCTTCCGGCCAGCCCGAGGCCACCCTCGCCAGATAGCGGCGGGCGGCAGGCTCCCGCTCGGCCACCGGCAGATCGGGAAGCACCTGCAGCAGGCGGTGTATCGCATTTCCTCGCTCAAGCGCGAAACCAGGTGCAACAACGTCAAAGACGGGGGATCGCTGAAAGATAGTGACCTCGTAGCCATCCTCGATGAGTGCCGCTGCCCCTGAGGGCGAAAGTGGCCGTGGAAGTTCCGGAAGCGGCGGAAGCGCCTTCATCAATTCGCGCGGCAGCGAGGCAGGCGGCTCTTGCGAGGGGGCTGGCGCTTCCAGTTCAACGGTTTCCTCGACCGGCGTGACACGGAAACGCAACGCGGGTGCGCATTCCACCGGCTCCTGCAGTTCCTGTGTACCTTCCACGTCTGCGAAGGCTTCGCGCACGAGTGAATGCCATGTGGAGGCCGCCGGCCGCACGCCGTGATAGCCGCAGACGATCAGCCGGTCCTCAGCGCGCGTCATCCCTACATAAAGCAGCCGCCGGTATTCTTCCTCGGCCTTCTGACGTACCTCCGCCTCGAAACGGCTGGCGGTCGAATTGGCAAGGTCAGCACCTTGGCGCCAAAGAAAGCCGTTAAGCGGATCGCCGTCATTTCTCATCGTGAACGGTAACAACCCGGGTATGTGGTTGCTGGAAACCGGCGCGCTGCCCGGATCCACAAGGAAGACAACAGGTGCCTCCAGCCCCTTTGCCGCATGGACCGTCATGATGCGGATTTCATCGCGTGACTGGTCCATCTCACGCTTGATCTCGGGAGCGGCGCTTTCCAGCGTGGCAAGAACGGCTTCCAGCCCGATCAGGCCCGTACGCTCCGCAGTCAGGCAGAAGGATAGAAATTCGTCCAGTACGTCATGCGCCTCGTGCCCGAGCCGGGCGACGAAGAGGCTGCGTCCGCCCACGCGCTCCGGTGTGCCTGCCAGCACGCCATTATAGAACTCGAAAACCGGCTTGAACGCGGCGTCCGACTGCCACTTGACCAGCGTCGTCAGGATTTCGGACAGCCTTGCGTCCTCTTTTGCTTTCTCCCGCACGGCGGAAAACAAGGATGTGCCTTCCGTGCGTGGCCAGGCCAGATGAAAGAGCGCCTCCTCTTCCAACCCGAACAGGGGGCTTCTGAGGATGGCCGCAAGCGACAGGTCGTCATGCGGCTGGAGGAGGAAGCGGCCAAGCGCGATCAGATCCTTGATGGCGATATGGGCCGTCAGACGCAGGCGGTCTGCGCCGGCGATCGGGATCTGCCGGTTCTTCAGGCTGCGCGAGAGCGCGTGGACGAAGCGGTCTCGCTTCCGTACGAGAACCATGATGTCGCCGGGGGCAAGGCGCCTCCCCTTGCCTTCCAGCATCTCTCCATTTTCGAGCCACTGGGCGATCCTGGCCGCGATGACTTCAGCCAGTCTTGCCGCTGGTGCCGATGTATGGTCGATCGCGCGCGTCCAGTCATCGGGCTCGTCCACCACCTGGGGGGAAAGCGGCGACCATATCTCGACATAACCTGGCGCGCGGTCGCGAATGGCCTTGTGCTCGATAGGCTCCCGGCCGCGCGTCAGTCCCTTGCGGGCTTCATCGCGGGAAAAGACATGATCGACTGCCCTGAGCACATCCTCCGTAGAACGGAAGGAACGCAGGAGCCGCACTTTTTCGAAACGACCGCCCGCCTCGGGGACGCTGCGGGCAAAGACCGCCCCGTTTTCCGCGAACGCTTCTGGCTCCGCCCCTTGAAAGGAGTAGATCGACTGCTTTTCGTCCCCCACGGCAAAGATGGTACGGTTCACACCCTCCCGCGCACCATGGCCGGCGAAGAACTCCTGCGTCAGAAGCCTCACGATTTGCCATTGTTCGGGGCTCGTATCCTGCGCCTCGTCGATCAAGATATGGTCGATCCCGCGGTCGAGCTTGTAATGTATCCACGGCCCCACATCGGTCCGCGCCAGAAGGCGCATTGTGCGCATGATAAGGTCGTTGAAATCGAGAAAGCCCCGCGCACGCTTCAGGCGCTCATACCTGCCAATCAGCGCCTCGGCGATGACGAGCGCCGCCGTGGTCGCCTCCAGCATGCGGAAAAGCGCCAGCCTGTCGCACGCTCCCCGAAGATATGCGGCCGCCTCCAGGTATCGGTCGTAGATGCCCGGGAGGCGCGCCCGCAACGCGGCCTTAAATGCCGACACGCCGTAAGGTTCCCCATTGGTCTTGAGGAAGGCCTTGGCCATCAGTTCGAGCCGGTGAATGGGGTCGGATTCGGCAAATGCCTGCTGTGCTGCGGGCAGGATATGATTCAACACGCTGCGCGCGTCGGTTTCTTCCGCAGCGGCGGCAAAGCGCGCGAATTCCTCCCGGCTAAAGCCGGGCACGGGCCAGGCCGCATCGGCAAGTCCGCGCGCCGTTTCCTCCGGGGCAAATCGGAATTCGGCAAGAAGCGCTGCATGCGGTTTTTTATCATCCTCGACCGCATCGATGAAGCGGCTGAGACCGTCCCGCTTCGCTACGATCTCTGAGATGAGCGCCTGCAGCCCGCTTTCGCCACCACGCTGCAGCACCTCTACGAAAGCCTCTGCCAGCGGTCCATCCTTCTCGGCCGCGATGCTCGTCAGCATGTCTCGCCGTGCCTCGCCCAAAAGCGCATCCTCCATCCCGGCATCTAGCAGCTCAAAATGGCCGGCAATGTTCGCTTCCAACGGAAACTGGTGGAGTATTGCCTCGCAGAAGGCGTGGATGGTCTGGATTTTAAGGCCGCCGGGCGTTTCCAGTGCACGGGCGAAAAGGCGGCGCGCACGGCGTAGTCTTTCCGGGCTTGGCGTGCGCCCTTCAAGCTTTGCCACTTCCTTGGCAAGCGTCTCATCTGAAAGAAGGCTCCAGTCGGCCAAACTTCCGAATACGCGGTTCGCCATATTGGCGGCGGCAGCGCGCGTATAGGTGAGGCAAAGAATTTTCGCCGGGTCAGTGCCTTTAAGAAGCAGCCGGATCACCCTTTGCGCCAGGACATGGGTCTTGCCGGAACCGGCATTGGCAGAAACCCAGGCCGACACCGCAGGATCGGAGGCAAGTGCCTGCGTCTCCAGCGTATCACGGGGAATGCGGAAAGGCGTGCCGCTCATCCGTCTTCTCGCCCCGCACCAGCCTCATCGCCGCCTGCGGACCATTCCAGCACCCTTGCCAAGTGGTCGTATTCGCCTTCCATATCGCCTTCCTTGAAGGGTAGCGCACGGGAAAGATAGCCGCTATCGGGCCGGTCGTAATAGGCGAGCAGCCGCTCAAGCCGCTCCCAGGCTTCGTCGGCAAGCCCGGCACCGGTCTTGTTCGAATCCTTGAACTTCAGGATCGATTCCGGCTCGACCGAGCCATTTGCCCGCAACCGCACATAGCATAATTCCGCCGGGCGAACAGTGCCAAGCTCCGCAAAGGCGCCGCGCAAAAGAAGGGCGGCTTCCAGGGCAAGCTGTGGAGCCAGAAGGCGGTGCGCCTGCCCCTTCGAGGGCAGATAACCAGTCTTGTAGTCGATGACATCGGCCTGACCGTCGGCGCGGATATCGATGCGATCGGCGCGGCCCGAAAGTAGCTTTCCCGTGGCCCCCACGACGATTGCCGAGGCGCGGATTTCGGCGTGACGGACAGCTACGTTCTCTCCGCGCGACCGCTCCCACTCGATGATGCCACGGGCCGTGCGCTCGAAGCGCGGCCACCAGACCGCTTCAACGTCGGGAGGCAGGCCCGCTTCGCAAAATTTGGTTCTGCCAATAGCAAGCAGCCGGTCCTCAGCGTCGGGAGCACAGGGATCGGCGCCCGACTGAATGAATACCTGAAGAATGTCGTGAAACAGCGTGCCTCTTTCGGCCGCTCCCGGGTCGCGGATATAAGGATCAAGGGCGAAAAGTTTAAGAATCCTGCGCGCGTAGACGGCATAGGGATCGCGCCGCAACGTCTCGATTTCCGTGACGGAGAAACGCTTCGGCCGCGCCTCCAGTGGCGGCTTCGGGCAGGGGCGAGGGGCAAACTCAACCTCCTTGCTCTTCTCCAGTGCATACGCCCATTGGATGTAGCGCCCGCCGCGTTTGCGCATCGCTTCGCTTTCCGCCAGTCCTGCGCATGCCAGGAGACGCTGCAACCAACGCGAAGCGACTGCCGGAGCGCCTTCCGCCCGGGCCGAGCGGGCAAGCACCACTTCCTTGACTCCCAGCGCCATCGTGAAATCGTGCGCGGCAAGGCCGATGCGTCGCTCCGGCGGCTCAAGGTTAAGCCCGCCCTTCATGACGCGCGACATGAAGCGGTCCGAAGCCGGCACCTGTGGCCAGCTCCCCTCGTTCAGGCTCCCCAACACCAGCAGATCGACATTCTGAAGCCGTGCCTCTAGCGTACCCCATATGGCGATACGATGATCTGCGCCCGCTGCTGGCTTGACCATCCGCCCCGCTATCAGCGCGGAAAAAATATCCGGCCATTCATCGATTGGTGCAGCAATGGTGGTGCGGGTTTCTATAAGCTCCCGAAGGAAAGCGGCCAGCGCTTCCCCCGCCTCCCCGCCATAATAGCCGCTGAGCGAACCTTGGGCATCGCGCGCCAGTGCCTCGACGGCTTCCACGGAGGCCCGGGCAAGGTCTTCAAGCCTCACCGGACCGGCCTGCCGTAACGCAGCGAGAGGCGCTACAGCGCTCTCAAGCGCCGTGAGCACCTGGTATGCCTCGGCCACGTTGCCAGCCTTGATACGGCTCATCCAGAAAGGCTTTCGCGGAGCGCGCGAAAGAGCCTCTAGCCGCACATCAAAAAGTTTGGCTAGAGTGGCCGCATCCGGGCGGCCCGTGCCTCCCCGCAGAGCGACGAGTTCGATCAGTTCCGCCGCCCTGCGCACCACCTCGCGAGATAGACCCAGACACAGCAGGGGGTGCTTTAAAAGCCCGATGATCGTAACAGGCTCCTGAGGGCGGCAGATCGCCTCCAGCAGGAGGCGCAGCAAGGCTGCCGGCACGGTGTCTGCCAGCGGACTGCCGCCCGAATCGTCTGCCCGGATGCCGAAGCGTCGAAGCTCTCCCGCCACCCGCCGCGCCAAGGCTCGGTCGGGCGTCACCAGCGCAGCAGTTTTTCCTTCCTGCGTGATCGCATGGCGCAAGGCGACCGCGATGGCCGCCGCTTCCTCCCGCTCATTTGCTGCCTCCAGAAGGCTGACCCCGGAAAGCGCGCCCGCATTCACCGACTCCTCGATAATCTTTCTGTTCGCTGCCCAGAGATCGGTCGTCTCGGCAGGCCGAAGCGCTTCGCTTACAAGCCTTCTGCGGGCAGCCAGGTCATTGGGGAGCATTCCGAGTTGAACGACATCGCTGCGCCCGACACCTATTGCGCTAAGAAGCTTCTTCAGTCCGAATTGCGGATGTCCACAGGATGACGGGTCTGCTTCGGCGTCAATAGCTTGCCATGAGTCCTCGTCCAGTTCCGCATCGAGCCCTGGAAGGATCACCGCACCCTTCTCCAACCTTGCAATGGTACCAAGCAGGCGCGCTGTGGCTGGGATTGAGCCGGTTGAGCCGGCGGCAATCACCGGTCCGCGGGGCGGATTATGAACGAGCCTTGCGGCTTCGGCCGCCAGCATGGCGTTGCGGTGTGCAGCAGGGTTGGAGCGGCCACGTTCTGCAAGGATCTCAGGCCATGCCTGCGTAACGATGTTGAGGAAATCGAGTGTCACCTGCCACCAGGCGGCAAGTTCGTCGGGAACAAGGTCTAATAGATGCGACCAGGCCGCCTCCTCGGTCTCGACCTCGTCCATCAGCGCGGCAAGGTCGCGGGCAAACCAGATGCTGTCGGAGAGTGAAGCCGGTACCACCACGCCTTCCTCGAAAAGCTCGGCGACATGAGCCGGTACCCGCGATTTCCATGCCTGCACCAACGGGCTCAGCAGAAGAATGCGGTCAAGCTCCGGGATCGCCGGCGCGTGGTCGAGAGCCGCTGCACCGCCTTCAGCCTGCATGTCCGCCAGTTCGGCCTCGAACTCACCCAAGGGCCGGATTACCGGAAGGATGGCCGACACGCCGCCCAGCCTCTCCGTCAACACGCTGCGCAGCTCACGCGCAGCACGACGGGTTGGAAGATAAATCGTCACGTCGGCAAGTGCGAGTGGATCGCCCTCATGACGAAATCCCGGGACAAGCTGTCCCTTGAACAGCGCCTCAACCAGGGACGAAAGAAAAGGCGCGCCAGGCGGAATAGAGAAGACGCGCGGGGTTCTCACGGCGAAATGCCAAGATGCCGCAGCAGGGCCTCGGTAGCGGGTATGGCCTCCGGTGTACCGACGGTGATCCAGTGGCCGTCAAGCGGCAGCCCGTAAAGGCGGCCGGCTTCAATAGCCCGATCAAAGTGGACATTGAGCGAATGCGGCTCGGCGGGCACACCTTCCAGCAGGGCAGGATTGACAATCGCGGCGCCCGCATAGATTAGCCCGTCACCTCCACCGGCCCTCTTCAGCCGCCCCTCAGCATCCATAGTGAAATCCGCTTTCCCGGTATGCCCCGTCGCCGATGCAGGATCGGCAAGCAGCATCAGTATATCCATCTCCGCCGCGTCCCATGCAAGAGTAAGCCGGTTGAGATTGTTTGACGAGCCATCGATCCAGAAAGTATCGGCATTAAGGAGGAGAAACGACGCCGGCCCCAGCAATGGCAGCGCCCTCGCAACTGCACCGCCCGAATCCAGCAGCCTGTCCCGTTCGTCGGAGATTGCGATGCGTGGCGCCTGCCGGCATGCAAGATAGTCGATCAGCTTGTCCGGCAGGTAATGCACATTGACGACCGCTTCCTGCACCCCTGCTCTTTCAAGTGCATCAAGGCCCCAGTCGATCAGGCGACGGCCGCCAACCGTGATGAGGGGTTTCGGGCATGTCTGGGTGAGCGGGCGCATGCGCAGCCCGAGGCCGGCAGCAAGGACCATCGCCTTCTTCGGTATTCTCGCGCTCACTCCTCTACCTCGAAAATGCCGATATCCCTGTAGAACTCTGCTATTTCCTCCAAGGCAGGATGCGCAAAGACCCGCTCCAGATAGCTGCGGATGCGGGGAAGGTGACGCAGGTAGGCCGGCTTGCCGTCACGTCGCGCAAGGCGGACGAATATGCCGAGAACCTTCGTATTGCGCTGGGCGGCGGTGATCGCAAATGCCTCCTCGAAAGCGGTACGATCGAAGGAAGACCCGGTCCTGGCATCGCAATAAGCATCCCTCACCGCCTTTTCGAAGGCTTCCGTTATGGTCACGCGGGCATCGAGTGCCAGTGATGCCACATCATAAGCGGCAGGGCCAATGACGGCATCCTGAAAGTCGATCAGGCCGAGTCGGTCAAAGCCCGTCCTTTCCCCACGCCAGATGATGTTCGGCGAGTGATAATCGCGCAGGACAATGCTTTGCTCGCTTACGTCGAGCCGCTCGACGAGCTTGAGCCACAGGCGGCCGAATTCCTGGCGCTCCGGATCGGTCGCCTCCCTGCCTTTCATTTCCGGGAGATACCAGTCGAGCATCAGCTCGGTTTCGATCCCGAGAGCCCCCCAATCGTAAGGGGGGAGCGCATGGCTTGCAGCGTTGGATACTGGGAATTGGTGAGGCCATGGATGTTCGTGCATTGCTGCAAGAAGGCGCGCGGCAGCCAGATAACGCTCCGGCACCGGCACGCCCTTTCCATCCACAAGCGTCTGCGTTCCCAAATGCTCGATCAGAAGCAGTCCCCGCTCAAGATCCTGTTCGAAAATGCGCGGCGCGGAAAACCCCGCGTCGCGCAGGCCGTTTGCGACGGCCACAAAGGCAGCAACTGAGCGGGCGAGGCGCGCAATGCGGCTGTAAGGCATGCCGTCGCGCAGGATCGGCTCATCGCGCCGCTCCGGCGCATCCATGAGGATGAATTGCTCTCCTTTCGCTGACAACACGGCCTCGTAAGCACGTGTCGAGGCATCACCTATAAGGTGGGCCCGTTTTGCACCTGCATGCCCTGCCGCATCCAGAAAATTCCGGATGGCAAACGACCGGGCCAGTCGCTCGGCTTCTGCCTCGGGTGCGGCAATGTCGGCGCTACGCCCCCCATCCTGTTCAGAAAGCCTTACGTGAATAGCGCGGGTGACAAGGCCTGGAGCACGCTCTGGCCATTCGACCAAGGCCACACCATCGATGAGCGCTTCCGCCAGGCCCAGTTCCTCAAGCTCGTCCACACCGGTCAGGCGATACAGATCGAAATGGTGGACGGGAATGCGCAGGTCATAGCTTTGCACCAACGTGAAGGTCGGGCTGGGAACCTCAAGCTGAGGGTCTTCGGCCATCGCCCTGATGATGGCGCGGGCGAGTGCAGTTTTGCCAACGCCGAGATCCCCTTCAAGGGCAACTATATCGCCTGGCTTGAGCGCGGCCGCGATATCATCGCCAAGGCGCTCCGTCGCAGTCTCGTCCGGAAGAAGGCGTTGAAAGGACCGGCCCATGCTATTCCGCCGCCGCCCTCACGCCTGTCGGGGCCAGCGGGAACCGGCAGATGACAGTGGTCCCCCTGCCCGCACCCGTTTCAATATCCACATGGCCTCCATGCAGTTCGACGAAGCTCTTGACGATAGAAAGGCCAAGCCCGGCCCCCCGCCGACGCCCGCCATTGGGACGCGTTTCAAAACGCTTGAAGATGGCCGCAAGCACATCCGGAGAGACACCGGGGCCGTCATCGTGTACGCGAAATTCAACGCTGTTCACGCTGCTGTGAGCCGAAAGGGTGATCGTGCTTTTCTCTGGCGCGTAATTGGCCGCATTGGCAAGAAGATTGTAGAGGATCTGGCGCACACGGTGGCCATCGGCATGAAAGCGCTTGGGCGCCTCCTCTGCCTCCACCTTGAGCGTGATGTCATGTTCGCGCAGTCGGTCCGAAACGAGTTCGGCCGCGCCCTCCAGCAACGGCCTCAGCTCGACCTCGCTGATTTCCAATTCCATGATGCCAGCATCGACCGTTGCAAGATCGAGAATGTCGTTCACCACCGTAAGGAGAAGCGAGGAGGAGGAACCTATATGGTCAACATATTCGCGCTGCCGGACGGTAAGCGGCCCCGTCGTCTCCAGCGCAAGCAATTCCGTAAAGCCGATAATGTTTGTCAATGGCGACCGCAGCTCATAGGAGACATGCTGCACGAAATCGTCCTTGAGCTTGTCTGCTCGCTCCAGCGCCTCGTTCTTCTCCTTCAGCGCCCGCTCGACGTTCACGCTGTCCGTCACATCGACAAAGGTCAGCATTACCTGGCCGTTGGGCAAATGGACAATGGCATAGTGGAGGATGGTACCGTCCACGAGTTCGGCGCGTCCGTTGCTATCGCGCCGTTCATCATCGAAACCGGTCACCGCAGCAACGAAGGCGCCCCACGGACTGCTTGTCGCGGCTGGGTCGCACGCTGCCTTAAGCACTGAAATATGTGTATCGGTGTGCACAAGCCTTTCGGGAATGCCCCAAAGCGTGCGGAAGGCAGGATTGGAAAGACGCAGGCGGCCGTCAGGCCCGAACACAGCGACACCCTCGGCGAGGTTGTCTAGAGTCTCGCTCTGCACCTGGACTATTGCATTGTAGCGGCTCTCCAGATCAATCTTCTCCGTCAGGTTCTCGAAGACCCAGGTCACGCCGCCCTTGGGCTGCGGAGTAGCAACGACGCGGATCGTGCGGCCGTCGGGAAGGTGCCACCAATGCTCCTGCGGCTCGACCGAGCGATAGGCGGAAAGAAGCTGCTCCTTCCAGCGCCGCCATTCCGGCTGCTCTGCGAGCTTGCCCTCGCTGCGCAACCTGTCGAGCAACAGCGCATTCTCTGGCCTGCTGTCCAGAAAACGGGGATCAAGGCTCCACAGTTTCTGGAAGGCCTGATTGTAGAACTTCAGCTCCTGGCTGGCATCGAAGATTGCGACAGCAGTCGTGAGTTGGTCAAGCGTGTCGGAATGGCTGCGCAAGGTACTTTCATATTCACGCCTCAGCGCGTCGATTTCGCTCGTATCGACCGCAAGCCCGGCAGCGCCGTCATTGCCGGCGTAATTCGTGATGACAAAGACACGCCGTTCACCCTTGACGACGGTCGAAACCGCATCGTGATAGATGGGATCGCGCAGGTGGTGCTCCTGCAGCACTGCCCGTGCGGCCGACGTCAGGAGTTCGCGGCCGTCGCGTATTGCCGATTGCGCGTCCTCTGCCTCGACAGCACGCGCATAGGCGGTGTTGACCCACTTCAACCTTCCCCCCGCGTCCCGCAGCCAAAAAGGCATTTCGAGGGAGTCAAGGAGCTTTCGGACATTCTCCTGATCGGCGAGAAGGCGCTGATACTCCAGCTTCACGCGCGCATTCTCGGCCTGAGAGGCGGTCAGTGAGACGAAACGGACGACCGAATAAATCCCGGACCGGCGGCCCTGCACCTCCAGAAGACCTCCCTTCTGAGTCTCGATAACGAGGTCGAAGGCGGTCCCTTGCTCTCTCAAGACTGCGGCGGCTCTTTCCAGAGCATATGCGGATTTGGGCATCAGCCACCGGCCAAAAGCGAGGAATGCACTCCTTTCCTGGGGCGCGCCACTTTCTATCGGCAGTTCGCCGAGGACAGCCGGGCGCAGGCTCCGTTGCCAGGCGACGATGCGCTGGTCTTTAAGGTTCAACAGCGCCTCTGAACGGGACAATCCCGCCGAAAGATCCGCTACACGGGCCTTGAGTTCGGCATTTTCCGCTGCGGTGCGGGCGCGCTCGCGGATGAGCCATATCGCGGAGAGGATTGCCGCTCCCATCACGCCGGCAAAAACCGCAAACTGAATCACCGCATTTACGGAAATGCTGCTTCGCGGCAAGCTGGCGGCCTGCTGCGCTGCTTGGGCAGTTTCGGGCAACAAGGAGCAGATAAGAAGCGGCAGCGAGGCCAGGCCCCGGCTCAAAGCTTTCCAGCTCTTTGTCTTGCCGGCACCGAACGCGGGTCGAAGCCCCGTCCGAAGCCCGTCACTGGCTTTTGGGTCCTGAGACCCCGCAGCCCCGCTCCACAGCGGGTCCAGCCACGGCATGCCTTGTTCCTCTCCGCCGCATCAATATCCTATTGCCCCGTAAACGCCGCTGGATCGGCGTTCCCTCGAATCAGTGCACTGTAACCGTTGAGGGAATCGGCGTGAAGGAGGTCGCGAGACAAATTTGAAGCCGGACTATCGATCGGGTCAGGCTGTTATTCGCTCCAAAGCCGATTATCGCGGGCGAAAGCGGTCAGTACCGGTAATGATCTGGCTTGAAGGGTCCCTGTGGGCTGACGCCGATATACGCTGCTTGCTCCGGCGTAAGCTCGGTGAGCTTTACGCCCAGCTTGCTCAAATGAAGCCGCGCCACCTTCTCGTCGAGATGCTTCGGCAGGACGTGAACGCTATTCTCGTACTGGCCCGCCCGCGACCACAGCTCGATCTGCGCCAGAACCTGGTTGGTAAAAGAGGCGGACATTACAAAGCTGGGGTGCCCCGTTGCGTTGCCCAAATTGAGCAGGCGGCCTTCCGAAAGCAGGATAATGCGCTTACCGTCAGGGAACTGGATCATGTCCACCTGCGGCTTAATGTTCGTCCATTTGTAATTGCGCAGGGCGGCCACCTGAATCTCATTGTCGAAATGGCCGATATTGCCGACAATAGCCATGTCCTTCATCTTGCGCATGTGATCGACGGCAACAACATCCTTGTTGCCGGTGGCCGTGATCACGATGTCGGCGGTCGAAACGGCCTCGTCCAGTGTCACCACCTCGAAGCCGTCCATCGCCGCCTGCAAGGCACAGATAGGGTCCGCCTCGGTCACCTTGACGCGCGCACCCGCCCCCACGAGGGATTGTGCACATCCCTTGCCCACGTCACCATAGCCGCAGACGATGGCTACCTTGCCCGCCATCATCACGTCTGTGGCGCGGCGAATGCCGTCCACCAGCGATTCCTTGCACCCGTATTTGTTGTCGAATTTCGACTTGGTGACGGAATCGTTCACATTGATGGCCGGGAAAGGCAAAAATCCCTGTTTCTGAAGTTGATAAAGGCGGTTGACACCGGTCGTGGTCTCCTCCGTCACTCCGCGGATGGCGTCGCGCTGGCGCGTGAAAAAGCCGGGCGTTGCCGCCATGCGCTTCCTGATCTGTGCGAAAAGAACTTCCTCCTCCTCGCTACCTGGATCGGAAAGCACATCCTCGCCCGCCTCCGCGCGCGCGCCGAGCAGGATGTACATGGTAGCGTCGCCTCCATCGTCCAAAATCATGTTGGAACGCCCACCATCCGGCCACTGGAATATACGGTCCGTGTAATCCCAATATTCTTCAAGCGTTTCGCCCTTCACCGCAAAGACGGGCGTGCCCGTCTCGGCGATAGCGGCAGCGGCATGGTCCTGGGTGGAGAAGATGTTACAGGAAGCCCAGCGAACCTCGGCCCCGAGGACCTTGAGTGTCTCAATCAAGACTGCCGTTTGAATGGTCATATGCAGTGAACCGGAGATGCGCGCACCGGTCAAAGGTTTCGTCTCGCCGAACTCTTGCCGACACGCCATCAGGCCGGGCATCTCGGTCTCGGCGATCTCGATCTCCTTCCGGCCCCAGGGGGCAAGGGAAATATCGGCAATGACAAAGTCTTCGGCGGCCATTGGTTCAGCTCCAGCTTGAACATCGATTGCGCGTAGAGTAGCGCGAATGTGTGGACTGGTTAGCAGATCGGATTGCAGCCGACAATCGGACGCATAAGGAAATCTTTATCTGTACATATGCTGCAAGCAGCTACCGCCGACCGATCAGCATTCTTCGCCGAAACGCTGTTTGATCAGTTCGTCGAGCGCGTCGATAACTTCCTGTGCCTGGGCGCCCTGCGCGGTTACGCGAATACAGCAGCCGGAGCTGGCAGCGAGCATCATCAATCCCATAATGGAGGTGCCCCCTACACGGATGCCGTCCTTCTCCACGGTAACCTTGGCGTTATAACCGGCAACGAGCTGAACGAACTTCGCGGATGCGCGAGCGTGTAGGCCGCGCTGATTTATGATGTCGAAATCCCGGACAACCACCGCGCCCTCATCGTGATTATCGGACGAGGCACCGTTCATTTGGCGTTGAGTACCTGGCTTGCCACGTTGATATATTTACGGCCGGCCGCCTGAGCCTGGGTGAGCGCCAGTTCCATGTCGTTTTCCGCTCGTACACTGGACAGCTTGATGAGCATGGGCAGGTTCACGCCCGCTACGACTTCAACCCGACTAGGATCCATTACCGAAATTGCCAGGTTGGATGGCGTACCGCCGAACATGTCGGTCAGGATGATCACACCCGACCCTGTATCGGCCCGCCTGACCGCGTCGACAATATCTCGTCTGCGCTGTTCCATGTCATCGTCAGCACCGATGGAAACGGTTTCGAAATTTTCCTGCGGCCCCACAACATGCTCCAGAGCATGCCTGAATTCCTCCGCTAGGCGCCCATGCGTCACCAGAACGACCCCGATCATTACACCCAAGCCCGCACGCTTCCAGACAAGTTTTGCCGCGCTTTCCCATTTCCGACTTGCGAGGCTGTCACGCCATCACTCCCGTTCCAGCGGCTGTGTAGTCCGTAGAAATGCCTGGGCATTGCTGCACCAGGCATTCGCCAGGAGCGCAATCTTGTCGACGTAGTGCCTAATGACAAGCTGAAACTGGGTTTTCTTTATCCTTTTTGACAATAGCGCGACAATTTTTCACCCAAAGGGTGCTAGCCGGAGTCTTGCCGCAATGGCCATGGATGATGCCGCAGCATTTCGCGCGGGCAAGAGAAGGCATGGCACGACAACGCCTTCGAGCTTGGCCTCCTCTCCATCCTCGACACGTGGTGCCTGTTCCTCCGGCACCAGCCGGACCATCAGATCGATCAGAGTCGCCGGCTCATGCACAATTTGTGCAGGTCCTAAACCATGGGCTTCGACAAGCCCCGCGATCGCCTGCGGGGTACTGCCCATGAGCCGCCCGGCCGCCGTTTTCAAAAGCACCTGATCGTCGGAAACCAGGCGCCCAAAAATCCCGTGCAGGGCGCAATGGCCAAGCAACGCAAGCGCAAGCGTCGTCTTGCCCGAACCGGAGGCGCCGGTGATGAACACGCCCTGCTCTCCTGCAAGCACCAGGCTCCCGTGATGGTTGGATGACAAGGCTTCAATCCTCGGCCGGCAGCGAGATCACGAAGCGTGCGCCCCGCACCTCACCCGGCTTCATCCCGGGGATATTCTTCGCCATCAGAGTGCCGCCATGGGCTTCAATAATCTGCCTACTAATGGAGAGGCCAAGTCCGGAGTTCTGCCCGAACGCCTCCCCGGAAGGACGGTCCGTGTAAAATCGCTCGAAGATCCGCTCGATATCGTCTGCGCGAATGCCCGGCCCGTTATCATCCACGGTCAGAATGATGCGCCTTGCGCTGCGCGACAGTTCAAGCTTTATCCGCCCGCCCTCGTCGGGAACGAAGGAACGCGCATTCTCTATCAGGTTGGCAATCACCTGCCCGAGGCGCAAATCGTGGCCTGGCACCACAAAACTCTGGTCGGGCTTTCCCTCGACCCTGAAGTCTATCTCCACCTTCTTTTTCCTGCTGCCCACATCACGGGCGGCCGACACAAGGTCGCCGACCAGCCGTTCGAAATCTATAGGTTCGGCCTCCTCCCGCACGAACTCGGCATCGAGGCGAGAAGCGTCGGAAATGTCGGTAATCAGACGGTCAAGCCGTCGCACGTCGTGCTGGATGATTTCCATCAGCCGGTCCCGCGACTTCTGATCCTTTACCAACGGCAGCGTCTCCACAGCACTCCCCAGCGAGGTGAGCGGATTCTTCAACTCGTGCGCGACGTCGGCTGCAAAGCTTTCGATGGCATCGATGCGGGCGTAGAGCGCCTTGGTCATATCCCTCAGTGCTACGGACAGATTGCCAATTTCATCCTGACGATGCGAGAAGTCGGGAATCTCCTCCCGGCTGCGCACGCCGCGCCTTACGCGAATCGCCGCGGCCGCAAGCCGGCGCAACGGGTTCGCAATGGTGGAGGCAAGCAGCAGCGACAGAATTGCTGTCACTATGGCCGCCACGCCGAACACCCGTAGGATAGCTTGACGCTCCTCGGCGATGATACGGTCGATGTCGCCCTGGGTGGAAAGCTGCAGAACGCCGAGGACGGCGCGAAACCGCTGGATGGGAACGGCAACGGAGATGATGTACTCGCCCTGCTCACTACGCCGGCGGGCCACTTCCGTTGTTCCCCCGGTGAGTGCGGCCATCACCTCCTCGTAGGCAACACCGCTTCCGCCCGGCTGCTCCTTGTCGATCGGCAGGTCGTTGCGCTGGAAAAAGGTCGTCACGCGTTTGTGCAGCCAATCAAGCACGCCCTTTTCCTCGCCGTCGACCGCTGGCAGCCCGTATCGCAGAATCTGGCTGCGCGAATAGAGCCCGCGTGAATCGATCAGCAGGTTTGCGTCCCGGTCATAGATGCGTGCGCGCGTCTTGCCCGGCGTGATCAACCGCTGCAGGAGCGGCGCAACAATTTCCGGATTGATGGGAAAACGCAGGCTTTCGAGCTGGTCGCTGTGAGGCGGCAGGCTGTCACCCGCCTGCAGTTCAAGCAGCTTCTCCGGATCGATCATGATGGAATCGGTTTCAACCGTCGCCGATGAGGCGATGGCACCGGCAATGATGCCGCCCTGAGTCCGCAGGCTTTCGATCTGCGCGTCGATCAGCGCATCCCGAAACTGGTTGATGTAGAGGATCCCTACGACCAGCACGCCAATGGCGGCGAAGTTGAGGATGAGGATTCGGCGGGTCAGGCTGGAGAACATGAAGTGCCCCAGCACGCGCCGTACTGACAGCGATAGGCGCCTCAGTGGCCAGGCGCGGCCGCCATGACCCGTCCTTTCCTGCGGAACGAAGGAACGCTCCTTGCTTGCCTCGACGGTTTCTCCAGCCTCAATGGCCATGCAGCGCAAAATGTCCCGTCATGCCTCTCGGAATCGGTATCCAACCCCGTAGAGCGTCTCAATCATGTCGAATTCACTATCGACCGCCTTGAACTTCTTTCGAAGGCGCTTGATGTGGCTATCAATCGTCCGGTCGTCAACATAGACTTGTTCGTCATAAGCCGAATCCATGAGCGCATCACGGCTTTTCACAACACCCGGGCGCTGGGCCAAGGCATGCAGAATAAGGAATTCGGTCACTGTAAGAGTAACCGCTTCTCCCTTCCACGTACAGGTGTGGCGTTCCTGATCCATGACGAGATGACCGCGCTCAAGCGAGCGCGACTGCTTGTCAGACGCCTTCGCAACCCCTTCGCGCGCACTCGCCCGCCGCAAGACCGCCCGGACCCGCTCAACGAGAAGCCGCTGTGAAAATGGCTTGCGGACGAAATCGTCAGCGCCCATCTTCAGCCCGAACAACTCGTCGATCTCGTCATCCTTTGACGTCAGGAAGATAACCGGCATGTCGCTCTTCTGGCGAAGACGGCGTAGAAGCTCCATTCCGTCCATGCGTGGCATCTTGATATCAAGAATGGCAAGAGACGGCGGCCGGGCGCTGAGCCCCTCCAGCGCCGATGCGCCGTCCGTGTAGGTTTCGACGCGGTAGCCTTCTGATTCCAGCGCAATCGAGACGGATGTGAGGATGTTCCGGTCGTCATCAACGAGCGCGATTGTTGCCATTTCCACTGGCTCCCTCATCGTGGTGCGTCCCTTTAAACTGCGTCTGCCGGCGGCAGTTGCAGGACAAATTGGGTACAAAATGTGGCACACATGGCTTCGGGTGTCACCGGCAGTGCGACGGTTTCACGCAAGGCAAAGCTTATCCAAGGCGAACATTTCCCCGCGCATTGTTCCGACAGGCAAAGGAGCGGCGATGATTATAACCGATTTAAACTGTTCTAAAAACATCTAAATCGATTAATGATTTGAAAATGCTCGGTTTTTCTGCTTCAGACTTGAGCACCCTATATGTTCAGCCTAGCCGGGTTTGTGCCGGCCCTTCATTAACGCGATCTGGTAGTGACCTATGAAAGAAACCGGCGTCCGTAACCCCGCATATGGTATCGAAAAGAGCGGATTGAACCCGAAAGGGACAATTCATTTCAATCTCACCCCGCCTTATCTCTACGAGGAGGCAACGCGACGCGGAGAGGCGCGGCTGACGGCGCATGGCGCGCTCGTGGCGGAGACTGGCCAGCACACGGGGCGCTCACCCAAAGATAAATTCATTGTCCGCGACTCCGACACCGAGGACGCTATCTGGTGGGACAACAACAAGGGCATCACGCGTGAGCAGTTCGATGTGCTCTTTGAAGACTTCAAGCGCCATGCGGAAAATCTGGATCTTTTCGTACAGGATCTGATCGGCGGGGCCGATCCGGACAATGCGCTACCGGTTCGCGTTGTCACAGAATATGCTTGGCATTCACTCTTCATTCGGAATCTGCTCATCCGTCCCTCGCGCCAGAGTCTTGCGAGCTTCGTTCCTGCCATGACGGTGATCGACTTGCCGTCCTTCCGGGCAGACCCTGCGCGTCATGGATGCCGCAGCGAAACGGTGATCGCCATCGATCTTACGCGCATGATCGTGCTCATAGGCGGAACGGCCTATGCGGGCGAAATGAAGAAGTCGGTTTTTACGGCGCTCAACCATATTCTGCCCACACGCGGCGTCATGCCTATGCACTGCTCGGCAAATGTAGGGCCAGAGGATGACGTGGCCATTTTCTTCGGCCTGTCCGGCACCGGAAAGACCACCCTTTCGGCCGATCCGACGCGCACGCTCATCGGCGACGACGAGCACGGTTGGGGTCCGGATGGCATCTTCAACTTCGAGGGCGGATGCTATGCCAAGACGATCCGCCTCTGCCCGGACGCGGAACCGGAGATCTTCTCCACCACGCGCCGCTTCGGCACCGTTCTTGAAAATGTCGTGCTGGATGAGCAAAGAGTCCCGGACTTCGACGATGGAAGCCTGACGGAGAACACCCGCGCCGCCTATCCGCTCCCCTACATATCGAATGCCAGCAAGACGGGGCAGGCGAGCCATCCGCGAAACATCATCATGCTCACGGCGGACGCTTTCGGCGTTATGCCGCCCATTGCCAGGTTGACGCCAGCTCAGGCAATGTACCACTTCCTTTCCGGCTACACCGCCAAGGTCGCGGGCACCGAACGAGGCGTGACCGAGCCGGAAGCCACCTTCTCCACATGCTTTGGCGCTCCCTTCATGCCGCGCCATCCATCGGTCTACGGCAATCTGCTGCGCGACCTCATCGCCCGGCACCAGGTTGATTGCTGGCTGGTCAATACAGGCTGGACCGGCGGCGCCTATGGCACCGGCCACCGCATACCTATCAGCGTTACCCGGGCTCTGCTTACCGCTGCACTCGACGGCTCGCTTCGTGAAACCGAGTTCCGCACCGATCCGCATTTCGGTTTCGCTGTGCCCGTCGCCGTTCCCGGCATAGACCGTACGATCCTCGACCCGCGCGCCACCTGGGCTGACAAAGCAGCCTATGACGCGCAGGCAGAGAAGCTGGTTGGCATGTTTGCGAGCAACTTCGAGATATTCGAAGCACATGTCGAAGCCGATGTTCTCGATGCCTCGCCGCAGATACGACAAGCTGCCGAATAGGCTTGCACGGCAGCACCGGGCCGGTTCATTCTCTTCGTGAAGCAAGGGTGAGCGCGCGCTCGCCCTCCGAACGAAGGCAACCCATGAGCGAAGACGGTCTTCAGATAAGACCGGGAATCCGGGTGGATGAGGACGAACTCGAAGAGCAGTTCATCCGCGCTTCCGGTCCCGGCGGGCAGAACGTCAACAAGGTTGCGACCGCAGTGCAGCTCCGCTTCCGTGTGACGGCTGCCCGGCACCTGCCGGAACATGTGCGCGTACAGGCGCTCAAGCTGGCGGGCAACCGGGCCACAAAGGAAGGCGAGATCGTGATCGAGGCGGCCCGCTTCCGCACCCAGGAACAGAATCGGGCAGACGCTCGCGCTCGCCTCGCTGCGCTTCTGATGCGTGCATCCGAACCACCGCCGAAGCCGCGCAAGAAAACCCGTCCTTCGAAAGGCGCGATCGAGCGCCGGCTGAAGACGAAGGCAGGGCGCTCTGCCATCAAGAAGATGCGCGGCAAGGTGACGCCGGAGTAAGCGTTTGCAAAGTCTCAATAGCGCCACGGGCCCTATCGGCTCGGATGTGCTGGCGGGGCAAACCTCAATATCGCCGTCCCGCTTCCAAGAGTGTCAAGGAAGTTACTTTAGTCTCGTCTTTGCATCACGCGGCCGTTAACATGCGACTGTTCGACCGGTACCCGGAAACAAACGCCATCGCACATCCTTGTTCGCGCAAACAGCAGACTGGACAGCACCGCCGCAAACAGTGAATGCGTCCGGTGCAACCGGGCTCGTCCTGGCCGTGATTCCCCACTGACCTTCGTCAGTACTGCAGAAGGAAATGGAGATCATCCGGTCGATCAAGGCTGCACGGCTGGGCGGGACGCGTTGCCGGACGCTTCGATCTGAACCTTCCGGCCTTCGGGCAAATGACTTGCAACCATAGAAACAGAGGAAGAAACCGTGATACGTAGGCATCATACCAGCGCTCGCATGAGCCAGATCGTTGAATATCCCTCAAATGGCACGATCGTCTTGCTTGCCGGGCAGGTTGCGCGCGATGCGGCGCTCGATGTGTCCGGCCAGACGAAGGATATCCTGGCGCGTATTGATGAGCTTCTTGCCGAAGCTGGCACCGACAAGACAAAGCTGCTCGGCGCCCAGATCTGGCTTGCCGACATAGGTGATTTCAGCGCGATGAACGAGGTGTGGGAGGCTTGGGTGCCAGAAGGACACGCCCCGGTCCGTGCATGCGTCGAGTCGCGTCTTGCCGACCCGCGCCTGAAGGTCGAGATTCAGGTCACTGCGCTCAAGGAGGTCTGATCGCTTCCGGTGTGCGGGGTCCGCTCGCACACCGATACATGCGCCGCTTGGGTAGGAAGACCCTCCCGGGCAGAGTGGCTACATGCTGCGCAATCGAGCCACATATTCCACAAGCCCGACGGTGGAGCTGTCGCGGTCTCCGGCACTCTTCCGCCCCTCCACCACGGGCAGAAGCTCGGTTGCAAGCTCCTTCCCCAGTTCCACACCCCACTGATCGAAGGCATTGATGCCCAACAGCGCGGCCTCCACGAAAACGCGGTGTTCGTATAACGCGATCAGCCTTCCAAGAGCGAATGGGTCGAGCCGGCGGTGAATGATGGTGACGGATGGCCTGTTGCCGGGGAAAACCCTGTGGGGCGCAAGGGCCGCAGCCTCCTTCTCGGACATGCCCCTGGCGCGAAGCTGCTCCTCCGCCTCTTTCAGCGTGCGCCCCTTCATCAGCGCCTCCGATTGGGCAAGGCAATTGGCGACAAGCAGGTCATGGTGATGCTCCATTCCCGGCTCGTGCCCTTCTGCCGCGAGGATGAACTCAACAGGGATGATATCCGTCCCCTGGTGCAGAAGCTGGAAGAAGGCATGCTGCCCGTTCGTGCCGGGCTCTCCCCAGACGAGCGGCCCGCTGGGGTTTGAAACCGGGAATCCGTCCAGGGTCACACTCTTGCCGTTCGATTCCATGTCGAGCTGCTGCAGATAGGCAGGAAGGCGGGAAAGCCGCTGGTCATAGGGGATCACAGCGCGGGCGGGATACCCACAGATGACGCGGTGCCAAAAACCGATAAGTCCGAGAAGAACGGGCATGTTGGCCTCCAGAGGCTGCTGGCCGAAATGCCGGTCCATGGCCGCGGCCCCGGCAAGCAGCGTGCGAAAGTTTTTCTCGCCAACTGCGATCATCACTGGAAGGCCGATCGCCGACCAGAGCGAATATCGTCCGCCCACCCAGTCCCAGAAGCCGAAGACGCGGTCCTCCGGGATGCCGAAGGCGGCTACCTTGTCGAGCGCGGTCGAAACGGCAGCAAAATGCGCTCCGACCGCCTCCGCCCCCAGCCCCTGGATGATCCAGCCGCGCGCCGTGGCCGCGTTGGTCATGGTCTCGACCGTGGTGAAGGTCTTTGAAGCGATGATGAAGAGCGTCGTGTCCGGATTAAGCCCCTTCAGCGTGTCCGCAATATGCGCGCCGTCGACATTCGAGACATAGTGCAACCTTGGGCCGTCATGATAAGGCGCAAGTGCGAGCGTGGCCATGGCCGGGCCAAGATCGGAACCGCCGATGCCAATATTGACGACATCGGTAAAGGGCTTGCCGGTGGCGCCCTTAAGCCGGCCGGCGCGCACATCTGCCGAAAAGCCAGCCATGGCGGAAAGCACACGCTCCACCTCCGGCATCACATCCTTACCGTCGAGCAGCACTTGCTCTCCCGCGCCGCCGCGCAATGCCACATGGAGAACGGCACGGTTCTCGGTAATGTTGATCCTGTCTCCGGCAAACATCGCGTCGCGCCGATCTGCAACGCCCGCGGCACGCGCAACGCGGAGAAGCAGGTCGAGTGTTTGCTGGCTTACCGCGCATTTGGAAAAGTCGAGCAGCATGTCGTCGAACGGGAGGGAGTAGCGCCTGAACCGCTCCGCATCGGCTGCAAATGCAGCCTTAAGGTCGAAATCCTCGTTCTCGCGACGGTGTCTGCGCAATGCTTCCAGTGCGTCTCGATAAGCTCCCATGATGCAGCTCCTTTGCTCATACTGGCATCGCCTTCGACCAGCACGACGCGCCCGCGCGGCAAATCACGCGGGCGAAAGATCCATGCCTCAACGCCCTCGGTACCGCAAGGTTCGAGCAGCCAGACCGTCGTTGGCTTAAAGCCTTAGTCCAGGCTTGCGGCAAAGTTTCCCCAGCGGTACGCTCACCGGTGAGAGAGGAATCATGCCTGCCAGAAACGACACGGCCCTGTGGACGGGGCTCATCAAGATTTCCCCTGATTCGTCGCAAACCTTGCAGGCACAGATTCGCCAGGCCATTGTCTCGGCAATTCTCGACCGGCAGATTGCCCCTTCCATGCCATTGCCCTCCTGCCGCGTCCTTGCGGACACGCTTGGTGTTGCGCGCGGCACCGTTGTTCTCGCCTTCCAACAACTCGTCGATCAAGGCTTCCTGATTGCGCGGGAACGGCGTGGCCATTTCGTCAATCCGGAAGTGCTTTCCACGCCCCCCAGCGCGCCGCGCAACGCGCGACAGGTGGCGAGGATCGACTGGAAGGCGCGCCGCCAGGTAACAGCAAGCGAGATGCCGGGGGCGCCCAGCAGGAGGAACTGGCTGCATTCCTCGTACCCGTTCGTCTATGGCCAGTTCGACCCTTCCCTTTTTCCCACAGCCGAATGGCGCGAATGCAACCGCATGGCTCTGGCAGTGCTTGAAATTCGCAATTGGGCAGCGGACATGGTCGATCAGGACGATCCTCTCCTTATCGAGCAGATTCAGGCCAGGCTCCTGCCACGGCGCGGCATCTTTGCCAATCCGGACGAGATCATCGTCACGCTTGGCGCCCAGCACGCCATCTACATGCTTTCCACACTGCTCGTGCATCGCGGCTCCCGCGTGGCCATGGAGGATCCGGGCTATCCCGACGCACGTTCGATCTTCCGCCTTACCGGAGCGCAGATCCTGCCTGTGCCCGTGGACGAAGAAGGCATGATGGTGGAAGCCATCCCTAATGATGCGGATTTCGTCTTCGCTACGCCGAACCATCATTGCCCTTCCATGGTCCGCCTCAGCGGCGAGCGCCGCTCAAGGCTGCTTACGCGTGCAGAGGAGAATGACTGGATCGTCATCGAGGACGATTATGACAGTCAGCTTGACGTAGAGGCGCCGGAGGAAGCCCTTAAAGGGTTCGATCATACCGGACGTGTCATCTATGTCGGTTCCATGTCGAAGACGCTGGCGCCTGGTCTGCGGCTGGGCTACATCGTGGCGCCCGCCGAACTGGTGGCAGAACTGAGAGCCTTGCGCCGTCTCATGCTGCGCCATCCGCCCACCAACAACCAGCGCGCCGTTGCGCTCTTTCTTTCCCTCGGACATCACGATGCACTGGTGCGCAGATTGTCGGCCGCTTTCGAAGAGCGAAGGAAGGAACTGCTCGATGCAATCCACCAGTACATGCCAGGATGGCGAGCGACAGATATGACCGGCGGCACGTCCGTCTGGCTCGAAAATCCTTCTGGAGCGGACACGGCGGCACTTGCCAGGGCAGCCCGATCGCGCGGCGTCATAGTGGAGCCGGGGGCGCGTTTCTTCCACGGACCGACCCATCCGCGCACCTACATGCGCCTTGGCATCTCATCCATCCCCCTGCAGCAAATCGCGCCAGGTATCCGTGAGCTTGCCGCCGCGGCCGGACAACTTCCGCTGCCACGTGAACGTCCCTTTCCGGATCTCGCCCGGCCGCTTCCTGAGGGGTGCCAGCCTCAGTGATTGTCGCGTGGTATTCCCTTTTCGCGGGCGATCCGGCGATAGGTGACGGCGGGCTTCAGCACCATTCCGTGCGCAAGATCGTCTACCAGCGAGCGCTGGATTTCCTGCCAAGGTGTCTGGTGCGCCGGAGAGGCATAGCCGCCCCTTGCAACAAGTTCCGCGCGCCGTTCCTCCAGTTCCTCCTCGCTCACGAGCATATCGGCGCGTCCGCTATTGAGATCGACGCGAATGCGGTCGCCCGTTTTCACCAGAGCAAGATTGCCGCCCACTGCAGCCTCAGGCGAAGCATTGAGGATGGAAGGAGACCCGGAAGTTCCTGACTGGCGGCCGTCGCCGATACAGGGCAAGGCTTCGATCCCGTTTTTCAGAACATAGTCCGGCGGACGCATGTTCACCACCTCTGCAGAGCCCGGATAGCCGACCGGCCCCGTGCCGCGCATGACCAGGATGCAGTTCTCATCGACTTCAAGGGCCGGATCGTCGATGCGGGCATGATAATCTTCAGGCCCGTCGAAAACGATCGCCCTTCCCTCAAAAGCGGACGGATCGTCCGGATTGGAAAGGTAACGTTCACGGAATTCCGCAGAGATCACGCTGGTCTTCATGATCGCGCTGTCGAACAGGTTGCCCTTAAGGTTGATAAAGCCAGCGTTTTCCTTAAGCGGCTTGGCAACAGGGCGTATCACATCGGAATCGATTGTCACCGCGCTTTGGCAATTTTCCTTCAGGGTGCGGCCGTTCACCGTCATCGCGTCCGGATGTGGCAGAAGATCCGCCTTCATAAGCTCCGCCACAACGGCAGGTACCCCTCCGGCACGGTGGAAGTCCTCGCCCAGATACTCCCCCGCCGGCTGAAGATTGACGAGCAGCGGTATATGGTGGCCGATCTGCTGCCAGTCATCGTTGTCGAGCGGAATACCCAGATGGCGCGCCAGTGCGTTCAGGTGGATCGGCGCATTTGTCGAGCCGCCAAGCGCCGAATTGACGGCGATAGCGTTCTCGAAAGCTTTACGCGTCATGATGTCCGAAGGCTTCGCATCCTCATGGACCATGCTCACGATACGCCGGCCTGTCTCATAGGCCATCTGCGCACGCTCCCGATAGGGCGCGGGAATGGCAGCCGAACCGGGCAATTGCATTCCCAGCACCTCAGCCAGCGAATTCATCGTGGATGCCGTTCCCATCGTGTTGCAAAAGCCCGCGGAAGGAGCGGAGGCAGCCGTCATCTCGGTGAATTGCTGCTCGGTGATCTCGCCGGCGGCAAGCCTTCGCCGCGCTTCCCAAATCACTGTGCCGGAACCGACGCGCCGCCCGCCATACCAGCCGTTGAGCATGGGGCCTACTGAAAGGGCGATAGCCGGAATGTCCAGCGTTGCCGCGCCCATGAGCAGCGCAGGCGTGGTCTTGTCGCAGCCGATGGTAAGGACAACTCCGTCCAGCGGATAGCCGTAGAGCACTTCCACAAGCGCCAGATAGGTAAGATTGCGGTCGAGCGCCGCCGTGGGCCGCTTCCCTGTCTCCTGAATGGGGTGGCATGGAAACTCGATAGGAATACCTCCGGCATCGCGAATGCCTGCCTTCACCCGCTTGGCCAGTTCGACATGATGGCGGTTGCAGGGCGCAAGATCCGAACCGGTTTGGGCAATCCCGATTACTGGCCTTCCGGACTGCAGCTCCTCACGCGTAAGACCATAGTTGAGATAGCGCTCAAGGTAGAGTTCCGTCATTCCCGGATTGTCGGGATTGTCGAACCATTCCTGCGAACGCAACCGCCTCTTCCCAGCGCCCTGTGTCATCGTGCCGGCCTTTCCTTCTTCCACTCGGCGGATACTGCATCATCGGTTGCTGGCAAGGCAATGGATGGACATGCACCCTTGCCTGGGTTAGCCATGAACTGTTTGAGGGAGGCGCTCTATGGCCATGATGATCGAGGGTGAGGAACGGATACCCGCTCCAGTAGAGGCGGTGTGGCAAGCGCTTAACGATCCGGAAGTGCTGAAGGACTGCATTCCCGGTTGCGAAGCCCTGGAAAAGACATCCGACACCCAATTTGCAGCAACAGTCTCGCTCAAGATCGGGCCGATCAAGGCACGCTTCAACGGAACGGTGGAGCTGACAAATCTCGATCCACCGAACTCCTACACCATTTCCGGCGAAGGCAAGGGTGGCGTAGCCGGCTTTGCAAAGGGAGCCGCCGACGTATCGTTGAAGGCGGTTGGCGGGGAAACCACCATTCTTGCCTATCAGGCCAAGGCCGAGGTTGGCGGCAAGATTGCGCAGCTTGGAAGTCGCCTCGTCCAATCCACCTCAAAGAAGCTCGCGGCGCAGTTCTTCGCAGATTTTAATGCCCGTGTCAGCGGGACAGAAGCCGAGCAGAACGCCTGAACAAGCATCGCTAGACGTTGCCCGCGCATCGTTAGCAGTCATTCGAACACGATGGCGGGCCCCGCAGCGCCTGTCATACGACTGGCCTGAAGTGATTCATGCACCTGAGAAGCGATCCGCCGGTAGGTTCGGGCCTGCGCGCTTTCGGGCGCCCCGACGACAATCGGAGTGCCCGCGTCAGAGGACTCCCGCACATCCATCGTCAGCGGGACTTCGCCCAGGAAGGGCACGCCGAGCCGCTCTGCCTCCGCACGCGCGCCCCCATGGCCGAAAATGTCATAGCGCTTGCCTGTGTCGGGCGCGATGAAATAGCTCATGTTCTCGACGATCCCCAGCACCGGCACCTCGACGCGGCGGAACATGTTGAGCCCCTTTCGCGCATCGATCAGTGCCAGATCCTGCGGCGTAGAGACAATCACCGCGCCCGCGAGAGGCACCTGCTGCGCCATGGTTAGCTGCGCATCGCCCGTTCCCGGCGGCATGTCGACCACCATGACGTCGAGCGGTCCCCATTGCACGTCGCGGAGCAATTGACGCAGCGCCGACATGACCATCGGCCCGCGCCAGATCATCGGGGTTTCCTCTTCCACGAGAAAGCCGATGGACATGACCTGAAGCCCGAACGCTTCCATAGGCTTCAGTTTCTTGCCCTCCGTCATCTCCGGCTTGCCCTTGATGCCAAGAAGCCGTGGCACGGAGGGACCGTAAATATCGGCGTCGAGAAGGCCGACCTTCAATCCAAGGGCTGCCAGACCGAGCGCAAGGTTTGCCGCAGTCGTTGACTTGCCAACACCGCCCTTGCCGCTGGCCACGGCGATGATGGCATCGACCCCGGGCACACCCGCCTTTGCCGGATGGGATCCTTGTGGCACTGCGGGCGGACGGGCTTGAACTTGCGGCGGGCGCTGGGGCGGTGCCGGGGGCGAGCCCATCCCCCCCCGCCGCTCCGCCGTGAGCGCGACGACCGCGCCTTTGACGCCAGGCAGTTCCTTTACCGCCCGCTCGGCAGCCTCGCGTAGCGGCTCCAGTTCCTGCGCCCGCGAAGCAGGCACCGTAATAGAGAAAAAAACCTTGCCGCCGGCAATGAAAATTTCCGAAACGAGGCCAAGCGAGATGATGTCCCCTTCTAGATCAGGCCCCTTGATGGAGCTGAGCCTGTCGATGACTTGCTGACGGGTGACGGTCATTTTCGCCTCGGGGAGTTTTCGCGCTTCTCACATAATGCAGGTGCCTGCACGAACCAAGCCTGAGCCCTGCGGCTTGGCGTCCTATTGGGCAGGAACGGCTGCGGCGCGCCACGCCCATGCAGGAATGCTAGCCATCAATGGTGCAGATGGCAGCGTCGAATGAGCCCTAAACGTCCCTGACCCATTCGCCGTGATGCGTCCCCGCGCGATCGATCCGCTCGAACCCATGGGCGCCAAAGTAGTCGCGTTGCGCCTGAATAAGGTTGGCGGTGCCGCGAGCGCGGCGGAACGTATCGAAATGGGCAAGCGCGGAGGAAAGTGCTGGAACCGCGATTCCTGCCCTGGCGCTCTGCGCCACGACCTCCCTGAGATGCGGATGCGTAGTTTCCATCAGCGCGGCAAAGGCCGGCGTCAGCAGCAGGTCTTCGGTCTCCGGTGCGGCGTCGTATGCCGCCGCAATCTCGCCCAGGAATTGCGAGCGGATGATGCAGCCAGCCCGCCATATGCGCGCGATGGTTCCAAGCGGCAGATTCCATCCGAATTCCCGCGAGGCCCCCGCCATGACGGCGAAGCCCTGAGCATAGGCCACCACCTTGCCCGCAAGCAGCGCCTGTTCGAGAATTGCCAACCTTTGCTCGTCCACAGGGTCTGCCGCAGGCGCCGGCACACCAAACCTTGCCTCCCCAATCTCACGCTCGTGCTTTATAGCCGAAAGGCTGCGCGCGGCGACCGCTGCCTCGATGGCCGTTGCAGGGATCCCGAGAGTCTGCGCCTCAATAGCCGACCAGCGCCCGGTGCCCTTCTGGCCAGCGCTGTCGAGGATCACGTCGACAAGCGGCTTGCCCGTGGATGTATCGCGAGCCGCCAGCACCTCGGCCGTGATCTCGATCAGGTAGGAATTCAGCCGACCCTCATTCCATTTCGCAAAAATGGGCGCAATGTCACCTGCGGCGAGCCCGTGCCCATCGCGCAGAACGCCATATACTTCTGCGATCATCTGCATGTCGGCATATTCGATGCCATTATGGATGGTCTTGACGAAATGCCCGGCGCCATCGGGGCCGAGCCACGCCGCGCACGCCTCGTCGCCATAACGGGCGGCAATGGCGTTGAGGATGGGCTCGACAGTTCGGTATGCATCCTGCGCTCCCCCGATCATGATCGAGGGTCCGTGCCGCGCTCCCTCCTCACCGCCCGAAACACCTATTCCGAGAAAGCGGGGACCGTCTCCCATCAGGGTCTCCATGCGCCGCCTCGTGTCGCGGAAATTGGCATTTCCAGCATCGATGATAATGTCGTCTCTGTCGAGGAGCGGGCGCAGCGCCGCAATCTGCTCGTCGACCGCCCGCCCTGCCGGCACCATCAGGATAACCGGCCGCGGACGCTCGATCGCACCCGCAAGCGCTTCAAGAGTCTCACACGCCACAATGTTGCTCGCAAGCGGCCCTGCTTCCGCAACGAACTCTTGCGTCCGCGCCAACGTTCGATTGAAGACGGCGACGCGAAATCCCTTCTCGGCGATGTTAAGGGCCAGATTGGCACCCATTACGCCAAGGCCAATCAGTCCAATGTCGGCTTTCTTCATGGAAGGCATCCATCTTCTTGGACGCGCAACGCGCGCCGCTTGCGATTCGTTTCGCCGCATCAGCGCCGGCGGCGCTTCCTGCCATAAAGCTCCAGGCGGTGATGAACGATATCATAGCCTAGCGACCGGGCGATTTCCTCCTGTAAAGCCTCGATCTTGCTGGAATGAAATTCAATCACATCGCCCGTGTCGATGTCGATGAGATGATCGTGATGGCCGCTTGCCTTCTCAAAACGCGCACGGCCGCCCTCAAATTCGTGCCGGTGGATGGCGCCCATCTCCTCCAGCAGCTTCATTGTGCGATAGACCGTAGAAAGCGAAATGCTCGGATCGACCTGCGATGCGCGTTTGAAGATCTCCATTGCGTCCGGATGGCTCTCCGTCTCCGACAGGATACGCAGTATCACACTGCGCTGCCGGGTGATGCGTACACCGGCCCTCCGCAGCCTTTCTTCGTAGCCGGACTTGTCTCGTCGTGCTTCCGCCATTACGGGACTATGCGTCAGTTCCTATTATCTTGATAGTCGGTCAGCCATAGCCGCAGCCGACGCACCCGTTCAAGGGCCATTCCCGCAGTTGACAGAAACCTGTTATGAACCGACCCTCGGAGCTAGTCTGATAAAGCCTTGGATTGCCGCCATGAGACCCGTTTTCATACAGTTGCGCTGCCAGCCTGGTAAGACCTACGAGGTTGCCGACGAGATCTACAGGCGTGAGGTCGCTTCCGAACTCTACTCCACCAGCGGCGAATACGACCTCCTGCTGAAGGTCTATATCGAAGATGGCGTGGATGTGGGCAAGTTCATCAACGAGAAAATTGCCAACGTCCCTGGAGTTGTACGCTCCTTGACCACGCTCACCTTCAAGGCGTTCTGACGCTTGGCCTTGCGCTCGATCAGGATAGCTCCCAGTATGTTTGGCCGTCCCTGCATCATTCGCGAAGAGTTCCCGATTAATGCAGTTCTGCCGTGCATCCGCGCCGGAGGAATGGCAGGTGATGCGGCGTATCGAACAAGGTCCCTCACCTCCGTTTATTCGCTATGGTGGGGCGCAAAAAACCATTCAGCGCGGTCGCTTGTATCGCGCTCCGATGGAACACCACCATGAATTCGGACATTGCAGTCCGTTCTACCCACACCCAGGAGAACAGTTTAATGTTTGCAACGCATGTCTGCCGCCCCGTCTTTCGCCCTGTCATGAAAGGGAATTCGGTGGCCGCAGCCGCGCTTTTCTTCCTCCTTGTGCCGCTCGTCCACCATCCGCTTCTAGCTCAGGGCCTTGACCGGGAAGAGGCAATCGACGCGATCGTGGGCTCGGACGTAAAGACGGAAGAGACGACGAAGGAAGCGCAAATCGAGCGTGTCGTGGCCGCTCTCAGGAACACGCGCGAGAGTGCAGAACTGGTCCGCAAGACTTTCAATCTCGATACGCTGGAGATCGTGTACCTGCCCGATCTGGGAGAAGAGAATGGCGTGATCGAACAAGCGATCATGGAACAGGAAGATCAAATCCAGACGCTGCACGAATCCATCGAGGGAAGCGCCATGTTCTATCACGCTATAGATTCGCGTTCGATCCTGCTGCGCGATATCGTGGCTGTCGAGTTTGCGGACAACAATACCGTCACCATCTTCGTCAAAGGTGAAGCGCAATAAGCAACCCGAGGGTTGCCGCGGATGCCATATTGCAGTCTTATGACTTCTTAGGGATGTGAATCCATTCGATTGCCCGGATGGACAGGAACCTGCGAGAGGTCTGGCGTGGAAAACGTACAAGAGACGGACGCCATCGGCGAGAAGATACTGGCGAAGATCCGGGAACATGCCGAAGGCGACGCGTCCGGCATCAAACTGTCCACCCCCCTCGATGAACTCGGCATCCATTCGCTCGAATTGACAGAGATCATATTCGATCTTGAAGAGGAATTTGCCATCGAAATCGAGATGAACACCAGCCAGGCGTGGGAGAACCTGGAGACGGTGCAGGATATCGTCGCAGCTGTGCGCAACCTTTTGGACATCAAGGGTTGATATGGGAAGCCGCGTCGTCGTTACCGGCCTCGGCGGGATTTGTGCGCTGGGCTCGGATGTGGATTCTATCTGGCGGGCGATGTGCGCCGGGAGATCGGCGATAGGCCCGATTGCCACCGCTGAGTTGCACGACGTGAAGGTGAGGATCGGGGCGGAGATCAAGTCTCTGCCCCAGCATGGGCTCGCGTCCAAGCGGCTCGTTACCATGGACCGCAACAGCCTTCTGGCAGTCATTGCCGCAGGCGAAGCTCTGAAGCATTCGGGACTGCAGATCGCTGGGGAGGCTGCGCACCGCGCCGGAGCCGTCATCGGCGTCGGTGTGTGCGGCTGGTACGCCATCGAGGAAAGCTATCGCGCAATTCTTCTGGAGAAAAAGAGCCGCGTCGGCATTTTCACGGTGCCGCGCGTCATGCCCGGCGCCGCCGCTGGACAGGTCAGCATGGAATATGGGTTGAAGGGTCCAGTCATGGGTGCCACTTCAGCGTGCTCTTCATCCAATCATGCGGTAGCGCTTGCGGTCGACCAACTTCGCCTTGGGCGAGCCGATGTCATGCTGGCAGGCGGCGCCGACGCGCCGCTGATCTATGGCATTATGAAGGCCTGGGAAGCGCTGCGTGTTCTTGCACCCGATACCTGCCGGCCTTTTTCAGCCGACAGGCAGGGGCTCGTGCTTGGCGAAGGCGCCGGTGTCGTGGTTCTGGAGACGCTGGAGCACGCCGAGGCGCGCGGGGCAACGATTTTGGCGGAGTTGGCCGGCGTGGGCATGTCGGCCGACGCCTCCGACATTGTCGCACCGACGCTAGAAGGACCAGTGGCCGCCATCAGGGCCTGTCTTGACGAGGCAGGTCTGGCGCCTGAAGAAATCGACTATGTAAATGCCCACGGCACTGGCACAAAGGCGAACGACCGTCTGGAAACCGAGGCGCTGAAGCACGTTTTCGGGCAACATGCGCAAAAGCTTTCCGTCTCGTCGACCAAGTCGATGCACGGCCATTGCCTCGGCGCATCGGGCGCCATAGAACTGATCGCGTGCATCCAAGCCGTTCGGAACGGGATCGTCCCACCCACCGCCAGCTTTCGCGAGGCGGATTCCGAATGTGACCTGGACGTTACGCCCAATAGGGCCCACCGACGCACGGTCGGGGCCGCCATCAGCAACAGTTTCGCCTTCGGCGGTACGAATGCAGTCGTTGCGGTGCGGGGAATGCCGTAAGAGCAAGCCTGCTCGCTCTGCTCCATCAGACGCTGGCGGCTATTCCCTCAACTCATGCGCGGCAGCACCCGGTCGGGCGGACGATGGCCGTCGAATAGGGTGCGAATATTGATAATCACCTTTTCGCCCATGTCGATGCGGCCCTCGATGGTGGCCGAACCCATATGCGGCAGGATCACGACCTTCCCCTGATTTGCCAGCTTGACGAGCCTCTTGTTGATCGACGGCTCGTACTCGAAAACGTCGAGGCCGGCACCGGCAAGCTTGCCTTGTTCGATCATCGTAATGAGGGCGTCCTCGTCAACGATATCGCCGCGAGCTGTGTTGACCAGATAGGCCGAAGGCAACATCAGCGCCAGGCGGCGCGCCGACAGCAGATGGAATGTTGCCGGGGTAGAGGGACAGTTGATGGAGATGATGTCCATACGGGCCAGCATCTGGTCGAGGCTATCCCAATAGGTGGCCTCCAGTTCGTCTTCGATCATCGGCGCTACGCGGCGTCGATTGTGGTAGTGGATGGAAATTCCGAAAGCCTTTGCCCGGCGCGCCACGGCGGTGCCGATCCTGCCCATGCCGACTATGCCAAGCCGTTTTCCCCAGATGCGCCGCCCTAGCATCCATGTCGGAGACCAGCCTACCCACTTGCCGTCGTTTTGCAGCAGTGCCGCCCCTTCCGTCAGCCGGCGCGGCACGGCCAGCATCAGCGCCATGGTCATGTCCGCCGTGTCTTCGGTGAGCACATTAGGCGTATTGGTGACGGTAATGCCGCGCGCGGCCGCTGCAGGAACGTCGATATGGTCTACCCCATTACCATAATTCGCGATGAGCCGCAGCCGCTCGCCCGCCTGTGCAATAAGCTCGGCATCGATCCGGTCGGTTATGGTCGGCACCACAACGTCAGCTTCCTTGACGGCATCAGCCAGTTCCTCCCGGCTCATCGGCCGGTCGTCGACATTGAGCCGCGCGTCGAAAAGCTCCCGCATGCGCGTTTCGACCTGATCCGGAAGCTTCCGGGTGATGACGACGAGAGGCTTCTTTCGTCCTGTCATGAATATACGATACCTCCCAACGTTGAGGCCTCATTAACCAAAACGGACGATATTGAAAAGAAGCCGTCCGGCTTTGCCACTTCGCGACCGATGTCTAGCATCAGGCGCGGCGAAGACAAAGCGAAAGACCGTTGGTTCAGAGTAGGTAACATGGGTTTGCAGCAAAATTCTTCTCAAGCGGTGCGCTGGCGCGTCGCTGGAATGCGCCACCTGATGATGCTCTTCGCCGCGGCACTCCTCATAACAAGCTTACCCTCCGTTTCCCTTGCCCAGTCAAGTGGCAGCAATGGGGGGCATACCCTGAAACGGGGTCCGAGCGGCCTGCCCTTACCCCGTTTTGTCAGCCTCAAATCCGGCCGCGTTAACATGCGCGTCGGGCCGGGCACGCAATATGCGGTGGAATGGCTTTATCTGAAGCCGGGCCTGCCGATGGAGATCATCCAGGAGTATGACAATTGGCGCCGGGTTCGCGACGCAGAGGGAGCCGAGGGCTGGATCAACCAGTCGCTGCTTTCCGGGCGCCGCACCGGCATCGCCGGCCCCTGGTTCAAAGGAAAGAAGGCATCCCTTCCCCTTTTTTCCAAGCCAAGCGAAAACGCGCGCATAGTTGCCCAGGTCGAACCCGGCGCACTCGGTGACGTTGATACGTGCAACGGAGAATGGTGCCGTATGACTTTCGCCGGACACACTGGCTGGATTGCGCAAGAATCCGTCTGGGGCGTTTATCAGGGTGAGAAGCTTGCCAATTAGGCGCGTCCTCACGCCTGCCTTGCGCTATCGAGCAGAGAGATTTCGCGGGAGAAGCATATGCAGGGCATAACCATTGTCGATCACCCGCTTGTCCAGCACAAGCTTACCATTATGCGCGATAAGAACACCTCGACGGCTGGCTTCCGGCAGCTCCTGCGCGAGATCTCCCTTCTCCTATGCTATGAGGTGACGCGCGATCTGGAACTTACCACGCGCGTCATCGAAACGCCGCTCACCACGATGGAAGCGCCGACACTGGAGGGCAAGAAGCTGGTCTTTGCTTCGGTCCTGCGGGCTGGCAACGGGTTGCTAGACGGAATGCTGGACCTTGTTCCCGCCGCTCGTGTTGCGCATATCGGGCTTTATCGCGATCCCGACACGCTTGAGGCGATCGAATATTTCTTCAAGGCACCGAGCGATCTGGGGGATCGCCTCGTCATCGTTGTCGACCCAATGCTTGCAACGGCAAACTCGGCTGTGGCAGCAGTCGACAAGCTGAAGGAACGGGGCGCCACCAGCCTGAGCTTCCTCTGTCTTCTGGCGGCGCCGGAGGGAATCGCGCATTTCCGGAACACTCATCCCGACGTCCCCATATTTACCGCCGCCATCGACGAGCGGCTCGACGAGCGTGGCTACATAGTACCCGGCCTCGGCGATGCGGGCGACCGCATGTATGGCACGAAGTAGCGCTCTGACAGCAGGTTAAAACCGCTTCCAATGCGAAACCGCTGCTTCAGGAGGCTTCGGCCGTGATCTTTTTCAGCACCGGCTCTTGTAGTTGCGGACGGCCCTCCACGATTTCATAAGCCCGTCGGACGTTCTCCGCCGCGTTTTCTGCGTCCCCCTCGCTGCGCGCATGGACGATAGCGAGCGGTTCGCCCCGCCGCACCTGTGTTCCGACCGGCAGTAGACGGGTAAGTCCAACGGCGTGGTCCACCGCATCCTCCGGCTTGCGCCGCCCGCCGCCGAGCTCAACCACGGCGAGCCCGAGCCCGCGTGTGTCTATCCGTCCGACGTAACCTTCCATCGCTGCGTAAACGGGCACCTGTAGGGGCGCGCTCGGCAGGTATTTCTTTGCCTTATCAATGAAGTCTGCCGGTCCTCCAAGCGCCCTCACCATCCGGCCAAAGCGCTCCGCCGCCTCGCCGCCATCGAGTACACGCCGCGCTATATCCAACGCCTGATCCGCATCCTGGGCAAGGCCGGATTTTACAAGCATCTCCGACGCAAGAGCCAGCGTCACTTTCTCCAACCGCTGATCGCGTGACTTGCCAGTGAGGAAATCGGCCGCGTTAAGTAGCTCCACCGCGTTCCCGGCCGCCGTGGCCAACGGCTCGTTCATGTCTGTGATGAGGGCGCTCGCTGAAAGGCCTGCACCTTCTGCGACCTCGACGAGGCTTTTCGCAAGTGCCTCGGCATCCCGCCTTGTAGCCATGAAGGCGCCGTTCCCCGACTTGACGTCCAGCACCAGGGACTGCAGCCCCGCCGCAAGCTTCTTGGACAGGATCGAGGCTGTAATGAGCGGGATCGATTCCACCGTCGCGGTCACGTCACGCACAGCATAAAGGCGGCGGTCGGCAGGCGCGAGATCGCTTGTCTGGCCGATGATAGCGCAGCCTGCCGTGCGCAGGGCCTGTTCAAAATCCTCCTGGGAGGGCTGGCTGCGATAACCTGCTATAGACTCCATCTTGTCGAGCGTGCCGCCGGTATGCCCGAGTCCCCGGCCGGAGATCATCGGCACATAAGCACCGGCCGCAGCTACGATCGGTGCCAACATCAGCGAGACATTGTCGCCCACGCCCCCGGTCGAGTGCTTGTCCGTGACGGGTCCCGGAAGCGCCGCCCAATCAAGCACCTTGCCTGAATCTCGCATGGCCAGTGTCAACGCCACCGTCTCTGTCCGGTCCATGCCGTTGAGGAATATGGCCATTGCCAGCGATGCGACCTGCCCCTCGCTCCAGCTTCCGGAGGCAAGGCCCTCGGCGAACTCGGCAATGTCTTCCGGCGAAAGCCGCCTGCCGTCCCGCTTGCGGCGGATGATCTCCTGCGGAAGAGTCATAGCGACCAATTTCCACCAGGCGTTGGATTGGAAATCCTCGCATGTCCGGCATCACACATGTTCCAGCCCCTCCGCAAAGAACTGCCTCAGTATCCGCGCCAGCCTCTCTCCGCCCACCGGGGCCATATCCTTTGTTTCCTCATGGGAAAGTTCGCCTGCGGCCATCCCCGCACCAAGATTGGTGATGACCGAGCAGCCAGCGACTTTAAGGCCCAGGAATCGCGCAAGGATTACCTCTGGAACGGTGGACATGCCTACGGCATCCGCTCCGATCATGCGTGCGGCCCGGATCTCCGCTGGCGTCTCAAAGCTGGGGCCGGAGAACCACATGTAGACACCCTCATGCAGGACCTCGCCAGCTTTCCGCGCAGCCTCCTGTAGGCCGGCGCGCAGTCCCCTGTCATAGGCTTCGCTCATGCCGACAAAGCGGCGGTCGGTCTGCTCGCCGATCAGGGGATTGGTGCCCGAGAAATTGATGTGATCTGTGATCAGCATCACAGAGCCTGGCGGCATCTCGGCCTTGAGGGAGCCAGCAGCATTAGTGAGGATAAGCGTCGTCACGCCAGCTTCCTGGAGGCATTCCAGCGCGGGCCGCATGGCTGCCGCGTCCCCATGCTCGTAGTAATGCGCACGGCCCGCCAGCATGATGATGGGTTCGCCCTCGAAGATGCCTGCGACCAGCTCGCCCTTATGGCCGGAGACGCCGCTTCGGGGAAACCCGGGCAACTCGGCGTAAGGAACACGCACCGGCTTGTCCAGGTGCTCAACGAGCCCGCTAAGACCCGAGCCAAGAACCAGCGCAACCCGTGGAACAAGTGCGCCCAGCCGTTCCCTCAGGATTGCCGCAGCCCGCGTCATTTTTCGTGCTCCAGCGTGAAGCCACGGGGAAAAACGGAGACAAACGAAACTGTTTCAAGCACGCCATTCATATCGCAAAGGTGAAGCTTTGCATCCGCAGTCACGAATTCGGCAAGCCGCTGGCGACAGCCGCCGCATGGCATGATCCGAGGCATATTCTCCGCCACTACCGCGATTTCCGACACTTTGCTTCCGCCTGCCATAATCATGTGCCCGAGCGCGGTCGTCTCTGCGCACCAGCCTTCGGGATAGGAGGCGTTCTCAATATTGCAGCCGGCATGGACGGCGCCCTCAGGCGTGCGGATCGCTGCCCCCACGGGAAAGCCGGAATAAGGCACATAGGCATGGCTCATGGCCGCCTTTGCCGCGGTAAAAAGTTCGTCTGCGCTCATTACCGCTCCTTCATATAAGGCACACCGCCGGCGCGTGGCGGGATCGCCCTGCCGACGAAACCCGCCAGCAGGACGACGGTGAGGATGTAGGGCAACGCCTGCATGAACTGCACCGGAATTTGCCCCACCAGCGGGAATACTGTACCCTGAATGCGTATCGACAGTGCATCGAGAAAACCGAAGAGCAGGCAGGCAAACATGACCGGCACTGGCCGCCATTTGGCAAAGATCAGTGCGGCCAGCGCAATGAAGCCGCGCCCTGCCGTCATGTCCTTCACGAAGCCGGCATTCTGCGCCAGTGCCAGATAGGTGCCGGCAATTCCTGTAAGGATCCCGGTGCAGATGACCGCGCGGTAACGTAGCCAGGCAACCGAGATACCCGCCGTGTCCACTGCTGCTGGATTTTCGCCCACTGCCCGGAGCCTCAACCCGAAGCGTGTGCGAAAGAGCACCCACCAGGTGAACGGAACCATCAGGAACGCTGCATAGGTGATCATCGAATGGCCGGATATAAGGTCTGAATAGAGCCGTCCGATCAGCGGAATTTCGGCAATCGCATCGGCAAGGGGCAAATGGATGGCGCCGAAGCGCGCATCCGACCCGACCGAGGGCGTGCGCCCGCCCTGTAAAAACCAGGCCTGGCCGAGAATGATTGTGGAGCCGGCCGCGATGAAGTTGATGGCCACCCCCGCGACGATCTGGTTGCCGCGATGGGTGATGGAAGCAAAGCCGTGCACCAGTGCAAGGAAGACGGAAACGGCTATGGCGGCGGCCATTCCTGCCCAGGCTGAGGAATAGACCGCTGCCGCCGCCCCCGCGGCAAAGGCTCCTGCCAGCATCTTGCCCTCCAGCCCGATGTCGAAGACCCCGGAACGCTCCGAGTAGAGCCCCGCCAAGGCTGCAAGAAGCAGCGGAACGGAAAGCCTGATCGTGGAATCGAACAGGAAGACGAGCGTGTTCAGCAGCTCCATCTCACGTGCTTTCCTGCTTCGCCTCCGCGCCCGCCTGCGGTGGGCGGACACTGGCGAAGATTGCCTGCAAGCTTGGCCGAAACATATGCTCCAGTGCACCCGCGAACAGGATCACTAGTCCCTGGATGATGACGATCATGTCGCGCGAGATACCCGGCATCTCGAAGGCCAGTTCCGCACCCCCTTGATAGAGCAGGCCGAAGAGGATCGCTGCGGCCACGATGCCCGCCGGATGTGAACGGCCCATGAGCGCCACAGCGATGCCGACGAATCCTGCCCCGGCAACGAAATCGATCTGCAGCCGGTTCAAATCGCCCATTACCGGGTTCAGAGCCATCATTCCCGCAAGCGCTCCGGAAATCAGCATGGCATTGACGATGACGCGCATCTCGCTGACACCGGCATAGTGCGCTGCCTTGGGGCTGTGGCCGCGCATCCGGATCTCGTAGCCCAGCCGTGTGCGCCAGATGAGCACCCACACAAAAAAGCGGCAAGGAGCGCCAGCAGGAAGGACAGGTTGAAAGGGGAGGAACGCACCGAGAGCCCGACCGCCTCCAGAAGGAAGTTGAGCTTCGGCAACTGCCCTCCTTCCAGAAAGGTGCGCGTCTGCGGCGCCTGGCTTGCGGCGGGCTTCAGCACATTCACCAGCAGGTAGACCATTAGGCTGGCGGCGATGAAATTGAACATGATGGTCGTGATGACGACGTGCGAGCCGCGCCTGGCTTGCAAAAAGGCGGGAATGAAGGCCCATGCCGCACCAAAGAGGCTTGCCCCGGCGATAGCCAGCGGAAAGGTAAGCCACCAGGGTAAGATCGCATCAAAGGCAAGGCATACAAGCGCGACGCCTAGCCCGCCGATATAAGCCTGTCCTTCCCCGCCTATGTTGAAGAGGCTGCAATGGAAGGCCACAGCGACGGATAGTCCGGTGAAGATGAAACTTGTTGCATAGTACAGTGTGTAGGCAATGGCCTGGCCTCGGCCAAGAGCGCCCTCGACCAAAATGGCGGCTGCGCGCAGCGGGTTTTCCCCAATAAGCAGGACGACAAGTCCTGCGATCGTAAAAGCCACGACGAGGTTGATAAGCGGGATAAGGCCGTAATCGGCCCAAGTTGGCAGCTTGGCGTAAGGGACGCTCATTAAACTGCCGCCTCCTGTTCCTCCACGCCGCCCATCAACAGGCCCAGCTCGCTTTCCGTCACCTGGGGCCCACGCTCGCCCACGACGCGTCCAGCAAACATGACAAGGATGCGGTCGGAAAGCGAGCGTATCTCATCGAGTTCCACGGAAACGAGAAGCACCGCCTTTCCGCGGTCGCGCATCTCGATCAGACGCTTGTGGATGAACTCGATGGCGCCAACATCCACTCCGCGCGTCGGCTGGCCGACGATGAGTACTTGAGGATCCTGCTCCAACTCGCGCGAAAGCACGATCTTTTGCTGATTCCGCCAGAAAACTTCGCCGTTTTAAGCCGTGGATCGGGCGGCCGGATATCGTATTTTCTGATCTTCTCCAGCGCATCTTGGCGGATAGCCTCTGTGTCGAGAAACGGGCCTTTCAGGTAACGCTTCTGCCGATGATAGCCCAGTATGGCGTTCTCGCTCTCCTCGAAGGCCAGCACGAGCCCCATATTGTGCCGATCTTCGGGGACATGGGCGATGCCACGCTTCCGCAGATCCCCCGGATCGGCCTCCCCCGTCAAGTCCACGGGCCGGCCATTGAGCGTCACAGTGCCGAACAACGCCTTGCGGATGCCGGCAATGGTTTCCAGAAGCTCCGTCTGCCCATTACCCGCCACACCCGCAATGCCGACGATCTCGCCTGCCCGTACATCGAAGGAGACGTCGTCCACCATCGTCACGCCCCGGGAATCACGCACCGAGAGATTTCGGACCGAAAGGAGCAACTCGCCAGGTTTTGCCTCCCCTTTCTCCACCCGCAGGAGCACGCGGCGCCCCACCATCAGTTCCGCCAGTTCCTCCGGCGTCGTCTCGCTTGTCCTTCGCGTCGCCATCAGGCTGCCCTGGCGCATGACGGAGACATTGTCGGTCACGGCCATGATCTCGCGCAGCTTGTGCGTGATGAGCACGATGGTCTTCCCTTCCTGCCGGAGGCAGCGGAGGATACGGAAGAGATGATCTGCTTCAGCCGGCGTCAGCACTCCCGTTGGCTCATCAAGGATCAGAATTTCGGCGCCACGAAACAGCGCCTTGAGAATCTCGACACGCTGCTGAAGGCCCACGGGAAGATCCTCGATCACCGCCTCGGGATCGACATTCAGCCCGTAGTCGCGCTCCAGACGTTCAAGCTCCGCGCGCGCCTTTGCAACGGAGGGATTGAGCAACGGTCCACCCTCCGCTCCAAGGATAATGTTTTCAAGAACGGTGAAATTGTGCACCAGCATGAAATGCTGATGCACCATGCCGATGCCGCGGCCAATCGCATCGTTGGGCGTCAGAATGGCCGCTTGCTGGCCGTGGATATAAATCTCGCCGCGATCTGCCTGGTAGAAGCCGTAGAGGATCGACATGAGCGTGGACTTTCCGGCACCATTCTCGCCAACGATGCCGTGGATGGTCCCCGCAGGGATCTTCAAGCTGACATTGCGATTGGCATGGACGGCGCCGAAGCTCTTGTCGATGCCTCTGAGTTCTATCGCGGCGTCCGCCATGGGAGGGCCGTGTTCCCCTGTTTTTAGTTTTATTGAAGAAGTATCACGCAGCCTCGTTGCTGCCAACGGCCATGCTCTCGACGCGGGTACTGGAATCGGGCACTTGTCGGGGCACCTGGCTTTGTGGATAGCGGAGATCGAGATGCCCGAGGACCGGCTAGACAAGCTCGAAATGGCAGTGGCGGAGCAGGAACACATGATCGAGGAGTTGTCCGGGCAGCTTGCCAAGCAATGGATCGAGATCGATCTGTTGCGCAGGAAGCTCGCCCTCTTGACCGAGCGGTTTCTTGCACTTGAGCAACAGGCGACTCCTTCACCACCTGTAACCAAGCCACCGCACTGGTAGCGCGGGGACGTCCGGAAGCACCCAGGGCACATCGGCTCGTTATGCCCCGTCATTGGGCCCCATCTTGCGTCGGTCGTTCGGCTAAAAAGAAATTCCTTTTCCCTTGGAACATAACTACGTGTGACGTGTTGTGGCGTCGGGGGAAGCGTTGGGTTTGCCGCGTCCGTTTTTCCGATTCGTCAGAAGTGGGGGCCGTCTAGAGGTGCGGCGTCTGCACCTTGGAGGGGAGAAAAGCTATTGGCTTCCTTGGAGAGAATGACGACCAGCATTCCCGGCCTAGACACGGTTCTGAATGGCGGACTGGTGGCCGGCGGATCCTACGTTCTGCAGGGACGCCCTGGCGCCGGAAAGACGATCCTTGCCAATCAGATTGCCTTTCACCGGGCCGGCTTAGGCGAGAAGGTTCTGTTCGTCACCCTGCTTTCCGAAGCTCACGAGCACCTTTTCAAGCTGCTGTCCACGCTTTCCTTTTTCGACCGCTCCCAAATCGGCACAAATATCCAGTTCGTCAGTGCCTATCGCGAAATGGTCACTGAGGGGCTGGATGGGATCGTCCATATTATCCGCAGGGAAATAGCACGGGAGAAACGCACCCTGTTCGTCCTGGATGGACTGCTTAACGCCCATTACCAGGCGCAGTCGCGCGACCAGATTAAGCGTTTCGTTGCCGAGCTTCAGGGTCATGCGGGATTTGGGGGCTGCACAAGCCTCTTTCTTGCAAGCGCACGCCTCAGTGATGACAGCCCCGAACATACGATGGTCGACGGCGTGATCGACCTTGCAGACGAGATCGTCGGGGCGCGCTCGGTCCGCCGCATCGAGGTGCGCAAGATGCGCGGCAGCAGCATGCTCCGCGGCCTGCACAATTTCGAGATCACTGATTCCGGCATCGTTGTCTATCCGCGGCTGGAAGCAGCCTACAAAGGCATGGCGGAACCCGAATTGGCTAGCGAGATGCTTTCCTCGGGAGTGGAGGATCTCGACAATGCGCTTGGCGGAGGGTTCCGATCAGGCTCCTTCACCCTTTTGATGGGACCTTCAGGCGTCGGCAAGACAATGCTCGGCCTCAATTTTATCTCGCGGGCGAGCCACGCCGAGCCAGCGCTTTTCTTCGGCTTCTATGAGGGTCCGGAGCGGCTCAAGGAAAAGGCCACGGCCATTGGCCTCGACTTCGATCCTCCTATCAAGTCGGGAACGCTGAAGGTTGAATGGAATCCTCTTGGCGAGGATCTTTTGGACCGGCTTGGCGAGAGGCTGCTCCGGCAAGTGCGCGAACAGGGCACCCGGCGTCTTTTCATCGACGGCGCGGGAGCTTTCAAACGGGCTGCTGTCTCTCAGTCCCGGATAGTAGAGTTTTTTTCCGCGCTTTCGAACCAGTTACGCGCAAACGGCACAACGACGGTTGCAAGCTGGGAGATGCCCGATCTTTTCGGCGGCTCCGCAGATACGCCCGCTCCGGAGATATCCAGCATCGTTGAAAACATCATTCTCCTGCGCTTTGCCGAACATTACGCGCGGATTCGCCGTGTGCTGGCGATCATGAAAGTGCGCGACTGCGACTATGACACTGCCGTTCAGGAGATTCGATTCGGAAAAGATGGCCTCAAGCTCGCTCCGCTTCACCCGGCCATTAAAGACACTCTCGATGGCAGTGCCCAGGACGCTGCCCCCCACCAAGCCCGGTGAACTGGAATATGAAACGCGTCCTTGTCGTCGATGACGAGTTTCTGGTCGCAGAACTGATCGTCTATGCACTTGAAGAGCGCGGTTATCATGTGCTCCAAGCCTTTAACGGCAAGAGCGCATTGGCTCAGATGAACAAGTCGCCTGCCCTTGTCATCACCGATTTCATGATGCCGCTCATGAACGGCCTCGAATTTGCACTGTCGGTGCGGGATGACAGGAACTGGAACGACGTTCCCATCATCCTCATCAGCGCAGCGCAGGCGGCCATTTCGGAAGAGAACCGGAGAATATTCGCGGCGGTCTTCGAGAAACCGTTCGACGTGCAGGCCGTGTTGGGAAAGGTTGAAGAGCTGATAGGCCCTCCGGAACCGGATCGGGGCGGAACTCTATTCTGACCGCGCCTGCCGCTACCGCCTGCCGTCCTCCTCAGGACCGATCAGCACACATTGCCGCGTTATCGAGATCATCATATTGGCTGCTTCTAAGCGACCGGGGAGCTGCCGCGATCTTTACCTAAAGAGGCTAGGTTTTTTGCAGATCGAGGACAGCAATCGTAACGCCCGGCTCCTGCTGATGAGCTGTCAGGCGGAAGCCGAAGTCCCGTGACATCCTAAGCATTCCGGTGTTCTCAGCGAGGATGTATCCTTCAATGTGCGCGAGGCCTTCGGACCGGCCATAATCGATCGCATGGTTCAGAAGCTCCCAGCCTAGCCCCCTTCCCTGAAGATCGGTTCGCACGAGAATTCCGAATTCCGCCCTTTCGCGGTCCGGATCCGACGAGAGTCGCACAATGCCCGCGAGTTCCCCGGTATCCTTCCGTAGTGCCACAAACGCGATCTCCCTATCATAGTCGAGCTGCGTCAGGCGCAGAAGCATCTCGTGCGGGAAGTTGCGTCGCGGCGCGAGAAGGCGAAGGCGTATGTCTTCCGGCGCAACCTTTTCAAAGAATGGCGGGTAGAGCGACACATCCGCAGGTTCGATGGGACGCAGATGATAGGTATCGTCCCCGAGCGTCACATCTTTCGACCAGTCGGCAGGATAGGGGCGGATGGCCAGTGCCGGGTTTGGTCCGATCTGTTCCACCCTTTCCGGCTCGATTTCGATACGTGCATCAAGCGCCATTACCCCTTCGTTTGAGGCCAGCAGCGGGTTGATATCCATGGAGACGATGCACGGAAAATCGACGATGAGTTGCGACACGGCGGAAAGAGCGGCAATGATGCCCGCCCGATCCGCCGGCGGCCGGTCGCGATAGCCGGCAAGCAGCCGGCCAATGCGGGTCTGATCGATAAGATCGCCGGCCAGAACGTCATCGAGCGGTGGCAGGGCAATGGCCGTATCATCGAGCACCTCGACGGCCGTTCCTCCTGCCCCGAATAAAAGCACGGGGCCAAAGATTTCGTCTCGATTAAGGCCGAGAATAAGCTCGTGTGCGTTCTTCAGCTTGATCATCGGCTGCACGACATAGCCGTCGATCTCTCTCGCCCTGCCCATCCTTTTCAGGGCGTCCTCGATGTTGCGCGCAGCCTGGTTCGCAGCTTCCGGGCTGAGCAAGTCAAGAACGACGCCCCCCACGTCGGACTTGTGGGTGATGGTCCTCGACAGGAGCTTCACAACAAGTCTTTTTGAGGACTGAAGCAGGCGCCGGGCAGCGTCGGCCACCTCGTCCGGGCTCCGCGCAATGACCGTTTCAGGCACGGGGATACGGTAAGCGCCTATGACTACCTTTGCCTCCGGCTCCGTCAGTATCCGACGCCCTTCCGCCGCGGCTTTCCGCAAGACCGAATGTGCAGTGGCTATATCCGCCTGGATATCGGCCGCACGGCTGGAAGGAACACGCATCAGGCTTTTCTGCGCGCGTGACCAGTGGCTAAGATGGGATACCGCTGCTGCCGCCAGGGCCGGAGTGTTGTAACTCGACACTCCGGCGTTCTGGAGAATTGAACGGCCCTCGCGGGCTGTCTTTTCTCCAAGCCATGATGTCAGCACCGGCTTGCCATTGATCCTGCCACCCTGGGTCAGGGCTGCGATGGCGCGCGCCGCATCGGCTGGCGAAGCAAGCGCTGTGGGACAATTGATGACGAGAACGGCATCCGTTCCAGCATCGGCCGCTACCGCTTGCACTGCCGCGCGATAGCGCTCGGGAGGAGCGTCGCCGATAATGTCTACCGGATTGGCACGAGACCAGTTTTTAGGAAGGCTCTCATCGAGCCGCCGCATGGTTTCATCCGACAAAGAAGCAAGATCGGCCTTTAGATCCATCAAACGGTCGACCACCAGCACGCCTGCCCCCCCGCCGTTCGTGACGATGCCGACGCGGGAACGCTCAAGCTTCTGAAATCGCGCCACCGTCTCGGTGGCAGCGAATAACTCGTCAAGACCCCGCACGCGAAGAATGCCTGCACGCGAGAAAGCCGCCTCCACAACCCTGTCTGATCCTGCAAGCGCTCCGGTATGTGTGGCAGCAGCTTCTGCCGCCTCTGCATGCCTTCCGGCTTTGATGCCGATCACCGGCTTGATGCGCGAGGCCGCCCGCGCCGCAGACATGAATTTGCGCGGTTCGGGAATGCTTTCGAGATAAAGAAGGATCGCCCGGGTCTTTGCATCGCCCGCCAGCAGATCGAGATAGTCGCCCACATCGACGTCAGCCATGTCACCAAGCGAGACAACGTGCGAAAAACCGATCCCCTCTTCAGCCGCCCAATCCAGGAGGGTGGTAGTGATCGCTCCGGATTGGGACAGAAGCGCTATACCTCCCACGGACGGCGTGATGTGGGAGAAGCTGGCGTTGAGCTTTTCCGGCGGAACGATCAGGCCCAGCGTGTTTGGGCCGATCACTCGCAACAGAAATGGCTTTGCCGCATCGAGCATCGCCTGCCTTAGCCCGTTTTCGCGCGTTAGCCCGGCGCTGATTACCACAGCGGCGCGATTACCCTTCTCTCCAAGCTCGCGGATGATCTGGGGAACGGTTCTTGCCGGAGTGACGATCACCGCAAGGTCGGGAACCACTGGCAGATCCCTGACATGGGCGAAGCAAGGCCGGCCGCAGACTACACGGTACTTGGGATTGATCGGCCAGACCTCTCCCTCGAAACCAGCGGCCAGAACATTTTCCATCACCATGCGTCCGACCGAGCCGAAGCGCTCGGAAGCGCCGAAAATTGCCAACGACTGAGGGGTGACGGCGAATTCGAGATTCCGGATGGTCATGGGCGCCTCCTATATCCGACTAGGCCAGTGGAGACGCTCTCGGCAGGTTACGCAGCTTGCAGGGACCATCGTGAAGTAGCCCCTTGCGGCTACGTTAGACCTCTCCTTGGTTCAACCAGATGGCTCAAGGCGTCGAGCATTCATAGAGCACATTACCGCTTTCAGCGTCGATGCCAACCAGGCTTACGTCATAGCCCCAGAGATGGCGGACATGGCGGAGCGCCGCATCCCGGCTCTCATTCTCCAGAAGGATGCCGTTCTTCACATTGTGTTGCAGGCGCAGATGACGATCACCGAGCAGGTCGACATCGACCACCTGAATGTCCGGCTGGTTCACGCCGATGTCATAGCTGCGCGCAAGCGCGGCCCGTATAGCCTCATACCCTCGCTCGTTGTGGATCGAGGAGACTTCGCAATAGGGCTTGCCGGAATCGTCTTGGAGCAGGAAAAGCCTGAACTTGCGGATGAGCGCCGGACTAAGGAACTGGAGGATAAAAGATTCATCCCGATGATTGGCCCATGCATCGAGCAGCGTGTCTAGCCAGTCTCCCTTCCCGGCATAGTCAGGGAACCATTCGCGATCCTCCGCCGTCGGCTCTGTCGAGATCCGTTGGATGTCCTGCATCAGCGCGAATCCGAGTGCATAAGGGTTGATGCCGGGGAAGCGCGGATCGTCGAAGTCTGGCTGGAAGACGACATTGGTGTGGCTTTGCAGAATTTCCAGCATGACGCCTTCGCTAATTCTGCCCTGATCAAAAAGCCTGTTCATAATCGTATAGTGAACGAAAGTGGCGCAGCCTTCATTCATCACCTTTGTCTGCCGCTGAGGGTAAAAGTACTGAGCGATGACACGCACGATCCGCAAAATCTCCCGCTGCCAGGGATCCAGGATCAGGCTGTTCTTTTCCAGGAAATAAAGCAGGTTCTCTTCCGGAAGATTGAGCGAGCGCTTCCGTTCGGATGCCTCGCCTTCAGCCTTCTTGGGGTCCGTACCGGGCGTGACCGGCAGAGTGCGCCACAGGTCACTATAGGTCTGCTCCTCGTATTCCAATCTTTCGCGTATCCGCTCCCGCTCCTTCTCCGACGACAGCCGCGGCGGGCGGCGATAGCGGAAGACACCGTGATCCATGATGGCATGGGCAGAATCGAGTATCGCCTCGACGGCTGCCGTGCCGTACCGTTCCTCGCAGCGGGTGATATACTTCTTGGCGAACTCCATGTAGCTGAGGATTGCGCTCGCATCGGTCCACTGGCGGAAGAGGTAATTGTTCTTGAAGAAATGATTGTGGCCGAATGCAGCATGGGCCGTTACCAGCGCCTGCATGGCCATTGTATTCTCCTCCATCAGGTAGGTGATGCAGGGGTTGGAGTTGATGACCAGTTCATACGCCAGACCGCGCTGGCCTTTTCTGTAAAAATGCTCCTCGAAGACGAAGCGCTTGCCGAAGGACCAGTGCTGATACATCAACGGCATCCCGACGGAGGAATAGGCGTCTAGCATCTGCTCCGACGAGATGATCTCCAGCTGATTGGGGTAGATATCGAGCTTCATCTCATCGAGCGCTATGCGTTCGATGGCGTCATAGGTTCGCGACAGCGTCTCGAAATTCCAGTCAGAACTCGTGAAGAGAAGGTTGGATTTGCCGCTTTCAAATGCCATCGTCATCCATCAGGTTCGCGCGCGTATATTCGGCTGCCTTGAAAAAAGTTGCCGGAAAACCGGATAGATGTCGGCGGGGCGCGCGATCCGCGTCATCTGGAAATTCGGCCACTTCTCACCCACCGTGCGATAGGCGCGCCATAAGGAAGTGCCGTTATCGGTGGCCCCGAATATCTCTGTCTCGCGCTCGTCGATGATTTCGACATAGGCGTAATACTGGCAGAGCTCCATCAGCTCGTCCTGCAACAAGGCCGCGCATTTTTCCGAGTCGCCGGCAATATTGTCGCCGTCCGAGGCTTGGGCAGCGTAGATATTCCATTCCCGTGCTGGGTAACGTTCGCGAATGATCCGCATCATCTCGTCAAGCGCCGTGGATACCACTGTGCCGCCGCTCTGGGTGGAGTAGAAGAACGTATCCTCATCCACCTCCCGCGCCTCGTGTGTGTGGCGGATGAAAACGATGTCGATCCGATCATAACGGCGTTTCAGGAAGAGATGGAGCAGCACAAAGAAGCGCTTGGCAAGATCCTTCTCCCGCTCTCCCATGGAGCTCGACACATCCATGAGACAGAACATGACAGCGCTGGCATTGGGCAGCGGCTGTGCCTCGAACCGGTTGAAGCGGATATCGACCGGGTCGACATAGGGAATGGTTCGGCGGCGGCGTTCCATCCGGTCCAGCTCCTCCCGCAGCTTCTCGATCTGTTCGCGCCGCGTGGATAATGAAGGCATTGCCTCCAGCTCCGCCAGTTCCTTCGCCAGTGCTTCCACTTGCTCCCGCTTCGGTCGGTGCAGCGCGATGCGCCGGCCATAGCTGTTACGCATGGTACGGCCAACATTGATGTTGGTGGGCGCGCCGGTAACGGCGAATCCCGCTCGGCGAGGCTTGAAGGTGACAGCTTCCTTTAGGTTGAGCTTCACCATGTCTGGAAGCTCCAGATCCTCGAAGAAGAGGTCGAGCACCTCCTCTCGTGAAAGCATGAAGCGGAAGTCGTCCTCCGCCTCGCCGACACCTGCGCCGGAGCCGGACCCTGCCCCGCCACCTCCCGGCTTGGCAATCCGGTCGCCGGGGCTGAACTCCTTGTTGCCAGGCAGAACATAGTTGCGTTCCCCGGTGCCGGCTGCCGGCCGAAAGGTTGGCTCGGCCGTTCCGCGCGCCGGCATGGGCACGCTATGCTGCGCATCCACGTCCGTGATCTTACCGGACTTGACCTGCTCCTTGACGACGCGCTTCAGCTCCTCTCGAGCCCGTTTCAGGAAGCGCCGACGATTGCCGAGGCTCTTGTCCTTCGGGTTAAGACGCCGGTCGATATAATTCGGCATTGGAAAGCCCACGCTGCATCGTCAGCCCGCCTTGTTCACGCGCATATACCAGTCCACCAGGCGGCGAACCTGTCTTCTGGTATAACCGCGTGCCGTCATTCGCTCCACGAACTCGGCATGCTGCTTCTCGGTGGCGCTGTCCTTCTTTGAGCCGAAGCTGATGACCGGCAACAGATCTTCCACCTGCCCGAACATGCGTTTTTCGATCACCTCACGCAATTTCTCGTAGCTCGTCCAGGCCGGATTACGCCCGTGATTCTTGGCGCGAGCCCTCAACGTGAACTTCACCACCTCATTCCGGAAATCCTTCGGATTGGCGATGCCGGCGGGCTTTTCGATCTGTGACAGCTCGCTGTCGAGAATCTCCCGGTTCAGGATTTGTCCGGTGTCCGGATCCTTGAAATCCTGATCCTCCAGCCACGCATCCGCATAGGCGATGTAACGGTCGAAAAGGTTCTGGCCGTATTCACTGTAGGATTCCAGATATGCCTTCTGGATCTCGTGGCCGATGAACTCGGCATACCGCGTTGCGAGCTCCGACTTGATGAAGTCGAGATAAGCCGCCTCCGTCTCCTTGGGAAACTGCTCGCGCTTGATCGCTTGTTCCAGAATATACATCAGATGGACCGGATCGGCGGCGACCTCCTTCGTATCGTAGTTGAAGGTCTCCGACAGCACCTTGAAGGCAAAGCGCGTGCTCACGCCGGTCATGCCCTCATCGACACCCGCCGCGTCACGGTACTCCTGCACAGACTTGGCCTTGGGATCAACATCCTTCAGGTTCTCGCCGTCATAGACCCGCATCTTGGTGTATAATGACGAGTTCTCATGCTCGTTGAGCCTGGTCGAAACGGTGAAGCGGCTCAGGATCTCCAGCACCTCCGGCGCGCAGGGATTGCTTGTCAGTTCGCTCTCGCGAAGAAGCTTCTCATAGATCATCTTTTCCTCGGTGACGCGAAGGCAGTAAGGCACCTTCACCACCAGGATACGGTCTAAAAACGCCTCGTTGTTCTTGTTGTTCTTGAATTGCAGCCACTCCGACTCGTTGGAATGTGCAACCACGATGCCCTGATAGGGGAAGGCGCCGAAATTCTCGGTGCCATTATAGTTCCCCTCCTGGGTCGCCGTCAGCAACGGATGCAGCACCTTGATGGGCGCCTTGAACATCTCGACAAATTCCAGCAGCCCCTGTGTAGTGCGGTTAAGTCCGCCACTATAGGAGTATGCATCCGGGTCTGCCTGGCTATAATTTTCAAGCTGCCTGATGTCGACCTTCCCAACCAGGGAGGAGACGTCCTGGTTGTTCTCGTCACCCGGTTCCGTCTTGGCTATCCCTATCTGGCGAAGCCGGGACGGGGTGAGCTTCACGACGCTGAACTTGGAAATATCCCCGCCCACTTCATCGAGCCGCTTTGCCGCCCAAGGTGAGATAAGTCCAGTAAGGCGCCGCCTGGCAATTCCGTATTTGTCTTCGAGCAGGTCCGCCATCCGCTCCGGATGGAACAGCCCTAGCGGCGATTCGAAGATGGGGCTGACCTTGCCGTTCACGCTGAGCGTATAGATCGGCCTTTCTTCCATCAGCTTCTTGAGGCGCTCAGCGAGCGAAGACTTGCCACCGCCAACCGGACCCAGGAGATAGAGGATCTGCTTCCGCTCCTCCAGACCCTGCGCGGCATAGCGGAAATACCCGACGATCCTCTCGATCGTGTCTTCCATGCCATAAAAATCAGAGAAGGCCGGGTAAATCTTGATTGTCCGGTTCGCGAAAATACGCCCCAATCGCTCATCAGAGCTGGTGTCGATCAGGGTCGGCTCCCCTATGGCATCCACCATCCGCTCGGCGGCGGTGGCGTACATGCTTTTGTCGTCCCGGCAGGCCAGCAGGTACTCCTGCAGGCTCATTTCCTCTCGTGCCGTACTGCTGTAAATCTCCGAAAAAAGATCGAAGATTTCAGTTTCTCTCCTTTGCATCGTGCTCTCTCGCGAAAGGCCGGTTGTCGCAACAGGATCGTTGCCGGTCGGCTCCTATTGGGTGAACGGTTTCCTTCCCTCAAAGTTCCGTCCCGGAACCTTGAGAATCTTCGACGCAACTTGCGGCGCATACTGGCGCCACCCAAACGCGGAATGAACCCAACCAAAACGATCTAACTGCCGGGGCAACATCCATCCCGGACAGGTTCAAGTGCCGGCAAAGCCACAGACCAGACACCTGAATGCTACAGATCACCAGTTTGACTGCCGGACCTGTTATAGGCAAGAAGCCAACACTAGGGGAAGTTTAGCACCCTTGTGAGAAACCGTCATCACCCTATTCTTGCTGAGCTCGAATTTCTGTTGATTCAATCTCTCGCTCGGCTCCTTGCGCTCGCGAAATTGTTGCAGCGCCAAGCCGGCCATCAGACAATCAGAGCCAGCCTATCCGTCCACGCCTTTGCGGTAGCGGTGGTAGCCGGGACCGACGGTAAGCGGTTCCTCAGGCATGACCTCGTCGCTCACCTGGCTGGCGTAGTTGCGCCGCGTTTGCCAGATAAGCTTTTCGTGCCTGCGGTCATAGATTTCGATATCGACGTGATATGGCTTTCCGGCTTTGACATGCGCAACGGGCGGCGAGCGTAACATGTAGCGGTCCGTCATCGGGCTTACCCGCTCGGCGACGACGTGAGGCGGCCCACCGCCAGGATCCTCGAAGCGCGCTTCAATGATGGAGCCGCTGGCCAGCGGGCGCACCACCTGCGCCGTGAATCCGTAGAATACTTCCGCGTTGCGGTAGTTGAAGATGAAGCCGCCACCAAGGATTTGCAGATAAGGCTTTTCAGACGGGTCTTCGCGAGTGAACCATCCAGCGGCGAACAGGACCAGGCAGAGAACGCAAAGACCCAGGCCGGTCTTCCAAATTGTCCTTTCGCTCATTTGCACATCCTTCCGCGCTTCAATAACAGCGGCTGGCGCATTATATCTGTTACGGAAGATAATTCCTGCATGCGCAGGATACTTCTGGTGCGTTTTCTGTTATAAGCGCGCGCTTCCGAGTCGTCGAAACAGGCGTCTGTACGTGCCGCCCTGGGTGCTCAAGTGGCAGATGGGGCAGGTCTGAACCAGAACTCCAACAGAAAGAAGGAAGAACATTGCAGGTTATTGTACGGGATAACAATATCGATCAGGCCTTGAGAGTCCTGAAGAAAAAGATGCAGCGCGAAGGTATCTTTCGCGAGATGAAGTCGCGCCGCGCGTATGAGAAGCCCTCAGAACGGCGCGCGCGCGAACGTGGCGAGGCCATCCGCCGCGCCAGGAAGCTGACCCGCAAGCAGGCACAGCGAGAGGGCCTTTTGCCCAAGAAGAAGCGCGCAGCCTGACCAGCTTTGTGCACACCCTATCTGATCATACTCACCCGATTGCGGCCTTGACGGCACGCTTGGCCATCACCGCGATCAGGTGAGCGCGATATTCGGCGGAAGCATGAATATCCGACATGAGCCCTGTAGACGGCAGGGAAATGCCGTCTAGCGCGGCTGGATCGAAAGAGCGTGCGAGCGCATCCTCCAGAGCCGAAGCTCTAAAAGCGCCGTCCTCACCCGCGCCGCTGACAGCTACGCGCACCCCTTCTGGCCGCCGAGCGACGAACACGCCCACAAGCGCATAGCGGGAGGCGGGATTCGGAAATTTGGCATAACCAGCCTTCTCAGGTGCAGAAAACGACACGGCGGTTACGATCTCGTCCTCTTCAAGCGCAGTTCCGAAGAGGCCGGTGAAGAAATCGTCCGCCGCGATAGTTCTCTTGCTGGTTTCAACCGTCGCTCCCAGTGCAAGGACGGCTGCGGGATAGTCCGCCGCTGGATCATTATTGGCAATGGAGCCCCCGATGGTTCCCATATGTCGCACATGCGGGTCGCCGATATGTGCGGCCAGTCGGCAAATGGCAGGGCATAAAGCGGCAAGACCCGCATGAGCCGCAACCTCTGCATGGGTGGTCCCAGCGCCGATGCGCATGTCGGAACCGTTTATGGTGATCCCCTTGAGCTCCGGAATGTGACGAAGGTCGATGAGATCCGAAGGGGCGGCGAGCCGCTGTTTCATGGTGGGGATAAGTGTCTGCCCTCCAGCCAGGAATTTGCCGTCATCGGCCTGGGCCAACAATTTTGCGGCTTCCTCCAGTGAAGCAGCGCGATGATAAGTGGTCTGATACATTTACGTTCTCCTCATCGAGAGGTCGAATGTGCATGGTGAGCAAAGCTCGGGCCAGCCCTTTCGTTTTCTGTCACTTCCGGCAAAGGGCCGATGCAACGGCTTCCTGCCTTCGGCTTCATGCTTTCTCACGCGGCTTTACGCAGCGCCTTCCACACCGTCTGCGAGCTTGCAGGCATGGGCAGCTCGTTGTTGCGAATGGCATCGGTTATGGCGTTGATAACCGCGGGCGGCGATCCGATGGCACCTGCCTCTCCACAGCCCTTGATCCCCAGTGGATTGCTGGGAGATGGCGTGTTGCTGGTCAACACATCGAACGAAGGCAGATCGGCGGCCCGTGGCATGGTGTAATCCATGTAGGAGGCAGTCAGGAGCTGGCCGGTATCCGGATCATAGCGGCAGCCCTCGAGCAACGCTTGCCCGATTCCCTGCGCTACCCCGCCATGCACCTGCCCCTCAACGATCATCGGGTTAATGATATTTCCGAAATCGTCTGCCGCCACGAATTGCACGATCTCTGTGTGGCCGGTCTCGGGATCGACTTCGACTTCCGCAATGTGGCAGCCGGCAGGGAAGGTGAAGTTGGACGGGTCGTAGAAAGAGGTCTCCTTCAGGCCCGGCTCCATCCCTTCGGGCAAATTATGAGCCGTGTAGGCCGACAACGCGACCTGAGCCCAGGGCAGGCTGCGATCCGTGCCGGCCACCTTCACTGCTCCATCCTCGATCACGATGTCCGCCTCGTCGGCTTCCAGGAGATGAGCGGCGATTCTCTTCGCCTTCGCCTCTACCCGGTCGAGCGCCTTGACCACAGCGGACATGCCTACTGCGCCTGAGCGTGAGCCATAGGTGCCCATGCCCATTTGCACCTTGTCCGTGTCGCCATGGACGATGGAAACCTGATCGATGGAGATGCCGAGCCGCTCGGCCACCACTTGGGCAAATGTGGTCTCATGTCCTTGGCCATGGCTATGCGAGCCCGTCAGCACCTCCACGGTGCCGGCCATGTTCACCCGCACTTCCGCCGATTCCCAAAGGCCTACGCCCGCCCCGAGCGAGCCCACTGCCTGTGATGGCGCAAGGCCGCAGGCTTCGATGTAGCAACTCATCCCGATACCGCGTAGCTTGCCGCGCCTTCTGGCTTCCTCGCGCCGGACGGTGAAGCCTGCATAGTCGGCCGCCTGCATGGCTGCCTCCAGCGAAGCCTCGTAGTCACCCGCGTCGTAGTTCATAATCACCGGCGTCTGGTATGGAAAAGCACGGATGAAATTCTTGCGCCGCAGTTCTGCCGGCGAGATCTGAAGTTCGCGCGCTGCCGTCTCCACAACTCGTTCCAGTAGATAAGTCGCCTCCGGCCGGCCGGCCCCGCGATAAGCGTCAACGGGCGCGGTGTTGGTGTAGACCGCGCGCACATTGCAGTGGATCGCCGGTATCACATACTGGCCTGAAAGAAGTGTGGCATAAAGATAGGTTGGCACGCATGAGGAGAAAAGCGACATATAGGCGCCCAGATTGGCGATGGTGTCGACCTTCAGCGCTATCATCTGGTTATCGGCGTCGAAAGCCAGAGACACCTCGCTCACATGGTCGCGTCCATGGGCGTCGCACAGGAAGCTTTCGGTTCTGTCAGCCGTCCATTTCACAGGAAAGCCAGTCCGCTTCGAGGCCCAGAGGCAGACGATTTCCTCTGGATAGATGTAGATCTTAGAGCCGAAACCGCCGCCGACATCCGGCGCGATCACCCGGAGCTTGTTCTCCGGCGCCACATTATAGAAAGCGCTCATCACGAGGCGGGCCAGATGCGGATTCTGGCTGGTAGTCCAGAGTGTGAAGTGATCCTCCGCCCCGTCGTAGTGCCCCAGAGCCGCCCGCGGCTCCATTGCATTCGGCACAAGGCGGTTGTTCACGATCTTCATGCGCGTGACATGCGCGGCCCGCGCGATGGCTTCGTCTGTTGCCTTGGCGTCACCCAGCTCCCAGTCGAAGATCAGATTGTTTTCCGCCTCTGGGTGCAGTTGCGGAGCCCCAGGCTTGAGCGCCTCGACGGCTTCGGTCACTGCGGGCAGTTCCTCATAGTCGACTTCGACGGCCTCTGCCGCATCGCGGGCCTGCGCGCGCGTCTCGGCGACCACGACGGCAACCGCATCACCCACATAACGCGCGCGTTCCACGGCCAGCGGCGACCATGCGCCCATTTTCATCGGCGTACCGTCCTTGGAGTGAATCATCCATCCGCAGATCAGGTTACCGATGCCATCGTCCTTCAGTTCCGGCCCCGTCAAAACGGCAAGGATGCCGGGCATGGCTTTCGCAGCCTCGGTGCGGATGCCGGTGATTTTCGCATGCGCGTAGGGGCTGCGCACGAAAGCCGCATGTTTCATCCTCGGCAGCACCATATCGTCCACAAAACGGCCAAGGCCGGTGATGAATCTCTTGTCCTCCTTGCGCGCGATCCGCGCGCCGACACCTTCAACGCTCATGGAATCCTCCCTTGTCGGCAATGGCGGATAAAGGCCTTGCGGCGGTAATGCGAACTTCATCGCCTACCCTGCAACCCGCTCCCTTTTGCCATGCCCTGTCGCCTACTGCCCACCTTGCCCTAAGCTGCCTTTGCCTTCTGGCCCGCCATCGCCTCCGCTGCCGCCAGCACGGCCTTGACGATGTTGTGATAGCCGGTGCAGCGGCACAGATTGCCCTCCAGCTCTGCCCGCACCGTTTTTTCGTCGAGACCTCCGGGATGGCGCCGGATCATGTCGACTGCTGCCATGATCATGCCTGGCGTGCAGAAGCCGCATTGCAGCCCGTGATGCTCCCGGAATGCTGCCTGCACCGGGTGCAATTCGCCTCCGTCCGCCAAGCCTTCTATGGTAAGAACCTGAGCGCCCGATGCCTGCGCCGCAAGCATGGTGCAGGACTTGACGGCCTTGCCGTCCACATGCACGACGCATGCGCCGCATTGGGAGGTGTCACAGCCCACATGCGTGCCGGTAAGGCCCTGATGTTCGCGCAGGAAATGCACCAGCAAGGTGCGATCCTCCACTTCGGCCGTCACAGCACGTCCATTCACCTTCATAGAGATTTCAGCCATGGGTTCCCTCCTCCGATTGGTGTGCCGTCTCTTTCCTCCCGGACACCCCCTCCAGCTTAATCTTACAATCGCCAGAGTCCACCGCCATTTAAAGATGCGGAGGGTATGGGTACGATGACGCTCAACATTACTTGATCTTCGCCCGTGATGTCTGTATCAGGCGCAGCATGCGGCCGGAGCTTCCGTGCCGCAGACCGCACTAGCTCCGTTGGCCGGGCAACGCATTCGTAATGAGCGGATCCGCTAGAGAATGACGTTGGAAGCCAGTGGGTTGGCGGAGGAGTGAAGAAAATAGTAGGGCGATAGCTAAGTCGTCCTGCGTCTGGTAAGCCGCACTAGCTCAGTTGGTAGAGCACGTCATTCGTAATGATGGGGTCGCTGGTTCGAGTCCGGCGTGCGGCACCAGCCCCTTGCCACCCCTGCGTTAAGGGCATCCAAGTTTTTCTGAACCGCAACCTTCAGCGCTTATTCAAAGTCGTCTGTGGTTTCCACGATGGTATGAGTAGAGGACACGCTAACGGCGTAGGCTCCTGCGCGGCGATTGCGATAGATGGCTAAGGTACAATGAAAATGAATTTAGAAATGATCACCCTAACATAGGTGACGTTTCCTACCGACAGATGGTAACACTTTCTCGCTTTGGCGGGATGTGTTGATGCCGTGGAAGGCGTGTTCGGTGATAAACGACCGTGCTTGTCTTGTTGGCTGTCTTCTTGACCCGGAGGATGAGCAATGTTTGCCGGTATAGCGGCCTGCCCGAGGAGGAAGATCAACGTCTTCACCGTGCTGGCCGGGCGCAGGCTCGGAAGCACCGAAGACGATGACAGCATTTGCTCGTAAGCCTCTGCACTATGATTTGGGATAGATCGACCTCGAACAAAGGATATTGCAGACAATAGACGACCCGTTCGGCACGAGGTCGTCACCCATGTCTTAGGTTCGATCTGTTACCTATGTCTCAGGGTCGTACAAAGGTTAGTTGGTGGAGCCAAGGGGAGTCGAACCCCTGACCTCTTGAATGCCATTCAAGCGCTCTCCCAACTGAGCTATGGCCCCACATCCGGTCACTGTGAACCGGTGCCGTATCCGGCGAAGAGGTCTCGGCTATTGCCGATGTGATGGCGGCTTCTAAACCCGACCGGCAGGAGAATCAAGCCCCATCCACAGGGAACCCGATAATCTCCACCGCTCGAATGCCATCAATGTTCATCATCGTCGTCACTGACGCCGATAATGCCGGTGACGTCGTCGTCGTCCTCCTCTTCGTCGGCGAGGAAGGTGTCGTCGTCGTCGTCGCCGAGATCCACATCATCGTCATCGAGCTCCGGCAGGTCGTCTTCGCTCCCCTTGACGTCGTCATCGGCATCCTCAAGGGAGATGATCTCGGGACCCTCCTGAGCGTCGAGCTCCTTCTCCTCCAGCTCTTCCTCATCGTCCACGAGCGTCTCCGCGCCTGCCTCGAAATAGCTGCGAGGATAGGATTGGCCGGTATAGGGCGATACGATAGGATCGCGGTTTAGATCGTAGAATTTGCGTCCCGTTTCCGGGCAGATGCGCTTAGTGCCGAGTTCGGGTCTTGCCACCGTTTTTGCCTCATCTTTGCCAGCTGGCCCGGGATCGAGCCAGCGTCTTGGTACGGGCGAAAATCTACGCCGCCCGGCCATGCCGTTTTCGGTCCCCATAGCCACAGATGAAGCGCCTGTCAAAGCTAAAAGAAAGCCATTCTACCCTTGTTGTTCACGAGCTTTCCGGCCGGGGGATGACCGGTCTTTCCCAACGTGCTAGAGGCAGCGCGCAACGTTCCCGAATGCGGAGAGAGCCATGACCGTGCACTCCAGACCCCGCGCAGCGCAGAGCCGCCGCTCTTCCGCCCTCAAAGGCAATATGCGCGTGCCGGGCGACAAGTCCATCTCCCACCGTTCCCTCATGTTCGGTGGATTAGCTTCCGGGCGAACGCGGATTACCGGTCTTTTGGAGAGCGAAGACGTGCTGCGTACGGCCGATGCGCTGCGCGCCATGGGAGCGCTGATCGCGCGCGAGGACGATGCCTGGGTTGTGGAGGGCACGGGCAATGGCTGCCTTCTGGAGCCCCAGGAGCCGTTCGATTTCGGCAATGCTGGCACCGGGGCACGTCTTACCATGGGCCTTGTCGGCAGCTATGACATGACAACCCGCTTCACCGGTGACGCATCACTTTCCAGCCGTCCCATGGGGCGGGTCCTCGATCCGCTGCGGCAAATGGGGCTTCAGGTTGTAGAGGCTGCCCCAGGAGACCGCCTGCCCATCACGCTGCGCGGCCCCCGCCACGCCGCGCCCATCACCTACCGCGTTCCCGTCCCCTCGGCACAAGTGAAATCCGCAGTGCTTCTGGCCGCACTCAATACGCCGGGCGTTACGACAGTCATTGAGCCGGTCATGACACGCGATCATACAGAAAAGATGCTGACAGGCTTCGGCGCGGCAATTGAAGTGAAAGTGGATAAGGAGCGCGCCCGCCACATCAGCATAGAGGGCCGCTCTATACTCAGAGGCCAGCAGATCGCCGTGCCGGGCGACCCCTCGTCAGCGGCCTTTCCGCTGGTTGCCGCCCTCATCGTGCCTGACTCGGACATGGTGATCGAGAATGTGCTGATGAATCCCACCCGCACCGGCCTTATCCTGACCTTGCAGGAGATGGGCGCCGATATCGAGCTTCTGAACCGCCGCTTTGCCGGGGGCGAGGAGGTGGCGGACCTGCGCGCACGCCACTCGCGGCTCAAGGGCGTAACCGTGCCGCCGGAACGAGCGCCTTCCATGATCGACGAGTATCCGATACTCGCCGTAGCGGCCAGTTATGCCGAAGGCGAGACGCTGATGCTTGGGCTGGAAGAGCTGCGCGTCAAGGAATCCGACCGCCTCTCGGCTGTTGCCGAAGGGCTTAAGGTCAATGGCATCGACTGCGCCGAGGGCGAGGCTACCCTGTCCGTTCACGGCAGGCCCGACGGAAAGGGCTTCGGCGGCGGTAAGGTTGCCACCCATCTCGACCACCGGATTGCGATGTCATTTCTCGTGCTGGGGCTTGCGTCGGAGAAACCGGTGACAATCGACGACGAGACGATGATCGCTACCAGTTTCCCTCAATTCATGGGGCTGATGACGGCAGCCGGCGCCATGTTCGAGGCACTTGAGGGGAATGCATGAGCGTAGCGAAGCAACGTTCCGTCATAACCTTCACCCGCTTGGAGGAGTCTGGCTGATGGCTGATCACGTCGTTATTGCCATTGACGGTCCGGCCGCCTCCGGCAAGGGCACGCTAGCGCGCAAGCTGGCGGATCATTTCGGCTTGAATCACCTAGATACCGGGCTCACCTATCGCGCTGTCGCCAAGGCACTTCTGAATGCACAGATCCCGCTGGATGACATAGCGGCAGCCGAAACAGCGGCCCGAACGCTCAGTCTTTCAAGCCTAGACACGCTATCGCTTTCGACTCACAGCGTGGGCGAAGCGGCTTCAAAAATCGCTCTGATGCCCTCGGTCCGCAGGGCACTGGTGGAGAAGCAGCGCGCATTTGCCGCGATGCCGCCTGGTGCGGTGCTCGATGGTCGCGATATAGGTACCGTCGTCTGCCCCGATGCGGCAGTTAAACTCTATGTGACGGCGAGTGCTCCCGTTCGGGCGAAACGCCGCTGGCAAGAGATCGTCAATGCAGGCGGCACTGCCGATTACGACGAGATCCTGGCTGACATAGAAAGGCGGGATGCGCGCGACATGAACCGCAAGGACAGCCCGCTTCGTCCGGCAATCGACGCGCTCTTGCTAGACACGAGCGAAATGGATATAGAAACGGCGTTTTCCACTGCCTGCTCCATGGTAAAAGAGGCGCTGGCTGAGGGGAACGGCTGACGGAAGCAACGTCCTGTCTTCGTTCAGAACGGCAGGCGTTTTTCGCCATTCTTCATGAACCGGTCTGCCTGCATCTTTGCGCCGGATCCGCCGCTGCTAGCGGCTTTGGCCCGAAAGGGCGGATGCATCGCAGACGAAACGCAACACCAACCCGCCGGCGCTCTACTCCGTTTTCGGGGTTTTTTCAGGAGATTCAATGTCACAACTCAACCCCTCTCGCGAGGAGTTCGCGAGCCTTCTTGAAGAATCCTTTTCCGAGCGCGACCTTGTCGAAGGCTCAGTGGTAAAAGGTGTTGTCACCGCCATCGAAAAGGACATGGCCATCATTGATGTTGGCCTGAAAGTGGAAGGTCGGGTGCCGCTGAAGGAATTCGGCGCCAAGGCCAAGGACGGCGAACTCAAGCCAGGCGTCGAGGTAGAGGTCTATGTCGAGCGTGTAGAGAACGCGCTGGGCGAGGCCATGCTTAGCCGCGATAAGGCCCGCCGCGAAGAGAGCTGGATCAAGCTCGAAGAGAAATTCAGCAAGGGCGAGCGCGTCGAGGGCGTCATCTTCAATCAGGTCAAGGGCGGCTTCACCGTCGATCTGGACGGCGCCGTTGCCTTTCTGCCGCGCAGCCAGGTGGACATCAGACCGATTCGCGATGTCTCCCCGCTCATGCACACCCCGCAGCCCTTCGAAATCCTCAAGATGGACAAGCGCCGCGGCAACATTGTCGTATCCCGCCGCACCGTGCTTGAGGAAAGCCGCGCCGAGCAGCGCTCGGAGATCGTACAGAACCTCGAGGAGGGCCAGGTGGTCGAGGGTGTTGTCAAGAACATCACCGACTACGGCGCATTCGTGGACCTTGGCGGCATCGATGGCCTGCTGCACGTCACCGACATGGCGTGGCGTCGCGTCAACCATCCCACGGAAATCCTCAATATCGGGCAAACTGTGAAGGTGCAGATCATCCGCATCAATCAGGAAACGCACCGCATCTCGCTTGGCATGAAGCAGCTTGAGGCCGATCCGTGGGAAGGCATCGGCGGCAAGTATCCGCTGGGCAAGAAGGTTACGGGCCGGGTCACCAACATCACCGATTATGGTGCCTTCGTGGAGCTGGAGCCTGGCATCGAGGGCCTCATTCACGTGTCCGAGATGTCCTGGACCAAGAAGAACGTCCACCCCGGCAAGATCCTGTCCACGACACAGGAAGTCGAGGTTGTGGTTCTGGAGGTCGATCCAGTCAAGCGCCGCATCTCGCTGGGCCTTAAGCAGACGCTCGAGAACCCGTGGGAAGCTTTTGCCCGCGACCATCCGGTCGGGTCGGTAGTCGAAGGCGAGGTCAAGAACAAGACCGAGTTCGGCCTGTTCATTGGACTGGAAGGCGATGTCGACGGCATGGTCCACCTTTCCGATCTCGACTGGACGCGCCCCGGCGAGCAGGTGATCGAGGAGTACAACCGCGGTGATATGGTGAAAGCGCAGGTTCTCGATGTCGACATTGAGAAGGAGCGCATTTCGCTCGGCATCAAGCAACTTGGCCGCGATGCGGTAGGCGAAGCGGTAGCCTCTGGCGAGTTGCGCAAGGGTGCGGTTGTCACTTGCGAGGTCACCGCCGTCAAGGATAGCGGCATTGAGGTGCGACTCGTCGACCACGATCTGGATGCCTTTATCCGCCGCTCGGACCTGTCGCGCGACCGCGACGAGCAGCGCCCTGAACGCTTTGCCGTCGGCCAGAAGGTGGACGCCCGCGTCACGCAATTCGACAAGAAGACGCGCAAGATCGCCGTGTCCATCAAGGCGCTGGAAATCGCCGAGGAGAAGGAGGCTGTTGCCCAATACGGTTCGACAGATTCCGGTGCATCTCTGGGCGACATTCTGGGCGCCGCACTGAAGAAGCAGAGCGACGAGGCGAAGGAGGAATAGCCTCCCGCTCATCAGTAACCAATCGGAACCCCGCGCATTTAGGTGCGCGGGGTTTTTTGTTCGAGCCGAAAGGTCATTTTCCCGGGATCTGCTGAGCGCAGCAAGGCAGATGCTGAAGGGGCCGCACCCTCGGACACGAGGAGCCTTACGCCGCCTTCACCTCGCGCAGGCTTGCGGTCCGCTCCTCATCGATTTCGGATGCGTCCGAGATCGCGACTGCAAAGAGCGTCTCAGCCTCTTCACGCGTGTAGTATCCCAGCAGAACGTCGCGCAGAACCGCCTGCGGATCGCGCTCCAATGCGTGGCCATAGCCGCCCCCTCCGGGTGTCTCCACCCGGACGCGATCTCCTGCTGAAAGCGGGATGTCCTGTTCCTTGGTGATATGGGCTGGCCGATGGGCAAGGCCGCCCCGGGTCACGATGATTTCGCCGGGCTTTCCGTCTGCGCCGCCCAATGCACCCTGCGGGCCGAAGCGGCCGTGGTCCATCACAAAGGAGGCCATTGCCTCTCCGCGCAGCAGCTCGATCTCGTAAATAAGCCCGAAGCCGCCACGCTGCCGCCCTGCCCCGCCCGAACCCTCACGCAGGGAATATTCGAGAAAATGGACCGGGAAAACCTGCTCGGTGATCTCCACAGGAGGCGACTTGGAAATGCCGATGGTCGAGCAGCCATTGGTGAGGCCGTCCTCGCGCGCATTCCCGCCATAGCCGCCGCCGGAAATCTGGTACATCACATAGTCGCGCCCGCGCTCCGGATCGTGGCCGCCAAGCGCGAAATTGCCGCTCGATCCGGCAGGCGCCGCTGTAACATCCTCCGGCAGTGCCTGGACCAGCGCCGCAAACACCGCCTCTGCAATCCGTTGGGATACTTCCGCAGCGCAACCCGAGACCGGCCGCGGATATTGAGCGTCCAGGAAGGTTCCGGCTGGCCTTTTGATCACAAGAGGATCGAAGGCACCTGCGCTTAATGGAATCTCGGGGAAAATATGCCTTACGGCAAGGTAGACGGAAGAATGGGTTGTCGCCAGCACGCTGTTCATCGGCCCTTTGCATGGCGGGCTGGAACCTTCGAAATCGAAAATGAGGCGGTTGTCGCTTGTCTTGGTGACGGAAAGCGCGATTGTAAGCGGCTCGTTCACAACGCCGTCCGAATCGATGAAAGCCTTGCCGCGATAGGTTCCCTCCGCAATGCGGGAGATTGCAGAACGCATCTGCTCTGCCGAACGGGCACGCAGCTCGGCGATAGCTTCCAGAACCGTCTGGTCGCCATAGCGGTCAAGCAGCGCCGCAAGCCTTTCCTTGCCCACTTCGAGGGCTGCCGTCTGCGCGCGAATATCGCCTATGCGCTGGTCGGCCACGCGGATATTGGAGGTGATGATGGAGAAGATTTCCTTGTCCATCACCCCGCGCTTGAACAGCTTGACCGGCGGCAGCCGCAGCCCTTCCTGTTCGACCGAGATCGCGGATGCAGAAAAGCCGCCGGGAACGGCACCCCCAATGTCCGGCCAGTGGCCAATATTGGAAAGCCAGCAGAAAATCCTGCCATTCCGGTAGAAGGGCATGGCAAAGCGCACATCCATAAGATGCGTCCCGCCAAGATAAGGATCGTTGACGATATAGATGTCCCCTTCCTCCGGCGGCAGGCAGCGGCCTTCCCTGATGAACTCAATGATGGTGCGCGTGGATGCCTGCATCGTGCCGACGAACACGGGCAGCCCTTTCAGACCCTGCGCGATCAGCGATCCGTCCTCTGCCGAATAGATGCCGTCTGAACGGTCATCTGCCTCCGCGATGATGGGCGAGAAAGCCGCGCGAGAGAAAGTTGTGTCCATCTCATCGCAGACCTGCTGAAGGCTGGCCTGGATGACGGAAAGGGTGATCGGGTCAATGCCGCTCATCGGCAACGCTCTTGATGGTGATCATGATATTGCCAAGCGCATCCCCCTCGGCAATGTCGCCGGGAAGGATGACTGTGGTCGCATCGAACTGTTCGAGAATGGCCGGACCCACAATCTGCGCGTGAAGCGGCAAACGCTCGCGATCGTAGACCGGCGTCTCCAGCCACTTGCCGTCAAACCAGACCTGCCGCCTTTCGCGCAGGGCTTTGTCGAGCGTCGGAGCGCGTCCTTCGCGCGGAATGAGATCATCGAGCGGAACTTCCTGGCGGACGCCGATGACGGAGGTGTTCACATTGACGACGTTCGCCCGCACTTCAGGTAACCTTACGCGGAAACGGCTGTAATAGGCCTCCTCGAAAAGCGCCTGTATGTCGTCCATCTTCGAGACGAGGCCGGAAATCGGCACGCGGATCAGGTGCGTCTGGCCCACGAACTGCATATCGAGGCTGTGCTCGATGCGGATCTTAACAGGCGTGATCGATTCTTCGCCAAGGGCATCTAGGCCAGCCGCTACCTGCATCTTTATGATGCCGTTCAGCTGATCGGGATCGATGTCCCGGACAGCGGTATTCACCGTATTGACATAATCCTGCTGGAGATCGGCAACGATACAGCCGAGCGCGTTCGTGATACCTGGTCGCGGCGGAACCATGACGCGGGGAACGCCGAGTTCCCGCGCTATCGCCGCTGCATGAAGCGGACCAGCGCCACCGAACGCATAAAGCACGAAGTCGCGCGGGTTGTTGCCTTTGGCCACCGATACCATGCGGATCGCTCCGGCCATCTTCAGGTTGGCGATCTTGAGCACGGCACCGGCCGCCTCCACTGCCGAAAGCCCAAGCCTGTCTCCCAGATTCGCCCTGAACACTTCCTCAACGGTGGCAAGGGGCACTTCTTCATCGACCGACAGAAGGCGTGCGGGGTCGAGCCTGCCCAGCAGCAGATTGGCGTCCGTAATGGTCGGCTGGTCGCCACCGCGCCCATAGCAGATGGGGCCCGGCATGGAGCCCGCGCTCTGGGGCCCGACTTCAAGAAGGCCGGCGCTGTTGACCTTGGCGAGCGAGCCGCCGCCCGCGCCAATCGTATGCACCTCCACCATCGGCACATGGATGGGCATGCCATATTCGAGCTCAAGCTCATTGGAGATCAGCGGCCTGCTGCCCCGGATAAGCGCGGCATCGGTGGATGTGCCGCCCATGTCATAGGTGATGAGATTGGTGTAGCCGGCGCGTCCAGCGGTACGCGCTGCGGCGATGACGCCGGAGGCCGGGCCGGACATCACCGTTTTTGCCGCCTCGCGGGCAACCAGGCTTGAGGAGGTGGTGCCGCCATTGCCGTTCATTATCAAGAAGTCGCGTGCGTAGCCTCCCCGTCGCAATTCGCCGCCCATCCGCTCGACATAACGCTGAAGGATCGGCTGAACCGCAGCGTTCACTGCCGCTGTCACCCCGCGTTCAAATTCACGCGCCTCCGACAGGAGCGCATGGCCCGTGGTGATGAACGTGTTCGGCCAGATTTCGCGCAGCACTTCTTCAGCGCGATCTTCGTGAACCGGATTTCTGTAGGCATGGATGAAATGGATCACCAGCGCTTCGCATCCGGCCTCGATGAGCGTTCGCGCTGCCGCTCTCAGCCCTTCCTCATCGAGCGGGGTGCGGATGCGGCCGCTTGCCTCGATCCGCTCATCCACCTCCAGACGCAGATTGCGAGGAATGAGCGGTATGAATGTGCCGAAGAGCCCATAAGGATTCGGGCGGGTACGGCGGCCTAGCTCGATTACGTCGCGGAAGCCGCGTGTGGTGATCATTCCGACTTTCGCGATTCGGCGTTCCAGCAACGCGTTGGTCGTTGTCGTTGTGCCGTGGACGATGAGGTCGATCTCGGATGGCCGGTAACCAGAGCCCGACAGGGCATCCAGCACCGCTTGCGACTGGTCCTCCGGAGTGGTCGGCACCTTGCCGATCTTCACCGCGCCCCTCTTCATGTCGAGCACGATGAGATCGGTAAAGGTGCCGCCCACATCGATGCCGGCGACAATGCCATGCGAGTGATCTGCTAAGCCGGTCATTGATGGCCTTTATACATCATCGTCCCGCCCGCGCCGGCGAGCTTTTCAGCGCTTCACCGCAACCCGTCAAAAGCCTGGATGTCCGAAGCTTCCAACCCGCCCATTCGGGAATGCACGCGCGGGCCCGATGCCATTGCCAGGCACAGGAGCAGTTCGTCGGGCCGGGGGCCATCCGGAATGCCCACTTCCATCGCGTCGAAGTGGCTGCGCACATACGCGGCGTTGATGTGCCCGATCGGAATGTCTATTCGGGCACCGATACCGCCAACCTTCTTGGCTGAAGGTACTATGGCGAGGGCTTCGCCCAGCTCCTCACGCATCGCATATCCGCCGGGAGCGTGCCAGAGCGCTCCATGCTCCAATTCGCCTGCCGAACCCACGATGACGCCCTTGCCATAAGCATCGATGGCCTTCTTGTCACCGCCCAGCGCAGCGATGAGGCGTTTGGTCATCGTCAGGCCAAGCGGCTTTAAATCCTCCATGCCGGGCTGGAGTTCCTCGACATAGCGCCCGGCATAGGGATTTTTCACCAGTGCCAGCACGGCACCGCGGCGGCGGGGCGTCTTTGGCGGAGGGCCGCCTTCATGCAGGATTTCCTCTACCGTGACCACAATCTTGCGTATCGGGAATTCGGGCATCATTCTCTCCAGCCGCCTTCATTCAGACGATCATTTTTTTCAGGTGATCATTTTCAGCAGTTCTACGAAACGCCTGCGATCGCGCGGTCTGAGTGGCGTCAGGACCTCGTGGCTCACCCTTTGGAATAGTCACAGTATCTGACTGGTGAACTGCGTACCCGTGTGCGTAAACCGTCGCAGATTGACGCGCTGATCCTTTTGCGACTGCATGAGCTCGGCAAGACCCACGAGTTGCACCCTTTCGCAGGAGCGGGCTCAGCGTGGGAGCGTCGATAGCAGTAAGCACACCGACGTGATTCTGCGGCAGGTCGCCATGGCGCAATAGTGTGGCGAGCCCCGCGACCTGCGTCAGCGTGACCGTACGGGACCCGAATGCCCTTTGGAAGAGTGACGTGGCGCGCGGATGCGCAAGCCGGATGAGGCGGGCACTACGCCCCTCCACCCGGAAGCTCATTACTTCCTGCGGTCTCCGGCTCTTGCCGAAGGGCAGCACTGCGGGCAGTTCGGCCTCCCCTAAGGGGCCGGCCGCTTCATCCATGTACTTGCGCCTGTATGTCATTGTCCTCCCGACAACGCTCCCAGGCACTATGGCGCAAACTGCACCGCCAAGTGCCACCGCCGTGATTATTCGTTTGTACACGAATTAATTCGGCGACAGTTTTCGGATGTTGTCAAGCTGTTCGTCAGCGGGCTGCGCTTCGGCACGCAGGACTTCCGGTCAGACTTACCGCCCTGCCGGCAGCGTAATCATGGCAACAGAAACCACCGCCAGAACGAGGCCCGCGCCCTGAACAGGCGTGACGCGCTCTCCGAAAACCAACAGAGCCACGGCGTTAACGGCAATCAGCTGCAATACGGCAGACAAGCTCAAGGCGATGCCCATTCCGAGGTCGCGGATTAGGCGCAACATGATGAGGTTGCCCAAGGTGTATAGCGCCAGCGTGAGAAGCAGCCAGAACGGACGACTTCCGGAAATGGCCCAATTCTTGGCAGCGCTTGCCGCCGCGATAAAGACGATGCTGGAGAAGGTCAGAAGCGCAACGTTCATCTGGCTCATGAGACCTCCCTCGAAACTGTTGCCGCCCCCCTAGCATATATGCGGGAACGGCCGCTCCGATAGGGTCCGCCGACCGGCCGTTCACGTCGATGCGCGGGAGGTGAGCGCCAAGGTCCCGTCTGTCACGCCGAAGCTTGACAGGAACGGGACCTTGGGCAAGCCGGTCCGGGGGGCGGGAGGACCGGCTACTCTCTTGCCATCGGCGCAGTCTGAGGGGCCGCTCACATCGAGCCCACGAGCGCGCGACGAACGCAGCAGAGGTTAGTTGGCTGATTTGCGGATGATTCCTGAAAACGATTGGGAAGGATTGTCTCTGCACGTTGCAGGAAGTTGCGGCGCCCGTGCGATCGGCGGCGCGGCGCAGCTTGCTTGCGGTGCGTCACAGTTCATCCCCTCGTGCATGAATTGCCCCTTCTCAGTGCGGCGTTTCAATCATCTGCACGTGTTTTGGCCCCGCTCCGCAATTATACGCAAATAGGCCTTTGAAAATTTTTGAAGAAAATCTCCCGGGCTTGCGGAGCGGGTTGATCCCGCCGATAACGGTCAATGCAGGGGCGGGACAAAAGCAAAACTGATCCTCACAACCGTTCGGGGAAAGCGTGAGAATCCTGCATCTTTTCAAGACCTATCTTCCGGAGAGTTTTACCGGAATTGAGCGCGTGATCTGGGAAATAGCTGAGGGCCTTGCCCCGCTCGGCGTTGAAACCGATGTTCTTGCGCTGGCAGGCGAACCAAGCCGCGAGCCATTTGCGGCTGGCCACCATACGGTACATCATGCAAGGCGCGATCTTTATCTGGCCTCAACGGGTCTGTCGCTTTCGCTCTTCGGCAAGTTCCGTGCACTCGCTGCGCGGGCGGACATCGTGCACTATCATTTTCCCTGGCCGATGATGGACCTTCTTCATCTTGTTCAACGCCCCGCCTGCCCCACTCTCGTTACCTATCATTCCGACATCGTGCGACAGCGTCTCCTTGCGCCCTTCTATCAGCCGCTGATGCACCGGTTCCTCCAAGGCGTGGACCATATCGTCGCCACCTCTCCAGCCTATGCGGAGACGAGCCGTGTTCTGACGCGCTACGGAAAGAAAATCTCGATCGTGCCCATCGGACTTGCGGAGAGGCAAAGCCCGCCAGCAAAAACGGACGTAGCAGCATGGCGCCAACGTGTGGGGGCGGACTTCTTCCTCTTCGTGGGCGCACTTCGATACTACAAGGGCCTTCCCTTCCTCCTCGATGCAGCCGAGCGTACCGGACTGCCCCTCGTTATTGCGGGGGAAGGAGAAATCCGTCCTGAGATCGAGGCGCGAAATCTTGCCAATGTCCGCCTGCTGGGCAGCGTCTCAGATGCAGACAAGGAAGCCTTGCTTGCGCTCTGCCGCGCCTTCGTCTTTCCTTCCCACCTGCGTTCGGAAGCTTTCGGCGTGGCGTTGGTTGAGGCTGCCCGTGCGGGCAAGCCCATGATCTCTTGCGAGATCGGAACCGGCACGAGCTATGTGAACGTAGACAGAGAAACGGGACTTACAGTTCCGCCGGCAGACCCGGAGGCTCTGGCGGCAGCGATGCGCCGGCTGGCCGGAGATCAGGAGGCTGCGCGGCAGATGGGCCGCAATGCCCGTATCCGGTATGAAAAGCTATTCAGAGCCGAGACGATGTGCGCCGCCTATCTCGATCTTTACAGGGCGCTTGCTCGCGGCAAAGTTTAACCGTGCCGTTGAAGCCACTGGGCCTTTGAAGCCCGAGCGCATTTGTGAACAGACCTGGTGCAAAGCTTACTGCTCCACCAGGCGCCCCAGCTTGAGTGTGATTTTCCGGTCCGTCATCTGGTCCAGGAGCTTCTCGTTGTGAGAAGCGAACAGAAACGCTTCGTTCTTGCTGATGTAGCTGACCAGACGCTCATGGGCCTTTTTCTGGAAGTTTCGATCGGCAACCCCCATCCACTCGTCAAGAAGCAGTATTTCCGCCGGCTCCACAGTACTCATGGCGAATTGAAGGCGGCTCTGCATTCCCGGAGAATAAGTGCCCATGGGCAGGTCAAAGAACGCGCCCAGAGCCGCAAACTCGGCGACATTGTCAACATATTCGTCCAGAGTCATGCCCTTGATGCCGAGCAACGAGTAGCGCAGATGAGCGTTCTGGCGGCCTGTAAGCGCCGGGAACGTGCCGGCGCCGATCGTAAGCAATGCGCGAATGGAGCCACGGACTTCAACGCGGCCGGAAGCTGCCGGCAACATTCCCCCGATCAGCTTAAGAAGCGTGGTCTTGCCGTTTCCGTTACCGCCGATGATGCCGATCCTCTCGCCGCGACGCACTTCAAGGGAAATATTGTCAAGGGCGCGCAGGACCAACTCACCGTTCTTGCGGCGGCGGATCCTCGGGTCGGCATTGACATTGACACTCTTGAATCCTCTCAAGGGTATGTCGACGCAAACATCAGACAGCCGGACGACAATATCCTTTTCACCGCTGCTGCTATTTTGCTCCCTAGCGGAATGAATGTTCATGCTACCCACCGATAGACGACCAGCGCCCGATTGGCGGGATAAACGAGAAACGATAGAAGAACGCCCAAAACGATGAGTCCCAGCGCAACGAAATAGGAGGCGACCGGCCAGGTGCCGGTGATGATCGGCGCGCGTGCGAGTTCAATGAGATGGAAGACCGGATTGAAATCCGCCACCCACTGGTGCTCCTTGAGCCGATCAGCGTACCAGAGAATGGGCGTGAGAAGATAAACCGCGAACAAGAATTGAGGCAGAAACGCACGCAGAAGCCGTATCTTGTCAAAGAAAAAGGAGATGGGAAGGCTCCAACAAAACAAGACAGCAGATATCAGTACAATGCCGACAAAAAAACCCATATATTCTGCATTCAGCAGCACCGTTGGATTGACGGCAAGTATTATAATGCAGGCGGCAGCAAATTTCATTATTATGGTGACGACATATTCGTATGCATTGACCAAATGCACCATGTATCCTGAAATATTGGGGAAAGGAATATAGCGCGATATCTTCTCATTCGCCTGCGCGCTCTGCGAAACATAGATCGCCAGCCCCTGCCACAAGGAGAAGGAAATCGCAAAATAGGGCAGGAATTTATCGAGCGGCTCCTGAAAAACCAGCCCCATGACCGAGCCCAGCACCAGCACATGCACCAGAACCGAAGCGAAGGGGGCGATGAGACCAAGCCCGGAATTCTTCCTGAGCTCCGCCACCTGTGCCAGGTAGAGGTGCCATGCCAGCGAGCGTTGGTTCAACAGAGCGGCAAGGTCGTCTTTGAAGCTACGCTCTATCCAGCGCCAGCGGTTCTTCTCAAATTCCGGCGAATTCATTAGGCTCTCTGCATGACTCTTGACGCAGACTCAATGTAGAGCGCGGCACGCGCTTCTACATTGTATCGTTGTACATAGGCGGCGCGCGCGGCGGAGCGTTCGTCGCGCATCGCATCGCCCAGCATGATTTTCTCGGCCAGTTCGACGTGATTGCCGATTTCGAAGAAGCTCAAGATTCCGGGTTGGTAATTGTCCAACTCGCGGAAGCAATGCGTTCGCGAGCAGTAGAGTGGGCGCTGCAAGTCAAGGGCGAGCGATGCCGGGCCGGACGATGTCTGCCCAACCTCGGCATAGGGCAGGACCACCGCGTCGCAAGCCGCCATGATCTTGTTGAAGTCATCGTTACCCAGCGCGCCGCAAAAATGCACTCTGTCAAGAAGGCTTTTCATCAGCGAAGCTGAAATGAGTTCCTCCTCCTGTTCGGCTCCCCGGACATTCTTTGGATAAAGCTCAGTGACCAGGCGGTGAATATATGGCTGGTGTACCGTACGCGTCGCCAAGCCTTCGGGATGAAGTCCGCCGACAATCAGAAGGTGATAGTCGGGCGGCAAAAGCCGCATCGCATGGATGGCAACTTCAATGCCCTTATATTCGCTCAGGAAGCCAAAACAGGCGATTATCTTGCTGTTCTTGAGACCATACTGACCCTCCACTTCCTGCCGGCAGGAGGAAAAATCAAAGCTCTGTTTTGCCTCCTTGCTCAAAAAAGCAAGAGGCATATGGGAGATCGTGTTTTCCGGAATCCCCATAAGGACAAAGTTCCTTGCCTCGCGCTCGGTTTGCACAATGTGGTGGAACTTGTGAGGCGCTTGCCGGATTCTGCGAAAAAGCCTGTCGAAGACATAGTTGCCGCGGTAAGACCGTATGGCGGCGGCAAGGCCCCGCAGTGAAAGGCTGAGGCTTTCTGCCTGCATGCTGGGGACGGTGTGATAGGTCAGAAGCACCTTCTTGCTCGCCTTGATGATAGCATCCAGACGCTTCCAGATGCGCATGGGGGTCAATCCGAAAAGGCCCGGTTCAAGCTGGATATTGACCACGTCCGCGCCTTTCGCCCGGTGCACGATTTCCGCCATTTCCCTGGCGGCAGCCTCGCGTGCATAGGGGGACTGCGCCCTCAAGAGGGTGACCGGAAGCGCCGCAATCTCGATATCCCATCCGGACTGTGCCCGCAGCGGCCCTTCCAGAAACTCTACATATTGAGCGATGCCGCACGAGCGCCGGTAGCTGGAGACGATCAGCAGCTTCCCGCCATTTGGATTGTCTGTCTTTTTCAACATGGCCCTTCCGCTTGGTTTAGCTGCGCCCATAGACATCTTCGAAACGGACGATGTCGTCTTCTCCGAGGTAGTCTCCGCTCTGCACTTCTATGAGAACCAGCGGCAGAATGCCGGGGTTCGACAAACGGTGCCGGTGACCACCGGGGATGTAGGTCGACTGGTTCGTCGTCACCAACATTTCCTTGTCGCCGTTGACCACAAGCGCGGTCCCGCTAACCACTACCCAATGTTCCGACCGGTGATGATGCGCCTGCAGGCTCAGGCGGCCGCCCGGCTTCACGACGATGCGTTTGATCTTGAAGCGGTCGCCTTCCTCCAGCACCGTGTAGGTGCCCCATGGACGGTGGGCAGTGCGGTGCAGCCTTGCTACATCGTTGCCGTTTGCCTTCAGGCGGTTGTAAAGGTTCTTCACCTCCTGCGCTTTGTCCTTATGGGCAACGAGAAGCGCATCGGGCGTATCGACCACGAGCAGGTCGGAAACGCCGACCAGTCCGACGAGACGGTCCTCCGAATGAACGAAGCAATTGCGCGCACCCTCCACCAGTGCCTCGCCGGTGACGCGATTGCCGGCTTCGTCCGGCTCGACAAGTTCTGACACTGCTGACCAGGAGCCAATATCGGACCAGCCGCACTCGACGGGGACGCAGGCCACGTTATCGGTTTTTTCCATCACGGCATAGTCGATGGAGATGGCTGGGGTGGCTGCGAAAGCTTCGCTTTCCACCTCGTAGGAAACGCGATTATCTGCCTCGCTCTTCAATGCGCGGGCATAGGCCGCCTCTGCGCCGGAAATAATTTCCGGACAATGCTTGCGCATGGCTCCTAGCATGGTCGCGGCTGCAAAGCAGAACATGCCTGAGTTCCAGTAAGTCCGGCCGCTTGCCACATATTCTTCGGCATGTTTGGCATCGGGCTTCTCGATGAAGCGACGCACCTCCTCACCTTCAACCTCGATATAGCCATAGCCTGTCTCTGGCCGGTCCGGCCGGATGCCAAACGTAACGATCCGGCCCTGTCCGGCCAGAACGACGGCCCGCTCCACGGCTTTCGCGAAGGCAGCTTCGTCGCGGATCAGGTGGTCTGCAGGCATGACGAGAAGCGGCATTTCGCCAGCACCACTGCTGGCCGCGTGCAGAGCGGCGAGCGCGATAGCGGCTGCCGTGTCGCGCCCGAACGGTTCCAGCAGGAATGTGTTGTGGCAGTTGGGCGCTTCGACCTCCGCATAGGCATCTGCTGTCAGGAAAAGCAATTCCCGATTCGTGACAGTGACGATGCGTTCGACACCCTCCAGCGCCGCTGCACGCGAATAGGTGCGCCCTATCAGCGTCGTGCCGTCAGGCAGGCGGATGAACGGCTTGGGGTGCATCTCGCGGGACAGAGGCCACAGGCGCGAGCCCGCCCCGCCGCTGACAATGACTGGAAGAACCTGCATCTTATTCCGATCCCCGTATTTAAGGCCAGTCAATGGCCGCATAAAAATTCCCGCCACCTTGCCGGCGCACGCGCTTCTGCTCGCGCCACGTGCGGAGTTCTCGTTCCAAGACACGGCAGAAATACGGTCGGTCAAGACGTATCAACATATGTTTTGACCGATACGGCAGGAGGTTGCCTCCTGTCACTCTTTTATGTCTGTCAGGCTCCCCTTTAACAAACGAACCGCTACGTCTTCTGCAGATCATCTGAAGCTTGACGCACATCCTTCTCGCCCACACCATAGCCAAAAAAGGGGGAGGTGAAAGCGCATGAAGGCATTGCTTCTGCTTGTCTCAGCAACGTTGGCGGGATGTGTTTCATCTCCAGGTCCGAAAGATTATGCTGCGCACGATTTATCGCGGACCGAGTTGCACCGGATAGAACAGGATGTGCGCGGAAGCCTTCAAAACCCGGACGCATTGTTCTCCGGCCTCAAAGCAGCAAGGAGTTCCTCAGGAGAATTGACGGTTTGCGGCTGGGTTAACCTGCGCGACGAGACACGCGAATTTGTCAATTATGTCGGCCACCGCCCGTTTGCCGTCACCTATGATCATGAGGCAGGCACATTGAGCGATTTTCAGATGGTTCGCTTTGCAATGATCAAAGCCGAGTCCCCGCCGCTTTATCATTACTGTGCACAACGAGGCATACCGCTGTAGCTGCGGCGATTGTCGAACAGCAGGCTCGCAACGTCCACTGAAAGTGCTTGGCTCATGACTTCGTTCCAAACTAACCTTTAACATGCCACACAGGACATTCCCGAACCTGTCGGAGGTGGCATTTGGCTGTCATCTTGCAACTTGGCGCCCTGCTCCTCAGCGCCACCATCCTGCTGACCGGAAACGGGCTACTGACAACGCTGCTGCCCCTTCGCGCGGAGGCGGAAGCCTTTCCTCCATTGTCTATCGGCCTCATGGGGTCGGGCTATTTCGTGGGCTTCGTCGCCGGCTGCCTCTCCGTCGCCTATCTGGTACGGCCTGTGGGGCACATAAGGGTGTTCACCGCGATGTCCGCGATTGCGTCCGTGATTCCGCTTTTCCACGTTCTGACACTGGAGGAGTGGACATGGTGGCTCTTGCGCGCCGGTACCGGCTACTGCATCGCCTCCCTCTTCCTGGTCATCGAAAGCTGGCTCAACGAGCGCACTGACAATGCTTCCCGCGGAACGGTCTTCTCGATCTATACCACCCTCACCTTCGCAGCGATCATCGGCGGTCAGATCCTCCTGACCCTTTACAATCCCGGCGGATTTACGCCGTTCATCATCGCCTCCATCATCATCTCTCTGGCAGCGGTGCCAGTCGCACTGACCGCGATTGCAGCACCCGCGCCATTGACAGCAGTAAGGATCCAGCCGTTCCGGCTCATGCGCATGTCGCCGGCTGGTGCCTCGGGGTGTTTCGCCGTCGGGCTGGTCAACGGGGCGTTCTGGTCACTTGCCCCGGTATTCGCGTCCAGTGCTGGCCTGGACGTCAGAGGCGTCGCCACCTTCATCGGCGTCACCGTACTGGGCGGGGCGCTATCGCAGTGGCCTTTCGGACGACTTTCGGATCGATTCGACCGCCGCGCGATTATCGCTCTGGCCGCATTCTTGTCGGCTCTGACCGGCTTTTCGCTCTTCCTGGCCAGCCGGTTCTGGAGCCCTGGAGTCCTGCCGCTCGCCTTTCTTTTCGGCGCATTCACATTTCCGCTCTATGCCCTTTCAGTTGCTCACGCGAACGACCTGATCACCGACGAAAGCTTCGTCGAGGTTTCAGGCGGGCTGCTGTTCCTGAATGGTGTGGGTTCCGTGGTGGGTCCGCTCATTAGCGCATTTGCTATGCGCCTTGCGGGTCCCGATGCGCTTTTTCTGACAAGTGGCGTGATCTGTCTTATGCTGACGGTCTTCATCCTGCTGCGGATACGAACACTGGCGCGTCCGCCGACGATGCACAGCGCGGACTACGTGGCCGCAACCGACTCCGGAATTTCCGCTCCCGTCGCTTACGATCCGCGAACCGAGGAAATGCCAGCTCCTGAACCGGAGCAGGAAGAGCCGCAGCCCGTCCGATAGACCAGCGTCAATGTGAATCTGCCGGAGAAATTCGTCAATTACGCAATGAAATCAACAACGTGAGATGGTGCTGCCGGTCAGGATTGAACTGACGACCTCTCCCTTACCAAGGGAGTGCTCTACCACTGAGCTACGGCAGCGACCCTTCCATTTCCCTCGATCGTACCGGATCTTGGGAAATGGCATTGCCGCATTCGGCGGCCTTCTGCCATATCACTTGGCCAAGCGCAAGCGCCCGCTCCAATATATAAGCAGGATGAGAGGCCGCTTCGTCTCACAGAGGCCGCCGCTTTTTCGCCCGTATTGAGCAGGATGAACCGACCATGACCGCGAAGGAAAGGAACGAGACGAAAACCGAACGCCAGAAGCGGCTCGCCGCCGAGTTGCGCGCCAATCTTGCCCGGCGCAAGGCGCAGGCCCGTTCAAGGCGTGCAGGCAAGCCGGACGAACGCGCGGAAGGCATTCCCACCATTGGCAGGAAGAGCGAAGACGGCAATGACGCCTAGCAGGAAGGCGCCCATGTCGCCTCACCATGGGCTGCATGGCATGTTCGCAGGCGCTTCTTGCATCAAGAATGCAATTTCTTGAACCGCGCGCAGCCTTGCTCTAGGACAGGTAAGTCGCGCGAACCAAAGGCCGGATTCATTTTCCGGGAAAGGAATTCATGGACCGCATACGCATTCGCGGGGGAAATCAGCTCAATGGCACCATTCCCGTTTCCGGTGCCAAGAACGCCGCGCTTCCGCTGATGATCGCTTCTCTTCTAACCGATGACACGCTCACGCTCGAAAACGTTCCCCACCTGGCGGATGTGGAGCTGCTGATTCGTATCCTCGGCAATCACGGCGTGGATTATTCGGTTAACGGGCGCCGGGAGAACCAGCGCAAGGGCCATTCGCGCACGATCCATTTTTCTGCCCGCAGCATCGTGGATACCACCGCACCCTACGAACTTGTTTCGAAAATGCGCGCCAGCTTCTGGGTGATCGGCCCACTGCTTGCCAGGATGGGCGAGGCACGGGTATCGCTCCCTGGCGGTTGCGCTATTGGCACTCGGCCTGTCGACCTTTTCATAGATGGCCTGCGCGCGCTTGGCGCTGAGATCGAGATCGACGGGGGCTATGTGGTCGCCCGGGCGAAGAACGGCCTTTCGGGCGGGCGCTACCGCTTCCCTAAGGTCTCCGTGGGCGCTACCCACGTGCTGATGATGGCGGCGACATTGGCAAAGCACGAGACCGTGCTGGAAAACGCGGCCCGTGAGCCGGAAATCGTCAATCTGGCCGAATGCCTCAACGCAATGGGCGCAAAGATTTCAGGCTTCGGCACCTCGACGATAAGGATCACCGGCGTAACCAGTCTTTCCGGGGCTAGGCACCGCATCATCCCGGATCGCATCGAAACCGGAACCTATGCCCTGGCCGCCGCCATGACCGGCGGCGACGTTTTCCTGGAAGGCGCTCGCGCCGACCTGCTGGAGGCGGCTCTCAAGACGATCGAGCAGACCGGAACGGAGATCACACGCACCAATGCGGGAATCCGCGTAAAGCGCAATGGTGCCGGAATCGCCGCCGTGGACATGGAAACGGAACCTTTTCCCGGTTTCCCGACAGATCTTCAAGCCCAATTCATGGCATTGATGACCATGGCCCAGGGCCAGTCCCGGATCACCGAAACGATTTTCGAAAACCGCTTCATGCATGTGCAGGAACTAGCACGGCTTGGCGCGCGGATTTCGCTTTCAGGCCAGACGGCCATTGTGGACGGCGTGGAGCGTCTCAGGGGCGCGCCGGTGATGGCGACCGATCTGCGGGCTTCGGTTTCTCTGGTTATCGCCGGGCTTGCAGCGGAGGGGGAGACGCTGGTCAATCGCGTCTATCACCTCGACCGCGGATTTGAGAGGCTGGAGGAGAAGCTTTCGGGATGCGGTGCGCAGATCGAGCGTATCTCCGGCTGACAGAAGCGGGAAAGCACAAGAGCGCGATCGAGGCGCTTGCCTTCCCCCAAGCCAGGAAAGTGGATCGATGGACCTTCTGAAGCTGGCAGCCCTTGACGAGGAAGATCTCGCCATCGTCTCCGCCCACGTGCAGGACGCGGTGTCCAAGATAGGCGAGATGAAATTTTACAGGCGGGAGAAGCGCTTTGCGATGACCGTGCGACGCTTTGTCTGGGAAAGGGAACAGAAACGCGGACGCTTTCTTCGACGTCGCACACATGAGAGGCGGCTTTCGGCGATACAGTTCGACCGCGTGCTTGCTGTCCGTTCGACCGGTATAGATGTGAACAAGCCGGAAGAGGTACTGTCCCTGCTTGCCATCCGGTTCATACCGGGCGATGCACCGTCCGGTGTCGTGGAACTTGCCTTTGCCGCAGGCGCCACCCTCCACCTTGACGTCGAGTGCATCGAGGCACGCCTTTGCGATCTGGGTGCGGCGTGGGAGACCCCGGTGCGTCCGCATCACAGTACGAAAGATCTGGATTAAATGACAAAGAGGCTTTCCACCGCTGACGCTGACTTTGAAACCGCTTTCCAGGCCTTCTTGTCAACCAAGCGTGAGGCTTCGGCAGAAGTCGACGCAACGGTACGTGACATCATCGCCCGGGTGCGCGCGGAGGGCGATGCGGCCGTCGCTCATTATACCGAACGCTTCGACCGTTTCGACCTGGGCGGGTTGGGGATGCGGGTGTCCAGCGCCGAGATCGAGGCTGCGCGCCAGGCGACGGAACCGGGCTTGATCGATGCGCTGCAACTCGCCAAGGAGCGCATCGAGGCACATCATCGGCGGCAGTTGCCTGCCGACCTGCGCTACACGGACCCGCTCGGCGTGGAACTCGGCTGGCGGTGGACGCCGATAGGCTCCGTCGGCCTCTACGTGCCGGGCGGCATGGCGAGCTATCCAAGCTCCGTATTGATGAACGCCGTTCCGGCGCAGGTGGCGGGCGTCACGCGCCTTGTCATGGCCGTGCCAGCTCCCGGAGGGAAAATCAATCCGCTCGTGCTTGTGGCAGCGCAGCTTGCGGGTGTTTCCGAAATCTATCGCATCGGCGGTGCGCAGGCGGTTGCCGCCCTCGCCTACGGCACGGAAACTATACCGGCAGTGGACAAGATCGTGGGTCCGGGCAATGCCTATGTGGCCGCGGCCAAGCGGCATGTCTTCGGCCAGGTGGGCATCGACATGATTGCCGGTCCTTCCGAAGTGCTCGTGGTGGCCGACAGGAACAATGATCCCGACTGGATTGCTGCCGACCTGCTCGCCCAGGCAGAGCACGACGCAGCGGCGCAATCCATCCTTCTGACAGACGATTCGCAATTGGCCGACGCGGTCGAGAAGGCGGTTGAAAAGCAGTTGAAGACGCTGGCGCGAGCAGAGATTGCCGCTGCGAGCTGGCGCGATTTCGGAGCTATTATTCTCGTCCATAGCCTCGATGAGGCGCCTGCGATCATCGACCGAATTGCGCCCGAGCACCTTGAGCTTGCAACGGACGAGGCCGAAAACCTTCTATCCCGCATCAGCAATGCGGGCGCCGTGTTCCTTGGCCGCCATACACCCGAGGTGATCGGCGACTACATCGGCGGCTCCAACCATGTCTTGCCGACAGCGCGTTCGGCACGCTTCTCCTCCGGACTTTCCGTGCTCGACTTCATGAAGCGGATGTCGATCCTGCGGCTGGGGGTTGAACAGCTTCGCGTCCTGGCCCCTTCGGCGATCGCACTTGCCGAAGCGGAAGGGCTAGAGGCCCATGGCCGCTCGGTCTCTATAAGAATGAACTCCTAGAGCAGATGGATGTGCGCGCGTGATCCCGGCAAGTCCCGCCTGATCGACGTCGAGCTTGACGAGACATTCGGCCGCGCCACACCGGATATCGAGCATGAACGTGCCGTGGCCATCTTCGATCTTGTCGAGGAGAACCATTTCCAGCCCGTTGGCGACGAGAAGAGCGGCCCCTACCGGCTTAGGATTTCCCTCGCGGAGTCGCGCCTCGTGCTCAGCGTAACGCGGGAAGACGGCACGCCTGTCATCACCCACATCCTTTCGCTGACGCCCTTCCGGCGCATCGTCAAGGACTACTTCCTCGTCTGCGAAAGCTATTATCAAGCCATCCGCACGGCATCTCCAAGCCAGATCGAGGCAATCGACATGGGACGCCGCGGGCTCCACAATGAGGGATCGCAGACATTGATGGAGCGGCTTTCCGGCAAGATAGAGGTGGATTTCAATACAGCACGTCGCCTCTTCACGCTCGTGTGCGTACTGCACTGGCGGGGTTGACCAGGATGACAGGATGGCTAGGCCAAGAGTCTCAAGACGACGAAGCGGCAAAGCCACGTTCCGTCTTGTTCCTGTGTGGAGAAAACGTGATTCGGTCCCCTCTGGCCGAAGTCCTCGCCAGGAACCTTCTTCCCCCATCCATCTTCGTCGCTTCGGCGGGTGTGCGCAGCGGCGAGCGTGAACCATTCGTGGACGCGGTGCTCGCGGAAAGCGGCCTTTCCCTGCCCCCTGACTGGCACCCATGCCGGCTGGACGAGATGGAGGACTTGTATTTCGACCTGATTGTGACGCTCTCGCCGGAGGCACATCATACTGCGATGGAACTGACGCGTACTCAGGCGGTCGAGGTGGAATACTGGCCGACCCTAGATCCTTCAGTGATCGAGGGCGCTCGCGAGCATGTGCTCGCAGCCTATCGTGAGGTCCGTGATGGCTTAGCCGAGCGGATCAAGCGCCGCTTCCACTTCGCTTCTGCGATACCATCTGACGAAAGGTAAACAAGCATGTTCACAAATGCGGCCGGATGGGCTAGTTTCCGCCCGATTTCGGCCTGACCCGTTCCTGCCGCCTGGAATCCAGGCGGTAAGTTCGGTCCTGGCCGCCACTGTCCGCCAAAACAAAGGTTTCGGATGCCGAAGGAAGAAGTCCTGGAATTTCCCGGTGTAGTCACCGAGTTGCTGCCAAACGCAATGTTCCGGGTGAAACTTGAAAATGATCACGAAATCATCGCCCACACGGCAGGGAGGATGCGCAAGAACCGCATTCGCGTGTTGACCGGTGACAAGGTTCTCGTGGAAATGACGCCCTACGATCTGACCAAGGGTCGGATTACTTACCGCTTCAAGTAAGGAAGCTTGCGGTTTTGCCCGGAAATTGCGGGTTGCGACCCGATTGGATCGACATTTTCTGATGAGCGCGCCTGGCAAACTCATCCTGGCGTCGGCTTCGCCTCGGCGTGTGGAACTTCTCCAGCAAGCCGGAATCGAGCCGGACCGCCTGATGCCCGCCGAGATAGACGAGACTCCTTCGAGGGCGGAGCATCCACGCTCGCTGGCGAAGCGACTGGCGCGCGCCAAGGCGGACAAGGCGCTGGAGCGGCTGAAGAAGGACGGTGAGGCGGAGGGTGCCTTTATACTCGCTGCTGACACGGTCGTAGCGGTGGGCCGCAGGATTTTGCCCAAGACCGAGTTTGCGGAAGAGGCGTCTAATTGTCTGCGGCTGCTTTCCGGACGGTCGCACAGGGTTTACACGGCGATCTGTCTCTTCACGCCCGCGGGAAAGCTGCGCCACAGGCTGGTGGAAACACGGGTCCGCTTCAAGCGTTTGTCGCGCGAAGAGATGGAAAGCTATCTGGCTTCCGGCGAGTGGCGCGGCAAGGCAGGCGGCTACGCCATTCAGGGCTTTGCAGGCAGCTTCGTAGTGAAGATCGTCGGTTCCTACACGGGCGTGGTCGGCCTTCCGCTTTATGAGACTGTCGGTTTGCTCACTGCCGACGGCTATATTGTCCACAAGAACTGGCAATCCGGGAATACCCCTGCGGCATGAACACGAAACACGGCACATCCGACAAGGTGACTCCGCTGCGCCCTAAGCGTCCGTGCCCCGAATGCGGCAAACCCTCCGTGCGTGAGTTCTACCCGTTCTGTTCCGAACGCTGCAAGGAGATCGATCTCAATCGCTGGTTGTCAGGAGCCTATGTCATTCCGGCACGCCCTCAGGAGGATGAGGACCCTGAAAACTGACGGGTTTCTTCTCCCCCTCCACAATTTGTGATCCCACGAAGGCGTTCAATGCGTTGAAATATGTGAGCCGGCGTAACACCCTTGGTTGACTATATGCGCGCCGCGTCGCTAAACCCCGCCGGGAAAACGGCCTCGATAATAGATGGCTGCGATTTCCAGCGGAGTATCGATATGAAAAGGCTTTTCACGACTACCGTGTGCGCGTTGTCGCTCTTTGCCCTTGCCGCCTGTAGCAAGGAAGAAAATCAATCGTCCACCGGCGAAAAGGAGCCAGCAGTCGAGGAGACGGGGACTCCCGAAGCTGTTCAGGACGAAACAGCAGAGCAAGACGAAGCGGCAGAGCAAGACGAAGCCGCAGAGCAAGACGAAGCGGCCGTGGAAGAACCCGCATCCGAAACGGCAGTGGGAGATGACGAGGCAACGGGCGAATCTGTCCCCCTCGATGCGGTGATCGATGCAGCCAGGAATGGCGTGGACAGCCGAATCGACGATGTGAAGAACGCCATCGAGAAGAATATGGGCGTTGCGCCCGACGCTTCCGGTGAGACGCCAAGCCCGCTTGATGCTGCCATTGGCGCTGCGAAGGAGAAGATGGACGGTCAGTTCAAGGTATTAGAAAACACGATCAAGAATGTTGGCGGCGATGCAACAGACACACCAGCCGGTAGCGCGGAAGATGCATCAGGGCCAACAGTTCAGCCCGCCTCGGATTTAACGCCACAGAACGGCCAGTAGTCCCGCCTGGACATTCTTCCTCTTCGGCTTACGGTGCCGCACCCAGTCTAACGGAGGGCGGTGATCCTATTCGCCGTTGGTCCCGCTTGGCGGCAGAAAGGAAGCAATAAGTGGGGCGCTCCAAGCGCCCCCTACGAAAAAGACCAAAGGCGAGGAAAGACGGCTGTCTGCTCCTTCGGCGGCGGCCAGATTGCCATAAAGAGCAAGCGCCCGGCCTGCGAGCGGAATAAGTCCGTCCAGAGAAATGACATAAGGGCCTGAACGCGCCTCCGCTTTTTCAAGCTGTGCAACTCCCTTGCTTACGTTGGCCTTGATCTCCACCCCGTCGATGGGGAGGGCCCCATCCTCAAGAGCGTCAAGGGAGAAAAAGTCGCCAGCCTCGCTGCGCTTGAAAAAGGCGTCGAGACTAAGGCCGGGAATTCTGCCCGGTCCAAGGACCGCGGCCATACTGCCGTCGGCCGTCGCCAGAACGGATTCGAAATCCTTGCCATAGCCTTTTAGAACAAGGGAAAACGCACCGGGGGCCTGCGGCACAAGACGCTGGTATCCAAAAAAATCGGCTAGCCTGTCCGTTTCGATCCTGTCACCGCTTGCACGCAGTTCAACCACGCTGTCCTTGCCCCTACGGTCTTCCCGCGCACTGATTTGAATCGTGCCGCCAAAGACAGCCGCGTCTGAAATATCGAAGGTGAAAAATCCGTCCTTCACCTTGGCGGCAGCCGCGACATTGGCGAGCCTGGCTTCGCCGTAACTCGCATTCACCGCCGAAAACCGCAGGTCGAAATCGTATCCGCCGCCCGGCATATCGTGCGCAACCAGCGGGCTTTGGGAAAATGGTCCGAGCAGGTTCAGCATCGCGCGCAAATCGAGATTGTCGAAAGCGAGCGTGCCGGCAACCAGCGGACCACCTTCGGTGAAGGCAAGGTCCAGAAGCCCCTCGGCAGTGCTCGTATCGATATTGAGGGTCGTGTCCTGGAACTTGAGCCGCCTTGCGTCTCCCACCACCTTGGCGCTCATGGCAACCGGGCCGTGGCGGCGGCCTGAAAGTGTCAGCAACTGCGTCCACTCCGCTAGGCGGCTGAGAGACGGTGCTGCGATCTCGATCCGGCCATCGACAAATCCACCACCCACGGTGCTGGCATTGCCTTCAAACGATACATTTGCAGGTGCGGCCTGCAGCGCGACATTCAGCGGCGCGTTGCGACCGGCCAGGAGCACCAGCGGCTGCGGGCTGGAGGCGCTGAGCCTGACATTCTCGCCGTGCCAGATGCCATTCAGGTTGAGCGAAGCGTTCCGGTTCAGGGCTGGCCAATCAAAGCTACCCGAGAGGCTCGTGATGAGCCCCCTTGCCTCCTCTCCGGCAACGACAATGACTCGGCCTTGCAAGAATTCGATGGTCCCGAAGACATCGTCAGGCAGCCCTGTTCCGTTCGCGCCCGTTTGCGTGGACAGTACATTGCGCGCCACCGCAAGAGAGCGCGGCAACCTGCCCCAGTCCCTGGGGGATGGCAGATGGAGGCGGCCGTCCTCCTCTGCCAGATGTAGAACAGGGCGAATCAGCCGCATTCTGGTAAAGACGACCTCTCCCCGAAGCGCAGCGATCGCCGAAAGGTCCATCTCGATTCGCTCGGCGTGCAGCACCTCCACAGGGCCGCCGTCACCCCATCCCTGAAACGTGACATCGTTGAGGACCGCGCGGAAGGTGGGCCAAACACGAATGTCGGGGGCATCGTCCAACCGTACCCGGTAGCCGCTCCAGGCAGTCATCTGATAGGCGATTCCATCGCGCACGATTTGGGTCGAGGCGATCAAAGGCAGGCTGGCCAGCACGATCGCTGCCACGACGACTGCGGCGCCAACCACCCAGGCGCCCCGCCTTACCACCGAAACTGGCATCATCCCTCGCGCTGCGGCCCCCAAGACCAGCCTGACCATTCATACAGCATCAGCCCGAAAACGGAATCATTTCGCGAACGGTGATGCGCAGAATCAACAGGTTACAAGCTCCCGTATGCCCGCGAGGGGCACACAAGTGCTCTAGCGTCCTTAAACAGCAAGTCATTTATTTCAATCCTTTGTGGCGCGTTTAAGTCGCGTTGAATGCATGCTTGCCCCTTTTCCACACGAAGTGCATAAACCGGGCAATTAGGGAGAGGTTGATATGCACCAGGAAGAGCCGTTGTGGAAACCGAGCGCGGGACTAGTTCGCCAGTCGGCGATGGCCGCATTCATGAAAGAGGCGGAAAAAGTCTCGGGTCGCACGATTGGGGATTTCCGTACGCTCCATCGATGGTCTGTGGAGGAGACTGCAGATTTCTGGACACTTGTCTGGGACTTCTGCGGCGTGATCGGAGAGCGGGGCGGGCGTGCCCTCGTCAACCAGGACCGGATGACCGCCGCCTCGTTCTTTCCCGATGCGAAGCTTAACTTTGCAGAAAACCTGCTTTGGAAAACCGGCAGTGAAGACGCCATCGTCTTCCGCGGCGAGGACAAGGTGGAGCGACGGCTCTCGTGGGATGAATTGAAGGCGCTGGTCTCGCGGCTGCAGCAGCTTTTCCGGGCTGAAGGTGTGAAGCCTGGCGACCGCGTCGCTGGGATGATGCCCAACATGCCGGAGACGGTGGCAGCGATGCTGGCGGCGGCTTCCCTCGGCGCGACCTGGTCATCCTGTTCGCCCGATTTCGGCGTCCGTGGCGCGCTCGACCGCTTCGGCCAGATCGAGCCCATCATATTCATTGCCCCGGACGGCTATTGGTATGGCGGCAAGGCCTTCGACATTGGCGAGAAGACACGGGAGATCCTGGCCTCCCTTCCCAGCGTACGCAAGGCCATTATCGTCGACTACCTGGGCAATTCCTCGGCCACGGCGGCCGCGACGGATCGGTCGCAGACGCTCGAAGAAGCGCTCGCACCTTTCCAGCCGGCAGAGATCGTCTATGAACGCCTGCCCTTTGCGCACCCCCTCTACATCCTCTTTTCCTCCGGCACGACGGGCGTTCCCAAATGCATCGTCCACTCGGCAGGCGGCACCCTTCTGCAGCACCTGAAAGAGCAGCGCCTGCATGCCGGCATTACCGAGGGCGACCGCTTTTTCTACTTCACCACATGCGGCTGGATGATGTGGAACTGGCTGGTATCGGGATTGGCCACGGGAGCCACGATCCTGCTCTATGACGGTTCGCCGTTCCATCCCGACGGCAATGCCTTGTTCAACTACGCGCAGGACGAGAAGATGACGTTCTTCGGCACGTCCGCCAAGTTCATCGACGCGGTTCGCAAGGCGGGCCTTGAGCCGGCGCGATCGCATGATCTTGACAGCCTGCGCACCCTCTCGTCCACAGGATCGCCGCTTGCGCCCGAAGGTTTCGAGTTCGTCTATCGCTCCATAAAGCAGGATGTACACCTGACGTCGATTTCTGGCGGCACGGACATTGTTTCCTGTTTCGTTCTCGGCGTGCCCACCGAGCCTGTCTGGAGCGGCGAGATACAGGGTCCGGGACTAGGCATGGCGGTCGACGTCTGGGATGACGAGGGACGGCCGCTCGCGCGCGGCAAGGGAGAGCTCGTCTGCACCACACCCTTTCCTTCCATGCCGATCGGCTTTTGGAACGATCCGGAAGATGAGAAATATCGCTCCGCCTATTTCGACCGTTTCGAGAATGTCTGGTGCCATGGTGACTTTGCCGAATGGACGAAGCATGGCGGAATCATCATCCATGGCCGCTCGGACGCGACGCTGAACCCCGGTGGCGTCCGCATCGGCACTGCCGAAATTTACAACCAGGTGGAGAAGCTGCCGGAAATCCTTGAGGCGATCTGCATTGGCCAGGAATGGGATGGGGATGTCCGCGTGGTACTGTTCGTACGGCTTTCGGAAGGTGTCAGCCTCGATGATGCGCTGCGCAAGAAGATCCGCGACCGGATCAGGACCGGTGCCAGCCCGCGCCACGTACCTGCCAAGATCATCGCGGTCGCCGACATACCACGCACCAAATCAGGCAAGATCACCGAGCTTGCTGTACGCGACGTGGTGCATGGGCGCGCGATCAAGAACAAGGAGGCGCTGGCCAACCCAGAAGCACTGGAGCTGTTCAGGAACCTGCCCGAACTCGATAGCTAACAAAGTGTGATTGCGGAATTTACTGACATTACAGCGGCGATCTCCCCGGCTAGAAAATGCTTTATGCCAAGTAAGATATCGTTAAGGGCTAAACTGGATAGTCCTCCGCAACTTGTCGGCCAGCATCCACGGCAGAAGCCGGGTTGAGGAAGCCGGTCAAGCTCGTTTCCAAGCACTGATTCCCATTTTGCGGCGCTCTGTTCCAGGGCGCCGTCTTTTTAGAGCGGGTTACGCGTCCCGATCCCGTGTAAGAGGGCCCGAAAGCAGGATGACGGGCACGATGGAGGTCGCGATGATGAGCAGCGCCGCCAGGGCGCCTTCCTCCACGGCACCGCGAGAAGCGTTCTCATAGACAAAGGTTGCCAGCGTGTTGAAGCCGAATGGCCGCAGCAAGATGGTTGCCGAAAGCTCCTTGGCCGTATCCACAAACACCAGTATGCCGCCGGTCAGGATAGCTGGCTTCAAGAGCGGCAACAACGTGCTGTACGCGCTTGCCGAAGCGGACCGGCCAAGGCTACGGGCAGCCTCATCGAGATGAGGCGGCAGCTTCGCCAAGCCTGACCTGATCGCACCATCGGCCAGAGCCAGAAAGCGGATGGCACAGACGAGCACCACGGCCGTAGCGGAGCCGGTGAGAAGCAGGCCGGTAGAAAATCCCGCGTAATCGCGCGCCAGCGCATCGATGAAATTGTCAAGGCGGGCAAGCGAGATCAGCATGCCAAGAGCAAGGATCGTGCCCGGAAGTGCATAGCCGATGGCGGCAAGGCGCACGAGCAATGTCACCGCACGTGACCGTACAAGATGGGCGACATAAATCAGCAGCAGCGCAGTTATCACTGCGATCAATGCGGCCGCGAAAGCTACGCTGACGGTCGTCATGAAGGCCTTGGCGAGTGCCGGGTCGCTCGCTTGATGGAGACGGTTGATTGCATAGCGTCCGAATATCAGAAGCGGGACGCCGAAGCCGGCCATAATCGGGACCAGGCCAATTAAGGCAGCCCCAAAGCCGCGCCAGCCCGACAAGGGCGTTCGCGGCGGGCGAGCCTTCATCTGCGTCGCGCGCGCTACGTGAAAACGCTGCCTGCGGCGTGCAAGCTGCTCGGCCAGAAGCAGAAGGGCGACAAGGGCGAGCATGAGAACGGCAATCTGCGCAGCGCCTTCCAGGCTGCCACGATTAAGCCAGGTGGTATAGACCGACAATGTGAGCGTGCGTACACCCAGATGCTGAACCGCGCCGATATCGTTGAGGGTCTCCATCAAAGCAAGGGAGAGGCCGGCTGCAATTGCGGGACGCGCCACGGGAAGCAGGATGCGCCGGAAGACGCGCGAGGGCGCGGCGCCGAGGGTGCGCGCGACATCGGCAATGTTGCGGCCCTGCATCAGGAACACTACGCGCACCGTCAGATAAACGTACGGATAGGTGACTGCGACCATGACGATGGCGGCCCCTATGGTGGAGCGGATGTCGGGAAACCAGTAATCACCCGGCCGCTCAAATCCGAACAGCGCCCTGATGGTGCTTTGCACGGGTCCAACAAAATCGAGAAACTCGGCGAAGGCATAGGCGGCGAGATAAGGAGGGACGGCGAGCGGAAGGACGAGCGCCCAAGACAGGATGCGCCGTCCGGGAAAATCATACGCGACCACCAGCCAGGCGCAGCCAACGCCCACGACCCCGGCGCCGACGGAAACGAGCGCGAGCATCCAGAAGGTGATGAGGGCGGACCGGGGAAGTACATAGCGCGCAAGATGCGGCCAGTCCGCCCCGCTGCCCGAAAGAGCCACGATGATGACGGTGACGATCGGGAGAAGGACCACCGCTGCTGCGATGGCTGCCAGAGTGAAGGCAAGGGGATGACGCTGCCGGCGGATTCTGCCAGCGGAAGTTTGGGAGCGAGACGCCGCTTCCCTGAGGGTGAAACTGCTCATGCGATGCCACCATCGCCAAATGGCCGAAGCGAGACGATGCCGCTTCGGCCAAAATTATCCGGCTATGTGCCGCCTAGCTGGCGGGACCCTCGTCGAGGCCGACGCGGTCCACCATCTCCGATGCTGCCTTGCGGTACTTGGCAATCTCGGCAAGCGGCAGGCTATCAGGCTTGATCTCGCCAAAAGACTTCACGGTCTCCGAAACCTTTGTGCCGGGCATCACAGGATATTCGTGATTTGCCTCGGCATAGATGGCCTGGGCTTCGGCGCTTGAGAGGAACTGCATCAGCTTGAGGGCATTCTCGCGGTTCGGCGCATGCTTGGCCAGAGCCATGCCCGAGATGTTGACGTGGGTGCCGCGCTCCTCTGAGTTGGGGAACAGCACCTTGATGGCGTTCGCCCACTCCTTCTGCTCCGGCTCCTTCTCATTGTTCATCATCAAGCCGACATAATAGGTGTTGCCGAGCCCTATATCGCACTCGCCGGCATAGATCGCCTGAGCCTGATCACGGTCGCCGCCATTGGGCTTGCGCGCCAGATTCTCCTTGACGCCCTGCAGCCATTCCTCCGCCTCTGTCTCACCGTGGTGGGCAATCATGGAAGCGATGAGGGCAATATTGTACATGTGCTGCCCGCTGCGCATGCAGATCTTTCCCTTCCACTTTGAAGCGGCCAGGTCCTCATAGGTGATCGTGTCCTGATCCACCCGGTCCTTGGAGGCATAGACAACGCGCCCGCGCGTGGTCAGCCCGAACCAGTGGCCTTCGGGATCGCGAAACTCTGCTGGAATATTGGCGTTGATGTTCTCATCCTCGACCGGCTGGGTGACGCCTTTTTCCTTCACATTGACGAGCCTGCCAATATCCACGGTCAGCACCACATCAGCGGGCGAATTGATGCCCTCAGCCGCAATGCGGTCCTCCAGCCCCTGGTCGAGGAACAGAACCTCGGTCCGGATGCCGGTTTGTTCCGTGAAGGCATCGAGAAGCGGCTGAACCAGAAAAGGCTGGCGATAGGAATAGATATTCACCACGCCTTCGGCAAAGGCTGGCAAGGGCAAGATAGAGGCGCTTGCAGCAACTGCAATTGCCGCAAGGCCCGATCTAAACTTGAAGGAAGTTGCAGACATCAATCGTTCTCCTGATCATCGGGGGCAAGGTCCCGGGGAGATTGCACCAGCGGACGGCCCTCCGCCCGCAGCCACCTAATGGTTGAAATAGACTGGCGGGTCAAGAGAAAACCAAGCAAAATCAGTAGTTTAGAACTATTCTAAACTATGATACTCAAGTTTACGGCATTCAGTCGGCCAGCACGCGCGTAGGTGGGAAAATGACTTCGACAAGCGTTCCTTCGCCGGGCCGGGAGAGGATAGAGAATTGGGCACGGTTCGCCTCGACCATAGCTCGTGTCAGGGGCAGGCCCAGGCCTGTTCCATCTCCGCGCTTTCGCCGCAACGCGTTAACCTGCTTGAAGGGCTTCAGGGCCTCGTCCAGTTCTGCAGAACTCATGCCAACGCCAGTGTCACGCACACGCAATGCAACCGATCCATCTCTCTCATAGGATGTGGAAACGATCACCTGCCCGCCTGCGGGGGTGAAGCGGACGGCGTTCGACAAAAGATTGATGGCAATCTGCCTTATGCTTCGCAGATCCGCCACCACTTCTGGCAATCGCGAGGCAAAGCTGGAACGGATGATCACACGCTCGCTATTGGCCTGTGGCTGCATCATCGCCACCACCTGTGCGAGGGTTTCATTAAGGGCAACCGCCTCATATTCGAGTTCCTGTTGGCCCGCCTCGATCTTGGAAATATCGAGCAGGTCGTTCACTAGTTCCAGAACGTGATTGCCGGAGCGGTTGATATCACGCAGATAGTCACGATAGCGCTCGTTCCCGATGGGGCCGAATTTTTCATCGATCATCAGCTCTGAGAAACCGATGATGGCATTGAGCGGCGTGCGGATTTCATGGCTGACACGTGCGAGGAACTCGCTCTTCTGCGAGGAGGCGCGTTCTGCCTGGGCTCGCGCCTGTGTAAGTTCCTCTTCCGTGCGTTTCCAGTGAGTAATGTCACGCAGCACAGCGCAGTAGCCGCTGCCGCTGGGCAGTCTTCCTATCGTGATGAAGAGCGGTATGAAACGCCCTTGCGCCTCCCTCCCGATCACCTGTCGCCCATCGTTGAGGACGCTTGCAACTCCATCCCCAGAGAGTTCCGCCAGGTACTCCTGCACGGTGCGTTGGCTTTCTATGGCAAAAAGCGCGGTAAACGGTTTGCCGGTAACATGTTCGGCGTCGAATCCGAAAAGCGCCTCCGCGGATCTGTTGATGGAGCGGATGGTACCGTCTTCGGCGATGAGCACGATCCCGTCTGTAGCCGTGTCAACGATGGCGCGCATCTCGATGAGGCTTGCTTCAAGCTCCGTAGGCTTTGCCGCTTCGACTGCCGCTTCTCCTAGCGGCATCAGTGCCAGCAAAAGGGACTTGCCCTCCTTCCATGAGATCGAGCTGAGGTGGGCGCGCACCGGGATATCCTGCCCATCGGCCCTGCGCAGGCGGATTCTTTCCTCCGGCTCGCCATCAGAGCTTTCCGGCTTGCTGCCGGAATCCTCGGCATCGTAGAAAAGAGCACCTACGCCGCCGGCATCGCCGAGGGCGGCCAAGTCCGCATAGCCGGTAATCTTCAGAAACGCACGATTTGCAAAGTGGAGTCTGTCGCCGGAATGGACCAGGACAGGAAGCGGAAGGGCGGTAAGCAGAGATGCAGTCGCATCTTCCTGCTCATGGGCCTCGTCGTCAGGCAGGAAAAAGGCGGAAGGCAGGCGGCCTTTCTGTGGCAGCACCTGCATCGACCATGCCCTTTCGACCTGCTTCGGCGTGATTTCGGCCCGTTCAGGCTTTCGGCCGCTTTCCGGCAAAGCGTCCGCGATCGAGTCATGCGAGAAAAACGGCGGGCTTTCCTCCGCGTCAGGCTTGGCGAAGCTGTAAGCGTCTTTATCCTCTTCACCTGAGGGCAAGGCACGGGTGGCCATATCAGGCAGTTGCTCTTCTTGCGGGGAGCCATCTTCTTCCCCTGCAAGACCCGCCTTGTCCTCCAAAACGCCTGCCGCGAGTTCATCGACAACATGCGGCGCTACCGCTCGCTCGCCTTGCCGTGGGCTGGACAGAAGTGAAGGAGCGTCTTCCGGCTCCTCCCGCTCGCCGCCCTCCCCTACGTCCTCGCTGGCGCGGCGCAAGCGTTCGCCGATCTCGCGAAAAGCCATGCGTTCGCTCGCGGAAAGCAGACCCTCGCGATGCTCCGCAAGGTTGATGACCTTCTCGCTCTCGCTCTCATGCGAGTCGGAAATGCTGATTGCCGGCGCCTCTCCCTGAAACGGATCCTCTGCTGTCGGCTCTTCGGCAGGTGGTGCAGCTTCCTCCTCCACCGGTGCCTTATCTTCAGCCTGTCCCGGGACGAGCACCGTTCCAATAGCTTCGGTGTCCTCCACCGCCTCGCCTGGTCGGATGATGCCAAAGCCGCGGAAGCCCTCGAAGACGCGACCACGCCCATAGATCGGGAGAGCGGCAAGATCGACCGGAACCTTGAGGCTGGTACCGGACAGCGGCCACATCACTCTTTGGCCGGACCATGTGTCCCGGCGCTCCAGAAGCCTTGTGATTGTACCTTCCGGGTCTAGCCCGAAGGCATTGGAGACCTCGCGGAACGTTCGCCCGATGACGTCGGCGGCGGGTGCACCCATAGTCGCCGCGAACTCTTCCGACAGGGCCGAAAACCGCCCGTCGGCATCGGTGCGCCAGGAAAAGCGCACTGTGCGGGCAGCGCCGCCCGGAACCGAAGGTGCTTGCTCCCTGCTCGCAACGCTGTCCGCCTCAGGCTCCGCCGTTATTACCTGCCCTTCTTCCCTGAATTCCCTTGCAGCGGGCTCCTCGGATACTGCCTCATCGACGATGACGAGCAGATGCCGTGCAGGCTCGTCGGTCAGGCGGGCGATCCCGGCGGGGATCTTTCCCTTTGCCGCTCGAATGAGCTTCTTGACCAAGCGGTCGTCCTTCTCGCGTACCTCACTTACCAGGAGCTGAAGCGTTTCCGGGTCTATTCCAACGGAGCCGAATCCTTCCGTCGCGGCGGAGATAGTGCCATCGGCCTCGATAAGGGCCGCGAAATGACCCGGTTGATGAAACCCGCCAATTGCTTGCGCAGCCTGGATGCCTTCCACTGCGCCATCCGCCTTGGGGGCGGGCAAGGCAAGAAGAATTGCCTCCACGCCATCGGGAAGCCGTATCGAGCTCGCCTGCAAATTGACGATCTTGCTCTTCAGGCCTCTGGTCAGCCGCAATGCAATCGGGCAGTCTCTGCCAATGGCCGGAAAGCCGGGCGTGGCAGCAATCTGGCGGAGAGCCGCCGCGGGCAGGCTCGGAGCCTCACCTAATGCTGCCTCGATGTCGTCATAGCCAAGCCACGCCGCCCCTGCCCCATTCGCCCAGAGAATCTCCGCAAGGTCCCGAGAAAGAACGAAGAGCGTGTCTCCGGCCGCAAAGCGCGATCGCACGGGGTCGAGCACGACGATATCAAGAAAGGAATAGGTCGCTGCAACCATTGCGCCTGAACTGTCGCCCCCAGGGGATACGAGGATTAACTACTTGTTAATAAGAGCACGGCGCGTCGACGTCCACAAAGCATGTATCCGCATGCACGTGCAAATGCCACTTTGGTTAACCGATACTGCGGATACGACTGCCTTCCCTTGTGTGATGGCCGCGCCTCGCAATGTCCAGAGCTACTGAATTCCGCCGGAACTCCATGTTGCAAGGCAAACATTCTGTTGCACCGCATAATCACAACCACTTCGCACCATCACACACACATGTGTACAGTGAACTGCCCGCCTGCTCCTTCAACCTGCAAGGTTAGCAGGGCCAGCAAACTTTGACCGCGAGTTCTCCGCCTTCAAAACATCCGGGACTGCCGAACAGTTCCGCATTGTCATTCGCCGGAATTTGGGACCTTATTGGAGACCTTCAGGGAAATTGCCAACAACCTGTTTGAGAAGTCTCTGGCTTTCATGCAGGCAGAAGCCGATGCGCATTTCAGCCAGTCCGAAGCACCTTCCCGTGTTAAAGCCGTTCAGAGATCGGGGGCTTCAGGGTGGCTTGACGCGCAAGCAGGTGGATCGGGCCTTCTAACATGCGCGTGAGCTCCAGGCGGTCTTTGCAGGAGGCTGGGGCCGCAACCCTCCGGACCATGCGCGAACTTGGGGCTAACCGTCACATGCAAAAGCGGTGATGAAGGCACTACATCCCGTGTGTTTCAGGACAAGACCGATTTTCCTCCGACGATTGGCGAAAAAAGATCCGGAACTCTGCTCCGTCCTTTCTCCAAGTGGCCTAACCTGCAATATCAGCCGACCGTCCGGCCTATTGCTCTTGAAAATGCGTGGATTTATCCGTAAGGGACGCGGCAGGACGGATAACGCCCGTGCGGTTGTAGCTCAGTTGGTTAGAGCGCAGGATTGTGGCTCCTGAGGTCGGTGGTTCGAATCCACCCAACCGTACCACTTCCCCGATGCTTCGAACGGGCCTTTTTACTCCCATAGCTTGCCCTGCATCCCTGGATGAGCCCAGACAATGCGGTTGGCCTTGCGGAAGGCGGATGGGCAAGCATGAACCTCAAAAAAGGGAACCCTGACTGCCTGATTCGGCCGGTGCTCCCCGTTTCCTCCTTTCCTGTTTTTCGAGCGGCTTTCCGGTGGCAATCGCCCCCGCACTATCATCGGAAAACTGCAGCCGGAGTGCTTGACCGGGATGAAGGTCCGCTGCGCGCTTCAACGGCCTGTCCTCAGCATCGCGCACAAGGGCGAAGCCGCGCTCCAGCACCTTGACGTAGGACAAGCTCTCCACAAGACGGATGCACTGCTCGTAGGCCGAGCGCGCCCGCTCCTTACGAAGATCCATGGCACGGTCCTTGCGGCTGATGGTGGCGGCCAGCCTTTCCTTGAAAAGACTTATCCGCTCGAGCCTAGCGCGCGCGCTGATCCTTGCTGCATCGCGGTCGAAACGCACGCGCAGCCTATGCACCAGTCCCAGATAGACGACCGGGAGCCTGCCGCCGCACTGTCCGGCGCGCCGCTTCAATTCAGCAATGCGCCGGTCAAGCGTGGCAATGGACAGGCGCTTGCCATCGAAACGCAATCGCTTGCGCTGGGTGGTAATGTACAGGCCGCGCATCAGGCGGCCCCCCGCCTCGTCGAAACGGCGGCGCGGCAGCGCGAAAAGCTGATCGGCGGAAGGCAGTGCCCGCGAAAGCGCGCGCGTGTGCTGGCGCCGCCTCTCCAGATCGCGCGAGACCGCCGCCTTCAGCCGTGCGGAAAGCCGCGCCAGATTGGCTTCCAGTTCCGCCTTGACAGGCACCGCCATCTCTGCGGCGCCTGTCGGCGTTGGAGCCCGGCAGTCGGCCGCAAGGTCGATCAGGGTCCAATCCGTTTCATGACCGACGGCGGAAATGACAGGTATGCCGGACGAGGCGACCGCGCGCACTACAGCCTCGTCATTGAACCCCCATAGATCCTCAAGGCTGCCGCCGCCCCGCGCAACGATGAGAATATCCGGACGGGGGATCGGCCCTTCGGGTGTAAGGGCGTTGAAGCCGGTCACCGCCGCGGCAACTTCAGACCCCGCCGTCTCGCCCTGGACGCGCACCGGCCAGACGATGACATGCACCGGAAAGCGGTCGCTGATGCGATGGATGATGTCACGGATCACGGCGCCTGTGGGTGAAGTAACCACGCCGATAACCTTTGGCATGAAGGGCAGGCGCTTCTTACGCTCATCGGCAAACAGGCCCTCGGCGGCCAATTTGCGCTTGCGTTGTTCCAGAAGCGCCATCAGCGCCCCGGCGCCAGCCGGCTCCAGACTTTCGATGACAATCTGATATTTAGACGAGCCGGGATAGGTGGTCAGCCTGCCGGTCGCCACCACTTCCAATCCTTCCTGCGGCGGAAATTTCAGCCGGGAGAAGGCGCCTCTCCAGATCACCGCTTCAATGCGTGCCCGGTCGTCCTTCAGCGCGAAATAACAATGGCCGGAGGCATGCTGCCCGCGAAAGCCGGAAATCTCTCCCCGCACGCGTACATGCCCGTAAGCATCCTCAACGGTGCGCTTCAGGGCAAGGGATATCTCGCTTACCGAGTATTCGGCGACATTGCGCAGCGAATCGTCTTTTCTTGTATTTTCCATGACGTGAATTTGACCCCTTCCGGCCCAGCGCGGTCAACCCGGCCCGCCTTTGTCGGCTCCTATGCGACCCTCAGGCGAGGAACAAAGATCGCGGAAAATTGATTGGCGGCAAAGCAATATCCCTCCTCCGTGGCATTTTGCCGTCACTCAAACCATGGACGCCGACAAGGCTCGCGTTTATGATCCGTACTAAATCTTAAGGTGCATCATGGAATATGAACGGTTCTTTTCCGAGGCGATCGAGCAGCTTCACGCCGAGCGCCGCTACCGCGTCTTTGCTGATCTGGAGCGGGTCGCCGGCGAATTTCCGCGTGCTATATGGCGCTCGGAAGGCAAAGCTACGGAAATAACCGTCTGGTGCTCCAACGATTATTTGGGCATGGGCCAGCATCCCGAGGTAATTGCCGCGATGCAGGCAGCCGCTGCCAACATGGGAGCTGGCGCCGGAGGCACGCGCAACATATCCGGGACGAACCGTCCGCTGGTGGAGCTTGAAGCCGAACTTGCCGACCTTCACGGCAAGGAGGCGGCGCTCGTCTTCACTTCTGGATTTGTCTCCAACGAGGCGTCGATCTCCACCATCGCCCGCCTGCTGCCCAATGCGCTGGTGCTGTCGGACGAGTTGAACCACGCCTCCATGATCGAGGGCGTGCGCCGCTCCGGTGCGGAAAAGAAAATCTTCAAGCACAACGACCTGGCGCATCTGGAAAGCCTGCTTGCCGCCGCAGGGCGTGAGCGCGCAAAGCTCATTGTCTTCGAATCCGTCTATTCCATGGATGGCGATATAGCTCCCATCAAGGAGATTGCGGACCTCGCCGACAAATATAACGCAATGACCTATATCGACGAGGTCCATGCCGTTGGCATGTATGGCGCGCGCGGAGGCGGCATTACCGAGCGCGAGGGCCTTGCCCATCGCATCGACGTCATCGAAGGCACCCTTGCAAAGGGTTTTGGCGTGATCGGCGGTTACATCACCGGTTCAGCTGCCGTTGTCGATGCCATCCGTTCCTACGCTCCGGGCTTCATCTTCACCACCGCCCTCCCACCTGCTATCGCAAGTGCCGCGACAGCCTCGATCCGTCATCTGAAACGCTCCAATACTGAGCGGGAGGCACATCAGCGGCAGGCGCAGCGCACGAAGAATGTCCTGGCTGCTGCCGGGCTTCCCGTCATGCCGTCGCAGACCCACATCGTCCCGCTACTCGTCGGCGATCCGGAACTATGCAAGCGCGCAAGCGACTGGCTTCTAAAGAAGCATCGCGTCTATATCCAACCCATAAATTACCCTACCGTCCCACGCGGAACCGAGCGGTTGCGTATCACGCCGACACCATTCCACTCTGACGCGCTTATAGACGCGCTGCGGGATGCGCTGCTGGAGACCTGGGACGCGCTAGGCATTCCTTTCGGCGAGGCCGAACAGCCGGCCGCCGCACGCTCAGAGCGCATCATCCCGCTGGTGGTCTCGAAATCCGGCGGCTAGAGCCGGCATGATCCAAGCCCTCATTACTCCGCATCCTGACGGTGCCCATTTTTCCTGAAGTTGCTCCAGCAAAGCAGCCCGAGATACGCGGGCACTACTCTAAGGCTGAAGCATCGCAATGTGACCTGAGGGAGTCGCAGTGCTGCAAGCCGTCTCGTCAAGATAGGTGAAACGCATGCCCTAGCTGCGGCTGGCAAGCAGGTCGCGGATCTCCGCCAAAAGCTGGATGTCCTGCGGCGGTGCTTCGGGTTCGGCCGGAGCTGCAGCCTCTTCCCGGCGCAGCTTGTTGACCCCCTTGACCATCAGGAAGATGATCCAGGCCAAGATCAGGAAATTGATCACCACAGTAATGAAATTGCCATAGGCGAGGACCGCTCCCTGCTCGCGGGCAGCCTCAAGCGTGTTTGCCGTAATATCCGAGGAGAGTGGAATAAAGTAGTTCGAAAAGTCGAAACCCCCGAAGATCGCGCCCACGATCGGCATGATGATGTCATCGGTCAGAGAACTAACAATAAGGCCGAAAGCACCGCCGATAATAACGCCAACAGCCAAGTCCATCACATTGCCGCGGGCAATGAATTCCTTGAATTCGTCCAGCATATGAACCCCCGTTGTCCAATCGCCGCACCCGACTCAACGCCTCATGAGCGGCTAGCGCAGAATAACAAAAAAGCACAGCCGGCGCATTAATGCTTCACTCCTGCCGCCAAGCCGCAAGATTGACTTCACGCGCCGCGCTTCGGCCCTGCAGGAAAGCTGTAAGCCATGCTGTTGAAGGCTATCCTCCAGCCGCTTCACTCGTCTGCGATGTCATGCGCAAACCCTTACGGCCGGATCAATAGAACCTTTATCAGGTGCGCTCGGCAGGCGCGGGGCTGCCGCCTGAATTCGGTTGCGGCGCGCGTTCCTCCTCTTCCAGCCCTCGCACTATGTCGACAAAGCGCCGGAAAAAACGCTCCATCAAGCCCAGCGTCTGCTCGAACTCTTCTTCAGTCGGCAGGCTTGCCCCTTCTCCTCCCTCCAGCGCATCGAGACGGCGTTCAACTGCCGCTAGCCTTTCGCGAAGGGTATCCAGCTCGGCGCTCGCAGAGCCACCTGCCTCGTTCGCCGGCCGGCAGATAAGTTCGCCGGAACGTTCGCGGCAAAGCGACATAGCGCCGGTCTCCTTATCCATTCGCACATAGCCGTTGTCCGTCCGCTCCAGCCGGTAGCGCTCCTCCTGCTGTGCCAAGGACCCACCGGCAATCAGACTCAATGCGAGAAAAACCATGACGCCTGCAACTGCGTTCTGCATCGACTTCACTCCTGACTTGGGCGGAAAATGTAGCGCCTCGCTTCAAAAGCGGTACTTTCCTGCGCAAACCACTTCCACCCGCCTTCCATGAGCATTATAGCGCAGTTATGTCCAAGCTGATTTATAAGATTTCTCCGGCCGAACTTTGGCGCGAGGCGGAGCAAAAAGGCGAGTTCGGCGGTGCGCCGGTCGACCATGCCTCCGGCTTCATCCATTTCTCCACCGCGTCCCAGGTGAAGGAGACTGCGGAAAAACACTTTGCCGGGCAGGACGATCTGCTCCTTGTCGCCGTCGATGAAGACAAACTCGGTTCGTCACTGAAATACGAACCCTCGCGCGGCGGCGATCTCTTTCCCCATCTTTATGCTCCGCTTCCGATGAGGGCTGTGCGCTGGGTAAGCCCCTTGCCGCTCGGTCCAGACGGCCATCACCAGTTTCCGCCTCTGCCATCATGATGCCCCTTCTTGAAAGGACGTCACGGGAATTGCTGTTCCTGCTGGAACCGGAACAGGCGCACGCGCTCTCACTGGCCGCGCTGAAAAGCGGCATTCCCGTCTGCGCGGCGCCGCGCAAAAGCTCCAGGCTGGCTCAAACAATTGCTGGCCTCCATTTTCCCAATCCGGTGGGCATGGCAGCCGGCTATGACAAGAACGCGGAAGTTCCGGACGCGCTCCTACGCCTCGGCTTCGGCTTCACCGAATGCGGAACGCTCACGCCCAGGCCGCAGGAAGGCAATCCGAAGCCCCGAATTTTCCGGCTGGCCCGGGATTGCGCGGTGATCAACAGGCTTGGCTTCAACAATGAAGGCCATGCGGCGGCGCTTGCCCGGCTTTCTGTACGCCGCTCGCGCACCGGTATTGTGGGTGTGAATATCGGGGCAAACCGGGACAGTGAGGATCGCATCGCCGATTACGAAGAAGGCGTTCGCGCCTTTGCGGGCCTTGCCTCCTATCTCACCATCAACATCTCATCCCCCAACACGAGCGGTCTGCGAGCCTTGCAGGAGCGTGAAAGCCTTTCCGAGCTGCTGCGCCGCGTGGTGGCGGCGCGCGACGGAACACAAGGGGAAGTGGGACGCAAGGTTCCGGTCTTCCTCAAGATCGCTCCGGATCTCTCCGAGGAAGGCCTTAGCGACATCGCCGCAGAGGTTGCCGAAAAGGGCATAGATGGGGTGATCGTCTCCAACACGACGCTCTCACGTTCCGGCCTGAGCAACGCGACGGCAGCGGAGGAGGCCGGTGGCCTGTCCGGCAAGCCGCTCTTCGAACGAGCGACGATCGTCCTGGCAAAGCTGCGCCGCCTTACCGGCTCATCATTGCCCATCATCGGCGTCGGCGGCGTCCACTCGGTGGAAACTGCGCTGGAGAAAATGCGGGCGGGCGCAGACCTTGTGCAGCTTTACACGGGCATGATTTTCGAGGGGCCGGGCCTTGCCAGCCGGATCGTCCGTGGGCTCGATGCATATGCCGAAAGGAACGGCCTTCGTTCCATCGCCGAAATCCGCGACAGCAACATGCAGGCTTGGGCCGACCGGCCGCTCGATTGAACGGCTCCGGGTTAGCCGAAGGTCTCCCGTGTCCTGCGCGGCAGCATGACCAGCAGGGTGAAGCCGCGCGCCGCGAGAAAAATGTGCAGCGCCGCCCACAAGCCGTGATTGCCGAGGCTGCCTCCGACGGTGAAAAGCCATATAATAAATGCGGCAAGGGACAAGAGCATCATGTTGCGCATGTCGCGCGACCATGTGGCGCCGATGAAGACGCCATCCATCTGGAAGGCAAGCACGCCGGTGACTGCTGTAAGGGCCGCCCAAGGCAGGAAGGCAATCGCCAGCTCCCGCACCTCCGGCGCGGTCGTCAGCAGCCGAATGAAGGCATCGCCAAAGATGAGCAGAATTGTTGTTAGGACTGCTGCCAGGCCACCCCCCCAGAGAAGGGACAGTCCCACCGAACGCCGGAAGGCAGGCAGATAATGTGCGCCGACGGCACGTCCTGCAAGCTGTTCGGCGGCAGTGGCGATACCGTCGAGAAAATAGCCGGACAGCAGGAAGAAGTTGAGCAGCACCGCGTTTGCTGCAAGCGTCAGCGTTCCAAATTGCGCTCCCTGCCGAGTAAACACTGCGAAGGCTGCCAAGAGAGAAAACGAGCGGACCATGATGTCGCCATTCAACGCGAGCATGCGCGTGATTGCCTTCGTGTCAAAAATGCGGGCGAACGAAAGGGTACCCATACCTGAAAAACGGCGCGCGAGAATTGCGATTCCGAAGGCGGCCGCTATCAACTCGCCGGCAACAGTTCCCCATGCCACCCCCTCCAGACCCCAGCCGAGATGAAGACCAAGAAAGACGGACAGGACAATGTTCGCTCCGTTAAGAAGGAATTGCAGAAGGAGCCCGAGCGTTCCCTCGCCACGCCCGAGCACATACCCGAGGATGGAGAAATTGGTGAGGGTGAAGGGCGCTGCCAGCATGCGGATGCTGATATATTGGCGCATCGCTTCCGCCACCCTCGGCTCCGGATTGATGAACCATACACCGACGCTGATAACCAGCGGAATGAGCAGGATGAGTAAGAGACCGATAGCGACGGAGACCAGGAGCGAACGGACGAGTACGCCCAGCTCTTCCTCGAAGTCCTTCCTGCCATATGCCTGCGCCACGAGGCCGGTCGTGCTCGACCGCAGGGAGTTGAACGTGGTGAATGCCACGTCGAAGACGATGGCGCCGGCCGCAAGCCCACCAAGAAGTGCGGGATCGCCCAGCCGCCCCACCACCGCCGTGTCGGTAATTCCGAGTAGCGGCGTTGTGAGGTAGGCAAGCGTCATCGGTATCGCCACCGACAGAACAAGCCTGTTTGTGACCTCGAACGGGATAGGACGGTTCTTGACGCTGGCTTTATCCACGGAACGATCCGGATGAGCTAATTCGAGGCCAGCGGTTGGTCGCACTACGATCACCGCAAGGCGTTTCCGGTATTCTCGGCTGACCAGCAGCCGGAAGCTATCGACGATAATTGAGGAGCCGGATGATCATGAACGCCGGAACGACGATCACGGCTCCGAGCAAGATATAGCTCAGGAAATTGTCGAGCGCTGCCCAGCCCATGTTCCAGATGCGAAGGACCGTGTCGCGCAGGGCGTAAGCAACATCCCACGGTGTCCAGTTGAAGGCGCTCATGACGAAGCCGACAATCAGCGAGATCACCACCAGCTTCACGATAACGCGCAGCGGGGTGTCACCCAGAAATCGTGTCATTGCCGACATGCACGCACTCCCGTCAGAACCACCTTGACCGGCACATATGGGTTGAATTGAGCAAAGGCAAGCCGCAGCGGTGGAGCTTTGAGCGCCAGCTACAGCGACGTGCTGGCCGCGGGTATGCAGGAGGGCGCTCTCCAGCTTATCCAGAAAGATTTTGCAAGCTGCTTCTAAAAGATTCTACCGGCTCCCTCGCACCCGGCGGAAGCCGGCTCCATTTCGGAAAGGGTTAATCCGCCCCTAAGCGGTTTCTTAGAACTTTGGGGATAGACGGCGCACATGGAGGTTTTGTGCCATGCGTGCTGTATTCCTGGTTCTGCTTCTGGCGCTCGCCGGCTGCGCTACCACACCCGGCAATATCAATAATGTCTGCTCGGTCTTCCAGCAGAAGAACGGATGGTTCAACAATTGGCACCGTGCTGCCAAACGCACTGAGCGGGCCTATGGCGTACCCGTTTCCATCCTGATGGCAACCGTTCGGGTCGAATCGGGCTTTAAAGCCAATGCAAGGCCGCCGCGCACCAAGCTCCTGGGCTTCATCCCCTGGAAGCGCGCCTCTACCGCTTATGGTTACTCCCAGGCCCTCGATGGAACCTGGACTGACTACAGGCGCGAAACTGGCCGCTGGGGTGCCAATAGGCGCAACTTCGCCGATGCCATCGACTTTGTTGGCTGGTACCACCGCCGGAGCCATGAGCGGAGCGGAATAGCGCTCAACGATGCCTACAACCTGTATCTGGCCTACTATGCCGGGCATGGCGGCTACGCCCGGGGCGTTTGGAAGAGCAATCCGGGAATGCAGACAGCCGCCCGAAGGGTGGCTGAGATGGCCCGTTCCTACGATGCCCAAATCCAGACATGCGGATTATAGGAGGGACAACTTCCCGCAGATGCGTTGCTCCCAGGCGAGATGGCTAAGGTTTGAACGTATCCGGCATTTGCGAAGTCCTTTGCGCTCCCCTAGGATATCCAAGTTGCGGATTTGACCGATGGTCTGTCAGGCGTCGCGGTGTTTGCTGGCCGCTCGGGGGCGGCGCGGTTCGGCAGCGCCAAGGCTGGCACAGCACCTCCCGCTTCGATGCGGAGCGCAAGGACATCACGAGATGGTGGAGCACCTGGAGGCAGAGTGTTTGATGCCATCAGCCGGAGCGCCTGCGCCTGGCTACGTGCTCGCGGCTGAACATATAAGAAGTCGACCCATGCACTGGCTAGGAGCGTCCCGGTATCCTGAAGCGCTCCGCCTGGGTTGACGGCTCTTCACTTGTCTTGGAACTGCTCTCTAGCCGTCGTCCTGTACGGTCCGAAGAATTGCCGCGCGCAGTTCTGAGGTGCCTGTACCCCGTTCGGATGAGGTGGCGATCACCTCGGGGAAGGCAGCCGGACGCTTGACAATCTTCTGCAATGTCTCTTCCACCAGGCTGTTCACCGCTGTCGGCTTGATCTTGTCCGTCTTGGTCAGGACCACCTGGTAAGAGACCGCGGCCTGATCGAGAAGGTCCATCACGTCCTTATCGATCTGCTTGATACCGTGACGCGCATCGATCAGCAGGTAGACGCGCTTCAGCGTTACACGACCGCGCAGATAGTCGAAAACGAGCTTCGTCCATGCCTCGACCTGGCTCTTTGGCGCCTTGGCAAAGCCATAACCCGGCATGTCGACCAGTGCTATAGGCGGCAGCTCGCCAGGTTTGCCCGAAAAACCGTCTGGTACGAAATAATTGAGCTCCTGTGTGCGGCCGGGCGTATTCGAGGTGCGTGCAAGTCCCCTCTGGCCTACGAGTGCGTTGATTAGCGAAGACTTGCCCACATTGGAGCGCCCGGCGAAGGCCACCTCGGGCGGGCCTTCCGGGGGCAGAAACTTCATCGCGGGCACGCCGCGGATGAAGGTCCACGGTCGCGCAAACAGCTTCTCGTTCTCCTGCGCCCCTGCCTCCGCCTTCACTCTGCTGCCTCCAGTAGCTCCAGGTCGCGGCCACGAATGGCCTCCAGATTGCGGGTGATCTTGTCGGCAGGCCAATCCCACCATGCTATGGCCAGAAGACGCCGGATGGTCGTCTCGTCGAAGCGCATCTTCACCACCTGTGCAGGGTTTCCTGCCACCACCGCATAGGGCGGCACATCACGCGTGACCACCGCCTTGCCGCCGATGATGGCGCCGTCACCGATCTTCACGCCCGGCATGATGACGGCATCGAACCCGATCCATACGTCGTTTCCCACCATCGTGTCGCCACGAACTTCGCTGCGCCAACTCTCCTCGTCGAACCCTTTCTCCCAGCCCTGGCCGAAGATGTTGAAGGGATAGGTCGAGAAGCCACCAAGCACATGGTTGGCGCCGTTCATGATAAAGCGCGTCCGCTCGGCGATGGCGCAAAAGCGACCGATGATCAGCTTGTCGCCAATAAACTCATAGTGATGCAGTACGCATTTTTCTACAAAGTTTTCTGCACCTTCCGGGTCGTCATAATAGGTGTAATCCCCGATCTCGATGTTGGGCCGATCGATCAGGGACTTCAGAAAGACAACTCGCGGATGAAGCGGGATTGGATGTTTGATCTCGGGTTTCGGTCCATGCATGGGAGTCTCCATGATCGCGGTGCCGAGGGCGCTTGCTTGGGGCGCTTGGTATCGGCGGCGTGACAGCGGTCTGGCAAGGCAGCCATAGCCCGGTGGGGGACTTTCCTTCTCGTCCGGAAAATGGAGCGGTCCCTTGTGATTCTGGCATCGTAAGCGTGCAGGCGGTTCCCGGCAAGAATCCGCCTCCCGATCATGGAAAAAGAAAGCCCGCTTGAGCCGGGCTTTCTTTTGATGGAGTGGGCGGTGGCTGGGAACGGCGCAGCCTATTCGGCCGGGTCCGGTTTTTTCCTTCGGATAAGACCGACCAGGTTGTCCCATAGCTCGATCTTCGCTCCCTGCCGTTTCATGATCACGCCCTGCTGGATGATGGAAAGCAGGTTATTCCACGCCCAGTAGATGACGAGACCCGCCGGGAAGCTGGCCAGCATGAAGGTGAAGATCACCGGCATCCAGTTGAAGATCATGGCCTGTGTCGGGTCTGGCGGCGTGGGGTTCATGCGCATCTGCAGCAGCATGGTGATACCCATAATGATGGGCCAGATGCCAATCATCAGGAACGAAGGCACATCGTAGGGAAGCAGCCCGAACAGGTTGAACATCGACGTCGGATCGGGCGCCGAAAGGTCGCGTATCCAACCGAAGAAGGGCGCATGCCGCATCTCGATTGTCACGTACAGCACCTTGTAGAGCGCGAAGAATACCGGAATCTGGATCAGGATCGGCCAGCAGCCTGCCAGCGGATTGATCTTCTCCGTCTTGTAGAGCTCCATCATCGCCTGCTGCTGCTTCATCTTGTCATCCGCGTATTTCTCGCGGATTTCGAGAAGCTTTGGTTGCACCTTCTTCATGTTCGCCATGGACTTGTAGGACTTGTTAGCAAGCGGGAAGAAGATGAGCTTCACGATAACCGTGGTGGCGAGGATCGCGACGCCGAAATTACCGAACAGGCGGAAAAGCCAGTCGATCAGGTAGAACATCGGCTTGGTGATGAAATAGAACCAGCCCCAGTCGATCAGCAGATCGAACTGGCGTATGCCGTATTGCTCCTCATAGCCGTCCACGACATGGACCTGCTTTGCGCCGGCAAAAACGAGCGTTTCCACAGTCTTTTCTTCACCGGGAGCAAGGGCAATCTGATCGGTGAGGAAATCTGCCTGGAACCGTTCCCGGCCGTCGCTGAAATAGGCGAAGCGCGGCTGGAATTGCGTTTCCGCACGCGGCACGAGCGTGACGGCCCAGTACTTATCCGTAATACCAAGCCAGCCGTCGGACGATTTACCCGGGCGGACCTCCCGCTCCTGCACGTCGGAATAGTCGATCTCCTGAAGGCCCTCATCGCCTGTCACGCCGATCAAACCTTCGTGCAGGATGTAGAACCCTTGTGTCTCCGGCAGGCCAAACCGCGTGACGCGGCCATAGTTGCTCAGCGCGACAGCACCTCTCGCCTCGTTGCGGATCGTATCCGAGATTGTGAAGAGATAATTCTCATCTACGCTGAATGTACGCAGGAATGTCAGGCCCTGCTCGTTCGTATAGCTCAGCGTTACCGGCGTTGCCGGGGTGAGTTCGGAACCTTGCTCTACGGTCCAGACTGTATCGGGTCCTGGCACGGAGCCCGTTTGTGCGTTCCCGACATACCCCACCTCGACGTAATAGCCGTCGGGTACGGAAGAGGGGTTGAGCAGTTGGATATTGGGCGAGTTCTCTTCGACCGTGACGCGGTACTCCTTCAGCAGGAGGTCATCGATCCGCGCGCCCTGCAGGTTGATCGAGCCGGCAAGGCTCGGCGTTTCGATCTGCACGCGCTCAACCGAAGCGACCGCCGCCTCCCGGCTTGCTGGACCAGTCTGGGCACCACCGCCCGGCACGGCAGCACTGTCCTGCTGGCCAGTGGGCGAGGGAATATCCGATCTGCCCGCGCTTCCCTCCCCTTGCACGCCCGTCTCACCGCCGATGCGCTCGGCCTCGATGCGGGCAGCCTCGCGCTCCGCCTCGATCCGCGGGTTCATGTAGAACACCTGCCACACGGTCAATATCAGGATCGACAGCACGATCGTGATGAAGAGGTTACGATTATTTTCCATGGGTTTCCTTAGCCCGATGATCGGGTTTGCTGCCGCGGATGCGCCTGGAAAGTTCATCCTTTAGCGCCGAGAACGGCGCATCCAGTACTTCGCGTCGTCCTACGATCACATAGTCGGTACCAGGCCGCATGTCATCTGCGGCGTGGATACGCACTGCCTCGCGCAGCCGCCGGCGGACACGATTTCTTTCAACCGCATTGCCCACCCTGCGCGTCACCGTGATGCCGAGACGAGGCGGCTCCTCGTCCCCGCGATCCAGAACCTCGAGCAGGAACAACCGGCCACGATGCTTCGCCCCACGCTGGACAGCCAGATATTCTGCGCGTTTTGTCAGCCGTTCCAGTCCCGGTGCACGGCCTGACAATGCCCCGCCCCGTTCCAGAATATCTAGGCCGAAAGCCGCTTGCGGCCACGGGCGCGGCGAGCTGCCAGCACGCGCCGGCCACCCTTGGTGGCCATACGTGCGCGAAAACCGTGACGGCGCTTGCGGACAAGCTTGGAGGGCTGATAGGTGCGCTTCATTTATTTAATACCGCGGCGTGCGGCCCTTCTTCATTCTGTCTTTGCGAACAGGAGCATTCAGACCACCATAGGCGCGCGACCACGCGTGCCGGGCGGTCAGCCCGAACGTGCGGGGCTTATAGAAAGCAAGGCTTGCAAAGTCAACGAAGTGTCGATGCAATCCAGCACCCTGCAGCAAGGGAGCAGATGGATGTGGGCGGGCTCAATGCTGCCTCTTGAGCCTTACAAATCTGGGCTGGCCGCACTAGTACGCGTGCTCCAGAAACGCCGGCTCGATGGAGCCGCCCCAACGCGTGTTGAAGGCCGCGACCATTTCCTCCGCGCTTGTGGTGCCGCGCGCCACCACTTCGTCGAGCGGATCGAGGAAGCCCGTCTCGTCATAACCCTCGCTATTCTTGCGCCCCCGATTGGCCAGCCCCATGCGGGAGATCGCCAGCACCTCGCGCGCGGTATCGCGCAGACGATGGTTGCGGAAGCGCACCGACAAGCCCTCTTTAGGCACGGCATCGCGCAGCGCCTGCACCTCTTCGAAGCTCCAGCCCTTGGTCATCTCCTCCACGGCGTCGAGCGCTGCGGGGTCATAAAGGAGCCCGACCCAGAAGGCGGGCAGCGCGCATATGCGCCGCCACGGACCGCCGTCTGCTCCGCGCATCTCGATAAAGCGCTTCAGCCGCACATCGGGAAACAGGGTCGAGAGGTGATTGGCCCAGTCACCGATGGTCGGCGTGACATTCGGTACTACGCCTCGTAGCGCCCCCTCCATGAACTGGCGGAACGTAACGTGAGTACAATCATGATAGCGATCGTCACGTATGACAAAATACATGGGCACATCAAGCGCCCACTCCACATAATCCGCAAAGCTGAAATTCTCAGAGAAGACGAAGGGCAGCAGTCCGGCGCGCTGATTGTCCGTATCGCGCCAGATCTCAGCGCGCCATGACTTGTAGCCGTTCACCTTCCCTTCGGTGAAAGGAGAATTGGCAAAAAGCGCAGTTGCCAGCGGCTGCAGACGCATGCCCACCTGCATCTTGCGGCGCATATCCACTTCGGAGGAGAAGTCGAGATTTACCTGGATCGTACAGGTACGGTACATCATGTCGAGTCCGTGACTGCCTACCTTCGGCATATAGGCTGTCATAATCTCGTAGCGGGATTTCGGCATCTTCGGCGTTTCTGAGAGCCGCCATTTGGGGCTTGCGCCCAGCCCGAGAAAGCGGATGCCAAGCGGTTCTGCGATTTCCCGCAATTGCGCCAGATGTGCATTGCTCTCCCGGCAAGTCTGGTGCAGCGTCTCCAGAGGAGCCCCGGAAAGCTCGAATTGTCCACCTGGCTCCAGCGAAATGGCGCCCTGGCCGGTGGGTTCGACAAGCCCGATGATGTGGCCCTCGTCAAGGATCGGGTTCCAGCCGAGCATCTCCTGCATGCCTTCAAGCAGCGCGCGGATGCCACGGCTGCCCTCATAAGGCACTGGATGGTTTCCATCCACGTAGAAGGGGAACTTCTCATGCTCGGTGCCAATGCGCCAATCTTTGACCGGCTTGCAGCCGCCGGCCAAATAGGAGACCAACTCATCCATACCTTCAATCGGCCGGTCGTCCGTCGTATCCCGTGCCATATCACCCTTCTCCGGCCTGACAACGCATCGGCTGCACTGCGGCGGTTGATCATTGAAGCGCCTTTGCTTCTGAAAGAGCGAGCGGCGCGCAAGCAACGCTTGATTGGCCAAGCGGGAGGCGCAATCAAGCAAAAAGTTTTGAACAATGACCTTTAGCCCTCATTGCGCCAGTCGCCGGCACTGGCCTGCAGGACGGCAAGCGCTGCTACTGCTGCCGTGTCAGCACGCAAGATGCGCGGCCCAAGGGGAATGGGCACCACGAAGGAAAGCCCCCGAAGCTGGCGCCGCTCCGCATCGGAGAATCCACCCTCCGGCCCGACAAGCAGCCCGAGTTTGCGGCCTGCCAGTTTGCCGAGCGCAGGCAGGGGATCGCTTCCCGAAGCATCCTCGTCGCAAAAGACAAGCACCCGCTCCTCCTCCCACGTTTCAAGCAGCCGGGAGAGCTTGATCGGCTCGCTCAGGATGGGAACGGAAAGAATGCCACATTGCTCCGCCGCCTCGATCACATTTGCCTGAAGGCGGTGCAGGCCGATCTTCGGCACCTGCGTGTGCTGGGTAATGACCGGTTGGAGTACGCCTGCACCCATCTCCACCGCCTTTTGGACCATATAGTCGAGCCTGCCCTGTTTCAGCGGTGCAAAACAATAAAGCAGATCAGGCTGTTGCGGTTGGGGGCGCGTTCGCTCCACGAGCAACAGCCGTGTCGCCTTCTTCGAAATGTCAGTGATTCGCGCCAGCCATTCACCGTCACGTCCATTGAAGACAAGGAGTTCGGCTCCCTCTCGCATGCGCAGCACATTCGCCAGGTAGTGCGCCTGCTCAGGGGAGGTGTCGATCTCGACGCCCGCGGTCATGCTGCCCGGTAGGTATAGCCGTTGCATTTTGTAGTTCGCACGCATCAAGGCTTGATGCGTCCTTGCGCCCGCCGGGTCAAGGTCCCTCGGTGACGGTCCGGCCGTTGGCTGCTGACTGGCGCGGCAGAAAAATCACAGCATCTAAGTAAAAGGTCCGAACAACATAATCCGGTACTTGCGTTAGGCACGGAAACAAGCCATTTCGCCGCTGGGGACGGGCTCTGCAAGGGTATCGGCACGGAACCAAATGGTAACCATACCCTTTGTATGGTTGAGACCATATCGAACAGAGACATGAACACGATGCGCACTGCAATTTTTTCGCTGATGCTTCTTACTGCCATAATGATAAGCGGCGCCGGAATTTACGCAGCTACGGCTTCGGGTGCCTATCCTGCTGCGGATGACGGTTATGGCATATCGCAGGTCGCGCAATAGGCTATTGCAACAGACTACGAGGCCACTTCCATCAGGCGTTTGTGCCTGCCTTCGAACATCATTCCTGTCAGCCGGCCCGTAAAGAAGGCCCCTGTGTCCAGGTTCACCCGGTTGGGTCTGATCTCGGCCGTGGGCTGAGGAGTATGGCCGTGCACCACGAGCTTTGGGTGGAGGGCCTCATGGTAGCGGAAGCGCTCGCGAATCCAGACCAGGTCATCCTCTGCCTGCTCCTCCAGCGGAACGCCTGGCCGGATGCCGGCATGGACGAAGAACAGGTCACCGAATGTTGCCCATCGCTTCAAGCCGCGCAGAAAACGAATATGCTCTTCCGGGATCGCCTCCTGAAGCGCCGCATGGCCCGTCACAAGTGCTTCGTACGGGCTGAAGGCAATCTCGACACCATAGGAGCGCGCGGTCGCCTCCCCGCCATTATTCGCGAAGAGGCCTTCGGCGCGAGGGTCCGCAAGAAAGGCCAGAAGGTCGAGATCATGGTTGCCGGCGATAGCGATCACGCGTTGATCCATTTCCGTTACGCCGGAAAGAAACTCCAGCACCTGCCTTGTAGCTGGGCCGCGGTCGACATAGTCGCCAAGATAGATGATGCGCCAGTCTTCGTGACGGTCGCGAAGGATTTCGCCCATGATCTGCCGATGCATTTCCGTTAGCAGGTCGTAGCAGCCGTGTACGTCGCCGACCGCGTAAATGCGCATGCCAGGCGGAGTCGCGGCCTCGGTGAAGGATATGCCTCGTTCAGCTTCCATCGATCACGATCAGATGCAGTGCGCGCGGCCCATGGGCTCCAAGCAACAGCGTCTGTTCGATGTCGGCCGAGCGGGAAGGACCAGTGATCAGGTTCAGCGTGCGCGGCATCGTGCCCTTTCCAAATGCCTGCCGGATCGCTGAAAGCGCCGCTTCCAGATCTCCTGCAATATCGCTAGCATCTACCGCTACGATATGGTGTTCGGGCAAAAAGTTGACAGTGGTAGGATTCGCTTCACCTGAATAAAGAAGCACGGTTCCCGTCTCGGCAATGCCCGCAAAAGCAAAGCTGACACCCGCCTCGTCCTGCGGCCCGGCCGGACCGGGCTCTACCTTGAGGGATCCGGCTGTCTGCCAGGGCATCGCCTTCAGCCGCGCATCCGTTCCCATGCGAACTGAAGCCGGCAGGTTCCGCGCCCGTAGATAGGCTGAGACCGCACCCGGTACATCGTCAATGCTGGCCACCCGCTCGACCGACGCCGAGACCTGGCGGGCCTTCTCGCAGAAGAGCGCGACCCGGTCCTTCTCCGGCAACCGTCCGCGTGCAGGCACGACGCCGGTCGGCGTCTCTGCAAGCCGCCAGGCAACCGCCTGTGTTCGCGCCTCGTCATCCCGCGCAACGCCCAGCGCCGCCCGAAGCTTGTTCAGCACCGCAGTGCGGCCGTTCATATTTCCGCACCCCCCGAAACGCTGCGATCGCGCCATTGCTGCATGAAAGTACGTCCTTCAGGAGCCGGCAGGTCGCGGTACTGCGTCCAGCCGCTGGCAAGCGGCAAGCGGCGGAAGGCGCCTTTTCTGCGGCCAACAAGCGCCAGCGCCGGCATGGCCAGCGAGGTGGCGAGGCGGTAGAGCCTCGGCCGGCGCGCAAACATTGCCCACACCTTGATGCCGTATCTGTCGACAGCCGGATTAAGCGCACGCTCGAACTCGCGTTCGCGCCAATGCCGCATCATCTTCGGCAGCGGAATTTTCATCGGGCAGACCGCCTCGCAGCGCCCGCAGAAGGTAGAAGCGTTTGGCAGGTGGCCTGCCTTGTCCAGGCCTGCAAGCGCGGGTGTCAACACGGCTCCCATGGGGCCGGGATAGACCCAGCCATAGGCATGGCCGCCTACCGCGTGATAAACCGGGCAGTGGTTCATACAGGCGCCGCAACGTATGCAGCGCAGCATCTCCTGAAACTCCGTGCCGAGCATGGCAGAGCGGCCATTGTCGATGAGCACCACGTGATATTCTTCCGGTCCGTCCGGGTCATTCGGCCTGCGCGACCCGGTGGAGAGGGTCGTATAGACGCTCATTTCCTGCCCTGTTGCCGAACGCGCGAGGAGCCGCAATATCTGGCTCAGGTCTTCCAGCGTCGGCACCACCTTCTCGATGGATGCCACCACGACATGCACCTTCGGAAGGGTCTGGGTCAGATCGCCATTGCCCTCATTCGTGACGATGACCGAACTGCCCGTCTCCGCGACAAGAAAATTTGCGCCCGTGATACCGACATCGGCCGCAAGGAACTGCGAACGCAGCACCTCGCGCGCTTCGCCCAGCAGCGCCACCGGTTCGGAAAGGTCGCGCTCTTCCGGCAGATGGGTGTGGGCATGGCGGAAATCAGTCTCCACCTGATCCCTGTTCAGATGCACGGCGGGCGCAATGATATGGCTTGGATGCTCGTTGCGAAGCTGGATGATGTATTCGCCCAAATCGGTTTCGACCGGGCGGATGCCTTCCTTCTCAAGAAAGGCATTGAGGCCAATCTCCTCGGTGATCATGGATTTGCCCTTGGTCACCGTGCGCGCGCCCGACGCGCGGCATATATCGAGGATAATGGCACGGGCATCTTCAGCCGTCTCGGCCCAGTGGACCCGGCCACCGGCCTCTTCCACCTTCCGCTCATAGGCTTCCAGATAAAGATCGAGATGCGTGAGCGTATGATCCTTGATCGCACGGGCCGACTCCCGCAGCGCATCGAATTCCGGCAGGGCATCGACCGCCACCTTGCGCTTATCTATGAAGCCGGAGCGCACATGGCCGAGCGCCCTTTGAAGCTGCGGGTCGGCGAGCGCTCCGCGCGCGTTCTCCTTAAAGGCCGGTGAGGTGATCTGCATCAGCCGCGCTCCCTGCCGATCGCCGGCCCCTCGTCCATGCCGGCCAGAACTTCGGCAACGTGGCGAACCTTGATATCCGCCTCCTCTCTTCGAAGCTTGCCAGCCATGTTCATCAAGCAGCCCAGATCGCCCGCAAGCAAGGTTCCAGCGCTGCTGGCGCGGATATTTGCCGTCTTCTCCTCCACCATCTTGTTCGAGATCTCCGGGTATTTGACACAAAAAGTGCCGCCGAAGCCGCAGCAGACGTCAGGGTCCTTCATTTCTTCCAGCTTCAGGCCGGCCACTGTACCAAGGAGCTTGCGGGGCTGCCGCGCTATTCCCAATTCCCGCAGTCCCGAACACGAATCATGGTAGGTGACGGTGCCCCGATGCGTCGCAGCCACCGATTCGACGCCGGCCACGTCCACGAGGAAGCTCACCAGTTCATAGACTTTTTCTGAGAACGCGGCAGCGCGCGTTTCCCACTGCGGATCGCCCTTGAAGAGGCTCGGATAGTGCTTTTTCAGCATGCCCGCACAGGAACCTGAAGGCGCGACGATAAAATCATACTCCTCGAAGGTTTCGATTGTAACACGTGCAATGTCGGCCGTGTCCGCCCGGTCGCCCGAATTATAGGCAGGCTGCCCGCAGCAGGTCTGCGCCATTGGCACCTCGACCTCATAGCCGGCATCCTCCAGAAGCTTGACGGAGGCAAAGCCTACGCTGGGCCGGAACAGATCGACCAGGCAGGTGACGAAGAGGCCGACTCGACGCGATTCTTGCATTTTCTTTTCCAAGGCTCGTTCATTTATTCTCCTGCCGCGCGCGATCTGTCGCGAACGCTCCTGCGGACCTGTTCTGCGTTCCTCGGCCCAGCACGCTGCTGCAGGCGCAGCCTTGCCACGCGCTCCCACTCGCCGGTCCGCTCCACCTCTGCATTCGTCTTCGCCACGAAATCAATATGCGCGATGGAAGCCGCCCGCGCGCGCTCGGCATCCCCTTCGCAGATGGCGAGGAAGATCGCCCGATGCTGCTCCAGCAGTTCCTCCCGGGCCCCCGGCAGGTCGTAGATCCGGGCCCGGCTGAAGAAGACGCCCTCCGCCAGAAGCCGGTAGCAGGAGCGCAACGTATGGAGAAGCACGAAATTATGCGCACATTCGCCCACCGCATTGTGAAATTCGACATCGATTTCGGCTTCGGCGTCGAAATCCCCGCTTGCATGTGCCTGCTCCATACGCCTTATAATGTCCTGAAGAAACGCCTTATCGGCCTCTGTGACTCGGTGCGCCGCCATTTCCGCAGCGACTGCCTCCACCTCGCGACGGTATTCCAGATAATGGGCGGTAGCTTTCGGGTGTGTGGCGATCAACTCCCGCATGGGTGGCGCGAAAACTTCCCCAACCACATTGGCCACAAAGGTGCCGCCACCCTGACGCGTAAAAAGAAGACCCCGCGCCTCCAGCGACTTCAACGCTTCGCGCAGGATAGGGCGCGAAATGTTCATTTCCGCCGCAAGTTCGCGCTCCCCGGGCAGTCGATCACCATCGCGCAGGACACCCTCAAGGATAAGCTCCTCGATCTGGCGCACCACTGCGTCGGCCGTCCGTCCGTGCTCGATCCTTCGATAGATGGTGCTCACAGGGCGTCGTTCCTAAGCCGGAGAGCGCGACTGTAACGGCATTGACGTAAATTGGTCAAATGTTTTAACCAGTACATTCAGCGGCATTGCCCGTTCACCTTGTCCTTTCGCCGGAAGGTTGCCATGTCCGGACCGCTTATGCCGAAAGCCGATCCCGAAACGCTGAGAAAGCGGGAGGAGATCGTCGCCGATATGGCGCATATCGTGCCGGGTGAAGGCGTTGTTTCCGACGAGAACGGCATGCGCGTCTTTGAGAGCGACGGTTTGACCGCCTATCGGCAAATGCCGCTAGTCGTCGTCCTTCCGGAGACGGTGGCACAGGTCTCTCGAATCCTGAAATACTGCCACGAACGGAACATCCGTGTTGTGCCGCGCGGCTCCGGCACCTCCCTTTCCGGCGGGGCCTTGCCGCTTCAGGATGCGGTGCTGCTCGTCATGAGCCGCTTCAACCGCATTCTGGAAATCGACTTCGCCAACCGCGCGGTAGTTGCACAGCCGGGCGTGACCAATCTGGGAATCACGCAGGCAGTCGAGCATGAAGGGTACTATTATGCACCGGACCCTTCCTCGCAGATCGCCTGCTCTATCGGCGGCAATGTTGCGGAGAATTCCGGCGGCGTGCACTGCCTGAAATACGGGCTTACCGCCAACAACATCCTCGGCATAGAAATGGTGCTTATGAATGGCGAGGTGATCCGCCTCGGGGGCAAGCACCTTGATGCGGAGGGTTATGATCTGCTTGGCCTCATGACTGGGTCTGAGGGGTTGCTGGGCGTTGTCACCGAAGTGACGGTACGTATCCTGAAGAAGCCGGAAACAGCGCGCGCGCTTCTCATCGGCTTCCCTTCGAGCGAGCAGGCAGGCCAGTGCGTGGCAGACATCATCGGTGCGGGGATCATCCCAGGCGGCATGGAGATGATGGACCGACCGGCGATCCATGCGGCGGAAGACTTCGTGCGTGCTGGCTATCCGCTGGATGTCGAGGCGCTGCTTATCGTGGAACTGGACGGGCCTCAGGCAGAAGTGGACCATCTCATCAGACGGGTGGAAGACATCGCCGCCGCCAATGGCTGCACCACAAGCCGGGCCTCAAATTCCGACGAGGAGCGGCTTTCCTTCTGGGCGGGCCGCAAGGCGGCCTTCCCTGCCGTTGGCCGCATCTCGCCCGATTATTATTGCATGGACGGCACAATCCCGCGCAAGGAACTGCCGCGGGTTCTTGCGGGTATGCGCGCACTTTCACGGAAGTATGGGCTGCGCGTTGCCAACGTCTTTCATGCAGGCGATGGCAATCTCCACCCTCTCATCCTCTATGACGCCAACGAGCCGGGCGAGTTGGAGAACGCGGAAGCTTTCGGTGCGGACATATTACGGCTGTGCGTCCAGGTTGGCGGAGTTCTCACAGGGGAGCACGGCGTGGGCGTGGAAAAGCGTGACCTGATGCCCGAGATGTTCTCCGAAGAGGATCTCAATCAGCAGATCCGCGTAAAATGCGCCTTCGACCCGAATCATCTGCTCAATCCGGGAAAAATGTTCCCGCAGCTTCACCGGTGCGCGGAACTAGGGCGCATGCACATTCATCGGGGGCGGATACCGTTCCCGGACATTCCGAGGTTCTAGCATTGCCACAGCGATCCTTAAACCACGGGATAGCGTCTGCTTTAACCGGAAAGCCGGACGCATGACCACCTTCACCCCGAAAACTTCCGCGGAGATACTCGACATCGTCCGCTGGGCGGTGTCGGAGGAGACGCCGCTGGAAGTGCTCGGCCATGGCTCCAAGCGCGGGATCGGCCGCCCCTTGCAGACGGAAGATGTTCTGGACCTGTCCGGCCTTGCGGGGGTTACGCTTTACGAGCCGGAGGAGCTGGTCCTTTCCGCGCGGGCAGGAACGCCGATTGCCGAGCTTGAGCAACTGGTCGCCCGGCATAATCAGCAATTTGCGTTTGAGCCCATGGATTACGGCCCTTTGCTGGGCATCGAAGCTGGGCACGGTACGATCGGCGGCGCGCTTGCATCAAATCTTTCCGGACCGCGCCGCATCAAGGCGGGGGCTGCGCGCGATCATGTGCTTGGCATTCATGCGGTTTCCGGCCGGGGCGAAGCCTTCAAATCCGGCGGACGGGTCGTCAAGAACGTGACGGGCTACGATCTTTCCAAGGGGCTGGCTGGGTCCTGGGGAACGCTCGCTGTTGTCACTGACGTAACCTTCAAGGTTCTGCCAACCGCAGAGACAGAAAGGACGCTCGTAATCACCGGACTTGATGACGCACACGCAGCGGCCGCAATGGCGGAGGCGATGAGTTCGACCTGTGAGGTCTCGGGTGCCGCCCATCTGCCGGAGGGTGTTGTCGGGCGCTTTCTGGACCGCGCCCTCTCCGGCGGCGCAAGAACCGTTTTGCGCATCGAGGGTTTTGGCCCTTCGGTCGAATACCGCTTCAACCGCCTTGCCGCCCTCGTAAAGCCTCATGGACCTGTTGATAGCCTGGAGAGCGGGGAATCACGTAAGCTTTGGCGGGAAATCCGAGATTGCCGGCCTTTCGCAGACGGCACGCAAGCGCCCGTATGGCGCGTGTCTATCGCACCGACGCAAGGGTACCGGATGGTGGACGCTTTCCGTCGGGCTGCCGGCGCCAACGCTTTTTATGATTGGCAAGGCGGGCTTGTCTGGCTGCGGATGGAAGCGGATCCGGAAGCCGATATCCTGCGGAAGCTGATTGCACATTTCGGCGGCGGCCACGCCACCCTTGTGCGCGCTACCGCTTCCCTGAGAGAAACGATTCCCGTTTTTCATCCCCAGCCGCCTGCCCTCGCCGCTCTTTCCCTGCGGCTGAAGGAGCAGTTCGACCCAAGAAACATCCTCAATCCGGAGCGGATGGCGGCAGGCTGAGGGCGTGATAAAGTCGAGCAGCCACAATCATGGAGACCGACATGAGTGAAACCGACGCACAACCGCCCGCACCTAAAACGGGATGGCTGGAACCCGGACCGGCCAACATCCAGGTCATCTATGTCCTGTATCTCCTCGGCTTCGTCATTGGCATTTCTGCACTGGTGGGCATCGTCATGGCCTACCTCAATCGCGGGCAATCTGCGGAGTGGCTTGAGACCCATTACACCTGGGCCATTCGCACCTTCTGGATCGGCGTTCTTTATGCCGTCATCTCCACCGTGCTGATGGTGGTGGGCATCGGCTTCCTGCTCATGCTCCTTGTGGCTGTCTGGCTGGTGGTGCGGGTGGTCATCGGCTTGCAGCGCGTAAGCCGCAACGAACCCATCAGCAACCCGCTAAGCTGGGTGCTCTAGGAGAAACATGCAGACAAACTTCACGCCCGAGCAGCTTGCCGATCCGCAAATCGCGGAGTCGGAATCGATCCTGCGCAAATGTGTTCATTGCGGCTTCTGCATGGCCACTTGCCCGACCTATGTCGAGCTCGGCAACGAGCTCGACTCCCCGCGCGGGCGCATCTACCTCATCAAGGACATGCTGGAAAAGGGGCGTGCGGCCGACCGCAAAACAGTGAAGCATATAGATCGCTGTCTTTCCTGCCTCTCCTGCATGACAACCTGCCCATCAGGCGTGAACTACATGCATCTTGTCGATCATGCGCGGGCCCATATCGAGAAAACCTATCGCCGCCCTCTAATCGATCGGCTTACGCGCGCCATGATCGCCCGCGTACTGCCTTATCCTGGCCGCTTTCGCCTTGCCCTTCGGCTTGCAATGCTAGGGCGCCCTATGGGACCGATCCTTGGAAAGATCCGGGCGCTGAAACCTCTAGCCGCCATGCTGGCTCTGGCGCCCAGCCACTTGCCTATCGCCGGGAAAGAACAAGCAGCGGCTAACGGATCCATTGACAGACCCCACGGGCGCGTCGCGGTTCTTGCTGGCTGCGCACAATCCGTGCTTGATCCTGGCATCAATACCGCAACCCAGCGGCTACTGGCGCGACTTGGCATCGAGGTTGTCCCGACAGAAGGCGAAGGCTGCTGCGGCGCGCTGGTTCATCACATGGGGCGCGAGAAGGAAGCACTCGCCTTCGCGCGGAAGAATGTGGACGCATGGAGCCGTGTCATTTCCAAACATGGAATCGACGCGATTATCATCACCGCATCGGGCTGCGGCACAACCATCAAGGATTATGGCCACATGCTGCGGCTCGATCCCGCCTATGCGGAAAAGGCGGCGCGGGTTTCAAAGCTTGCCAGGGACATCACGGAGTATCTGGCGGCGCTTGATTTACCTGAGCCCGTAATCCGTCCGGGCATCGAGATCGCCTATCATTCCCCCTGCTCGATGCAGCATGGACAGAAAATCATGCGCGAGCCGAAGGCGCTACTGGCGCGCGCCGGCTTCATTGTGCGAGAGCCGCGCGAGGGCCATCTTTGCTGCGGCTCTGCCGGCACCTACAACATCCTCCAGCCTGAGATCGCAACGCGACTTCGCGACCGGAAGGTGAAGAACATCGAGGCTACCGGAGCGGCAGCGGTCGCCACCGGAAACATCGGCTGCATTACGCAGATCGCTTCGGGCTCGAAGCTGCCGATCGTCCACACGGTGGAACTCATCGATTGGGCCTATGGAGGTCCAAAACCGGCAGGCGTTCCCGAGCCTGCGCTTAAAGCGCGATTGGCTGCAGCCGCGGAACAATAAAGAAAGGCAGCACCTCCCCTAAGATGCTGCCTTTCCGCAGGCGTGCCGGCAGACCCCTCCGCCGACCCATCCCCCGCGAATAGAATCAGATTACCACGACCTTGGCACCGACGGGAACCCGTTCGTAAAGGTCTATAACATCTTCGTTGCGCATCCGGATACACCCCGACGACACCGCCTGCCCAATGGTCCATGGCGCATTGGTGCCGTGGATACGGTAGAGCGTCGAGCCAAGGTAAAGGGCACGGGCGCCAAGCGGGTTTGCCGGCCCTCCCTTCATGTGGAGAGGAAGAATGCGACCCTTCTTCCTCTCGCGCTCGATCATCTCGGCCGGCGGACGCCAGTCCGGCCATTCGCGCTTTTGGGAGATCGTTTGCGTGCCCTTCCAGCTAAAGCCTTCCTTGCCCACGCCCACGCCGTAGCGCCTCGCCTTGCCGCCCGGCATTACCAGGTAGAGAAAGCGCGAATTGCTATCGACGACGATCGTGCCCGGAGCATGAGATCCGTCATAGCTCACTTCCTGTGGTAGGAATTTAGGGTCGATCGAATAGTGGCCGGATGGCGCCGCTGCACGCGGCACGGTCGAAACGGTGCGTATGTGCCGCGGGTCCTGCGCACGACGTAAGTCATGCCTTCCGGGGGCGGCCTGCTGCCGCTGCACCGGCCGATCATGGCGGGGCATCGCTTGCGCTTGTCCCCTGGATGCACGGGGCGCAACGCCCGCGGGCGCCTGCCGCAGCTGCAGTACCCACGGGGCTGCAAGGTCAGGACTCACCAAGACGGGCGGCGGCTCCACAACGCGGTTCTGCGCCTGCGCCGCACCGGAAAGGATGAGAGTTGCTATCGCGCCCGAAACGACTGGTATTATCTTCATCGCAGTTGCCTTCCCACCAGATACGCCTACTGACGCATCGAGACAGGATGCTGCATCAAGGCCGCAACCGAATGGTGAATCCGTCCTCGTAGAATGCGATACTTTCGGTAAACCGGCGAATGTGGTTACCGTCCGGTGCAGAAGACTGGTGAACGGCTTCTTAACGCCAACAAAAGAAGCGGGTGGTGGAATGAGCGAGCAGAATTCTGGCCTTATCGAGGGGGTCGACGGCAAGAAGCGCTGCCACTGGCATGGCAACTTCCCCGATTATCAGGCCTATCACGATCATGAGTGGGGCCGCCCCGTTGCCTGCGACCGGCGCCTGTTTGAAAAGCTATGCCTGGAAGGCTTCCAGTCTGGGCTGTCCTGGCTCACGATCCTGCGCAAGAGGGATAATTTCCGCGAGGCCTTTGAAGATTTCGATTTCGAGCGCGTGGCCCGCTTCACGGAACAGGACGTCGAGCGTCTCCTCGGCAATGCCGGCATCATCCGCCACGCCGGAAAGATCCGCTCCACCATCAACAATGCACGCAGAGCCATCGAACTGGCGGAAACGGAAGGTTCTCTCGCAGCCTATTTCTGGCGGCGCGAGCCGGGTCCGCAGGAACGACCAACCACAATCGACTATGAGACCCTCTCCCGATTGGGCCATACCGAATTCTCGACCCGGCTCTCCAGGGATCTGAAAAAGCGCGGCTGGACCTTTGTCGGCCCGACTACCGTTTATGCATTCATGCAGGCTATGGGGCTTGTGAACGATCACATCGAAGGCTGCGTGATCCGGCAGGAGGTGGAGGAGGAACGGCAGCGCTTCAAGCGCCCCTCGTGACGCTTGCGAAACTATCCTTCCGGTGGCACCGGCATGGCAAGCTTCCTTTCGCGGAAGACGATATAGAGGCCTGCTGCCATGATGATGAAAATTCCGGTCGCGGCAAATGCGTTTGGCAGCTCGCTGAAGACGATCCAGCCCAGGAGCGTTGCGAACGGAATTTCCAGATACTGGATTGGAGCCACCGTTGCCGAGGGCGCAAAACGCAATGACCACGTCATAAGCAGATGCGCGAATGTGCCCAGAAGGCCGATCCCGGCAAGAAGAAGCGCCTCCTTGCGATCCGGCATCACGAGGGTCAGGTCCGGGTAATCTGCTTTGGGAGCGAGCATGAGCAAGAGAAGAAGTCCCACTGTGGCAAGAAAACCGCTCGTGCCCTGCAAGACGAGCGCGTCCACCTCCTGCGCGATCTGCCTCGTCACCAGCATGTAAAGTGCGATGAAAAATGCGACTAGGACCGGCAGCAGTGCGGGCGCGCCCACCTCTGCAAAGCTCGGCTGGATGACGAGCAGCGTTCCTGCGAAACCTACCGCGCAGGCAGCAATCCTGCGCGGCCCAACCTCCTCGTTCAGAACTATGCGGCCGAGCATGAGCAGGATGAACGGCATCACGAAGGCTATGGCGATCGCCTCCGCCAGCGGCAGGAACCGCAGCGAGGCGAACATGCCGCCGACTGCGATCACCTGAAAGGCGGTGCGCGCCACTGTCAGCCATGCGACGCGCGGAGTGAAACCAGCCCAGCCCCCTCCTCGCGACAGACCGGGCACCAGAAGCACCGCCTGCGTGCCAAACCGCACAAGGAGCAGTTGAAGAAGAGGGATTGTCTGTCCCAGAACTTTGGCGATGGCATCGCTCAGCGGAATGACCGCGCAGAAGCCGAGCATAAGCAACACGCCAAGCAAGGGCTGGTCGGAAGCGGCCAATGGTCGATCAGTCAACAGGTCCCCCACTGCTTGACTCTGCTGGGTGTCCTGACTATCTAAATTTTGTTAGCACTCTCATCGGTCGAGTGCCAGCCACGCTCCACCTGCCAGGTGGAGAAGAAGACCATTTCATCAGCCGAATCAAGGGTTCAGGACATGGCAAATACGAATTTTCGCCCGCTTCATGACCGCGTGGTCGTCCGCCGGGTCGAATCCGAGGAGAAAACGGCCGGGGGCATTATCATTCCCGATACCGCAAAAGAGAAGCCGCAGGAAGGCGAGATCATTGCAGTTGGCAACGGCGCACGCGACGAAAGCGGCAAGCTCGTTCCGCTCGATGTGAAGCCGGGCGACCGTGTATTGTTTGGCAAGTGGTCAGGCACGGAAGTCAAGCTCGATGGCGAAGACCTCCTCATCATGAAGGAGTCCGACATCATGGGCGTGATTGGCTGAACAGGCGCCCTTTCCTTTCAATCTGAAGCGGGCTCCTTGTCGAGCCCAGGAGACAAGTGAACATGGCTGCAAAAGATGTAAAATTTTCCCGTGACGCGCGTGAGCGCATGCTTAAGGGCGTCGACATCCTTGCCAACGCAGTGAAGGTGACTCTCGGCCCGAAAGGCCGCAACGTCGTCCTCGACAAGTCCTTCGGCGCCCCCCGCATCACCAAGGACGGTGTGACAGTCGCCAAGGAGATCGAGCTTGAGGACAAGTTCGAGAACATGGGCGCCCAGCTTGTGCGCGAAGTGGCGTCAAAGACCAACGACACTGCCGGTGACGGCACCACCACTGCCACCGTTCTTGCCCAAGCCATTGTGCAGGAAGGCACCAAGGCTGTTGCCGCCGGCATGAACCCGATGGATCTGAAGCGCGGCGTCGATCTCGCGGTTGCCGACGTGGTCGAGTACCTCAACAAGGCTACGACGAAAATCAAGACGTCCGAAGAGGTTGCCCAGGTTGGCACCATTTCCGCCAATGGCGAAAAGGAAATCGGCGAGATGATCGCCGGCGCCATGCAGAAGGTGGGCAATGAGGGCGTGATCACCGTCGAGGAAGCCAAGACTGCAGAGACCGAGCTCGAGGTGGTCGAGGGCATGCAGTTCGACCGCGGCTATCTCTCCCCCTACTTCATCACCAATCCGGAGAAGATGGTTGCCGAGCTTGAGGACGCCTACATCCTTCTCCACGAGAAGAAGCTTTCCAACCTTCAGGCCATGCTGCCTGTGCTGGAAGCCGTCGTTCAGTCGAGCCGTCCGCTTCTCATCATTGCTGAGGATGTCGAGGGCGAGGCGCTAGCAACGCTCGTCGTCAACAAGCTGCGCGGCGGCCTCAAGATCGCTGCCGTAAAGGCTCCGGGCTTCGGCGACCGTCGCAAGGCCATGCTGGAAGACATTGCAATCCTGACCGGTGGCCAGGTGATCTCCGAGGACCTCGGCATCAAGCTCGAGAATGTCACCCTCGATATGCTGGGCCGCGCCAAGCGCGTTTCCATCGCCAAGGAGACCACGACCATCGTTGACGGTGCGGGCGAGAAGGCGGAGATCGAAGGCCGTGTTGCCCAGATCAAGCAGCAGATCGAGGAGACCACCTCCGATTACGATCGTGAGAAGCTGCAGGAGCGTCTTGCCAAGTTGGCGGGCGGTGTCGCAGTGATCCGCGTCGGCGGTGCGACCGAGGTTGAGGTGAAGGAGCGCAAAGATCGGGTCGATGATGCGCTGAACGCCACCCGCGCTGCGGTCGAGGAAGGAATCGTTCCGGGCGGCGGCACAGCTCTGCTGCGCGCTTCCAAGGCGATCACCGCCAAGGGCGAGAATCCGGACCAGGATTCCGGCATCAATATCATTCGCCGCGCCATCCAGGCCCCTTGCCGTCAGATCGCCGAAAACGCCGGTGCGGAAGCATCCATCGTTGCGGGCAAGATTCTCGAAAACGATTCGCCGACCTTCGGTTACAACGCTCAGACCGATGAGTTTGGCGACATGATCGCCATGGGCGTCGTCGACCCGATGAAGGTCGTCCGCACGGCCCTTCAGGATGCGGCTTCGGTTGCCGGCCTGCTGATCACCACCGAGGCCATGATCGCCGAGCTCCCGAAGAAGGAAGCTCCGATGCCTGCAATGCCGGGTGGTGGCATGGGTGGCATGGACTTCTAACAAGTCCACCGCTTTTACGATACGCGAAGGGGCGGCAGAAATGCCGCCCTTTTTGTTTCTCTCCTGAGACGTACGCCTTCGCGACGTTCGTCTTTTTTGGCGGAAACGAAAAATGTTTGCGCGATCGAGTTCCGCGCGGGAAAATCAAGGCCTTAACGCCTGATCCTTTATCCGATTAGTGTATGGCGTCTTCGGAGAAGGTAGCGCCTGTGCAGGATTTTCTTTTGTTCGGAGCCGTCGGCTTCGCGGCCCAGATCATCGACGGCGCATTGGGTATGGCCTACGGGGTGGTGAGCGCAACGGTTCTTCTGAGTTTTGGCGTTCCGCCGGCTCATGCCTCGGCCTCCGTTCACGCGGCTGAACTTTTCACAACCGCGGCGTCCGGCTCGGCGCATCTTTATCATCGCAACATCGACTGGCACCTCTTCGCAAGACTTGCTCCATTCGGGATCATCGGCGGCTGCTTCGGTGCGTATGTGCTTACTTCCTTTGAGGGCGATGTGATAAAACCTTTCGTGACCACCTATCTGGCGCTCATCGGCTGCTGGCTCATCTTCCGTTCGTTCCGCAAAATCCCGTCCAATCCAGTACCTACCAAGGTGGTCGCGCCCCTAGGAGCGGTGGGGGGCTTTCTGGATGCGGCCGGCGGCGGCGGATGGGGCTCAATAGTAACCACGGGTTTGTTGGGAGCGGGAGCCCCGCCGCGCTATGTCATCGGTACCGTGAACGCCAGCGAATTCCTGGTGGCCACCGCAGTATCCTTGAGTTTTCTGGTCGCACTGGTGACTGGACATTGGCAGGCCGGAGGCTCCTACATGGACCACGCTGCTGCGGTCGCCGGACTGGTGTCTGGCGGAGTCATTGCCGCACCCTTTGCCGGCTGGATCATCAAATCGGTCAAGGAGCGTCTGCTGCTGCGTGCGATCGGCTGTCTTATCGTTCTTTTGGCCACATGGCAGACGGTCCAGATCCTCGGACTGGCGTAAGGCTTCTGCGTCCTTTCGACTTTAATCGATCCAATAGAGCCGAGAGGTCCCTAAGGGGTTTGCAAAAGAGAAACCGCTGGCGCATATGGCTTCAGGACTGATGGGGAGCAATATCGCATGACGAACACCCGCACCGAAACCGATACATTTGGACCGATCGAAGTACCGGCTGACCGCTACTGGGGCGCACAGACACAACGCTCGCTCGGCAATTTCAAGATCGGGACTGAGAAAATGCCGGTGCCGCTGATCCGTGCATTCGGTATTGTGAAGCTGGCAGCCGCCGAAGTGAACATGAAGCTTGGGAAGCTTGATGAAGGTCTTGGCGAGGCTATCGTGGCAGCCGCGCGCGAAGTGGTGGACGGCAAGCTTGACGAACACTTCCCGCTCTCGGTGTGGCAGACCGGATCTGGTACACAGACAAACATGAACACCAATGAAGTGATCTCCAACCGCGCCATCGAGATGCTGGGCGGGGCGATGGGCTCGAAGAAGCCGGTTCACCCCAACGATCACGTCAATATGGGGCAGTCATCCAACGACTCCTTCCCAACCGCAATGCACGTCGCCACCGCGCGCGAGACCCATGCCGAACTATTGCCGGCGCTGGATCATCTGACTGCAGCGCTGGAGGAAAAGGAACGTGCCTTCGGCGGCATCATCAAGATCGGCCGCACCCACACGCAGGACGCCACTCCGCTCACGCTCGGACAGGAGTTTTCCGGATATGTTGCGGCGTTGAAGCTTGGCCGCGCCCGCATTGAAACGGCGCTCGGAGATGTCTTTGCGCTGGCGCAGGGCGGCACCGCTGTGGGCACCGGCCTTAACGCTCCCAAGGGTTTCGACAAAGCCTTTGCAGAGCGCGTGGCCGCAACAACCGGCCTTCCCTTTCGCACGGCGGACAACAAGTTCGAAGCGCTGGCCAGCCATGGCGCGCTCGCCACATTCCACGGCACGCTCAACTCCCTTGCTTCGGATCTTTTCAAGATTGCCAACGACATACGCTTTCTGGGCTCCGGCCCACGCTCCGGGCTTGGCGAACTGAAGCTGCCGGAAAACGAACCGGGCTCCTCGATCATGCCGGGTAAGGTCAACCCGACCCAGGCGGAGGCGCTTACCATGGTGGCCACGCAGATCATGGGCAATCAGACGACTGTAACCGTGGCGGCCAGCCAGGGCCATTTCGAGCTCAACGTCTTCAAGCCCGTCATTGCCAATGCCGTGCTTCAGTCCTTGCGCCTGCTTACCGATTCTATGCGCTCCTTCGCCGATAATTGCGTGAAGGGAATTGAGGCGGATGAAGTAAGGATTGCCGATCTCATGCAGCGCTCGCTGATGCTCGTCACCGCGCTTGCGCCTGCCATAGGTTATGACAATGCTGCCATGATTGCCAAGAACGCTCATCGTAATGGCACCACATTGCGGCAGGAAGCGCTGAGAAGCGGGCTCATTACCGAGGAAGAATACGACCGTTTGGTGCGACCGGAAAACATGATTGCACCAAGCTAGGCTGGCGTTTGCATCGGGGGACCGGAAATACCGCTTCCCGCTGACGCTCCGCTCGCGCAAAGGCTAGATGCATTCCGGCACCCGCCCTTCACGAAAGGGTGACGGCAACGTTGAAAGGTCTCAAAACGCTGTGAGATGGGGCATCAAGCTTCTCCTTGCCCCCCGTTCGGGGCGAATTTCATGTAAGCTGGCCACGTTCAGGGCAAACTGCTGATGATCCTGATCGGGCACGATGCCGGCGATGATGGGCAGTGAGAGAGACTGGAAATACATTGCGCGGCGCTTCACGCCGCTGGCACTACTCCTTCTTTTTGTTGCGGCGATCTATACGGCGGGCCTGCATAAGCATCTTACCTTCTCGGCGCTGACCGAAAGCAAGTCGGCGCTTGACTCCCTTGTAGAGGCGCATCCGGTTCTTGCGCCCGTGGCATTCCTCCTTTTCTACGCTATTGCAGTGGCCGCGAGCTTTCCTGCAGCGTCCCTTCTGACGGTCTTTGGTGGTTTCCTGTTCGGCTGGATATTCGGCGGAGCTCTTGTGCTGATCGCTGCAACGGCAGGCTCGACCGTGCTGTTTCTTGCGGCGCGGACAGCCTGTGGAGACTTGCTGCAAAGGCGTTTAGGCGGACGGACAGCAAGCCTGGCAAGTGGCTTCCGAGACGGCGCGTTCGGCTACCTCCTGGTGCTTCGGCTCGCTCCAGTCGTACCCTTCTGGATGGTCAACATTGTCGCCGCACTCGTCAATGTGCGGATCGGGACATTCATCGCCGCCACTGCTCTCGGCATCATTCCCGGCACCTTCGCCTATGCCTATCTCGGCTGTGGGCTGGAGAGCGCCCTGGTTGCGGCCGAAGCCGCGGATCAGAGCCTTAGGCTGCGCGACCTCGTGACGTCCGAGGTCAAGCTGGCCTTTGCCGCGCTAGCGCTGGTAGCCGTCCTCGCGCTCGCATTAAGGAGAGTGCGTGGGGCGAGCTGACAGGACAGGACCGATGCGGGGCGGTGGGCCGTGATTACCCTCCGGCCGGACATTTGCGTTATTGGCGGCGGGTCGGGCGGGCTGACCATAGCCGCCGCGGCGGCGGCATTCGGCGTCCCCGTCGTGCTGATTGAACGCGCGAAGATGGGTGGCGACTGCCTGAACTATGGATGCATACCATCAAAATCCCTGCTCGCATCAGCAGGCACGGCGCACCGGCTAGCACAAGGCTTCCAGTTCGGAATTCACAGCCCAGATAATGCAAGAATCGATTTTTCGCAGGCGATAGAGCATGTCGAGGGCGTGATTGCTGCCATCGCTCCCAAAGACTCCGTTGGGCGCTTTTCCGCTCTCGGGGTTACTGTGCTGAAATGCGAAGCTCGCTTCAAGGACGCGAGCACTGTGGTGGCGGGGGATCACCAGATCCGCGCGCGCCGATATGTCATCGCGACGGGCTCGTCTCCCGCCATTCCGCCGATCGCAGGGCTTGAAGAGGTGCCCTACCTCACAAACAAGACCGTTTTTGCGCTCAAGGAGCGCCCCGGTCATCTGATCGTCATTGGCGCTGGGCCGGTTGGCCTTGAGCTTGCGCAGGCGCATTGCAGGCTGGGTGCACGCGTCACCGTTGTGGAGGCTGCCAGCGCGCTCGGTGGTCATGATAGGGAACTTGTCGCCCTCGCTCTGGAGAGGCTGCGCGCGGAAGGGATAAAGATCATCGAGCATGCCACAGTGCAGCGTGTGGAACGATGCATGGAGTCAGGCATCCGGGTGCATTTCAGAACCGAGGATTCCGCGCACGTTCTTGAAGGCACTCACCTGCTGCTTGCAGCCGGGCGCAAGCCGAACGTCGAGGCGCTGGGGTTGGACAAGGCGGGCATTGCCTGCGATCCCGCTGGCATTCGGGTATCCCCCATGCTGCGCACCACCAACCGCCGGGTCTATGCCATCGGCGATGTGGCGGGCGGATTGCAGTTCACCCATGTTGCCAGCCACCATGCGGCTCTCGTCCTGCGCGCGATCCTCTTCCGGCTGCCATTCAGGATGATGAGCCGGCATGTGCCACGCGTCGTTTATACCGATCCTGAAATCGCCGAGATCGGGCTTTCGGAGGCCGAAGCTCGCAGTTCGGAAAGGCATGTCACGATCGTCCGCTCTGCCTTTTCCGAAAACGACCGCGCGCAGACCGAGCGTGAGACGGCAGGACTGATCAAACTGGTTCTTGGCAGGCGCGGACGGATTCTGGGCGTTTCCATTGCGGGCCGCGGAGCAGCCGAAATGATGCATTTCTGGTCGCTCGTTCTTTACAAGCGGATGTCGATCCGTGACGTCGCCGGCTATGTGGCCCCCTACCCCACCTTTGGCGAGATCGGCAAACGGGCGGCACTTGCAAGCCTCGCGCCAGCGGCCAAGAATCCGACGCTGCGTAGACTGATCGGCTTTCTGCGTCTATTCGGATAAACAACCGGAAAGCGGTACGAGCGCAGATCGACCGGCAGGGACGGGTAATGTCTGAGGACCGGCAGCAGAACACTGAGGCTGAAGCGCGGGGCATCGAGCGCGCGGTGCCCCTGACGCGGGGCCTTTCGACGAAGCTCCTGCTTCTGACCATACTGTTCGTGATGGCTGCGGAAATTCTGATCTTCATCCCCTCCGTAGCCAATTTCAGCCTGCAATGGATGGAGCAGCGTCTGCGCACGTCGGCTGTGGTCAGCACTGTCCTGCTGTCAGGAGATCCCGACAGCCTCAGCCGCGAAGCAAGCAACGACATCCTCATTACAACAGGCGTGAGCGCCATTGCGGTGCGGGACGGCGGGACCTCGCGCCTGCTTGTAGTCTCCTGGGTTCCGCCGTCGGTGGACATGCACACCGACCTCGACAATATCGGCCCGCTGGAGGCGGTGGTTCAGGCGTTCGACACGCTCTTTTTCGGCGGCGAGAGGATGCTGCGCATTTTCGGCAGCGTGGGAGAAAGCACGAACCAGTACGAGATCATTTTGCCTGACCAAGGTTTGCGCTCGGCTCTACTGTCCTATGCCCGCAATGTGGCATTCCTTTCCCTCATCATCTCGCTCTTCACCGCGACCCTCGTCTTCTATGCCATCAACCGCATCATGATCCGCCCCATCCGGGCCATGACCCGGTCCATGCTCGCCTTTGGGGAAGCACCGGATGATCCCGAGCGAATCATTGTCCCCGAGGCGCGGGACGATGAGATCGGCATCGCCGAGCGTGAGCTTGCAGAGATGCAGCGGACGCTTTACCGCACGCTTGGGGAGCGCAAGCGTTTGGCGGATCTCGGTCTTGCAGTTTCCAAGATCAACCACGACATGCGCAACATGCTCTCTTCCGCCCAGCTCATCTCGGACCGGCTGGTGCGCAGCGAGGACCCAACCGTCCAGTCGCTAGCGCCGAAGCTCGTACGTACGCTGGATCGCGCCGTCTTCTACACACAAGGTGTTCTTGCCTATGGCCGCGCCCAGGAAGCGCCACCCCAGCGCCGGCGGCTTCTTCTGGCCCAGCTTGTCAGCGAGGTTCAGGCGACACTTGCCATCGATCCTGCGAGCCGGATCGAGTTCGTCAATGAGGTGGACCCGCTGCTGGAAATCAGCGCGGATGCCGAGCAGCTCTTCCGCGTCCTTTCCAATCTGTGCCGCAACTCCGTCCAGGCCATGACCAGCGAAACCGGCGCGGCGCTAGTGCGTAGGCTCACCGTGTCGGCTCATCGCGAGGGCGCGAAAGTGCATATTCTTGTGATAGACACCGGTCCTGGCTTGCCCGAACGGGCCCGGCACAATCTTTTTACCGCTTTCCGAGGCTCCGCCAGAAGCGGCGGCACCGGCCTTGGCCTTGCCATCGCCCACGAACTCGTGCGCGCACATGGCGGCACGCTTCATCTGGAAGAAAGCGGCAGCGGCCATACGGTCTTCAGGATCACCATACCGGACAAGGCGGGGCGGGACCGGCAAGTCGCCAAGGCCGGGCCGAGGGCTCAAGCAGCAAAATAACCCTCAAGCAGCAAAATAACCCAAGGCGGAGTCGCGAAGCGCGACCGGGCGACGCCTCGGCAACGCACCGATGAGAAATCTCATATCGGCGCTTGCTTTTGCCTTTTTCAGTCGCTAGTTAAGCCACGTTCGGTCATGGGTTGATTTCCACGACCATGCCGGTCACGGCATCCGCGCCCGTAGCTCAGCTGGATAGAGCACCAGACTACGAATCTGGGGGTCAGAGGTTCGAATCCTTTCGGGCGCGCCATAAATTTCAATAGCTTAGACGACACGCACCGTTGCAAAATTTGCTTCTGCAACGGTTTTTGCAACGGTTTTGGATAATCGGATACACTGGCGAGCGGCTGCGCAGCATGGCGTACGATGCTGAAATTCATCGCTGTTGAGTCTTCGAGCTAACCATGCGTTCTCAAGACGCATGCCGTTCGCCAGGGAGCTCTCTGCGGTGTAGATCGGCGCTCTCCCCAACATCTGTGACGCGATGGGTTGAGTGCAGCGTTTTCCGTACAAAAGCACGACAGCGGCTCATTCCCCAACCCCATTCCCCACGACTGATCGTATCCGTCCGCCTACGGATGGGCCGTCACTGTCATGGAGGAAAGTACCGTGAAACTGTTAGGAAGTATAATCGCAGGCGCAGGCTTGGCCTTTGCGCTTGTTGCTCTACCGGCGTCGGCTCATGAGGCCCCGACCTCACTTGAAGGCTTGCCGCTACTGGCAGATGTCGCCCCTGATGCCGTCCAGATCAGCCCGCATGTGCCGAATATGGGAGCGCACTGGGCACGCACCGACGATCTACCCACGGGGCCAATCTATTGCGAAATTGAAGGCCACGTCGTTTGTGTAGAGTATATGTTCACGATGGAGGACTTCGAAGCCGGGACCGATTGGACATCATTGACCCCTGGTATCGAGACCCCGCCCATCAGCCACATCGATGTTGAGTTCATGCCTGAGGGCATCGAGCCGAACCCGGTACCACTTTATCAGCTTCATATCTACTTTGCGGGCACGCAAGTGCTCGATCAGCACTGATAGGTAGGCCGGCATCCAGCAAAACTACGATGCACGGGCTGCGCAGGAGCATGCCCTTCCTGCCTGCGCAGCCGACCGGGTGAGTGGAGGCCATGAAAGAACCCTCACGTACAGTTGCCGTCACAGCGCTGGTCGGTGTCTTTGTTGTCCTTGGAACAGGCATCCTTTGCGATCTCGCAGCCCGCTTGCTGCCGGCCCATGCGGAGCAAGCTACCATCCTTGGCCGCGATACGCATCAGACCATTTTGCCAGATCTGGCGACACGAACACGCACATTTGCTACGGTCCACCGGATCATCCTCGCCGGCGACGATGGAATCCCGTTTACCATCGATGCACCGAAGGCGCTCCATGATCGGGCCATGCCGGGCCTGATGATGGAGGGAATGTCGGTGAACATCCGCCGTTCGGTTCTCTTCGGCAAGCCGGTGGAACTCGAAATCACGGAACGTCCGCTGGTCGATCTTGGTGATTTTCCGGCGCTCGGCCGACTACTTGACACCACCGGAAATGAAACTCCAGCACGGGCATCGGCCTATGACTTACGTCTGCCATATCTTCTTAGTGTCGGGGGGCTCGCAATGCTCGGGCTCATGGCATGGGTAGTGATCCGGCTGCCGCGCAAGGAACAGTTCGTTTGGCCGATCTTTGGTGGCGGAATGGCGGTGTCGGCCGCGCTCGGCACATGGTGGTGGGCGGCCTGAACCGGCTCATCAGTCACGATAACGGTCACAGCTCTGATCAAACTTCAATTCCGCGATCACCTCGGCAATCTGGGTGCGCAGCCAGATATGCTCGGGGTGGCTGTCGAGACGCGGGTGCCAGTGCATTCCGATTTCCTGTACCCCAAGGTCGATCGGCGGTTTCAGCACGATGAGATCAAGCCGAGCCGCGACCGCTTCGGCAAACTGGCAAGGTATGAGCGCTGCTATATCTCCGGTATGTGCGGCAATCGCCACAGCATGAAAATGGGGAAGCGTCAGCGAGACGCGCAAATTCTGCCCCCGCCTGCCCATTCCTTCCAGTACGCAACCGCTTTCCCCGCCATCCTGGGAGTAGACGGAAAAGCTCAGCGCATCGAACACGTCGCGGGGCAGTGTATCTCCCGAGGACAACGATGTCCTCTCAAGCGCCGGGTGTCCCTTGCGCATGGCGATGACGAAGACAGAGCGGAACAGGGGCTGGCTGGAAAGGTCGGAAGGAGCGTAAGCCTCCTCCTCAAACGCCAGGTCTGCAAATCCGCTCTGCAATAGCTCCAGAGTGTCGCCCCTTGCGTTGTCGAGGAAGCCCAATTCGACACCGGGTGTTATCCTGGCGAGCCGCGCCGACAATGACGGCATGAACAGCACCGAGAAAAAATCCGCGCCGAGCATGCGGAATCGTCGGTTCATTGCGGAGGGCTCGAAGGGAAGACGCGGGATCAATCCCTGTTCGAGGGTCGCCATGGCCGACTGCACATAGGTGCCGATCTGGAGCGCCTTTGCCGTCGGCTGCATCTGCCTCCCGTGGCGCAAGAACAGCGGATCGTCCAATAGCGTTCTCAGCCGCGCCAGAGCGGAACTCACCGCTGGTTGGCTAAGACCGATCCGCTGTCCCGCCGCAGTCACGCTGCGTTCCTTGAGCAGTGCGTCGAAGACGCGCATGAGGTTGAGATCCAGAGCATTGAAATTCATGCCGTGGATAGTTGCCATATATTCATTTGATTTCAAGATGGAGATATTATCGGTTACGCTTCCCGGTATTGTACTGAAAGGGGATGGGCGTTGGACAGCGAGGCGCTTGAGGTTGTGGGCAGCCTCTATGCAGCCGCAACCGGCGAGGAAGGCTGGAACGATTTTCTTTGCCGGCTGGCGGATTTCTGTGGCGCGGAAAACGCCGCGCTGGTTCGTGCCGACCAGCTTGTCAGGCATTCTTCCGTGCTGGCCCCGCGCGCAGACCCCTCCATCATCGCCGCCTATAATGAGCAGTGGTGGGCCGAGGACCCGACTTCCATGGCGACAGCCACCGCGCCGGTCGGCCGGATCACGAGCCTTGACGATACCGGCCGTGACCTCTTTCACAAGAGTACATTCCATAACGAATTCTGGCGGTATTCAGGTCTTGGCGCGGAGCGGCTGGCAGTCAATCTCAGCCTCGGCCGAGAGCGTTTCGCCAGTTGCGTGTTGCAGACCTCCGTCGCACGGGACGAAGTCGGTGTAGAAGGCCGGAAACGGTTTTCGCATCTGACGCCCCATCTTGTTCGTGCCGTAGCCATTCACGGACGGCTGCACCGGCTGGCGATGGAAAACACGGTGTTCGCGACATTCAGGGGCAAGCTGCGGAAGGGATTGATCGTCGTCGATTCCGCCATGCGTGTTCTGTTTGCTGATGAAGCCGGTGAGGCTCTTTTGGCGCGTAGCACTGGCCTGCGTATCCGCAATTTTGTCTTCAGCCTCGGCAACCGCAGGGCCGACGGATTGTTGCAACGCGCTGTTGCCGCATGTGCTGGCAATCGCCACGATCTGCCAGCCATCCGCGGCATTGAATGGAACAGAGGTGGCAGATTCCGCCCGCTATCGATTGAAGTACTGCCTTGGGCATCCGAAATCCCCGCGCTTGACTTCGCTGCCACGCGCCCGGCAGCGATCCTGCTCTTCCATGACCGGCAGGCCGAAACCATTGAGGCAGTGGCGACGACTCAAACAAGGACGGATGCAGTCCCTATGCCCTCGCCGGGTAACGGCCGAACGCGTGCGGAACTGTTCGCTGCAATCACCGCGGATATTACCGCCAATCTCGATGATTGCGGCATCTCGCTTGCCTGGCTGGCCGGACGCCACGGTATGACCCCGCGCCGTATCCGCGATCTCTTCTATGCGGAGAACACGAACTTCACCGATTATCTTCTCAATGCAAGGCTCGACTGTGCGCGGGACATGCTGACCGATGCCGCTCTTGCGCATGTCAATGTCGCCACCATCGCGCTCGATTGCGGTTTTGGAGATATTTCATGGTTCCATCACGCCTTCCGCCGACGTTTTCACAAAACGCCCACCGATATGCGCAGGCAGGGCAAGGACACCGAACGATGAGCGGAAAACCAATAGTCTATCATATCCCCGTCTGTCCGTTTTCGCAGCGGCTCGAAATCCTGCTCGCACTCAAGGGGCTGACGGACGAGGTTGAGTTTCACAAGGTCGACATCACCCAACCGCGCCCCCAATGGTTGCTGGACCTGACGCGCGGCACAACGGCGCTGCCCATCCTTCTCACCCCCGAGGGGCAGGTCATCAAGGAAAGCCTCGTTATCCTGCAATATCTCGAACAGATATTCGCCGACACGCCCGTCGCCCGCAGCGATCCTTACGAACGGGCGGTCGAAAGCATGATGACCGCCATGGAAGGATCGTTCACCGTTACCGGCTACACCTTTGTCATGAACCGCGACCCGGACCGCTGCGAGCAGTTCGAGGCGGACATGCTCGGACACTATCAGAAGCTGAACGACTTTCTGGTGCAGCACAGCCCGTCCGGCACATTCCTGTTCGATCATTTCGGGTGGGCAGAGACCGTGTTCACGCCGCTGTTCATGCGTTTCTGGTTCCTCGACTATTATGAAGGGTTCGACCTGCCTGACGACGGTCGCTATGCGCGGGTGCGCAAGTGGCGCGATGCGTGTCTCGCCCATCCGGCCGCGCAGCAGGTTTCCCGTGAGGAGATCGTCAAGCTCTATTACGACTATGCGCTCGGGGCCGGAAACGGCGCGCTCGTTCCCAATCGGGAGGTATCGAGCTTTGTTTTCGATCCTCACTGGCAAAGCCGGCCCTGGCCGCCGAAAGCGAAATACGACGTATCCGCCTCGGATCGGGAACTGGGCCTGCTTGTCTGAAGCATGAGTCCGGCCGGGCATCGCCTGCCTGCCACCAGGATCGAAGAACGGTTTGCTTTGGGCTCTGGCCCCAACCGCTCTCCCCAAGATATTTGCATTGCACTCGGCTCTACTGCCCCGGTCGCTGGCGGCGTGAACCGCCGGCCTCGATAGCCGGAGGAACGAAAATGCCGTATCGAGTTCTGGGCGAAGGCGCGTTCGAGTGGATCGGCGCGTGGTACAAGACCATTCTCTCGAGCGAGGACACCGAAGGAGATATTTCGGTCGTCGATTGCGTGTCGCCGCCGGGCTTCGGGCCGCCGCGTCATATTCATCATAGCCAGGATGAAACCTTTGTCATCCTGACGGGCCGGATCGAGTTCTGGCTCGAGGGTGCGCGCTTCATGCGCGGTCCGGGCGAGACAGCATATATCCCCAAGGGGCGCGAACATACGTTTCGCATCGCGGGCGAGGAATGGTCGCGCCACTTCGTTACGGCCACACCTGGCGGCCTCGATGCCTTTTTCGAGGAAATGGGCCGACAGGGGCTGGGACTGCCTCACGACATGGAGCGGATTGTCGAAAGCGCTCGCCGTCACGCGCTCGAATTTACCGGGCCACCGCTGGAAGACGAATAGTCGAGGATCATCGCGCCGCGAGCGCGTGGCGATGGATGCAAATCATGAATCTATAAAGGGGGAATATCAATGCCTACACTGGCACAGCTTTATTTCAAGACGGCAATCGTTTTTCTTGTCATCGGTATCGCGGCAGGGATTCATATGTCGATTTCGGGCGATCACAGCGTCACCGGCGCGCACGCACACATCAATTTACTCGGCTGGGTGACGATGGCGCTGTTCGGCGCCTATCTGGCATTTGCGCCGGAAAAGGCGCGTTCCCGCCTCGCGCGAATCCAGTATGGCGTCTACACGCTCGGCGTCGCGGTCATGATGCCTTCGCTCTATTTTCTGCTCAAGGGTAATCCTGCGCTCGAACCGTTGGTGGCGATCTCCTCTCTCGTCGTGTTCGCCGGCGTCCTGCTATTCGCTGTTGTGATCTTTTCCAACAAGCCAGCGCAAGCAGGTGAGGCCGCTACCATGGCAACTGAGTGACGGCGCTCGGCCCGCACAGCCGTATCACATCGAACTGAGGGTGCCGCGCCGAGCGGCACTTTTCCTCTTTCGGCTTATTCCCCAACCGCCTCCCCCACGACCGCCCGTCAAGGTGGCGTTAGCCTGTTACCGCATCATAGCCACAAAGCCTTTGCTGCTTTTGCGGGGAGAGATCATGGCAACGCAAAAAACAACGACAGTCTCGTGGTTCGACCGGCTGAAAAGCTCGATCGCTGGAATAGGCGTCGGCATCGTCCTAGTCATAGGGATAACGATCGGCTTGTTCTGGAACGAGGGCCGCGCGGTACAAACGCAGCGTTCGCTCGACGAGGGCGCGGGTCTCGTCGTATCCCTGGCGCCTGACGCCCTCGATCCGGCCTATGAAGGTCAACTCATTCATGTGACGGGTCCGATCACCGCCGATCAGCCGGTATCGGATGACCAGTTCGGAGTGACCGTCGAGGGCGTAAGGCTGGTGCGGTCCGTGGAGATGTTCCAATGGATTGAAACGTCAAAGACCGAGACCCAGCAGAATCTTGGTGGAAGCGAAACGCGCGTGACCACCTATAGCTACGGGCTGGACTGGTCCGACCGCCACCACGACTCGTCTCGGTTCGAGGACGCGGCGGAACATCGGACGAATCCTGCAATGATCTATGAGCGCAGGAGCTTCAGCCTGGATAGCGCTGAACTCGGCGCTTTTTCGCTTGGCCGCACCGTCCTTGATCGGGTTGGCGGTGCCCAGCCCTTCCCGATCGCCGCCGAGCAAATCGAGACACTGCGCGATGCGTTGGGTGACGACAGTGATGTCCGCGTGGTCGATGGTGCGATCTATTTGGGCCCAAATCCCATCCGGCCGCAGGTCGGGGATTATCGCATCCGCTATGAACTCGTCCCGCTCGGCACGATCAGTGTCATCGGGCAGCAGCGGGGTGATGGATTGGCAGCCTATGGCACACAGGCCGGGGATTCCTTGTTGATCGTGGAGGCAGGTAACCGCTCCGCACAGGAGATGTTCGATTCGGCCGCCAGCAGCAACAGCGTCCTCACCTGGGTTTTGCGCGCCGGTGGCATTGTTCTCCTCATTGCCGGATTCTCCCTGATGCTGGGGCCGATCTCGGTCGTAGCGAGCGTCATTCCCTTTCTGGGCAGCATCGTTGGCATGGGCACCGGGCTGGTCGCCGCCGTCGCGGGCATTGCGCTCGGCACGCTGACCATCGGTTCGGCCTGGCTGTTCTACCGGCCGTTGACCGCCGTGCTGATTTTCGCCACCGGGGCCGCATTGATCGTGGCCATCAGGATGCTGGCCAGGCGCATGAAGCAGTCGCCCGTCGAGGACGCGGCGGCGACGTAACGAGACAGGAGGAAACCTATTATGAAAAAGCTCATCCTTGCCGCGGGACTATTCGCTCTGTCATTTGCCGCGCCGGTGTTCGCCCAGACCGATGAGGAAGCCATTGCGAGGCTGAACGAACTCGGGATGGAGTTCCGCAACGCACCGTTCGATGCGGAGGCGCTCGCGCAGATACAGTCATTGCGAATACCGCGAGAGGCCCTGGAGGATTTCACCGATGATGACCTGCGGCATTTGACGAGGATGCCCCGTCTCGGGCACCTGGAAATCTCCAGCAGCAATGCGCTTACGCCGGAAGGGTTTGAGGTGTTGGCGGAAATCGAGAACCTCTGGAGCCTGAATTTTCGCAACGCCAATTTGACCGAGGCCCATATTGCCGCTCTATCTGGTATTGAAGGGCTACGACGGCTCGACCTCGCGCTCAACAGAAACATAGGCGACGACGCCCTTGTAGATATCGCGACTCACGAAACCCTCAGATCGCTCACGCTCGATAGTACAGCGATAACCGATGATGGCATTGCCGTCGTGGCGGGACACCCCGCACTGGAGCAACTCAGCCTCATTCAAACCGGGATAACTGATGCCGCCTTCGAGCCGCTGGGCACCATCGCAACGCTCAAGACACTGGCCTTGTCGAATACCGCCGTGACCGGCAGCGGCTTCACGCACCTGACGGGCCTTTCCAATCTCGAAGAGATTTCGGCGCGCCGAACAGGGATCAACGATGACAGCGTTGCGACCCTGTCCGGTATTCCGTCGCTGAAGCGGTTGTTCATCTGGAGCACGAACGTAACGGATGCGGCAATGCCCGATCTCGCCAGCCTACCCAATCTGGACGTGCTTTATTTGGATGAGAACGATATTTCCGATGCCGGCCTTGCGGCCCTTGCAGGTCACGCAACGCTACGCACTTTGTGGCTCTCCGATACCGGCGTCACCGACGCGGGACTCGAAGTGCTGGTGGATCTGCCCCTCGAAGCGGTCTTCCTCAACAAGACCAGCATTTCTGATGCCGGCCTGCTGGTGCTGGCCGCGATTCCAACGCTGCGCAATATCAACGCGCGTGACAGCCAGATAACCGAGGCCGGGATCGAGGCCGCGATGGCTATCGAGGGTCGCAACGACAGATTGCAAATTCGCAACTAACCTAACCTGGCGCCGGCCGGAGGGGCAATGTCGTGCCTCTCCTTGCCGGTGTCCGCTCCGACGAACGGGCATGGCATGCGCGATCTTGCCGAACGCTTTCTATATACGCCGCACTGGGACGCCTTCAACGCAATTGCAGTCATGGCCGGGCTGAGCAGTATTGTCGTGCTGATGTTCGGCATTGCACGAAGCCCGAAGGAAAAGGTGATGATGTGGGCAGGGCTTGCGCTACTTTTCTTCGCCGTCGCCTTTTCCATGGTGTTCGAGGAAATTCTGCCCATCCTGCCTTCGTTGCCCGAGCACAGGCGCATCCCTTATGTCCTCAGCTTTTCTGGCTTCATTGTGTTTCTCGTCCTGTTCATCTGCGGCGGCCGACGCTTGGTGAGTGATGTTCTGACGGCCTTCCCCAACCTGTTCCGGCGCAAGACTGGCGAGGGGAGAGGCGGAGGAGACACGACGCTGTTCACGGCCATGCGACCCGGTGCAACATGGCTCGGCATGAGCGTCATTGTCTTACTTGCGTCGGTCGTCGCCTATCACGGACCGGACGTGACACTGGGCTGGGCAGGCTGGAGGCAACATTAGCCATGTCTTCTCGCCCCTGTCTCAGAGAATCGTGAGCATCCCAATGAGGTGGATATTCATATTTGCTGTAACAGCCCTGGCTCACGCAACGCCGTCCTACGCTTCCGATGCTTGTGAGGAGGCCACGGACACGGCAACGATGCTGGCCTGCATCAACAGGGATCTGAGCGTTGCCGATGACCAATTGAACGCGCTTTATGGCGCGCTTCTCGGCAAGGTGAGGCATTGGGACCGGGCAGACGACGCCGAGGTCGGATTTGAAATCCGGCTGCGCCAGTCACAGCGTGCGTGGGTTTCCTTTCGGGATGCGGAATGTGCGTTTCGCGGTTCCGTGATGGAAGGGGGCAGCGCGCAGCCGCTGATCGAGAATGGCTGCCGTGTCGCCTTGACCAAGGAGCGCAATGTGCATCTGAAGGAACTTCTCGATATGTTCTGAAGGCTGGTGGATGAAATTATCCCATCGTTGACCTTGAAGGCGCCATCCGGCTCTTTCCCCAACCGGATTCCCCACGACTTCCCCGGCAAGGGCGGCCTACCAGTTCATCAACTGGATCAAACCGTTTTGGGGAATCGTATGGGCAAGAACGAAAAATCATGCCAGCAGAATACCAAGCGCCTTGGACTGCGCCACGCTCTGCTTGCGAGTACAGCCCTATTTCTGATGGGTTCGCCCGCTCTCGGCCAGGTCGAGTGGGAGGGCGACGTTGACGGTCGCTGGACTGAGAGTGGCAACTGGAGCAGCGGTAGCGTGCCGACGGATGCCGATGAGGTCATCATCGATGCTCCAGTACCGGTTGGGCTTTTCGTTACCGTGATAAATGGCGAAGTCGGAGAAGCGGACACCCTGACGGTTGGTAACAATAACGCAGGCTATATTGGCCTCCTAGATGGAGGAAAGCTCGAAATAGCAGAACGGTTGCTGCTCGGTTCTGCCCTCAATTCGTCTGGCGCTGTGGCCGTCGCTGACGATGCCGAACTCGTCGTTGGTGCTGACATCATGCTAGGGCCACAAGGTAATGGCACTCTCATCATCACTGGGGGCGGTGCCGTCCATGCCGATAGCATCAATATCGGCAATGGGAGCAACAGCGAAAGCCTAGCCCAGGTTCAGAACGGCACGATAGAGCTTACGTCAGGCATCGTGGTCGGCGGATTTGGCCAAGGTGAACTCCGTATCGAAGAAGACGGCTATGTAAAAAATACTAATGCACGTATCGGCTTTGTCGGCTCAGCGTCATCCGGCCTTGTTATTGTCGATGGGGGCGAATGGGAGAACACCTCTTGGCTGGCGGTCGGGCACGCCGCGCAAGGCAGGCTCGAGGTCCTAAACGGGGGTACCGTAACGAGCGTTGGTGAATCCAGCATCGGAAATCTCGACGGATCATCCGGCACGGTCCTTGTTTCGGGTAACGGCTCGTCATGGACGAATGACGGTGTCGTGTGGATCGGCCGCGAGGGAACGGGCAGCTTGGCCATCGAGGATGGCGGGCGCGTCGAGAGCGGCGATGCCGTGGTTGGCGGCCTACCTGCGCCGGACAGGAGCCAAGTAACCGTTAATGGCGCAACCTGGGACATGAGCAGTCTCTACGCCGGCCTCGCCACGATCGAGGTGCGCAACGGTGCCATCGTGACCAATGACGGATTCGCGAGGCTCGGCAATGGTGGGGGACGGCATACCGAACTCACAATCTCCAGCAGTGAATGGACGACCGCGGGAAGGTTCGAAGTCGGTTGGCAAAGTTCGGCAGATGTTTCGGTTGTCGATGGTGGCACGCTCGAAACCGGAGAGACGGTTCTCGGCGATTTCGGTGTCCAAGGACGACTGACGATTACTGGGCCAGATTCCACCTGGACGGCCAATGGGGATGTCGTTGTCGGCAACCAGGGCGAAGGAACGCTGACGATCTCCAACGGAGCAGAGGTTCTAGCAGGTGGTAACGTCATACACCTTGCCCATGACAATGGCAGCGAAGGCATGCTCAATATCGGCGCGGCGGCAGGCGAGGTTGAGCAAGTTGCAGGGTTCCTCACTGCCGATAGCATCATCTTCGTCGATGGAGACGGCACGCTCGTTTTCAATCACACCGGCACGGAAGCGGATGGCTACACTTTCGATACGACTCTGGAGTCCACCGCATCGGGCAACCATGCCATCGAGCATCTGGCAGGCATCACGAACTACACGGGAGACGGCTCGGATTTCACCGGCACGACCACGCTTTCCGCCGGCACGCTTTACGTGAACAATGCTCTGGGCGGCCTCGTCGATGTCAACGGCGGCGTTCTCGGCGGCATCGGCACATTAGGCGATGTGACGATCAACTCTGGCGGCACTATCGCACCCGGTAATTCGATCGGCACACTGCATGTCGGCAGTATCCTCTTTCATCCTGGTTCGATCTACGATGTAGAAATAATCGGCGGCGGTAATACGGCTGGCATCCATAATGACCTGATCGCTGTCACGGGGACCGCAACACTTGATGGCGGTACGGTCAATGTCATCGCGCTCGACGCCGAAACGAGCTACCAGGACGGGCAGGACTATACGATCCTGACTGCCGGAAGCGTTTCAGGCGAGTTCGATGATGTGGTCACCACGTCGGCGTTTATTACACCAACTCTTGCTCACAATGCCGACAACGTGGTGTTGACCATTGTGTTAGGTGATCCGGGTGATCCAGGCGATCCGGGTGATCCGGGCGATCCGGGCGATCCCGGCGACCCAGGTGGTCCGAGTGACCCAGGCGACCCCGGTGATCCGACTACCGGATTGTTCACTACCGTGGCGCAAACCCACAACCAGTTTCAGGCGGCGACGGGACTTGATGGGCTCGACCAGACCTCTGGCTCGGACGCGCTGGCGGTGTACAACCAGATACTGATGCTTTCCGAGGAAGAAGCCCGCCAGGCCTTCGATCTCACCTCCGGCGAGATCCACGCCTCCGGCCAGCACGTGATCGACCAGACCTTCGGGTTGTTCACCCGCACGCTGCGACAGCAAGGTTCGGCCGGGGTCGGCGCGCTCGGCAGCACCAGCGTGATGACCGCACCACTGGCCTATGGCACGGTATCGCGGCCCGCCGGCGTCGGCGCCATCGACGATGCAACCGCCAGCTATCCCGATAGCCGAGTGGCCAATGCCTGGCTCGCGCCGCTCGGCGGACGCGGCAGTATCGCCGGTGACGGCAATGCCGCCACGCTCGATTGGTGGAGCGCCGGTATCGCCGGTGGCTATGAAGGCCAGATCGATATGGGCACGGGCAATGCCTTCGCCGGCTTCGGACTGGGCTATATCCGCAGCCACGGCTCGATCGATGCGCGGCTCTCCAGCTTCGATGCCGATGGCTTCCATATCGGTACCTATGGTGCATGGGAAGATGGGCCGTGGAAACTCGCCGGTTCGCTCGCCTATGCGGCCAACCGCATCTCGACGGGGCGCCGCATTGTCTTTGGAGGGCTCCACCGCACGGCCGAGGCCGACTACTGGAACCACACCATCGGCTTCTCCGGTGAAGCGGCCTACGGTATCGACATGGGCGGCGGCACAATGCTTCTGCCGCTCTTTACCCTTGATGCCGGGTGGTCGGGCCATGGAGGGTTCACCGAGACGGGAGCCGACGCGCTCAACCTGACGGGCGCGCCGGAAAACTGGACCCGCCTCGACACCGGCATCGGTCTTGGCGTCAGTCATGTCGTGATGACCGAGACCGGACGTCTGATACTGGAAGGCCGGGCGGTATGGGAACACGCCTTTGCCGATGTGCTGCCCAGTCAGTCGCTCTCCTTTGCGGGCAGCCCGACCAGCTTCACCGTCAACGGTGCTGCGGCCAACCGTGACCGCCTGCGCCTGGGCGCCGGCCTCGGCTGGGACATCGCACCCGACATGACCTTGCGCGCCAACTACGAAGGTGTCTTCGCGGGCAGTTATGACAGCCATACGGCATCCCTGGGTCTCAACATCAGGTTCTGACGTGCAGCATGTTCATATCGTTTTCGCGATGATCTCCTGCTTAGCCCTCCTGGGGGGCGGAACCATCGCAGCCGCCGCCCAGGGCCTGCCGGGTGGTGCATCGTCGCTCAACGAGGCACATGGCGATTGGTCGGTCGCCTGTGCGGCACGGGGAGGATCGGTGCAATGCGCGATCTCGCAGTCGCAGGTGAGTGGGCAGAACGGTCAACGCGTGCTGACCATCGAGTTACGTGCAGCGGAGGGCTGGGAAGCGATCAACGGCGTTCTGATCCTCCCCTTTGGGCTGCGGCTCGATGACGGGGTGACACTCGCGATCGATGAGAGTGCTGCCCTCCCCACGCAGCGTTTCTCAACCTGTCTTCCCGCCGGATGCCTGGTGCCGCTGGCCTTCGATGCCGGCACAGTCTCGGCGCTCAGAGCCGGAAGCGCGCTCGCGCTCACGGCAGCAGCGAACGACACTGGCCAGGAGGTCAGCTTCTCGATATCGCTGACGGGGTTCACCACGGCATTGAACAGGATCGCGCAACTCGGCGCGATCTGACATGGCGGCTGCATGACGGCTAAGGATGAGCATATCGGCCCGGAGCCCGGCACCACGACGCCGGATGTCTGGAGCGGTCTGCCGTTCGACCTCAGACCGTTGCGCTACGTCATGGCGGCTGCAGAGTATATGAGCCTTCAGGGGGCCGCCGACGCGCTCGATCTGGATAGAACCACCGTCAGCAAGGCGGTTCGGGATTTCGAGGACCGGATTGGAGTCGGGCTTTTCGAGCGGGGGAGCTATGGCGTCCGGCTGACGGATGCGGGCGCGCGTCTTGTGGATGAGATCGTCCCTGCCCTCACGCAGATCGACTATGCTATCCGGTTCGCGGCGGCAGCCGGTCGGGTCGAGACCGGAACGGTGCGGATCGGAATCATCTCGACTCTTGCCGGCGGCTTCATGCGCCAACTGGTGCATAGCTACCGGCGCGAACACCCTGGCGTAGCGATCGAGATCCACGATGGCGCACGTCGGGATCATCTTCGCGCCATTCGTTCGCGCCAAATCGATCTCGCCTTCCTTACCGCCGTCGAGGACGCCGCTGGTTGCGATGTATCCGAACTCTGGAGTGAACGGGTTTATGTGGCGATGTCATCGACGCACGCACTTGCACGCGAAGATGCCCTGGACTGGCCGGACCTGCGCAATGAGGTGGTGATTATCTCACGCCATGCGTCGGGCCCCGACGTGTACGATTACGTCGTGCGGCGTTGCGCAGGTCGCAACGGGTATCCGGCGGTCGCTTATTACGAAGCTGGCCAGGAGACGCTCATGCATATGGTTGCGCTCGGCGGGGAGATCACGCTCGTTGCCGAAGCGTGGCGTGAGATGCCGATCCCTGGGCTGACGCTGGTGCCGCTGGTCGCGGATGGCGACGTCGTGCCATTCAGTGCGGTGTGGTCGCCTGCCAACGACAATCCCAGCCTTCGGCGCTTCATCAGCTTCGCCCAGGCGTTTGCAGCCAACAGGCCCCGCCGCATAGCGACGCCATAACGCGGATCAGGACGTTTCCACACTGCGCCAGATCTTGGCGAACTCCTTGTCGGAGTCGATGTAGCCAGCAATCATCGGTGGCGCGATCTTGGCTGGGAGGATCGGCTCGGTGTGTCCGGTCTCACGAGCCAGCGCCTCGCCATAGGCGAGGAGTTTTCGGTGCAGCGGTGCGGACACCTCGATGGTCAGCTTGACCGGACGTTCGTCGAGGATTCGACCGAGCTTCAACCTTGTCATTGTGCAACTCCATAAGACTCCAGCACCAAATCTCTCGTGACGATGACCCTGACCGGGAATCCCGGCCGCACGGTCAGCGTGGGCGCGACCTGCAACTGGCGCTGGATGATCTGCTGGCCCGCCTGGTTTATGGTGTCCTGCGCCCCGTCGCGGATGGCGCGGATCAGCCGGTCCTCGTCGCTTGCCGCCAGTTCTGCGCCGACACCAAGCAATGTGGAGAGGCCGGCGGCTTTCATCAGGTCCCACCAATGGTAGTCCACACCATCCTCCAGGCCGGCATAGCCGGATGCGTCAGCGCCGGGCTGACGCTCCAGCACGATGGATCGCCCGTTGGGCAGGATCAGCCGGTTCCAGACGAGCAGCACGCGGCGCTGGCCGAAGGTCACGCCGGCATCGTATTCGCCGATGATGCGCGTGCCCTGTGGAATGAGCAGGAGCGATCCCGTGGGACTGTCATAGACGTTCTGCGTCACCTGGGCGGTGATCTAGCCAGGCAGATCGGAACGAATGCCGGTCAACATCGCGGCGGGGATGACCGACCCGGCCTGAAGGATGTAGGGCGAAGCCGGAGCCACGACGCGATCCGCGGCCACGGTCCGCCGGTCCACCTCGGCATTGAGGAACGCCAGATGCCGGTCCTGCGTGCCTGTCCCGGTCAGGCCGGGAATGGTCGAGCCTGGCATGGGCGGGAGTGACGGCATTGCGGCTGCAGATGCGCCCTGCGTCTGGAAAAAGAGTTGGCTGGTGCGAGCGGCCTCCAGTTCGGCTAGCCGTCGTTCCTCGTCAGGATCGGTGGCGGGAACCGGCATCGGGGTCGCCGGCATCGGCTGACCCTCCTCGCGAGCGCGAAGGACGGGACCGCCGAGATCACCCGGCAAGGGCGGGCCGAGCGCGGGTACGTCGCCATAGGAGCTGGGAAGATCGCGCAGCCCGTCGGCGGTCTGCCGTCTGTCAGTCGTGAACAACTCCTCGCTGCCTTGCTGCCGGTCGGCGGTCTGGAGCGCATAGATCAGCGCGCCACCGATCCCGAGCCCGGAAACGAGGCCGAGCACGGCGAGTGCCTTGCGCGAGATCCGTGTGACGCGGGGGGATTCGCCGCGTAGCCGCATAGGGGCGGCGGCCTCGACCGTCGAGCCGGTAAGGGGAGTCGCGTCATCCCGGACGGCATCGTCCTTGCGGTCATCGGCGGTCATGTCGAGGTCTCCCCGGTCGAGGGACGTGCGGCCTGCGGCTTGGGGGCGATGCGCACGATCCTCACGGTCTGCTGCCGGTCGCCGCTTCCCAGGCGCAGCTCGGCCGTGCCGAACAGGCGATCGACGATCAACACGTTCTGATGGGTGCGGCTGTTGACGATCTCGGGCTCACCGTCGGAGCCGAGAACGAAGAGCGGTGGCATCTCGCCCTGCACGATCCCGCGCGGGAAAACGACATAGACGCGGCGTCCGTCGTCGAAGACCGAGACCGGACGCCAGGGTGGGCTGTCGCCGGCAAGGCCATAGCGATAATTGCGTGCGCGCTCGGCCGGAATGACCGGCGCGGGCGGTGCGGTCACGCGCTGGGTGGCGGGTGGCGTCGGGTAGGCCCAGGCGATTGCAGGCATCCACGTCTCCTCGTCCGCGCGCAGCTCGATCAGATAGGTGCGCCTGTCGGTGGTGATGACCAGATTGGTCGTGATATCCGGCCGCGTCGGTTTCACCAGACATGGACGCGCCGCGCCGGCCCGGAACCGCTCTCGGTATCGCCGATAATCCAGCGCGCGGTCTCGCCCGCCGCGATCGGTCCCGCACCGGTCAGGCTCTCGCCCGGCTCCAGCGCGATGGTCGTGATCTGCCCCACGGCTGCATAGACCTGGTAGAGGGCGCCTTCGGACCAGGGATAGATCTGCATCGCGTTGTAATAGCCCTCGCGTCGCGGTTCGACGCGGGCGGCGGCGTTGGCGTTCTCGATCTGGCCCGTGGGTGTTGTCGCGTTCGTCCCGCCGCGCGCGACTGTCCAAGCCGGGGGAACATGCAAGGGACGCGGCGTGTCCTCGGACACGACGGCACGGTGGACGGGAAGCGGCGGCACTTCGTCGTCATAGACAAATTGCGCGGTGCGGCTGGTGGCGCAGCCCGCAAGTGCCGTGGCAGCCATGAGCGTTAGCACAAGAGCCGGCAAGCGAAAGTGTCTCGGGGCTGGGAACGGTGTTGCGGTCATTGGCTCATCTCCCGCGACCAGTTGATGGCGTTGACGTAGATGCCCAGCGGATTGGCACGCAGCCGCTCTGAAGAACGCGACCTCAAGGTCGACATCATCGCGCCCTCCGGCCGATACATGCAGGGGCCGCTGGTCGCACATGCCGTCGCCGGCTATCTGCGCGAAGTGGGCGTGACGGCGACCATCGGCAATCCAACAGACTGGGCGACCTACATGTCGACTATTTACGCGCAGCCCGAAAATGCAAACCATGACATGGGCCTGCTTGGTTTCGGAGCCAGCTACAACGATCCCAGTCAGGCGCTGAGCCTGTTCCAGAGCAGCAACATTCCGCCCAACGGCTTCAACGCGTCGTTCTACAAGAATGAGGAGGTCGACAGACTGATGAGCGAGGCGCTCACGAATTCTGACCAGAAGGTACGTGCCGATCTCTACTGCCAGGTCCAGAACATACTTGTCGAGGATGCTCCTTCCATATGGCTTTACGTCCAGAGCTCGCCGATCATCGCAGCCGATGTTGAGGGTATCGCGGCGATCAACCTTTGGTTTGATACGACCTATGCCCGCCCGACAAAGTAAGTTGATCTCGGCGTAGACTTTCTAAACCCCTCGAAGTACGCTTCTTTGAGGGGTTTCCGTCTGTCGGCATGCGAACGGGCAAAAAAAGCCTACCATTAACCAACATGCTCTTGAGCTCCGGCTGAAAAGGCGGCATTCCGTTTGGATAGTACCGACCGTTCCGATTGTTCGCGCCGCTTCCGGCGGATGCGCTTCGGGAGCATGACCGATGTGGTGAAAGACACTAACTGAATGACGACGCTCGAAGAGCCGCGCCCGGCTTCCAAGTCGAACCTCACGAAGGAACGTATCCTCCAGGTTGCAGCGGAGCTGTTTGCGCGCAACGGTTACGATGCTACCGGCATTGCCGAACTGTGCAATGCCGTCGACCTGGGACGCGGTGCGCTCTATCACCATATCGAGAGCAAGGAGTCCCTGCTTTTCGAGATCAGCATGCGCCACATGTCGGCAATGGCCGATCGCAGCGAAGAGCTCATTGCACTCGATCTGCCGCCGGATGAAAAGCTGCGCCAACTAAGCAGATTGCTTCTGAGAATGATCGCCGACAGCCGGCCCGAAGCCACCGTAACCTTCCGTGATGCGCGCGCCCTGTCTACGGACCGGGCTTCGGCGCTCGGCAAGCAACGCCGCCGAGTGGAGGCCGCATGGCAGCGTTTGCTCGATGACGGCATGCGGGAGGGCAAGTTCCGGCCCATCGCGCCCGTCGTCATGAAAGGTCTCTGGGGCATGCATGTCATCGCCTATCGCTGGATCGAGCCGGACGGCGATCTTTCCCCCGAGCAGATCGCGGACGTCTTTTGCGACGTGCTTCTTCGCGGCGTGCTCACTTCCGATTCACAGTCATGACTGCATATCGGCAAAGCAGCCATCATCGCTATTTCATACAATGGCAGACATATAAACGGTGTGCCCGCGCTGGAAGAAGCTCGGCCCGGTGATCCGGTTTCAGGCGGCTGGAAGAGCCGGCCGCCAGGAAACAGCAGACATTTGGCGGGGAATTTCGTCGTCGACTATCCATCGGCAGATGAAGGACCGTATGGTGGGGAAAGTCCGGTTTTGCAGGCGGGGTGATGAACCATGAAGCTGCCCCTGCGGGCATCCCATTGGGGTGCTTTTTGCGCCGAGGTCCGCGATGGCAGCATCGAGCGCATTCTGCCCTTTGGGCATGACCCTCAGCGGAGTGGCATGAACGACGTCTGCCGGAAATGCTCACCCACGAGTTTCGTGTGCGGCGTCCGGCGGTATGCGAAAGCCGGCTGGAGGGTGACGGCGGCGGTGCGCTCGGGGATGACGAGTCCGTCGAGCTCGAATGGGCACGCGCAGTGGATATCGGTCAACACTTGTGGCAGTGTAAGGCTCCTTGCCAACGCCCTTTGTTCACCGGAAACGCGGCCTTCATCGCCGACTTGTGCTGTCACGGCTTGACCCGCCTGCATGATCGCGAAGGCCATCAACCGTGCCTTTCGGCACCCGGCGCCAACCAGCTCGCCCTAACCCTGTGGAAGGCGATGTCGTCATTCTCGGCAAACCTCGCCGTCCATAAGAGCATGAAGGAGCGCCGCACCTGAAGGAGGGCGGCATGTTCCTGTTCCTGCCGCCCGACAGTGCGCGCCTCAACCCCATCAAAATGCCTTCGCCAAGCTCAAGACACCGCGGCCGCCGCAGCCAGAACTTTCAATGACCTCAGGAGAGCAACCGGAACATCTGTGCCGCATACGTAAACAATAGCCTTTCTCCAGCGAAGAAATGCATAAGCGCCGCCAATAAGCCTCTAGCCCTGCAACCAGTAATTGTTTTCTTGTTGTAAATCGTAATTTGTGATAACATTCTGACTTGGAGGAGATATTTCTCGTCTTGAGGAGGGGGCGTGACCGTACGGGGGGACGGGGCTGCGCCATGGGGAAAAGCAGCCGCGGCGGGTAAACACCATCTGGCGCATCATTGCGCTGATGTAGCGGCATGTTTCGAGGCGATCTGCGCGCTGCCGGTAGTGCGCGCGCGGCTGGAACGTGTGGCGTGCAAGAATCTTAAGTCGTTGGATATAGCGCGCCTTTCCGCGCTCGTCTTCCTGCATGATTGCGGCAAGCTGCATCCCGGTTTCCAGGCCAAGTTCTGGCCACAGGGCATTTGGCACGATTGCTGGATGGGACATCTGGAAGCCGGGGCTGCCATTTTTTCGTTTGCGGCCCGTGAAACCAAAGAGATCGCGCGCGCACTCAATATCGAGGCACTGGGTGCCTGGGGCGTAGATCACAATTTACTTTATGCGGTCCTGGCCCATCATGGCCGGCCGTTCAAAATGGATGCGGCGGCCAGAAACGGTTGGCGCAAAGTAGAGGCTATAGGCTACGATCCGCTGGCCTCCGCAGAAGAGTTGGGCCGAGCAATGCGGCTCTGGTTCGAACTGGCATTCTCGAACGGCGGCGAACCTTTGCCGGCTCGGCCGGATTTTCAGCATCTCCTCTGCGGCCTCGTCATCCTTGCCGACTGGCTGGGCTCGACGGAAAGGATCTTCTCCTATGTCCCAGATTTTGATTCTGACTATTGGGAAAAGGCGAGGAACAAGGCGCGCGAAGCGATACGGCGTGTCGGGCTCGACACGGAACAACTGCGCGCGACCCTCGACGGGCGAGCCGATTTCTCGACGCTGACTGGCGGCTACTCGCCTCGCCCTGCGCAAGAGGCAATGGGGACGGTTTCGCTCGATGAACAACTCGTCATCCTCGAAGCGGAGACCGGATCGGGCAAGACGGAGGCGGCCCTCTGGCATTTTACTCGCCTGTTCGAAGCTGGCCGGGTGGGAAGCCTCTATTTCGCCCTTCCAACCCGTGCAGCAGCCAAGCAAATTCATGGTCGCGTGCACGAGGCCATGCAGCGCCTGTTTGGCGACGGCGCGCCGGAACCGGTTCTAGCCGTGCCCGGCTATTTCAAGGCAGGCGAGCATGAAGGACAGGCGTTGCCCAACTGGAGAGTGCTCTGGGATGATGACGGCGGCGTTGACGAACGCTTGCTCCTTTCCCGATGGGCGGCAGAAAGTACCAAGCGGTACCTTGCCGCCACGGTGGCTGTGGGGACCGTCGATCAGGCCATGCTGGCGGGGCTGCAGGTCAAGCATGCCCATTTGCGCGGGGCAGCATTGGCCCGCTCACTTCTGGTCATCGACGAAATCCACGCCTCCGATCGGTACATGAGCGAGGTCCAATCGCATCTTTTGAAGATGCATCTGCAGCGCGGCGGCTTCGCCATGCTCATGTCTGCGACGCTCGGCTCGGTCGCCCGCGTGCAATGGCTGACGCAGCGGCGGCGGGCGACCGAGCCATCCTTCGAAATGGCAGTGAGCACGCCCTATCCGGCCATCTGGGGCATGCGCAGCCATGAACCGGATGCGCCTCCGGTCGACGGGCGGGAGAAGCATGTGGCGATAAGCCTTGCTCCTTCCTGGTCGGCGGAAGAAGCGGCCCGCCATGCCGTTGAGGCGGCCAACGCCGGGGCGAAGGTTCTCGTCATCCGCAATACGGTGGCGGCCGCCCTGGCGACATTTCAGGCCGTGCAGGTGGCAGGAGGAACAGAAAAGCTCTGGAAGGTGAATGACGGACCGGCCCTCCACCATTCCCGCTTCGCGCCAGAAGATCGCAGATTACTGGATGAGGCCGTAGAAGAGGCGCTTTCACCTAAGCGGGAGAAACGTCCTTCTGGTGGGCTGATCGTCATCGGCACGCAGACGCTCGAACAGAGCCTGGACATCGATGCAGACATGCTCATCACCGACCTTTGTCCCGCCGACGTTCTCCTGCAGCGCATCGGAAGGCTGCACCGCCACGCCGTTCCACGCCTGCAGGGCTTCGAGGCGCCGTGTTGCGTGGTTCTGGCGCCGGAAGGTGGGCTCGATTACTTCACCGCACCGAAGTTCGAGAACGGACTCGGTATGTTCAAGAGCGGCGGCGGGGTCTACCAGAACCTTCATGCCTGCGAACTGACCCGGCGGCTCATCATCGACCATCCCGAATGGGTCATCCCGCGGATGAACCGTTTGCTGGTGGAAAGCGCCACCCATCCGGAAAAAATCGGGGCATTGAACGAAGAATTGGGTTCCGCCTGGGCAGACTATTGGAACGACGTCTACGGAGCAGAAATCGCTGCTGCCGGAAGTGCGCGGAATGTCGCGCTGCCCACGGACAAGGCCTTTATCAATGAGAGCGGCAACCCGCTGCTGTTCGTGAGCGACGAGCAGGCCATTCGAACGCGTCTCGGAGCCGAAGGCGCACGGGTCCATTTCACGGAAGGAGTCGTGGGTCCGTTCGGACGGGTGATCAGCGGCGTGACGCTGCCCGCGCATTGGTCGAAACACATCCTGCCGCCGGAAGAACTGATCACGCCCGAGCGCGTAGGCGGGAAGCTGTGCTTTGGCGTCGGAGACACAGAATTTTCCTATGACCGCGACGGGTTGGAGAGGGTGAGATCATGAGCGACCGGATGTTTAATCTCCTGGAAGAGGCCATCATCACCGCCGCCCCACTCGGGCCTCTCACACTGCCGGGAACCCTCGCGGCGCTCGCCCGCGATGCAGTGGATGACTTCCCGGCCCTGCGCGCGCATCAGGGTATGTTCTGGCACATGTTTCTGGTCCAGCTTGCCGCGCTGGCGCTCCATCGTGCGAGCGAAACGGAAATTCCCGAGGATGAAGACAGTTGGCGCCGCCTGCTGCGCGGCCTGACAGCGGATTTTCCCGACGATGAGCCTTGGTGTCTGGTGGTGGACGACTGGTCGAAGCCTGCTTTCATGCAGGCGGCAGTGCCTGATGGGGTGAAGCTGGACAAGCCTATCCCTTCTCCTGATGCCCTCGATCTTCTCATCACTGCGAAGAACCATGATCTCAAACAGGCCGTCGCGCGCAGGGCGGAGCCGGAGGACTGGCTGTTTGCGCTCGTGACGCAGCAGACAGGTGGAACACGTGACGTGCAGAACTCAAGCACGGTCAGGACGGGCAATAGCAATGCGCCCCGCATTTGTATGAGCCTTGCACCGTATTCCGCTAGATGCGAGTACGCTCAATTCCCACGTCTTGGCTCATGGTTCTCACGTAGCGTCGTTCGCCTGATCGAATCGCGAAAAGACAACGAAGCGTTTTGCGAGGTTGGAGGCCTAGGGCTGACATGGCTATCAGAATGGCCAAAGGACAAGCCAATTCAAACAAAAGAATTAGATATTTGGTTTATCGAAATTTGCCGCCGAGCACGGCTTAGCAATACTGAAAAATTACATGCGCTGTCGAGATCAGATAAGAGTGGGCTGATTGACACGCAGCCGCTGAAGGGACAGTCGTTTGATCCTTGGACGCCAACGCACAAAACCCAAGGTCGACTTTTCGCACTATCCTCGAAGGGGTTCCATTACAAAGTCATCGTGAGACTCCTTTTCGGCGAGAGGCGAAAGGGAGAGGATGTACACGACTGGGTATTGCCACCTCTACTAGAGCTTGGGAAGTCTGACACAGAAACCCGTACACTACTTATCGTCGCTCAGGGTGTTGCCGGCAACCCAGGCGTCAAAACTGGTTCAATCGGCTTCTATTCACGCATCGTGCCGCTTTCCGGCAGGGTTTCCCGCGCTCTCGGCCCCAGGCGAGCGGAACTGCACCAGCTTGCGCAGGCGCAGGTAGAAATCATTGCGGAGTTCGACAGAGCATTGAGGAACGCCCTTGTGCTCGCCGCTGCCGGAGGTGAGCAGGATAGGGTCCAGAGGGACCTTTACAAGCATTCCGAACCAGCCCGCGCGCATCTCGATCGTTACGCGGACGAGATTTTCTTCGAGCACCTCTGGGCGCGCTTTGAAGCGCAAGAGGCGGGGACTGACGCGTTACGGAAAGCGGAAAAGGCGTTCGCGGCGAAGCTCTGGTAGCGCACTGAGGCAATCTTCGATCAAGCCCTGCCTGCGATGCCCTGCGCCTCGCTGTTCCGGCCGCGCGCCGAGGCGCGCGCGCCGAGGCGCGGGCACGGGCCCTGCTCCGCATGGCGAGGGCGCGCCATCCGGAGCTTTTCGAAACGCAGCAAGTGGAGGCCATTACGGATGCCGCCTGAGGACAACGGACAAACACTCGGCGAGATGGTCTTTCGTCTCGCCCAGAGCATGGTGAAACTCGATCCCGGGCAGCTTGCGCGCCTCCGGCGCATGGACCCTAGTGGCCCGGGTGAAGGCGACTTCTGGCGGCTTGCGGTCCAGCATGACCTGCGCACCGACAATAAAGGTCTCCTGCTCGTTCGCCTTATGGCATTGCTCACACCAAAAGGTGAGCCGGGCGCGAACAAGAAGCTGCATCAGAGGGACAGGCCGCTTGGAGCTGTCCTTTTCGAGGCAGGTTATCCCGAAACGCGTCTGCTGAACTTTCTCGCACTGCCTGTCGCCAAACGCGGGGAATCGTTAGAGCGCATGGCCCGTTGGCTCGCGGCCAAGGGGCATGACGGCGTCAACTGCGTCGACATTGCACGCCTACTGTTTGCCGATGACGTCCGCGATGCCCGCCGTTTGGCGGAAAGCTATTACCGCGCACACGACGGGGCGCAAACCAAACCGGATTCCAAGGAGGATGAAGCCGCATGACCAGCCCGCGTTTCCTGCAGATCCATACTCTCCACTCCTATACGGCAGCACTTCTCAACCGGGATGACAGCGGCCAGGCTAAGCGGCTCGTCTATGGCGGCACCAGCCGGACGCGCATTTCCTCGCAATGCCTCAAGCGGCATTGGAGGACAGCGGAAAACGATCCCCATGCGCTACAACGCATTGCGGGCTATGTGGATTCTTTCCGATCACGGGAACTGGTCACCGAAAAGGTAATCGCGCCCCTGAAGGGCCGGTATCCCGATGCGGTGGTGGCAGTCCTTGAGCCATCCTTCCAAAAGCTGGTTTATGGTGAAAAGGCTGACAAGGGCAAGAAAAGCCGGCAAACCTTGCTTCTTGGCCAACCCGAACTGGAATGGCTGGCGGCTCGTGCGGAGGAAATTGCCGCAAGCGCTAGCGACCCCAAAGTGGCTGAAATGGCCGTCGCGGAGTGGGCAAAAACAAAGAATTTCAAGGCGATGAGCGAAAATACCGCCCTGCCGGGTGGTCTGACCGCCGCACTTTTCGGGCGAATGGTCACATCCGATCCTGCGGCCAATATCGACGCTCCGGTGCATGTTGCCCATGCCTTCACCGTGCATGCCGCTGAATCCGAGGACGACTACTTCACGGCCGTCGATGATCTGAAGCGCGACGATGATGATGGCGGAGCCGATACAATCCAGGAAACCGAGATCACTTGCGGCCTGTTCTACGGCTATGTGGTCATTGATTTGCCCGGCCTGATCGCCAACTGCGGCGGCGACAGCGATCTGGCCTCCAGCGTGACGCACAATCTCATCCATTTGATCGCCGAAGTCTCACCCGGCGCAAAGCTCGGCTCCACCGCGCCCTATGGCCGTGCCGATCTGATGCTGATTGAGGCGGGCGACCGCCAGCCCCGTTCGCTGGCCACGAGCTATCGCGAGGCGATCCCGCACGATATCGGCGTAGCTCTGGACAAGATGAAGGAGAAGCTCAAGGCGTTCGATGAAGCCTATGCTACCGGCGAGGATCGCCGGCATATGTGCGTGGACGGCCACATCGACGGAATCGAAAAGTGCTCACTCGCCGCGCTTGCCGGATGGGCGGCGGAAAAGGTGAAGGACGCGCCGGATGCCTGAGGACCATCGCTGGCTCACCCTGCACCTCGAGGCGCCGCTCATCGCCTTCGGGGGCGTGAGGATCGACCATATCGGCATCACGCGCGATTTTCCCGCGCTTTCCATGATGACTGGCCTTCTGGCCAATGCGCTGGGCTACCGCCGCACGGATTGGAAGAAGCATCAGGAGTTGCAGGAGCGGCTCGTTTTTGCCGCGAGGCGGGACCGGGAAAATCCTGCGGGGCTTCTCACCGACACCCAGAATGCGCGGCTTGAGAAAAACGACAGGGGCTGGACAACCTGGGGTGAATTCGAGAAGCGTGGCGGCGGCGACGGGACTTACAAAGCACCGCACCGGCGGTTGCGGGACTACCACACGGATGCGCATGTGGTCGTGGTGCTGCGGCTGCGGGGTGGTCCTGCCCCCGATCTCGATACGCTCGCCGAGGCGCTGGCGAAACCCGCCCGCCCGCTGTTCATCGGCCGTAAGCCCTGCCTGCCGGCAGGGCCGCTGCTGCGCGAAGAACCCTTCGTCCACGCCGCGACCGCCCATGATGCGTTGCGCAAGATTGCGGGGGCAAAGGCGCGCGCTTTCTGGCCGCTCGGAGAAGGGCCGGAAACAGGCAGCAAGGTGGATCGCATCGTCGACCTTCCCGACATTCGCAACTGGCGTACGGGCCTGCATGGAGGCGCGCGCAAAGTCGTCGAGGGCCGGGTGGTGCCGGAAGGGCTTGCCGCATGAATCCGCTCCATATGATCAGCCTTCCCGTGGACCTGCGTGAGCTGCGCCGGCTGGCGGCATTACATGGCCTTGGCGCTGACGAGGGACGAGCGCTGCACCACTTCCTTTGCGAAGCCTTTGGCAAGAGCGCCGTGCAGCCTTTCCGCCTGATGCCTGGGCGTAACGGTTCCCGGACAGCAACCCTTTACGGCTATACGGGCCGGACCGCTGAGAACATGTACCGTGCTCTCGCCGAAACCGCGCCGCCGGAGAGCGCGAAAGTGTTCGGCCTTGAGCATCTTTCCATAAAATCCATGCCGGAGAGCTGGAGCGCGGGCCGTCGACTTGCCTTTGACGTTCGCATCCGGCCCGTCCGGCGGCTGCACAAGCCTGTCGGGACATTCGCCCGCAAGGGAGCGGAAGTGGACGCATGGCTTCTTGAGGCGCTGCACCGATTCCCCGACGGCCCTCCGGAAGATGCCAGTCAGAAAGTACGGCGCGATCAGGTATATGCCCAATGGCTGGCGGAACGTCTGGAAGGCGCCGCAAAGCTCGAAAACGCACGCATGACGGGCATGGAGCGAAGCGCTGCCCTGCGTAACGGCAGATCCTCCAGCGGGCCAGACGTCACCTTTCTGGGAGAGTTGTCCATTACGGATGGAGTGGCATTTGCCGAGAAACTACGCCGGGGAGTGGGACGGCACACACCCTACGGCTACGGCATGCTGCTGCTGCGCCCCGCATAAGGAGGATGAGATGCTGCTCGGCCGCCTCGGGCTGGAGAAAGCCAGAATTCCCCACAGCGACCGTCATGGCCTGGTCTGGCTTGACCGCGGGCGTCTGGAGGTTGAGGACGGATGCTTGCGTTTCCTGACGGCGGGCGGAGGCGAGCTGCAAGCCGGAGATTACCAGATCCCGCATCAATCCCTGTCCGTCATCTTGCTTGGGCCCGGAACGAGCGTCACCCATGATGCATTGCGTCTTTTGGCCCGCCATGGCTGTGCCCTTGCAGCTATCGGCGAAGGGGCGGTCCGCTTCTACACCGCCCCTCCGCTGATGCCCGATAGCTCGGCCATAGCGCGTGAGCAGGTTCGTCTATGGGCGGATCCCGCAACACGCATGGAGGTGGCGCGCGCCATGTATGCCATTCGTTTCGGAGAGATTGTGCGCACGCGCGATATCGAGGTACTGCGCGGACAGGAGGGTGCCCGCATCAAGCGGAGTTATCAACTTGCCGCCGAACGGCACGGACTCCCTTGGAAAGGGCGCCGTTACGACCGGGACAATCCGAATAAGGGAGACATTCCGAACCAGGCCCTCAACCATGCAGCCAGTGCCATGCGCGCCGCTGGCTGCGTTGCAGTGGCAGCTGTAGGAGCCATTCCGCAACTAGGATTTGTGCATGAGGATTCCGGTCAATCTTTCGTGCTCGATATTGCCGATCTTTATCGGCATGACGTGACCCTGGATATTGCTTTTGGTGCCGCCGCGGAGTGTCTGAAGTCTGGCGAATCGGTGGAGCGCCTGACCCGCCGGCGTGCCGCCCGGCTGTTCCGTCAGCGCAATGTCATCCCTTCGATGATTGACAGGATCAAGAGCCTGATCGGACCGGATAGGGAAATCTGAGATGCCCATGGTAGTGGTCATCACGCGCGATGTGGAGCACCGCTACCGCGGCTTTTTGGGCTCGGCGATGCTGGAGCTCGCGCCAGGCGTCTATGCGCACCCGCGCATGAACGCGCGGGTGAGAGAGCAAATCTGGCAGGTGCTCAGTGGCTGGCATGGCCAGTTGCATCGCGGCAGCATTGTGATGACTTGGGCCGACAGTAGCGCCAACGGTGGTCTTGGCCTTGCCTTGCTCGGCGAACCGCCAAAAGAAATCGTCTCACACGACGCGATGTTGCTGGTGAGACGCGCACTGCCAAATATGAATTAAGCCCGGCTCAGGCTTTCATTGTTCCGCCATTAGGTAGCAACCGCCACCAACGGAAATAGGAGCCTGCGCAGGTGCCAGTCGGCTCTAGTCGTCGCTGGATTTCGAAACACGCCAATCTTCGTGGTGCGACGGTTTGAAAAAGTGAACGAACTTGTTATTCCGGGTGACTATTCGCACGCTCGACACTTCTGGAACCTCGCGCGTAAAGAACGCCCCGACCTCTGATAGAGGAGGTATCCCCTCGGAATTAATCAACAGCATCGCACGCGGATAAATTAAACTCCAAAGGATGGCTTTACATCCAAAGGTACTTTCAAATTTATCTTTCCAGTCCATCCGAACATCCTCAATAAGAAGCGATACAATATCTTCTGTATCGCCGCAATTGATCACTTATGCACTAAATGCATTCACGAAAGCTCGCCATGATGGCAGGATCGCCCCCTGGTGGTGCGGTAATCTCACCTGTCATGAATACCCCGGAAGCTGTAGAGCCGCCTTTCACCCTTACCCAAGCGTTCCCGCTCCCGAGGGCACGGGCTACTCGGGCATCAAGGATCAGAGATGCTAAGAGCCTTGTTGATGAGTAAAGCCTAATGCGCTCGATGCCGTGGTCAAAGGTGCCAAGCTCAGTCTCAATTTGGAATCCGCCGCCTTCAGCGACCCATGTCGTTTGATCTTGGCTCAGCCCTTGCTCCGGGCTAGAAGCATAAAGATTGATAATAGGGATCGTCTTCCAGCAGAACGTTTCTATTTCGTAGACCTTTTCAAGCATATTGGGATTTCGTTCGTTCGTCGCGGTAGCGACTATCAAGCCGTCTTTAGGCATAAGTCGGAAACCGTGGAAGCTGGTGGACGGAACGATGCCCAAGGCAGCAATCTCGTCGCGGGTCGGGACGAACATATCTTCAGGTGATTTCAACGACATGATTTCAAACAATTCGACCTTCGCTCCCATGTCGCGAAGGTAATTTGCCACCATAGCGGCGATGTACTGGGTTCGCTCCATCGCCTCGGCGGTTGTTGATGCTCCGCCGCCATAGAACTGATGGAACCCTATCCTACCAGTATCCGGAACATCGCGTTCCACACCGCCCATGAATGCGAGCGCGCAAGCTGAGTAGCATTCAGCGCCGGGCAATTCGTCCGAAAAGCGGCCCGGAACGGTTGGAGAATAGCGCTTCACTACGGTATCGGCCCCGACCTTTCTGAGAAAGCGCCCAATCTCGATGCCGTCTATGAGGCTCCCGCCCGGACTATCCAGAGAGACAATGAAATTCCACGAGTCGTAGGCATTCTCATTCCAGTAGGCCTTGAAGCGCTCCGCATCGCCATTTTCGATTGGTCCGGTGACTCGGATAATCGAGGTCGCGTTCCCCCTCTCCATTGAGATCTCGATCGCCTCAGCCTGTGGTGCAACCAAAGCCGACAGCGCTACAAACAACATGGGCAGGATATTCTTCATCGTGAACTCATATTTGATGCTCGGGGCTACCTGGTCTGATGACGTTCTCACATCTGGAACCGCATCGCCACCCAGCCGACGTGGCCTCCCCAGCAAACACAGCCTCCGTCAACTCGTCTGGAATTAACCATCATGAAGTTGGTGCGTTTACCTCCCGTTAACTCCAGGTTAAGAAGCCGATCGACTCCTGCGGCCAGATCCACTAAGGGCCCCGCTCATGTTCAGGCGGATACGCATACGGCGCTGATCCCGACGGCCTCCCGAGGCCGCCGTATCGCCATGCGTATCGACGACCCGCTGTCCTCAGGAGCCTGAACATGAACATCCATTCCCAGCCTATCCGCACGCCCCGCCTGACCCCAAAGGTCCTTGAGGTCTCATCTTCGGATTCTGTCTACTTCGACCCCGTTGCCGAGGCACGGAGGTCTGAAATACCAGCAGGGCCAGCACTTCCTCCTGTCGCCGGAATGCCGCGACCTCACCATCAACCAGCTCGTCAGAATTGACGAGGGGGAAGCCTTCGCGATCTTTTGCCAGTTCCGCTGGCCCAAGACGCAAGGGAAGCCGGTTTGCCCGCATTGCGGGATTCTCGACTGCTACGCGCTCCGCAGGCGCGCCTTCAAGTGCTCCGGCTGCCGCCGTGAGTTCTCCGTCACCTCCGGCACGGTATTCGCCTTCCACAAGCTGAGCTTCTGGAAGATGCTGGCGGCGATCTGGATGTCCGTGAACGCGGTCAAGGGCAAGGCCGCACTCCACCTCTCCCGCGAGTTGGGGGTCCAGTACAAGACCGCCTGGGTTCTGTCCCTGAAGATCAAGGAGGCGCTGGGGCTCCGTCGCGTCGGCATGAAGCTCGACGGCCAAGTCCAGATGGACGGCAAATACGCGGGCGGCCACATCAAGCAGAAGAACAAGGCCGAGGACCGCATCGACCGCAGGCTGAAGAAGTACCAGAACATGAAGCGGCTGTGCGTGCTTGCCTTGCGCGAAAAGAACGGCAGCGGCTTCGAGCGGACCTTCACGCGCATTGTGCGCGAGGAGCAGGGCGACGCTGCCTGGGCGACCGTCCGCGACCACGTCAGCCGGGACGCTACGATCGTCACCGACGAGCACACGAGCTACGCGGACATCACGGGCCTCAACGAGCACAAGCACGTCAACCATTCGGAGATGTACCAGGCCGAGGACGGCACGGACACCAACCATGTCGAGAGCTTCTTCTCGCGCATCCAGCGGGCCTATGTCGGCATCCACCATCGCTTCTCGCTGAAGTATTTTGACTGGTACGTCGCCGACCTCGCCTGGCGGGAGGACCATCGCCGGAAGAGCAACGGCCAGCTCACCGCGCTGGTGCTGTTCGCGGTGATGCTGAACCCGACCTCGAGGAACTTCTGCGGCTACTGGCAGGGCAACAGTCCGCCCGATCCGGCCTTTGAGGACTTCGACAGACCGTTCGAGCCGATCTAAGGCTCAGGCGGCGATCTCCCATTGCTTGCGATGCCCGTCGAGCATTCCGGCATGGCGGACCCGTCCGGCCTTCTGAAGAGCATCCAGGATAGAGGACAGGCGGTTGCCGATGACTGTGACACGCGGATCGTTCTCCGACAGTCCGTGCCTCGTGGCGAATTCGGCCGCGCATTCGGCTGTCGACATGGGGCGGGTGGCGGTCCGAAGGATATCTAACGTCATCTGGCGCTTGTTCGTCCCGCCGATGATCTTGTCGAGTTCCTTGATGCTCTCGGCCTTTGGCGGGCGGCTGCGACGTTTCTGAGGCTGCTCAGGCTTCCATTCGGGCTCGTAGATGGCGATCACCGTGTCGACGGCCGCCATCTGCGCCTGCACATCTGCCAGTTCCGCCGTCAGGTCGCGGATACGCTCCGCCAGTTCGCCTCGCTTCGCCTTCAACTCGTCAGAAACGCTCATCCCGCCGATCCCCTGGAACCAGGCCGCAGGGGATACCAGATCAGGCGTTAAACGTCTGGTGGCGGTTGCTACCTAATGGCGCATTGTTCTTTGACATTGTGGTTATAAATCAACTTACTGAGGGACAGAGGTTCCCCCACGCGTGTGGGGATACGCCCGATGTCAGCCAAGCCGGTGTCACATATTCGGCGGTTCCCCCACGCGTGTGGGGATACGCCCTTGTCGACAAGCGAGGCCGGCAGCGGCGAGAGGGTTCCCCCACGCGTGTGGGGATACGCCCCTGCGGTATTACCCGTGGTACGGGCGCGGCTAGGTTCCCCCACGCGTGTGGGGATACGCCCGCTTGAGGGCGATGGCCGCACCTTCGAGGCGGGGTTCCCCCACGCGTGTGGGGATACGCCGGCGGATGATTTCAGATCAAGAATGATGCCAAGGGGTTCCCCCACGCGTGTGGGGATACGCCCCGTACAAAGCACGATTGCCAGCGCAAAGAGACGGTTCCCCCGCGCATGTGGGGATACGTCCGAAGCCTTGACTTTAACCGATGGTTACTTGGGCCCCATCCTGATCGCCCCGTCTAGCCTTATCGTCTCACCATTGATCATGGTGTTTTCAACGATGTGCGCGACCAAGGTGGCGTATTCGCTGGGGTCTCCCAGCCGCGGCGGGAAAGGAACCTGCGCTGCTAGGCTTTGACGGTATTCTTCAGAAACCGTCATCAAAAGCGGCGTCAAGAAGAGCCCCGGAGCGATGGTGTTTACACGGATTGCCGAACGCGCCAGGTCCCGCGCGGCAGGCAACGTCATGCCGACCACGCCGCCTTTCGAGGACGCGTAGGCAACCTGCCCGATTTGCCCTTCAAACGCAGCAACGCTAGCGGTATTGATGATAACTCCGCGCTCCTCGCCGATCGGCTCAAGGTTAACCATCCGCGCCGCGACAAGCCTCAGCATGTTAAAGGAGCCGATCAAGTTCACTTTGACAACACGGCTGAACTCAGCCAGCGACAATGGCCCGTCCTTGCTTACTGTCTTTCCCGCGTCTCCAATTCCAGCGCAATTGACCAGCACCCGAGCCGGCCCATGCGCTTCAGCGGCCGCATCAACTGCGTCGGCTGCAGCTTCATCCGAAACGTCGCACTGCATCGCCACGCCGCCGATTTCCTCGGCAAGGGCTTTCGCAGCATCAAGGTTAACGTCGAAGATCGCGACTTTTGCCCCCTTTGCCGCCAGTAGGCGTGCTGTCGCAGCCCCCAAACCGGAGCCCCCTCCAGTTACCACAACAGCAGTTCCATCGATCTTCATTCTCGCACTCCTTAGGCAATTTCCATTGCGCATTCGCCCGCTTCCAGCAGGCCATGCTCTCCATGCAGGCGGATATCATATGAGCAGAACGGAAACAATCAAACATTTGTTTGTATGCCGGTGTTTGTATGGCGGAAAATTGCACACTTGCAGAGCGGCTGAGACAAGCCGAGCGGGAAATCGTGGCTGGCTGTTCGTGAAAGGTGTTCCGAGTGATTGGCGACAACGGTCAGCCACGCATAGCGCCATTTCCAGGCCGCGGTGCATCGTCGAGAGCGATGATGATGGTTGCTTGCACCTTAAGCGTGGAAATACAGCTACCTCCAACCCTGGGGCACGCCTCTTAAAGTGCAGCGCGGCAAACGTGTGAGAAGCGCTCTTCGCAGTCGAAGATACACCGCAACTGCGCCAAGAGTATCGGGCTATCTATGCCTGGCTTTTCGATGGTGATTCTTGTTCATTGTCCGAACTCCTGTGCATTGCCTGTCTTGGGTTGGCTTCAATGCAGTTGAAGCGTCCTTTCCGCCTCAATCATGATCACAGCGGGGAAAAAACCGCACAGATCATGTGCTGCTCTTCAAACTGCCTTACCTAAGCTATGTGGTCTCGGGCAGGCCGGAAGCCCGTTCGCATCAGCGCATAGCTGTTTCGTCGAGCAGAGCAGGCAGACCGGTCATACCGGATTCACTCCTGCTTCGTTCACAGGCTCGGGGTGGATAAACCACGGCGGAAAGACAGGCCTCCGGTAGCAGCCATTAAAAATAGGACTAGCCGCTCTCTAGTAAAGCGCTTTACTAAATCGCTTTACTAAGACAGAATGCTTATATGGCCGGTAATGAGAGGACGCCAAAGCTGGGAGATGTTGCGAAGGCCGCGCGCCTTGCGCCGGCGACGGTTTCTCGCTTTCTCAATGGCAGTATCGATCTGCCGCCAGCAACGTCAGCGCGCATTCGCGCAGCGATAGCCGAACTCGGCTACCGCCCCAATCCATATGCCCGCAGCCTGAGCCGGGGGCGGACGGACGTCCTCGCCCTTGCCATCCCCGATATACAGAATCCGTTCTTCTCGCGGCTGGCATCCGCGGTCGACCGGTGCGCCGAGGATGCCAAGCTGAGTCTGCTGCTTTGCTCCACCTCCAACAAGCCAGCAAGGGAGCGCGACTATATTGAGCGGCTACAACGGGGCTTTTTCGACGGCTTGCTGCTTGCCACCAATCATGTCGATGACGGTGCCTTGGCCGAAGCCATCAACCGAGCTGACAGCAACATCGTCCTGGTCGATGAAGATGTGCCGGGCGCTCAGGTGGCAAAGGTCTTTTCCGACAATGAACAAGGCGGCTTCCTCGCCGGCCGGCACCTGCTTGCGGCTGGGCACAAGGAGGTTGCTTACATTGGTGGCCCGCCAAATCTCATGAGCACGGTGGAACGGCGTCAAGGTCTGGTTAACGCGATTTCTTCTTCCAGCGATGCCCGCCTGGCATGCTGCCTGGAGAATGACTACACGCGTGAGCACGGGCGGGCCGCGATGGCCGAAATCATGGCGCGTCATCCCGACGTAACAGCGATTTTTGCCGGCAGTGACGAGATCACGCTAGGCGTGCTTGAAATGTTGCGGGAGCAAGGATTGCGCGTTGGCGCTGACATTTCCATCGTCACATTCGACGATGTCGGCCTGCTCCATCTTCTGGACCCTCCCGTGACTGCCATCAGGCAGCCGACGGCCGAGATCGGGCGGCGCGCATTCGAGCTGATGGCAGCCGCAATCACAGGTGAACACGGGGAGGCTTCCACGGAGCGACTGCCGGTTCGGCTGGTCGAGCGTGCTTCGGTGACCGCGCCGCGCAAGGGGCGGGCCTGATAGGGGGAAGGGCTTAAGTCAGGCACAATGCGAAACAGGGAGGTTCGACATGACAAAGAAGGTGCTGCTGGTCGGCGAGAGCTGGGTGTCTTCTTCGACACATTACAAGGGCTTTGACCAGTTCGGCAGCGTGACCTTTCATCTGGGTGCTGAGGATTTCGTCAAGTCGCTCGAAGGTAGCGAGTTCGACCTCACCTACATGCCGGCTCACGAGGCGGCCGAGCAACTGCCTTTCCAGATGAGCGATCTGGAAGTTTACGATGCAATCATGCTTTCAGACGTGGGATCCAACACGCTGCTTCTGCACCCGGACGTCTGGCTTCACGGCAAGCCGGTACCGAACCGCCTCAAGCTGCTGCGGGAATGGACCCGCAATGGCGGCGGCTTGATGATGATCGGCGGCTATTTCAGCTATCAGGGCATCGACGGCAAGGCCCGGTGGCGCCGGACCCCGGTGGAGGAAGCACTGCCGGTGGAATGCCTGCCCTACGACGATCGGATTGAGGTGCCGGAGGGATACCGTGCCAGGGTCATGAAAGCGGACCACCCGATCCTGGCAGGGCTTGGCGGAGAGTGGCCGCTTCTTTTGGGCGCAAACGAAGTGGTGGTGAAACAGGCACCAGGCATCGAGGTGCTGGCTACTTTGCCTGAGGAAGAGGGCGGGCACCCGCTGCTCGTTACCGGCCGGTTCGGAAAGGGGCGGACGATCGCCTGGATGTCCGATATTGGACACCACTGGCTGCCGCAGCAATTCACAAAATGGGATGGCTACGGGACCTTCTGGAAGAACTGCCTTTCCTGGCTGACAGCTTCCTCCCAAGATATGCCCTGATGGCAAGGAGGCTTCCGTGGCCCTCGTCACCGCACGCAACGTCACGAAACGCTTTGGCGCGCTGACTGCGCTTCAGGGCGTGGATCTCGATATCAGGAAGGGTGAAGTCCTTGCCCTTCTTGGTGACAATGGCGCCGGGAAGTCGACCTTCATCAAGATTCTCGCCGGGGCGCACTCGCAGTCAGAAGGGGAGTTGCGCATCGAGGGCCGGCCGGTCTCGTTCTCATCGCCAAGGGATGCCGCGGAAGCCGGTGTCGCCACGATCTACCAGGAACTCGCACTTTCGGAGAACCTCTCTATTGCGGAGAATGTTTTTCTTGGTCGCGAGATAACCCGGCGCGTGCTCGGCGTACCATTCCTTCGCAGCCGTGCCATGCGCGAGCGTGTAGCGGAATTGCTCGAAGAGCTTGATGCACATATTTCCGACCCCGCAGCTCCGGTAGGCTCTCTTTCGGGTGGGCAGAGGCAGGCGGTGGCGATATGCCGGGCGCTCAATCTCAATGCAAAGCTCGTCATCATGGACGAGCCGACGGCAGCGTTGGCCGTAGCGGAAACCCGCAAGGTGCTTGCCCTCACCCGCCGGCTTGCCGAGCGTGGCTGCGCTGTCTTGCTGATCAGCCACAATATCTCAGATGTTTTCGAAGTAGCCGACCGCATCGTGGTTTTCAGGCGTGGCCGGAAGATCGCCGAACGCGAGAGGCGGGCAACGGATCCGGAAGAGATTGTCTCCTTCATAACGGGCGCGCATCCCGACGTGCGCGCGCTCGAACAGGCAAACTTATAATCCGCGCGTCAAACTTCGGAGGAGAACCACGCTATGTTGAAGTACCTGAAAATCCTGACATCCGCATCCGCTGTTGCAATGCTCTCGGCCGGCGCCTTCGCGCAGGACACGCCACGCGTGGCTTTTGTGCCGCAGATCGTGGGTATTCCATATTTCAACGCCATGGAGCAAGGCGGCAAGGACGCCGCAGAGGAGTTTGGCGTCGAGTTCATTTACACAGGACCCGTCGATACCAACCCGATCGACCAATTGCAGATCGTGCAGAACCTGATTGCCCAGGGCGTCGAGGCCATCGCGGTCAGCGTTCTCGATGCATCGAGCATCGCGCCGGTCGTGGAGCAGGCGCGTGCTCAAGATATTCACCTGTACACTAGCGATAGCGATGCACCGGATAGTGGCCGCGCGGTATATGTGGCGCAAGCTACGGATGAAGGCCTCGGCTACACGATTATCGACGAACTGGTTGCGCGCGTGGGCGAGGATGCCAAGATCGGTATCGTCTCCGGCGAGGCAACCGCTTCCAACCTCAATGCCTGGATCGGCTTCATGCAGGAGCGTGTTGCCGAGCGCTATCCGAATGTAACGCTGCTCGAACCGCAGTTCGCCGGGGGCACTGCCCAGCGCGCGGCACAGATTGCGACCGATATGATGGCCTCCAACCCGGACCTTAAGGGCATCATCGCCGTCGCCTCGACCACCTGTCCTGGCGTCGGCCAAGCTATCGAGACGGCGAATAGGATCGGCGAGGTTGTTGGCACCGGCTATTGCAGCCCCAACACAGCCCGCTCCTACATCAAGAGCGGCGCGTTCGGCTTCTCCGTACTGTGGGATCCTGCGAAGCTTGGCTACCTGACGGTCTGGGCCGGAAAGCAGCTCATTGACGGCAATGAGTTCCAGGCAGAGAACGAAGTGACGGGCTTCGATGAGCCGATCGCCTATGATGAAGCGACAGGCGTGCTTCTGCTTGGCGCACCGGCTGTTTTCACGGCGGAGAACGTCGACGACTTTGACTTCTGAAGCGCTCTAGATGAACCTGCGCCGAATTCTCACTCTGAGCAGCCGTGAGCTCACCCTTGCGGCTGCATGCCTGGTGGCGATCATCGCATTTTCCATGGTGTCCGACCATTTTGGAACCGCCACCAACCTGACCACGATCCTGCGCAACAGCGTCGAGCTTCTCCTGATCGGGCTTGGCATGACACTGCTGCTGGCCATGGGAGGCATCGATGTTTCGGTGGGCGTTGCCATGGGGCTTGCCGCTATTGGCGTTGGCAAGGTGCTGGCCGCAGGTTTCGGCGCGCTTGCGGCGGCGCTGGTCGGCCCTTTGGTCGGTGCCGCCCTCGGCATCGTTACCGCATCGGTGGTCGTTCTGGGGCGTATACCGCCCATCGTGGCAACCCTTGGGCTTTTTGGCGTATTCCGTACGGCAATCTTTCTATGGCTGGGCGGCCAATGGCTTTCCGGTCTGCCGACGGACCTGACGGCAATTGTGTCATCCAGTTTCATGGGCGTGCCGCTAATGGCGTGGACCATCGCCGCCGCCTATCTCGTCATCTGGGTAGCACTGCGGCGCACACCCTTTGGCCCCCATCTGCTGGCGGTCGGCAACTCTGAAACCAAGGCGCGGCTTTCCGGGGTGTCGGTCAGGAAAGTGCAATTTTCTGCTTTCGTGATCAATGGTGCCCTTTGCGGCCTCGCGGCGACCTTCTATGTCGCCACCTACCGGAATGTCGAAATGTCGATCGGCAGCACTCTCGCCCTTGAAGCAATTGCTGCAGTGGTGCTTGGCGGAACGAGCATCCTTGGCGGTCGGTGCAGCCTTGTGGGTACTGTTCTCGGCGTCCTTCTTATACGCATCCTGCAGAACGGCTTGCTGCTGGTTGGTGTCCCGTCGCTCTGGCAGACTGTCGTGACGGGCGGCCTGCTCATTGCCGTCCTGTGCCTCGATGCTCTTTCCGGACGCATGCCTGTTTCGATCTGGCGAAGGAGGCCCGCATGAGCGCGTTGCTCGGCGCATGGCGCAACCAGCCCGTCCTTCTCGTCCTTGCCCTCTTATGGGTGGGGCTGATTTCCGCGATTGCCCTTTTTCAGCCGCATATCCTGAACGTCTATACCTTCACCGGCATTCTGCAATTCGCCTCAATCCTGGCTCTGGTGTCTCTCGGCCAGTCGCTGGTCATTCTCGCCGGTGGGGCCGGAATCGACCTTTCGGTCGGTGGAAACGTCTCCCTTACGGCCGTTCTGACGATGATGGCGCTGGTTGCAGGCTTGGACGCAGGCTGGATGCCGCTACTTTGTGTCGCGATCGGTGCAGGGCTCGGGCTCACGAACGGAATCCTCGTCACCAGGCTTGGCTTTTATCCGCTGATTGTGACTCTCGGCACCTTCTATATCTATTCCGGCGTCGCGCTGGCGCTCACAGGCGGCAGCGCCATATCTGGCGTTCCAACCTGGTCGCTGACCTGGGGGCGCGGCTCCTGGGGAGTGATCCCGCTGCCCTTCCTGACGCTGGTCCTTCCCGCCTTCATAATGGCAGCCATTATCCTCTCCCTAACGTCGTGGGGACGCTGGATCTATGCAATGGGCTACAATGAGCGCTCGGCGCGTCTGGTCGGCATCCCCGTCGATCGCGTACGCATACTGCTCTACACGCTCGGCGGCGCCCTCAGCGGGCTCGCTGCACTCGTTTCGCTTGCCTGGCTGGGTAGCGCCCGGCCTAACATCGGCGTCAATCTCGAACTGGAATCACTGACGGCTGCAATGCTGGGCGGCATCGCGATTTTCGGCGGGCGGGGTCATGTTTTTGGCGTTTTCGCTGCGGTCATTCTGCTTGTGACGCTGAAGACCGCCATGCTGCAAATGGGCTTCAACACGGTACTCCAGGTCGGGGTCGTGGGCCTGCTCCTCATCCTGGTTCTGCTCGCTGATCGCTTGTCTCAACATCGGGGATAGAAATGCCGAACCCACAGAAAATTGCGCACTACGTTGAGGATAATGCACAACGGATCGTCGAGACGCTGTGCGATCTCATTGCTTTCCCATCGATCGTGATGAGCGACCCGAGCAAGGCTGGTCCGGGCGAGCGCGATTGCCACCTTTACCTTGAGGAACGCCTCAGGAAGATCGGCATGGAAACCGATCTGTGGGAGCCGGATGGCCCTGCTCTTTATGAGAAATATGCCGGTCGGCCGGGAGCTCACAAGGGCAGGACTTTTGAGGGGCGCCCCAATCTCGGTGGGGTGCTCAGGGGCACAGGCGGGGGCCGGTCGATCATGCTGACGGGCCATATCGACGTCGTCCCTCCTGGACCGATGGAGCACTGGCGCACCGATCCATTCAAGCCGGAGATCATCGATGGCTTCGTGCACGGCCGCGGCGCGGTCGACATGAAGGGCGGAGTCGCCTGCATGCTGATGGCGGTAGAACTATTGAAAGAGCTTGGTGTTTCGCTTGCGGGCGACGTTGTTTTTACGACTGTCGTAGACGAGGAGATCGGCGGCATGGGCTCGCTTGCCATGGTCGATCGCGGCTTCCGCGCCGATGCCGGCATCATGACCGAACCGACGGCAAACCGCATCGCCCCGCTTTGCCATGGCATCCTTTGGGGCAGGATCATCATCGATGGCATCGGCGGGCATGCCGAGCTGACGCCCAATGCCTGGTATGCGGGAGGCCCGGTTGACGCGATCCAGCTATGCCGGCAAATGCTTGACGGCATCGATATCCTCAACCGCCGCTGGCAGTTCGATCCCAGGAAGAATCACCCTCTCATGGATCTTCCGAACCAGATCATCGTCACCCAGATCAATGCAGGCGAGCATCCCTCATCGATGGCAGGACGTGCGGAGATAATCATCGACGCCCAGTATCTGCCTGGCGAAAAAGATGAATTCGGGTTGGGCGGTCACGTCAAACGCGAGATTGAAGAGCACGTTGCGCATATTTGCCAGGCAGACCCCTATCTGCGCAAGCATCCCGCTCGCGTTGAGTGGATACTCGATGCCGATTGCGCGGAGGTGCCTGCCGACCACCCGTTCATCGGCGCGTTCCAGCACGCCGTGTCGACGGCTTCCCTATCCCCCGAACTTTCCGGATTTGGCGCGCACAGCGATATCGGGCTGCCGACAACGCTCGGGCAGACGCCGACGGTGAATTTTGGTCCGGGGGACCCGTCCCAGGCCCACCAGCCGAACGAGCGCGTCTCCATCGAGGATCTGGTGGCATGCACCAAGGCAATTGCGATTGCCGTGCATGAATGGAGCGGCCGCCGCGTATCCTGAGCGGTGCGGCCGCACCGAACGGACGATGAGTTGACTGCGCGATAGCAACAAATTGCTGCCATCGCCCATTCACGCGCGACTACGTCCGTTCACCCATCACCGGCAGCTTACGAACTTCCGTGACATAATTGAGTACCAGCGACACGGCGACGATTCCGTAAAGCAGCATGAAGATGCTTGAGTTGAAGCGGAAGAACTCCAGCATCGCGCCAAACATGATCGGCAGCAGAAAGCCGCCAAGGCCGCCAACCAGTCCGACAATACCGGAGATGGTGCCGATGGATTCGGGAAATTCATCGCCAACATATTTGAAAGTCGATGCCATGCCGAAGGCAAAGGCGATGCCCAGTATGGCAAGAAGCCCCGCAAAGAACCAGAAAGGCAGCGCAATGGAAAAGTGTAGCGACTCGCCATCGACAGTGTGAATGATCAGTTCATGCTTCGGATAGGACAACAGGAACAGGCAGACCCAGGCAACCCAAAGTACCCACCAGGTCACTGAGTGCGCGCCGAAACGGTCGGCCAACCAGCCGCCCAGCGCCCGGAAGGCGCCGCCCGGAAGCGAAAAAAAGCTTGCTAACAGCGCAGCCTGCGTAATCGAGAAACCGTACTCGCTGCGGAAATAACTGGGCATCCAGACCGACAGCGCCGTGAAGCCGCCAAACAGGATTGAATAGTACTGGCAATATTTCCACACACGCGGGTCCTTGAGAACCGCAAGTTGCTGGCGGACGGAAACGGTCGCTGTGCGTCCTGCACCCGGATCGGGCGCTGACAGAAGCCAGAAGAGCACCGCGGTGATGACGAGAGTAACGGCATAAACACGCGGGACGGCCTGCCAGCCATAGGCGTTTATTAAGGCCGGAGCGACGAACATGTTAAGGGCGGCGCCGACCGTCCCGGCTCCGAATACGCCCATAGCAAAACCGCGCCGCTCCTTTGGGAAGAAGCGCGCGACATAGGGCGTGCCGACTGAAAATGAAGCCCCGACCAGCCCAAGCGCGAGGCCTAGCAGAAGAAACTGCCACAATGCAGTCGCGTAAGAGGACAGCCAGAGCGGGATCGCGCACGCCAGAAGCAAGACAAACATGACGATCCGCCCCCCGAGTCGGTCGGTCCATATTCCGAAAGGCAGGCGGAACAGAGACCCGGTCAATACCGGGGTAGCCGTCAGAAGGCCGAACTGAAACGCATCCAGGCCCAGCTCGTCCCGAATTGGGATGCCCGTCACGCCGAACATCATCCACACCGCAAAGCAGACAATGAATGCCCATGTGGTGACCAGCAAGACGACGATGCTTCGAGTATTCGACATGCTCCCCTCGCGCAGATCGCAGGCGGTTTCGGCCGAAGCCCGCAATGATGGCTCTTCTCAGCCGAAGGCCAAATAGAGCAGGATCAGGAGGCCGATGATCGCAATGACAAGCCAGATCATGGGCCAGGCGCGTCCCTCTTCGCGCTGGACCGAGGCCGTCGCGAAAGGCGCCTGGCTTGACTCCGATGTGTTGTGGCTGGTCTCGCGGCGGCTTTTAAGCGCCGGGTTCAGCCCTCTGTCGCGCTTGCCCCCATCAGGTTCGTCGATCATGCTCCGCTCCTCCACCAGCAGATTCGGTCGCCAGACGCCACCGCACCATCGTCAAAAGGCATGCCGTGCCTGGATCAGCGCTGTCACGCATCCGCGAAGTCAGGCCGGCCCATTCTTCCTCTGATGCGAACTGCGAAAAATCCGCCAAAGCGCCACGTACATATTCGGCTGCACTTTCGCCCGACCGCTCAGCGGCTTTGCCGATCCGCGCCAGTAGGTCAGGCATGCATTCGCCCAGCCAGCTCTCGAATTCATCCGAGGAGCGTCGGGCTTCGGCCAGGATGTCGCCAAGCATCGCCATCAGGCTGCCCCCGGCTCCACTGCGGCTTCGATGACAATCCCTTCGATCTCCGCGCCTGCGGCAAGCTGCGCAACGTAGCGCGCGGCACTCACTGACCAGCTACGGGCCTCGAGCATCTCTGCGATCTTTCCCTTCACCAAGTCGTAGGGAAGCTGTCGTCCCTCGATCTTCCGCGCCAGGCGTAGTACATGCCAGCCATAGCGCGAGCGCACCGGCTCGCGGCCTGTCCTCTCCTCCCTCAGCGCCTCGATCGCATCCTGCACTTCGGGCAGCAGATCACCGCGCCGAACCTGGCCCAGAGACCCGTCCTGATGCGCCGACGGGCATGCCGACATCTGCCTTGCGACCTCTGCGAAAGCTGCCGCATCGTCGCCGATCTCGGCAATGATAGCGCGCGCCTGCGCTTCAGCCTCGGCCCATGCGCCCTCCTTTTCCCCTTCGGGCTCTATGAGGATATGCGCTGCCTCGAAGAGATCCGGCGTGCGGAACCGCTCCGGTTGCACGTCATAGAAGCGGCGGCATTCCTCATCGCTGGGAACGGCCGCGGCGATCTTTTCCTCAAGCAAAGCAGTGATGACCGCGTCATCATCCGTTTCGATCCGGCCGGCCTCGTCCGCCTGCGGCTCGGCTTCGATTTCGCAGCGGCGCGCTTCCTGCAGGAGCAGTTCGCGTATCGCGAGGGCGCGCGCAGCCTCCTTCCAGGCAGTCTCCGGTTCCGGCGCGGGGTGGTGCTGGATTTCGCGTGCAATCGCCTCGGGCGTGATCTCGGTACCGTTCACCCGGACCTGCGAAAAGCTTGGCGGAGGCGCGCGCCGCGCCAGTGCGCCACCGCCGCAGCCACCGCTTTGGCACGCGCTCATCATGACGGGCTGAGGCCGTTTTGCCCTATTGGGGTCTCGGCCAGGCGTGATGTTGCTCATGCTCCGCTCTCCCCACTTTCCGATTGCTGCCGTGCGATTATCTGGCCTCCATATCCGCCCAACACCCCGGGCTCGGCCACCCCCTGCCTGATCGGTCCGCGCGAGCGCACGATCTGATAGCCTGGACGGAACAGGTACCAGATGGGTGCGCTCCAGATGTGCACCAGCCGTGTGAACGGCGTAATCAGGAACAGCGTCAGTCCAAGAATGATGTGCAGCTTGTAGACCAGCGCCACGTCGGCGATCAGGTCCGGGGCTTCCGGATTGAGCGTCAGGATGCCGCTCGCCCAGCCCATGAACTGCACCATCGCGCTGCCATCCATGTGCTGCATGGTCCAGTAGATCGTGCCGACACCAAGCACGAGCTGCAGCCAGATGAGCACGAGCACGGCAATATCCCCAAAGGAGGAGGTTTGCCGGACGCGCGGATCGAAAAGCCGGCGATGGAGCAGGATTGTCGCTCCGGCAAGCGCGCAGATGCCTGCAAGCCCGCCGACGACGAGGGCCAGAAGCTGTTTGAAACCGTGGCTTATGCCCAACGTGTCGAGAACTCCGATGGGAGTCAGTAGACCGAAGAGGTGGCCGACGAAGAGCACCAGCACGCCAAGGTGGAAAAGGTTCGAACCGATCATCATCTGCCTGCGGCGCAGGAACTGGCTCGACTGGGCTCGCCAGCTATATTGGGAAGCATCGAAGCGCAGGATCGAACCGACGAAAAGAACCGTCAGCGCCAGATATGGATACCAGCCGAACGCCAACTGATTGAGAAAGTCGTTCATCTTGCTCTCCTCAACCCTTGAGCCCCGTTCGCGCGCCCCCCATCGCTTTTCTTGCCGCGCGTATCTTGGCGACGATTCCGGTAGGGCCGCCCATTTCGTGCGGTTCGGTAAACGTCACCGGCTTTTCTTCCCACTCCTCGTCGATCTTCGCCGGGTCGTCCGAGGGCGCGTTCTTCTGCAATTCCTCCAGCGCGACAGAATCCGGCCGCACGCCTGCAAGTTCGACGAGCGCGCCGAAAACTGCGGAGTAGTCCGATCCTCGCTCGCGCAGCCGCTGCTCAAGAGCGGCGAAGATATGGGCGGGCTCGCCCAGCATCACCCGCGCTTCCGCGGGCGGAAGACAGGAGACAAATTCCAGAAAAACGGGTACGAAGTCCGGTAATTCGTTGCTCTCCAGCAGATAGCCCCGGTCGACATATTGCTGGCCGAGATCGATCATCGCTTGTCCGCGCTCCCGGCTGTCCCCGTGAACGTGCTCGAAAAGATGGAGCGAGAGGGCGCGCGAACGGTCGAAAAGCTCGCTATAGTCGGCCTGTGCGTCGAGAAGATCCTGGGTCTCCAGGCGTGAAAGCAAAGCTTCCAGACGGCGCAGCGGCCCTCGCGGCAAAGCCTTCTCAGACTGGAGCGCATCGCGGATTTCGCCGATATGCGCCTGCAATTCGGCTGAGGGGTAGCCGAGCAGGGCAGCCTGGGCGCGTATCGTCAGTCTCATGTCGGGATGTCCATATAGGGCTTGCGAGGCGTCCGCTTCGCGCCTCCGAAAAGGTTCAGCCTGGTCGCGCCATTCGTGCTCTCCTGGAAACCGAACCCCGCCGAGCCGCGCAGAACATAGGCATCCTCGTCCCTCTCCCGATGTGTTGTCGGGATCACATACCGGTCCTCGTAATTGGCCAGGGCCATGATCCTGTACATTTCCTCGATGGTCGCCTGTGTGAGGCCCACCCGCTCGGGAATAGATGGATCGATCCGGCCTTCAACGCTCTTGGCGCGCATGTAGGCGCGCATGGCCAGCATGCGTTCCAGCGCCGTCGCCACGGGTGCCTCGTCGCCGGCGGTCAAAAGATTAGCGAGGTAACGCAGAGGAATGCGAAGGCTGCGCACATCCGGCATCCCATCTTTAGCGCTGATCTTCCCGGCCTCATGGGCCGACTGGATCGGCGAGAGCGGCGGCACATACCAGACCATTGGCAGCGTGCGGTATTCGGGATGAAGCGGGAAGGCGACTTTCCATTGCACGGCCATCTTATAGATCGGTGAACGGATTGCCGCCTCGATCCAGTGGTCGGGAATGCCCTGTGCCCGGGCTTCTGCCTGTATCTGCGGATCGTGCGGATCCAGGAAGACGTCGAGTTGCGCCGGATAAAGGTCCTTTTCGTTCGCGACAGAGGCGGCGGCCTCGATCTTGTCGGCGTCATAGAGCACCACGCCAAGATAGCGGATGCGTCCGACGCAGGTTTCTGAGCAAACGGTCGGCTGGCCCGTCTCGATACGCGGATAGCAGAAGATGCATTTTTCCGATTTGCCCGTGGACCAGTTGTAATAGATCTTCTTGTAGGGGCAGCCGGAGACGCACATGCGCCATCCGCGGCACTTCTCCTGATCGATTAGGACGATTCCGTCCTCCTCGCGCTTGTAGATCGCCCCCGACGGACACGAGGCGAGGCAGGAGGGGTTGAGGCAGTGTTCGCACAGCCTCGGCAGATACATCATGAAGGTCTTTTCGAACTCGCCGTAAATTTCCTTCTCGACGCCTTCGAAATTGTAGTCATGGCTGCGCTTCTCGAACTCGCCGCCCAGCATGTCCTCCCAATTGCCGGACCATTCGATCTTGTTGATGACGGCGCCGGTCAGGAGCGAGCGGGGCTTGGCTGACGGCTGCGCCTGCAGTTCCGGCGCCTTTTGAAGCCACTCATATTCGTAGGTGTAGGGTTCGTAGAAATCGTCGATTTCGGGAAGGTGCGGATTGGCGAAGATCTTCGATAGAATGCGCCATTTCGATCCCTGCCGGGGAACGAGCTTACCGCGCTTGGTGCGGACCCAGCCGCCGTGCCAGCGCTTCTGGTTCTCCCAGTCCTTGGGATAGCCGATACCTGGCTTGGTCTCGACATTGTTGAACCAGACATATTCCACACCTTCCCGGTTGGTCCACACATTCTTGCAGGTGATGGAACAGGTGTGACAGCCGATGCACTTATCGAGATTCAATACCATCGAGATCTGCGCTCGGATTCTCATTCCGCGGTCTCCCTGCGCTGCTTGTTTCCGGTCCCCCAATCGGCGGTGCCCCCCTCCACATTCGCCTCGTCCTCGACGACCTTATCGAACCAGTTCACCTCGCTCATCTTGCGCACAATCACGATCTCGTCGCGATTGGCGCCGACCGTCCCGTAGTAATTGAAGCCGTAGGCGAGCTGCGCATAGCCGCCGATCATATGCGTCGGCTTCATGTTTATGCGCGTGACCGAGTTGTGAATGCCTCCGCGCTGGCCGGTGATCTCCGAGCCGACGGTGTTAACCACCTTTTCCTGAGCGTGATACATGATGCAGGAGCCGGGCATGATACGCTGACTTACAATGGCCCGGGCGGTCAGCGCCCCGTTGACGTTGAACGCCTCGATCCAGTCATTGTCGACGATTCCGGCCTCCGCCGCGTCCTTCTCGCTGATCCAAACCGCCGGCCCGCCACGATTGAGGCTGAGCATGATGAGGTTTTCGGTATAGGTGGAATGGATTCCCCATTTCTGGTGCGGGGTCAGGAAGTTCAGCAGAATCTCGCGGTTGCCGTTCGGCAGCTTGCCCAGAGCGCGGGCCACGCTGCGCGTGTCGATCGGCGGCTTCCAGGTCACGAACGCCTCGCCGAAGGCGCGCATCCAATGATGGTCCTGGTAAAGCTGCTGGCGACCGGAAAGGGTCCGCCAGGGGATCAGCTCATGGACATTGGTATAGCCGGCATTGTAGCAGACGCTTTCGCTCTCGATGCCTGACCATGTCGGCGAGGAAATGATCTTGCGCGGCTGGCTGACAATGTCGCGAAAGCGGATCTTCTCTTCTTCCTTCCCCTCCGCAAGATGCACATGCGGGCGTCCGGTTGCTTTCGAGAGGACCTCCCATGCCTTGATGGCTACCTCGCCGTTCGTCTCTGGCGCAAGCATCAGGATCGTCTCGCAGGCATCGATGTCGGCATCCACCTTCGGCCGGCCTGCGGCCGGACCCTCGCGGACAATTCCGTTCAGTTTTCCCAGAAGCTCGATTTCGCGGTCCGCCTTCCATGTCAGGCCCTTCGAGCCGTTTCCATAGTTCTCGAGGTCGGGACCAAAAGAGGTAAAGCGGGCGAAAGTCTCCGGGTAGTTGCGCTCGACCAGATGCACGTTCGGCATCGTCTTGCCGGGGACAGGATCGCATTCACCGCGTTTCCAGTCCTTCGGTTCATAGGGTTGAGCAAGTTCTCCCGGCGTGTCGTGCTGGATGGGCGACAGCACCACGTCCTTCTCGATCCCGAGCACTTCGGGCGCGACCTCGGAGAATTTCTGTGCCAGGCCGCGAAAGATTGCCCAGTCGCTACGCGTTTCCCATGAGGGGTCCACCGCCGCCGTCAGTGGATGGATGAAGGGGTGCATGTCGGTGGTGTTCAGATCATGCTTTTCATACCAGGTCGCGGTCGGCAGGACGACATCCGAATAGACGCTGGTGGTGGACATCCGGAAATCGATGGTGACCATCAGGTCGAGCTTTCCGACAGGCGCTTCCTCCCGCCAGATGACCTCCTTGGGCCGCTGGATTTCTTCGCGGTCGTCGGTCCCTACCACACCGTGCAAGGAGCCGACGAAATGCTTCAGGAAATATTCGTGGCCCTTGCCACTGGCGCCCAGCACGTTGGACCGCCAGAAGAACATGTTTCGCGGCCAGTTGCGCGGATTATCCGGGTCCGTATTCGCAAACTTGATCTCGCCTGACTGGAGCCCTTCCGCCACCACTTCGCCAGGTGCGCGGCCGGAAGCGGCAATGCTGCGCCCAAGCTCAAGCGGATTCGTCTCCAACTGCGGCGCGGACGGCAGCCATCCCATCCGCTCGGCTCGGATGTTGTAATCGATCATCGCGCCCGACCAGTCACCCTCCGGCGCCAGCGGCGACAGGAGTTCGGAGACTTTCATGGTCTCGTAGCGCCACTGGTCGCTATGGGCGTAGAAGAAGCTGGTACCGTTCATCTGCCGGGGCGGGCGGCTCCAGTCGAGCGCAAAAGCGAGCGGCAGCCAGCCGGTTTGCGGGCGGAGCTTTTCCTGGCCCACATAATGCGCCCATCCGCCTCCGGACTTTCCTATGCAGCCGCACATCACCAGAAGCTGAATGATGCCGCGATAGCTCATGTCCATGTGATACCAGTGATTGAGCCCCGCCCCGAGGATCACCATGGAGCGGCCCTCGGTAATCTCCGCATTGGCCGCGAACTCGCGCGCTACCTGGATGATGGCCTGTCGCGGAACACCCGTCACTTTCTCCGCCCAGGCGGGGGTGAAGGGGATATCTTCGTCGAAGCTCTTGGCTACATTGTCGCCCCCGAAACCGCGGTCGAGACCGTAACTGGCGCAGTACAGGTCGAACACGGTCGCAACACGGACCCTGCCTCCATCGGCACGTTCAATGAGGCGCACAGGGACATTGCGCACCAGGATGTTTTCATGTCCGGTCGCCACCCAGTCATGCGCCGCACTGCCGCCAAAATACGGGAAAGCGACGGGAGCAATCTCGTCATGCGCGTCGGCCAGACTCATGCGCAGCCGGATGTCGCGCCCCTTGCCATCCTTTTCCTCAAGATTCCACTTGCCCTGGTCGCCCCAGCGGAAGCCGCTTGCGCCTTGGGGAGCCACCAGTTCGTTGGTCGATTCATCGATACCGACCGTCTTCCAGTCCGGATTATTGGTTTCGCCAAGGTTGTCAGCGAGGTCTGCCGCCCGCAGCATACGGTCGGGAACGATATGCCCGTCGCGCTCGCTCAGCGTGACAAGAAGAGGAAAGTCGGAGAACCGCCGCGTATAGTCCAGGAAATATTCCGTCTGCCTGTCGAGGTAGAATTCACGCAAAACGACATGGCCGAGCGCCAATGCAAGCGCTGCATCCGTGCCCTGTTTCGGATGCAGCCACATATCGGAGAACTTTGCCGCCTCGTTATAGTCGGGAGCGATGACGACGCTCTTGGCGCCCCGATAGCGCACCTCCGCGTAGAAATGGGCATCGGGCGCCCGTGTCATCGGCACATTCGAGCCCCAGACAAGGAGGAAACCCGCATTGTACCAGTCGGCGCTCTCGGGTACGTCGGTCTGCTCACCCCAGACCTGGGGCGAGGATGGCGGCAAATCGCAATACCAGTCGTAAAAGGAAAGAACCGTGCCCCCAAGCAGCGACAAATATCGCGAGCCGGCTGCATAGGAGATCATGGACATGGCCGGAATGGGTGAGAAGCCGGCGACCCGGTCCGGCCCGTATTCACGGATCGTATAGGCGTTGGCCGCGGCAATCAGTTCCATGATCTCGTCCCAGCCGGCGCGGACGAAGCCGCCCCGGCCCCGCCTGGAAACCCAGTCGCGGCGCTTTTTCTTGTCCTGGACGATTGCCCGCCATGCAGCGACCGGACTCATGGTCTTCCTGGCTTCACGCCAATGCCTGATCAGACGTGCGCGTACCAGAGGATATTTGATGCGGGTGCCGGAATACAAATACCAGGAGTAGCTTGCTCCCCTCGGGCAGCCCCGAGGCTCGTGGTTTGGCAGGTCGGGCCGTGTTCTTGGATAGTCGGTCTGCTGCGTCTCCCAGGTGACGATCCCGCCCTTGACATAGATCTTCCACGAGCACGATCCGGTGCAGTTCACGCCGTGAGTGGAGCGGACGATCTTGTCGGATGCCCAACGCTTTCGATAAGCGTCTTCCCACTTGCGGCTTTCTCTTGTCGTGATGCCGTGGCCGTCCGCGAAGGTTTCCCGGTCCCTCCGGAAAAATGTCAGCCGGTCGAGGAAATGGCTCATGGTTACTCCCCCCAAATGGGCTTGGGCACCCGTATGCATTTCAGTAGCTCCGACAGGAACTAGGGTGCGGAATCCTGTTATCAACGTCAATCGCAGATTTGCTTAGGCGGAATTTTGTGCAGTCCGCTATTCGCGTGGGGAGGAGCGGCAGGGTACGAATACGCGCCGCTATGCAAACGAACTCGGGAAATAAACATGGCAATACGCCGAGGGAATGCGCTTCAAAGGAGCGTCCTGCTACCCGCTGATGCGGCGCGTGCTTGATCCGGCGTGCTGTTTCAGGCCGTTATTTCACGGATGCAGAATCGAACTCCCGAAGGTGGACAGAAACGGGCTTTGCCGCGCAGTCCACAATGGGCCTGTCGTCTTCATCGACGAGGATGCGCGCTGCCGCTCCGTCCAGATCCTCGTACTGCCCCTGGCGCAGCGACCACAAGAAGATGAAAAGGGCGGAAGCGCCCATGACAAGTCCGATGGGAACGAGCCAGACGAGATAGCTCATGCGGGAGCCTCCGCCGGTTTAGCTATACGGGCCTCGCGTATCGCCAATTTTTCCGCACCTCGTAATCTGAGCGCATTGGCCACGACAAGGATCGAAGACAGCGACATGGCGATGGCAGCGACGAGGGGCGTGACATAGCCGGCGAGTGCCAGCGGCAGCACCAGTATATTGTAGATAACGGCAAGCCCCAGATTCTGGCGCACAAGCGCTGCCGCGCGCCGGGCGATCGACAGGGCCGCCGGTACCGAGTCGAGTGTGCCGCTGAAGAAGACGAGGTCAGCGGCGTTGCGTCCCACCTCCGCCGCGCTGCCGGGGGCCATGGATACGTCGGCGGCCGCCAAGGCGGGTGCGTCATTCAGCCCGTCTCCCACCATCAGCACCTTCGTGCCTTCGCTGCGCAGTTTGGCAAGCCGCGCGACCTTGTCCGCAGGCAGCATGGCCGCCTGGTAGTTTTTTACGCCAAGCTCCTCTGCCACGGCAGCCACGGCCTGTTCCGTGTCGCCGGAAATGATCTCAACCGCCAAGCCGTTCTCCTGAAGCGCGCGGACTGCGTTTTTTGCTTCGCCGCGCAATGTGTCGGTAAATGCAAAAGTCCCCACCGGAGCGCCATCGCGGGAAAGCACGCTGACGGTCTGCGCGCTTTCCGATGCCCCGGTGTCATGCGCCCATGACGGGCGCCCGAGCCGATATTGGGCGCCGCCGATTTCCCCCTCGATGCCAAAGCCGGGATGCTCCGCGAAGTTTTCAACCGGATGATCTGCCGCGCCGGGATGGATCGCTGCTACGGCCCTTGCCGCAGGATGGAGCGAACGGGACGCCAGGGTAGCAGCAGCTTCAAGATCATCCCCTGCGGCCGTCGAGCCGCTGACGCGCAGACGCCCCAATGTCAGCGTTCCGGTCTTGTCGAACACAACCGCACCGACCTGAACGAGGCGTTCCAGCGCGCTTCCATCCTTGAGCGCGATCCCACCTTCGAACAGCCGGCGCGCTGCCATCACCTGGACCATCGGAACGGCGAGGCCGAGCGCGCACGGGCAGGTTATGATCAGTACCGAAACGGCGATTGTAAGCGCGCGGTGCCAGTCTCCCGTCGCCAGCATCCAGCCGGTAAAGGCGGCAAGCGCCAGGGTGTGGATGACGGGCGAGTAAAGGCTTGCTGCACGGTCGGCAATGCGGCGGTAGCGCGAGCGGCCGGCTTCCGCCGCCTCCATCATCCGAATCATTTCGGAAAGGAAGGAGTCGTCGGCCCTTTTCTCGACCTGGACCTTCAGGGCGCCGGTCAGGTTCAGCATGCCCGCGCTGACCTTGCTGCCTGCTTCGGCCTCGACGGGCTGCGACTCGCCGGTAACGACGTGGGCATCGATCTCGCCGCTGCCCTCCACCACCGTGCCATCGAGCGGAATGCGTTCTCCCGGCGAGACGAGCAGCATCTCCCCGGGCTCGATGGTGCGCACATCCTTGTAGTCGCGGGTTCCGTCCGCCGCCACCGTCACCGCTCCGCGCGGCATCATGCGCGCCAGCCCCATCACGGCTACCCTGGCCCTGCGGCGCATCATGTGGTCCAGCGTGCGGCCGATGAGCAGGAAGAAGGTAAGCGACGTTACCGCATCGAAATAGGCGTGCGGTTCGTTCAAGAGGGTGTCATGAAGGCTGAGCCCCAGCGTCAGCAGGATCCCGACGGAAATCGGCACATCCATATTGGTCCTGCGCGCTTTCAACGCCGACCAGGCAGAGGCGAAGAAGACGCGGCCCGAATAGGCGATTGCGGGTACGGCAAGCAGTGCCGAGATCAGATGGAACGCATGGCGAACTCCGGCGTCCGCCCCCGACCAGACGGAGACAGACAGGAGCATGATGTTCATGGAAGCAAAACCCGCCACGGCCGTCGCGCGTATCAGGCGTGTAAATTCCGGATCCTCCCGTTCGGGATCCTCGGAAAAGAGCGTCGACTCGTAGCCGGCCTTGGAAAGCGCCTTGAAGAAGGGCGGCACCGGGCCATCCTTGCGCCACTGAACCGAGACGCGGCGGGTCGAGAGGTTGAGTCTTGCTGCTTCTACGCCCGGGAGCGTCACGAGCGCTTTCTCGATGGCCTTGATACAGGCCGCGCAATGCGCGCCGGGCACCGACAGATCCGTTTGCATTAGGGTTGGCGAAAGGTCGCGGCTTGCGACGCGTATTTCATCGTCGACCGGCCAGGCACCACCCTGTTCATTCATGATCATGTCCGCGCCGGGGGCGCAACAGCCCGCCATGATCTCAACTCCGTGCGACCGTCGCATACGCGTGCCATGTGGCATGGCCCAATAGCGGGAAAATGAGGACGAGGCCCAGAAGCCCCGTGGCAACAGCAAATACGAACCACGCGAGCAGAATGCCGCCCCATGTCAGCATCACCGGCAAATTGTTCCAGACCAGTGCCATGCTCGCGCCCATGGCCGACATCGCATCGGTGCGCCTGTCGATGAGCATGGGGATGGCAAAAACACTGATCGAAAAGGAAAATGCCGCAAATATGCCGCCAATGATCGTGCCCGTAACAAGCATCGCCCAGCCGATGGGCGCGGTGAAGAGCATGGGCACGATCTGGTCAAGGCCAGGAAACGGCCGCAGGCCGAAGAAGAGAGCATAGACCAGCACAGCCGACCGCATCCAAAAGATCATCAGCAGCGCGAGAATAAGCCCGACAAAGAAGATCTGGCTCCCGGAGCGAATGGGAACGAAGATGACGTGGCGAAGGCTCAAGGGCTCGCCTTCCGCCAGCCTGCGGCTTTTTTCATAGGTCCCGAGGGCGATAAGCGGCCCGATGATCATAAAGCCCGACAGGGCGGGAAACAGGATGTGGTCCCAGCCTGCCGCGAACATGACCGCTACCGTGAGCATTGAAAGGGCAAGCACACCCACCCCGTGAAAAAGGCTCAAGCCGGGGCGGGTGCAGAAATCCCGCCACCCTGCTCCAAGCCAGCGGAAAGCTTCAGCAGGCGGCAGTCCATGGTCGCGGATGGCCGGCACGAAGGGTTCGATATCGTTTGCGTGAATGTCATTCGCCATGGTCTTGCTCTGATCCCCTCAGCACGCGGACTTTGCCGCCCTGAATTGCGCGGGCTGCCCCTCATTCGGCATCTTGATATGTTCGACGCATTCAGGCTGCGCGTCGAGCGCGACATAAAGAAGATGCGCATTCGCGCCGAAGAAGAGGAGAAGCCCGCCGGTAACTCCTGCGAAGACCCACAGTCTGGTCCGGCGGCGGCCTGCGCTAGCGCTCATCGACGCCCTCCGTCTGCCCGCTGGCGATGTTGGTGACGTAAAGCGTCAAGATCTTGCGGTCTATCTCGCTGAGCCGCCCTTCCCAGTGGGGCATGTGCCCCTGCCGGCCCCGCCATATGGTACGGAACAGCGTCTGTCGGTTACTGCCGGTGATCCACACATCGTCCATCAGATCGGGAACGCCCATGCTCGGATCGCCGCGTCCGCTTTCCCCATGGCAGGCGGCGCAATTCTCGACGAACAGTTCCCGGCCTTCCTCCACGCCCTTCGTGTCCAGCGGGCCGAGATCATCGATACCCTCGGCATTGTTGCGGATGAACGAGACGATCGAGGAAATGGCAGCCTGGTCAAGAATGCCGTCACGTCCGAAAGCGGGCATTTGCCCATAGCGGCTTTCCGGGTGGCTCGAATTGATTCCGACGCGCAGCGTTTCCGCAATTGTTTCCGCATCGCCGCCCCACAACCAGGCATTGCTTGCAAGGCTCGGATAACCCGGGTTGCCCCTCGCGTCTGTGCCATGACAGACGGCGCAATTATCGCCGAACAGCGTGCTGCCGGTCTCCCGCACGATCGCCATCAGTGCAGGATCCTGCCTGATCGCTTCAAAATCAAGTTGTGCAATCTGGTCTACCCAGACCGACCGCTGGGCCGCGCCGCGGGCGACGGCTTTCCCCACCGTCTGACGCTGGTCGATGCCCAGCAGGCCCTTTGTATAGCTGACGCCCAACGGCCAAGCTGGCATCAGTATCCAATAGACGATCGACCACAGGATCGTAGCGTAGAGGAAGAACTTGACGACACGGGGGACGCGGTTGTCCAGTTCCTTGATGCCGTTCCAGTCATGCCCGGTCGTGTATTGGCCGGTGACCGGATCGCGTTCCCCTATCTGCATGGCCGGTCCTCCTTGTCGAGCACGATCAGCTTGGCACGGGCGAAACGCTCACGGTTGCGCGGCCAGAAAGTGTAGATAAGCACCCCGATGGACATTGCGATGAAGTAGAAGAGCCCCCAGCTTTTGGCGATTCCGACGAGGGTTTCGTGGCTGATTTCCATCATTCCGTCTCCTCTGCCTGGACAACCTGTTCCCCGCTGCCCTGCTTATGGGGAGCATCGGTCAGCTTGCCGAGAATCTGCAGATAGGCGATCAGCGCATCCATCTCGGTAAGCCGGCCTGGCTCGCCGTCAAAGGCACGGATATTCGTATCCTCGCCGTAGCGCTCGACGACGCCTTCGGTCAGCGGGCTGTCCGGAAAGGCCTGGGCGAAGGCGTCGCGCGCGGCGTTCGCCACCATCTCGTCCGTGTACGGGACGCCGACGCGCCGCAGCGCCTTCAGATGCCCCGGCAGATCGTCTATCCGCAGCGTATTGCGCTGAAGCCATGCATAGGCCGGCATCTTGGATTCGGGCACGACGGCGCGCGGGTCGACAAGGTGAGCGGCGTGCCATTCGTCCGAATATTTGCCGCCCACGCGCGCAAGGTCGGGCCCAGTGCGTTTCGAGCCCCATAGCATCGGGTGGTCGTATTGCGACTCCACCGCCAGCGAGTACGGTCCGTAACGCTCAACCTCGTCGCGGAGGGTACGGATCATCTGGCTATGGCAGGCGTAGCACCCCTCACGCATGTATATGTTGCGGCCGGCCAGCTCTAGCGGGGTGTATACCCGCATGTCCTCCACCTTCTCGACGGTCTCGTCGATGGTGAAAAGGGGTGCGATCTCGACCAGGCCGCCGATGCTCGATACGACGATGATGGCCAGTGCGAACCCGATGGCGGTGCGTTCAAGTTTCCTGTGAAATTCGGGCATTTTTTACTCCCCCGGCACGAGCGGCTGGTCTGCGCCGAGCGTTTCCGCGCGCTCGCGCAAGGGCTGCGGCTCATGCCGGATCGTCATCAAGATGTTGTAGGTGCCGACCACTGCGCCAGTGAGGAAGAAGAGGCCGCCGACGGTACGCGCAATGTAGTAGGGGTGCATCGCGACGAGCGACTCGATGAAGGAGTAGGTCAACGTGCCGCTGTCATTATAGGTGCGCCACATCAGTCCCTGGATGATGCCGGAGTTCCACATGGCGAAGACGTAAATGAACGTCCCGATCACTGCGCACCAGAAATGCACCTCCACCAGCGTGTTGGAGTACATGCGCTCGCGCTTCCACATGGAAGGGGTCAGCGTGTAGAGCGCGCCGAAGGTGATCATCGCCACCCAGCCAAGCGCGCCGGCATGGACGTGACCGACGGTCCAGTCCGTATAATGGGACAGGGAGTTGACGGCGCGGATCGCCAGGAAGGAACCTTCGAACGTCGTCAGGCCATAGAAGACGGCCGCCACCATCATGAAGCGGAGCGTCGCGTCGTCACGCACCTTGTGCCAGGCGCCATTGAGGGTCAGCAACGCATTGCCGGCCGACGCCCAGGAGGGCACCAGCAGCACGATGGAGAAGGTCATGCCCAGTGTCTGCACCCAGTGAGGCAGGGCGGTGTAGTGAAGATGGTGCGAGCCCGCCCAGAGATACAGGAAAGTAATGCCCCAGAAGCTGATGATCGACAGCCGGTAGGAATAGATGGGCCGTTCTGCCCGCTTTGGCAGATAGTAGTACATCATGCCGAGGAATCCGGCCGTGAGAAAGAAGGCGACAGCATTGTGGCCGTACCACCATTGCGTCATCGCATCCTGCACGCCCGAGAAAGCGGAATAGGCCTTGGCGCTGCCGAGGGAGACCGGCACTGCAAGATTATTGATGATGTGCAGCACCGCCACTACGAGGATAAATGCCATAAAATACCAGTTTGCTACGTAAATGTGCGGCTCCTTCCGGCGCGCCAGCGTTCGGATATAGAGCACGAAATAAGTGACCCAGATGATGACCAGCCAGATATCGGCATACCATTCCGGCTCGGCATATTCCTTCGACTGGGTGATGCCGAGGAAGTAGCCGGTGACGGCCAACAGGCAGAAGAGATTGTAACCGAGCAGGACGAACCAGGGGCTCACCTGATCGGGAAGGCGCGCGCGCGAGGTGCGCTGGACGACATGCAGCGATGTGGCAATCAAGGCATTGCCGCCGAAGCCGAAAATGACGCCGGTGGTGTGGACAGGACGTAAACGGCCGAAACTTGCCCAGCCCGCATCGAAGGTTAGTTCAGGCCTAGCCAGGAGCGCCGACACCCACACACCGATGAACATGGCGAAGACGGCCCAGACCATTGTCAGCACGATGCCAAAGCGGATTGGATCGTCATAATATTCGGAGAGCCGGCTTTCCTCTGGCTCGGGTGCATCCAGATTGCGCAGCAGCGCGATCATGACGACCGCGCCGAAAACGACGATGAGCAATCCGTGATAGCCCAACAGGTCGTTGCGACCGGCGATGCCGAGTGCCGCGCCCATCAAGGTGACGATGCCGGCAAGCAAAAGGCCTGTCTGCCGTTCTGTAGTGGTCAACCCCGCGATCAATCTCATACCCCTTCCTTATGAAGCAGCAGGCCGAGCATGTCCTTGTTCTGGATCAGGTCTGCCAGCGAATACTTATCGAAAACAGCAAGATAGGCGTCCAGCGCCTCCCGCACGATGCCCTTGAGACGGCACGATGGAGAAAGCAGGCACCTGCCGCCCGTCTTCATGCATTCCACGAGCGCCAGGTCATCTTCCGTCGCGCGCACGATCGTACCGATATTGATGTCGGCGGGCTCTTTGGCGAGTTGAATGCCGCCGGCGCGACCGCGTGTCGTGTCAATAATTCCCATCTGTCGCAGCTTGCGAGCCACCTTCAGAAGGTGATTGCGCGAGAGCCCATAGGTATCGGCCACCTGCTGCACCGTCACCGGCTCACGGTTATGTGCGCCGAGCATGATCAGCATGCGCATCGCATAATCGGTGTGGAGCGTCATCCGCACCGGCCTACTCCGCTGCTGCCGCAGGGGCGGAGGAGCTTGCCAGCCGCAGAAGGCAGGCAAACCCTATAACCAGGAGGAGCACGGCCTTCGCCACTTCGGCCAGGGCGTAGAGGAAATGATGCGGGCTGGGCTGCACCGCCTCACCGGCGATGATCGCCGCCACACGCACATCGAGCACCGGCAGCAGCCAGAAAAACTCGGCTGCAAGCAATACGGAAGCGGCCGCCGCCGCCGCGACAATCCAGGTGTCCAGACGCAGCGGCACGACGAGCGCGAGCAGAAGCACCGCCGGAATCCATTCGATGTGCGAGAAAAGTGCAAAGGTGACGCGGCCGACATCAAGCGCCACGGGCAGGTCGAGGGACGGCGCCTGAAACTTCACCGGCGTGGCGAGGAAGGAAACGCCGACAAGCATGCCGAGCCAGAAAATGGCAACGAAAGCGGTCGCGGTATAAAGGAAACGCTTATTTCCGACCATGATCGGGATTCTCCTTTGCCGCCGTGCCGAGCGTGAAAAACATCGCCAGCTGCAAGCTCTTTGCAATGCGCTCGGAGCGCTCGACAAAGACCGCAGCTGTCTCCGGCGAACAGCGCTCTTCCACCGTCTGACGGAAAAGGCCGAGCCAGATGGCAAAATCCTCTTCCCGCACCTCCTTGAGTTTCATATGCGCCGGTACGGGGCGTCCCCGATATTCTCCGGTCTTCAGAATCACTGAACACCAAAAGTCGGTCATCTTTTCCAGATGCGGCTCCCAGTCCCCGGCAATGTGACGGGCGAAGATCGGGCCAAGCCGCTCGTCTTTTCGCACACGGCCATAGAAATCACGCACGATTCCCCCGATGAAAGCCCGGTCGACGTTCTTATCGGCAAGAGGCTTCTCAGGCTTTGGCCGCGCCGCTTCGATGCGGAAATTGCTCATAGCGATCCCAAAGTGGTAAACTATATGCCACTTTAGATTTGCCGTTTTGAAGCGGCAATGGAAGAGATGTCGCACCTGGTACGAAAAGGTGCGACCTGTTTGCGCAGCAGCAAGGAAAGTTCCCCGGGAGGGTGCGACAGTTTGTCATTGCCGCCGGAGATAAAGACGATGCATGCCAAGCTGGAACCGGACATGACGATCGACGCAATCATGCGCCGATGGCCGTCCACGATCCCTGTCGTGATCGGCCACGGTATGCTGTGCGTCGGCTGCCCGATCGGAAGGTTTCACACCTTGCGCGAAGCCTGTCAGGCCCACGAAATATGCGAAGAAGAGGTGTTGCGGGACCTCGTCGAGAAGGTATCGGGAGATCCGTAATTATCGTTTGCGACGGTGCTCCGCTATCAGCATCAGATTGTGCGCATCGGTCACGATCACCCTTTGCCGTCCCCCACGCACCAACCCCATATCCTCCCATGCGCTGAGAAGTCGGCTGACCGTGTGAAGCGTGGTACCGGTCATCTCGGCGATGTCCTGGCGCGTAATCGGAAAGTCGATCTCGATGCCTTCCGCCGTCTTGCGCCCTGATTGCTGGACGAGCCGCAACAGCGTGTGTGCAACGCGCTGTTCCACCTGTTCGGTGGACATTTGCATGACCTGGTCCTGCGTCTCCTGCAGCCTTTCGCCGATAGTCCGATAGGCGCCGGAGGCAAATTGTGGAACGCGGGCTGTCAGATCGGGCCATGCTTCGTTGGGCCAGGCAAGTGCGACACAGTCCACAGCGGCGATTGCGCTTGCCGGATAGGTGGCACGTCCCATCGCAACCGCAATGCCGAACAACTCCCCCGGGTTGATATAACGCGCAATCACCTGCTCCCCATCCTCGTTGAGGCGGACGACCCGGATATGGCCGTCCAGCAGGAGAAAGAAAGCATCAGCATTGCCGTCCTGTTCGAATATCGCCAGATCTTTCGGATAGCGCGCAGAGCGGGCACGGCAGAGTAGGAAATCGAGTTCCTTTTTGCTCATGCCGGAAAAGAGGGGCAGACCAGCAATCAAGGAACCATCAAGTTCAGGCACGCTATGCTCCTGTCTTCCTGTCGGCACGATCTGAAACGTTCTATCTGTTGTTTGAGTTGGCGCAAAGAGCGCAGGTCCTTTTGATTCTAGTTCATCTGCAGCGGCATTCGACGCCGCACGCAGAAAAGGACTGGATGAATGAAACTGATCTTTGCAAGAATGGCCATCGCCGCCCTAATGGCGGCCGGGACCGCCGGTGCCGCACAGGCAGCCGATCACGAGATTCGGATGCTCAACAAGGGCGAGAAGGGGATGATGGTGTTCGAGCCGGCCTTCATCGCAGCTCAGCCGGGCGACACGATCCGCTTCATCGCCGCCGACAAGGGCCACAATGCCGAAACGATCAAGGGCATGCTTCCCGACGGTGCGGAAGCATTCAAGGGCAAGATCAACGAGGAGATTGCCTATACCGTTGAGATGGAAGGCGTTTACGGCATCAAATGTGCGCCACATTACGGAATGGGTATGGTAGCGGTCATCAGCGTTGGCGCGCCCGTCAATGCCGCTGCGGCGCAAGCCGTAAAACATCCTGGCAAGGCGAAGGGCGTTTTTGAAGAGCTCATTGGGCACGCCGTCGCGGCCAACTAGATATATCGGACGCGAGCAACAGGGCGGCTGATCTCTGGCCGCTCGACAGCATCGGCCCCGAAAATCTGAATCGATTTCCGGATAGCACGATGCGTAGATTGAATGAGATGGCGCGCCCCTGTGCGTCCGGAAAGACGTACGGCGCGCTAACGTTTGTCGGAGGCAGGCATGTTTCTGGAAACCTACGCTGGCGGGCAGATCGAGGAGCGCCCTGGAGAAAGGGCCGTCCGTGACGATGCCCTGCGGGAGTGGGCAGAAAAGCACTACAATCGTACCCACCCGGATGACAGTTTTGCCGACCTTGCCCGCCGGGCATCCTTCTCAAAGGAGGACAGGCGGCTAATGGAAGACTGGTTGGCCGCCGCGCGCCGGCACCTTGGGGAATAAACCTCGATAACGAGGCGCCACTGCATTTTCCGTCCAGTGGCGCATAAGCCTTTCAAACGCGCGGACCTGTCAAGACGCGCCAGAAGCGCAGCACAAACAGCACAAACGCGCCACTCCATAACACGCCCCCGGCGGCGAGCAGCATGACGTAGTCCTCCGCACTGAATGGTGCAAGAACACGCAGTGCCGCACCAAAATTGACCAGCAGATAGATGGACACGATCCAGCCATCGGCCTGGATTGTGCGGCCCGTATGGCCGAGGCTTGCGCGGGTCATGACGGCCAGAGTCATCGTTGCAATCGCGCCGGCGGTCAGTGCGTGTATTGCGGCGCTTGGAGGCACGGCTTCGGGCAAGAAGATGCTCACGCCCAACATGATCAGGGAGATGGCCAGCCACGCATATCCGACGTGGAGAACGAAGAGGATCGCTTCCCTGCGGGTTCGCCAGCCACGCCACCGGATCAGCCGCAGGAACAGGAGCGTTCCAGCGACAATGAGACCGCCGCCGGTCAGAAGCTGAGCGGGGGCGAAGAGCCAGGCGGTGAGGGCGAGCGCACTTGCCACGAGCGCCGCTTTGTCGAGGAGCCCGAATGAGGCCGGAAGAGCCGTCTCGCGGCGCTTGACCATCCAGTTTCGCGTGAAGCTTGGCACGATGCGTCCGCCGATGAGCGCAATCAGCATTGCCGAGACAGCAAGCGCCAGACGCGTCGCCCATCCATCCGGCACCAGCCCTGCGGCCTCTGCATGATGCAGGCCGTTTGCGACCCCGAACAGGGTAAGCATCACCGCGACCGGCGCGTTGCGCCAGTTTCGTCCAGCAACGATCTCCTGCCAGATCGCGGCAGCCAGCACGACAGGAAAGGCCAGATCGATGATTGCAGCTAGAAGCGGGCTCGGAACGAGGCTCGTTGCGGCTCGGCCGGCAAGCCATAAAAGGACGAGGCTCGCAAGCGGCAGGCCGCTGAGTGGCAGGCGCCCAGTCCAGTTCGGCACGGCGGTGAGGATAAACCCCGCAATCGTCGCTGCGAGATAGCCGAAGAGCATCTCATGCACATGCCAGGCAAGCGGTGAGAACGGACCGGGCAGCGCCGCACCAGTCAAGTACAGCCACAGCCACAGACCGATCATGGTGCCGGCATGAAGACCGGCGAGCAGGAAAAACGGGCGGAAGCCGTAATGCAGAACGGGCAGCCCGTTGCGAATGCGGCCGCGGCCGTCACGGGAATGATCACCCTCCCGAATCCGGCGCCTGGGAACCGAACGATCTTCGGGCGAGACGACAGGGTCCATGGATATCTCCAAAAGCTTGAGGCCCGCCGGCAAGGGCGGGCCTGTCAGATATCTGCGAAAGGTCAGTAGACCGCTTGCCCAAGTCTCTCCTCAACCCCTTCGCGGAAAATCTCGGGCTGTTCCTCGCCCTCGACGATCAGCGTCCCGACGAGTCCGCGCATGACGCGCGACAGGGCGTGGTCGACCAGCAGATATTCACCCGGCACGTCGAGCTTGATGTCTACGGCGGCAGCACCTCCCGGCGGTACGGTGATGGTCTGCACATCGGGCAGCGGGTCGCCAGTGAGCGAGCCGAGATTGTAGACGGTATCAAAGATTTCGCCAATCATATGGAAGCTGGAGGTCTTGTTGGGCCCGCCCACGCCGAAATAGATGCGGATGGTCTCGCCCACCTTTGCCTTGAGCGCATTGTCACCGGTCAACGCCTCGGCAGCACCGTTGAAAACGTAATATTCCGGCTGCTCATTCATCAACTTGTCATAGCTTTCCGTCAGCATGCCGCTCGTGCCGAAAGCCTCCTCGGTGTAGAGTTCCCCCTGCATGACATAGAACTCGCGGTCCACCGGCGGCAGACCGCCCTCCGGTTCGACCAGGATCATGCCATACATGCCATTGGTGATATGCTGGGCGGCGGGGCCGACGGCGCAGTGATAGACGTAGAGGCCGGGCTGGAGCGCCTTGAAGGTGAACCCCTTCTCCTCTCCGGGGGCTGCGAGAGTTGCTTGCCCGCCGCCATGAAGACCTGTCACTGCGTGAAAATCCACGTTGTGCATGGCCATGCTGTGCTCATGGTTCTCCAGCAGCACCTCTACCGTGTCCCCGACGCGCACCCTGACAAAGGGGCCAGGCACCTTTCCGTTGAAAGTCCAGTAATTGTAGGTGGTGCCATCTGCCAGCGCACCGACGACCTCGACGGTCTCCAGATTGACCCGAACGGTCTGGGGCCCCCGTTCGCCAAGCGCTCCGGGCAGATCTGTCGCGGAACGGACGATGTCGACTGGTGCCAAACCCGTGCCGGTTGCCTCATCCGCATAGCCCGGCTGTGTGGCAAGACAGCCGAACGCCATAACTGCCGCTGCGGTTGTCGTCATCAAGTGATTGCGGATGGTCATGACATCGTCCTTTTGACCGGTTGTTGATGACCGACCAATAAAGGAATCCGCAAGATCATCTTTGTGATTAAGCAAACAAGAACGAGTATGTTTCCCCGCCACTGCCACCTGCGGCAAAGTGTCAATTGCTTGCCTAATGAGTCTTGATTGCGTGACTTCGCAAAACGTCGGCGGCTTTCTAGGGAAACTCACGGATGCAGGCCATTTGCCGGAAACGATTGGAGCGGGCGATGGGGATCGAACCCACGACATCAAGCTTGGGAAGCTTGCGTTCTACCACTGAACTACGCCCGCGTCCGAGCTTCAAACCCTTAGCGAAACACCATTTTTCGTGCAAGTGGTCTTGTAATCCAAGATTGCCAAATTGGAACGAACGGCGCACGGAGGCAGGAGGCGTAGTAAAAAGTCCCACGCATTTCCCACGTGATGTTCCGTTAATGTTCACTGTTTCACAAAAGCGAAAAGCCCCGCCAGCCGGAGCCAGAGGGGTTCTCTAAGGTTGATGACGGGTCAACCGGGGCGACGATCTAGGCTGCCCCCATTACCCTATCCATGACACACACACTACAGACATTCCCTTCCGGCGGAATTGATCGACGCACCGACGAAAATGACTCCCTGTGGTCGTAACATCATCAACGAGAAGCGCAATTTTCCCATCTGGCACATCGTCTTCGAGGCGAACTCGAAACCGAACGCTCTCCTGCGGGTGACTCGATCTTCCTTTGCCGGTGGAAGTTGTTCGCAAAGCAGCGGAAAAATCGATATTCATCCGATCCGCCACTGCGCGAGCAATGAGCATCGCAAAATTTTCCTTCGACCGCGAAGTACCCGGCGGCACACCGCACACAAAGTCGTATGGCGAGCCATTCGTGACAGTAGCCGCGTAATCCGCTATTTCTTTCGCTATCGTGCTTAAGGCTGCCTCAGTCGGATTTACTTTGATGTTGCGAACAGCGGCAATTTGGAGGGGCTTCAACTCCTTCCTCCAGCCCCTGACGGGAAAATAGCTAGTAGATTCACGCACCAGACGTCGCCCGGTAAAAAGCAAAGTAGAGCTTAGAAATAATAGATTTGGATCTGCGCTCTGATAAACAAGATTAGATTCAGCAAAACTTACCGATGAGTGTTCTCCCATCTCTCCCCCCTTTCCGAAACGAGGAATTAACCCAAAATGCGTTCGGATCGAACGACAGGCTAATTAAGTCTGAACAAGCTCGGAGCCCCGCAGCCCCCGACTAAACAATAAGTCGAAATTGTGATGACGGAAGTACCCACCGTTGTTTTTTAATTCATGGTTAACCACGTCGGGGGAACATGCCGCCGTTATTCAACGGAGGGCTTCATGTTCCTGAATGCAAAGAAAAAACTTTCTGATATGCGACGAAAGCACATCGCTGAAGGCGATGCCGATGAACTGCTTTGCGCCGTATCAATTGGCTTGGAAGCTTTGGCGGACGCCCTGCACAAAAGTAATCGGCAGATACAGGCGCAGATCGAAGAAATTGCGGTAGAGTTGAAATTGCTGCAGCAGTGTTCGGCTCCACTCACATCATCGGGGAGCACGTTACGTACTGATGCCTGAGTAGGCTCCGCGAGGAAATGGGACGGGGCTCACTATGGTGGCCTTCGCCCACTCTGCGCCGCCTCGATCCGCTGCAATATTTCCCTCGTCACCTTCATGTTAGCGGCTAAGGCGTTCAAGACCTCATCTACGGCTCGCATGGCTGTCGCAGCATCGGACGCCTGGCTTCTCTACGTTGGTGATATGCAGTTCGTGATTGTCGGGCATGCGGGCCGTTATTTCCAAGGAAGTGACACGGCGGTCGAGACGACCAATCGCATTCAGGTGGGGTCAGCCCTGGCGGAAATGCTTGGAGAGTTTCAGCGACTGTCCCTGATAATGGGACTTGAGGTCTGCGCCATAAAGCATGCGCGGCAGCGTGCTCATGCGCTCGTACAACAGGCGCCCGACAATCTGCCCGTGCTCCAGGATGAAGGGCACTTCGTGGCTGCGCACCTCCAGAACAGCGCGGCTTCCCATGCCCCCGGCGGCCGAATGACCGAAACCCGGATCGAAGAACCCGGCATAGTGCACGCGGAATTCGCCTACCAGCGGATCGAAGGGCGTCATCTCCGCGGCATAGGCCGGCGGCACGTGCACCGCTTCGCGCGAGACGAGGATGTAGAACTCATCCGGATCGAGGACCAGGTCCCGTGATCCGTGGTTGTAGAGCGGATCCCAGAAATCGTTCACATCATAAGCGGCCTTGCGGTCGACATCGATGAGTCCCGTGTGGTGCTTTGCACGATAACCGATAAGCCCTTTCGGGCCGCCCTCCAGATCGATGGAAAGCGCGATGCCGCCATCGGAGATACTCGGCATTTCCGTCGCAACCAGGGTATCCCGCTCGTGCAACTCGGCAAGTTCGCTCTCAGATAACAGCGTATCGCCGCTGCGAAAGCGGATCTGTGAAAGCCGGGATCCCGGGCGAACGACTATGGGAAAGGTGCGCGGGCTTACTTCCAGATAGATGGGACCGGAATATCCGGCTGCGATCTTGTCGAACTCCTGCCCGTAATCGGTCATGACCCGCGTGAAGATGTCGAGCCGGCCTGTCGAGCTTTTCGGGTTGGCAGAAGCGGAAATCTCTTCGGGGAGCGCCAGGCTTTCCATCAATGGCACGATGTAGACGCATCCCGTCTCCAGCACTGCTCCTTCTTCAAGCCGGATCTCATGCAGCTTCAGCCGGTCCAGCTTATCGGCGACCCGATGCCGGGGACCTGGAAGGAAACTGGCACGCACGCGGTAGGCCACCTTCCCCAGCCTCAGATCGAGGCTAGCCGGCTGGATCTGGTCCTTATCGGGCGCGCGCTCGGCCGTGAGCGCGCCGCTCCCGAACAAGGCGGCAATCTCGCTATCAGGCAGGATACCTTTATTCGCCAAGATTTTCCTCTTTTCCTGCTTTCCACGGACGTTTAACGTGCGTGGCGATTGACGCAAGCAAAACCGAGGGCTAAAAAATCTTATCCCGTGGTGATTTGGCCGGTCGGCTTGCAGCCACGTTAAAGAACTCGCTAAAAGGCCGCGCTCGATGCTCGATCCGGCTTACGCGGCCGGTTTTTTGTTGGGCACAGCGATGACACAAAGATTCGATGACGAATGGCAGCTTAAAACGCGCCTCGTGCACGGAGGAACCTTGCGCTCCTCCTTCGGCGAGACGTCCGAGGCACTTTATCTTACACAGGGCTTTGTCTATGAAAGCTCAGAAGCTGCGGAAGCGCGCTTCAAGGGCGAGGAGCCCGGCTTTATCTATTCACGCTACGCAAATCCCACAATCGACATGTTCGAGCAGCGCATGTGTGCGCTGGAAGGGGCCGAAGATGCGCGGGCAACGGCCTCCGGCATGGCGGCAGTCGCCACAGCACTCCTCTGCTCACTCAAGGCGGGTGATCATGTGGTGGCCGCCCGTGCGCTTTTCGGGTCCTGCCGCTGGATCGTCGAAACGCTTATGCCTCGCTATGGTATCGAATCCACACTGGTCGACGGCTCGAACCTAGAAGCCTGGGAGAGCGCGATCCGCAGCAACACCAAGCTCTTTTTCCTGGAAAGCCCTACAAACCCTACACTACAGGTCTGCGACATCAGCGCGATAGCCAAGCTTGCCGACGGTATCGGCGCGCGCCTTGTCGTGGACAATGTCTTCGCTACGCCGCTCCTTCAGAAGCCGCTGGAGCTGGGCGCGCATGTTGTCGTCTATTCAGCCACCAAACATATTGACGGCCAAGGAAGATGCTTAGGCGGCATCATCCTCTCGGATAAGGCATGGATCGACGAGCACCTGCACGATTATTTCCGCCATACAGGGCCAAGCCTTTCTCCCTTCAATGCGTGGACTCTGCTCAAAGGGCTGGAAACGCTGCCGCTGCGCGTACGCCAGCAGACGGAAAGCGCCGCGCGCGTCGCTGACTATCTTGCCGATCATCCGAAGATCGCGCGCGTCATCTATCCGGGCCGGGCTGATCATCCGCAGGCCGACATCGTGGCAAGGCAAATGAAGGGTGGCTCTACGCTCGTCTGCCTGGACCTAAAGGGCGGCAAGCAGGCGGCTTTTGACTTCTCCAATGCCTTGAAGATCATCCGGATCTCCAACAATCTGGGCGACGCCAAGAGTCTGATCACGCATCCGGGTACCACCACCCACAAGAACCTTTCCGAAGAAGCACGTGCGGAGGCGGGCATCAACCCCGGAACGTTGCGCCTCTCGCTGGGGCTGGAGGATGCCGCCGACCTTCTGGCCGATATAGAGCGCGCCCTGGCGGCTGTATGATAAATGCCGACCTGATCAATTCCCGGTCAGGATGTCGTTAATCATGCGCTGGCAGCGCTTGGCCATAAAGTCCACAATGAGGCGCAACTTGGGATCCTGCAGATTCCGGTGCGGATAAATCGCGGCGAGCTTCACCGGCAGGGGTGGAGTATCTGGAAGAATGATCTTCAAGCGACCATCGCGCAGGTAAGGCTCAATCTCGAAGCGTGGTTTGTTGATGATGCCGTGACCGTCCAACGCCCAGCCGGTAATGACGTCCCCATCATCAGTATCAAAGGGTCCGCGCACTTCGAATTTCTGCGGCCCGGCTTCTGTGACCAGCACCCAGAAGTGCTCCCGCACGCCGGGGAACCGCAGCATCAGGCAGTCATGGCCGTCATTCACAAGGTCTTCCGGGCGCTGGGGTTCACCGCGGCGGGCAAGATATTCTGGCGAGGCTGCAAGCACACGTTCGCAATCCATGATCCCGCGCATTCGCAAGCTGGAATTCTCCAGTACGCCGAGCTTGAAGGCGACATCGATGCTCTCGCGCATCATGTCCACGTCGTGATCTGAAAGTCTGAGACGGACCTCGATATCAGGATACTGTGCTCGAAAATCCGGAATTCCGCTGGCAATGAAGCGCCGGCCAAAGCCGAGAGGCGCAGTGACACGGATCGTGCCGCGCGGCTGGCCGGAAAGCGAGGCCACTGCGGCTTCCGCCTCCTCCAGCGCCTCCAGCACCTTTTTTGCGCCCTTGTAGAAGACGCGGCCATGCTCGGTTGGCGCCAACTGCCGTGTGGTGCGGTTTAGCAGCCGCACGCCAAGCCGCTTCTCCAGCTCCTTGATGCGGCTCGAAGCGACCGCCGGCGAAATACGCATGTCACGGCCCGCCGCCGAAAAGCTTCCCAGTTCCACCACCCGCACAAAGACGGCAATATTATCGAGATATGCCATGCTTCCTGAAGCCTAAAGCGGCCGTAATTTTCCATATTTTTTTGAAAGTCATCGCGCTTCTATTCCTTTTTGTTTGAAGTGGAAACCGTAATACCATCACTTCGGCATGGGACGTCGGCTAAGGGTGCAAATGCGGGCCGGCACTTTGCCGATAGCTAGATGAGGCCCGCGACGCGGGCAGCGATTGAACGAACCGGATAAAAGCGGGGAGCGGGGATGAATGATTTCGCCCTTATTTGGGAGTGGCTGAGCTTTGCCGTAAGGTGGGTCCACGTCGTAACAGCCATTGCCTGGATCGGTTCATCCTTCTATTTCATCGCGCTCGACTTAGGCCTTGTGCAGCGGCCTGGCCTGCCTAAAGGGGCACACGGCGAGGAGTGGCAGGTCCACGGCGGAGGATTCTACCATATCCAGAAATATTTGGTGGCGCCCGCATCGCTTCCCGAGCATCTCACCTGGTTCAAGTGGGAGTCCTATTCCACCTGGCTGTCAGGCTTCGCATTGCTTGCCATCGTCTACTATGCTGGCGCCGATCTCTATCTGATCGATCGTAACGTGCTCGATGTTTCTGCTCCGGCTGCGATTCTAATTTCCATTGCTTCCATTGGCCTTGGATGGCTTCTTTACGATGCCCTGTGCCGATCGTCACTTGGCAAGAGCGACACGGCTCTCATGCTGGTGCTCTACCTTGTGCTGGTGGCGATGAGTTGGGGCTATACACAGCTTTTCACGGGCCGGGCCGCCTTTCTGCATATGGGTGCGTTCACCGCCACCATCATGACGGCGAATGTCTTTCTCATTATCATCCCCAACCAGAAGATCGTTGTGGCGGATCTGAAGGCCGGCCGCAAACCCGATCCAAGGCTCGGGCAACAGGCCAAGCAACGCTCGCTGCACAACAACTATCTCACCTTGCCAGTGATCTTCCTGATGCTGTCGAACCACTATCCTCTGGCCTTCGGCACGCAGTTCAACTGGGTGATCGCATCCCTCGTGTTCCTCATCGGCATGCTGATCCGGCACTATTTCAATACGGTTCATGCGCGTCAGGGCAATCCTCACTGGACCTGGGCGGTCTCGGCTATCCTTTTCGTCGTCATCATGTGGCTGTCTACCGCGCCTCAAGTTTTGACCGGCGAGCGCCGCGCTTCTGCTGCCGAGGAACGTTTTGTCGCCTCCGCCCATTTCCCTGCGGTGCGGAACACCGTACTTGGCCGCTGCGCGATGTGCCATGCGGCAGAGCCCGGTTTCGAGGGCATTGGCACAGCTCCCAAGGGAGTGGAATTGGAGACGGACGCAGATATCGCGGCGCATGCGCGTGAGATTTACCTTCAGGCGGGCTTGAGTCATGCAATGCCACCCGGCAATCTTACTGCCATGACAGAGGACGAGCGCCGTCTGCTCGTCACCTGGTTCAAAGAGGCGCGCTGAGCGGCGAGCGAGAACCTGATGACATCCACACTCATCCGAGCACGCCTGCTTTCCTTTCTTTCCGAGCCGCAATCCGCAACGGACGACACATCCTACCTGTACGAGGAGGACGGAGCGGTACTTGTGGAGAATGGCACCATCCGGGCTGCCGGCTCGTATGCGGATATCGCCGGCACGGCAGGCTCCTCTATGGAGACCATCGACCACCGGCCGCATCTGCTACTGCCGGGCTTTATCGACGCGCATGCGCATTTTCCGCAGATGCAGGTGATTGCAAGCTTCGGCGCGGAACTGCTCGATTGGCTCAACACATACACATTTCCCGCAGAAAGCGAGTTCGGCGACGCGGTCCATGCAGCCCGCATCGCTGGATGTTTTCTCGATGAGCTCGTCCGCCACGGCACCACGTCGGCGGCTGTCTATTGCACGGTGCACCCGGCCTCCGCCGACGCCTTCTTCGCCGAGGCCGCAAAACGCAATATGTGCATGATCGCTGGCAAGATGATGATGGACCGGAACGCTCCGGCCGCGCTCACGGATACGGCAAGAACCGGCTATGACGAGACCAAGAGGCTAATTGCCAAGTGGCACGCCAAGGGAAGGCTTCGCTATGCCGTAACCCCCCGCTTCGCCATTACGTCTAGCCTGGAGCAGATGGAAGCCGCAGGCTCCCTGATGGCGGAGCATCCCGGCCTGCACATGCAGACCCATCTTTCGGAAAACCGTGCGGAGGTCGCGCTTGCGCGCGAGCTTTTTCCGGACCGCGCCGACTATGCAGGCATCTACGAACGTTACGGCCTCCTCGGGAACAAGAGCCTCTTCGGCCACTGCATCCATCTTTCCGAAAGGGAGACGGACGCGTTGGCGGATTCCGGTTCGGTGGCCGTCTTCTGCCCCACTTCCAACCTGTTCCTCGGCTCGGGCCTGTTCGGCTACCAACGTTTCCGCCGCAGGGACAAGCCGCTGCGTATTGCCACGGCGACCGATATCGGCGGGGGGACGAATTACTCCATGCTGCGCACAATGGACGAGGGCTACAAGGTCGTAGCCCTCCAGGGCGAGAAGCTGAATCCCCTCCTTTCATTCTGGCAGATCACGCGTGGCAATGCAGAGGCGCTGTCCCTTTCCGGCCGCATCGGCACGCTGGAGCCGGGTACCGATGCCGACCTCGTGGTGCTTAACTCCTCCGCCACGCCCGCAATGCGCCTGCGGATGGAGCGGGCGGAGAGCCTGCAGGAAGAGCTGTTCGTTCTACAGACCCTGGGTGATGACCGCGCCGTCGTGGAGACCTTTGTCGCGGGCAAACGGATGAAGAGCGCGCTTCCGCCCGTCTAGACTAGACCTGCCCTTGAAAACAGCGGAAAGTTGAAACCGCCTGGAAAGCTGCTCATCGCGGAAAAGGCCGGAATATCTGAAGGGGACTTTGGATGGAAGACAAGCAGAAAGCCTTCTTCGAGAGCATCTTTCACGCGGCGGTCTCAGCCGCCGATCCGCGCAAGGTTCTCCCCCCATTTCTTCCTGCCCGACCAAAGGGGCGGACCATCGTCATCGGCGCTGGCAAGGGTGCAGCGCAGATGGCAGCAGCCTTTGAAGAAGCATGGGATAGCGGTCCCGTGGAAGGAGCCGTTGTCACCCGGTACGGCTACGGTGCGTCAACGCAGCGGATCGAGGTAATTGAGGCGGCGCACCCTGTACCCGATGCCGCGGGGCTTGAAGGTGCGCGGCGGCTCCTGCAACTCGTGCAAGGGTTGACGGAAGACGATCTCGTCATCGCCCTTGTCTGCGGCGGGGGCTCTGCGCTTCTCCCCTGCCCGCCCAACGGAATGACCCTTGCCGACGAGATTGCAACCAACGAGGCACTGCTTGCCTCTGGCGCGCCCATTGCGGCCATGAACACAGTGCGCAAGCACCTATCGGCCATCAAGGGCGGGCGGCTTGCAGCCGCTGCTCATCCTGCGCGGGTGGTCTCGCTCATTGTTTCCGACATTCCGGGTGACAACCCTGCCCTTGTCTCCTCCGGACTGACAATCCCCGACGCCTCTACCCGCAGTGACGCACTCGCGATTGTCGAGACATATGGGCTGAAGCTGCCCGAAGCTGCGGTACGGCACCTGTATTCGCCGGCAGCCGATGCTCCCTTGCCCGGTGATCCGCGCTTCCGGGGCAATGAGGTGCATATCGTCGCCTCCGCCGCCCGCTCGCTTGAGGCGGCTGCCGCCGAGGCGGGAAGGCAAGGTGTGGATGCTGTCATCCTGTCCGACGCGATCGAGGGAGAAGCGCGCGATATTGGCCTGATGCATGCCGCACTTGCCCGCGAGGTAGCATTGTGCGACCGCCCCTTCCGCAAGCCGGTTCTGATGCTCTCGGGAGGGGAAACCAGCGTCACCCTTCGCAGAAAGGGCGGCCGTGGCGGCCGCAACACCGAGTTCCTGCTCTCGCTGGCTGTTGCCATCGAGGGTGTGGAAGGCATTACCGCCTTCGCCGCCGACACGGATGGTATCGACGGCTCCGAGAGTAATGCCGGGGCCTTTGCCGACCATCTGACTGCAACACGCCTGCGCAAGTGCGGCCATGACCCCAAGGCTCTGCTCGCCGCGCATGACGCCTGGGCTGCATTCGATGCGCTGGATGATCTTTTCGCGCCAGGACCAACCGGGACGAATGTTAACGACTTCCGGGGAGTACTGGTGAGGTAAGGCCCTACTCTTTCATCAGGGTCTTGACCTTGTGCATGTCCGCGGCAAAGCGCTCTCGTTCGCGGCGCCTGTCCGCCTCATCGGGAATGCGCAGCAGGAAGGAAGGATGAACGGTGATGAGCACCGGGACGCCCTCGATGCTCTCCATGATGCTGCCGCGGACCTTGGTAATCGCCATGGACTTGCCCACCAGCGCCCGGACGGCAGTGGCCCCAAGCGCCACGGCAATATTGGGCCGAATCAAGGCCAATTCCCGGTCGAGCCACCAGCGGCAGGCGCGGATCTCACCGGCGTTCGGCTTGGAGTGGATGCGGCGCTTGCCGCGCGGCTCGAACTTGAAGTGTTTCACCGCATTGGTGACATAGGTCTTCGTACGGTCGATCCCGACTTCTTCGAGAATCTTGTCGAAGAGCCGGCCGGCAGGGCCGACAAAGGGGCGCCCGGCCACGTCCTCCTGGTCACCCGGCTGCTCGCCCACGAAAAGCGCCCGTGCTCCGCTTTCTCCCTCCCCGAACACCGTCTGGGTAGCGTTGCGGTAGAGGTCACAGCGCGTGCACACCCGCGCGTCCTCGCGCACCTGCTGGAGTGTGCCAAGCCTTGCTTCCGGCGTATCGGCTACCATGACGAACCTCCGGCTTCCGCGCTCAAGCGGTACAGGCCGGAAAGGTTCCGAACTCCAGGTTGTGGGTGACAACTTAATCATTTGAGCCACAGCATGATGCTTGCGAGTTTGACGAAGCCGATGCCCCAGCGGTTCTTGCAGGCGATCCTTTCTTGGTCGTGCTGATAGTTGCGATGACGGAGCGGCGGGATGACGTGCTCGCCGCACTGATCGAGGATAACGTCGTAGAGGCAGCCGCATCGTAGGACGGTCGACCATCACCTGTTGCGCCACACCCCCGCACCGGCGGCTTGAGCACAGACAAGGGTGGCATCGATCATCAGCCATTCCAGGGTCGGGATCACCGGCAAGGGCTTTGAACAAGCGATCAAAGACGCCGCCTCGATCCAGCGATAATAGCCACGCTTCACCGTCTGATAGGCTGAACCTCTCTACCGGTAGATCGCACCAGCATGGCCCGAACGTCCTATCCACAACAGCGCTTTGAAGAAGCGGCGACATTGCTGCGCAGGCCAAGCTTGCCCTTCCGTCCCGTTGGGACCTGCTGATCGTCACGAAGAGCTTCGCCATCCATCGCCAGCCTCCAAAAGCCGACGTTGAATCTGATTTGCTCCCAAAGAGGAATCTCAAGCCTTATACTGTCACCACAGCCTACAATCTTAAAGAAAAGAAGCGTTCAGGCGGAAATGTCGACGATGCCGCATTCACCTGCTTCGCTGCCAAAGGCAAGCCGGCGTCCTTTGCTGTCCCAAGCCATCGCCGTCACGGCCCCGCTCCCCGCCCGGCGCAGAAGCGCCTCCTTTGAGTCGGCAATACGTGCGGCAAGGATCATGCCATCGCTGTAGCCGATCGCCACCATGTCCTCCGTGGGATGGCAAGCAACCAGAGTCACCATGGTATCGCCGCGCGTGCCCAGTTCCAGGGGCGCCTTGCCCATGGGACCATCCTTGCTCTGGAACGGCCACACAATGGCCGCTGGAGCACCGGAGGTGGCAAGCCACCGCCCCCTGGCGCTCCAGGAAAAGCTCTTCACCTTCCCGGGGTATCCGGCCATTCTCATATGCTTTCCATCGGTCAGCTTCCAGCCATGCAGCGCGTTCTCGTGCATTGTGGTGACGAGGAAATTGCCGTCGGGCGAGAAGGTGATGCCGGTGTGGGCGCCTGCCCATTCCAGTTCCGTAGGCGTGCCCTCTGTGCCGGGGAAATGCAGCGTCGCGCCATTATAGCGGGCAACGCCGAGCCTCATGCCCTTTGGCGCGAAGGCAAGTCCTTCCACGGTGCGCGGGTGCTGCAGTTCGCGGATCCTGCCGTCCGCAAACCGGACATAGGCGACCCTGCCGCTGGCATAGGCTACCGCCCCCTGCGGACCGGCTGCAACGCTGGTGATCCACTTGCGGCCAAGTTCCGCGACAGGCTCTGCCCTGCCATCGGTGGAAAGAGCAAATACCCTACCGTCCTCGCCGCCCGTCAGCAGCCGAGCACTGTCTGGCATCGGCCGCGCCGTCAACAGTCCGTCATGCAATTCCGCCCATTTGTGGCCGTTGCCGAGCCAGTGGACGACCCCGTCGGCCAGAGCGAAATGGGGAATTTCATTGAGCCACGCAACGGCGATGCAGTGGCCATCGAGATTGAGCGGCGCGATGGTGGGCATGTTTCAGGCCTGTATTGAGGAGCGGAACATCGGCTGGCGGAGGTTCTAAAGCAATTCCAGGAAGAATGGATACCGGTTTTCCGTCCGGAATTGCCAAAACAAGAACTTAAATCATTCCAGCCTTTCCATGATATCCTGAAATGATCTAGGCTTGGCACGCCTCGAACGTTCGCTTCAGCCGCTCCGCATCGAGCTCGCGCCCGATGAAAACGAGACGGCTCTCGCGCCTCTCGCCTTCCTTCCATGGCCTCTGATGATCGCCCTCCACAATCATGTGCACGCCCTGCACTACGTAGCGATCGGAATCGCCGGCAAAGGCGATGATGCCTTTGAGTCGCAGGATGTTTGGTCCATCCATCTGGGCAGTCTTGTTGATCCACGGGAAGAACTTCTTCGGGTCCATCTCTCCGGCGCGCAACGAGACGGAGATCACGCCTGTGTCATGGATGCCGGAAAGCTTGCCATGATCATGGTGGTGATGATCGTGCCCATGCCCATGGTGATGATGGTGGTCATGGTCGCAGTCCGGGCCACATACATGGTCGGGATCGTCATGGTCCAGAAAATGCGGATCATTGTCGAGCGCGCGCTTAAGGTCGAACGCGCCGCGGTCAAGAACGTCAGCAAGCGCCACCCCGGCGCGCGTGGTCTTGTGAATGCGCGCATAAGGATTGATGGAGCGCACTGCCGCCTCCACCTGTGCCAGCTCCTCCTCGCTCACAAGATCGCACTTGTTCAGAATCACGATATCAGCGAAGGCGATCTGGTCGGCTGCTTCCCGGGAGTCCTCAAGGCGCAGCGGCAGGTGTTTGGCATCGACCAGCGCCACCACCGCATCCAGCTTCGTCTTTGCGCGCACGTCGTCATCCATGAAGAATGTCTGGGCGACGGGTGCAGGATCGGCAAGCCCGGTCGTCTCCACGATGATTGCGTCGAAGCGTCCGGGCCTGCGGGTGAGCCCCTCCACCACACGCACCAGGTCGCCGCGCACGGTGCAGCACACGCAACCATTGTTCATTTCGTAGATTTCCTCGTCGGATTCGACGATCAGGTCGTTGTCGATGCCGATCTCGCCGAACTCGTTCACGATGACGGCATAACGTTTGCCGTGGTCTTCCGTGAGAATGCGGTTAAGGAGCGTGGTCTTTCCCGAGCCAAGATAACCGGTAAGCACGGTGACCGGAATTTGCGAGATCTGTTCGGACATTGGGCTCATCTTCAGGAGGTTGTTGCGTCAGTCCCATATAGGGGCTCTGCAATGCCGATGCACCACCCTATCGCACTCCAAAATGGCCGAGGTCGAACCGCGCGACATCATCAAGAAGTTCCAGGAAACCGTTGCAGGCGTGGTCCAGAATACGTTCGCCGGCTTCTGCGCTGGCAGAGGCGGCATCGCCCGCGGCTCCTTCGGGCGAAAGATCCTTCATCATCCAGCCGAAGGCGTGCGGTCCGTAGGCGCGCAGGTGCCGGAAGTCGCGCTGGAAGTCTGCCTGAGCGGAAGGAAACTGCTTGGCCTTGTCCATCTGCACCAGATCCGGCCGAAGCGCGAGCATGACTGAGGTCTCCACATATCCGCCATGGATGCCCAGCGCCCGCTCCTCCTCCGTGACGAGCCCGTGGGGTGTGCCAAAGCGCGTCCAGCTTGTCGCGACGGCAAGCATGTTGCGGCGGACCCGCAGCTCGGTGGCGACAATGGTCATCAGCGGGGCGTTGCCGCCATGGGCATTGAGCAGAACGAACTTGCCGATTCCCCTGTCGGCGCAGGCCTCCCCAATGCCAATCCAGCGTCGCACGGCCTCGTCGAAGCCGAGCGAGTGTGTGGTTGGATCGTGTGAATGCTCGATGGAGTAACCCAGTTTTTCCACCGGTAGAAACTCAACCGTCATTCCAGCCGTCGTTCCAGCGCACGTCGTTCCCGCGCGCAGACACGCCATAGCGCGCGAAGCGACTGCCTCAGCGATCATCCAGTCAGTCTCGGGCGGAAGGTGAGGGCCATGCTGCTCGGTGGCGCCAAGAGGCAGGACAGCAATCGTCGTTCCAGTCGGGGCTTCCCGTTCTTTCTCGGACATGTGAACGATATGCCGCTTTGATGCGGGCCTGTAAAGGATAGCCGGCGCGGCTTTCATCGCCTGCATCCGAAAAGGCCGCTCCTTCCTATCGAATTACTAGCTCTGGTTGTTGTCAAGAAGCTAAGCCGGACTATCTTTTTTAGGCTGGAAGCGCTGGATGTTAGAATTCCTGCAGCCGGCGCGGCAAAGGAACAACAGCATGGCAACGACATCAAAAGGTTCGATCATCGGCCAGCTCCAGTCCGCTGCACGGCTGTCCCGCACCGCTCTCGCCGAGGAATTGCTTGCTCATGGCTTATATGCGGGCCAGGACAAGATCATGCTGGCGCTCCATCGGGAGAATGGACTCACTCCCACAGAACTTGCCGGACGCCTCGGCGTGCGCCCTCCAACGATTACCAAGACCATCAATCGGCTTGCTGCACAAGGCTTCCTTGAGAAAAAGGCTTCTGAGACGGACGCCCGGCGCGCGCATGTCTATCTGACCGAAAACGGCACGGATGCTATCAGGGCAATTGAGAAATCTTTGCGCAAGACTGAGAAACAGGCACTGAAGAGCTTCGATAAAGACGACCAAAAGACGCTTTCACAATTGCTGGAGCGCATACAAACCAACCTGTCAAACCGAAAGCCCCTCATGCCAGGCTCCCGTCAGGTTGAGGAACGTACATAGCCGGCCATCGCAGACATCTTTACTGGCACAAATGTCGTTGACCTCTGCCACAGCAGTGTCATAAGCCCTTTAAACAGTTTAAAGCCAAATGCCCATGAAGAGGGTTCTGCTGGATTAGGGGAGCGCGCGCTGGCACAGAAGATCAAGCTATCGACGATTGCAGATGCCCTTGGCGTATCAACAGCGACCGTTTCGCTCGCGTTACGCGATAGTCCGTTGGTAGCCGATGCTACAAGACAGCGCATCAAGGAGCACGCGCGGGCTATCGGATACATCTACAACCGAAGGGCAGCGAGCCTGCGCACATCCCGCTCAGGTATCATCGGGGTTGTCGTTCACGACATCATGAACCCCTTCTATGCGGAGATCCTGCGCTCGATCGAAGGCGAGCTTGACCGCTCCCGCCAGACTTTTCTGCTGTCAAACCACTATGACCAGGTCGAGAAGCAGCGCACCTTCATCGACACGCTTCTCCAGCTCGGCGCGGACGGCGTCATCATGTCGCCGGCAATCGGGACGCCGCCGGAGGATATCCTGATGGGTGAGAAAAACGGTTTGCCGACCGTCCTTGTCGCCCGAACCGTGGAAGGTGCGTGTGTCCCCGTCTTCCGCGGGGACGACGCCTATGGCATCGGGCTTGCCACCAACCATCTCATCTCACTTGGTCACACGCGCATAGCGATGATCGGGGGTACGGACCAGACTTCGACAGGTCGGGACCGCTACCAGGGCTATGTCGCGGCCATGCGCAAGGCAGGGCTCGAAGTGCGGCCGGAATGGCGTTTCCCCGGCCCGCGTACAAAACAGGCGGGCTTCGAGATAACAGGTGCCTTTCTCGCCCATGAAGCAAAGTTCACGGCGGCCGTCTGCTGGAACGATCTCATAGCAATCGGCCTCATGAACGGTATCGCCCGCGCCGGACTGACGCCTGGGGAAGATATTTCCGTCACCGGCTATGATGATCTGGAGGAAGCATCCATTGCCACTCCGGCCCTAACCACCGTCTGGAACGGCCAGCGAGAGGTCGGACGTCGCGCTGCGCGGGTCCTGCTCGACCGCCTCAACGGGGCCGCTGTGAACCCGGTTCAGGAGCTCATTAAGCCGGAACTGCACGTTCGCCAGTCTACAACGCGCCCGCCAGAGAATTCGTAACGGTATTGACGGAGATGCGCCAAACCGGAAGAGATTCTGGGAAAAGCGCGATGGACAGAAGCCTCAGAAAGGTGAGAGCAGGGTTTGCACCCTTCTTTGTATGCCGGAAAACCCGCTCGGTGTTGTACCAAGCGGGTTCCAACGACCCAGCCGCTCCCAGGAGGAGCGAGCCCGGGCTTATGCGAATGCGCCTATTGGTGGGCCAGGCTCGCATGCGACATTTCGAGCGCTGGAGGAACGCGCGTCAGGTCGTCCCGTAAGAGCTCAAAAATATCCATAGCGGTGCGCAGGTTGAAACGCCGCTCGTCGAAGAACATGCCGTAGCGGGCGCTCGCCTGTCCTGGCAGGATCTGCGTGCAGCCGCTGTAATTCCCTCAAGGAGGTTCTGCTGGAGATAGACCGGCAGCGGGGAGATGGCCAATCCGCTGGATACGAGGCGGATCGCCGTCATGATGTCGTCGACCTCGCCCACAACATCGTAGACTACCTCGTGGCGCCGCAGCCAATCGCGCGAGACGGCGCCCAACGGCGAAAGCGGTGAGGCGAGCACCACCGGCAATCCATGGCTTTCCTGCTTCATAAAAGCGAGCAGGTGCTTCTCGCCCATCCAACGCAAGGTGAACTCGGTTGTAAGATCCGGCGCGATTTCCGACGGGTAAAGGGCACGAAAAACCGCGTCCAGTTCGCCCTGTTCATACATCTCTTCCAGCCGGCGCGAATCCGCGATACGCCAGGTCAGCATATCCTTCATCTTTCCAAGCTTACCCGTGCGCTCCACCAAAAGCGGCGCGCAATAAGTGCACACACCAACCTTAAGCTTGGAAATGTTGCGCTCGTAGCCGACGGATTTAAGGCGCCTTTCCAGGTCGAGCATCTGGCGGATCAGGCGTGATATTTCCTCCTTCACGATGATCTTGTTGCCAACCTTCTTGATCAGCGATGTACCGATGGCCCTTTCCAGGCGGCCCAGATGCATGCTGATGGCCGGCTGGCTGATTCCCAACTTCAAAGCGGCTCCTGTCAGGCTTTTGGTTTCAATAACTGCCTCTGCGGCCCGGAGCGTGGCAAAAGACAGCCCTTCCTGCTTCTGAATAGTCATCTTTCGCACCCTTTCCCGTTGCAGTTGAAGGAAACTTTCGTTTCGCCCGACCTCTTGACCTTATCTTCCACGCTTATCCTCTCCCTTCTGCTGAAATCGACGCTCGCATCTGCGGAAAGCGCCATTTGCACTCTGGCGAACCACCTCATCGCGAGGAGCTATCCTGCTCCGCACGGTTCGGCATCCAATCGGGGTGACCGTCTTGCGGCGGCTACCGACGGGTTCCTGACTATGGTTGAAACGCGACTCGACTCATGGGCGCACTGAACTCTGGATCGTCTCTTTTTTGAGTGCCCCTTCTCCAACCCGATCGCCACGCCGAGATAGTTAACGCAAGAGTTGTGGCATTACAACCTAAACGCGTAAACAGCCCGAAGGGCAACTACGGAAATATTTCATTTTTCCTTAACCTATTCGTTTTACAGTATAAATTTCCTGTGGAAATTTAGTTGCACTAGCCATAAACGGTACAACTTTAACGCTTGCAGCATCCCGCGCAAGCCTCGTTTACGGCAGACGATTCGATGTACCCGGCGTACACGTTGAATGTTTGTTTACATAACCTGACTGCACGCGCGCTCTTTCCTCCGCCAGCGGAACAAGACTGCGTCTTAGCTCCCCGCCGGCGCTCCCATCCGCATGCGTTGCGGGCCGAAGAGGCATGCAAGGGCAAGGATGACGCCGGAGACAGTGGCAATCATCCCAGCGGCGCTGACGGCATGTTGGCCGCCTATCCATAGAGGCCCGTATCCCGCCAGCACATAACCGGCGACTGCCGAAATGACGGCAAAGAAGACGCTCCACAAAATCTGAACTTCCAGCCGGTTGGTCATCAATCGCGCCGCGGCGGGCGGACAGATAAACATGGCAATGACTATGATAGAGCCCACGGCATCGAACGCCGCAACCGCGGCCACCGCCGCCGTGATGACAAGGCCAAGGCCGAGCACGCCAGTCCTGATCCCGACAGCCCCGGCGAATGCTTCGTCGAAGGTGGAGAGCTTGAGCGGACGCCAGAAGACGATGGTCAGGATGCTGATCAATAGCGCCACCACAGCGATGCGGAAAAGCTCGGGCGGGAGAGCGGCAAGCGCTACAGGATCGAAGAGCGAGCTCCAATCATCCGCGGCGAACCAGATAAGGCTTTCCAGATTGCCGTAGAGCGCATGCTCGACATCAAGATGCACACCGCTCGTGTCACTTTGCTCCAGTAGAAGCACGCCTGCCGCGAAAAGCGCGGTGAAAGTGACGCCCATTGCAGCGCCTGGCTCAATGCGCCCTACCCGTTTGATGAGTTCGATCATGACGACAGCAACGATAGCAGCGCCCCCTGCCCCAAAAAGCATCGGCCACGTGGAAACTTTTCCCGTCAAGAGGAAGGCAACGACGATACCCGGCAACACGACATGACTGATGGCATCGCCAATCAGCGCCTGCCGCCTCAGGATTAGAAAATTGCCGGGCAATGCACAGGCGATGGCAGAAAGGATGCCGATGAGCAGCGGCGTCAAGCTGAGCTGTACGAACTCCGAACCCATCGAAACCTCACGAAACAGGAGCAGGCGGGCCAAGCCTGTGGTCGATATCCGCTAGTTCGTCGCGGGTCAGCACAGTTTCGATCGGCGTCAGCCCATCGTAACCGCCGCCAACCGCTTCGTCCTCGTAAAGCTGGCGGGCGAGAGCCCAGCGCTTCTCGTCACGGAGAGCCTTCGCCGCATGGGCCCTGCCCTTCTGCGTCGCCACCCCGTCCTGCCGGATGAGCCCTTCACGCCTCAGGACGGTAAGGGTGAGTGGATCGAAGATCGCCTCGCCACGGGCAAGCGCAAGCAGACCCTGCCTGCGATGAACTGCAAGCTGGAACCGGCGATGCCTGAGAAAGGCGGCAATCACACCGCGGCCGGGCGCGAAGAGAAGTGAGCCGGCGAAAAGGCTGAACGCAACGAGCACGACGATTGGCCCGGTCGGCAAATTGGGCGCGGAGGCGGAGATTGCCGCGCCAACATATCCGGAAAAGCCGCCGAAGAGGCCGCCGAAGAGCAACACATGTTCGGCACGCTCTGTCCACAACCGAGCAGTCACGGGGGGGATGATGAGCATGGCAACAATCAGGATCAGCCCGACCACTTTGAGACCAATCACTGTGACGGCCATGACGAGCCCCATCATGGCAAGATCTATGCGCCGGACGTTGATGCCGGAGGCTGCCGCGAACTCCGGATCGAACGCAACAATTGTCATCGGTCGGCACATGATCAGTATCAGAGCCAGTGTGGCAGCGCCGCCAGTGGCGATCACGATGGCATCCGCAAACAGCATGCCGGCCGTGGAACCCAGCAGGAAGCTTTCCAGCCCCGCCTGATACCCCCGTGAAAGGGTTTGGATCACCGTCAGAAGAACGATGCCAAAGCCGAAGAAGACCGACAGCACAGCGCCAATGGCCGCATCCTCTGCAAGCCGCGTCCGGCTGACGATCCATTCAACCGCCAGCAGGCCGATGCTTGCAGAAATGGCGGAGCCAAGCAGCAGCCCCAAAAGGTTGCGCCCGTCGCCGCCTAGCGCAACCATGACGATAAACGCAGCGCCAACGCCTGGAAGCGTAGCATGTGCCACCGCATCGCTCACCAAGGCGCGCTTGCGCAGGAACAGGAAGGAGCCGCCGCTTCCTGCCGCAACGCCGAGAAGCGCGGCGCCGGCTGCGACCAGCGCCGCGTTATAGCCAGCCTGGAAAAGGAACGCATCGAGAAAGGCGCGGAACATCGCTGTCACGCCGGAAGCTTAAGCTGGTCGATATGCGCTGTGGCAAGCCGGCCGCCATACGTCTTCTGCAGGTTCTCTGCCGTGAACGTCGTCTCGACCGGACCTTCAGCAATCTTACGCACATTGATGAGCAGGACATTGTCGAAATAATCAGCCACCGTGGCCAGGTCATGATGCACGCAGACGGCGGTTCGTCCTTCCTCCTTCAGCGCTCTCAGTACGTCTATGATGGCACGCTCCGTTGCGGCGTCGACGCCTGCGAAGGGTTCATCGAGCAGGTAGAGTCCGGCGTTTTGCGCCAGTGCGCGGGCGAGAAACACCCGCTGCTGCTGTCCGCCGGAAAGCTGGCCGATCTGCCGATGCGCGAATTCCGCCATCCCGACGCGGTCAAGGCAGGAGAGAGCCCGCTCCCGGTGATGCTGCCGCACGCGGCCCAGAAGCCCCAGTTCGCGATAGAGCCCCATCAGCACGACATCGATGACCCTCGTGGGAAAGTCCCAATCCACTGAGGCACGCTGGGGCACATAGGCGATTCGGTGCATGTTCTGCCTGAGCGGCCGTCCATAGGCGAAAACCTGACCAGACAGGCGCGGCACGATGCCCAGCACGGCCTTGATGAGGGTCGACTTGCCTGCACCGTTCGGCCCCACGATCGCGGTCATGGACCCGGCAGCCACGGCCGCATCGATGGAGAAGATCGCGGGCTTTTCACCATAGGAAACAGTCAATCCCGCAACGACAAGCGGGCTTTCGTCGAGCGCGTCAGAGCCCGCCGCCCACTCCTTCCTGCTGGCAAGTTCAAGCACGGCGTTCATCGGCTCCGGCCTTCTCAACTTCCCGCGGCAAGCCGGCCATGCATGCCACGCTCCGGCGCCTCGCCACCCAGCGCGCGGGCGATGGTTGTGACATTGTGGTCAATCATGCCGATATATGTTCCTTCATAGGTGCCTCCGCGCCCCATGGCGTCGGAGAAGAGCTGTCCGCCCACCTCCACTTTATGGCCGCGCGCCGCCGCCCCTTCGACAAGCGCGCGAATGTTACGGTCGGAGACCGAAGACTCCACGAAAACAGCACTGATTTCACGCTGCACCAGTACGTCAACGAGTTCCGAGATGCGGTTCAGGCCTGCTTCGCTCTCGGTAGAAATACCCTGCACGCCGAGCACCTCGAAATCGTAGGCGCGAGCAAAATAGTTGAACGCGTCGTGCGCCGTGACGAGGGCACGCCCACCCTCGGGCACAGTGGCAAGGACCTGCTTGGCATAAGCGGACATTTCAGCGATTTGCGCGAGATGCTTTTCCGCATTGGCCCGGAACTCCGCTTCGTGCTCGGGCCACTCCTCGATTAGCACATCGCGCACGGCACCAACCACCTTCTGCCACAGCTCGGGATCCATCCAGATATGGGGATCGTAATGATCCTTATAGGTGTCGTGGGCAATCAGCAGCTCGGGCGGGATGAACTCTGCCAGCGCGACAACCCGGCGGCGCGCTTCAAGCCCACGCAGGAAGGACTCCATCTGCGCCTCAAGATAGAGGCCGTGCCAAAGGACCAGATCCGCCCTCATCATTGCCAGAATATCAGTGCGCGTCTGCCGATAAGCGTGCGGATCGACCCCGGGTCCCATCAGGCCGCGCACCTCCACCCGTTCGCCACCCACCTGATGCGCCGCATCCGCGATCATTCCCGTAGTGGCGACGATATTGAGCCTTTCCTGCGCCTGCGCTGGTGAGAGAGGTGCCATGATTGCCACCAACAGCGCCGCAAGCCCCGCCGCCAAAAGCCTTCGATACGGTTTTCGTGTGATCATGGCATCCATTTTGCCCGCAATGATGCAGTTACAAACCGTTTGCAGGAACGCCTCACCCTTCTCCGCGTTCCCGTCGCAAAAAATCTTATGCAATTGCAAACGATTTGCAAGAGGAAAACGCCTGCGAAGTCTCATTGCCCGCATTGGGTCTGCCGGATACACGCCCCTGGTGAATGCAGGAGGCGTATCGTTGTTCGGCGGAGACTAGTACGCTTGCTTGATGTCGATGTGGCTCACTATTCTCAGGGCCTGCCTGTTTCAGCGCACCACCGGCTGAGCAGTTTCAATGGCCTTCGGTCTCGACAGCCGGCCCATTGAACATGGGCTGACGATGGTTGGCAAGGAGCCGACTTCCTGACCAATATGCTTGACCCTCACGCAAAGAGCGCAGGCAGCAATGCTCTCAGTGGACCAGGTATGATGGCCCGCGCTACCCGAGTTGGCGGCGAGGGCTCGTGGCTCCATCCAGGTCGCCATCAACGCCACAGTCGCTGGCACACTGTAGACGGCTGAGCTCGGAAGAAAAGCCTTCAACCACCGCCATTTTTCTCCATAAAAGGTGTGAAATCAGCATTCTTGTGGATGCTCATTCGCGGTCCCTGTGCATCATCTGCTCCGCACTACCTTCCGGGACGCGATAGGCGGCACAACGAAATGCATTCCCTTTTTCCCCAATTAGGTGACGGCCACAAGGATGCTTGCGCGGCAGGGGCGCACCGAGGTTGGTTAAAGCAACGCCCATTTAACGGGACGCGTAGCCGGCTTTCTTGAAGAGGGTGCAGATGTTTCCGGTGGCTCTTCAGAGGCCATTGAAAGTTCTGGCTGCAGCGGCGCGGGTGTGCCTTGAGCTTGGCAAGGCTGTTCCGATGGGGTTGAGGTCGGGGGTTTAGGGGCGGCAGGAACAGGGAAGGTCTGCGTTTTCCAATGNTGTGCATCATCTGCTCCGCACTACCTTCCGGGACGCGATAGGCGGCACAACGAAATGCATTCCCTTTTTCCCCAATTAGGTGACGGCCACAAGGATGCTTGCGCGGCAGGGGCGCACCGAGGTTGGTTAAAGCAACGCCCATTTAACGGGACGCGTAGCCGGCTTTCTTGAAGAGGGTGCAGATGTTTCCGGTGGCTCTTCAGAGGCCATTGAAAGTTCTGGCTGCAGCGGCGCGGGTGTGCCTTGAGCTTGGCAAGGCTGTTCCGATGGGGTTGAGGTCGGGGGTTTAGGGGCGGCAGGAACAGGGAAGGTCTGCGTTTTCCAATGAGCGAAGGGGCGCTGGCCAGGAGCCTTGCATGCCCCGCTCGCGTTGACCGATGTCTCGTCCACAAAGATCAGGCGATGGGGTGGTTCGACCCGCATCCTCGGCTGGCGCAGCGTGATCCACAGGCGCCACAGTGCGCACCGCCGCGCACGCGTGTTCCGGCGCCATCAGCGCTCTTTTATGGGTGTAGCCGCGGCAGCAGCGGGACCGGGGCAACCCGGCCGGATCGGCCCGCATCATGCTTCGCTGCCTGCCAGTCCGCTCGGCATCCGGTCTGGCTTCCGACCGCGAATGCTTCGAAAGCGAGAGCCGGAAGCCCGATGGCGGGCCATGACGCGGCGGCACTGCCGTTCCGTGCTGCCTCACACGCTGCATCAGCTTGATCGCGGAGCCGGCGCTGACGCCAAAGCAGCGCGCCGCTGCCACGCCCCGGAATGCCCCCGCTTGGGCAAGCGCAACAACCTGATCGGGACGATCCGCGAACAGCTCTTGCCCATGATCCACCTTCAATCAGGTGAACCCAAACCAGACCCAAAGTGACCCCTTGATTCAGGATTTTCAAGCCGATGATCTACCCTCGCGCCGGGTCATTAAAAACAGGAGCCGCCCCAACACCATACTTCCAGCAATGAACACGGAGAAGCATGCTTCCGGATCATACACCCATAGGCTCCTATTCCGAGGCGGGTCGCACCCATCTCGAAGGCACTGCTCACGGTACACCGATGCTTTCAAAGTGTAAGGATCATGGGGGGGGCGCCCGCTTTTCCGGCCTCAATGCGTCCCAATGGCGCGCGCCTTATTTCCTGCCAATGAACGCTGCACCATCGAGAACAAACCGTAGCAATAGGAGGAGAGGCTTTCCCCCGGGCGAGCCGAGCAGGTGCCATAGGCGCCGCTATCCAGAGGGGCTTCTGGCCGACAGGGGCAATTTCGGGCAGCAGCTGGCCTCAACCACCCAGAGATGCATTTTCGCAACGCCCACAACTCAATTCACACGATCACCAGCTTGACACCTACATCGGGTCGACAAGCAAGAAAAATTCCTTTAGGGGAAGATGGCGCTATGTTTACAGAGCCAACATATGCTAGAGTATATGAGTTTGTTATAACGTATACATTTTGCAGCACCGGTCGAGGAGGCCGCCTGCCAGGAGTTTTTTCCTCCGGCTAGGACAGCCGCAGAGTCGACTGGAACAAATACTAGAAAGGCCGAAACCGCCTCAACAGGCGGCTCCTTCGAGGCCATGAAATTTCAACTCTGGGAAGAAATTTTTAGAACCAAATGCTTATATATTATCCCAGTCGGGGGTTACGGTCACAAGCGCAACGGGGCCGTAACCCCCTCTTTATGCACGTAATAGCATTTTAAAGCAATATTAAATTACAGTTTTCGATCAGAATTATGAGTCATAACCCGCTTGTCTGGCTATTCTTCGATTGTATGCATCTCCTTGGTACTCCCAAGGTTCTGCGCCAGGTACCCCGAGCTCGCCGGAAATGATGCCAGGGCCTTCGTTCCTAGACATGCCAGGGGCGCCGGATGAGCGCGGCTCCATTCGTTTACCTGAAAATTGAGTGGCTTGACTCGGCTCATTCCGCGTTTGATCCTGTCTTGCCCTACGTCTTGGGCCCATCGGTTCGCATACTGTTCTAAAAGCAGGTAAATAGGCTCTCGTCGGAGGGCTATGTGGAGGAAACGATGAAGATTCGTGCGATTGCCGGCACCTCAGCAATGTTGCTCCTTTGCAGCACGTCACTGGCGCAGGATGGTGGCAGCCTGACATTCGCCCCGGGGGAGGATAGCCGCTTCAGTTGGCAGAGCTACGAGGATTTTGCGGCGAGTCACGATTTGACCGGCCAGCGTCTCACTATTTTCGGTGACTGGCTGAGCCCTGAAAGGGAAATTTTCGAATCTGTGGCCGCTTATTTCGAGGAAGCAACCGGGGCGGACGTTGCCTATTCCGGCTCCGACTCTTTCGAACAGCAGATCATCATCGACATTCAGGCTGGCAGTCCGCCGAACATCACCATTTTCCCGCAGCCCGGGATTGCCGCGAATCTTGCCTCTCAGGGGCATCTAAGCCCGCTTGGCGAGGAGGCTGCCGCTTGGGTTGCGGAAAACTATGCGGCCGGCGAATCATGGGTTGAACTTGGCACCTATGAAGGGGAGGACGGTACGGAAGCCTTTTATGCCTTTCCCTACAAGGCGGATGTTAAGTCGCTTGTCTGGTATGTGCCGGAAAACTTCGAGGATGCAGGCTATGAAGTTCCCGAGACGCTGGAAGACCTGAAGGCCCTGACGGAGCAGATCGTCGAGGACGGAGGGACCCCGTGGTGCATCGGCCTCGGCGCAGGCGCAGCCACAGGCTGGCCGGCGACCGACTGGGTGGAGGACATGATGCTGCGGACCCAGCCGCCGGAAGTCTATGACCAGTGGGTCACCAACGAAATCCCCTTCAACGACGAGCGCGTGGTTGCCGCGATAGAAGAGTTCGGCTGGTTTGCCCGCGGCGAGGGTTTTGTGGCCGGAGGAACGGAGGGGGTAACCTCCACCGACTTTCGCGACAGTCCTGCAGGGCTCTTCTCCTCCCCGCCTCGGTGTTACCTGCACCATCAGGCCTCCTTCATCCCGAGTTTTTTCCCGGAGGGCACCGAAGTGGGAGTCGACGTGGACTTCTTCTACATGCCGGCCTACGCGGAAAAGGATCTTGGTACGCCCGTCCTCGGCTCCGGCAACGTAGTGGCTATCACCTCCGACTCCGATGCAGCCCGCGCCTTCATCGAGTTCCTGAAAACTCCCATCGCCCATGAGATCTGGATGGCCCAGGGGGGTTTCCTCACACCCCATGAGGGAGTGAACGAGGAGGCATATGCAACCGATGCGCTAAGGAAGCAGGGTGAGATTCTTGCAGAAGCCACGACCTTCCGCTTCGACGCTTCCGATCTGATGCCCGGGCGCATCGGAGCCGGCGTCTTCTGGAGCGGAATGATCGACTATGTAGGCGGCAGACCCGCGCAGGAGATCGCCGATGGGATCCAGAGGGAGTGGGAGGCGATAAAGTGATGCAAGGCGAGGCTTGCAGAACGGAAAGAGGCCGTATTGCGGACGCCTGTGCTGGCATGCAACTGGCGGTATAGCTGGAAGCATTGCGCGGCGGCTGCTGAAGACGGCCCGAAGGAGAAATGAAAGTGGCAGTTTCCCGTGCACCGGTAACGCATGCTGTAACCGGAGCGGGGGCGGTTTCGAACCTCGTTCTTGCCGTCGCGAGCCTGTTTGTCATGGCTGCCGGGCTCGCCGCCAGCATCGTGCTTGCCGTGGCGGCCTATGCAGTGCTTTCGTTCATTCTTCCCCAATCCATGCTGCTGAGGGCAGTGTTGGTGATGGTGCTCGGGGTGACGGCATGCGTCGGTTATTTCTGGAGTTCCAACAAGCTTCTCGACACCATCTATCCTGCCTCGGGCGAAAACATTTCCGCCAACCTGAACAAGGCCAATGCCATCAGACCGTGGCTTTTCCTCGGACCCTCACTCATCGTCCTCGGCGTCTATCTCGTCTACCCCGTCATCAACTCGGCGATAATCAGCTTCTACGGCCCCAATAGCCAGAACTGGGTGGGGACCTACAATTATGAGTGGCTGGCGCGCGATGCATCCTTCCGCGAAAGCATGCGCAACAACATCCTCTGGCTCATTGTCGTGCCTGCAGCGTCCACCTTCTTCGGCCTCATAGCCGCCGCTCTTACGGACCGGATCTCCTGGGGCAACATCGCCAAGAGTTTGATCTTCATGCCCATGGCAATCTCCTTCGTCGGCGCCAGCGTCATCTGGAAATTTATCTATGATTACCGCCCGGAAGGCACCGAGCAGATCGGGCTGCTGAACGCCATAGTAACTGCTTTCGGCGGCGCCCCCCAAGCCTGGATCACCATTCCTTTCTGGAACAATTTTTTTCTGATGGCGGTCCTGACCTGGATACAGACGGGCTTTGCCATGGTCATCCTGTCCGCTGCCCTTCGCGGGATACCGGAAGAGACCATCGAAGCGGCGGTGATCGACGGCGCCTCGCCCTTCCAGATATTCTACAAGATCAAGGTGCCTCAGATATGGGGCACGATTGCCGTGGTCTGGACCACCATCACCATCCTGGTGCTGAAGGTGTTCGATATCGTGCTGGCCATGACCAACGGCCAATGGGGCACGCAAGTGCTCGCCAATTACATGTTCGACTGGATGTTCCGCGGCCTCGATTTCGGACGCGCGTCCACCATTGCGCTCGTCATCATGATCATGGTCGTGCCAATCATGATCTGGAATATCCGCGAAGCGCGGAAGGAGAGGCAATGAACGGCGCTGTCGGTTCACGCCCGTTGCTGACCTGGGCTGTCCACATTGCAGTGTTATTGCTGGTCACCGCCTGGACCATTCCCACCCTCGGCATCCTTGTTTCATCCTTCCGCGACAAGGAGCAGATCGTTGTCAGCGGCTGGTGGACGGCCTTCCTGCCTTCCGAGCGAAATATCGTTGCCCGAGCTGCCCCTCCGGACGAGGCGACCGAGGAGAACGGGCGTTGGGTGCTGAGGGGGAACATTTTCGAAGACGGCGCCGGCAGTGTGAGCGCCTTCGGCGTCTCCATTCAGCGCCCCACGGAATTCGCGCCCGGCGACGCGGCGGAAACGCGCGGCGGCGAAATCATAACGGTGCAAGAAAACGGAGACTACGTCATCTCCTATCCGCAACGCCCGGAGGGCAGTCGCGGCCAACGCCTGTTCGTCACCTCGCTTGAAGCGCCGAAGTTCACGACCGAGAACTACCGCACCGTGCTGTTTTCAGAAGGGCTTGGCCGGAGCTTCATCAACACGCTCACCGTCACCATACCGGCCACGGTCATTCCGATTTTGATTGCCGCATATGCCGCCTATGCGCTGGCCTGGATGCAGTTTCCTGGCCGCGCACTTCTGCTAGCCACAATTGTCGGCCTTCTGGTGGTGCCCCTGCAGATGGCGCTTATTCCGCTCCTTCAGCTCTATAACAATATCGGCGTGGGGAAATCCTATATCGGCATCTGGCTGGCACATACCGGCTTCGGTCTGCCACTGGCCATCTATCTCCTTCGTAACTACATCGCCGGCCTGCCGCGCGAGATTATCGAGAGCGCGCGCGTGGACGGAGCGACAGATTTCGAGATTTTCGGCAAGATCATCCTTCCCCTGTCGTTTCCGGCGCTCGCCTCCTTCGCCATCTTCCAGTTCCTGTGGGTGTGGAACGATCTTCTCGTCGCGATGGTCTTCCTTGGCAACAATGAAGAGCAGCTTGTCATGACAGGACGGCTGCGCGAACTTTTGGGCTCGCGCGGGGGCGACTGGGAAATTCTGACGGCTTCTGCCTTCGTCGCGATCGTCGTACCGATCATCGTCTTCTTCGCCCTGCAACGTTATCTGGTCCGCGGGCTGCTGACGGGCTCCGTCAAGGGAGGTTGAGCTTTGATGGCGAGGCAACCGGCGCGACACTTAAAGGATGGACGGCATTCGGAAAGGCGCGGATGTATGCGGGCACCAGGGATCAGAGAGAAGTGAGATGGCCGGCGTTCTAATGAAGAATATCAGGAAGAGCTACGGAACGACGGAGGTCATCCACGGTGTCGATCTTGAGATTGAATCCGGTGCGTTCGTCGTCTTCGTTGGCCCTTCAGGATGCGGGAAGTCAACGCTTCTTCGCATGATCGCCGGGCTGGAGACGATCACCGGCGGCGACATGTATATCGGAGAGGAACGGGTGAATGACATTCCGCCCTCGCGGCGCGGCATCGCTATGGTGTTCCAGTCCTACGCTCTTTACCCGCATATGACGGTATACGACAACATGGCCTTCGGCATGCGCATCGCAAGGCGGCCCAAGGAGGAGATTGATCGGAAAGTGCGCGAAGCAGCGGAGATCCTGCACCTGTCGCCTTATCTCAACCGCCTCCCCAAAGCGTTATCGGGCGGCCAGCGCCAGCGCGTTGCCATAGGCCGAGCCATCGTCCGCGATCCGAAGGTCTTCCTCTTCGACGAGCCGCTTTCAAATCTTGACGCCGCACTTCGCGTGGCCACCCGCATCGAGATCGCCAAGCTCAAGGAATCCATGCCCGACTCCACAATGATCTACGTCACCCACGATCAGGTGGAGGCGATGACGCTCGCCGACCGCATCGTGGTTCTATCTGCGGGCAACATCGAACAGGTCGGCGCGCCGATCGAGCTTTACGAAAGGCCCGCCAATCTTTTCGTCGCGCAGTTCATCGGCTCACCAGCAATGAATGTGCAGCGAGCGGTGATTGACGGCACGGGCGAGACGACCACCATCAGGCTGGGCGAGCACAAGGCCGCGATACCCATACCCTCCCCGGCTGATATGTCCGGCGCGCAGGTGCACTTCGGCGTCCGGCCGGAGGATCTGACCGTTGCATCCGCCGGAAGCGGCCTGATCGACGGACGCGTGAACCTGGTGGAATGCCTCGGCGAGGTGACGAATCTTTATCTCGACGTGGAAAATGCATCGGAACCTATCATTGTGAAGCTGCCCGGCGTCCAGCGCTTAAGCCGCGGTGAGGTCGTCTCGCTCAGCGCCGATCCAGGCAAGATGCATCTGTTCAACAGTGAGGGCCGTTCGCTGCTTTACCTGTAAGGTAACCAGTCATCCGCTCCGATAGATGCTTGCCTGGCCGGAAGAGCTGCGTGACCGCGCGTTCTTCCTGTGATATGGGCTACCGAAAATTGGGAGCAGCTTGGACGCTGCCTATATGCATCAGCATCATGACCCTGACGTTCGATACAAGCACAGTTGAAAACCGCGCACACCTGCGGCCCGCTGCGGAAGCGGAAAAGAGATTGCTTATTGGCCTGTCACGCGAGGAACTCGCGGACGCTCTTGCGACGCTTGGCGTGCCGGAGCGACAGGTGAGAATGCGCGTGCGCCAGCTATGGCATTGGCTCTATGTGCGAGGGGTCTCCGACTTCTCGCAGATGTTCAACATCTCCAAGGATTTGCGTAAGAGCCTCGACGATCAATTCACAATAGCCCGTCCAGAGATCGTTGAAGAGCAGATTTCCGAGGATGGCACGCGCAAGTGGCTTCTGCGCTTTCCCCCGCGCGGCGCCGGCCGCCCCGTCGAGGTGGAGACGGTCTATATCCCCGAGGAAGGGCGCGGGACGCTGTGCATCTCCTCCCAGGTGGGCTGCACCCTTACCTGCTCCTTCTGCCACACCGGCACCCAGCGCATGGTGCGCAATCTCACTGCAGGTGAAATTCTCGATCAGCTTCTGCTTGCTCGCGACCGGCTCGGAGACTTTCCGGACGCCGAAACGCCGGACGGCGCCATCGTGCCGGCGGAAGGCCGTAAGGTGACGAATATCGTCATGATGGGCATGGGAGAGCCGCTCTACAACTTCGAAAACGTCAAGCAGGCATTGCTCATCGCTTCCGATGGTGAGGGCCTCTCCTTGTCGAAGCGCCGCATCACCCTGTCCACGTCGGGCGTCGTGCCGGAAATCTACCGCACCGGTGAGGAAATCGGCGTCATGCTCGCCATCTCGCTGCACGCCGTCAGGGACGAGTTACGTAATGAGCTGGTGCCGATCAACAGGAAGTACCCGATCAAGGAACTTCTGGATGCTTGCCGCGCCTATCCGGGCCTCTCCAACGCCCGGCGCATCACCTTCGAATATGTGATGCTAAAGGGCGTCAACGACTCTCTCGACGATGCGCGGGAACTGGTGCGGCTGCTGAAAGGCATACCGGCCAAGATCAACCTCATCCCCTTCAATCCTTGGCCGGGCAGCGCTTATGAATGCTCCGACTGGGAGCAGATCGAACGTTTCGCCGAATTCGTCAACCGAGCCGGATATGCTTCGCCGATCCGCACGCCGCGCGGCCGCGACATCCTCGCTGCCTGCGGTCAGCTAAAATCGGCTTCCGAGCGGCTGAAAAAGGCAGACAGGCTGAAGCTGGAAGCCATGATGATTGCAGGCCATGGGGAGTAGGGCAGCATTCGTGCGTCCTAGAACGGCTTTTTCATCCTTAACTGCTCGGCCCATGAGGCGGTTTGGCGTCGTTCCTACCGCGCCTGCGTTGTGAGGATCTTCAGCGCAAAGGCTGAGAAAACGCCAGCGAAGAGGTAGTCGACCATACGCATAACTCGAGGACTCTTTCGCAGGAAGCTTGCAAACCTGTCCGCGGCCAGCACCATGGGTATGATGACCGGCAGGCACAAAGGGATGAAAAGAAAGCCAAGAAAAAAGAGCTTTGCGGGAGCGTGCGGATCGTTTGCCGAGACGAATTGCGGCAGGAAGGTCATGAAGAACAGGATGATCTTCGGATTGAGCAGGTTGATGCCAAGCCCGATAGCCCAGTTTCTTGCGAAGGAGCTTTTCCGCGTCGCCTTCACATCGGGATCGAAAGCCGAACCGTGCCGGAGCGCTTGCCATGCCAGCCAGACGAGATAGGCCGCACCGCAGATCTTCAGGATGAGAAAAGCGGAGGGCGAGGCCACGAGAAGGGCGGAAAGACCGAGAGACACCAGAATGGTGTGAATAAGTATGCCCGTCATGGCCCCGGACATGCAGGCAAAGCCTGCTTTCTTTCCCTGTGAGAGCGCACGGCCGACGAAGAGCGTCATGTCCGGCCCCGGTGTAATGGCGATGACAAAGGTTGCTATCGCGAATTGCACGATGACCGGAAGGGCGGGGACAAAATCCATGAAAGAAGCTCTTTGACAAGTGGCGGCTACAACACGGCAATCTATATTGCAGCCAACCGCTTTCAGGCTATGCGGCATCGTGGCCGAATGGCTTCAGGGCATCCGTGCTGTAAATCGTTCAGTCATTGTGGGAATTCCTGGACGTCCGCACTTACGCAGCCTCGGCCATGCTCCGCTCGCCCAGCTTGGTGATAGCCGCCAGGCTAGCGAGATGCTGCATGATCGGCTTGAGGAAGCCTTTCTGGTGAAGGTCCTTCACGTCGTCCGCGCTTAGATTGTCGAAAGCTTCTTCATTAACGATCATGAGTCCATGAACGACGCTGTTGCCGTCGCCTTGCGTCCGCGCTTTAAGCGTGACGCTGGTCAGAAGGTTGAGCCGGTCGAGAGTGGCGCAGAATTCATCCGTGCGGTCGGCCGAGTGCTTGTAGTAGGTAGCAAGGTCGCGCGCCTGCAGCAGGGCCTGCTCGGGCTCCCCTGCATCCGAGAAGAGGCGCTGGCCTCCCTCCCTAGGCTCGCGCTGGCTTTCATCGATGCACAGAACGGATTCCCCATTCGGCACGTCGCCCACGATGAAGGGATACCGTCGCAGATAGGCAGGCACATAACCGCCACTCCAGCTTCCGTCCGTCGCAAGGAAGAAATTGACGCCTGGCTGCATGCCCGCGACGAACACGGCCGCCGGCTGCTTGCTTCCCGGGAGAAAGGCGATGGGCAGATGCGGCATGGCAGCACCGAACTCATCGACTACAGCAGGAATCAGGTGGGCTTGGCCAGCAAAGCCGAACCGTTTCGCGCTAAGGTCGATCCTCAGATTGCGATGCGCTTCGCTATTGAGCGGGATAACCTTGCTATAAAAAAGCGGGTTCTTCATCAAATTCCCCTGTGCCCTTCGTTTCTGATGCATGATTGTATCAGATGCATCGAACGTCAATCTTCAGCACAGCGGTTCCCCAACGGAGCCTTGTGGATCAACGGTTCCGGGGATTTCCTCCTAAGCAGGCTGTTATCCGGCCGGTTTGCGTCTGGCTTCAGGCGACGGCCCGCAATGTTCCCGATCTTTCTTTTTCGCCCAATGCACCGGCGGCATCTTGCACGGGAGCCACTTCCACATTGTCGATGAGGCGTGTTCCGCCAAGCCAGGCGGCAACGAGCAGCCTTGCCGGGCGTGTCGCTTCGGCAAGCGGTGCAAGATCGTCATCCGCCCGCAATTCCAGATATTCCACCTGCTGGCAACCCGCAGCCAACAGAGCATTGTTGGCGTCTGCAAGCGCCTTTTCAACGGATGAACCTGCGGTAATCTGCGCGGCCGTCTCGAAGAGGATCTGCGCTATCCGCGGAGCCGCCTTCCGCTCCGCAGCGGAAAGCCGCCCGTTGCGCGAGGACATTGCCAAACCGTCCTCCTCCCGTATCGTCGGGCAGGCTACGATCTCCACCGGAATATCGAGGTCACGCGCGAGCCTGCGGACCACATGAAGCTGCTGGAAATCCTTTTCGCCGAAGAAGGCAAGATCCGCCCCGGTCTGCAGAAAGAGCTTGGTCACCACGGTCGCCACGCCATCGAAATGGCCGGGACGAAAGGCGCCGCAAAGCCCCTCACTGACACCGCCCACCGAAACAGTGGTTGCAAAGCCCTCCGGGTACATCTCATCCGCATTTGGTGCAAAAAGGATATGTGCGCCGAGCGGAGCGAGCTTCGCCGCATCTTCCTCTTCCTTGCGGGGGTAGGCCGCCAGATCGTCCGTGCTGTTGAACTGTTTTGGGTTGATGAACAGTGTGACGATTACCCGGTCCGCCCGTTCGCGCGCCGCTCGGACGAGGCTCAGATGGCCTTCATGAAGCGCACCCATCGTCGGAACCACGGCCACGCTGAGGCCGTCTTTTCTCCATTCCGCCGTGGTTGCCCTCAGTTCTTTTACCGTGCGGATGACCGGAATCTTCATGCCGCTTTCCTCCGTTCAGGATTTCTGGCTATTCGCCGAAAACATGCTCAGGCGCGGGAAACCGGCGCTCCCGCACCTCCTGCGCATAGGACTTGACCGCTGTTTCCGCCTGCTTGGCCAGTTCCGCATAGCGCTTGACGAATTTAGGGCGGAAATCGGTAAACATACCGAGCATGTCGTCCACCACCAGGATCTGTCCGTCACAAGCCGGTGAAGCGCCGATGCCTATGGTCGGGATCGCAACGTCTTCGGTGATGCGTCGGGCAAGCGTCTCGGGCACCTTTTCGAGTACAACGGAAAAAGCGCCCGCCTCGGCTACCGCTAACGCGTCCCGCCGGATGCGCTCAGCTTCAAGGCCCTTGCCCTGCACCCGGTAACCTCCTAGCGCGTTCACAGCTTGCGGTGTGAGGCCCACATGCGCCATGACTGGCACCCCTCGCTCGCTGAGGAAGCGGATGGTCTCGGCCATGGTCTCGCCGCCTTCGATCTTGACCGCGGCACATTCCGTTTCCGCCATCAGCCGGGCGGCGTTGCGCATTGCCTGCTCCGGCCCCTCCTCATAGGAGCCGAACGGCATATCGACCACCATCAGAGCGCGCTCAAGGCCGCGGCGGACAGCCTTTCCGTGCATGATCATCATTTCCAGCGTTACGCCCAGCGTGGAGGAGAGGCCATGCAGCACCATTCCAACGCTGTCACCTACCAACACGACGTCGCAATCGGGATCGACGAGTCTGGCGACTGGAGTCGTGTAGGCTGTCAGGCATACAAGCGGCGTGCTGCCCTTGGCAGCCGAAATATCACGCGGTGTGATCGCTCCCGTTCGTCTTGCTACGCTCATGGCACTTCCTCCACAACTCAACCTTTCATCAGGGTCTGCCATAAATTTGTGCATGTGCGAAGATAAATTTGCAATGCAGCAGAAACATCACGTCGCGAGCTCTCGCTCCGTCGTTGTCGCCCTTGGCGCGGGAAAGGCCGCCTTAATTCAGCTTCCCGAGCCAATTCCGGTTCTCCCCCCTCCCGACCTGCGCAATAATAGGATTTGAGACTAAACGCACGTACGAGTAGCTGTCATGCCACACACCTTGAAGGGCGCGTTGGCGCCCGTCCTTACTCCGATCACAAAGGATAATCGCCCTGACGCGCGAAGGCTTACGGAGCATTGCCGCTGGCTCATCAGCCAAGATTGCGGGCTGGCAGTATTCGGGACGAACAGCGAGGGTAATTCTCTTGGCGTCGATGACAAAGTTACCCTGCTCGATCATCTGGTCAGTGAAGGGCTGCCACCTGCCCGCATGATGCCTGGAACGGGGACCTGCGCGTTAGCCGACACGGTGAAGCTTAGCCGCCACGCCGCGAAGCTTGGCTGTGGCGGCGTGCTCATGCTGCCGCCCTTCTACTACAAGGATGTGAGCGACGAAGGGCTTTTTTCCTATGTTAGCGCGGTGATCGATGGCGTGGGGGATGAGCGCCTGCGCATCTACCTGTACCACATTCCGCCGGTTGCGCAGGTGGGCTTTTCCGAGAACCTAATCGAGCGGCTGATCACGGCGTATCCGGGCACCATCGCTGGCATTAAGGACTCATCGGGCAACTGGGAGCACACGCGCGCCATACTCGATCGCTTTCCCGGTTGGGGCATCTTCTGCGGCAACGAATCGCGGTTGAAGGAAGCACTGGAGCTGGGAGGCGCAGGCGTGATTTCCGCCACCTGCAACATCAATCCCGGCACGCTCGCAACGCTCTGCCGCGAATGGCAAAGCGCGGATGCGGGGGAATGGCAGGAGCAAGCGAGCGCGCTACGCGGGGTGATCCAGAGCTATCCCATGATTCAGGCGCTGAAAACGGTTGTCGCGCATTTCCGCGAAGATGCGAACTGGCACCGCGTGCTGCCTCCACTTGTAGGATTGGACGAAGTCCAGCGCGCCAGCCTCGTCAAGCAGATCATGGACATGGGCTTCACCATGGACGGCCTGCAGGCAGCCGCTTGAGACAAGTCGCCACCGACCGCCTGCGGGTCCGCAAGCACGTTGTTGTCAGCGATTGCACGCGCTCCGTGCTTTCTGCAAACATTGGCTGGCGCCTTTCGCCAACGTCCTGGCTGTAAGCGCGGCTGGACAATGTCACTGCCGGTCGAAGATCAATGCAACGGATCAGTTGGCCGCTGCGTGACCGCTGGCCTTTGCATCCTCGCCCCGTGGCGAAGAGCGGGCTGAACTGCTGACGGCGTTCTCACAAACCTTGATGTGATCGGCGAGCGCCTTGTTGGAAAGCAACGCGCTGATGGTTGTGATATCGCGTCCCTTGAACTCGTCCATGCTCTGGAGTTCCCGAAGCCGATCCAGAAGTTCAACACGGGTCATGCGGTTTCCTCCTTTTGTGCTCGGCGGAATGCTCGTGGTAAACAGTCAGGTTGCTCCAACCTTTTCTTTCAGTGGAATCTCGACATCGATTTCCAGGGTGGAGACCTGGTCTCCGCGGTCCATCTTTATCTTGACCTTTTCGCCATCGACCTTCACGTGCTTGGCGATCACAGCCAGAATCTCCTCTCGCAGACGCGCTACGAGGTCTGATTCACCGACCGATGAGCGTTCATGTGCCAGCAGGACCTGTAGTCTCTCCCGAGCGGTGGGAGCCGAAGCTTTCTTTGCGAACAGGCTGAAGATCTTCATGCAGCCCTCCATCCGAAAAGCTTGCCGAGCAAGCCGCGCTTTTCGCCCGGAATGGTGATGGGCACGTCCTCGCCGGCCAGCCGGCGCGCAGCCTGGAAATAAGCCTGTGCCGGCGCGCTTTGGGCATCGGCAAGCGTGACCGGCGTACCCAGGTTGGAAGCGCGCAGCACATCCATGCTTTCAGGCACGATGCCAAGCAAGGGGATAGACAGGATTTCCAGGACGTCTTCTACGCTCAGCATGTCTCCCCGTTCGGCCCTGTTGGGCTCATAGCGGGTAAGAAGCAGGTGCTTGTCCATGGTCTCGCCGCGCTCGGCCTTGAGCGTTTTCGCGTCGATGAGCCCGATGATGCGGTCGGAGTCGCGTACGGAGGACACTTCCGGATTGGTAACGACCACGGCAACATCGGCATAGCGCATCGCCAGCGTCGCGCCGCGTTCAATCCCCGCGGGACTATCACAAATAATCCAATCGAAGTTCTTCCGCAGGGCGGCAATTACCCGCTCTACGCCTTGCGCCGTAAGATTGTCCTTGTCCCGCGTTTGCGAGGCCGGGAGCAGGTAAAGCGTCTCCAGCCGCTTGTCACGGATGAGCGCTTGTGGCAGCTTTGCCTCGCCGCGGATGACATTGACGAGGTCATAGACGACGCGCCTTTCAGCACCCATGACAAGATCAAGGTTCCGCAGGCCGACGTCGAAATCGACGACAACCGTCTTCTCATTCCGCTGCGCCAGGGCAGCCCCTAGAGCGGCAGCCGAAGTTGTCTTTCCGACGCCCCCCTTACCCGATGTTACAACAACTACCTTTCCCATCCGCATCTCCTGTCTGCCTGCCCGCCGCGTTAATTGAGTGTACTTGTCTTGATCGTGTCACCTTCAAGCCAAAGATGAACCGCGCGCCCGCGAAGCTGTGGCTCAATGTCTTCGGCGGTCTTGTAAAGACCGTCGATCGCGAGGAGCTCCGCTTCCAGCTTGCTGCAGAAAATGCGCGCTTCGGCATTGCCCATAGAGCCAGCCATCGCCCTTCCGCGGAGCGCGCCGTAAACATGAATGGAGCCTCCGGCGATGATCTCCGCACCGGATGCAACAGAGGCGACAATGGTGATGTCTCCCTCCGGGAAGATTATCGACTGGCCAGAGCGCACCGGCTGATCGATGATCAGTGAGGGCACCGGCCTGATGGGCTGCGGCTCCGCCTGGACGGCAGGCACAGGTTCCGCTTCCGGCTTCTCAATCGCCGGTTCCGGGACGGGTGCTTCGAAATCTGGAGCGGGCTGGCCGCCGGACATAGCGGGCGGCATATCCGGTCCAAGCAAAGAGGCCCTTGCTCCTTCAATGCCGATGACGCGCACGTTCCGAAGGGCTAGCTCGTCGATGAACGCCTTCAGCTCGTGCCTGCTGACTTCCAAGCCTTCGACATCGAGGACGATGGGCCGGCGCAGGAAGAAGCCGGCCGAGCGATTTGCCAGATCGTCGAGCCGCATCAGCCAGTCACCCAAAGGAAGCTCCGGTGTCAGCACGAGCGCAAGAAAGGAACGGCCTTTGAGACGGATTGGACGGCTGGTGGTTAGCACTTTGGTCATCTTCGTTAATTTTTGGTTGCTCAAGGGTTATGCGAACCATGGTTAATGCATGGTTAATCTCCGGGATAGAAGCGAGGAAATGACAGAATATTAAATCCACCGTTTGATGCGGCATGAGGGCCAGGCGGGCCAATCAAACCCCTCAAGGACCATCGACGGGCGCAAGGAGCGCCTTCAGAATAGAGGAACAGCTTTGTGGAGCGTGCAGGACCGGGCCTGATTTTGGTGCTTTCCTGCAATCCGGAGAACGCGGCGACCGATTGCATCCGCCAATATTTTACTGCTTTGGCTAACTTCTTGAATGCTTGCATCAAGCCAGAGGAAAGCGAGATCGCGCTTCGTCAAAGCTTATGGCCGGCTCATCAGATGCTGCGGCCGCCATCCACTTCCAGAGCGATGCCCGTGACGAATTCTGCCTCGTCGGAGACGAGCCATAGCGCCGCATTGGCAATATCCTCCGGCGTGGAAAGGCGCCCAAGCGGAATGGACGCGCGGAACTGGGCGCGCCTCTCAGGCGTGTCTTCGCCCATGAACTGGGCGAGCATTCCAGTTTCTCCGGCGACGGGGCAGAGGCAGTTGACACGAATTTTCTTCGGAGCGAGTTCCACGGCCATCGATTTGGTGGCCGTGATCGCCCAACCCTTGGAGGCATTGTACCAGGTGAGCCCAGGGCGCGGCCGCAGCCCTGCCGTGGAGGCGGTTGTCAGGATCGAGCCTCCGCCCTGTTCTTCCATGATGGGCACCACGCCCAGAGCGGCATAATAGATCGCCTTCATGTTCACGGCGGCGATTAAATCGAAGGTTTCCTCATCAACCTTGAGCATGTCGGCGTTTCTGTGGGTGAAACCGGCATTGTTGACCATGATGTCGATGCGGCCAAATGCATTCATTGCCGTGGCTATCATGTCCTCGACGTCATCCTTCCGGGAAACGTCGGCGGGAACCGGCGTCGCTGCCGAGCCGATTTCCCGAGCAAGGTTTTCCGCGCCCTTGCGGTTGAGATCGGCGACGACCACCTTCGCTCCTTCTTCGGCAAAACGCTTGGCCATGCCGCGCCCGAAGCCGGAGGCCGCCCCCGTAATGATTGCTACCTTGTCCTTGAGCCGCAATTACGGATTTCCTTCTGAAAGTTGGTGAAAATGGAAGGCAAGGCTTTTCTCTGCGGCAGCCTAGCCGTGATTGAATACAACGGTCTTGGTGGTCGACATTCCCAAAAGTGCCTCAAATCCCTTCTCCCGGCCGTGCCCGGATTTCCGAAAGCCGCCAAAGGGCAACTCGATCCCGCCCCCGGCGCCATAGCCGTTCACGAAGACCTGGCCTGCGCGAACACGTTTGGCGAGGCGGTGCTGGCGTGCCCCGTCACGCGTCCATATACCCGCAACAAGCCCGTACTCCGTTCCATTGGCAAGGCTGATGGCTTCCGCCTCGTCCTCGAATGGAAATAGGCAAAGCACCGGACCGAATACCTCCTCCTGCGCCAGCATCGATGCTGCGTCGACAGGGCCGAAAAGCACGGGCGCATGGTAGAATCCCGCCGCTGGCGCATCGGCATCGACACGCCCGCGCGCAAGCACTGGCGTTCCCTTCTCTTCCGCGTCGTGGACGAAGCCCTCAACCCGCGATCTTTGCCGGGGATTGATGAGGGCACCCAGATCAAGATCCGCATAGTGCGGGCCGGCACTGATCTCGGAGAAGCGCTTCGCTAGCGCAGCCGCCACCCTGTCATAGACCGGCCTTTGGATGAGAACGCGGCTACCTGCCGAGCAGGTCTGCCCGCCGTTCTGGATTATGGCGCTGACGAGCACAGGAAGCGCCGCGTCGATATCGGCATCGGCAAAAACGATCTGTGGCGATTTGCCGCCAAGCTCCATAGTTACGCCGCGATTGTTGAGGGCAGCAGCCTGCTGGATGGCCGTGCCAGTAGCCGGCGAGCCGGTAAAGGTGATGTAATCGACCATCGGGTGCGCCGCGAGCGCTGCCCCTGCCTCGCTCCCGTAGCCCGTAACCACATTGAAAGTGCCAGGGGGAAAGCCGGCCTCTAGGGCAAGTTCTGCCATGCGGATGGCCGTCAGTGAGGCATCCTCAGCGGGCTTTGCAACCAGCGTGTTCCCCATGGCAAGGGCCGCCCCCGCAACGCGGGCCAGGATCTGCAACGGGTAGTTCCATGGAATGATGCTCCCCACGACGCCATGCGGCTCGCGCAGAGTGAGTGCTGTGTAGCCTTCAAGGAAGGGGATCGTGTCGCCATGCACTTTGTCGGCCGCACCACCATAGAACTCGAAATAGCGCATGGTCGCTGCAACATCTGCCTTGCCCTGTCGGACAGGCTTGCCAGTATCGCGCGATTCTAGTGCCGCCAGTTCCTCGGCATTCTCCGCCACAAGCTGGCCCAGGCGTGTAATCAGACGCCCGCGCTCCACCGCCGGCATGCGGCTCCATGGCCCATCATTGAAGGCGCGGCGAGCGGCTTGAACGGCGCTGTCTACGTCGGCCTCGCCAGAAGCGGGAAAGGAAGCAAAGACGCGCCCATCCGACGGGCAAACCACCTCCACCCGGTTACCCGAAAGTGAATCGAGGCTCTTGCCGTCGATCACCTGCATGAATGCGCGGCCTTCAGCAACTGAACTGGAGAGATGGCTGCTACCCATGCGTTCCACCTTTTTGCGCATCCTTTCCCTGCGGTACCTCGCCTCCGCCGCTTGTAATGTAGAGCGACAACCCTATCCTGCGTTGAAGGCCAGGAAAAGCCGTTCAATCTGTCTCATGTATGTTTGCCACTTATTCGGCTACTGGCTTTATTAAATCGATTAGAGTAAACGCAGCGGCCATATCGTATAATCCGGAACTGAGTCAAAATGACGAGCCAGACGATTCCTGTCGAGCCTTTCGACCTTGTGGTCTTCGGAGCAACCGGCGACCTCGCCGAGCGCAAGCTTCTGCCGGCCCTTTATCAGCGCCAGCGCGCCGGGCAGTTCAGTGAATCAACGAGGATCATCGGTTCCTCCCGCTCCGAGTTGAGCGACGAGCAGTACCGCGCATTCGTCAACGAGGCGATCGAAACGCATGTCGCAGCCAGCGAGATCGATGCAGGCGAGCTCAAGCGCTTCCTGCAGCGCCTTTTCTACGTTTCCGCCGACGCTACGTCAGGCCGCGGTTTCGAAGACCTCAAGGCGGTCATCGGCGACAGCCCAAACGTGCGGGCCTTCTACCTTGCGGTGGCGCCTTCCCTTTTTGGCGAGATCGTCAACAGGATAGACAACCACGGCCTAGCGGCGCCGACATCGCGCGTCATCGTAGAAAAGCCCATCGGCCGCAGCTTGGAAACAGCGCATGAAGTGAACGCGGTCATTGGCCGGGTCTTCGACGAAGCACGCATATTCCGCATTGATCATTATCTCGGCAAGGAGACGGTGCAGAACCTGATGGCACTGCGTTTTGCTAACGCACTGTATGAGCCGTTGTGGAACTCGGCGCATGTGGACCATGTGCAGATCACCGTGGCCGAATCGATGGGTGTCGAAGGCCGTGCCGACTACTACGACAAGGCAGGCGCGCTGCGGGACATGGTACAGAATCATATGTTGCAGCTTCTCTGCCTGGTGGCGATGGAGGCTCCCTCTTCGTTGGATGCGGATACCGTGCGTGACGAGAAGCTGAAAGTGCTTCGCGCATTGAAGCCCATCGACTCCAGCAACGCCGACCGTATGACCGTGCGCGGCCAGTACCGCGCCGGCGCGTCAAATGGGGGTGCGGTGAAGGGGTATCTGGACGAGCTTCCCAGCGGTGTGAGCAACACCGAGACATTCGTCGCGATCAAGGCGGAGATTGCCAACTGGCGATGGGCGGGCGTGCCCTTCTATCTTCGGACCGGCAAGCGCCTTGCAAGCCGCGTTTCGGAAATCGTCATCGAATTCAAGCCGATCCCGCATTCGATATTCGGGGAGCAGGCGGGGCATGTCTATGCCAACCAGCTTGTGATCCGTCTTCAGCCCGACGAGGGGGTGAAGCAGTGGCTCATGATAAAGGACCCCGGCCCCGGAGGCATGCGGTTAAGGCACGTTCCGCTGGATATGAGCTTTGCCGAGTCCTTCAACGTGCGCAATCCCGATGCCTATGAGCGGCTGATCATGGATGTTATCCGCGGCAACCAGACGCTGTTCATGCGCCGTGACGAGGTAGAGGCCGCCTGGCGTTGGATCGACCCGATTCTTGCGGCCTGGGAAGAAAGGGGCCTGGCTCCACAAGGCTACACAGCCGGAACCTGGGGTCCTTCGGCGTCGATTGCGTTGATCGAGCGCGACGGGCGCACATGGCATGAGAGCGTGTGATGGGAAAGACAGTTTGGCATAAGTTTGAATCCGCACAGGAGCTTGCGGAAACCCTTGCATCGGACGTTGCCGAGCGGCTGGCTTCGTCGATCGCGGAGCGCGGAACCGCGGTTCTGGCGGTTTCCGGCGGCAGTACGCCTCCCCCCTTCTTCCGCGCGCTTTCGCATAAGCAAATCGACTGGCGGCGCGTGATCATCACGCTCGTGGACGAGCGTTTCGTACCAGCATCCTCGGAACGCTCAAACGCCCGCCTGGTATACACCCATCTGCTGAAGGACAAGGCGGCGCAAGCCAGGTTCGTTGGACTTTATCATGAGTTCCAAAGCGTCGAGGAGGCAGCCGAGGAGGCCGATCAGGCTTATGCGACGCTGCCCTTGCCGCTGGATGTGGTAATTCTGGGGATGGGAACGGACGGGCATACGGCGTCCTTCTTTCCGGATGCTGATGGGTTTTCAGCTCTGCTGGATCCAGAAGGAGTACGGCACGTGCTGCCGGTTCATGCGGTGAGTGCGCAGGAGCCACGCCTGACACTCTCCCTGGCGGTCCTGCGGCAGGCGCGCTTTCTTGCGCTGCATATCGAGGGCACGGAGAAACTGGAGGTCCTCAGGAGCGCGCTGGAGGAAGAAGGCACTGCCCGCTTGCCCATTCGCCACGTTGCAGATGAGGCGCTTGGGCCCCTGCGCATCTACTGGGCTCCCCCCCGTAAGCAAGGGAGCAGGACACCGCCAAGTCAAATTCGACCGGAGCCGCCTAATGATTCCGATAGCGGCGACGAGGAAGGCTTTTGATGATGACTGCAAGAAGAGAGATAGAATCTGTCACGAACCGTATCCGCGAACGTTCGCTGGCGACGCGAGAGGCATATCTGGCCCGAGTGGAAGATGCGGCGGCCAAGGGGGTTTATCGCAGCACCCTTTCCTGCGGCAACCTCGCCCATGGCTTTGCCGCTTGCAGCCCGCGCGACAAGGCCGCGCTCTCCGGAGACACCATACCGAATCTGGGCATCATCACCGCCTATAACGATATGCTCTCGGCGCATCAGCCATACGAGACCTTTCCGCGGCTGATCAAGGAGGCGGCGGAGGAAGCTGGCGGCGTGGCGCAGGTCGCCGGCGGGGTTCCCGCCATGTGCGACGGCGTAACGCAGGGACAGGCGGGCATGCAGCTATCGCTTTTCTCGCGCGACGTGATTGCTCTGGCCACTGCCGTGGGTCTTTCGCACAACATGTTCGATGCCGCCGTCTATCTCGGCATTTGTGACAAGATCGTACCTGGTCTTGCCATCGCGGCCCTTACCTTTGGCCATCTGCCGGCGGTCTTTATTCCTGCCGGACCGATGACAAGCGGTCTGCCCAATGACGAGAAAGCGCGGGTGCGCCAGCTATATGCAGAGGGTAAGGTAGGCCGGGACGCGTTGCTCGACGCGGAGTCGAAATCCTACCACGGCCCCGGCACCTGCACCTTCTACGGTACGGCCAATTCCAATCAGATGCTGATGGAGATCATGGGGCTGCACACGCCCGGCTCGTCCTTTGTCAATCCGAACACGCCGCTGCGTGACGCGCTCACGAGGGAAGCGGCGCAACGCGCGCTCGCCATTACCGCGCTCGGTAACGAATATACGCCGGTAGGTCGCATGATCGACGAACGATCCATCGTCAATGGCGTGGTGGGGCTGAATGCAACCGGCGGCTCCACCAACCACACCATGCATCTGGTAGCCATGGCAGCGGCGGCAGGCATCAAGCTGACATGGGCCGACATCGCGGAAATTTCCGAACATGTGCCGCTGATCGCGCGGGTCTACCCTAACGGGCTTGCCGATGTGAACCATTTCCATGCGGCTGGCGGGATCGGGTTCCTTGTCCGCGAGCTGCTGGATGCCGGCCTTTTGCATGAGGACGTGCAAACAATCTGGGGGCAAGGCTTGCGGCGCTATGCGGTGGAGGCGAAGCTTGCAGCCGACGGCTCCGTAACGCGGGAAGACGCGCCCCCTGCAAGCGGTGACGAGAAAGTGCTGGTGCCGGTTGCAAAGGCTTTCCAGCCCGCCGGCGGCATCCGTCTGCTCAAGGGCAATCTCGGCCAGGCGATCATCAAGGTCTCGGCCGTCAGGCCGCAGCATCGGGTGGTGGAGGCGCCGGCGATTGTCTTCCACGCGCAGGACGAACTGCAAGCGGCATTCCAGGCAGGCGAGCTCGACCGCGACTTCATTGCCGTTCTGCGCTTCCAGGGCCCGAAGGCCAATGGCATGCCGGAACTGCACAAGCTCACCCCGGTGCTCGGCGTGCTACAGGACAGGGGCCATCGCGTGGCGCTCGTAACCGACGGGCGGATGTCCGGTGCCTCCGGCAAGGTGCCCGCCGCGATCCACGTCACCCCCGAGGCAGCCGATGGTGGAAACATCGCCCGGATTGAGAATGGGGACAGGCTCAGGCTGGACGCCGAAGCCGGCACGCTGGAAATATTGGTTGCGGCGGACGAGCTTGCTCGACGGCAGCCGGCGGCAGGAAATCTTTCAAGCGAGCATTTCGGCGTGGGGCGCGAACTTTTTGCAGGCTTCCGCCAGCTCGTCTCGCGCGCAGACCAGGGGGCGGCAGTGTTCTGACCTGCCCGGCGCGCACCTACCCTGCCTATCTCGGCACAGCGAAATAGATATGCCTCTTGCCGCCCTTCAGTGGCCGGTCCGCCCTGATCTCGAAATGCAGATCCATCAGAAGGCGGAAGGTTTCGGGAGTGTAGTCCCAATACTGGTCCTCGCGATTTGCCAGCAGCGTCTGAACCATCTCGTCCTCCCGCCCCACAAACTCGATCACAACGGATGTTCCGAGTTTGGCCAACCAGCCGATGAACTCGGCAAGCGGGATGTTCGCGCTGATGACCATATGGTGGATGAGCGCCAAGCAGAGGGTAAGATCGGGCTTCCCGCGTTCCGCAAGCCCTTTGCGCTCCGAGCCGCCCCAGCCTTGGTTCGGCGAGGCGTCCGCGAGATTGACGACAAGCGGAAGGATGTTGTTGCGCGCACCCTCTTGATCCCTTTCGCGCCGGTAGAGGCGTTCGATGGCCATCCAGTCCCCATCCATAGCCACGACATAATCCGCCTGCTCCGCCACGATGCGAGAGAACGTGCCGGTGTTACACCCGAGATCCCAGGCAAGCCGCCAGCGCCGCGTTGAAGCCGCTTCACGAACAAAGTCTGCCTTGGCAGCAAGCTCCGCTTCGTCATAGGAATGAGTGCGGTCGTAGTCGGCCCAAACCGTTTTTGTCTTGGCGGGGTCCAGCTTGGCTACGAGACGCGTGAGTTTGTCGACATTGCGCTCGATGAGCTTTTTGTCGAAACCTGCCTGGGCAAGAGCCCCGCGCACATCCTGCTTTCCCCGCGAATAACGTTTCTGCAACGCCGCTTGTGCGGCGACATGCAACAGCACGCCCGGTCGAAGAAGGTCATGTGCCGACATCAGCGCCCGCATCTCCTCGGCCGGAATGCCGTCGAGCCGCCCGCGCAGCCACGGCCGGTAATCCGCCCCCTTATATGCCCGCAACATAAGCGGATAGAGGAACATCTCGCAGAACTGCCGGTAGCCGACCCAGGGGTCCCCCCTGCCAAGCGGCTCGAAGGAGGGCAAGTCTATGAAGGTTGGCGATACCCCGTTCCACTGGATGTTGTATGCAGAGGAATCCTTCAGGATCATGTCTGCGGCAAGCGCTCCCCTCATCAGCTCCAGATGCAGCAGCGCTGCGTCCTTCAGCATGCTAAAGGACCACTCATAGGGATACGAGACAAAGGGAAGGCGGGCATGCTCCAGCACTCCCGCCCACGTCCCTAGCGTAATGCCTTCGTTCTGCGGGTCGGCGAGCCGCGTTTCGATAACCTTCCCGGCTTCGCAAAGGCTTCTGAAAAAGGGGGCGGCTTCAAGGCGCTGCCAGTTCGCAAGCGCCCGGCGACTCAGGAAGCGGAAAACACGCCCGTCGCGATAGAAGACAGTGCCGTTCCGGTCGCGGTAGGAAGCGGGCTCCCGTTCCAGCCAATCAGCGCTTGGCAGACCGGCAGTGCTGCCCGGAACTGCTGCCGACTCCACTTCCAGCGCCCGGAGCTCGTTCACCTGTCAGCCCGCGCTGACGCGTCCTCCGCCTCTTCGCTTTGCGCGACCGCGCGACGTACGCCTATCGCTGTTAGGAATTTGTGCCAGTAAAGCTTGCCTGCAATCGCAAGGCCAGCCAGCCCGCCCAGCAGTACTTGCAAAATCATGCTGCCAGTACCCGCATCGAGATAGGCATGGGCGCCGGTTGTCGAAATCCCTACGAACAACAGAGACATCATTAGTGGAAAAACGCCGGCTACGAGTCTCGGAAGCATCAGAACCGCCTTTCCTGCTGGTTAACGGGAGCATTCCCGCGGCAACTTCAACGTACCCGTGTGCCAGACGTTCCTTGTTCCTTTAAAAAAACGTCACAAAGCTCAACTGCCGAGGTTGAACTTCTTGCCCTGCGGCTCGTTCCCGTCTTCACAAAATTGGAGCGTTGGAGGGTGCACCGTGACTGACGGATCAAGGGGAAAAGCGGGTGTGGAATTGCCGGACGGGCAAACCCGGAAAAGCTCCGATCGTTTCTGGCCGTTTCACCCTTTTCTCTTCGCCATCGCCTCGGTGATGATCATGATGGCGAGGAACCTGAATCATACCAGCTTCGCCGACATCGCCCCCTCGCTCGCGGGCGTCCTGATCTTTGCGCTGGCAGCCTATCTTGCGGTGGCGGCGCTGCGGCGCCGTTTCGACGCGCTGACGGCCATAATCGCCAGCATCTGGATCATAGGATGCCTTTTCTTTGCCGGTCTCTTTGGATGGCTGAACGGTTGGGTGGATGGCGGCTATGCGATGGTACCGTCGCTCCCTTTCGCGCTGGCAATCCTCGCTGCGCTCACCGTTCTTGCTATAGTCCTGCGACGGGCTGCGGGGCCGATTCACACAGTGCTCAACGTCATTGCCGCCGTACTGCTGATCAACCCGCTCTGGCAGGTCATTTCCTATGAATGGGAGCATGGCGCGGCGCGGGCCATCTATGATCCTGGCCGAGCAATGGCGGAGATAGAGCCCTATCTGGGTTCAGCAGGGTCCTCGTCCGATACCTCGCGACCTCCAGACGTCTATCATTTCATCTTCGACCGTTATGCCTCCGAAGAAGTACTTGAAGATTACTACGGGCTCGACAACAGCGCCATCGGGCGTTTTCTCGATGAACGAGGATTTTACGTCGCCCGGAACAGCCACTCCAATTACCAAAAGACCGGCCATTCCCTGGCCTCGACCTTCTACATGGATTATCTGGACATCCTTGGCGACGACCCGCGTGCAAAGAACGGAAACTGGCACCCCATCTACAAGATGCTGGACGACCATCGCGCCGCACGCGTGATGAAGTCACGAGGCTACGACTTCATCCAGTTCGGCTCCTGGTGGGTCGGCACCTATGACAATTCAATCGCCGACGAGAACCATCCTCACGGCTTCAACGAGTTCGAGATGATCTATCTGCGCCGCACGATCCTGCGCCCGCTTTTTCATGCACTGCCCGACACGGCCTTCACCATGCGGCTTAACTGGGACAACGCGCAATGCCAACGTGTGGGCGCTCAGGTAGATAAGATCAAGGCCATTGGCCAGCGCGACAAGCCTGCCTATGTCTTCGCTCATTTTCTGGTGCCGCACGGACCTTATCCCTTTACGCCCGACGGCGGCTGCCTGACACAGAAGCAATCGGCAGAACGCGGCTCAGAAAAAGGCTATATTGACCAGATTGCCTACGCCAACCGAATTATCGAAGAACTCGTCACAACGCTTCAGGAAAGGAAGGGGCCGCCTCCGATCATCATCATCCAGGCGGATGAAGGTCCGTTTCCAGAGAGGGACGGCAGTGTTCCCTGGAACGAGGCGCCCGGCGAAGAGCTGCGCATCAAGACGGGCATCATCAATGCCTATTACTTCCCCGGGAAGGATTATGCCGCCCTCACCCCGGACATCACGCCGGTAAATAGCTATCGGGTGCTGTTCAATACCTATCTGGGAACCAGCTTTCCGATATTGCCGAACCGCATCTTCTTCTTCCCATTCGATTCCAACCTGTACGAATTTCACGACATGACAGAGAAGGTCCGCGGCCCGGCTGTCGCCCGCCGCATGCCCGAAAGGGGTTCGCAGATGATGGAATCAGCTCCTTGAAATCCTAGTCAGAAGCACGCATCACACGGCGGGCGGCTCGCGTCCTGCTGCCCTGTAAGCCGCTGCCAGCGTGTTCGACATCAGCATGGCGATGGTCATCGGACCAACCCCGCCGGGCACGGGCGTGATCGCGCCAGCGACCGCTTCGGCTTCGGCAAAAGCGACGTCGCCTGCCAGCCGCGTCTTTCCTTCGCCCTTTTCCGGCGCTGGAATGCGGTTGATGCCGACGTCGATAACGGTTGCTCCCGGCTTAAGCCAGCTTCCCTTAACCATCTCTGCCCGTCCCACTGCGGCAACGAGTATGTCCGCCTGCCGCACGACTGCAGCCAGGTCAGCCGTGCGGCTATGGGCGATGGTGACGGTGGCATTGGCGGCAAGCAGAAGATTGGCCATCGGCTTGCCCACGATGTTGGAACGCCCGATAACGACTGCGGAAAGGCCGGAGAGATCCTTCCCGTGTATGCGCTCGATCAGCAGCATGGCCCCGGCGGGGGTGCAGGGAACGAACGCCGAGCCGGTCGCCCCGGTGACGAGCCGGCCGACATTGAGATAGTGGAATCCGTCAACATCCTTTTCTGGCGCGATGGACTGGACGACGCTGTCGGCGTCGATGTGATCCGGCAGCGGAAGCTGGACAAGAATACCATGGATTGACGGATCGCGGTTGAGCCCTTCGACCAATGCGACCAGCTCTTCCTGCTTCGTGTTCGCCGGCAGCGAGTGCTGCACCGAATGGAACCCGCACTCCTTAGCCTTCCGCGACTTGGAGGCGACATAGACCTGGCTTGCCGGATCTTCCCCGACAATGACCACCGCAAGCCCCGGCACGATGCCATCGGCGGCGAGTTCACCGGCCAGGCGGGTGACTCCCGCGACGATCTGCTCTGCGATCTTTCGGCCGTCGATGATCTCCGCCATGGCAAACCTCGCCTGTTGAATCAAGTACCCTCGCCATATGCGGCAACAGGCGCCAGCGCAATGCCGCCGTTGCGTCTTCTTCCGCCATATTCAGTCAAATGAGGCCCAGCGGCGGCGGGACCGGTCTTTCGCAAGCGCATCAATCTCCTGTCGAACGGAGCGAAGATCCTTGCGTATCATCTCCAGAGAGGAAGAAAGCACACCCATCTCCGTCTGAGACCGATTGAGCTGCTGCCCTCTATCCGTGCGGGTTGAAGAGTTGCGATTCAAGCGGCTGCTGCTGCCTGCGGCCGGCAGGGAATGAACCTCGCCATGGGGCTGTCCGTGCCGTTCCTTGCGCCTGTTCATGGCGATCAAATCTTGCCGGCGCGTTCCGGGTGAAGGCGGCTTTGGCGCGGGCGGAGACTTGCGCGTGTTCTCACGCAGGCTTGCCCAGGCGCCACGAGCAGCGCCGATGGAGATCCCGGATAGCAGGCCCAAGATAGCGCCCGCTATCGCAATGGAGGCGCGGCTTGGCCCGGAAGGCAGGAGCGGCGGATAAGCCTCGGAAATTACCGTTGCGTTGGCCGTGTTCATGGTCTGCTGCTCTCCAGTGTCGCGGGCGCGCACCAGGAAAGCTTCGTAGACCGCCCTGCGTGCCGCAGCCTCGCGCTCCAGTTCGCGCAGCGTGACCTGCTGGCTCTCAAGCTCCCCCTTCTCCAGCTTGAGGCGGGCCAGGCGGGAGGCCAGTTCCTGTTCAAGCTGGACCGCGCGCTGCAGTTCAACCTGTATGGATGCGGAAACGCGCCGGAGTTCGTCCGCCATGGCCTGGCGTACCCCGGAAAGCTCTGCCTGTGCCGCCTGATAGTCGGGATGGCGGGGGCCAAGACGGGTGGCGCCACGATCCGCCTCTCGCCTCAGGCCGGCATACTGGGCCAGAAGCTCCGTCATTACGGGCGAGGATACCTGCTCCGGTAGCGTGCCGCCCAGAATGTCGTCCACGTTGATTTGCCGCGCCGAGGCGGCGCGGGCGTTCAGCTCTGCGGTGCGCGCTCGGGCAGTAGCAAGCTGATCGTTCAGCCTGACCATCTCATCATCGGTAATTAGGCGCCCCTGAGCATCGACAATTCCGTGCTCCGCCTTGAAGTCAGCCACTGCCCGCTCTGCCGCTTCGACCTCCGCCCGCAATTCGTCCAGGCGCTGGGTTAGTTCCGTGGCGGCTTGGTTCGCGGTGCGCTGCAGAATGGTGCCCGCCTGCGCAAGGTAGACTTCGGCCGTTGTGTTGGCGATCAGCGCCGACCTCTCGGCGTCCTCTGTGCTGGCGCCGAGGTGAATGATGAAGGTCCGCTCGTTGCGCGACACATTCAGCTTCTTGGCCAGATTCTGGACGGCCAATGCGTGGCGTGTCTCCTCGCTGGCGGAACCGCCCCCTAAGGAGAAAAGCGCCCGCGGACTAAGAAGCATTCCAAGAATACTGCCGCCCTGTCCGTTAAATTCCGGGTTTTGTGCGAGATTGAGTTTCTGCACGACGCGGTTGAGCACCGGCCCCGAGGTGATGATGCTCACCTGGTTTTCAATCAACGCAAGAGTGGCGTCCGAAGGCAGGTTGCCGCTGGTCAGGTCTCGGTCGGAAAGCTGCAGGCTGCGAGGGTCGAAGAGGATGTCCGTTGCCGCATAATAATGCTTCGGTGTGGCCAGAGCAACCAGAACGCCCGCCAAAGCTCCAAGCACGGTGGTGGCGGCGATGAGCCGCCGCGCCGCCAATATGCCGTTGATGACCCGCACCGGATTGATAAGAGGCTGCCAATAGGGGTTTGCATCAATCCGCGCAGGTTCGGAGGGCAATGGTTGCCGAAACTCCTCCTTGTGGCGCCGTAGCGGCTTGCCGTTTGGAGTTGCACTTGTTTGGTCGGCGATCGCCCTTTCGCCCGCCGTTGCATCCCCGCGGGCATCCTCCCGATGAGAGGATAGGCGCCGTTTGAGCCGCGAGAATAGCGGAATCGGGGCTGAGGATGAGCGAGTATCTGAAGGATTCGATGCTTCGCTTGTTACAGCAAGCTGCGCTGGGGGATTGTGTTCCGGCCGCTTTTTCAAAAGAGAGGTCTCGCGGTCAGCATCACCTTTACTATCCACTAAAGACAAAAGGGACCGGTTTTTCCAATCCTTCGAAGGAGGTTCGAACATCGCTTGCAACCGCTGCACCGGCCCGCGGGAAGCCGCGCACCATTATTGTCCTAGACTAAAGAAAATAAGGGTAACAAAGGGTTAAGGCGAGCAAATACTGCGCGAAGAACCGCAGGTTAAGCTTTCCCTGCCAGAAAGCATCACCACGCTGCGCGTTCATCGGGACGAACTGAGGCGGATGAAATCTGGGGTATCGGGGCAAGGCAACCGATCGTGTTAGGCGGCAGGACCGTAGGCTGAGGGGAAAAGGGCAATCTCACTAACGGCACTCATCGGCGAGAAGCAGGAAATTCTGCGCGACTACCTGGCGGCCGTCAGCGGTTCGGCGGGCAGGCTCGTCTTTTCCCTTCTTTATTTCGTGGTTCTGGCCAATGCTCTGCCGATAGCCGATTTCGGCCTGTTCGCAACAGCCTCGGCTGCCGGCGTGATGCTGTCACGGATCCTGGCCTTCGGTTTCATAGCGCCGCTTTATCGCGTCGCAACGGTGAAACCGCTTCTCATCGGCACCTATACGGCTGGGTCCCTGCTGGCGGCGGTCATTTCCCTGCCCATCCTGGCGCTCGCAAGCTTTGCCGTCTATCACCTCTTCTTCAAGGCCGAGATGGCATGGGGCGCTTTCGCTCTTGTGGTCGCGGCAGAGGCGCTGTTGTGGCGGCCAGCAGAGGCCGTCATTATCGTCAACAACGGCCTTAACCGCTTTGGTCATGGCGCTTTCCTCGTCATCCTCGGCACTGCCATCCGTGCCCTTGCAGCAGCGCTTTTCGCTTCGCTGGCTGTGCGCGACCTCTTGACCTGGACCTTGTTTTACCTGGCGGCCAATGCGCTGTCGCTCGGCATCGCGGTCATTTTCTTCTACCCCCGCTCGCGGCTGCGGTTAAAGCCAAAGCTCTACGTGAGACGCTTGGCCGACGCAGTCTATGTTGCCAGCGCCGAAGTGCTCTTCTATCTCCAGATGGAGCTCGACAAGCTTTTGGTACTGGCACTCGGCGGGGCCAAACTGGCAGGTATCTACGCCATCATCATGCGCCTCGTGGACCTGACGGCCATCCCCGTCCGAACCTTCTCCATGCTCCTTGTGCAAAAGATGATGCGCAGCCCCGACCTGCTTGCCCGGCTCATGCGGCGGCTTGGCGTCGAGGTAGGGATTTTTGCGGTGTCAACGCTGGCGATTCTGGCCCTGGCGATTCTCCTGCGCTTCTTCCCCACGCTGCTGGGAACCAATGTTGCCGAGGCGGCGCCGCTCGTTCTTCTTGCGCTTTTTGTGCCGGGCCTGCGCAATATCGTTGAGTATCATGCCGAACTTCTGTTCGCGCGCGGTCAAACCTTCATCCGTGCCGTCAACCTGCTGCTATTGGCTGGCGCCAAGGCTGTGCTGCTTTCCCACGTTCTGCAAGCGTATGGCGCAGCGGAGGACATCGTTTTGCGGCTCAATGGAGTGTTTGCGGGCCTTTACCTGATTTCGCTGATGCTGACCTACAGCGCCCTCGGCATGCCTGCCAGGAGGGTCTAGCCCAGCAGGCGGCGCAGTGGCTCAAGGTCCGTGCCGGTGAATGATTGGACACCGATGGCAACCTGTTCCGGCTGCATCGAGGCGATAAGGTCACGCAATCCCCGCTCATCCAGGCCAGGGCCGGACCAGTAGATGCGGCAGAATTGGGACGCATCGTGGAAATGACCGTATCCGGCCAGCACCTCGTCCACATAGCGGCCATAAAGCATGCATTCGGAGAATCGCCGCCGCGCGGCGACGGTTTCCACCCAGTGGCGGTCATGGCAAGATTCGATGTGGCGGATCATCGAAACGACCGTCTCGCGCCGCCAGGCAATGACGGTGGAGACGTAGTCCCTTGGCATGGTCGGCGAGGTGGGCAGGCCCAGCGCACGACCGGCATTTGCCACCCACTCGGCATGATCGTCACCGGCCGGCAATCCATCGCGCCGGTAAAGCCGCAGCGCGCCGTCCCGCCAAAATGCGGAAAGGTCGAAAGGCTTGAGGAAGGCTACATCTGAATCGCAATATACCAGTGCCGCTTCCGGCACTTTTTCCGCGACCGCAATGCGGCGGAGCTGCTGTACATGCCAGCCGCGCAAAGGCGCGGTCCGCGTGCTCATCCAGATACGGCGGCGAAACAGGCTCAAAGGGTCCGGCAGGCTGTGGAGGAAGGAAGGCAGAAGATCGCGCTCGTCGACCACGACGCGGCGCGTACCTTCGAGGGCGCGGAAACGCCTGACATCGTTGCCTGCGACGAGAATATAGTGCTTGCTCGCGCCGGTGACGTAGCGGTCCACCGTCTCGCATAGAAGCTCGCAACGCTCGAAATCTTCCGCATAGCTGGGAGTGACAATGGCGGCGTTCTCTCCACTACCGGAGAAAGTTGAATCCCTCACCTGTGTCTTGATAGACAGGGCACCGCTCACGGCTGCTTCCACCGGTGCTGCAATTTCTGAATCAGGACGCGGGCAAGAAAAATCGGGTTCCCAAGCACGTAGCGGCGCCAGAGGCGCTTGGGCTCCAGCGCGAGGCGGAAGACCCATTCGATGCGCATCCGCCTCATCCAGCGTGGCGCGCGTGGAACCGCACCGCTCAGAAAATCGAGCAAAGCACCCACGGCTATGGGCATGGTACAATGCTTCTCGGTGATCGAGCGTGCAATCCACAGCTCTTGCCGTGGAACGCCCATGGCAACCAGAAGAATGTCAGGATGTAGCCTTTCAAGCTCGCTCAGAATGGCCGGCTCTTCCTCTGGCGTAAAGAAGCCGTCATTGATGAAGACGAAACTGTGATGTGGCGCTATCTCTGACAATCGCAAGGCCGCCGCCTCTGCGTTTGCGCGCCGAGTACCGACGAGCGCCACCTTGAGCGGCCGCTTTTCCTCAGCAAGCAGAGCGGGAATGAAGTCCGTGCCGTTCAGATTGGCTGGGAATGGCGACCCGTAGAGGATCCGTGCGGCAATATCCACACCGATGCCGTCTGGCAAGACGAGAAAATCTTCCAGCGCACGCGCAAATTCTGGCTCGCGCGCAGCGATGTTGGCATTGTTGGCGTTGAGGAAGGTAACTCTCGTAAAGCGCTTCTCCGCGATGTGCCGTTGCAGGAGGCGCAATCCCTCGTCCCATTCAAGAGCAATGACGCAAGAGCCGAGAATTTCCCTCCTTGGCAAGGTTGGCAGCGTGTCTGGCGCTATATCCATGTTCATGCGACGCCCTCCGCCGCCGCCTTATGGCCAAGGGCGGCAAGCCCCCGGGCGATCTGCCGGTCCAGAGCAGCAAGTTGTCTGCTATGGAATGCTGCGCCGTTCACGTCCCACCACTCTGACGCTAATCGTTGCAGGGCGTTGGCAAAGGCGCGCGGCGTATCGGCCACGATGCAATTTTCTGGCAAATGGGTGATGCCACGCAACGAATGGCTGGTCGCCACCGCGGGCAGTCCCAACTCGAAGGTCTCGATCGTCTTGAGCTGAACGCCGGTGCCTGCTTGACTTATAAGGGAAGTTACACGTCCTCTCCGCATGAAATCGGCCGCGCTTTCAACACGGCCCAAAAAGCGCACCCGCGGATGTGCGCGTGCCACGCTTTCGCTCACGCGGCCGGCAATTGCGACGGTGAACGAAGGCGGAAGGAGCGGCACGACCTCGGCTAGAAACCATTCAAGACCGATTCGGTTCGGCATCCACGTCCAGGTGCCGATGAGAACGGCGTCAAACTCCGGCTTACGCGCGGTCGGGGCGGGTGGCCATTCCCGCGTTACAAGCGGAAGGGCGGCGGCGCGGCTGTCATCGGTAAGGCCGAGCAGACCCCGGTCCTCGTTGGCAAGGGTGAAGATAAAGCACGCTTCGGCGCAAAGCTTCTCCTCAAGCTTCTTCAACAGGCGCGCCTCCCGGCGGTAGAGCAATCGGCTCACCATATCGGGCGATGCAACGGCGCTCTCCTCCGCAGAGCGATATTCCACATTATGTGCGACATAAGCTATCGGACACCCGGCAAAGACCTGCCCGAACGCGCCTGCAAACTGTATGGAGTTGAGGATGACGCCATCCACCGGCCCGATCGCTAGAAAAGCCTTGCGCACTTCTTCCGGCGTGATGATGCGCAGCTTCGCGGAGGAAAAGGTGAGACCAAAGCGTAGCGCATCAGCAAGCCAGCGCAACTTTCGCGCTGCAGGTGCACCATCTGTCGTCACCTCGACATGGCCGAGCACGACGGTATTCTTCGGATCTGGCGGCTCCTCCCCGGGCCCCGCGAAGCCCATTACCGTGACGCGCGCGCCAGCGCGCTTCAATGCGCCAAGCACTGCCGCGTTGGCAATTTCATAGCCCGTATCCATCCGCCCGCCGGGTAGGATGGATGTTGCGAAAACAAGATGCATTCTGCCCACCTGACGGATGGGCTATAGCTTCACGGTCGTGAAGCGTTGATTAAAACCGTTTCTGATTTCCTGCCGTCCCGGTCACGGATTCGATCGATGCGCAAGGTGATTAACGCAGGTTTAATCTGCGCGGGGTCTAGTCCTCTGCGCAGAGGCAGACGGCGGGGCACCCTTGACGACACGACTTGAATCCGGATCGGTTTCCATTCTCACGAGCGCGCCGGAAGTTGCGGCGGACGTGGTGGAGTGTGTGGTGACTGTGCCCACATTCAAGCGGCCCCGTCACCTTGTGGAAACGCTCGAATCGCTCGCTGCGCAGGAAACGGATCGCTCCTACGCAATCATCGTGGTCGAGAACGAAGCGGTCAAACGCGAGGGCGCGGCGGCGGCTTTGCCCTTGTTCGAGCGCGGTGAGCTCGCCGGCCTTGTCATCGTGGCTCATGAAAGGGGAAATTGCGCTGCGTACAATGCGGGCTGGCAGACGGCACTGGAGGTGTTTCCGGATTTCAAGTACCTGCTCGTCATGGATGACGATGAGATCGCCTCGCCGATCTGGCTGGAGACAATGTGCAAGGCCGCGGAGTCTTTTCGCGCCGACATTGTAGGCGGTCCCCAGATCCCGGTGTTCGCCCATCCCTCGCATGAACGTTTCCGCAGCCACCCCGTATTCAGCCCTCCATACGAGGAAACGGGGCGTGTGAGCGCGCTTTACTCCTCCGGCAATCTGCTCATCGGGCGGCAGGTCCTCGAAAGGATGGACCGACCGTTCCTGGACCTCGCATTCAACTTCATGGGTGGCGGGGACTCTGATTTCCTCAGCCGCGCGGCAGGAAAGGGCTTCCGCCTCGCCTGGTGCGCCGAAGCGCCGGTTCACGAGACGGTGCCTGCGCGCCGCGTAAAAGCAGACTGGATCCGCAAGCGCAGCCTGCGCAACGGGGTGATCTCCACGCTGGTTGAGAAGAAGAAGCGAGCAGGAGACCGGCTGGGAAGGATTCGCGTGTTCGCCAAAAGCCTGGCGCTGCTTGCCCTATCCCCACTTCGAGGGGCATACCGGCTCGCCGCAACGGGCTCCTTCTCCGTCGCTGCCTATCCGGTGTATGTGGGGCTTGGCAGAGTGCTGGCGGAACTGGGCTATGCCAATGAGCAATATCGCGAACCTGACAAGAACTGATCGCAGACCTGCTGCGGGGCGGGCCCTTCAGGAAACCATGGCACGATTCGCGACGGCGCTTGCCGCAATATTATTCATTGGCGCCATCATTTCTTTCCGCCCGTTCCAGCCGACCGGCGGCGCGTTGGAAGAAGGGGGCGACATTCTCAACCAGCTTGGCTTTGGAACGCTGGGCGCGCTGTCACTTTTCGGGCTCTTCACATTGGCAGACCGACGTGTGGTCGCTGCCATGTTGAGTCCGGCGTGGCTGCTCCTTTTGACTTTCCTCGCTCTTTCCGTCCTGACGGCCCCCTTTCCGGGCGATTCCATGCGCGGAGCGGCCTTCACCCTCATCGGCATCCTGATCATGGCGGCGGTGCTGGCTCTTCCAGCGGATGCGGAGCGCTTCTCGGCCATGCTGGCGGCCGCTGCATTGGTCATCCTGGCCTTCAGCTATTATGGCATCCTGGCAATGCCGCATGTTGCAATCCATGGCTCCGATGGACTCGAGCCGCAGCATGCCGGCCTGTGGCGGGGCAGCTTCTCGCACAAGAACATTGCCGCGCCCGTGATGGCCTGCCTTTCGTTCGCCGGCATTTATCTCTGGCGGCGGGGGTGGCGCATCTGCGGCGCGCTGATCTTCATTCTCGCCATGGTGTTCATGTCGAACACTGGCTCCAAGACGACGCTCGGGACGGTTCCCCTAGCCGTCCTCCTGGTAGCGTTGCCTGGACTGTGCGGCCTTCGCTTCCTTGCCCCGATGCTTCTGCTTGCTGCACTTGCCGGCGCAGCACTAGCCACCCTCGGCATCGTGTTCATCGAGCCGCTTTCCGCGCTTCGCGGCGAGGTTGCCCCGCATCTGACCTACACCGGACGCACGGCGCTTTGGAAGTTCATGGGCGAGATGCTGGCGGAAAGACCCTGGACCGGCTATGGCTTTTCCAGCTTCTGGGGCACGGAGGTCGTGACGCAGACCGAGCAGCCTTTCGACCGCGACTGGGACATTCGCGGCATCGTACACGGCCACAACAGCTATATGGACCTTGCCATTGCCATGGGCCTCCCTGCGCTGGCGGTTGCCATCTTCGCCTTCATCGTGGCGCCCGTGCGAGACTTCCTGCGAGTGCCGCTCTTGAAGGAGAATGTCTTTCTGGCCGAATTCTTCCTTATGATCGCCGCCTTCACGCTGCTCAACGCTTTCCTTGAAAGCTTCTTTTTCCGCCGGGCGGACCCTGTTTGGCTTCTCCTGGTGTTCTCCCTCCTCGGGCTGAGACTGGCAGCGCGCTTTCCCGTTCTGACCAGGCGCGTGTTCTGAAGGCGATTGCAAGAAGCCCGTAAAAGCGCCATTCCTGCGTAAAAGGAGTCACTCATGAGCAAGAAAGTCGTACTCGTCGGCTGCGGCAATATGGGTTACGCCATGCTGAAGGGCTGGATCAAGGCCGGCAGGCTCTCAGCGGCAGACATGGCGGTGATAGAGCCGGACGAGGCCCTTCGCACGCGTGCGGCTGCACTCGGCGTGACGGCGCTCAGCCAGGTAAAGGAGCTTGTACTGCGCCCCGATCTGGTCGTCTTTGCTGTCAAGCCGCAGATAATCCGCGACGTCGTGCCTGCCTACAGGAAATTCGCGCCTGCCGCCTCATTCCTGAGCGTGGCTGCTGGGACAGGTGTGTCCACCTTCGAGGAAATTCTCGGTTCGAGAACCGCCATCATTCGCTGCATGCCCAACACTCCCGCCTCCATAGGCAAGGGCATGATGGTGATCTATGCCAACGCTCATGTAGCGCCCGAAATGAAGGTATTCATAGAGGGACTCTGCAGCGCGACAGGCGCGGTGGCGACCATCGAAGACGAGGCGCTGATGGATGCGGTAACGGCAGTATCGGGCTCCGGCCCGGCATATGTCTTCCACTTCATCGAATGCCTCACCGCTGCCGCGGAAAAGGCCGGCCTGCCATCAAAGATCGCCCGCCTCCTTGCGGTGCAGACAGTCTATGGCGCAGCCGCTCTTGCGCAGAAAAGCGGCGAGGAACCTGGCGCGCTGCGAGAGCAAGTGACGAGCCCCAACGGGACAACGGCGGCCGCTTTATCCGTTCTGATGGGCGAGTCGCGGCTTATGAAGCTCATGGAAGAGGCGGTCGAAGCGGCCCGGAAGCGGTCGATCGAACTCGGCTGATAGGCGGTGTGGCGGTGTGTCCGGAATCGGGACGGGGGCTGCCCTTCCATTAAAACCGGTCCCGGAGCGCAAACCAGTTGAGCGCAAGGAAGGTGAGCGCGTGACGGAATAGCTGCCCGCCTGGAAATACTGGTATCTTCAAGTCCTCGAAAAGCTTCAGCCGCTCGCGGTTGCCAGAAACTGTTTCCGCATAGAGCTTCCCCATGAAATTGGCGAGCATGACACCATGGCCTGAATAGCCGCCCGCGGCGATCACATTGGGCATCACCTCGCGCACGAAGGGCCGGCGGGGGAAAGTGATCGCAACATATCCGCCCCAGGCGTGGGTGATCTCCACCTCGCTCAGGAAAGGATAGACTTCCACGATCTGTCGCCGGATCTGCGCCTTGATATCCTTTGGATCGGCTCTGGAATAGACTTCCCGCCCGCCGAAAAGAAGCCTCCCATCCATAGTCTTGCGAAAATAGCGCACCACGAAACGCGAATCGTCTACGCTCTCGCCGCCGGGTAATACCGGACTTTCAGCCGGTAGAGGCACTGTCGCGCCGATGAAAGAACCGATGGGCATAAGATGAGATGCCATGGTGGGCTCCAGCCGCCCGCCATACGCGTTGGTGGCGATGAGGCATTTGTCAGCTGAAATCGTGCCCCGGCCGGTCGTCACCCGCACTTTGCCGCCATCCGCCTCGATCAGTATTGCCTTTGTACGTTCGTGAAGCCTTGCGCCGGCCTCTGCGGCGACCCGCGCCGTGCCCAGAACGAGCTTGAGCGGGTGGATGTGACCGGTGCCCGTATCGCGCGTGCCGCCGAAATAGCGAGCGGACCCCAACCGCTCCGCCGTCTCTTCCCTATCCATGAACGTGATGTGCGGATAGTCAAACCGGTGCCGCATGATATCAGCATGAGCGCGGTAATGGCTAACCAAACGCTCCTTGTGGGCAACCGAAAGCTGACCCGGCATGTAGTCGATGTCGATTCCATGCGTAACAGCGAAATCGAGCAGGTGTTGCTTGGCTTCCTCGCCAAGATCGAACAGCGCCTTTGCGCGGCTGAATCCAAGTTCCGCTTCCAGCTCCTCCGGCCAGGCGCGCTGACCGGTGCCGAGTTGACCGCCATTCCGGCCCGACGCCCCCTCGCCGAAACGGTTCGCGTCCACCAGGGCCACGCTTGCGCCCGTCTGTGCAAGATGCGCGGCAGCCGAAAGGCCGGTAAATCCTCCCCCCACGATCGCCACGTCCACCCGCGTGTCACCGGAGAGCTGCGGGTATTCCGGCCGCGCGCCGGCTGTGGTCTCGTACCAGGATCTGCCGGGAGAAATGAGCGGTCGATGCGGCATGGGCAGAACGAATAATAAATGAGTAATGAAAAAGCTTGGGTGGACCAAGCCTCCTCAGGAGAGGCACGGTCTTATGATCACGCAGCTCGCTGCTTCAAGTCAGAGAATCGGTGAAAAGCGCAGCTCCTTTTCCCGCTTCAGACATTCAGCAGCAGATATTCCCTCTCCCACGGGCTGATCACACGCATGAAGGTCTCGAACTCCACCCGTTTTACCGCTGCATAGGTGCTCGCGAAACGCCTGCCGAGGAGATCCTGCAGAGCAGTATCTGTCTCGAACAGAGCAAGCGCTTCCAGAAGGCCGCGCGGCAGTTCAATGAGATCCTTATTGACGGCTGTCTCGGCCGGGGTATCGGGCTTGGTCTTCTCGATTATTCCCACAAGTCCGCAAGCGAGCGAAGCAGCGAGCGCCAGATACGGGTTTGCGTCCGAGGAGGGAATGCGATTCTCCACCCGCCTTGCCGAAGGATCGGAGCTCGGCACACGGAAAGCGGTGGTCCGGTTATCATAGCCCCAGCGTGTATTGACCGGGGCGGCCTCGCCCTGTGTCAGCCTTCTATAGGAGTTCACATAGGGCGCGAGCATGATCAGCGCATTGGGGATATGGCGCTGCAGCCCGCCGATGAAATGGTGGAAGATCTCTGTTTCTTCGCCATTCTCGTCGGAAAACACGTTCCTTCCGTCCTCCAGCGAGACGATGGACTGGTGGATGTGCATCGCCGAGCCGGGCTGCTCCTGGATGGGCTTGGCCATGAAAGTGGCATAGGTGTCGTGCTTCAGGGCCGCCTCACGGATGGTGCGCTTGAAAAGAAACACCTGGTCCGCCAGTTCCACCGGATCGCCATGGCGAAGATTGATCTCCAACTGCCCCGCGCCCTCTTCGTGAATGAGGGTGTCGATCTCCAGACCCTGACTTTCGGAGAAGTGGTAAATGTCGTCGATCAATTCGTCGAATTCGTTGATGCCAGCGATCGAATATCCCTGTCCGCCACCAATGGGCCGGCCCGAACGACCAACGGGCGGGGTAAGCGGATAATCAGGGTCGGGATTCTTGTGCACCAGATAGAACTCGATCTCCGGCGCGACGATGGGCCTTAGCCCATACTCGGCATATTGCTCTACCACCCGCTTCAGCACGTTGCGGGGGCTGAACTCCACATCGCGCCCGTCCTGATGGACGAGATCGCAGATCACCTGTGCGGTGGGATCGCTCTCCCATGGAACCACGCAAAGCGTGCCAAGGTCGGGCACGAGCTTCAGGTCCCCGTCATCCTCCGGGTAAGTGAAACCGTTGCCCGTCTCCGGATACTCGCCTGAGATGGAAGCCATGAACACGGCGGAAGGGAGGGCGAGCGATGTGTTCGAGGTAAACTTCTTCGAAGGCATCATCTTGCCCCGTGCCACGCCCGCCTGGTCGGGCGTGATGCATTCAATATCCTCGATGCCTCGCCATTCCAGCCAGGTTGCTGCTTCCTTCCAGTTCTTTACTCCACGCAGATTCTTAAGGAATGCGGGTATGCGGTTGTGCCCACCCTTTCGGGCGTTTCGGGCTTCCTTTTTCTTGTCTAGCATCAATCACCAGGATTGCTGTCGGATACCTTGAATATAAGCTTTGCCCGCTTGCGAATGGAAGGGGCAATGCGGACAAGTCATTCCGTTGCCGGCTCCGCTACTAGCGTGGTCCGCGCGTGGATGCCTTATGCCATCAGGCGTTCGATCGCTGGCTGGAGAATTTCCGGCGTGATCGGCTTGGCAATCGCCATGTCGACTGCATTGGCAAAGGATGAAAGCTCATCCTGCATGCGGGTCTTCCCGATCATTAGAGTGCGCGGCAGGCGTCCTGCGGAACCGAGCCGCCGTTCCGCAATCTGGCTCAAGAGCGGTTCAAGCAAATCGTCCCGAACCGACTTGTCGATGATCACAAGAGCCGGCTGGTGAGCAGAAAAAGTGTCCAGGGCTTCCTCTGGACCGACCGCAATCGGCTTCAGATAAATGCGCTCGGTCATCCGTGAAATGACGATACGGTCGATGGGCGAGGGAGCGACGACAAGGACGCAGTTCATTTCCGCGCGCGCCATAACCCGAGCTCTCGCCCTGGTGGTTAGATAGTTTCCTCCCATCTTCCGACCGTTCTTCTTGCAGTGCCGGACCTTTTGATCCGCGCTTTTTGTTTTCTATGCAGAGTTGCCGTAGAACGAGCATACTCCCCTTTGAGCACGCTTTGCAACCTGCATATCCGTGCGCGTCACTCGACGAAAAAGCCCGCGCTACTTCGGGCGCGGGCTTTGAAATGCACGGAAGGTCGCGCTTGCCTACGGCGTGCCCGCGCCGTTGGTCACGATCACGGGAACGAGGAGGTCGCCCCAGTTTCCGCCGCCGCCATGATGGCGCGCGGAGCGGATAAGCTCGACGGAGATGCCGGCCTCCACCGCCTGCATGATCGACTGGTTGAGGCGGTGCAGGTCGTTCGCGAGCACCCGCACCAATGCCTGCTGGTCGGCGCTCATAGAGCTTGCCTGTTCGGCTGCCCTTTCCTTGACGTGGGTAATCGCTGCCATTTCACTGCTCCATGTTCAGGATGCTCGGACTTGTTCACGTTGCGCAAGCGCCCCGAAGGGGTCGGGCCGTTTCGCCCGACACGCCTGCGCCTTACTCTGCGGCCGGCCGGAACTGGTCGTGCTCGGTGGAGCCCTCCATGGCCGTTGTGGAGGACTGGCCGCCGCTGATTGCAGTCGCGACCGCGTCGAAATAGCCGGTGCCAACTTCCCGCTGGTGCTTGGTAGCCGTGTAGCCATGGGCTTCGGCAGCGAATTCGGCCTCCTGAAGTTCCGAATAGGCCGCCATCTGCCGCTCGCGGTAGCCGCGCGCGAGTTCGAACATGCCATGGTTGAGCTGATGGAAGCCCGCCAGTGTGATGAACTGGAACTTGTAGCCCATCGCCCCAAGCTCGCGCTGGAAGCGCGCGATCGTCCCATCGTCTAGGTTCTTCTTCCAATTGAAGGAAGGGGAACAGTTATAAGCGAGCATCTTGCCAGGGAAATGCCGGTGCACCCCCTCGGCAAAACGCCTTGCCTGATGGAGATCGGGCGTTGACGTCTCGCACCAGATCAGATCGCTATAGGGAGCATAGGCAACCGCGCGGGCGATGCATGGCTCCAACCCGTTGCGGACGCGGTAGAAGCCTTCCACCGTGCGTCCGGCATCATAGTCGACGAAGGGGCGGTCCCGTTCGTCGACGTCGGAGGTCAGAAGCTTTGCCGCTTCCGCATCGGTGCGGCAGATCACCAGGCTCGGGACACCCATGATGTCGGCGGCAAGCCGCGCGGCCGTCAGATTGCGGATATGCGCGCCCGTGGGGATAAGGACCTTGCCGCCCAGATGACCGCACTTCTTTTCGGAAGCAAGCTGGTCCTCGAAGTGAACACCCGCCGCGCCGGCCTCAATATAGGCCTTCATGATCTCGAACGCGTTGAGCGGCCCGCCAAAGCCGGCCTCTGCGTCGGCCACTATCGGCGCGAACCATGTATCGACGGATAGCCCCTTACCCTCCGACACTTCGATCTGGTCCGCGCGCTGAAGCGTGCGGTTGATGCGCCGGGCAAGCTCCGGCCCTGCATTGGCAGGATAGAGCGACTGGTCCGGATACATGGCGGATGCAGTATTAGCGTCCGCCGCCACCTGCCAGCCGGAAAGATAAATGGCCTTCAACCCTGCACGGACCATCTGCATGGCCTGGTTGCCGGTCATGGCGCCAAGTGCGTTGACGAAATCTTCGGTGTGAAGAAGCTTCCACAACCGGCTCGCGCCTTCCTCCGCGAGGGTATAGCGTATGGAAAGGGAGCCCCGCAGGCGCAGCACATCCTCAGCTGTATAGCACCGCTCAATGCCGTCGAAGCGCCCCTCAGGTGCTGAGGGAACAAGCTTGTAAAAATCTGTCACTTCCCGCTCCTTCGTTAATCAGATTTCAAGCGGCGAGAACGCCGGGCTCGCATGACAAACTTTACTACTGCCGCTCGCCTGGCAAGATTCTGCTTGCGTTTTTGATGAAGAATAGCGTTAGGCTGTCTCGTCGTTCACAACTTGCCTTGTCAGTTTGTAAAAGTTAGTCAATGCGCATGACAAGCGAGCAACTTGTAAATTACTGTAAAGCCTCAACGACGTGCGGCCGTTTCCTCTTGTCCCTTTGCACATGCATAGCTTGAAGCCGCAGCGCTGGTTAGATGAAAAGGCAGCGACCATGACTGCACAGAAGATCTTTGCCGGACCCCGCATCAGGCGCATCCGTAAGGCCAAAGGGCTGACGCAAGCTGCCATGGCGGAGGGGCTCGGCATCTCGCCTTCCTATCTGAACCTGATCGAGCGCAACCAGCGTCCGCTGACCGTGCAGCTCATCCTGAAGCTGGCCCAGGTCTACAAGGTGGACCCGGGCGAGTTGCAGGGCGAAAGCAGCGCGTCGGTTGCCGCCCTACGGGAGGTCTTCTCTGATCCGCTCCTGTCAGCCGAACTACCCGGCCCGCATGAACTGATGGAAGTGGTTGAGGCCACGCCCAATGCGGCAGCCGCATTGGCGAAGCTATATCGGGCCTATCGGGAGCAGGCGGAAAGGCTTTCCGATCTCTCGCAGATGCTGGCGCGAGAAGGACGAGCCACGGCAATTTCCGCCACACGCCTTCCCCTGGACGAGGTTCGGGAGACGTTCGAGCAGCGTACGCCCTATTTTCCAACGCTGGAGGAAGAGGCAGAAGCTTTCCGCAACATTCTGGATTCTGGGGGCGATCTGGCAGGGGCGCTGAAGGCATGGCTGAAGCGCGAGCATGGCATCGCTGTCCGGGTGTTGCCGGCAGCCGTAATGCCGAATTGGCGCCGCCGTTACGATCGGCACTCCCACCGGCTTTTCGTTTCGGAGCGTCTCTCGCCGCCGGACAGGTTGCGGGAGATTGCCGTCGAGGCGTGCCTCATGCGCATGCAGGTCGCAATTGCAGCGGAGGTGGCGGCGCTGAAGCTGGGTTCGGACGAAGCGCGCCGGCTTGCGCGGTTCGAACTTGCTCGCTATGCCGCCCACGCCTTGATGATGCCCTATCAGCCATTCCTGAAGGCCGCCGAACGAGCACGCTATGACATCGATGTTCTGCGCTCACGTTTCGACGTCTCCTTTGAACAGGCGGCAAGCCGGCTGATCACCTTGGCGCGGGAGAAAGAAGCAGGCGTCCCGTTCTTCCTCATCGAGGTGGACAGCGCGGGCAATCGCTTAAGGCGCGGCGGGACCTATGGTTTTCCTGCAAGCCGTTTCGGCGGCGCGTGTCCGAAACTTGCCCATCACGCCGCCTTCGCTCAGCCTGGACAAATTCTCGTTGAGCCGGTGGTCATGCCGGACGGGCAAGCTTTCCTGACGCTCGCGCGCACGCTTGAAGGACCGCAGCCGGGTTTCAGCGAAAGGCCACGTCGCACTGCACTGCTTTTAGGATGCGACCTCGACTATAGGGAACAGCTCGTTTATGGGGCGGCTTTGTCCGAAGCCCTCATGAGGGAGCCGGTGGAGATCGGCCCGTCTTGCCGGTTGTGCGAGCGGCAGGGCTGCATTTCCCGCGCCGAGCCGCCGCTCACGCGGCCGCTGGGTCTTGATGAAATGGTGACCGGGCTCAGCGCCTTCGATTTTCAGTAGCGGAACGGCCGCACAGCACCCCGCCTGCTTCGCCCAAGTACCCCTCGCCCCGGCTGTCGCCGATGCCGCCCTCCTGTAGCGCTGAAAATCATGCATTCATGCTTGTCGGCTTGTTAAAACGACAATAGGTTTGCCGCAACGCCGGTCGCCCCGCGGGAAGCAGATCGGGCAAGGTCATGATCAGGAGTCTGTCGATGAAGAGAAAAGCCGCCCTTGTATGCGTCGTATCAACGGCAGCGATCCTTGCCTCCGCTGCCGCGGCCCAACAGCGTGTAGTCCATGTTTACAACTGGTCGGACTACATCGACGAGGAAATTCTTGAGGAGTTCACCGCCGAGACCGGCATAGAGGTGGTGTACGACGTCTACGATTCGAACGAAATCCTTGAGACCAAGCTGCTGGCCGGCGGAACGGGATATGACGTCGTGGTGCCCTCTGGCGAGTTCATGGGAAGGCAAATAGAAGCCGGCGTCTTCCAGAAGCTGGACAAGACGAAGCTGCCCAATCTCGACACCATGTGGGACGTGATCGAACGCCAGACTGCGGTCTATGACCCGGGCAACGAATATTCCGTCAACTATATGTGGGGCACTGTCGGGATCGGCTACAATGTGGACAAGGTCCGGGAAGCATTGGGAACGGACGAGATCGATTCATGGAGCCTCGTCTTCGACCCGGAGACGATCGCGAAAGTAGCAGGTTGCGGTGTCCACATGCTCAACGCCTCCTCTGACATCGTTCGCGCCGCGCTCGACTATTTGGGCATCGATCCAAACAGCACCGAGCCGGCCGATCTTGAAAAGGCGGAGGAGCTTCTTTCGTCAATCCGCCCCCATGTCCGGAAGTTCCATTCGTCCGAATATATCAACGCGCTTGCCAATGGCGACATCTGCGTGGCCGTCGGCTATTCGGGCGACGTCTTCCAGGCGCGGGACCGTGCCGCCGAGGCGGGCCAGGGCGTCGAGATAGCCTATGTAATCCCGAAGGAAGGCGCGCAGATGTGGTTTGACCAGATGGCGATCCCTGCCGATGCACCCCATGTGGAAGAGGCCCACGAATTCATAAACTACATCCTGCGCCCCGAGGTGATCGCGAAAGCATCGAACTACGTCTTCTATGCGAATGGCAGCAAGGCTGCGCAGGAGTTTCTCGATGCAGAGGTGCTGGACGATCCAGCAGTTTACCCGGACGCCGAAACCATGGAAAAACTCTATACGCCACTGCCTTACGACGCGCGCACCCAACGCCTCGTCACGCGCCTGTGGACGAGAGTTGTGACGGGTCAATAGCAGCCTTGCGCCAGTGGGACATGTGAAATGGAATCGCTGGGCAGCACGCGGCGGAGCTTTGCGCCCTGGCTTGATCCGAACGCGGAGCCCTATATCCGTTTCGAGAACGTCACGAAGAGCTTTGGCGATTTCGCAGCCGTCGACGATCTGTCGCTGACGATCTATGAGCGTGAGTTTTTTGCTCTGCTCGGTGCTTCGGGCTGCGGGAAGACCACGCTCTTGCGCATGCTGGCGGGCTTCGAGAAGCCCACCAGCGGACGCATCCTTCTTGATGGGCAGGATCTTTTAGGCGTGCCCGCCTATCGACGCCCAGTGAACATGATGTTCCAATCCTATGCCCTCTTCCCCCACATGACTGTGGAGGCGAATATCGCCTTCGGCCTGAAGCAGGACCGCATGCCAAAGGCCGAGATCGCCGATCGAGTCGCGCAGATGCTGAAACTGGTAAGGCTTGAGCAGTTTGCAAAACGCAAGCCGCATCAGCTTTCGGGCGGGCAGCGGCAACGGGTTGCGCTGGCGCGTTCGCTTGCCAAACGTCCGAAGGTTCTGCTGCTCGACGAGCCGCTCGGTGCGCTGGACAAGAAGCTGAGGGAAGCCACTCAGTTCGAGCTGATGGACCTGCAGCAGGAGCTTGGCCTCACCTTCGTTGTGGTGACCCACGATCAGGAAGAGGCGATGACCATGGCCGATCGCATCGCTATCATGGATCGCGGGAAGGTCATGCAGGTTGCCACTCCCGCGCAGATCTACGAAGCGCCGGCCTCCCGCTTCGTCGCCGACTTTGTTGGCGCCATCAACATGTTCGAAGGAGAGGTGCTGGAAGCGGCGGCAGGAAGGGCGCGGATCCGCGATCGCAGCGGCGTGGAATTCAGCCTTGACAATGGCGGCGATGCGTCAGCCGGGACGACCGCCTGGCTGGCGGTCCGGCCGGAAAAGGTTCAGGTGACTCGGGAGCGCCCGGACGGCGCTGTCAATGCGATGGAAGGTGAGGTCTGGGATATCGCCTATCTTGGCGATATGACGGTCTACAACATCCGACTGAACGATGGGCGTCTTGTTAAAGCCAGCGTCCTTAACAGCTTGCGCAGGATCGAGGATGCGTTGACCTGGCATGACCGCGCCTGGATTTCCTTCGCGCCCGACGCGGGCATTGTTCTTATCCGCTGACCAGACCTCCGGGACGAGAAAGGCCAAGATGGAGAAGCAGCGTCCCCTACCGCCTACTCTGGTCACAGGCTTCGCCTTCAGGCAGAAGCATTCCGTCTGTTCCGCAGCAGCATGAGCCGGTTTCTCGCATTCATCGCCAGCCGGCTCGTCATCGCGGTGCCCTATCTTTGGCTGCTGGTCTTTTTCCTCGTCCCCTTCTTCATTGTTTTCAAGATTTCACTTTCGCAATCGGCGATAGCCATTCCCCCTTACCTGCCAGTCTTCCGCTTCAATGAAGGCATCGAGGGCCTCCTCAGGGGCTTGCGCGAACTTTCTTTCGAGAATTATGGCTGGCTGTTGGACGATCCGCTCTATGTGAACGCTTATCTGTCCAGTCTCAAGATAGCGGCGGTTTCCACCCTGCTTACGCTTCTGGTGGGCTACCCGATGGCCTACGGCATGGCGCGTGCTCCACACTCGCTCCGGCCAGTGCTCCTGATGATGGTGATCCTGCCCTTCTGGACCAGCTTCCTGATCCGCGTCTATGCCTGGATCGGCATCCTGAAACCGGAAGGGCTGCTCAACCAGTTCCTGTTCTTCCTCGGGCTGATCGACCAGCCCTTGATCATCCACGGCACCACGGCCGCTGTCTATATCGGCATTGTCTATTCATACCTGCCCTTCATGGTGCTGCCGCTCTATGCCACGCTTGAAAAGATGGACTATTCGCTGGTGGAGGCGGCGGAGGACCTTGGCTGCACGCCGATCAGCGCCTTCTGGAAGATCACGGTGCCGCTTTCTCTTCCAGGTATTGTCGCCGGCTGCATGCTGGTCTTCATCCCGGCCGTGGGCGAGTTCGTCATCCCCGATCTTCTGGGCGGCTCGCGCACGCTCATGATCGGCAAGACCCTTTGGGACGAGTTTTTCGCCAATCGCGACTGGCCGGTTTCCTCGGCGGTCGCCATCATTCTTCTGCTGATCCTCGTTGTGCCGATTGCCTATTTCCAGCGAGCGCAAGCCCGCGCCAGAGAAGAGGAGAACTGACGATGGCGGGTACATGGGGACGATTCAACATTGTTGCCCTCATTCTGGGCTTCGCTTTCCTGTATCTGCCCATCATCCTGCTCGTTATCTACTCCTTCAACGAATCTCGGCTGGTTACCGTGTGGGCGGGGTTCTCCACACGATGGTATGTCTCGCTTTTCAGCAATCGCGGGCTGATGGACGCGGCCTGGGTGACGGCGCGGGTCGCCTTCATCTCGGCCACGGTCGCGACGGTCCTTGGCACCATGGCCGCCGTTGCGCTCACGCGCTATACGCGGTTCCGCGGGAGGCTGCTCTTTTCAGGCATGGTGTTTGCGCCTCTCGTCATGCCGGAGGTGATCACCGGGCTTTCGCTTCTGCTACTGTTCGTGGCGATTGGCTTTGAGCGCGGCTTCATGACAGTTACCCTCGCACATATCACCTTTTCCATGTGCTTCGTTGCCGTGGTGGTTCAGTCGCGGCTTCTGTCCTTCGACCGCTCGCTGGAGGAGGCGGCGATGGATCTCGGCGCAACCCCCGTGAAAGCCTTTTTCCAGGTCACGCTGCCCGTCATCTTCCCGGCTGTCATCTCCGGCTGGATGCTCGCCTTTACCTTGTCGCTCGACGACCTGGTGATCGCAAGCTTTACCTCCGGCCCTGGCGCGACGACCCTGCCCATGCGGATCTATAGCCAGGTACGTCTCGGCGTTACCCCGGAGATCAACGCCATCAGCACCATACTGGTCGGCATCGTGACGATCGGCGTCATTGTGGCCTCGCTCGTAAACAAGCGGCGCCGCGTACGGCAATGGCGTGACGAACAGACTGCCGCGCAGATATAGGCCGACGGAAACCAAAATGGATGACCCCTTTCCCTGCTGGGTTCGAGCCTGCGAGCTTAGATCGGGTGTCTGCAACATCTCCCATCGGGTACACTTTAGTACATACAACAGTCTGATTGGCGCAATCAGGCAAGTGACGCACTGACAGACGTTTAAAAATATCAATAGCTTAGTGGTGATCCCGGCAGGATTCGAACCTGCGACCCTCAGATTAGGAATCTGATGCTCTATCCTGCTGAGCTACGGGACCTAGGGTATGCGGTGCGGTTTTAGCGCGGAACGTCGGCTCCGCCAAGCCGAAACCGGACCGCCTTGCATTAAGATTTGCAAGCCACGCTGTTACCGTCATCATCCCGCAAGCGCGGTTTCTGCCAAGCGCGCCCAGTAGCTGACGCCATAAGGTATGGCTTCGTCGTTGAAGTCGTAGGCCGGGCTGTGCAGGCCGGCGCTGTCGCCATTGCCCAGGAAGATGAAGGCCCCGGGCCGCGTCTCTAGCATGTAGGAGAAATCTTCGCCCCCCATCATGGCCGGGGCAGCAGTGTCAACATTGGCGTCGCCGGCAACCTCCCGTGCCACATTTGCCGCAAATTCGGTCTGAGCTGCATGATTGACCGTGACGGGATAGTTGGAAACGTGGCTGACGACTGCTCTTGCCCCGTGCGCTGCGGCAATCCCTTCCGCAATGGCGCTCAGCCTTTTCTCGACCAGCCTGGCCATCTCCTTTTTCAAGGTGCGCACAGTGCCGGACAGTTCAACCTTATCTGGAATGATGTTGTGGGCGTAGCCGCCGTGAATCCTCGTGACTGAAACAACAACCGATTCCAGTGGATCGGCTGATCGGGCTGCGATCGTCTGCAGCCCGATCACGATCTGGCTGGCGATAACCACGGGATCCACCGTCCGGTGAGGCATGGCCGCATGTCCTCCCCTGCCTTGGACGGTGATGTTGAATTCGGCTGTCGCGGCCATGATCGGGCCCGGGCGGATAGCGAAATGCCCAATTGGGAGGCCCGGCAGGTTGTGCATGCCGAAGATCTGCTCGATCCGGAAGCGTTCCATCAGGCCGTCTTTCAGCATCTCCCTGCCGCCGCCTCCGCCCTCCTCTGCCGGCTGAAAGATCACGGCCACCGTGCCTGCGAAGTTGCGCGTCTCGGCAAGATATTTGGCAGCTCCCAGAAGCATCGCCGTGTGGCCGTCATGGCCGCATGCATGCATCCGGCCGGGAATGACGGATGCGTATGTTTTGCCGGTCTCCTCCGTCAGCGGCAGCGCATCCATGTCGGCGCGCAGCCCAATACAGGGACCCGCGCCCCGGCTGCCGCGTATGATGCCGACAACTCCCGTCTGGCCGATGCCGGTGTGAACCTCGTCGCAGCCAAATTCCCTGAGCCTCGTCTCCACGAAGGCGGCGGTTTCGTGCACGGCAAACAGAATTTCAGGCCTGCGGTGCAGTTCCCGCCTCCAGCCGGTTATCTCGATATGAAGCTCGGCTGCACGGTTGATGATCGGCATTTTTGTTTCCTTGCGAATTGCAACAGGCGGGACAAACCCGAGCATCCTATCAGCGGGGCTTTGCCATAAGCGGGTCATAGGTTAAAGGAGGGAAATTCGGTGATGTGTAACTCTTTCGTTGAGACTCCCGCGGTCATCTTACGGAACGCGGCAGGGGGCAAGCAACTCGGAAGTGGAAAATTCCATGCGGCCTTGGCGAAACAGACCCACCATCCTGCTGACAGCGCTGCTTGCGCTGTTTGCAGTGATTCCGGCGCAGGCCGGACCATATGTTCTTCTCGATGTAAGCAACGGGCGCGTTCTTGCCGGCAAAGATGTCCATCAGCGCTGGTATCCGGCCTCTCTGACCAAGTTGATGACCGCCTATGTGGCTTTCCGGGCGGTGGACACCGGTACATTCCAGCTCAATTCACCGGTGGTCATCTCGCAAAAGGCGGCAAGGGAGCCCCCAAGCAAGATGGGCTATCCGGCGGGCTCCGTATTGGCCCTCGATGATGCGCTCAAGATCATCCTGGTCAGGTCGGCGAACGACGTGGCCACCGCAATTGCGGAGAGCATTGGCGGTTCGGAAGATGCTTTTGCAGCGCTCATGAATGCCGAAGCCCGCCGCCTGGGCATGAGCGGAAGCCATTTTGTTAACGCGCATGGCCTGCACAGTCCTAGCCAGTACACCACCGCTCGCGACCTTGCGCTTCTGGTTCGCGCGATCCGGGCGGAGTTTCCTCAATATGCCGGTTATTTTTCCATCGAAGGGCTGAGACACGGAAAGTCCGTCCTCAGAAACACGAACCACCTGGTTGGCCGCTTCGATGGAGCCGATGGCATGAAAACCGGCTATATCTGCGCTTCAGGTTTCAACCTTGTCGCAACCGCAACGCGGGGGCGGCGCACCCTGGCTGCGATCGTGCTCGGCGCCCGATCCCAAGTAGAGCGTACGGAGCTTGCCGCTGAACTTCTCGCGCAAGGGTTCAAATCATCTGGCTTTTCCACCCCACGACTTGCGAGCCTAAGGCCCAGCCCTTCCGCAACGCAGGCCGCGATCGACATGCGCTCGGAAATCTGCTCAGCAGAGGCGGTGGCCGCACGGGCGAAGTTGCGGGACAATGATGGCCGCTTCATCCTCAACTCGCCCCATGTGCGTGAAATGACGCGTGAGCCAAGGCTGGCAGCGGTAGGCCTCGTCACGACCGCGCCGGTTGCGGCGCGGGCAAGCGGCGCGGCAAGGGTGCCGATCCCTACCCCGCGGCCTGAATATCGCGGCACTGCCGCTCAACCGGGCAGATAGATGCAGATAGAGCAACCCATCGCAGTCACCCTGCTCACGGGCTTCCTCGGTGCGGGCAAGACGACGCTGATCAACCGTATCCTCAGGAACCCGGCACTTTCCGATACGGCCGTGATCGTCAACGAGTTCGGCGATGTCGCCATAGACCACCTTCTGGTGGAAAAGGCGGATGATGGCGTCGTCGAACTTGGCGGCGGCTGCCTCTGCTGCGCCGTACGCGGAGAACTGGCCGACACGCTGACCATGCTTCTCCAGCGTGGACGGCCGCCACGGCGCGCAATTGTCGAGACGAGCGGCCTGGCCGATCCCGTGCCGATCCTGCAAATGCTTGCGGGTCATCCAATTCTCGCCAGCTCCTGCAGGCTTGCAGGGATCATCACGGTAGTGGACATGGTGAACGGCGCAGCCAGCCTCGACGCCTTCGAAGTTGCGCGCAGCCAGGTGGCTGTGGCTGATCGCATCATTTGCACCAAGATGGAGATGGCAGCCGGAAGCGGCGATCTGCCGGCGCGCCTTCGCACCCTTAATCCGCGCGCTGAGCTTCTCGATGGTCGGGAGGCCGCCGCCGCAACGCTTTTGGACGATGGCCTTACCGCCTTTCGCGGTACTTTGGCGATGGGCTGCGCCCATGATGACAATCACAACCACAGTACGCATCATCACACCGAATTCAGCAGCGTCTCACTGACACACGACCAGGCAATTCCGCAGGAGGCCATCGAGGGTTTCCTCGATCTTCTTGCCACCCAGCAGGGTGAGGAAATCCTGCGCATCAAAGGCATTGTGGCGACTGCCGAACAACCGGACCAGCCGCTCATCGTGCATGGGGCGCAAAGGCTATTGCATGCGCCCGAACGGCTTGCGCACTGGCCGGAGGGTGCGGCGCGGCAAACGCGGCTGGTCGTCATCGGGCATGGCCTCGATACGGATTACATTCACCAGATCTTTGCAGCCTTTACGAGCCGACCGGCCGTAGACACGCCGGATCGCACTGCGCTGGAGAATAATCCGCTGGCTATTGGCGGCTTCCGTTTCTGACCGCCACGCGAAGCTCATTCGCGTTATATCCGAATCCAGTCTTCGTTCCCGGCAAGCAGAGTACCTTAACCTCTTTACCTCTTTGGCGCCTTTAAAACGGGACGTCCTTTATTGGGATCGGAAGGGCAGCTTTCGGCATCTAGCTTGCGCCGCGCTCGATGAGGAAGCGGTGCCCGCCGGGAACGGTTTGCGTTTCTATCAGGCGGTGCCCGTCCTCATTGCAGAAGGCTGGGATGTCGATTGTGGCCAGCGGATCCGTCGTCTCCAGCCACAGGCGCCCCCCGGGCGCCATACCCTGCAACCGCTTGCGCGCCTTCAAGACCGGCAAAGGGCATTTGAGCCCCTTCAGATCATAGATTTCGCTCAACGCGGAGATCTCAGCTACCGCCCAGAAGCGAGCGGAGGCGGCCCATGGGACCAGGTGCCCTGCCAGCGGTGCTGGACGCTTCCTCGACCGGCGGCGCACCAACTTCGGTCTGCGATTCGGTGACCGTTCCGGTCACGATTGGTGAGGGAGCAGGGCTGTCGGCGGCAAATGCCGAAACGGGCGTCGACATCAGCACGGCTTCAGGTTGCACAGCCGCGGCCGCTGTCAACGAAGGAGGCTGTGTGCCCACCTCTTCTCCCCGGGCGCGGCGGCGGCTCCAATCCGCCACCAGCAGCGCCTCATCAATGCTTTGAATGGATGCCTTCGTCACCTTGTTCCGCTTCGTTTCGGCCGCCCTGGCAAAGGCGAGGTCCTGCCTCTTCTTGTAAGCTTGGTAAGCCATTGCGATGGATGCAGGCTGCGTGGAAGGAGGGCACGCCTTCGTAGGCTCAAAGCTGTAGCCTTCATCGGCTATGCGGTTGAAAACATACCGTCTTTCGCAAACATCCACCTTGGGCGGCGTTCGCGTGACCTCGAAATGATCGTAACCTTCCTTCAGCATCGCCCAGAAAGGATAGTTCGGGTCGTTACGATAGCGCGCCATGTTCTCCGGCGTCATCCGGAAAGGGAAGGCCTGGATCTGGAAGGATTTCTGACCGCCTCTAAACGCGTCGCGGGCGAAGGCATAAATCTCTTCCACCTGCTCGTCGGTCATCGAATAGCACCCTGCAGATGAGCAGGCACCATGCACCATGAGATGCTGGCCGGTGCGGCCATTGGCACGGTCATAGCTATTGGGGAAGCCGATATTGAACGCCAGGTGATAGCTGGACCAAGGGTTCATCTGTTCCGGTCTTACCGTGTAGAAACCCTCAGGAGCCTGGCGGTCTCCTTCCACGAACTTGGGTCCAAGCTTACCCGACCACTTGCAGATCTCATAACCGGTTACGAGTTCATAGCGCCCGGTGCGGGTCTGCTTCCATACCTCCAGTTCGCCCTCTTCCTTGAAGATGCGCATCATGATCGGCGCATCCTTCTTCATATTCTTGGCCGCCATCACCCGGACGACCCTTTCCGGTAGCGGACGCTCCGCCTTCGGCGCGATGTCCTCAAGGGATCCATTGCACCCCGCCAGAACGAGGGATATGGAAAGCACGGAGGCATATGCAAGACGGCGTTTCATGCGATCGTCTCTACTCGGTTCACATGCCCCTCCTCCGTCATGGAAGCGGACAAACGTCCGGGCAGATAAACCCCCACAGGCTTTAGAAAGAGTTACCGACAACCACCCAATTCGCAAGGACTATCATCGAACAACGCAGAAACGCAAGGATGGGCAGCATCATCCACACACACGGACGAATTTGCCGTAGACCTGCGCATCGCTTGTCCACCTTGATCTTTCACGACGAGGCAGCAGCGAAACATCACAGATTGCGGCCGATGGCGAGAAATTTCTCCCTTCTGTGCGTGCGATAATCCGACACGTTAGCAGCAAGGTCGGCAAAGCCTTTCTCGATGGTTTCCCCCGCTGCGCGGATCACCGCTTCCGGGGCACGGTGAGCGCCGCCGATCGGCTCAGCAATGATGCCGTCAATGATTTTCAATAGGAGCAGGTCCTGCGCGGTGATCTTCATGTTGGTAGCAGCATCCTTTGCGCGCGTTGCATCGCGCCACAGGATGGAGGCCGCCCCTTCTGGAGAGATCACGGAGTATATTGCATGTTCGAGCATATAGACGAGATTCGCCGTGGCGATGGCAATCGCCCCTCCGGAACCGCCTTCGCCTATGACGACTGCGATGTTAGGCACTTTGAGGCTGAGACATTTCGAGGTGGACCGAGCAATTGCCTCGGCCTGACCCCGCTCCTCCGCTCCGATGCCAGGGTAAGCACCGGCCGTGTCGATGAGGCTCACGACGGGAATGTTGAAGCGGTCCGCCAGGTCCATCACGCGAACGGCCTTACGGTAGCCCTCCGGCCGAGCCATCCCGAAATTATGCTTAAGGCGAGACTGGGTATCGTTCCCCTTTTCCTGCCCGATGATTGCTATCGGCTCGCCCTTGAAGCGGCCGAAACCGGCGACGACCGCTTCATCCTCGCCAAAGGAACGGTCGCCGGCCAGCGGCGCGAAGTCGGTGAAGAGCGCCCGTACATAGTCCAGGCAATGGGGACGGTCGGGATGACGGGCAACCTGCGCCTTCTGCCACGGCGTTAGAGCCTTATAGAGTTCGCGCAGTGCATCCCTGGAGCGTTTCTCCAGGCGGGCGATCTCCTCGGCGACATCCACGGCTTCGCCGCTTTCCGACAGCTTCTTCAGTTCGAGAATCTGGCCTTCAAGGTCGGCAACCGGCTTTTCAAAATCGAGATAGTTGTACATCAACTCGCCAAATCGGAACACATGACTCTTGCAGGTTCAGCACAGAGGGGCCTGCTGTGCGGTGTATCGCTGCCGTGGACGGGTTGCCTCACATAACGATGATATGCCTAGTCGGCAAGCGGGTGGTGATTGTGCACGAGGTCCCGCAGCCGTTTCTCCATGACATGGGTGTAGATCTGCGTGGTAGAGATATCGGAATGGCCGAGAAGCTGCTGAACCGCCCGCAGATCTGCACCGTTCTCAAGAAGATGGCTGGCGAAGGCGTGGCGGAGCACATGGGGCGAGACCTTAGCCGCAGCGATGCCGGCCCGGGCGGCCAGCCCCTTCAGATCGCGTGCGAAAACCTGGCGCGACAGATGACCGCTCCTTGAAGCGGCAGGAAAAAGCCATGGACTTTCGGAAAGCTCAGCATGGCGCGCCAGCTCGGCAAGCCACAGCGCAAGTGCCTCGCGGGCCTTCGCCGATAGAGGAACGATGCGCTCCTTCGCGCCCTTTCCGCGCACCGTGAAAAATGCTTCGTCGCGCAGCGCAACGGTGACAGGCAGGCTCACAAGCTCGGAGACCCGCATTCCCGAGGCATAGAGCATTTCAAGCAGCGTCGAAAGACGCTGTGCGGCAAGGCGTTCAGGCGTTCCCTGCGGAGCTTCCGCCGCTTCCTCGGCGGCACGCTCCAGAAGCAGTTCCATCTCAGTCTCGCTCAGCACTTTCGGCAGCGTACGCCCCTTCTTTGGACTGTCGAGAATGCCGGTAGGATCATCCTGGCGCAGTCCTTCCGCATAGAGAAACTTGAAGAACTGGCGTAGCGACGAGAGCCGCCGGGCCTGCGTGCTCGGCGCGAAGCAGCGTTTCGCCAAATCTTCGAGATAGAGGCGGATGGACGCAGTGTCGGCTGCATGGAGGCTGAGGCCCCTGGAAGCCAGGAAGGCGGCGGCATCCTCAAGGTCGAGTCTGTAGGAGGCCAGCGTGTTATCGCTGGCGCCTCGTTCCGCAGCCATCATTTCCAGAAAGGCTTCGATTCTGATACCGCTTGCCATGGCACTGCACCGGTTTTGCTTCTCTGCCCCCGGGCGATCGTAGAGGGCAATGCCTAACCCGAGGTGAAGGAGATTGGAAAATTCCCGGAACATCTCGGCATTTCAGGAAAACGCAGAATGATCCAACCTCTTGTTTTTTGCGATTGCGGGCGGAACCGCTACCCGCATCCTTAAAGGCGCCTTAACGCGCCAGCCGTTCAGCAGGAATTTCGACTGTCATCTCCACCCTGTTCGGCTCGACCAAAGTGGCGAGCGCAAACATGACGCTCCAGACCAGTACCGCCAGAAGGGCGACCGCCATCAAAAGCCGGAAAAGTGTCGGCATATTTTATGAACGATCCCTGCACAAGAGCACCCCCGCGCACTTATGGAGGACGAGGCCACGCAAGGCAAGCATGGCAGATCGTCCGATGCGCTTGACGTGGCGTCTTTTTCGTGTCGAAACCTCGCAAATGATGACAGCCGAGAAACCGGACAAGATAGGCGCACCAGTCGAGGCGTCAGCCATCGTACGAGAGCTCCGCCGGCGCTCCATCGTCTTTGTTGGCCTGATGGGGGCAGGCAAGACGGTTATTGGGCGCAGGGTGGCCGCTGCCCTCGATCTTCCTTTCATTGATAGCGATCACGAAATCGAACGCGTCTCGCGCATGACGATACCGGAACTGTTCGCGACCTACGGCGAAGAGGAGTTTCGGGCTCTAGAGCGCCGCGTTATCGCCCGCCTTCTAAGGGCCGGTCCACAGGTGCTTTCGACGGGCGGCGGCGCATTCATGAACGAGGCAACGCGCCGCGCAGTGGCGCGCCACGGCATTTCGGTATGGCTCAGCGCGGACCTAGACACGCTGATGGCGCGTGTCGCCAAGCGTCAGGACAGGCCGCTTCTCAACACGGACAACCCACGTGCGGTAATGCAACAGCTCATGGACACCCGCTATCCCATATACATGCAGGCCGACATCGAGGTTCGCACCTGGGACGAGTCGAAGGAAGTGATCGCCGGGGCAGTGCTCGAAAGCCTGGAAAAATTCCTCAGGAAGGAAGAGGGAAGGAGGAAGTCCATATGACCGAACCTCTTTCACGGGTGCCTGTGACCGTGCAGGTGGGCCTGGGAGAGCGCTCCTACGACATCCTGATCGGCGAGGGTGTCTTAGCCAGCGCAGGCGCGGAGATCGCCAGACGCCTGCCAGGCACGCGCGTGGCGGTCATTACCGATACGAATGTTGCCGCCGCTCACCTGCCGGTCTTGGAAACGTCCTTGCGTGAGGCCGGCATCGATAGTGTTGCGGTCCGACTTGCACCAGGCGAGCGCAGCAAGAGTTTTGAGGCCCTGCAGGAGACGGTCGACGCTGTCCTGGGCGCGCGGCTGGAGCGGCGCGACACTATCGTCGCGCTTGGAGGGGGCGTGGTGGGAGACCTAGCGGGTTTCGCAGCGGGCATCGTACGGCGCGGGATGAACTTCGTGCAGATTCCCACATCCCTGCTTGCCCAGGTCGATTCTTCCGTTGGCGGGAAGACGGGCATCAATACGGCGCACGGCAAGAACCTTGCCGGCATTTTCAACCAGCCAAAACTGGTGCTGGCAGATACCGGCGTGCTCGACACGCTGCCGGAGCGCGAGTTCCGCGCCGGATATGCAGAGGTGGCCAAATACGGGCTCATCAACGATGCAGGGTTTTTCCACTGGCTGGAGAAGAACTGGGGCGAGGTTTTTTCTGGCGGACCAGCCCGTGCCGAAGCTATTGCGCGGTCGTGCCGTGCGAAGGCGGCTATTGTTGAGCGCGACGAGCGGGAGACGGGCGAACGCGCCCTGCTCAATCTCGGCCACACATTCGGCCATGCCCTTGAGGCGGCCACCGGCTATGACAGCGCGCGCCTCGTCCATGGCGAAGGAGTCGCTATCGGAATGGCCCTTGCCCATCGTTTTTCAGCACGGCTCAATCTTGCAAGCGTCGATGATGCCGCGCGGGTGGAAGCGCACCTGACCGAGATTGGCCTGCCTGTTCGCATAGCGCAAATTCCGGGTGAGCTTCCCGGAGCGGAAGCGCTCCTTTCCTTTATTGCCCAGGACAAGAAGGTTTTGCGCGGGGCGCTCACCTTCATCCTGACCCGCGGCATCGGGCAGGCGTTCGTTGCGAAGGATGTACCCGCCTCACAGGTGCTAGCATTCCTTAAGGAGTGCCTGGCACAATGACGGCGGGAATTCTGGTCACGGCGGGGGTCATTCTATGCCTGATCGTGCTGTCCTTCCTCTTTTCGGGCACCGAGACCAGCATGACCGCGGTGTCGCGCGCAAGGCTGCACACACTCGAACGCAACGGAGATGCACGCGCGGCGATGGTCTCTCAACTCATCAAGCGGCGCGACCGGCTGGTGGGGACGCTGCTCATCGGCAACAATCTGGTCAACATCCTTGCCTCCGCAATCGCGACCAGCCTTTTCCTTACACTTTTCGGGGAAGCCGGCGTCATCTACGCAACGATCGTCATGACGGCATTGCTGGTCATCTTCTCAGAGATTCTGCCTAAATCCTGGGCCCTTGCGCGGCCTGAACAGTTCGCGCTCTTCGTTGCCCCATTTGCGCGGGTCGCGGTGTTTGTGTTCGGGTGGCTGTCATCAGGCGCAAATGGCATTGTGCGTCTTCTGCTTGCCTGTTTTGGCGTAAGTCTTTCCGGCAATGCGCCACTGCTTTCCGCCCACGAGGAATTACGCGGCACGGTCGAGGTGCTGCATCGAGAAGGCGCGGTGGTGAAGCAGGACCGCGACCGTGTTGGAGGGGTGCTGGATCTTCACGAACTGGAGGTGTCGGACGTGATGATCCACCGCACCAATATGCGCTCCATCAATGCAGACGACCCACCGGAGACGGTCGTTCGGGAGATCCTGAAAAGTCCCTACACGCGTATCCCGCTCTGGCGCGGCACGATAGAGAACATTGTAGGAGTTGTGCACGTACGCGACCTGTTGCGCGCGCTTTATGAAGCGGACAACGAAGCGAACCGCATTGACATCATGAAGATCGCATCACGCCCATGGTTCGTGCCGGACACCACCAGCCTCCAGGATCAACTCAATGCCTTTCTGCGGCGCAAGGCTCATTTCGCCATCGTCGTCGACGAGTATGGCGAGGTGGAGGGGCTGGTCACCCTGGAGGACATCATAGAGGAGATCGTGGGCGACATTTCCGACGAGCACGACGTAGAGATGCAGGGCGTCAAGCAGGAGGCGGACGGCTCCGTCGTGGTGGATGGTTCCGTCCCTATCCGCGATCTCAACCGGGCGCTAGACTGGAACCTGCCCGACGAGAACGTGACGACGATTGCCGGCCTTGTCATCCATGAGTCGCAGATGATCCCCGAGGAGAAGCAGGCGTTTACCTTCTTTGGAAAACGCTTCATCGTTATGAGGCGGGAGAAGAACCGGATCACCCGGTTGCGCATCAAACCCGCGGTCGAGGAATCGCCGGCTGGCGGCAAGCGCGGTGAAGGACCGCGAAAGGATGGCTGAAAACGACGTTTCGCTTTGGCAATGTGTGCGCCGCGGTTAGAAGAAATACCATGAAAAGCGGAAACGATCTAACCGCGTAGACGATCCAGACGTCTTATGGCGCCCGCATTCCTGAAGCTGTTTTAATGAGCCATGAAGACCGGCAATCTCGTCTCGGCGATGATGTGCCGCGTGGCGCCGCCAAAGATCATCTGCCGCAGCCGGCTTTGGGTGAACGCGCCCTTGATCACCATGTCGCAGCCAAGCGCTTCCGCCTCAAACAGGATGTTAGCACCGGCCGATGCCGTACCCCGGGCCACGGAACGCGCCTCGCAATCGATGCCGTGCAATTCCAGATAGCCAACCACCTGGTCCAACGATGGGCCCGGGACGCTGCTTCCCTCCACGGAGAGTACGACCGTGCGTTTCGCACTCTTCAGAAACGGCAAGGCCAGACCGATCGTCCGGGCTGTTTCCGTGCTGCCGTTCCAGGCGATCAGAATATCCCTGCCGATATGCTTCGGGGCTTCCGGCGGTGCGATGAGGATGGGCCTGCCGCTTTCGAACAGCGCTGCTTCCAGCGTACCCATGCGCGGTTGGCCGGCCCTGGCCCCCGGACGACCCACAACCGTGAGGTCGAATATACGCGCGTAGCTGCCGGTGAACAGCTCGCCGCGCGTTTTTTCTTCGCGCCATCCGAAGCTTGGCCCGCCGTCGATGAGCGGGCCTGCATTCAGACCGTGGGCAAGCATGGAGCGCCGGAACTGCTGCCGAGCCTCCTGCACAATTTGCCGATCCTGCTCGATATCCACGTCGTAGATAACCGTCGCGCCCATAGCATCTGCGGCAAGAAACGGGCTTAGGTCCGGACTTGAAGCAAAGCCCTCCACATAGCTGGAGAATTTGCGCGCCACGAGCACCGCCGTTTCAAGGGTGGACTCGATGAGTTGGTGCAGTTCAACGGGAACGAGAATCGCTTTCATCTGCCTCCACCAGCAAGGAGAAATGGATTTCGATCCTAGGTCGTTTCATTGCAGATCGCCATCCCTTTGCGCTGCTCTGGCGAAGCTCAATCAGCCGATGCGAAGCTCATCGTCATCCAGTTCGGCGCCGCCTCGCACTCGGCGGAACATCTCCACCAGATCGTCCACTTTCATGTCCTTGCGCTTGTCGCCGGCGATATCGAGCACGATGCGGCCCTCATGCAACATGATAGTGCGCGTCCCCAGATCAAGCGCCTGCCGCATAGAATGGGTAACCATCAGCGTGGTGAGCTGGTGGGACATGACCAGCTTCTGTGTCAGCTCTGCCACGAACTCCGCCATGCCGGGGTCGAGCGCCGCCGTGTGCTCGTCAAGCAACAAAACCTGCGCTTTGGCAAGCGTGGCCATGACAAGGGCGAGCGCCTGGCGCTGCCCGCCGGATAGGAGCCCCATGCGGTCGCCCATCCGGTTTTCCAAATTTAGGCCGAGTTCCGCCACCCTCTGGCGCAGCACAGCCCTGCGATCTGGCCGAAGAGCGGTCCTCAATCCGCGCCTCTGGCCTCGCATAGCGGCCAGGGCAAGGTTTTCCTCGATCGACAGATTGGCGCAGGAGCCTGCAAGCGGATCCTGAAAGACACGTGCCACCCCCGCCGCACGTTTGGCGGGCTGCTCGCGCGTGACGTCGCGGCCGCCAATCCTTATACTTCCGTCTTGGGGAACCACATCGCCCGCGATTGATGCAAGCAGCGTCGATTTTCCGGCACCGTTGGAGCCGATCACCGTCACGAACTCACCCTCTTTCAAGGTAAGATCAATGCCAATGATCGCCCGCCGTTCCAGCGGGGTTCCAGGATTGAAGGTGACCCGCAGATTTTGGACGACAATCATCGTGCAACCTCCCCGCGCGAGCGCAGCTTCGGAAGGATGAGCGCCAGTGCCACAAGCACGGCGGTGACCAAATTCAGATCCGATGCCCGCAGGAAGAGAAGATCGGCCGAAAGTGCAAGCTGCACGGCGACGCGATAAATGACCGAGCCTATGACGCAGGCAAGCAAGGCCACCAGAAGCATGCGACTGCGGAACAGCGTTTCGCCGACTATGACCGCCGCAAGGCCCACGACGATGGTGCCAACGCCCGAAGTGACGTCGGCAAATCCGGCGATCTGAGCAAAAAGGGCGCCGCCAATGCCTGTCAGTGCGTTCGAGAGAGCCATTCCGACATAGATCTGACGGCCCACATCGACGCCGTTCGCGCGTGCCATGCGGGCGTTCGCCCCAGCTGCACGCATGGCAAGCCCAAAATCGCTGGCAAGAAAGCGCGCAAGCAAAAGAACCGCGACAAGGACAAGCACAGCAAGAACCAGCGGCCGCACGATATGATCGGGCAGACCCAGATCGTAGAAGGGAGTGACCACGGTCTCCCGGTTGAGCACCGCCATGTTGGGCCGGCCCATAATGCGCAGATTGATGGAGAAAAGCGCTATCATGGTCAGGATCGAGGCGAGAAGGTTCAGAATGCCGAAGCGCACATTAAGAAAGGCGGTGACGAGCCCGCAAATGGCGCCGCCCATTGCCGCAAGCAGGCAAGCAAGCCACGGGTCCCATCCGCTGGTGATCGCAACGGCGGCGACCGCAGCTCCCAGCGGAAAAGAGCCGTCAACTGTCAGATCCGGGAAATCGAGGACACGGAAGGCAAGAAACACCCCCACTGCCACGAAACCGTAAAGCAGGCCCAGTTCGACAGCGCCCCAGAATGCGATCGCAGACAAAGATCAACCCCGCAACGTAGCGTTTTTTATAAACCCCGGTGGCGTGAAGCCGGCGCCGGTGCAAGCGGAAAATGGACTATCTGGAAAATTTCCGAGTAAAAAGCCCCACACCAGGGGTGCGGGGCCGTCTTGGCTATTCAACCACCTTGGTAGCGCGGTCGAGAATGTCCTGCGGAAGGCTCACCCCCATAGCTTCGGCAGCCTTGGGATTGACGACAAGATCCGTGCCGGTAGCGAAGGTGACCGGAATCATACCGGGATCCTCGCCATTGAGCACACGAATGACCACCTCCGCAGTCTGCCTGCCAACCTCATAATAGTTGAAGCCGACTGAGGCGAGCGCGCCACGCTCCACGGAGTCAGTGTCAGCCGAAATCAAGGGAAGATCGTTCTCCTCGCATACCGCAACGAGCGATTCCAGCGCGGAGACGATGGTGTTGTCCGTCGGGACATAGATGGCATCGGCTTTGCCAACTGCACTGCGAGCGGCGGCCTGCACATCGGCTGATCTGTTGGCCGGCGCCTCCACTACAGAAAGACCCTGCTCCTCGGCGGTCTCGCGGAACAGGTTGAGCAAGGCCACCGAGTTGGCTTCACCGGGATTGTAGATGAATGCGATGGTTTCTGCTTCGGGTAGGATTTCTTTCACGAGCGCGATATGCTCAGCGATGGGCGAAAGATCGGAAACCCCGGTGACATTGCCGCCTGGCTCCTCGACGGACGCAGCAAGCCCGGCCGCAATGGGGTCCGTCACAGCAGTGAACACAATCGGGATGCTGCGCGTGGCGGCGGCCACGGCCTGAGCGGACGGTGTGGAGATCGGCACGATCACGTCGGGCGAACTGCCCACGAAGTCGCGCGCGATTTGCGCTGCGGTGGCAGGATTGCCCTGCGCGGACTCGTAGGTAAACTCAAGGTTCTCTCCCGCACTGTACCCCGCCTCTTTAAGGCCGTCGCGCACGCCATCCCTGACAGCGTCGAGTGCCGGGTGCTCGACAATCGCCGTGACCGCCACTTTGACCGTCTCGGCCGAGGCGGCTGTCGCCAGCGCAAGGCTTGCAGCGGCCATCAGAAGAATTTTACGCATAATCTACTCCCTGATAATGTTGCCCTTGGGGATTTCGCCACGCCGCCCCACTTCGGCGTCGCTGTGATCCGGTTTGCCGGATTCCACCGCAATGACATGTCCTTAAGGGAAACAGCAAGCTTTCTCCAGACGGATTCATTCAGGCGCTTGCCGCCTCCACATGGCCGGCAAGTGCCTGCCGTCCCCCGGCCATGGGGTAAGGCACGCCCGTCGTTTCGGGAAAGCTGATCGGCAGGCCGCGCATTGAACGCATCGCGAGGAAAGCGAAACACTCCGCCTCTATGGCGTCGCCGCGAAGCCCGAGTCGGTCCGCGGGAACAGGCTCAACGCGCGCGCGGCGGCGAATTTCGTCCATCATCGCCGGGTTCTTCCGCCCGCCTCCGCAGACGACCAGCCGCGAGGGGCGCTGGGGCAGAAGATCAAGCGCCTTGCCCACAGCACCGGCCGTAAAAGCAGTTAGCAGCGCTGCACCGTCTGCCAGATCGAGACCTTCCGCCATAACGGCGGCAAAGGAATGCCGGTCGAGCGATTTGGGGAAGGGTGCTCTCAAATAGGGATGTTCCAGAAGCAGGGCCAGCCTTTCCTCATCGACCCTGCCAGAACGGGCAAGCCCGCCATCGATGTCCATGTTGCCTGCCCCGTGGCGGCTGATCCAGTCGTTGATCGGGGCATTGGCAGGCCCTGTGTCAAAGGCCGCGATCCGGTCGCCGTCCCGCCAGGTGATGTTGGCGACGCCGCCGAGATTGAGGATTGCCGTTTCCGGTCCGGCGCCGATCTTATCCAGCAGCGCGCAGTGATAGATCGGGGCGAGCGGCGCACCCTGGCCTCCGGCCTCCACGTCGGCGCTGCGAAAGTCATAAATGACCTTGGTGCCGATTATCCGGGCCATACGCTCTCCGTCACCGAGCTGACGGGTCTGGCCTTGCATCCCCGCTGCTGGCGGCCGGTGCAGGACGGTTTGGCCGTGGAAGCCGATGGCTGCGATCTCCGCAGCATTCAGACCATGCTCCTTCAGGAAACCATCGACAGCCATGGCTTGTGCCTGGGTCAATGCCCGTTCGGCTTCAGCGAATATCGCTGGTTCGGCACCGTTGAAATCCCACCGTACTGCCTCCTCCACAGTGCGCGAAAGAAGATCACGAACTTCGTCCGGATAAGGTGCCAGACTCCAAGGGCCGAATTCCGCGATCTGCTCCCCGTCGGTGCGCAGCATCGCGATATCGACCATCCCGTCGAGCACAGTTCCGGTCATCAGCCCGATCGCCCAGACGGGTTCCATTTGCCAACCTCCCATTTCCGCATGCGTCTTTATCGAAGCCTTTATCAAGACCTGGGGCAAGCGCCAATGTGGTTGACGTTGCGAAGCTGACAATGTTTGCATATCGGCCGGTTGGTCTTGCAACGGCGTTCCGGCCTGATACAGCGATCATGGCATTGATTTGCGCAGGTCTTCGCCCGCCGCAGACTTAACAGAAGCATGCAGATGAGCAACCATCCTTCCCTGATGTTCAGCGAGACCGGCGAAGCAGCCGCCGCGGTGGCACGTCTGTTTTCCCGCGAGAAGCAAACCTTGGAGGAAGTCGGGCGCTTGATCGCCAAAGGGCGGCCGCCTTTTGTCACCGTTTCGGCACGCGGCTCCTCAGGCCACGCCGCAAGCTATTTCAAGTATCTGCTGGAGATCGAGGCTGGCATTCCGGTTGCCGCCATCGGCCCCTCGGTGGCCTCCGTCTACCGCGCCCGCATCAACCTTCCCGGCGCGTTGCACATCACCATTTCACAATCCGGCGCAAGCCCTGACATCGTCGCCATGCAGGAGGCTGCAAAACGCGGCGGAGCCGTCACGGTCGCGGTGGTAAATGTTACCGACAGTCCCGTTGCGCGAGGAGCCGATATCGTTCTTCCCATCCATGCCGGCGAAGAAAGGAGTGTGGCAGCAACCAAGAGCTTCATCGCCTCTGCCGCAGCCCTGGCCGCTTTCGCCCAGGCGGCGACGGGCAGCACCTCCTTGGCCAAGGGGCTCAAATGTCTGCCGGAGGTGCTCCAGGAAGCCTGCAAAGCCGATTTTGAAGCGGTTTTGCCAACATTAAGGAAAAGCGGCTCGCTCTACATGGCTGGACGCGGACCTGGTTTTGCCATTGCAGCCGAAGCCGCGCTCAAGGCAAAAGAGACCGCCAGGCTGCATGCGGAAGCATTTTCACTTGCCGAACTGATGCATGGCCCAATGCAGCTCGTAAGCGAGGGTTTTTCCGTTCTCGCCTTCCTGCCAGACGATGAGGCGCTTTCATCCAACCGCGCTGCACTCGACCTTCTCGAAAAGACGGGCGCACAGCTTGCCATTTTCTCCTCCACAGGCCCAGCCGAACGAAAAGCAACGGTGATGGTTCCTTCCACTGGCTATGGCAAACTGGACCCGCTGCCCGCACTCGCCGCCTATTATCGGATGATCGAGCGGCTGGCGCGTGAAGGCGGGCTTGATCCCGATCGGCCGGACAAGCTGAAGAAAGTGACGGAGACCGTCTGAATGGGAAAGACGCTCATCGCTGGAGCACGCCTGTTCGATGGCGAGCGCTTTCAGGATGGAAAGGCGCTGGTGATCGCGGAAGGGAAAGTCGAAGCGCTGGTGCCGGAAGCGGAAATTGCTGTCCGTTCCGACGTGAGGTGGCTGGAGGGTGGCATTCTTGCTCCCGGATTCATCGATGTTCAGGTCAACGGCGGGGGCGGTCGCTTGCTGAACAACGATCCATCCATCGGGACCTTCGCAACGATCGCAGAGGCACACCGCCAGTACGGCACTACTGCGCTTATGCCTACGCTAATCACGGCTTCGCGCGAGGTTACGCATGCTGCGCTTGCAGAAGCCGCAAGGGCGTGCCGGACTCTTGACGGCATTTTGGGGCTGCATCTGGAGGGGCCGCATCTTGCTCCGGCAAAGCGCGGCGCGCATCTGGCCGAACTTATGCGGCCTATGGAAGACAGCGATGTGGACGCGCTCTGTCGGGCAGCCCAATCTGTTCCGGTACTGCATGTCACCGTTGCCGCCGAGCAGGTGACAGCCGATCAGGTTGAGCGCCTGGCAAAGGCGGGCATCATCGTAAGCCTGGGGCACACCAACGCTACCTGCGAGGCGGCACAGGCACTGTTTGCCGCCGGGGCGCGAGGTGTCACGCATCTCTTCAATGCAATGAGCGGCCTCTCCCACCGTGCTCCCGGGCTGGTTGGAGCGGCGCTCGAAAACGGGGATGTCTGGTGCGGCATCATTGCCGACGGACATCATGCCGATCCGGTAGCGCTTCGCGTTGCTCTGCGAGCAAAGCGGGGGCCTGGCCGGATGTTCTACGTCACCGACGCCATGGCGCTGGTAGGTAGCGAGGCGGACAGTTTCACGCTCAACGAGCGCACAGTGCAGCGCGAAACCGGAATGGTATGCTCACGGCTTGTCCTGGAGGACGGCACGCTTGCAGGATCAGATCTAGACATGGCCACCGCGATACGCTTTGGGGTCGAGGCGCTAGACCTTCCGGTGGAGGAATCGCTGAAGATGGCGAGCGCCTATCCGGCCCTCTATCTCGGGATCGCTGGGGAGCGCGGTTTCCTGAAACCCGGCCTGTGCGCCGATTTCGTTCATCTGGGCGACGATCTTTCGGTGCAGGAAGTGTTCGTTGCCGGTCGCCCGCTCACACCGAGACCAGCGGTCTAAACTAACGGAAGACCCGCGAGGCCAACACCACGCGCGAGCCGGTCGTGTAAAGCGTAACGACAGCAAAAACATAGGCTGCCAGCGGGAACCATTGCGGCCAGAGGCAGGCAAGCGCGAACACGACCAGCGTCTCGCCGGCCTCGGCAAGCCCGGTCGTGAAGAAGAAGGATTTTCTGCCGCGCGCATTCGTGCTCATGCCGCGTTTTTCTGCGATCACCGCATAGGCGAGAAAGCTTGCGCCGTTTACATAGAAGGAGAAGAGCAGGACCGCACCCGCAATGCCGTTGGTGGCAGGATCATAGAAGATGAACCCCAACGGGATAGCGCCGTAATAGACGAAATCGAAAACAATATCCATGTAGCCGCCAAGATCCGTGCCGCCACGGATGCGCGCCACCGCGCCATCGAGCCCGTCACCAAGACGGCTGAGAAGTATGAGCAGCAGGGCCAGCCAGAAACGTCCGAGTGCGATGGCCAGGCCCGCCGCCAGACCCGTAGCCAGGCTGGCAGCCGTTATCGCATTGGCCGACACGCCCGCGGCCGAAAGTGGGCGCGCGAGCGCCGATAAAAGTGGCTCCATCTTCTTGTGCGCCCAACCGTCGATCACACGGCCACTCCTGAAGTTACGTCATTGATCTATAGCCTTGCAGGCCACATATGACGTTCACATTGTTGTCAGCCTTAGCGACACCGCTCCAATGGAATAATTATGTACCGAGCGATAACCCAGGACATAGAAGTTTGCGTTGAGCCCTTCTTCCTGCCCGAACATTCAGATCCGGCAGAGAGCCACTATGTCTGGGCTTATCGGGTGACAATCGCCAACCATTCGGTGCAGACCGTCAAGCTCATGTTCCGCTATTGGCATATAACGGACGCGCTCGGACGCGTTCAGGAGGTCGAGGGCGAAGGAGTTGTCGGCGAGCAGCCGGAACTCGAACCCGGCGACAGCTTCCAGTACACCTCTGGCTGCTCGCTGTCGACATCCTCCGGGATTATGGTCGGGCGTTACACGATGCGCACCGAGCAAGGTGATTTGTTCGAAGTGGACATTCCGGCCTTCTCGCTCGACCTGCCTGGAGAACGCGTCGCGCTCAACTGAGCCTTGATCATCGTTTCGCAGTTCAGGACGGGAAAACCGGTAGCCGCTCTTCCTGAAACTGCGCTCGGCTGTAGTGACGATTTAAGGTTTGGGGATTCCTCTCTGGGAGCAAATCAGATTCAAAGCTGAGTTTTGAAGGTTTAGCTTTGGAAGACAAAACTCTTCGCGACGATCAGTGGAAAAGGTCAAGCTGCTCGCTCCGCGCGGGAAGGGCAAGCGAGGCGCGGTTATGGACGGCGCTTTTTCAACGCGCTGTTGTGGATCGGACGTTCGGGCCGTGCTGACGCGATCTACCAGAAGGTTCGTGCCTATCAGACGGCCCAAGCGACGCTACTACCGGTGGATGGAGATGGTGTGTTCGACCGCCTGTTCGAGGCGGTGTGCGACCACACAGCCTGGAATGGGTTCACGCGACCGTCATCCGAACGTAGCGCAAGCCCCGGCGCGCAGCGCAAAAGACGCCTGCTTGCCGCCCCATCGCCGGGCTTGCCTGCGGCAAGGTCATCGCCAACCGCCCCTATGACTTGGACAGCCTCCTTGATGCGATCCTGGAGGAAGGCGGCGAGCCTGCCTGGCGCAAATACCAGACCGCTTGGATAAGCTTGCCTGCCGGCAACGATCGATATCGAGGGTTTCTTCGTCAGACGCAGGCAGTGGCGGCGCATCGCCCCACACGCTACGACAAGCTCGCCGCCAACTTCCCGGCTTCGACAAACTCGCCAGCATCATGCTTTGGCTCAAATGATTAAATCGTCACCATAGCCTAGTGCCCGCCTTTGAAATCGGCGGGATCGAAAAAATACTCTGTCGAGCAGAACTCGCAATTGACGCGGATAACACCATCCTCGGTGCTTTCCTTGATCTCCTCCGCCGTAAAACTGCCCAGAATGTTCCTGACCTTCTCCCGAGAGCAGGAGCATTGGTCAACCACGTCGGTTCCGTCGTAAACGCGTACACCCTGCTCGTGGAAGAGCCTGTAAAGCAGACGCTCCGCCCCCACGGAAGGATCCAGAAGCTCGTCCGTTTCCACCGTGGCAAGCAGCGCCAGCGCCTCCTGCCAGGCGTTATCCGTGGGATGGCCGCCGTTGGTGTCCTCCTCATCGCCATCACCGCCCGGAAGATCTGCCATACGGGCACGCGCCGGAGACGCCGGTAGGAACTGCAGAAGCAAGCCGCCCGCGCGCCAGCTTTCGGCCCGCTCCCCCTTTCCAGGCAAGACGATGCGGGCGACGCCGAGCTTTACCTCGGTCGGGATCTGCTCCGACTGGCGGAAATAGGTCCGCGCGACCTCCTCAAGTGTCGAGCCATCGAGCTGTACGATGCCTTGATAGCGCTGCATGTAGGCGCCCTGATCGATGGTGAGCGCCAGGACACCTTTGCCCAGCAGAGCCTCGGGGGAATCTTCGCCTTTCTCCACCGCTTCTACAAGGCGCGCCTCGTCAAAGCGGGCATAGGCGCGTACCGATCCGGGCGTCGTGAAATCTGCCACGAGCATGTCAACCGGTCCATCGGAGCGGGTCTGGAGGATGAACTTGCCATCAAACTTCAGTGAGCTGCCGAGTAGTACGGTAAGAACGATCATCTCGGCCAGCAGCCGCGCCACTGGCTCTGGATAGTTGTGGCGGCCGAGGATTTGGTCGAGCATCGCCCCGACCTGCACCGCACGGCCGCGTACGTCCAGCGCATCCACGTCGAAAGGAACGACATGGTCGTCGCCGGCAAACCCAAAGTCGCCGAGTTTCAATGCTTGGTCATTCACGATGCGAGACACCAGGCCAGTACGGCCTTCTGCGCGTGGAGCCTGTTTTCGGCCTCGTCAAACACCACCGAGTGCGGCCCGTCGATCACGGCATCCGTCACTTCCTCGCCGCGATGAGCGGGCAGGCAGTGCATGAAAAGGGCATCCTTCTTTGCGAAGCTCATTAGCCTCTCATTCACCTGATAGGGTTGGAAGACATTATGGCCGCGGGCGCGATGCTCCTGCCCCATGGAGACCCACGTGTCAGTGATGACGCAATCGGCATCACGCACTGCTTCCGTAGGGTCGGACATCAGGGCAACGCGGCCGCCATTGGCCTGTGCCCAGTTTACATAGTGAGCCTGAGGCTCGCTGCCAACCGGCGTCGCCACATTCAGACGGAAGCCGAAGCAGGCAGATGCCTCCAGCAGTGAGTGCAACACATTGTTGCCGTCGCCAGACCAGGCAAAGAGGCGGTCCCTCACGCTTCCACGATGCTCTTCATAGGTCATCACATCGGCCATTATCTGGCATGGATGCGTATCGTCCGTAAGGCCGTTGATGACGGGCACTGTCGCATTCTCCGCCATTTCAAGCAGACGGTCATGGCTGGTCGTGCGGATCATGATGATATCGACATAGCGAGACAGCACCTTGGCCGTGTCCGCGATGGTTTCGCTGCGGCCGAGCTGCATTTCCGCGCCCGTCAGCATGATGGCCTCTCCGCCAAGCTGGCGCATCGCCACGTCGAAGGAAACGCGCGTGCGGGTCGACGGCTTGTCAAAGATCATCGCCAGCACCTTGCCTTCGAAAGGCTTCTCCCTGTTGCCGGCCTTGAGGCGCTCCTTACGCAACCTTGCATCCTGCAGGATTGCGCGCAGTTCCGTTGGGGGGACGCCTGAAAGATCAAGAAAATGACGCGGCATGCTCATCCTTCTCCGCCAGCGGCCGCTTCCGTGGAAGGCGCCAGTGCCTCCATCGCTCTGCGCATACGCTCAAGCGCGTCTTTGATTTCCTCATCCGAAACGGTAAGCGGCGGCAGCAGCCGCACGACATTATCACCCGCCGGGACCGCCAGGAGCTTTTCCTCTCGCATGGCAGCCATCACCGCGGAATTGGGCGCCTTGCAACGGATGCCAAGCATCAGGCCGCTGCCGCGGATTTCCTCCACCAGGTCCGGAAAATCGTCGGCGATCCCCGCAAGCCCTTGCTTGAGCAAAAGCCCCTTGCGGGCGACATCTTCCAGGAAGCCGTCCTCAAGAACAATGTCCAGAACCGCGTTCCCGACGGCCATTGCCAGCGGATTGCCGCCGAAGGTCGTGCCGTGCACGCCGGGCGTCATGGCCTTGGCCGCTTCCTCGGTGGCAAGGCACGCGCCCACAGGAAAGCCCCCGCCGATACCCTTTGCAATCGTCGCAATATCCGGTGATGCTCCTGCCCATTCATGGGCGAAGAACTTGCCTGTACGACCGATACCGCTTTGCACCTCGTCAAAGATGAGAAGCAGGCCGTGCCTGTCGCAAAGCTCGCGCAGCTTGCGCAGAAATTCGCTTGAGACGACCCTGATGCCTGCCTCACCCTGGATCGGCTCAATCAAAATGGCTGCAGTGTCAGGCGTAATCGCCTTCTCGGTCGCCGCAAGGTCGCCAAAGGGAACCTGGTCGAACCCTTCCACTGCAGGGCCAAAACCTTCTAGATATTTCTTTTGGCCGCCGGCTGCGATGGTCGCCAGCGTGCGCCCGTGAAAGGCTCCTTCAAACGTGATGATGCGGAAGCGGTTCTCCTGCCCTTTCACATAATGATAACGCCGCGCGGTCTTGATGGCGCATTCGAGCGCTTCGGCGCCCGAATTGGTGAAGAACACCCTGTCGGCAAAACTCCCCTCTGCCAGACGTTCGCCGAGGCGCTGCTGGCCCGGTATGTCGTAAAGATTGGAGACGTGCCACAACCGGCCGGCCTGACCGACAAGCGCCGCCACCAGATGCGGATGGCCGTGACCAAGCGAGTTCACAGCGATACCCGCAGCAAAATCGAGATATCGGGTACCATCGGCAGTGATCAGCCAGGATCCCTCACCTCTTTCGAATGAAACGGGTAGCCTGGCAAAGGTCTGGTAAAGCGCCGAACCGCCCATGCACGCATTCTCCGGATTGGCCGGCCGCATTTCAGCGTCGCCGCAAGCCTATTGAAACTAAAAAGCCGCCCCAAGGGCGGCGTTTGGCTTTTATCAGGTTTTTCCTTCTCGAAGTCAACGCAGAGAAAGCGTTTCTGCCCGTCGCGCAACCCCAAAATCAGCAGTGGATGCCCCAAGTTGGGGAAAACGGCGAAAAGCGATTCGTCAGAGGGGCCGGACTCTTGTCACCGAGTCAGCCAATAAGGTAGTTTGGTTAGTGTAACAACTAGATTTCGTGCGGCGGACCAATTTACCCGAGTAGATGTGGTGCCCTGCCGGATCTTCCGGCAGTGGGCAATTGGGATTCCGCGCGCCTGCACACAGGAGCGTGCTCCGAATGACTTGGACAGACGAACGCGTCGAGCTGTTAAAAAAGCTTTGGGCGGAGGGCTTGAGCGCGAGCCAGATCGCAGCTCAATTAGGTGGCGTAAGCCGCAATGCCGTCATCGGCAAGGTACACAGGATGAAGTTATCGAGCCGGGGCCGTGCGTCTCCGAATACGCCGCGGCAAACGAAGGCTCCGAGCACAAGCAATACCGTTACGCGTAAGCAACGGACCGTACGGCCGCTTGCAACGTCGGTTGGCGCCACGGCGCTGAAAGTGCAGGTAGAGGAAGAAGCGGTTCCCTTCCAGCATATCCGGCCAGTTGAGAACGTCGTTGTTCCGATCTCGCGCGATCTCAAGCTGGTGCAGCTTACCGAACGGACCTGCAAGTGGCCGAACGGGGACCCTCTTGCCGAGGATTTCAGTTTTTGCGGAAACAATGTAGGGGAGAACGGCCCTTACTGCGCATATCACTCGCGGCTCGCTTATCAGCCGGCGTCTGAGCGCCGGCGCAACCGCTAGGGACGGGGCAACGACAAGCGGACCGATTATCTAGGGCGGCGAAAGCCGCCCACTTTTTTTGCCTTAACGAAGCCATCTACTCATCGTGTTTTTCCAGAAACAGGCTTCGGACGCCGGCAAACACGATCGACAAAGCTACTATACGCGAAGCACTTCCATCCACTCAACGGGAGGTAGCTGTCCAGGCGCCTGATTATCCGCCCGCACCCGGCACCGGCGCGACGATCCGGTGGCTCTTGTCCTCCTTGGGACGCTCGGGCGGCATCGTGTTTCCAGTAATGATGTGATAAACGGTTTCTGCGATATTGGTGGCGTGATCGCCGATGCGCTCGATGTTCTTTGCGCAGAAGATCAGATGAGTGCAAGCGGTGATATTGCGGGGGTCTTCCATCATATAAGTGAGAAGCTCGCGGAAGAGCGACGTGTACATGGCGTCGATCTCCTCGTCGCGATCACGGACGAATCCAAGCTTTTCAGCCGAGCGAGAGGCATAAGCGTCAAGCACTTCCTTAAGCTGGGCTAGCGCTAGATCCGACAAGGCTGTAATGCCACGGAAGAGGCGCACCGGCTGACGCGCCTCGCTGATCGCCGTTACGCGCTTTGCGATATTCTTTCCCAGATCCCCCACGCGCTCCAGATCACCCGAAATGCGTATCGCCCCGAGGATCTCACGCAGATCGCTCGCCATCGGCTGGCGCTTAGCGATAATGAAGACCGCATCCTCGCCGATCTCCCGCTCCTTTTGGTCAAGAAGCGCGTCGTCCTCGATCACCTTCTTTGCCAATTCTGTATCGGCGCTCACCAGAGCGGATACGGCCTGCTCCACCATGCGCTCGGCATATCCTCCCATGCCACCGATGTGGTTGGTCAGGTTCCGCAGTTCCTCGTCGAAGGAGTGGATCGTGTGCTGGCCCTCCATGAAACTTGCTGTCCTTCCTCACAAGAAAAATGCCCGGAGGCTCAATGTAGGCGAACTAGATGTCCGGAAAAAGAAACGCGATGCGCATCGCAGGCCATTCAGCCTGGTGGAAAATGAACGGTGAATGACGACCCCTCCCCCAGTTTGGAGCGGATCGACAGATGGGCACCATGGCGCGTCAGGATATGCTTGACAATGGCAAGGCCAAGGCCGGTGCCTTTCTGAACGTTGTTGGGTTCAACCTCTACTCGGTAGAACCGCTCCGTCACGCGGGGAATATGCTCCTCGGCGATGCCGGGCCCGAAATCGGTGACAGTGATCGTCTTTCCGGAAGATGGATCGACTGTTGAGGCCGAGACGACCACGCGGCCGCCGGAACTGCCGTATTTACAGGCATTTTCTAGCAGGTTCTCGAAAACCTGCATGAGTTCGTCGCGGTTTCCGGCGACCTCCAGAGATCCATTTGGCAAGTCGAGATCAATCTTCACGCCTGCTTCCGCGGCGACATGGGATAAGGAATCTGTGGTTCCCTGCAGGAGAGAGCGAAGATCCACACGCTCGCTCGGCTTGAAATAGGGCTTTGCCTCCAGCCGTGAAAGCGACAGCAGATCGTCGATGAGACGCGCCATGCGGGACGTCTGGCTCTGCATGATCTGAAGGAAGTTCTCGCGCGCCTTTGCATCGTTGCGTGCCGGGCCGCGCAGGGTCTCGATGAAGCCTGCGATGGAAGCAAGCGGGGTACGTAATTCGTGGCTGGCGTTAGCAATGAAGTCCGCTCGCATCCGGTCTATGCGCCGCGCCTCGCTCTGGTCCTTGAAGAGTAGAACGAAAAGCCCGCTATTCTTGCCCATGGGCACCGCAGATACGCGGAAGGCGCGCTCGAAGGGCACGCGCTCGGCATAATCGGTGCTTTGATGCGTCTCTTCCTTAAGCACCCGGCCGATGAAATCATGCATTTCCGGCGCCCGAAACTTGAGCTGTAGCGATACGCCCGGCGCTATTGGGCCGAAAGCCCCAATCGCAGCTTCGTTGGCATAGATGACTGTTCCGCTAGAGTCGAAGATATAAAGTGGGTCCTGCACAGCCTTGGCCAGGTCCAGCGCCGACATGCTGTCGATGCTTGCCGCCCCCTTTGCAGACGGCTGTGCGGGCGACAATGCCTGGCCGTCCTCCGCCAAAACGATGGTGACAAGCGCCGTGCAGGCAAGAGCGATAACGGCGCCGAGGCCATTTCCGCCAAGAGAAAGGTCCAGCCCGAACAAGGCTATCGCAGCCGCGAGGAGAGGAACACGATACCTTAGCAGCCGCGCGCGCAGCGCCCTAAGCCATAATGTGGCTGTTTTTCCCCCTTCTTCCATTCGCTACTTTCCTCTGCGCTCAGGGATCATTTCAGCATCGTCTGGAAACGCAGGAATGATTTAAGTTCTTTCTGTACCGGACGGAGATCCGTATCCACCTTTCCTGGAATTCCTCCAGTGGATTCATTGCGGTGGACGAGTACCATGTACCCTCCCGATGAAACAGGTTCATGACGGAATTCCGAACGGCGTAAAGCTACATATAATGCATTTTTCGAGGCAGCGGATCCTGGTTGGCAATTCGCCCTACGGGATGTGCGACGCCCATATGCGTCTGATTATCACCAGAAAAGTCACGGCGCATGTACGCGGTGTTGCCGGACAGGGGCAATCTACCGCATCCGCTAACCCGCCTATCCGGCCCCCTCTCTCGAAACGGAGACCCGTGGAAGAATGAAAGGCGATCGCCGCAGCTCCTTCTTTCTCTGCCGGACTTGAGGGCTCACGGGCCGGCTCGGGCTATGTGGCGTCTTCTCCCAATGGTGCGGCTTTCGGTAAAGCATCCATAGCGCCCGCCAGGCAGCCGCGGACAAGAGCAGCCAGTAAATGGGGGTAAGCAGCACAAGCTTCCAAAGGCCGCGACGCTCCGTCCGCGGCAGGGATTGCCAGCCGACCGCCAGAAATGCTGCGTGGCCCAATATAATGTTGACCGTATCCAGCAGGAGGAGCATGGCACGCGTTTCCTGCAGGACACCGCCGGCCAGAAGATGGGCAGCAAGCGCCAGCGCCGTAACTGCGAAGACAGAATAGGCAAGTGCGGAAACGAGCATACCGGCAGTGAGAACCTGCGTTATTACAAAGGAGCCTGGTCCTAGATCGCGGAAGAGCTCGCCCACATCGCGCATGTGGACGAGCCAGGTCTGCGCCCATCCCTTGAACCAGCGCGTACGTTGCGGCAACCAGACACGAAACTTCGTTGGTGCATCTTCATAGGTGGGGTAGGTGATCGTTTGCACGTTGTAACCGTGGCGGCTAAGACGCAAGCCAAGATCGGCATCCTCAGTGACATTGCACGGGTCCCATCCCCCGATGCCTTCCAGAACACTTCGACGAAAATGGTTCGAGGTGCCCCCTAGCGGCAATACCAGGTTCCGGCGCGCAAGCCACGGCAGGATACCCTGGAACAGTGCCGAATATTCAAACGCAAACATGGTTGAAAGCCAGCTTTGCCTGCCATTCGTGATGACAAGAGGGGCTTGCACGCAGGCCAGATTATCACCGCATTCGCAGAAGCGTTGCCATGCTTCCACAAGCTGAAAGGGATGCGGTCGATCCTCCGCGTCGTACAAGACAACCAACTCGCCGGTAGTCATTGGTAACGCATAGGAGAGCGCCTTCGGCTTGGTTCTAGGCCCGCCCCGCGGGACCTCGATGACCTCGATATAGGAACGCAGCTCCTGCGCCCGTATTGCCTCCAGCGTCTCGTGATCGTCTTCCTCGCAGACAAGCTTGATCTCCAGCTTGCTGCGCGGCCAGACGATCCGGCTCAGCGCCATCAACAGATCCGGAACGATTTCCGCCTCCTGGTATAGCGCAACGAGAACGGTATAGACGGGCATTTCTTCCGTCCTGGTGGCCTTTAAAGAGACGGGCTCGGGCGCGCTGCGGACCTCCTGGCTGACCATGAACCGCAATACGACGCAGCCGAAGAAAAGGATCGAAAGTAGCAAATGCAGAATGAGCAGGGTTACGCCTGAAGCCAGAAGAAGGCCTGCGAGGAACGTCACGAGCAAAGCCCCGAGCGCGATACCCTGCCACGAGTTCAGCACAAACCGCGCGGAAAGGTGTGGCGCCGTGTCAAAAAGATGGCTGACTGCGAGGCGCAACAGGCTTTCCCTCGCTCGAAGCTGCACCGCCCTTCGCAACGCGAGCGGTGGAACGATGCGTATCTGCTCGGCAATGTCGGGGTAGCGCCGCATGAAGCGCCGCAAGGCGTTGATGTCGAGCCGGTCTGGGGCGATCAGCAGAACGGTCAGGGGACCTTCTGCGGCAGGAACGAGACGGATGCCGCCGGGCCGGCGGAGCGCCTGGCGACACTGCTCCTCACGCATAAGGAGACTTTCCGGCGGTATTTCCGCGCGAAACCCGAGCCTGAGATGATTAGCCAGAGCGCGATAGAAAACCCCCTCGCCTACGGCCCCCGAGGCCAGTAGTTCCACCTGGAACGGGACGCCCGCAACCTTTGCTCGAGCTTCTATCGCCTCTATCGTGCGATCGGAGACACCAAGGGCATCGAGGATTGGACGCCATTCGGCAGAACTTGAAGGAGTGATCCTTTGCACCTCCTTGTAGGAAGGACAAAACGGAACATCATTCTGCGCTGCCGGTGCGCAAGCACCCGCATGCCAGTTTCTCTTCATATGGAAAGCCCCACGGTGGCGGCAGGAAGCGCCACTCAGCCATTATCAGGAGATTAAATTGCCTTGGGTTCAGTCTTGGAAGAATAGGGACGGAGACAAACCGCGCCATGCGCAAAGCCTGTAGCATCCGCCAACAATCTCAAAGTATTGTCGCCGCTCCCCCACGGGTACAATTCGCATCAATATCCCCCCTTTTCTCATCCAGGCCCTTTCCCCCACCGGATGGAATTATATTGTGGAAAAAAATCGAGCCCGTCAATGCCGAGATACAATCAAACGGCGAGCCGGTATAAAGGAAGAGATTTGCAGAAGTTGCACCATTTCATCGCTCCGCTCGGCCTACTATCCGTCCGGCCCACTATAAGATCGGGCTCGGAGTACGGGATCACGACATTGCGCCTTTTGCCAATCATCCTTCTTTTTGCCGTACTTTCCTGCACTGGCCAGACGGCCGCTCAGCAGGCGATCCCGTATCAATGGGATGCAAGGGAGCGCATTGCAAAGCCGGACCTGTCAGCCCTCACGCGGTTGCGTTTTCTCACGACGACGGATTTCTTTCCGTTCAACTTCATCGACGAGGGCGGACACTTGGCCGGTTTCCATGTCGATCTTTCACGCGCCATATGCACCGCCCTCGATATTCTCGACCGGTGCCAGATCCAGGCTGTTCCTTTCGATGAGCTTGCCTCGGCACTTGAGAAAGGAGAGGGCGAGGCGATCGTTGCGGGGCTCGCGGTAACGAGGCAAAACCGCGAAAACTTCCTGTTTTCACGTTCCTATCTCCAGTTTCCCGCGCGTTTCGTCACACGAAAGGATGCTGACGTGAGGGAGCCCCTAACCGAATGGCTTGCAGGAAAGCGCGTGGGCGTTGTCGAAGCCACTGCCCATGAAGAAATGTTGCGCGACTTCTTTCCCGGCGTCGAGCCAGTCCTCCTTACGAACGAGGCTGAACTGATAAGAAGTTTGGCCGGCAGCAAGCTCGACGCCGTGTTCGCGGACGGAATGCGCCTCGGCTTCCACCTGGCGGATGGGGAGGGACATGCATGTTGCGCCTTTGCCGGTGGCCCCTATCTGGCTCCCGAATATCTCGGGCAGGGGCTCGCAATCGCCGTACGGCGCGACACTCCCGTTCTGGCTGCCGCCATCGACTATGCCCTTTGGTCGATCGAGACCAGCGGTGGTTTTGACGAGCTTTATCTGCGCTATTTCCCCGTCGGCTTCTACTGACCGCGCCCTGCGCGGAACGGGAGGGCGAGCACCCACAGAATACGCGCCACATGCGTTCCGCGGAACTGGCTGAGGCCGATCTGCATCTTCTCGTGGCCCTGACTTGGCTCGGCCACATAAGTGCGAAAGAGCCGGTCCCAGAAGGGAAAGTTGAAGCCATAATTGGAATCGGTCTCGCGCCGGATGCTGGAATGGTGCACACGGTGCATGTCTGGCGTAACGAGGAACAGGCGCAGCAACCGATCCACCGGCCGAGGGATGTCAATATTCGCGTGGTTGAACATGGACGTGCCATTGAGCACGATTTCGAAAACCAGCACTGAAATGATAGGTGCGCCCAAGCTCATCACCACAGCGACCTTCCACAGCATCGACACGAGTATTTCAAGCGGGTGGAACCGCAGCCCCGTGGTAACGTCGAAGCCTGTATCCGCATGATGCACCCTGTGGATGCGCCAGAGCAGCGGAATCTTATGGCTTGCGACATGCTCCAGCCACACGGCGAAATCGAGCACCACAAACGACAGCACGCCCGCCAGAAAAGGATTCACGTCAAGCTGATGGAAGAGCCCCCACCCACGAGCTTCCGCCCAGAACGCAGCGCCTACCGCCGCTGCTGGAAAAATCACGCGCAAGAGCGCGGAGGAGATGAGGAGCAGCGAAATGTTTGTGAACCAGCGCCGCGTGCGCAGCGCGCCGGTCATTTCCGCTCGCTCTAACCGAGGCGAGCAAAGCTCGTAAGCCGCCATTGCCGTAAAGATCGACGTAAAGGCGATGAGGCGAATACCTGCCTCAGATAGAACCAGTTCACCCATCGCACCAATCTAATGCCGCAGCCGCGTCTGCCTCCAGTCAAAAGTGCTTGAGGCGCTCAGGAAAAGTGCCGGTGGCGCGCACGAGCGGCTCGCCCGATGGCAGCCGCAACCAGCGGTTCAATCTGAAGCCTGCTGCGAAGGATCTGCAACATGCGCTCTTCCTCCGGCTCGACGTGAAGATCGGCCGCAGCCACCTCAACGGCAAGCGCATAGGCGGTATCGTGCATCCCCACAGGCACGGTGTCACGCACCAGGTCCAGAACACGCTCCGGTCCGTTCTCCTGTTGCAGCATCTGTTGGCATTGGCGTGCCACGTCGACGACATGGCTTTCATCGAAGCTGCGAAATACGGGAAGCGTGCGGATGATATCGCCAATACGCGCGAGTTCGGAATCGGTCATGTCGCGATCCACGGCGGAAATGACCACCATCAGATAGATCAGCGCTTCCTGTATCGAGGGTTGTCCACTCATAAGGCATCCTTTCCATTCCTATGGCCAAATTAGACAGCACCGGCAGCGGTCGCAACGAAAAAGCCCCCTCGCGATTGACGCATGGCATCACGCGTCCTACAGCGTGTCTCGCGCGCGGCCGCCTTCTGAAGAAGGTATTTTGGCCTGCTCAAACGATTTACCTGCGGAAAGCGACATGACGACGTTCCAAGACGCGCTCGAACTCAAGCCCGAGATTCTGGAAGCGGCGGCCGTGGCCAAGGCCTGGCCGTTCGAAGAGGCGCGCAAGATCATCAAACGCTACGAGGGAGGGCCTTTTCCCGAAACCGTTCTGTTCGAGACGGGTTACGGGCCTTCCGGGTTGCCGCATATCGGCACCTTTGGCGAGGTGGCTCGCACTTCCATGGTTCGCCATGCTTTCCGCGTTCTTACCGAGGATAAGGTAAAGACGAAGCTCCTCTGCTTCTCGGACGATATGGACGGGCTTCGCAAGGTGCCGGACAATGTGCCAAACCAGGAGATGCTGCGGGCCCATCTCGGCAAGCCCCTTACAAGCGTTCCCGACCCCTTCTCGAACGAATATCCCTCCTTTGGCGCGGCGAACAATGCGCGCCTGCGGGCATTTCTCGACCAGTTTGGCTTTGAATATGAATTTGCCTCTTCGAGCGAATATTACTCGTCCGGGCGTTTCGATGCTACGCTTCTGAAGATATTAGAGCGCTTCGACGCTGTGATGGCGATCATGCTGCCATCGCTTCGTGAAGAGCGTGCGCAGACCTATTCCCCCTTCCTGCCCATCCATCCGGTCACCGGCGTGGTGATGCAGGTACCGATCGAGCAACGCAATCTCGATGCTGGAACCATCGTCTGGCGCGACCCGGAAAGCGGTGAACGGTACGAGACACCGGTGACTGGCGGCCACGCCAAGTTGCAGTGGAAGCCGGACTGGGCGATGCGGTGGACGGCGCTTGGCGTCGACTACGAGATGGCAGGCAAGGATCTGATCGACAGCGTCAAGCTTGCCGGACAGATTTGTATCGCGCTCGACGGGCGCCCGCCCGAGGGATTCACCTACGAGCTCTTCCTCGACGAGGAGGGCCAGAAAATCTCGAAATCCCGGGGCAACGGTCTCACCATAGACGAGTGGCTCACCTATGCGCCGACAGAAAGCCTCTCGCTCTACATGTTTCAGAAGCCAAGGACGGCGAAGCGGCTTTATTTCGACGTGATCCCGAAAGCGGTGGACGATTATTACGCCTTCCTTTCCGCTTATCCGCAGCAGGACTGGTCAAGCAGGCTGAACAATCCCTCCTGGCATATCCATGAAGGAGCGCCTCCGCAGATCGAGTTGCCGGTGCCCTTTGCCCTGCTGCTCAATCTTGTGAGTGCCTCGAACGCGCATGAGAAGGGCGTCCTGTGGGGCTTCATCTCGCGCTATGCGCCAGGCGTGACGGCCGAGACTCATCCCGAGCTCGACCGGCTGACGGACTATGCCCTGCGCTACTTCGATGACTTCGTGAAGCCGGCGAAGAAATTCCGTGCGCCGGATGAGATCGAGCGGCAGGCGCTTCAGGAGTTGCGTGACAAGCTCGCCAGCCTTCCCGGAGGGTCGGACGGCGAAACCATTCAGAACGCCGCGCTGGATGTGGCTCGCGGCATCGAGCGTTACCAGGACCACAAGCGCAAGAGCCCTACGGGCGGTCCGGGCGTATCCGTCGCCTTTTTCCAGATGCTCTATCAGATATTGCTCGGGCAAGAGCGAGGGCCGCGTTTCGGCTCCTTCGCCGCCCTCTACGGGATTGCGGAGACTTGCGCTCTGATTGATAAGGCGCTGGCAGGCAAATTGGAGCTCTGACAAGCCTTCATCGGCGGGATCAAAAGACCTACTGGCTTGCCCAGATGATGCGGGCCATCCACTCCAACTCATCCTGCGCAAAAAGGCGGTTGGGGTGATCGGGATTGAGGGAAGAAAGCTCGATCTGCCGCGAGGACTGGCGTAGCAGGACCTTGGCCATCACCTCGCCTTCAGCGGTCTTGACGACGACCCGGTCGCCCCTGCGGATGGAGGCGGTAGGCTCGACGACCAGGATGTCGCCGTCGCGATATAGCGGCAGCATGGAATCACCCTGCACCTGAAGGGCATAGGCTCCTTCACCCACCTTGCCGGGCAGATCGACCTGTTCCCAGCCCATGCCTGCCGGGAAGCCACCATCGGTAAAATAGCCGCCGGCACCGGCCTGAGCGAATCCGATCAATGGCACGCTGTCACGGCCGCTCTGCCGCCTCAGGAGCGGAGCTTCTCCGTCCAAAAGCGTGAGAAATTCCGATAATGAGACACCGGTGGCATCAATAATCTTGGCAATGGATTCCGTGGACGGCCAGCGCGGTCGACCGTCACCGGAATAGCGTTTCGAAGGGTTGAAGGCAGTTGAATCCAGCCCTGCCTTACGGGCAAGGCCCGATGCAGACAAGGCATGGCGCTCGGCAAGTGCGTCGATGGCAGCCCAGACCCTCTCGTGCGAAAGCACGTGCCTCTCCTCTGCCAAGTCCCGAAAAAATTGCGAATGAAGTTATTAATCCTTCCCTTGGCAGTTGTCCACCTGCCCGACTTCACTTCGGCTGGTGCGCCATTCGATAAACCAATTTCGTTATAGGGCCTGTCTGCAAGATACAATTATTACTTCAAACGATTTTAGTTTTTTTAGGAATGCATCATGAGGTTTGACTCCCCGCTAATCCAGTCCGCCACGAAACCTAGTGTTCAGCCAACGCGATCATTCTCTTCATCAACTGCTCATCTGCAGCAGCACTCCCAATCTTCTTCATCGTTATCCAAAGATGTTAAACCGCTGCCTTTAGGCAATAAAGTTTTCAACGATGCATTTGCTGAAGGCAGCAAGCTTTCAAGCTCCCTTGGGGACAGGCGGCTGGCGGCCGAAGACCAGAAGACATACGAGCGGATATATTCGGCAATCACCGAGCGCTATAAGTCGTTCAACCAGGAAAAGGAGATCGGCTACGGGGAGAAGCCAGGCATAACGGCAGATATCGAGGACATCTCCCTGGACGAGATATGCGCCGTGCTACGCCACATCGCTCGCAATCCTGACAAGGCCGAGTTCGCAGCCAAGAAGTCTGCAATTTCCCCGCTCTTTGACAAACTTTACCTCATGCAAAACAAGGAGCAGGGATGGGCTTTGCGTCTGCACAAATTCGCGCCGGGCGGAAAATCCCAAGGGGACGAGGAACTGCCCCATTACCACAGATGGACTCTGGCCTCGAAAATACTTTCCGGCGGCTACAACAACAAAAATTATACGGAGATCCCCGCCGACCAGGCAAGCGCTGAGGAGAAGTACTACAAGTACAGCCTGAAGCCGAGCGCGGATGGGACTGAACGACAATTCACAAGGCAGGAGCCATTCGAGGTAGGCATGCAGGTGTCGCGTCAAACCCTTTTCAAGAAGGGAGATATCCGTCACTTCCCGATTGAGTGGCCGCACAGCGTGAGCGACCTTAGCCATCATACCGGCACCACCTTAACACTTGCCCATACGGCCAAGGGTGCGAAGGACTCCTCCTTGGCTTATGAAAAGGACCCGTCTCTTCAAACGAAATCCCTAGATAAACCTGCCACGCTACAGGAGTTCGCCGCTTCTATCCTGGACAAGATCGCACTCCTGAGGGTGATCTCACTGGCAGACAAGCTGCACCATTATCTTCAGGAGAAGGCAGAGCTCACACCTGGCGAGCAACGCCACATCGAGGATTATTCGGCTCCCAACTATTTGGAGACCTCGCTGCTCCCGGCATTGGCCCTTCTGGATCTTGAAGAAACGAGCTCGGAGTTTGGCAGGGAAACGCAGGTCTTCATTCGAGAAGAGCTGAAATCTGTCGGACAACGCAATCTGCAATCGCTGATCGAGGAAAACCAGAGGAACATCGCCAATGGCGCCTTCTCGGCCAGAATAAACTCATGGAATGAACTTGAACGGCTCTTTCCGGGGCCATTTGAAGAGAGGGCATAACCCGCCCGGCAGAGAAATGCGGTGGCTTACAAGCCATCGCGTTCACCTCCGCTGAGCACCCTCCTCACGGCGGGAGCAATTTATCCCAGGAGCAATCTGCATTCTGGTCGAACTGCTTTTAGGGCCGTTTCTTGCAGTAGCCCGCAGCGCCTGGTGCGAGCCATGAAGGCTTGCTCCTGGCGCTCGCTGCGGTGCGTGGTCTACAGGTTGTCTCCATCATCGCCCGCGCGCCCACGCAAGAGCGGCCGCTGCGGTCATAGATCCTTCTGGACATTAGACTAGAATGACTGCTGCGGCATGCCCATTTTGGCGCTGGAAACGATGGCAGCCGACCACCTGGGCGCCTTTCCATGTCCTTAAGCTGAAAGGATATAGAACCACTCCCACAGCCGGTTTCCTCAAAAGCTGCCTCTACACCAAGCAAAGGATTCCAGCGGCGGGACGCCCAAGAACCGGCAGCATCATATTGCAGTCGCTAGTGAGATGCAGGTTCCAGTCATGTCTCTCGACAGGCAACGGAAGGTCTGCCGGATTTCGCTCTGAGGCAGGAACTCGCCGCGACGCCTGTGTCGCGGCGATCCTCAAGAGGCGAGCCCAAAATGCATACTATCAGGCGGCCTTCTGTATCTCGCCTGCCGGCGCAAAGCGTCCGTAGAAGCGCTCGCCCTTCTGGGCCATCTCGGCGAGCAGCTTCGGCGGTTTGAACTGGTTGCCGTATTTTTTCTTTAACTGCCCTGCGCGCTCGATAAAGGTTGCAGCACCGATCCCATCGATGAAGGAAAGCGGGCCACCCGTATAGGGCGCAAATCCGAAGCCCAGAATGGCGCCAAGATCCCCCTCCCGCGGATCGATCACGATGCCTTCCTCCATCACCCGTGCCGCTTCCAGCGCGATGACGTAGAGGAAGCGCGACTTCAACTCCTCGATATCGATCTTTTCCGGATCCTGCTGCGGATAGAGCGTCTTGAGATTGGGCCAAAGATGCTTCTTCGCCGGCTTGGCGGGATACTCGTAGAAGCCCTTGCCATTCTTCCGGCCAAAGCGCCCATGCTTGTCCACCAGCGTGTCGATCAGTCCCATACGGCGCGGGTCCACCGCCTTCTCGCCGAGGTCGCGGATTGTCTGCTTCATGATTTTCTGAACGAGGTCGACTGCGATTTCGTCGCTCAGCGCCAACGGGCCCACAGGCATGCCCGCCATGCGCGCGGCATTCTCGATCATGGGCGCCGGTACACCCTCGATCAGCATGGAGTAAGCTTCGTCCATGTAGCGCAACACGCAGCGATTGACGTAAAAGCCGCGCGTATCGTTGACGACGATGGGCGTCTTCCGGATGGCCCGGACATAGTCCAGCGCAACGGCAAGGGCCTTATCTCCCGTCTTCTTGCCGAGAATAACCTCAACCAGCATCATCCTGTCCACCGGCGAGAAGAAGTGGATGCCGATGAAGTTCTTCGGGCGTTGGGAATTCCTGGCGAGATCGGTGATCGGGATCGTTGAAGTGTTGGAGGCAAAGACAGCGGAGGACCTCAGCACCGCCTCGGCCCGTTCCATCACCTCCCTTTTGACTGCCGAATCCTCGAAGACCGCCTCTATGACGAGGTCCGCCCCTTCAAGCGCGGCATAATCCGGTGTGGCGGTGATGAGCGAAAGGAGCTTTTCCTTTTCCGCCTCGGTGGCCCTGCCCTTCTTGATCAGCCCGTCCATCAGTTTTGCGGAATGAGCCTTGCCCTTGTCGGCCGCTTCCTGGTCGCGGTCGATCAGCACGACAGGAATACCCGCTTTCGCGGTCACAAAGGCGATGCCTGCGCCCATAAAGCCCGCGCCGAGCACACCAACCTTGCGAAGCTTGCTCGCCGGCACATCCTGCGGACGGCGGGCGCCCTTGTTCAGATCTTGGAGCGAGATGAAAAGTGAGCGGACCATCACCTCCGCCTCGCGCGTCTGCAGAATCTGCGTGAAATAGCGCTGCTCTATCGTGAGGGCCGTGTCGAAAGGCACCAGAAGCCCCTCATAAACGCATTTCAGGATCGCGGCGGCCGCAGGATAGTTGCCGTAGGTCTCCCGGCGCAGGATAGCGATGGCAGCAGGCCACAGATTTGCGCCCGCGGGGGAGTAGACTGGTCCGCCTGGCAGCTTAAAGCCTTTTTCGTCCCAGGGTTGGACAGGCTCCAGCCCGTCACGGATCAGCTTTTTCGCCGCCTCTATGAGCTTCTTTTTCGGCACGATCTCATGGACGAGGCCCATCGCCTTCGCCTTCTTGGGCGATAGATTCTGCCCTGAGGTAAGCATCTGCAGGGCTTCCTGCGTGTTCGCCAGCCTCGGCACGCGCTGTGTGCCGCCCGCGCCGGGAAAGATGCCAACCTTCACCTCCGGCAGCGCAAGCCTGATTGAATCGTCATTCACTGCTACACGACCATGGCAGGCCAGCGACAACTCGAATGCACCGCCCATACACGTGCCGTTGATGGCACTGACCCACGGCTTGCCGCACGTTTCCACCTTGCGCCAGAGCCAGCTCATCCGCCCGGCATTCCCGAACAGCTCCCGGGCCGCCTTGTCCGCATCTTTGGCCTTCGTCGCGTGGAACTGGCTCATGATCTTCTGCAGCATCGCCAGATCCGCGCCGCCGGAGAAACTGTCCTTGCCCGAGGTGAAGACAACACCCTTGATTTCATCATCGCCCGCGACCCGGTCAACGAGAGCCTCGATCTCCTCCATTACCGCTTCGGTGAAGACGTTCATGGAGCGGTCCGGCATGTCCCAGGTGACCAGCGCAATGCCGTCAGTGTCGATCTTGAAAATGAAGTTCTCGTAATCCGCCATAGCGTTTCCCTCTCCGCCTAGACCCGCTCGATGATGGTGGCCGTGCCCATCCCGGCGCCAATGCACAGCGTGACCAGCGCAGTATTCAGATCCCGACGCTCCAATTCATCAAGCACCGTCCCGAAGATCATTGCACCGGTTGCGCCCAGCGGATGGCCCATTGCAATGGCGCCGCCATTCACATTGATCTTCTCCCGATCAATGTCGAAAGCCTGAATGTAGCGCAGCACCACAGAGGCAAAAGCTTCGTTCAGTTCAAACAGGTCGATGTCGGAGAGCGTCATTCGCGCCTTCTTCAACAGCTTCTCCGTCACGTCCACCGGCCCTGTCAGCATAATTGCGGGCTCCGAGCCGATATTGGTGAAGGCGCGAATCCTGGCGCGCGGCTTCAGACCCATCGCCTTGCCTGCCTTCTTCGAACCGAGGAGCACGGCGGCAGCTCCATCCACAATGCCGGACGAGTTTCCCGCGTGGTGGACATGATCGATGCTTTCAAGTTCCGGATAGCGCTGCACGGCGACGGCATCGAAGCCCCCCATCTCGCCCATCGCCGTAAAGGACGGATTGAGAGCGGCGAGCGCCTGCATATCCGTGTCGGGGCGCATATGCTCGTCATGATCGAGGATGGTAAGGCCGTTCTGGTCCTTGATTGGCACCACTGAGTCCTTGAACCAGCCTTCCTCCCATGCCTGCTTCGCCCGCCTCTGGCTCTCCACGGCATAGGCGTCCACATCGTCACGCGAGAAGCCGTATTTGGTTGCGATCAGATCTGCCGAAACTCCCTGCGGCACGAAATAGGCCGGCAAACCGACAGATGGGTCCATGAACCATGCGCCGCCCGATGCTCCCATACCCACGCGCGACATGGACTCCACGCCGCCAGCGATCACGATCTCATCGGACCCGCCGGCGATCTTGGCAGCACCCAGATTGATGGCGTCGAGACCGGAGGCGCAAAAACGCGAAATCTGCATGCCTGGAGCGCGGTTGTCGTACCCAGCTTCAAATGCGGCCGCACGAGGGATGACCGACCCCGCCTCGCCTACAGGATCGACGCAGCCAAAGATAATGTCGTCTACGAGCTTTGTGTCGAGCCCGTTGCGGTTACGCACCGCCTCAAGCATCTTCGCTGCAAGCCGCACAGCCGGTACCTCATGCAGCGAGCCGTCCTTCTTGCCGCGCCCGCGGGGGCTTCGCACAGCGTCATAGACATAGGCGTCAGCCATTCCAGTCTCCTCTCGTTTCAGCGCGGCAAATCCGCCCCGATGACATAAAAGATCAGAATAAAGATTAGAACGCCTCGTCAGGAAGCTCCATGATGGTATCGGCACCGGATGAAATCCGCGCAAGATAGGCACTGGTTTCCGGCATGATCCGCTCCATGAAGAAGCGCCCGAGGACGAGCTTTGCCCTAAGGAAATCTGCATCCTCGGCGGCCGATACAAGCTTTTCCTGCGCAGACTTCACCATCCTGCCCCACATGTAGCCAAGCGCCACCAGACCGATGAGATGCATGTAGTCATACGCAGCCGCGCCTGCATTGTCCGGCTTCTCCGCTCCATTCTGCATGAGCCATTGCGTGGCGGCCTGAAGGTCGTTCAACCCCTTTTTCAGGGCCTTGGTGTAGGGTGCCATCTCCTCGTCCTGGCGCTGCGTCTCGCAGAACCCGCCGACAGTGGCAAAGAACGTCGCCACGGCCCGGCCGCCGTTCAGCGCCAGTTTACGGCCCACGAGATCCAGCGCCTGAATGCCGTTCGCACCCTCGTAGATCATTGCGATGCGCGCATCGCGTACGAACTGGCTCATGCCTTGCTCTTCTATGTAACCGTGCCCGCCAAACACCTGCTGGGCCATTACGGCATTCTCGAATCCCTTGTCTGTGAGCACACCCTTGATTACTGGCGTCATCAAGGCCAGGTGATCTTCCGCCGCCTCGCGCATTTGTTCATCACTGCTGCGATGTGCGATGTCTGACTGGAGCGCTGTCCACAGCAGCAGCGCCCGGCCTGCCTCATTGAAGGCGCGCATGGTCATGAGCATCCGGCGGATATCCGGATGAACGATGATCGGATCAGCTATCTTCTCCGGTGTCTTTGCCCCCGAGAGCGATCGGCCCTGCAACCTCGCGCGCGCATAGGCGGCCGCGTTCTGATAAGCCGTTTCGGAAACCGCGAGGCCTTGAAGGCCGACGCCCAGGCGCGCCTCGTTCATCATCGTGAACATTGCCCTCAGCCCGCCATGCTCCTCACCCAGCAGAAAGCCTTCCGCATCGTCGTAATTCATGACGCAGGTGGCGTTGCCATGGATGCCCATCTTCTCTTCGATTGAGCCACAGGAGACGCCATTAGCCCCTGCCGGATTGCCATTTGCATCGAGCTTCCGTTTCGGCACGATGAAGAGGGATATGCCCCGGCTGCCCTGGGGCGCGCCCTCTATGCGCGCAAGCACCAGATGGATGATATTCTCGGTCAGATCGTGTTCGCCGGCGGATATAAAGATCTTCTGGCCAAAGATTCTGTAGGTGCCGTCGCCCGCCGGCACTGCCTTGGTGCGCAGCAGCCCTAGATCCGTACCGCAATGCGGTTCGGTCAGGTTCATGGTCCCCGACCATCTTCCCTCGACCATTTTTGGAACGAAAAGCCGCTTCTGTTCCTCGTTTCCATGAGCAAGTATGGCCGCCACCGCGCCTTGCGTGAGGCCTGGATACATCATCAGCGCCATATTGGCAGAGGAGAAATATTCGCCGACCGCCGATTGCACCAGATAGGGCAGGTCCTGGCCACCATATTCGGATGGCGCCGACAGGCCCATCCAGCCGCCTTCGCAATATTGCCGGTACGCCTCAGAAAACCCTTCGGGGGTAGAAACAGTGCCATCCTCGTGTCGAACGCACCCTTCAGCATCGCCAACCTGGTTGAGCGGCTGCAGGACGTTCTCCGCCAGCTTTGCACCTTCTTCCAGAATAGCTTCCACCAGATCCGGCGACACTTCGCTGAAGCCGCGCAGATTATCGAAGCGCTGATAATCTAGGACGTCGCGAATGATGAAGCTGGTATCGTGCAAAGGGGCCCGGTAGATCGGCACGTCTTCCTCCTACAGCAGATGCGCCAGAAGCAGGCGCTGTAGCGTCCAGGTGGATCAGCCTTTCTGCTTTATGGCCAAGCACGAGGAGAGTCCCACCTGCAGTCCAGGATTTCCATAGCAAACTTTTACCTTTGCGTAAACGTCAATGCCTTTGTGGGGAATGCCAGCTTCGGCGGACCAGGGCAATTGTAAGCAACGGCAATTCCTGTCATCCTGCTGTTGCAGCGAAATCATAACTCCCCATTGCAACACCATAAGGGGAGAATCAGCCGTGCAGGGGTTGATGCTGGAACGGACTACCTATCGTGATGGAGCGGACAGGCTGGCGCTCGTTGAGAACGCTACCGCAACCATGTCCGAGAGCAATCTGCTTGGCCGCCTCGGCACTTTGGAGGTACGCTTGGCGGTTGACCCTGAAGAGATCGCAGCGGCACAGGCATTGCGCTTCAAGGTCTTCCATCAGGAGCTTGGCGCCCGCCTTCCGGGCAATCAGGTTTCGGATGAGCGTGATGCCGATCGCTTCGACCCGCACTGTGACCACTTGCTGGTGGTCGACACGTCGCTTCCGGAACCCGTTACCGAAAGGGTCGTCGGCACATACAGGCTGCTGCCGCAGGAGAGAGCCCTTGCCTCAGGAGGGTTCTACTCCGAGGACGAGTTCGAGCTTGGCCCCCTGATTGAGCGTCATCGGACGCGGCGCTTTCTGGAGCTCGGCCGTTCCTGCGTCCTGCCTCCCTATCGCTCAAAACGCACCATCGAGCTTCTATGGCAGGGTATCTGGGCCTATTGTCAGCTTGCGAACATCGATGTGATGACAGGCTGTGCCTCCTTCCCCGGCACGATAGCGGCGGCCCATGCACAGGCGCTGTCCTTCCTTCATCATTTCTGCCGGGTCGATGGTGAGTGGTATGCGCGCGCCAGGCACAGCAAATACGTTTCAATGGACATGATGCCAAAAGAGGCGGTGAATGCCAGAGCCGCGCTGGCGGCCATGCCGCCGCTCATCAAAGGTTATTTGCGGCTAGGCGCCAAATTTGCGGACGGTTGCGTCATCGACCATGAATTCTTCACAACGGACGTGCTCGTCATTCTGCCGGTGGAAGCCATTTCGGAGCGGTACATCGCGTATTACGGCTCGCAGGCTGAGCGCTTCGGCACGTGAGGTTGCGGGGCGATAAATAAAGCCGTTGGACGGCCGCCGCCCTGCGAAAGTCAGACACAACGTAAGGTGGTTCCGTGATCGTACACGGCACCATGCCAGTTGGGCATACTTGCCCTGATCAGGTCGCGGCACTATAGGCCGCGATTGCCGCCATATTGACGATATCGGAATCCTTGGCGTTGAGCGATACGATCTGCACGGGTTTGTTGAGCCCTACGAGCAGCGGTCCGATGACCGTCGAGCCGCCAAGCTCCTGCAGCATCTTGGTGGAGATGGAAGCCGAGTGAAAAGCCGGCATCACCAGTACGTTTGCAGGCCCGGACAGGCGGCAGAAGGGATACTGCTTCATGATGCGCGGATTGAGCGCTACGTCGGCAGCCATTTCGCCGTCATACTCGAAATCGACGCGCCTCTTGTTGAGGATCTGCACGGCCTCCTGCACCTTTTCCGACCGCTCGCCGGGAGGATGCCCGAAGGTGGAATAGGCGAGCATCGCCACTCGCGGCTCGTATCCCATCCGGCGGGCGAAATTGGCGGCCTCCTCTGCGATATCGGCTATCTGCTCGGCATCGGGCATGTCGTGCACTGCAGTATCGGCCACGAGGACGGTACGCCCGCGCGCAAGCACGATGGACACGCCGATAACGCGGTGTCCGGGCCGCGCATCGATCACGCGGCGCACGTCATCGAGCGCGGTCGAATAGTTCCGGGTGACACCCGTCACCATGCCATCCGCATCGCCCAGCGCCACCATACAGGCCGCGAAGTGGTTGCGATCGTTGTTGATGAGGCGCTGGCAGTCGCGGAAGAGATAACCCTTACGCTGCAAGCGCTCGTAGAGGTAGTCAGTGTAAATTGCATTGCGCCGGGACAGGCGAGCATTGATGATCTCGATGCCGGGCCGGGAAAGATCGACGCCTGCATTGGCGGCATTGTTGCGGATGACATCGTCGCGGCCAAGGAGAATGGCTGTCCCGAGCCTCTGGTTCACATAGGAAACAGCGGCCCGCATCATCTGCTCTTCCTCGCCCTCGGTGAAGACGATGCGCTTGGGCCGGCGTCGCACGCGGTCGTGAATTCGCTGCAATGTCGAGGCAATGGGATCTCGGCGCGCCGACAGCTCGTTGACATACTGTTCCATGTCGAGGATCGGCCGCCGGGCAACGCCTGTTTCGATCGCTGCTTTTGCGACAGCGGGCGGCACGGACGTGATCAGGCGCGGATCAAACGGCACTGGAATGATGTAATTGGGCCCATATTTTGGCCGATTGCCCTGGTAGGCAGCAGCCACGTCATCCGGCACGTCCTGACGGGCCAGCGCAGCCAGTGCCTCGGCTGCCGCCACCTTCATCTCATCGTTGATCGTGGTGGCTCGCACGTCTAACGCGCCACGGAAGATGTAAGGGAATCCCAAAACGTTGTTGACCTGGTTCGGATAATCCGAGCGCCCAGTCGCCATGATGGCGTCAGTGCGGATTTCCGCCACCTCCTCCGGCGTGATTTCAGGGTCCGGATTGGCCATGGCGAAGATGATCGGGTTCTTGGCCATGGATCGTACCATGTCGGCGGTCAGCGCGCCCTTTGCCGAAAGCCCGAAGAAGATGTCGGCTCCGTCCAGCGCCTCGGCCAGGGTACGCTTGTCCGTCTCCACAGCGTGCGCCGATTTCCACTGGTTCATGCCTTCGGTGCGGCCCTTGTAGACCACGCCTTTTGTATCGCAGAGAATTACGTTCTCGGGAGCAAAACCCATCGACTTTACCAGTTCGATGCAGGCGATGCCGGCCGAGCCTGCTCCGTTGCAGACAAGCTTTGCAGTCTTGATGTCGCGGCCGGTCAGTTCCAACGCATTGATGAGGCCAGCCGCGGCAATGATTGCGGTTCCGTGCTGATCGTCGTGGAAGACCGGGATGTCCATCAGTTCGCGCAGGCGCTGCTCGATGACGAAGCAGTCAGGGGCCCTGATATCTTCAAGGTTGATGCCACCGAAGGAGGGGCCAAGAAAACGCACGGAGTTGATGAACTCCTCAACATCCTCCGTGTCGACCTCCAGATCGATGGAGTCGACATCGGCAAAGCGCTTGAACAGGACTGCCTTTCCTTCCATCACCGGCTTCGAGGCAAGAGCGCCCAGATTGCCAAGCCCGAGAATCGCTGTGCCATTGGAGATGACGGCAACGAGGTTGCCGCGAGTCGTGTAATCGAAAGCGCGGCTTGGGTCCTTGGCGATGGCTTCCACCGGTACCGCAACGCCTGGCGAATAAGCCAGCGACAGGTCGCGTTGCGTTGCCATGGGCTTGGTTGGACTGATCTCAAGCTTGCCCGGGCGCCCGCTGGAGTGGAAGTCCAATGCTTCCTGTGAACTCACCGAAGGGCTATCCTGTTCAAGCTTATCCGCGTCTGCCATTCCTCTTGCACCTCCCCTTACCGGCAATGATGGACTTCTGTGGAGTTTTGCCGTTCTCAGGTGCATAAGGCTACACTTCGCTCAGGTAAATGGGCCAGTCAGGACCAACAACAATTTTTACGAGGGGCGCGATTCTTGAACGAACAGACGCCAATCCGTAAACGCCGTGGCGCAGGTGCCTCGCTGCCCACCACCGGCGCGACGCCGATGATGCGGCAATATCTCGAAATCAAGGCGGCCAACAACGATTGCCTGCTGTTCTATCGCATGGGAGATTTCTACGAGCTGTTCTTCGAGGATGCGGAGGTGGCGAGCCGCGCGCTCGGCATCACGCTCACCCGCCGCGGTAAATATCAGGACAAGGACATCCCCATGTGCGGCGTGCCGGTGCACGCGGCTGACGATTACCTGCAAAAGCTCATTGCGCTTGGCCACCGCGTGGCCGTCTGCGAGCAAATGGAGGACCCTGCAGAGGCGAAGAAACGGGGCTACAAGGCCGTGGTGCGGCGCGACGTGGTGCGCCTCGTCACACCTGGAACCATTACTGAGGAGAAGCTTCTAGATCCTTCCGAAGCCAATTACCTGATGGCGCTCGGTCGAGCGAAGGGCGGAGGGGAGATGGCGCTCGCCTGGATCGACATTTCCACAGGCGTGTTCCGCGTCGCCGCCACCGCGCCTGACCGTCTGCTCGCGGACATTCTGCGCATCGACCCGCGCGAGCTCATCCTGGCCGAGCCTGTCTATCACGACCCCGCTCTCCGTCCTGTTCTTGACACGATGGGACGGATAGCCAGCCCGCAACCGCCGTCATTCTTTGATTCGGCGAGCGCGGAGATGCGCCTCGCCCGCTTCTACGAAGTGGCCACGCTCGACGGCTTTGGGCGTTTCTCGCGCGCGGAGCTTTCCGCCATTGCGGGTGCGGTCACTTATGTCGAGAAGACACAAGTCTCTGAACGCCCGCCGCTTGGCCGGCCCGAGCGCGACGAGGACAGCGCCAGCCTTTTCATCGACCCGGCCACTCGTGTCAGTCTGGAATTAACGCGCACATTGTCAGGCGGCCGCGAAGGCAGCCTGCTCAAAACCATCGACCGTACTCTTACCGGCGCGGGCGGGAGGCTTCTGGCCGAGCGCCTGATGTCGCCGCTGACTGATCCGAAGGCCATTGCAGAGCGCCTAGATTCCGTCTCCTTCTTCCTGGCCGAACCAACGCTGCGCGAAAAGCTGCGCGAGCTTCTAAAAGGCGTTCCCGACATCGCCCGGGCGCTGTCCCGACTGGCGCTTAATCGGGGCGGCCCACGCGATCTTGGCGCGCTGTTCAAGGGCATTCAGGTAGGGAGGATCGTCAGCCGACTTCTGGAAGACCAGCAACTGCCACAGGAAATTTTGCACGTTGCCGCACTTCTTGGTGCTGTTCCGGCAGCACTTGCCGACCATCTTCAGAACGCGCTTGCAGAAGAGTTGCCGCTCCTGAAGCGAGATGGCGGCTTCGTGAGGGAAGGTTACCGCCCGGAGCTGGATGAGGTCCGGGCACTGCGCGACCAGTCACGCAAGGTGATTGCGGCGATGGAACGCGAGCTGATCGAGGAGACGGGCATCCGCTCGCTCAAGATCAGGCACAACAACATTCTCGGCTATTATATCGAGGTTACGGCCAACAACAGTCAGGTGATGACGGGAAGCGAAGCTGCCAAATCCCGCTTCATCCACCGGCAGACAATGGCAAATGCCATGCGCTTCACAACCACTGAACTGGCCGATCTGGAAACCAGGATCGCCAATGCGGCGGACCAGGCCTTGGCAATCGAGCTCTCCGTTTATGATCAACTGGTGAAGGAGGTGGTCGCCGCCTCCGAGGCACTGCGTTCACTGGCCTTCGGGCTTGCTGTCCTGGACGTTTCGGCCGCCCTTGCTTGCCTTGCCGAGAGTGAGGATTATTGCCGACCGGTCGTCGACGACAGTCTCGATTTTCAGATCGAAGGCGGGCGCCATCCCGTGGTGGAGCAGGCGCTGCGCCGCCAGCTTGGCGATCCATTCGTGGCCAACGATTGCGACCTGTCCCCGGCAAACGGCGAAAAGGCAGGGGCCATCTGGCTCCTCACCGGCCCGAATATGGGCGGCAAATCCACCTTCCTGCGGCAGAATGCGCTGATTGCCGTATTGGCACAGATGGGCTCCTTCGTGCCCGCCAGAGCCGCGCATATCGGCGTGGTCGACCGGCTGTTCTCCCGCGTCGGCGCCTCCGACGATCTGGCGCGCGGCCGCTCGACCTTCATGGTAGAAATGGTCGAGACGGCGGCAATCCTCAATCAGGCGGGCGAGCGCTCGCTTGTCATCCTCGATGAGATCGGCCGTGGGACGGCGACATTCGACGGGCTTTCCATAGCCTGGGCGGCTGTGGAACACCTGCATGAAACGAACCGCTGCCGCGCCCTCTTCGCCACTCATTTCCATGAGATGACGGCTCTCAGCGGGAAGCTTTCCCGCCTGGTGAACGTCACGATGCGGGTAAAGGAGTTCGAAGGCGAGGTGATCTTTCTACACGAGGTCGCGCGCGGAGCCGCAGACCGCTCTTACGGTATCCAGGTGGCGCGGCTGGCCGGCCTTCCGACCGCCGTGGTCGAGCGCGCACGGGAAGTGCTGCATCTTCTGGAAGAAGGCGAAACGGGGTCGAAAACCGCGCGCCTTGTAGATGACCTGCCGCTCTTTTCCGCCGCCGCGCAGCAGGAAGAGCCAAGGCCGAAGTCCTCCGGCACAGACCGGCTTGCCGCTGCGCTGGCAGCGCTCAATCCGGACGAGATGACGCCGCGGGAGGCGCTGGAAGCACTTTACAGCCTGAAATCACAGGCGCTGGAGGAATAGATACGCAAGCCTCTTCATGTCGAACCGCATCTGCCAAGCCGCCTCCAACCTTGCGGCCATGGGACACCCTGCCCGCAGCAGATTGTTCCTTGCGCCACGGAAACAGGCTATACAGCGGCCGCGAACGCGGAATATTGAATTGGCCAAGATTCCCCTGAAGCTGGACTGGATCATCGACACGGACCTGCTGCGCGCAGATTTGGAGGCTATTGCCGCATCGGAAGACGCCGGTTCCGCCAGCGCCCGCGCGAAGGTCCTGAAACTTCTGAAGGCTCGGCTGGGCGAAGGACGGCAGAAGGCTGAGCACTTGCTTACCGAAGACGGCAGCGGGACGGCTTGCGCCGGACGGCTTTCCCAACTGATGGACAGGCTCATCCGTGCATTGTTCAATTTCGCCGCGCAGCTCTATAACGTCTCGGCCGACCGCATGGCGGTCATCGCCGTCGGCGGCTACGGGCGCGGTACGCTTGCACCTGGGTCCGACATCGACCTTCTTTTCCTGCTGCCCTACAAGCAAACCCCATGGGGTGAGCAGGTGGCCGAATACATGCTCTACATGTTCTGGGACATGGGACTGAAGGTCGGCCACGCCACGCGCAATGTAGATGAGTGCATCCGCCACTCCCTAACCGACATGACCATCCGCACGGCAGTTCTGGAAGCGCGCTACATCTGTGGCGATAAAGCGCTCTACGATGAACTTATCGAGCGTTTCGATGAAGAGGTCGCCAAGGATACGGGTGCCGAATACGTCCAGGCCAAACTTGCCGAACGCGATGCGCGCCACGCCAAGAACGGGGAGAGCCGCTATGTCGTGGAGCCTAACGTCAAGGATGGCAAGGGCGGCTTGCGCGACCTTCATACGCTGTTCTGGATCGGCAAATATCATTATCGCGTGCGCGAGGCCGAGGAACTGGTGGAGAAAGGCGTCTTCACCAGGCGCGAGTATCGGCACTTCGCCAAGGCGGAGGACTTTCTGTGGGCTGTCCGCTGCCACATGCATTTCCTGACTGGCAAGGCGGAGGAGCGGCTGCATTTCGACATCCAGCGCGACATTGCCGAGCGCCTTGGCTATACGAGCCATCCTGGACTTTCATCGGTCGAGCGCTTCATGAAGCACTATTACCTGAACGCCAAGACCGTGGGTGATCTGACGCGCATTTTCTGCGCCGCGCTTGAGGAAGAGCAGGCAAAGCATGTGCCAGGCTTCAACAATCTTTCCCTCACCTTCTCCCCTCGAAGGCGGAAGCTGGCCGGCACGAGCGACTTTCTTGTTGACAACCATCGCATCAACATTGCCGATGAGAAGGTGTTCGAGCGCGATCCGGTCAACATCCTGCGGCTCTTCTGGCTCGCAGACAGGCACGGATTTGAATATCATCCCGATGCGCTAAAGCTGGTAACACGCTCCCTGAAGCTGATTGACCGGAAATTGCGGCGCGACGAGGAGGCAAACCGCCTCTTCATGGATTTGCTGACCTCCGACCGCGATCCCGAGCTCAACATGCGCCGCATGAACGAAGCGGGCGTTCTTGGCAGGCTCATCCCCGATTTCAACAAGATCGTGGCGATGATGCAATTCTCCATGTATCACCATTACACAGTGGACGAGCACCTGATCCGCTGCATAGGCGTTCTGGCCGAGATCGAACGCGGGGACGGAGAAAGATTCCATCCCCTCACCCATTCCCTTCTGCCCGGCGTGAAAACGTGGAGGGCGGTGCTTTACACCGCGCTCCTCTTCCACGACATCGCCAAGGGCCGCCCGGAGGACCATTCCATTGCCGGGGCGCGTATCGCGCGGCGGCTTTGCCCGCATATGGGGTTTGAAGCGGCCGAAACCGAGATGGTTGCATGGCTTGTTGAGCACCACCTGCTCATGTCGCACATTGCACAGATGCGCGACCTGAACGACCGCAAGACGATCCAGGATTTCGCCGATATCGTGCAATCGGTGGAGCGGCTGAAGCTGCTTCTCATCATCACTGTCTGCGACATACGCGGCGTTGGGCCGGGCGTGTGGAACGGGTGGAAGGGCCAGCTCCTTCGAACCCTCTATTATGAAACCGAGCTACTCCTGACCGGCGGCTTTTCGGAAGCTTCCCGCGCCACGCGCGCGGCTGAAGCACGCGCTCAGCTTGTGCAGGCGCTTCAGGAAGCCGGATGGAACAAAGAAGACGCGCATCGCTATAGCGGCTTGCACTACGAGAACTATCTGCTTGCTACGGGGGCAGAAGACCAGTTGCGCCATGCCGGCTTCATCCGGGCCGCCGACAGAAGCGGAAAGGCGCTCGCGACCATGGTGGAGATACACGCTTTCGAGGCAGTGACGGAGATCACCGTGTTGGCACCCGACCATCCGCGCCTCTTAACCGTCATTGCCGGGGCTTGCGCGGCAGCAGGCGCCAATATCGTCGATGCGCAGATTTTCACCACCGCGGACGGGCGCGCGTTCGACACCATCCTCGTCAGCCGCGAGTTCGATTTCGACGCCGATGAAAGGCGTCGGGCCGAGCGCATAGGCCGCCTCATTGAAGACGTGCTTTCAGGCAAGTCCTATCTGCCCGGCATGGTCGAACAACGCGCCCGACCGAGACGCGGTGCGAAGGCGTTCCGCATCGAGCCGCGAGCGGAGGTGCGAAACACGTTGTCCAACCGCTTTTCCGTCATAGAACTGGAATGTCTCGACCGGCCCGGGCTTCTATTTGAGGTGACCGGCGTAATTTCGGACCTCTCCCTCGATATTGCCTCTGCGCACATTACCACCTTTGGCGAGAAGGTGATCGACACCTTCTACGTGAGCGACTTGACAGGCGCAAAGATTGAGAACCCGGACAGGCTGGAGACAATCCGCCAGGCGCTTCTGGACGTATTGGACAAGGGAGCGTCCCGTCGTGGCAGCCGCGCCCAGGCGAACGAGGCACTGGCGTGACGGGAAACGGTTCGCACGTGGCGGCGCAAGCTATTCTCAATCCTGCCGGAGCCTTCCGCAGATGAGCCTTGTTTCGAAATTCGCCAGTGTCGGCAGCGCAACAATGGCCAGCCGGCTGTTCGGTTTCATTCGCGAGGCGCTGCTTGCGGCGGCGCTCGGCGCCGGGCCTGTAACCGACGCCTTCTACGCGGCCTTCCGATTTCCGAACCTCTTCCGCCGATTGTTCGCCGAAGGCGCCTTCAACACGGCCTTCATTCCGCTTTTCGCCAAGGAGATGGAGGGCGGCGGCATTGAGGCCGCACGCCGCTTTGGTGAAGACGTACTTGCTGTCTTGCTTACAGCGTTGTTGGCGCTTTCAGCCCTGGCGATGATCTTCATGCCCGTGCTCGCGGCGAGTGTGGTAGCGCCCGGCTTCCTGGCCTCGCCGGAAAAATTCGACCTCACCGTTACTTTAACGCGCATCATGTTTCCCTACCTTCTTTGCATGTCGCTGGTGGCGATGCTTTCCGGCGTCATGAACTCAATGCGCAGATTTTTCCTCCCGGCCCTGGTGCCGGTCCTGCTTAACGTCATTCTCGTTGCGGTTCTGGCTGCTGCGCTTGCGCTGGACCTTCAGGCTCGCACAACCGGTCTGTGGCTTGCCTGGGGAGTGCTCGCTTCGGGCATCGCGCAACTTCTCATTTTAGCCAGAGCCGTCCGCCGCGCTGGCTTTACAATGCGCCTGCGCTTGCCGCACCTCACGCCCGCCGTCCGCCGCGTGCTGGTGCTAATGGCCCCGGCTCTTCTGACGGGCGGCATCATGCAGATCAACCTTCTGGTCGGACAGGTCATCGCCTCGGCACAAGAAAAGGCTATTTCGCTATTGAATTTCGCCGACCGGATAAACCAGCTCCCGCTAGGCATCATCGGTGTGGCGGTGGGGGTGGTGCTTTTGCCGGAGCTGTCACGTGCCTTGAAGGCCGGCGATGACCGGGACGCCCAGCACCTGCAGAATCGATCACTCGAATTTGCGCTCGGACTGACCATGCCGGCTGCAGTCGGCCTCATGGTCATGCCGGGGCCAATCGTTGCAGTTCTTTATGAGCGCGGAGAGTTCAGCCCGCTCGATACGCAAATGACGGCCACCGCGCTCGCAGCATTCGCATCAGGCCTGCCGGCCTATGTTCTCGCGAAGGTATTCCAGCCGGGTTTCTTCGCACGGGAAGATATGAGAACGCCGATGTGGTTCTCCCTCGTCTCCGTCATAGTCAATATTGGGATGAGCCTGGCGCTGTTTCCGCTTTACGGGCACTTAGCGATCGCGCTTTCGACATCTGCCTCCTCCTGGGTCAATGTATTGCTGCTCGCAATCACCTTGTGGAGGCGCAACGATTTCCGCCCTACGATCCTTGCCATCCGCCGCGTGGCGATGATTGTGCTTTCCAGCGTCGTGATGGGGCTCGTTGTATATCTCCTCAACGGCTTCTTTGCCAAAATCTTGACGAATGGTGGGTCTTTGGAGCGTGCTGCCAGCACTGGCTTCATCATTGCCGCCGCCGCACTTACATATTTCGTGCTCGCCCTCATCACCGGCGCTTTGGACAGGCGGGAACTCGCCTCCGCCTGGTCCCGGCGCCGCTGGCGCGCGGCGGGGCCTGTCGCTGACGACCGCAGCGCGTGAACCAGGAGCAAAAAAATGCCGCCGTGGCGGAGGGGAGCCACGGCGGCTTTGCATGAAAGTGCGGCAGCCCGGAGAGGGGGGTAAGGCTGCCGCTGTTTTGTCCGGTTCAGGCGGGGGACGAGCCTTTCCGGACTCGGCGAAAATATTGCCGATGCTCGTTATGTTGGTCGCTAAAATGGCTATTCAAGGCCCTCAAGATTATACGTTCGTAATATTTTTGTTACCAAACGGTGGTTGGCTCCTCATGGCAGCGTTGGGTTGATGCGGGATGGACAGGCGGTCCCTGCCGCGCTACCCGTTCAGCCATGAAAAAAGGCGACCATCTCTTCCTCGTTGACGGCTCGGGCTATATTTTCCGCGCCTATCACGCTCTTCCTCCCCTCAACCGCAAGTCTGATGGCTTGCCGGTAAGCGCGGTGCTTGGCTTCTGCAATATGGTCTGGAAGCTGCTTCGCGACGCGCGCGAAACGGCGTTGGGCGTCGCGCCCACGCATTTCGCAGTCATCTTCGATTATTCCGCCAAGACTTTCCGGAACGACCTGTATCCGGAATACAAGGCGAACCGGACGGAACCGCCGGAAGACCTGATTCCACAATTCGGGCTGATCCGGCAGGCGACCCGGGCCTTTGACCTGCCCTGCATCGAGATGGAAGGATATGAGGCGGATGATCTGATCGCCACCTATGCGAGGATGGCCAGCGAGGCAGGCGGCGACACCACCATAGTGTCTTCCGACAAGGATTTGATGCAGATCGTTGGCCCAACCGTCTCGCTATACGACCCGATGAAGGACAGAAAGATCAATGTCCCCGAAGTGATCGAGAGGTGGGGCGTTCCTCCTGAGAAGATGATCGACCTTCAGGCACTCACCGGCGATACGATCGACAATGTGCCAGGGGTACCCGGCATTGGCCCAAAAACGGCGGCGCAGCTTCTGAATGAGTACGGCGACCTTGAAACGTTGCTCGCCCGCGCGCATGAGATCAAGCAGAACAAGCGGCGCGAGAACCTTATAGCCCATGCCGAAAATGCACGCGTTTCACGCGAGCTCGTACGGCTCAAGGACGATGTCTCGGTAGAGGTGGGCGTCGATGCACTGGCGCTCAACCCGCCCAATGGACCAAAGCTGATCGCCTTTCTGAAAGCAATGGAGTTCTCTTCACTGACCCGGCGTGTTGCCGAGGCGACCGGAACTCACCCATCCGATATCGAACCTGCCTATGTCGAGGTTCAGAGGGGAGCAGAGGCACATGGGCCGGATCTTACCGTACCAGCCACTGGCGTCGGCGAGCCAGGAGCGGAAGGCGAAGTCGCACCTGAGCGCGACGAGGAAGCCGAGACGCCCGAGAAGCTGGCACGGAAGCTTGCCGAGGCTGCGTCGTCGGAGGCGTTCGACCACTCGCGCTATGTCTGCATCCGTGACCTGGAAACGCTGAACCACTGGGTGGACGAGGCACGCGAAGCGGGAATCGTTGCGCTCAATACGGAGGCGACATTTCAAGACGCGACGCAGGCGGAACTTTGCGGGATAGCGCTTGCCACAGCATCCGGCCGGGCTGCCTATGTTCCCTTTTTACACAAGAAAGGAGAAAGCGACCTTCTGGGTGGGGGGATGGTCGATGCGCAGATCGAGAAGGAAGCGGGCCTTGCCGTTCTGAGGCCGCTGCTGCAGGACGCTTCGGTTTTAAAGATCGGCCAGAATCTCAAATATGACTGGCTGCTTCTTTATCGCTATGGCATCGAGATCGCGCCGTACGACGATACGATGCTCATCTCCTACGTATTGGAAGCAGGGTCACAGGCGCATGACATCGCCTCACTCGCCGAGCGATGGCTGGGCCACAAGCCGCTTTCCTACACCGATCTGACAGGATCGGGCCGCTCCAAGGTGACTTTCGACATGGTCGATCTGGAGCGTGCGACCACTTTTGCGGCAGAGGAGGTCGACCTCACCCTCCGGCTCTGGAAGGTACTGAAACCACAGCTCGTAGCGAAGCGGCTGGTATCGGTTTACGAGCGCTTGGAACGGCCGATGATCTCCGTCATATCCCGGATGGAGCACCGGGGCATATCCGTTGATAGGCAGATCCTCTCGCGCATGTCCGGCGACTTTGCTCAGGTTGCTGCCGCGATGGAGGAGGAGATCTACCAGCTTGCGGGCGAACGTTTCACCATAGGTTCTCCAAAGCAGCTCGGCGAGATCCTCTTCGGGCGCATGGGTCTTCCCGGCGGCAGCAAGACGAAGACCGGCCAGTGGTCCACGTCCGCGCAAGTGCTGGAGGAACTGGCGGCAGCCGGCCACGAACTCCCCAGGAAGATCGTAGACTGGCGACAGGTCACGAAGCTGAAATCCACCTATACCGATGCGCTGCCCAGCTACATCAATCCCGAAACGGGCCGCGTCCACACTTCCTACTCGCTCGCCTCCACGACAACCGGACGCCTTTCCTCATCGGAGCCGAACCTTCAGAACATCCCCATTCGGACTGCGGAGGGGCGGAAGATCCGCACCGCGTTCATTGCCGCGCCGGGCCGCAAGCTGATCTCGGCCGACTACAGCCAGATCGAGCTTCGCGTCCTTGCCCACGTGGCCGACATACCCCAACTAACGCAGGCATTTGCAGACGGGCTGGACATTCATGCGCTGACGGCATCGGAAATGTTTGGGGTTCCCATAGAAGGAATGCCCGGCGAGGTGCGGCGGCGGGCCAAGGCGATCAATTTTGGCATCATCTACGGGATTTCGGCTTTCGGCCTTGCCAATCAGCTTGGTATCCCGCGCGAGGAAGCCAGCGCCTACATCAAGCGCTATTTCGAACGTTTTCCGGGCATCCGCGACTATATGGAAAGGACGAAAGCCTTCTGCCGCGAGCACGGTTACGTGGAAACGATCTTCGGCCGCCGCGCGCATTATCCGGAAATCCGATCGTCCAATCCTTCCGTCCGAGCCTTTAACGAACGAGCCGCCATCAATGCGCCGATCCAGGGCTCGGCAGCCGACATCATCCGCCGCGCCATGATGCGCATGGAGACGGCGCTGGCCAATGCTGGCCTTGGTGAGGTCGACATGCTGCTGCAGGTGCATGACGAACTTGTCTTTGAGGCGCCGGAGGACAATGTGGAGCGTGCCATTCCAGTCATCCGCACTGTGATGGAAGGTGCCGCCTGGCCGGCAAGGTCCCTCTCCGTTCCCCTGAAGGTGGACGCGCGCGCCGCCGATAATTGGGACGAGGCGCATTAGAAACTCCAGGAAGGGCGGATACCGGCTACCCCCCCCCCGCCGAACGGCGAAAACAAAGGATTGGATCATTGCAGCTTTTCCCTGAAAACCTGAAATGATCTATTGTTGTAAGCATGAACGGGATTGCACTTTCAGATGAGGAACTGGAGCGCTATGCGCGCCATATCGTGCTGCCGGAGATTGGCGGCGCGGGCCAGCAGAAGCTGAAGCGCGCGCGCGTTCTCGTAATGGGAGCGGGAGGGCTGGGCGCCCCGGTGCTTCAGTACCTTGCCGCAGCCGGCGTCGGCACGCTCGGCATCATCGACGACGATCATGTGTCCTTGTCCAATCTGCAGCGGCAGGTCATTCACAGAACCGCGGACGTCGGCAAGGCGAAGATTGAAAGCGCTGCGGCGGCGATCCGCGCGCTCAACCCCCATGTAGCCGTGGAGACGCATTCGCTGCGGCTGAACGCCGGGAACGCCCGTCCCCTAATTGCGCGCTACGATGTCGTGGTGGATGGCTCGGACAATTTCGAAACCCGCTATGTGCTTGCAGATAGCTGCGCGGGGGAGAAGGTGCCGCTGGTCACGGCTGCTGTCGGCCGCTTCGATGGCTCGCTCACGGTGCTGAAACCTTATGAAAGGCAGCCGGACGGGTCCCCCTATCCTTCCTACCGGGACCTTTTCCCGGAAGCTCCCCCACCCGGGCTCGTGCCCTCCTGCGCAGAGGCGGGAATTGTCGGCGCACTGACCGGCGTAATGGGCACGCTTGAAGCGATGGAGGCAATTAAGCTCATCACCGGAATAGGCGAGCCACTGGTGGGCAGGCTTTTGCTTTACGACGCCCTTTCCGCGCGCTTCGAGACGATGCATTACAGGGCGCGGAAGGTGGCGTCATAAAAGGCGACGAAACCCGACCGGTCGGCCATAGAACGGCTCAATCCGGCGGGTGGCTTCCGCAAGCGGCTCCCTCGATACGGTCATGGTGTAGCCATTCGCGTGAATGACATTCTCGTCATCGGTGAGAATCGCCACGTGTCCCCGCCAGAAGACGAGATCGCCTCGCTTGACTTCCGTTTCCACCTCGCTTCCGATATTCGCCTGCATGTACGTATCGCGGGGAACGCGCTGGCCCGCCATGAACATGGAGAGTTGAACCAAGCCGGAGCAGTCCAGCCCGAAGCCGCTTGCCCCTCCCCACAGATAGGGCGCGTGAATGAACTGTTCGGCTACTGAAACGAAATCGGTAAAAACTGCGCCGACAGGCAGAAGATGCCGCGCGATCATCGCTTCGCCGGAAGCAAGCACCGCATAGAGCGTGCCCCGGTTTTCGACTTCCTCGACGACCGCAACGCGCGCGCCCATGGAATGAGCAGTGACCGGCGGCGTCTTAAGTTCAGGCTCGGGATAGACAAAGCTGCGCGGAACGGAAACGACATGGGTTGACGCCGCCTGCGTCTGTGTCAGCGCGCTTTCCTCGACATAACCGACGTAGCGGTCGCGCGCCGCCTGCACCCATGCCCAGCCGGCCCCGCGCTCGAACACGCACACGCCGTCGCCATGCAGAAGCTGCGTATCCATGCCGGAATACCGGTCCGGAGCCGTATGGACATTCACCACCGGCATGGACACGAATGCCTCTTCACCAGCGACGAACCTTTCCGCTTCGACCTGTCCCGCAAGACGCTCATCTGCAAGATCGGGGCGAAAGGCATTAAGACGGCGATCAAGCGTTGTCATGGGTGCCCCCTTTCATGCTCCGTACCGGCGGTGAAGAAGCGCATCGAGGGCGCGAATGCCCTGTGCCTCGCCTCCCACCGGACAGGCAGGCTTTTCACTGGGGCACCATCCGAAAATGTCGAAATGGGCCCAGCTTTTCGCCCGCTCCACGAAACGGGACAGGAACAGTCCCGCCGTGATGGAGCCCGCGAAAGAATCAGACGTCACATTGCGGATATCGGCGACCTTGGAGTTCAGCTTCTGCGCATAGGGCGGCCACAGCGGCATTCGCCAGAGAGGGTCCGCCTCCTCATCGGCCACGGCAGCCAGATCGGCGGCGAGCAGATCATCATTCGTATAGAAGGGCGGAAGATCGGGGCCAAGCGCCACACGCGCCGCGCCAGTGAGCGTGGCCATGTCCACCAACAGTTCCGGTGCCTCCTCATCGGCGAGCGAAAGTGCATCTGCAAGAACGAGACGGCCTTCAGCGTCCGTGTTGCCGATCTCGACCGTGAGCCCCTTGCGGCTCTTCAGAATATCTCCTGGGCGAAAGGCATTGCCGGCAACCGCATTCTCCAGGGCCGGAATGAGTACGCGCAACCGCAGATTCAGCTTCGCCGCCATGATCATTGAGGCAAGGCCCAGCACATTGGCGGCGCCGCCCATGTCCTTCTTCATGAGAAGCATGGCCGTGGATGGCTTGATATCGAGCCCGCCCGTATCGAAACACACGCCTTTGCCGACCAGCGTGACCCTTGGCGCATCCTCCGGCCCCCAATGCATGTCGATCAGCCGGGGCGCTATCGATCCTGCCCGGCCAACCGCATGGATCATGGGCAGGTTCTGCTCCAGCAGATCATCGCCCGTTACGGCAGAGATTACCGCGCCATGAACCTGCGCGAGGCGGCGCGCTGCCTCTTCAAGCGCGTCGGGCCCCATATCATTGGCGGGGGTGTTGATGAGATCGCGCGAAAGGAACATGCCTTCGGCTATCCGGTTTGCTGTTTGTGCATCGGCTCCTTCGGGCACATCAAGGCTTATTTGCGAAGTATCCTTGGCGCCATAGCGGGTAAATGCGTACCCACCGAGCAGCATGGCAAGCGCGGCGAGCCGGGGATCAGGCAAGGGTGTCGCGAAACGCCAGTTCCCCGCGGGCAGTGCACGTGCAAGCTTGCCAAATACAAGTGGCGAAGGCGTGTCGCCAACACCAAAGAAAGCGCCCGCCAGTCCGCCCTTGGCTCCAGGAATCGTGAGCACGCTCCCAGCCGCCCCGCCAAAGCCGTTCGCACGCGCCCACGCACATGCTGCCTCGCCCGCTCCGGAAGCCTCCAGCTCTCCCCGTGCCACCACATAGATCGGCAGCGACATTTCTGTGTTTGCGGCGGTTAGGGTCACGGGCATGGCGGGGCTTTCCTTCTTGTAGCTTTCAAGAGCATGTGCGGATTAACACTCCGTTAGGGTTAACAGAATACGACTGCGGGAGGGAAGCTGCGAGAGGCACCACGTGAACATGGGGGATCGGGCGGGATGCTCAGGCGGGATGCAGCGCGAGGCAGTCGGCTTTTGATGACGGTGGCCGTGCTCAGCATAGCGGCACTGGCGGCCGGCTGCTCGCATAGCAAGCGCGGCGTCAGCAATGTCACCACCGGTTCCGTCGGCGCAGCGGCGCAGAGCCTGGCCAACCTTTCCGCGCCGCAAATCGAGGCCGAGGCTGAGAAGCTGGGCAAGAACTACATCCGCAATCCCGGCGACAAGGCCACCGCACTTCAATATGCAAGCCTGTTGCAAATGAGCGGACGGAGCGACCAGGCGCTTGCAGTGATGCGCAAGCTGGCCATTGATTATCCGAAGGACCGGGAAGTGCTTGCAGCCTACGGCAAGGCACTGGCAGCGGCTGGTGAGCTTGAACCCGCGCTCGATGCGGTGCGCCGGGCGCAGACGCCGGAATACCCGGACTGGCGGCTGCTATCGGCTGAAGGAGCCATCCTCGATCAACTGGGCCGCACGGATGCTGCGCGCGGGCTCTACCGGCAGGCCCTTGACATCAATCCGGACGAGCCTTCGGTACTTTCCAATCTGGGAATGTCCTACGTGCTACAGGGCGATCTCAGGACAGCGGAACTTTATATGAGCAAGGCCGCCGCCGCCCCCGGCGCAGACAGCCGCGTCCGCCAGAACCTGGCACTCGTTCTTGGCCTGCAGGGCCGCCTGGCGGAAGCCGAAAAGATCGCCCGGCAAGAACTGTCACCCGAACAGGCCGAAGCAAACATGGCCTATCTGCGCTCCATCCTCTCGGAAACGGATAGCTGGTCCCAAATTGCGCGAGAGGATGCCCGAAGGTCGAACTGACTGAATCTTCTGATGCTCATTTTCGTTGCTGCCCTTTCATCTGCATGTAACATGGCAAACTTAACCGCTTCCCATCGCAAGAGCGGAGACAGGGAGAAGGAACATGAGTCTGGTCAAACGGCGTACATTCATCAAGGGAGCCGGGTCGCTGGCGGGGCTTTCGCTTGCTGCCCCGTTCATCTCGCGTACCTATGCTCAAGGGTCCTCCGGAACCGTCAACATTTTCGCATGGGCCGGCTATCTCAGTGACGACATGCTGTCCGCTTTTCAGGAGGCAACCGGAATCAGGGCAAACTTTACGCCCTATGGCACCAATGACGAGCTCCTCAATCAGCTACGCGCCAATAATGGCGCCGGTTTTGACATCATCTGGCCGACCGTTGACCGCGTGCCCAACTATGTCGAGTATGGTCTGGTGCAGCCGATTGACGAAACGAAGGTCGATGTCGACAAATGCCTGCCCAGCGCTTGGAGCAACTCAGAAAATCTGGGCGCTGTCGTTGAGGGAAAACGCTATCAGGTGCCGACCGACTGGGGTACCGAGGCGCTCGCCTTCGACAAGGACCAGGTGCCCCTGGAATACGGAGCAGCTTCTTACGGCGATATCTGGAAGCCGGAGATGGAAGGCAAGGCCACCGTGCGCGGCCATTCTGGCCTGGTAGGTCTCGGCCTCTGGCTGGAATCGGAAGGCAGGCTTCCCATGCCCATGCTGGAGGCGTTCAAATCGGAAGATAATATGATCCAGATCTACGATGTCATCGTAGAGGAGGCGATTGCCCGCAAGGCAAACATCGCCCAGTTCTGGAACAATGAGAACGAGGCTCAGGGCGCCTTCCGCGTCAACGGCTGCGCAATAGGACAGACCTGGGATTCCACCGCCGCGGCGCTGATCAGGGAAGGGCTGCCTATCGGCTTCGTGGCACCCAAGGAAGGCGCGCTCACCTGGATGGAGGGCGTTGCCATCCCCTCCGGCGCAGAAAACATCGAGCAGGCTTATGCCTTCATAAACTGGTTCCTCACGCCGGAAGCGGGCGCCATGTACACCAATGCCACTTCCATCAACTCCACTGCTGTGGGTGCGGAAGAACTGATTTCCGAGGAGGCCAAGGCATTTTTCGCGGCGGCCTATCCGGGCGACGCGCTGGAGAAGCTGTGGTGGTGGCCGATCCAGGAGAACTGGTTCGTTGCCAGGCGTAACGAGTATCAGGACAGGTTCCTGTCGGCCTGACGCTTACCTACCGCGGGGGCGTATTTCAAAGCCCCCGCCATTTTCCCCGGGCAGCGAATGTCGCATTCGGTTGAGTTACAGAATATCGGCATGGCCTTCGGGCAGACACGGGCCGTCTCCAATGTCTCTCTTGTTGTGAGGGGCGGGGAGTTCTTCTCGATTCTTGGACCCTCCGGCTGTGGAAAGACGACGATCCTGCGCATAATTGCTGGGTTCTTGCAGCCGACTGAAGGCAAGGTTCTTATCGGGGGCCGCGATATGCAGGGTCTCGGGCCGGACCAGCGCCCCACAGCGATGATCTTCCAGTCGCTTGCGCTTTTTCCGCTCATGCCCGTCTGGGAGAACATCGCTTTCGGCCTTGAGGCCCGCGGTGTCGCCAAAGCCGAACGCCGCAGGAAGGCAGACGAACTACTGAAGCTGGTGGCGCTTGAAGGTTATGGAGAGCGCATGCCGGGCGAGCTCTCAGGGGGGCAACGCCAGCGCGTTGCCATCGCCCGCGCGCTTGCCGTTGAGCCCCAGGTGCTACTCCTCGACGAGCCGCTTTCCGCACTTGACCTGAAACTGCGCCAGCACATGCGCGCGGAGTTGAGAAGCCTGCAGCGTCGCACGGGCGTCACCTTCATCTACATCACTCATGACCAGTCGGAAGCGCTTGCGATGTCCGACCGTGTGGCGGTAATGAGCAACGGCGTGCTGCAGCAGGTGGGTAGCCCGCGAGAGCTTTATGATAATCCCGCCACAGCCTTCGTAGCTGATTTCGTCGGCGAGACGAACGTAATTGCCGGCAACGTCACCTCAATCGACGATGGCATCGTTACAATCCAGAGCGCTCATGGCACCCTTCGCGGGCGGTTAGGCGGCGGACTCATCGAAGGCAATTCGGGCAAGCTTTATGTTCGCCCCGAAGCGCTGAAACATGATGGTTCATCCGGTAACCGGCTTGAAGCTACCATAGAGCGCATCGACTTCGAAGGGGCATTTGCGCTTGTGCATGGCAGCCTGGATGACGGCATGCCTCTCATTGCATCTATTACAAGCACCGAGCTTTCGAACGCGCCCGGCGTGGGAGCCCGCGCAGTCTTCTCGTTCAAGGACGTAAACGCGGTGGTGCTGCCCGATGGCTGAGCTCTTCCGCCGTTTCGGCGCCGGACTGAGCACCATTTTTCTGGGCCTCGTGGCAGTCTGGCTTGCCGGCTTGGTGCTGGCGCCGAATATCATGATGGTCGATTATGCACTGCGACCGAATTTGCCTCCCGCAGAGATCGGCGGCCCGCGCGACGTTTATTCGCTCGACAACATACTTTATCTGGCCAATGAGAGCGTTCACCGTGCCATCTTTTTCAAGACGGTCTGGGCCAGTGCGCTCGTGGCTTTCGTCACGCTCGTCGTGTGCTATCCCCTCGCCTACTGGCTGGCGCAAACTGCTTCAGCACGGCAGACCGGCATCGTTCTTCTCGCCCTCACCATTCCCTTTTGGATAAACGAGGTGTTACGCACGCTCGCATGGTATATCCTGCTTGCCTTCCGCGGCCCTCTGAACGCTCTGCTGCTTTGGCTCGGCGTCATAGATCAGCCGGTACGTTGGTATGGCGATGTAGGCGTGCTGGCAGGTATGACTTACGCCTACATTCTCTTCATGCTTTTCCCGATCTACAACGCAATTGAATCGCTTGAAAAATCCCAGATTGAAGCGGCGCGCGATCTCGGCGCCTCCGTCTGGCGGACGCATCTGCGGGTGATCATACCTCACGCCAAGGCGGGCATAGCAACAGGTTGCGTCTTCACCTTCATGCTAGCCGCCGGCAGCTATGTGGCCCCTGCCCTCCTCGGCGCGCCGGGCAGCCGCTGGTTCACCGAGATTATCTACAACTGGTTCTTCGAGGGCGGCGACTGGAACCGTGGGGCCGCCTACGCGATGGTGCTGCTCGTGCTGTGCCTCACCGTGGTGCTCATCACGCTGAAGATCGCTCGCGTCAACCTGACGGATGTGGCAAAATGAGCGTGGCTGACCGAATCGCCAGAGCATTGTTCGGCTTCTACTTCGCGGCCTTCTTCGTCTATCTCTTCGCGCCGCTTACGATCATGGCGGTAGCCACCTTTAACAAAAGCCGCTTTCCCACTGTCATACCGTGGCAAGGCACCACTCTCCAGTGGTTCGATGAGTTGTGGGCCGACACCGGCATGTGGCAGTCGCTTTGGACGTCCATCGTGGTGGCCTTCTTCGTGGTGCTCCTCGTGCTGCCCATCGGCACAGCGGCCGCCCTGCTGCTCACAAGTCTTCATGCACGCGCACGCAGCTTCATGTACGCCGTCATGGTTTCACCGCTTCTGACGCCGGGCGTGGTGATTGGCATTTCCACACTGGTGTTATGGCGGCAACTCGGTGTCGGCGGCGGTGTTTTCCTGATTGTGCTGGCGCAGGCCAGCTTCATTATCTGCTACGTCATGCTGATGGTGACCGCCCGTCTTCAGCGGTTCGACCGGATTCAGGAGGAAGCGGCACTTGGACTGGGCGCCTCGAAGTTCATGGTCTTCCGTCGAGTCATCCTGCCATTTCTGAAACCTGCGCTCCTTGCCGCCGGTTTCCTGGCAATCCTGCAGTCCATCGAGAACTACAACACCACGCTTTTCGTGCGCGGTTTCGACACGCCGCTCACCGTATACATCGCTACGAAGGTCCGGACGGGGCTTACACCCGCCGTCAATGCGCTGGCGCTCATCATGATCGCCGTCACCATCTTCGGCGCGGTGCTTTACGAGGTGGTACGCCGACGCTCTCGCGGGGTAGCGGTGCGTTGAAAGCGGACCACAGCTATCATCAATGATACCCTTCTCCCGGGGCGATCTTGCCGCGGAACATCCAATAGACGAAGGCGGTATAGCCCAGTACCAGCGGCAGCAGGAAAACCGCTCCGATAAGAAGGAATACCTGCGAAGCAGGGGCAGCGGCAGTGTCCCAGAAGGTGAGATGCGGCGGCACCAGATAAGGCACGTTGGAGACCACAAGGCCGGCATAGCCGAGCAGGAATAGAACGATGGTCCCGACGAATGGAAGGGCCTCCCTGCCACGCTCGATCCCGCGCCAGACGCCATAGGCAACGAGTACAGCCAGAAGCGGGATCGGCCACAGGAAGAAGATATTGGGAGTTGAGAACCAGCGCTCGGCAACCCGCTCGATGGCAAGCGGGGTCCAGATGCTGATGATCCCCATAGCGACCATGACTGCCAGAAGCAGTTTCGGGGCCAAGCTTCGTCCGAGCTCCTGAACAGGACCGGTGGTCCGCATGATCAGCCACGTGGCGCCAAGAAGCGCATATCCGGCAACCACCGCAAGCCCGACGAAAACCGAGAAGGGTGTCAGCCAGTCGAATGCTCCGCCGGCATATTGCCGGTCAGCTACCTCGATCCCCTGAAGCAACCCGCCGAGTATTGCGCCCTGGAGGAAGGAAGCAACAATCGACCCTCCCGCAAAGGCGATGTCCCACTTACGATGTTGCGGCTTTGCAACCCAGCGGAACTCGAATGAGACCCCTCGCAGCACGAGCGCAAGCAGCATGCCTATGACAGGCAGGTAAAGGGCAGGCATTATCACCGCATAGGCAAGCGGAAAGGCGACCCAAAGCCCGGCACCGCCAAGCACCAGCCAAGTCTCGTTGCCATCCCAGAAGGGTGCGACGGAACTCATCATCAGGTCGCGCTCCTCCTCCACGTGAGTGAAGGGATAAAGGATTGCGATTCCCAGATCGAAGCCGTCGAGGATGACATACATTGCTACGGCTGTTCCGATCAATCCTGCCCATATGACGGGAAGATACCACTCCATAGCGATCACCTTTTCAATTCGGTGAGAGGGCGGCCAGGGCCATCACCAGGTTCCCGACCCGTGGCTTCGCGCGTCGCCTCCTCCGCCGCTGAAAGTGGTCGGTTCGGAAGGCCGGCAGGCGCTTTGGTGGCTTCTCCCATCAGGCCGCGGTTGATCAGCCGGTTGATGTAGTAGATGCCCATGGTAAAGACGACGCCATAAATGAAAACGAACAGCGCAAGAGTGCTGGCCACGCTGGCGCCCGGCACAGGTGAAATACCGTCAACCGTGCGCATGAGGCCATGGACCAGCCAAGGCTGCCTGCCTTGTTCAGTGACGAACCAGCCCGCCAATATGGCGATGAAGCCGAGCGGCCACATATGCGAAGTTGAACGCAGAAAGGCCCGGTCGCTGAATAGGCGGCCCCGCCACCACAGATAGAGCCCCCACAATCCGACGACGATGAGGAGGAGTCCGATGCCTACCATGATGCGGAAGGTGAAGAACACATTAGCAACCGGGGGCCACTCATCCTCTGCGAAATCAGTGAGGCCAAGATAGGTGCCGTGAAGGTCATGGGTAAGGATCAGGGCGCCGAGATATGGGATGGCGATCTCGAAGTGATTGGTCCGCTGCTCCTCGTCAGGAATGCCGAATATGACCAAATGGCCGGGATCAGCTTCGCTCCAGTGTCCCTCCATCGCAGCGACCTTGACTGGCTGATGTTCCAGCGTGTTGAGGCCGTGCAGATCGCCGATTAAGAGTTGAAGGGGCGCGGTAACGGCGATCATGCCCACCGCCATCCTGAGCATGGTGCGGCTTTCCTCCTCGTGTCTGCTGGCGAGCAGGTAGCGGGCGCCTACAGCCAGCACAACGACAGCCGTTGTCAGATACGCCGCGTTCAACATGTGTGCCAGGCGGTAGATGAAGCTGGGATTGAAGACGATTTGCAACCAGTCCACCGGATAAGCAATGCCCTCGCGGATCTCGTGACCGGCCGGCGTCTGCATCCAGCTATTGGCGGCCAGAATCCAGAAAGCGCTGATTGCCGTGCCAATCGCCACGAGCACCGCCGATGTTGTGATGAGCCAGGGCGGGAAGCGGTTCCAGCCGAACAGGAGAATTCCGAGGAAGGTGGCTTCCAGATAGAAAGCCGTCAGCACTTCATAGCCGATGAGCGGCCCGATGACATTTCCGCTGAACTCGGAAAAGCGGCTCCAGTTCGTCCCGAACTGGTAGCTGAGCACGATCCCGGACACGACGCCCATGGCGAAGGAGACGGCAAAAATCTTGGTCCAGAAACGCGCCAGCCGGTGATACTTTTCTTCCCTTGTGCGCATCCACATCAGGAGAAGGACAGCGATGTAGGCCGACAGGCCGATCGTGAAGGCGGGAAATATGATGTGAAAGGATACGGTGAAGGCGAACTGGATGCGTGCAAGAAGTACCGGATCGAATTCCATGTCCCTCTCCTATGGCTCTATCATCCTGAGGGGATAGTGCCATAATTTCGGTGATTAGCCGGCTTGTCCAGATCTAGCTGGGATATGTCGTTCTGAAAAGCATATTGTGCCTGCACATCCGTCTCGCTCCCGACCGGAGGAGAAAACCGATTCCTCCCCTTTTTCGCATCTGCTGCACTTGCACAACCCTGATCTGCGAGCGGCACAAAGTCGAATGCAGAACCCGCCGGCCGGCGCTGCATTCGCGAGTGATGCGCTATCTGCTTAAGTGAGTTGCGTAACCCAATCCGCCGGAATGCTTCCGCCGACATAGAAGACCTCGCGCTCACCCTCGTCTATCGCATAGCGGATCGCCGAAGCGAGTGTGCCCGATGTGATCTTCTTTTCCTCCACCAATCGCGGGCCATCATACTTGAGGATATTTTCTATGGTGCGGAAATTTTTGAGATCCTTGCCGGTATCGATCGCAAGGAGCACCCCTCCCTGTTTATGTTCGATGAAGCGGAAAGCGACGTTCTTGTCCATTGTGAGTGAGAAGGCCTCACCGGCACTTCCTCCCGCCCGGGACGAATGCTTGATGATAGCGGCCAGATAATCATCTTGCTTGTCCGGCCCAACGGCACCCCATGAGCTGAAAAGGTTTGTGCCTCTTTGCCCCCTGAAAAGAACAGAAGGTATTTTAGTGTCCGCTCTTGATTCAATAATCCCCCTGAGTTCTTGTGGGCTGGTCTTTCCTCCCCACCAGTTTTTCGCCAAGGCGCGATATATCTTATCCATAATTTGCGAGGGTTTATACTTGGCAGCCAGCAGTCGGTCGGATTTTTGCAAAGCAAAAGACAAAGCCTGTCTCGCAACCGGTGTAGCTCCTGTTGCTGCGGCCGCTGCGAGGTTTCCTGAAGTTGCGGTAGGAACCGTAAAGCGGGTAAGCTGACGACCGGCATTGATGAGATAGGCGCTCGTCTTGGAGCCATCTAAAGAGGCCCGAATCGCGGCCGTTGCTCGTGTACCCGCCGCCGCGCCCCCTGCAGCCAGAACTATTCCCCGACCGGAACGGAGCAGGACGCCGGCTCCAACGGAAAGTCCGATTGCCATGCCCAGATTCACAATTTGCCATGGTACTTCTTCAAGCTTGAACTCGAAGCCAGGATCCGACTGTGCTCTCCGGACCATCTCAAAAAAGGGCAGCTTATCAAAAAATGCTTCCACGGCGGATGGATCATAATAATCGCGCTTCCAGAACTCGATAGCGGCGAGGACATTCTTCCGCACCTTGCTTTCCATGATCTGCTTTATGGAAGCGCGATTATCACCAGCATGAACATACTTCATCTTGAAGTATGATTTGCTTAGACCAATACTGCCCTTTAATAACGATCCTCCACCTCTTCCCGATCCGTAGTTTCTGCGAGCTTCAACGCGAAATGCATTGAGAATACTCGATTTTTTTATTCTCCCTTCCTTGTCCAGGCTGTGCTTGGGAAGAAACTGGAAATCGCCAGAAGGAGCAATAAAACCCAGCCTGTCATCGGGAAGCTGGAAAATGAAGGCGGGCATTTGCAGCCCCTCCGTCAGGTGAAACTTGGTCATACCAGCGATCGGCGCACCGCGAGGCGACCAGCTTTTGTAAACGGAAATATCATCGATGACCCAGGCGCCTGTTGGGCGATATTCCATAGTGAATCGCCCAAGGCCCGTTCTTATTGCGAAATCCAGCGCCTTTGCGGTGCAGTAGCGATCAAGGTGAGTCTTCACATAGTCGAAGAATTGGCCATAATATAGATCAATGACCTTCCGTTCCACACTGGCTCTGCCGCGTTCCTCGATACTCGGCGCGACCTCTTTCATGATCTCTGACCTCCTCTTGAAGTGAGGAGGCGGCGGTAGATCCAGCGCAAGGCTCCATCCCTCCCTGAAGGCTTTCAGGATGCTATCCACCGGCACCCTGAGCTCCTCTGCGCCATTCTCCCTCGCCCACAATCGAGCTTCCTCGTGCAGCAGAACCTTCGAAGTGTTACCGGCAACATAGTCATCAGGATTGGTTGCAGCCCTGAGATGCATCTCGTTTGCAATTTCCAGAAACTGCTCGTCTTCCTTCTCCGCCGCCTCTGGTCCGAGAATTCCGCGAGCCGCCATTACGCGGGCGGCGATCAATGAACGCCGGTCCAGTTGCAGATCGCCCTTCAGCATTGGCTCGCCGGTGAAGAGTTCCGCCTCGGAATGAAAATGTGTGTCTCGCCCGGTCCGGCGCAACGGTTCGGCAGTCATTACGGTGTCGGGCTTCGACAGGGACAGGCCCGTGTTTTCGGTTCCGCCAGCGGGCACCGCAGCGAGGGAGGCTGTTGAGAACATCTGGCTGAGGCTGAAGGGCGCCACCGCGGTACCCTGCGACTGCATCATGGCCGAAGACCTTTCGCCTGCCTGAAAGCTTTGCTGCGGATGAGCGTTTTGCTCAGCGGCATCCCCACTCCGCCGGCCCAAACGTCGCTGAGGGGACGCGGCGATGGACTGACGCGCCTCGGCAACGTGTGCCCCGGCAATCAAGCTTGCCAGGATGAGCCCGGTCAGTGGCATTGCGGGCGATTGCGGCGCCGATAATCTTTCACGGACAGGCCGGGGGTTCTGCTCCACCCATCTTGCATGGCAGCCCGCACGGGATCGCGAAACCTCCAGCCGCTCGTCAAGCTTTACGAGGGAGTTGCTGCCCGTTCGGCCGCTTCCATACTGACCAACCTTATTTCCCATAATCCGCCCTGCCTGCCAAAATCATAAGATCGTTTACCATAGCAAGAGATATTCGATGCTCGGTTTTTCCTATGGCCCCTTTTGCGAAAACTATTTAGCTCTCCCTGCACTGACGCCGCCAGCAAGAGGGCAGAAAGCGGGCGGCCACGCCAAAATGGCAATAATGTTTACAAATACTTTCCAGACAATTCCGCCTTTTCGATATTCGTTTACAAGATGTTTAATCATCCGGCTTGACTCTTGTTTAAGCGCCCTCCCGTAGAAATGCGGTTCAAATTTTACAGGGGGCGAAAATGAGAAAAGACAAATCGGACTGGAGTATTACGCAAAAAGCCGGAAGATGCGCGTTCTACGCCTTGACCTTGTGTGCCGGCGCCGCACTGATCCAGGGTTGTGCAGCAATGCCCGATACGACGATCACGACGGCCGCGCTGAATGTCGAGGCGGGCTATGCAAACACTCAGCCTGCGGGCAAGGCTGCAGCGGTTGCGGCGAAGGCGGTGAAGGTAGCGAAGGTGGCGAAGGCATCGAACGTTTCCGCCACAGCCTATCTCGGAAAGGCCCCCTACATCTGCACGCCCAGCGGATTCGGCAGGACGTCAAGCTGCTTCCTGAGGGCAAGCTAGGTAGATTTTCGTTCTCTTGGAGTTCCTCTCGGAAAACGAGCATCCACATTTCTAGAAATTACATTAGATCGGTTCGTCTACTGTTCAGGATAGACCATCGCATCCGTCGCTCGGCGGCCTCCGAGCGGCGGCATGTCTGCGCCGTCGGCCGCCCGTCTCAGCGGCCTTCCTCGATTCTCGGCAGGAACCACGCAAGCACGCCCGCTAGGGGTAGGAAGGAACAGATCTGATACACTGTTTCCACGCCAAAGCTGTCAGCCATGCCGCCCAGAATGGCTGCGGCGATCCCGCCGAGACCGAAGTTTAGCCCATAGAACAGCCCGCCGATTAGGCCGATACGATTAGGCAGAAGCTCGATCGCGTAAATCAGGATGGAGGCGAAAGCGCTGGCCATGATCAGGTTGATCAGCACTGTCAGCACGCCCGTCCAGAACAAATCCGCATAAGGAAGGATCAAGGTCAGCGGCAATGGCCCCAGCACGGAAATCCAGATTACGCGGTAGCGCCCGATTCGGTCACCCACGATCCCACCTACCAGCACGCCAATGGCGGCGGCCAGCAGAAAGATAAAGAGCATCATCTGTGAAGCGGGGATCGACAGGCCAAACCGCTCCATCAGAAAGAACGTGTAGAACGACCGGAAACTCTCCCCGTAGGCGTTCTTGGAAAACAGCAGCAGCATCAGAACAACAAGGCCGATACCGACCGTTCTGGCCGAATGCTGGACATGGGTGGGGCTGTCCTTCTTGCCGGTGGACCGCGCTGCCATGAACTCGGCACTAATCTGACGTTGCTTGCTGCCGATCCACGTCAGCAACATCATGGCCGCCAGCGCGGCAATGGCGAACCAAGCAAGACTCGGCTGGCCCCACGGCACGACAATCAATGCGGCAAGGACCGGGCCAAGCGCGCCACCCGCCTGCCCTCCTACCTGGAAGATTCCTTGAGCCAGCCCCTGCTTGCGGCCAGCCGCATAGCGCGCCATGCGAGTTGCCTCGGGGTGAAAAATCGACGAGCCGATGCCGATGAGCGCAACGGAAATGAGGATCATTGTGTAGTTTTGGGCAACAGAAAGGCTGACCAATCCGGACAGGGTGAACATCATTCCTACGACCGGGGAATAGGGCGCTGGGTGCCGGTCCGTCACCATGCCGATCACTGGCTGGAGCAGCGATCCGGCGATCTGAAACGTCATGGTGATCATCCCGATCTGCACAAAACCCAATGCGTAGGTCTCCTTGAGGATCGGATATGCAGCCGGGATAAGCGACTGCATCAGGTCATTGAGAAGATGTGTCAGTCCAAGGATGACGAGCAGTGCCAAGTGGGTTTTGGCGCGGCCGGCGGACAAAATAGCAGACGTCATAACGACCCATTTGTAATTGGCGGAGAGCCTGGCGGAAGTGCCGCACCCTGGTAGCAGACAAACTGTCTTGCGTCTGGATCAGCAATCATTCGCGCCTGTCTTTTGCAAGCACCAATAGCACAGATTTGAGATTGCGGGGCTAATGGCCTTTCATCAGCGCCAAGATGGAATGCAGAACGTCCAGTGCCAGAAGCCGAAGACATGGAACATTGTCGCACCGATCGGCAGGTAATCCCCTTAGCAACGAACCTTGCATGCGGCGCCATGGACCTGCGATATGAAGTTCACGAGAATGCACTGCACTTGGCGATAGAAGGCCGGACAGTTCCTACTCTCCGTTCAAAGCCGGCCAGACATGCGAAGCGAAGAATTCACGCCTGCTCTCTTCGCCGCTGGCAGGCGTATCGTGATACGCCGTCTTACTCCTGCCTGTTCAGCCGCCGGCGGATGGCGTTGTCGCGGATATCTGCTTTGGAAAGATAGTCGATCTGCTCTACGAGCACCTCGTGGACCAGCTTCTCCCCGAGACGTTCGTTGATGCTGTCCCGTATGCCATTGCGGAGCGCATCCAGATCTATTCTTTCCAGCTCCGAGAAATCGATCTGCGGATTGCCGTATAGGTAGGAATGCAAATGGTCGAGAAGCAGGATGTCCGCCGGAACTGAAAGCGCGTTCAGCTTCGCAGGCTCCGCAGTGTATACGAGACGGGTGAGAAAATAGCCGTCCACATTTCCCTGTCTCATCACAGGAACGGACATCACATTGGCGCGCACATAATCAAGCCCGCCGAAAAAGGGAGGCGGAGCCTCCACATTGCTCCGTGCCTGCGATAGCTGAAAAGAATAGAAGACAGCCGCCAGCGTGACGGCTGAAACCCAGAAAGCGGCAAGCACGAATCGCAACATGGATGCCTATTTCACTCCGAATTCGCGCACCGAATAGGTTCCGTCCGTCTGTGCTCCCTGAAGCTCGTTCTGCAACATTGCGGCAACTTCGCTTACTGCGCTCAGATGTGCCCGGATGACCGCTTCATTGGCGTCCAGCTTTTCCCGCAGGCGTAGCATCGCATCGCGGTGGTCATCGGCCAGATCGCCATCCGCGATATTCTTGAACGCCCTGCTAAGCTCGTGGAGATGGCGGCTCTTGCGCACGTTGGACGCCTTAATGTCGAAGCGCGGGTCCGAACGAAGCCCGGCAGTTTCCGCTTCGATGCTTTCTTCAATCCGCATCAGAAGATTGAGAAGGCCCGCGCTGCGCACGTCTGTTGCATCAGGTTGCGGCGCTTGGGCGTTGGCAATCAGATTATTCATGAGGTGTTCCGCGTATGGTTTGCTACTTCGTTTTTTCAGAAGGCTGCCCACCGTCTTTCAGGGGTCCGGTGGCCAGTCGCTCGATTTCCTCCACGAGCGCTCTGGAAAGTGCAGCCTGGGTCGCCGCCTCTTGTGCCTCCGGCCCTGAAGAATGGCCGGCGACAGGAATCTTCTTGCCATCGATGAGATAGTGGTCACCGAGGATCCGTTCGGCAATGCCGATGCCGCCTCGCTTGGCGAGTGCAGTGCCAAGCTCCTGGGCAAGCAGGCTCCTCCACATCTGCCCCGATAGACCTTCTCCAAAAACCGCATCTCCCTCCTCAGGCAGCATGGACTGCAGGAAATTCTGCAGCACCATTGCCTCGAACTGCACGGAGGGCTCAGGCCTGTCGGCACGGACGGGATCAGCCTGGCGGAGTCCTGCGGCTGGCTGCGGCGCCGCGAAACCGGTCGCTCTTGCGAATGACTGCAGGCGGGCGCGCGCTTGCGCAACCTTTTCAGGGTCTGCAGCACGGGCCACATCAAGAAGGATATCGCCAGGAAGTGATATTGCCACGGTCTGTCAGCCTCTTTTCACGCGCCGAATATGGCAGGGGAAGCTTGTGGCAGACTTGCCCTCGGCAAGGTGAAGCAGCTATTCTGAGCTTTCATATTTCAGCCTCTGCTCGACAAGTTCGAGAAGCGCCTTCTCCTCGGCGCTGCGCTCGTGCTTTCTCATAACGTCACGATAGTTCCGTTCCACGACATTGGCGCGCGCGTTCGCCGCCGCGACCTTGCGTGCCTCTTGGGCCGCCTTTTCCTCGTAGTCCGTTTGCCGGATCAGCGCCTGCGCGATCCTGCGGTGATAAAGATCGGGGAAAAGTGACGCCAGGCTATCAGTGGCCTGTAGCCGCGCAGCCATCTCGACCGCCTCATTCTGCGCGGACGCCGCTTCCTTGAGGAAGGCCGCGTGGCGCGCCTTGTGCAATTCCTCCACATGCCGCTGGAGGGTGAGGAGCTTTGCCAGTCTCTGCCGCCGTTCCATTCGTTCATCTTTCGATGGTGGTGGGAAAGAAGCCATCGGCGAAGAGGGCAAGAAAGGTGCTAATGCCGAAATACAGCAGCAGGAGTCCCCCGGCGATGACGAAAGGCAAGGAGATGAAATAGATCGGAATCTGCGGCGTAAGCTTGTTGATGAAGCCGAAGGCCAGATTGATCAGGATCGCATAGGCAACGAAGGGGCTACCGAGCCGGATCATGACAAAGAACGCCTCGGAAAGCGTGTCGGCAATGTCGACGAGGGCAGATTGCGGATTGAACAGGGTTTCAATGGGAGCAAGCCGATATGAACTCACCAGAGCTTCGATGATGGCGTGGTGAAAATTGAGAACGAAAAGCAACATCAGCGCCGAGAACGAGATGATCGCCGAGACGGCAGGTTGCGGCTCGTTTTCCTCGATCGTGATGCCACCTCCAGCCATGCCAAAGCCGATCATGGTGGCAATGGCGGAGCCGATGAACTGTACGGCGAGCACGTAAAGACGCGCCACAAGGCCGATGAGCGAGCCGATCAGAAGTTCCGAGCCGATAAGAAGCAGGAGAGTCGCCGCCTCCCTTGAGGCATAGGGCGCGATCACGTCCCAAAGATGGGAGAACAATGCGAGGGAGGCGCCCACGGCCACAAAGAGCCTCACCTGCATGGGCACGCGCGCACTGCCGAAGCCGGGCATGAGCATGAAGCATGCCCCAACCCGGCAGAAGGTAAGGAACGCGGCAAGAACAGCGGTCTCCAGCATATGTGATCAGGAAATGCTTCCCAGGACCGAAATCTCGACGCCTCTGGCGATCTCCACATGGCTGAGCACCGGCAAGGTCGGGAACATCCGCTCTATGATCATGCGCACATAGGTCCGTGCTTCGGGCGCGGTCACCAGCACGAAACGCTCGCCAGCATCAATGTAGGCGCGAATTGTCTTGGCTGCTTCCTGGCCAAACTCTTCAAGCTGGCGCGGATCGATGTCGAACTCGCGGACCTCTCCTTTCGCATCGCGTTTTACGGCCTGGTGGAAGGCAAGATCCCAGCGATTGCCGAGCCTGAGCACCTTGAGCACGCCACTGTCGCTCAGATCGCCGCAAAGCTGTTGCGCCATGCGGATGCGTACATGCTCAACGATCTGCTCTGTACGTCGGATATGCGGGGCGATCTCGGCAATGGCCTCGATGATAAGATGCAGGTTGCGGATCGAGACGCGCTCGGCAAGAAGCAGCTTCAGCACCGCCTGCAGCCCCGGATAGGTGATGTGCGATGAGCAGATTTCGTCGCAAAGCTTACGGTACTCCGGATCGAGTCGTTCAATCAGGGCCTTCATATCCTTGTAGGACAGAAGCTGCGGAAGGTTGTTGCGGATGACCTCGGAAAGATGTGTGAGCAGAACCGACATATTGTCGGCATAGGGAAGCTGCTCGTTCTTCAGATCGTCGGCAAACATTTCGGGCACCGAATAGGCCCGCATGCCGAAGGCCGGCTCCTTCACCTCCTCGCCGGGAAGATCCGGGGCGGACTTGCTGCCGAGCAGAACCATCAGTTCGCCTACGCGCAACTGATACTCCGCAATCACCGTGCCGTGAATCTTGATCTGATAGCTCTTGGGCGGAATGGAAAAATCGTCCGCCAGGCGCACTTCCGGCACGACGAAGCCGTATTGCGTTGCGAACTTCTTACGCATCTTGTTCATGCGGAAGGCAAGTTCCTGATGCGAGGCGATGAGGCGGGTGGAAAGCTGCTTGCCGACGAGAAGCTCGACCTCGGCAGTTCTAAGCGAAGCTTTGACCGAGTTCTGCTCTTCTTCCGTTGCAGCAAGCTCCTGCTGCCGCTTGACTTCTTCCGCCTCGGCGGCGCGCTGCTTCTCTTGCTTTGGCAGCACATAGGCAAGTCCCGCCATCGCCCCGCCAAGAACGAAGAAAGGCAGGGCTGGCAGGCCCGGCATGACTGCAAGTAGGCCGAGCAACGTGGCTGCCATGAACAGTGCCCGCGGATAGGCTCCAAGTTGGCCGAAGACCGCCTGATCCGCGGAACCACGCGTGCCGCCCTTGGAGACAAGCAAAGCCGCCGCAAGCGAGACGATCAGGGCCGGGATCTGGGTGACAAGGCCATCGCCCACCGACAGTTTGGTGAAAACGTCTGACGCTGCTGCCAGGTCCATGCCGTGACGCGCATAGCCGATGGCAATTCCGCCAACGATATTGATGGCGGTGATGATGAGGCCGGCTATTGCATCGCCGCGCACGAACTTGGACGCGCCGTCCATGGCGCCGAAAAAGGAGCTTTCCTCTTCCAGTTCCCGGCGACGGCTTTGCGCCTCCTTTTCGTCGATGATACCGGCTGAAAGGTCGGCGTCGATCGACATCTGCTTGCCGGGAATGGCATCGAGCGTGAAACGTGCGCCCACCTCGGCAATCCGGGTCGAGCCTTTTGTGATGACGATAAAATTCACCACGATCAGGATGAGGAACACGATCAGCCCGATGACGAAATCGCCGCTCATTACCAGCTTGGAAAAACCGCCGATCACATAGCCGGCCGAGTTCGTCCCCTGATGCCCCTCCGAAAGGATCAGCCGCGTCGTCGCAATGTTCAGCGAAAGACGTAACATGGTGGAGATGATCAGGATCGTCGGAAAGGACGAAAAGTCGAGCGGCCTCTGGATCCAGAGCGCCACCATCAGGATCAGAACGGAAAAGGCGATCGAGAAGGCCAACCCAATATCGATCAGGAAGGGCGGAACGGGCAGAAAAAGCACCGACAGGATGATGACGATGCCAACGGCAAAGCCGATATCGCGCCCATGCTTCCCGGCAGGCTTCCCGGTAATGCTTTCGCTTAGTGCCATTCACGCCTCCATTGGAAAGGGAGACTAGTTGGCGAAGCTTGTGTGAAAGCGGACTCCGGCTATTTAGAACCCGTTCTCGATCCGCTGGAAGAGCACTGTCGTCAGGGAGGATATCTGCGCGCCGATGAAGGGCCCGGATATCGCGACGACCAGTAGGATAGCGACGATCTTCGGTACGAAGGTCAGGGTGATTTCCTGCACTTGCGTCAGAGCCTGAACGAGGGCGATGCCGACTCCCACAACCATGGCGGCGATCACTGCGGGACCGGATGCCAAAAGCACCGTCCAGATCGCAAACTGGACGATATCGAGCGCATCCGCCTCGTTCATATCAGCGGATTGTCATGCCCGGGCCGACAATCACCTCCTGCCCGCTTTCAAGTGTGGCGACGACACCATCGCTGTAGAGCTTCACTTCCTTGACGATGCCTGTGATCGTCCCGTCGGCGGAAGTGATTTCCCTTCCTACCACGCCGGCTGCCTGCGAAAGCGAGGAAGCCGCAAGAAGCTGCCCTAGTTTCCCGTTCATCTGCACCGACTGCTCGACCTGAGAGAAGGTGGCAAGCTGAGCCACGTAGTCCGTCGAGTCCATGGGGCTTGTCGGGTCCTGGTTTTTCATCTGGGCGACAAGCAGTCTAAGAAAGGATTGATAATCGACTGTCTGTGGCGAGCCTGCCATCTGCTGGCTTTGCGTGGCAGCGGTCACTGATGAAACATTCATTCTATTCTCCCACAGCCTTGGCAAAGACTTGCTCTTCTTGCAGGCTGTCTTTGTTGAATATCTGTTCCTCGATCGGGTAGAGCGCGCGGATCGCCTTCAACGCCTCGTAAACTTTGCCTTGGCCGACCAGCGTGTCGATGTGCTTGAGCTCTGCCCGTATGCGCTCGTTCCGGAACGTGGAGAGAAGATTTGCAAGCGTATCTCGGAAGAGTTGGCGCGTCTTTTCCATCCCCTCACCCGCCTGCCCCATGAGCATCACCTGGACGATGAAATAGAGCTGGCGCAACGGCGTGCGCGCATCCTCAGGCTGAAGTACGTGCTGCTGCAGGAGGAACTGCACATCGTTCAGGAACTCAAGCGAAATCTTGCGGTCGACCCTAATGACCGCGCCGTTTACATAGATCTTCTCACCGGCTTTGAGCGATATTTTCAGCGTGTTTTTCATCGCAGGCCGTCGCGTATGATCTCTGAGATTTCAATCAGCCCGTCGAAATTGTCAGATCGGCCCTGCCGCACGTCCTCGCCCTCGCGCAGGAGCCAAAGCCCGATCGAGATTAGGTTTGCCCGCAGTTCTTTTGGCAGCGCGTTGTCGGGATGTCCGAGATCCTCGATAAGGGAGGTCCAGATCCGGTTCATGAAGAGGATCGCCTCGATGGACTCCCGCGACTGCGCTCCTGCTTTGCGAGCGGTCTTCAGCAGGTCGATCGATTTCGCGAGCAACTGGCGTTCACGGTCCTTTGCATCGGCCACCGAGTCGGACTGAACCTCATCATAGGAAAAATGGTACATGAGCATTCGCTCCGTGTGGTCAGGGCAGGTAGCGCAGCAGGCTGAGCTGCTGAATGCGCGCTGTAAGTGCGTATGAGGTCTCTATTTGCGTCAGAAGTTCATTCACGCGTGTTGAAGCTTCGTAGGGATCGACGCCCTCAAGGTCATAGATGAACGTCTGGAATAGATCGATTTGCGAGGAGATGCGATCGCTCGCATCCTTGACGCGGGTTTCGACAAGGCCAACTTCTGCCTGCATCGAGGCAATGGCTGAAACGGCTTCACCGGCTAGACCGACGGTCCGCTGGTAAAGCGCCTTGCGTGCTTCCTCATTGAGGGGAAGATCGAGAAATTCCGTAAGTACCGTCGCCGCCATTGCGAACTTGCGGATGCCCGGGCCGTTCGCGGTAATCGATGTTTCAGCTACCTCATTTGCAGAAATGCGGCTGCTGATCTTCTGGTCGGATGCGTTGGACCAGGTAACGTACCAATCAGCACCCATGAAACTGGGGGCAATCACCGCGTCAAGAAACTCCTCCACTTGTGTATTGGTGATTGCGCTGGCTGCCGGATCGTCCTGATCGAAGTGGAAATATCCCTCGAAAAGCGTATCGAAGTGATCTTTGGCCGGCGAGCCGGCATCGGTGTAACTATTAAGCGGCCTCACATCCGTATTGATGCCGGCAAACAGATATTCACCGTTCAGGTTGCTGTTGAGCACGCTGGTCATGGATTCCAGTGCCCGATTGGCAGCGCTCCGCACGATGGACGTGTCGTTTACCCCGGACAAAGCAGCCGTGAGCGTGGATAGCAACTCCTGGCTGACATCGCCGAGTTGGGTGAGACTGTTCTGCGTGGCCGCGAGCCGGTTCTGGGCGACGCTGTTGGCATCGATCTGCACCGTCAGCCTGTCGATCTCGCGAGCCATGGAGAAGCCGGTGCCCGCTCGCGCACCCAGCGAAACTCCCGGATCGGCTAGTCTGCCGGTCGCCAGCTCTTTCTGATGCTGCACAAGCTGCGCCTGCATTCGCATCATCTGGTAGCGCAACGTCTGGGAGATTGCGTTAGTGGATATGAAGGAAACCTTCATTTTAGCGAGTGGCCTCCAGGAGCGTGGCGAGCATTTCATCGATGACCGCAAGGAGACGGGCGGAAGCTTCGTAGGACTGCTCCAGTTCCAGAAGTAGAGCCATTTCCTCGTCTAGATTCACGCCCGTTTCGTTGGAAAGTGCCGTCGCCGTGTGATTCGCCAGAGCCTCCTTGGCCTCTGCCCCAGACGCGGCATCCTTCCGCAAGGCTTCCAGCCAACTTATCGCGTCGCCGGAAAAAGACAGCAGACTGCGCGCGCCGCCGGGCGACACATCCGGATCGAAAGCTTCCGGCTCGTCGAACTCAGCGAGGAGCGAATTAAGAAGGGTGGCATAGGACGCGCCCTCGCTGTTGTGGACGTAGCTGGCACCATTGGCCCCCCCGTCGCGCAGCAGCTCGGGATTGCCGCCGACGCTTGAATCCATTGCAGCGTTTATGCGGATTGAACCGGCAAGACCATCCACAAGCTTGTCTGGAGGCGGTAAATCCGGCCCCTCCTGCCAGGTAAACAGGCCGGTTGCATCTGCCAGCGTGCCCAACGGGTCCTTCTCCCTGAACGTAATGATCAGGCGGCTTGCTATTTCGTCGAGCTGCTGCTGCATACGCACCGCAACATGGTCCCGAAGCTGAAGATGCGCCGCAAGGCTGCCAGAAGCTGTTGTATTGCCGCCGCTACCTGCCGCCAGTGGCACTCCATCGACATAGATCGCATTGCCAGTGGCTTCGGCGGTATATAAATCATTTGCGCTGAACGATACTGGCCGGACAACTGTTTCAAAAAGCGTGACCCCGCCGGCCGTCGTAAGCACCATATCATTGTTGGCGCGCGCTATGGTGGAGACGGGCAGATACAAGGATATCTGCTTTATCAGTGCATCGCGCCGGTCTAGTGCGTCGGACACGTCGCGGCCGCTTACCGTTCCCGCCACGATCTCCTTGTTGGCGACCTCAAACTCGGCGAGGAAACGGTTCAATTCACTTACCGCGCGGGCGATCTCCTTATCGGTGTCGGCCCGCAAGGCCTGGATTGCCGCCGTTCCGTTATTGAGGGAGCGGACGACCTGGCGCGCTGCTTCGACGGCGTTTTCGGCAAGGTTCCGGTTGGAGGGCGCCGCAGCATAGGTTTGCAGCGCTATATGCAGGTTGCCGATCGCGGAAGCAGGCGAGAACGCGTTATCAACCCCATTGACCTGCACCTGAAGCGTGTTCAAACCTTGGGAAAGCGCCGACTGTCCCTGCCAAGCGGAGATCGCAGCAAGATTCTGCCGGAACAAGGCATCGCTCGTAGCGCGACGGATACTGGTAATATTCACACCCGGCACCATGCTGGAGAGAACAGCGGTGCGACGGGCGTAATCCGGATTTGAAACTTCGGAGATGTTGCGAGACAGGATGCTTGTCTGGTGCGACCGGTTAAACAGCGCTGACTGCGCAATGTTAAGGGCTTGTGTTAGCGACATCTCTTCTCTTTCTGGGCCGACATACGCCAGCTTCCTCGTAAGCTTCTGCTATCTCTTCAGGTTGACCAGCAGCTCCATCAGGTCCGAGCCTGTCTGGAACACCTTGGAGTTGGCAGTGTAGGTGCGCTGGGATTCGATCATGCTTGTAAGCTCCTCTGCGATATCCACATTGGAGTTCTCGAGTGCACCGGATGCTATCTTGCCAAGGCCGTCAGCTCCCGCGAAGCCGACGCGAACAGTGCCGGAACCAGTGCTTTCGGCGAAAACATTCCCGGAAAGAACCTGTAGTTGGTCGGGGCTCTGAACAGTGGCGAGCGGAATGCGGTAGAGCGGCTTGCGTGAGCCATCCCCATACTGGGCATAGACGATGCCGTCGGAGCTGACGTCGATACCCTCGATCGAGTTCGGCGGCGCTCCATCCACCTTCGCATCGGCCACCTTGAACCCGGCATCAAGCTGCGTGAGCCTGGAAAGGTCGAGTTCCAGCATATCGCCGCCGGGCACTGGAACTGAAATCCCGGTGGTGGCTCCCTCAATCTTTCCCGTGGTGGAGTTGAAGGCAAGCGTATCGCTTACAAGAGGGCCAGACGTATAAGGAAAAGACGTATCAGGCGCTCCGTGGGCGCGGTCGAACACGGCCACCTCCCACGTATCGTCGCCCGTCTTCGTGAAATAGACGTCGAGAAGAACCTGCTCTCCCTTGCTGCCATAGGCAACGAGCGATGTCTTGGCGGAATATTGCGAGTTCGCAACATTGTCGCCGGCGCTGGGAATTCCGGCTCCTGCAGGCGGAGCCGTGTTATCGACAATCGACGCAACAAGCGGCAGGTTTGCTGAGATCATCCCATTGCGTGATGGCGTTGCAACAAGCTCCGGCTGGGTGATGGTGACCGCCGTAAGGTCGGCGTAACCATTAGCCGTCGCTGAAGGCACGCCATTTTCATAGCTATAGCCCATAAGCTGAAAACCAGCGGCATTGATGAGCCGCCCCTCGCCATCGAGAACGAAAGAGCCCGCCCGCGTCAGGTAAGGTTGACCGCCTGTGCCCTCCACTACGAAAAAGCCGTCTCCATCGACCGCCAGGTCAGTGATGGAGGTCGTATATTGCAGCACGCCCTGCGTAGAGATGGAGTGGCGCACCGTCGTCGTCACGCCACCCGAATTGTATGAACCCTGCGTGCTAGGAACCAGCAGGGTTGAGAATTCGGTGCTGGCCCGCTTGTAGCCGTTGGTGCTGGAATTGGCGATGTTCTCCGCGACCGTCGATAGGCGGTTTGCTTGGGCGTTCATCCCGGACACACCGGTTCTCATCATCCCATACAGGCTCATCGGGCTCTCCTATTGCTCGCGTAGCGGCAGCCTAAAAGACGCAGCTTGCGTGAAGCTGTTCCTTTCATCGCCCTGATGTCACGAGCCGGTAACCAAGATACCGCTTGGAGTCGATCGGATCGAAACCGAGCTTCTGCCGCAGCTTCTTGCGCAGCTTGCTTATGTGGCTTTCCACAACGTTCTCCTCGACATCCTCATCGAAGATCCCGTAGATGGCGTTGAATATCTGCGTCTTGGTCACCCGCCGCGAAGCGTTGTTGGCGAGATATTCCAGGATTCGGCGCTCGCGGCGCGGCAATGGCACAGCCTCGCCATCGATTTCCGGATCGCGGCCGTTGTTGAAGATGCGCAGACGGCCAATCTGCAGATAATCGTCCTGCTGTTGCTGCGCCCGCCGGTTGATGGCGCTGATACGCGCCAGGATTTCCAGCACATGCACCGGCTTCCTTACCACATCATCGACGCCGGCCTCGAAGAGCCGCAATGTGTCTTCCAGGGAATGCTGTTCTGCCAGCGCTATCACCGGCGCATGCGTGCGATCCCGAATCCGCTTGGCCGGCGCTTCAGATGACCTGCACTGGCCGAGGAGGAAAGCTCGAACCGAGCTCAAATCCTCGTCGGCTACGGATTCAACCCAGTCATTGAATTCATTCGGCCGGAAGCCGGCGGTTGCGACACCTTCCCGATTGAAAAGTGAGGTATAACCTTCTGTGACGAGCTCGCGCTCGTCCACCACCACTATCATTGACCCGCCCCCGAATCAGTTACCTACCCAAGTGGTACATGGTGGACGGAATCACAGACAACCATCTTTTTTAATAATTTCTTAAGAAAGTTTCGTTGATGCAGAAACGACTCATGATTTCTACTTTGGATTGCAGTATCGATACGCATCCGGCGTCCATGAACCGAAACCTGTCGCCACCATATTCACAATGACGCGGCACAGGTAACGCTTCTGCGCCGGGTTATTGTTCGGCCCTGCATGATAGCGCGCGACAGCCATTGACCATGTTCCATGCCGCCGCTTCAACTCCACAAGAAAGCGCGCGGCATAGTCGACGTTTTGCTGAGGGTCGAGCATGTCCCACAGAGTGCGGAAACGGTCGGCATGATAATAATGGTTTATCTGCATGCAGCCGAGGTCGATCAGCTTCGCCCCTCTCTTCCGTGCCCGCATGAATTCCTCCACAGCTTCCCTCCGATTACCGGCGAAAACGGCTTTGCCCTCAATATTGAGTGCATAAGGCTGAAGGCTGCCCTTTACGCCGGTTTCCGTAAGTCCGACGGCGTAGAGTATGCCGGCAGGAACACCGTGTTTTTGCGATGCCCGGAGGATCTCTCCCTCGCAAGGATTGGCCGCGACGACGGCGCTCGACAGAAGCAGGTTAGATATAAATACCGTCGCCCGAAGCATCATCCTGCCGCCCCTCGATCGCTTCGCGGCTCGGCGCGAAAGGATTGTCGCCTGCGCCGCTATCGGGACGGCCGGAATTCTGATCCTGCCCCGGGCCAGTGCCCGCCTGGAAGGACGACTCGCGACCACTCCCCGTAGAGCCTGGCGTGGCAGATGGGCTATTTGTCATCTGCTGAATAGATATGCGATCGACATCATAACCAAGTGAACGGAGAGCCTGAACCATGCTGTCGCGGTCCGCCTGGAGCTTTAGTCTGGCTTCTGTGCTCTCAACTTGTAATTCTACTGTAAGTTGCTCCCCAGACATCTTCAGATTCGCCATAACCGTGCCAAGTTCGGACGGATGCAACTGAATTTTGAGAGTAAGAAGCGGTTGGGGGTTACGCGTATTCTGGGCGACTGCGGTTGCAGCTTCCGCAAACGCGACTCTATAGGTTGTATCCGACTCCAGTGCAGCCAGCACTGTGCCCGAAACGGAGCTGCTGAGTGTGGGGAGAAATGCCGGTGCAGGAATGCTCTGGACGCTGAGGACGCGCGTTGCTGGCGGGAGAAGATCAGGCTCTTTCGGGGAGATTGGCGTAGCTTGTTTGCCTGGCTCCCGAAATGCGGAGGCAAGGTCCGGTTCGATGCCGCGCGCAGCGATGCCCTGCTTCTTGTCCACCGCATTCGCGCGCTCCAACAAGGGCAGACTGTCCCTCTGGATCTCGATGCGCCCGGCAGCCGGCAGCCGTTCATTCCTGCGCGCTCCTTCCACGTGCGCTTCGCGCGGTGACAGATCGACCCGCTCGTCCAAGCGCTCCGCGTTTGCCATCAGCAAAGCCGATCCCGGAACGTCATTCTCCATTTGTGATGGTCCGGAGAAAGGGCCCGTCCATGCCTCGCCCGGAAACTCCATATCTTTCGCAAGAACGGCGGAAACCGCCATCTGGAATGCCTCCAGGCGCTCATTTTCGACCTTTTTTCCCGAACCACCGTCATTCTTGGCGATGGTACGATTCCAGGCAACGGCGCTCTCCAGGATGCGGTCCGTGACAGGCCAGCCGTCCGTTAGCGGCGCCTTCACCATGTGTTTGCCACCACCATTCGGTCCGCTCTGCTGCGGCTCCTCCTGCAGAGCGTCCGCAAAAGCACTTCCTTGCCCGATAGATCTTCGTTCAGGCTTGTCGTGGCTAACGGCCAAGGGGCCGATGCTTGCTTTAATGGCTTCCGTCACCGACGCTTCTCCGCAAGGAGCATGTCTATCTCCTTTAATTTCTGATGCGATTTGGCCATGAAACGCTCGATCGCTGTTTGGCCTTCGGCTGCTGCGCCCCGAAAGAGTTCTGAGGCCGCAGGCATGCTGCCGTCCTGCAACCCCTCAACCGGCGAAGCCAGAATGTCCCCGGCGATCTTCCTTGCTGCCCGGAGAAGCTTTCGGTCACTTTCCGAAAGCCTCTCATCATCGATCTTTTCGAGTGTCCCTAAGACCGCGTCCACATTCGCGGAAGCGACCAGTGCGAGGTTTGCGTAGAGCGTGGCGCGCGGGTCTTCCTGCTCTTCAGCCGCATATTTCTCCGCATTCTCGGAGGCGAAGGCCAGCAGCCGGTGATATCCCTCGATAGCGCTTTGACGTGCGATGCGAAGATAGATGACCTGCGCCTGATCCGGACGCATGTTCGACGCCACCTCTTCGACCATGCTCAAATCCACCTGACCTTCGAAGGCAATGATGCCCGACACGAAGGCCTCTGCGAACTGGTTGGCATAGGGGGAGCGCAGAAAGCGGTTCACATACTGGATCGATGCTCGCGCGAAGCGCTCTTCATCCTTCATCTCGGCGCTGACGGCGACCGAGCGTCGCAGAGCGGCCTCCTCGATCAGCGTGCCGGGGCTGAGCAGCCGTGCCTGATCGAAAAGCCTGAGAGCTTCGGCTGGGTCCTGCTGCGTGAAAAGCGAACCGAGGACAAGCGCAAGCGGAGCCGCCAGCCGGGGTTCCATCGTATCAAGGTCCACGCTTGCCAGTAGTTCGCGCGCGGCGGCAAGATCCCCACGGGCATAGTGGGTGAGGCCCTCGTTCAGCCTCCGGTCGGCTTCGCCAGGCTGGAGGCGAGAGAACACTGCCTCCAGCGTTTCTGGATTCCCGCCGCTGGCCCCATAGATCAGCAGGGCGTCAAGGTTCCGGCGGTCCTCGAATTTTTCCGGAGCCATGTCGCGCAGCCGTCGATCGACAATGGCAAGCAGCCTGCTTTGCATCGGCAGCGCCGCGTGATCGCCATCTGCTATGCGATCCTGCATGAGCTGCAGGGAGCGTATCATTTGGTATGGCTCAAGCCCGGCGGCCGCAGCAGGTGTGAGCAATCCAGCGATTGCTGCCAAGGAAAGAACCCTCCTGGCTGCGCGCCTCATTGCCGAGCCTCCAGCAGGATCTCGATGCGGCGGTTGGCATCCGACAGGGGCGAGTCAGGCATTTTCAGACGGCGGTCGGCAAAGCCCGCCACCTCGTCAATCCGGCTCTCATCGAGACCGCCGCGTATGAGCATGTATTGGGCCGCATGAGCCCGAGCGGTAGAAAGACGCCAGTTGTCGTAATCTCCGCTTCGGAATGGCCGCGCGTCGGTATGGCCGTGGATGCGGATGGTGCCCGGCTGGTCGGCGAGTACCTCTCCGATCTTCTCCATGGCAAGCACCAGGGCGCGCTCGGGCACTGCCGAGCCGACCGGGAACATTCCATTGCGGACATCGTCGGTCACAGAGATCAGAATTCCGTCATCGCCCGCCGCTACCGTTACGGCGCCGGCAAGCCCCTGCCCCATCAAAGCTTGGCTGAGGCGCTCGCGAAGATCGTTGGCCGCCTCTTCAACGGCCGCCATGCTACCGTGCTCCGCGGGTTCGTCAGCCGCCTCCTGGCTTTGTGACAGCAGCGGCGCCACCTGCGGCACCGGAACAAGGCGGGCTGCATCTCCTGTCGCTGATCGCCCCGTTGCTGCTACCTGACTGATTTCTGCCAGCTCGATTGCCGCCAGTTCGTCAGAGTCGCTTTCGGCGGCGGTTGCGCCAACGGGCTGTTCGCGCGCTTGTCCGGGATCACCATCCATGGCGATATCCGGAGTAGTCACCTGCTGCGTCCAGAAGTCGGGGGCGAACGGATCGCGATACGACTCCCCGCCGGAAGCCCCAGAAGAGGGACCTGCAATCTGCACGCCTCCGTCACCCTTATGGGAGATGTTCTGGTCCCGCCCGACATCCGCAGCGATCTCCGACAGGACCGCATACGGGTTCGAGAAGAAGTTCTGGTCGGAATATTTGCGGGTACCGGCAGGACCGGCCGGCTGAATGTCGTCGTCGACTAACGTCTTGCCGTTCGCCGGCGCCTGTGATGCCGGGTCGTGATACTCATCCCGCTCGGTGATTTCCTGCGGCGTCTGGTCCAGCTCTTCGACACCCTTGGGGCTGGTGCTCCTGTCGATCAGCTTGACCGGATTGAAGTAGCTGGAAAGGGCGACCCGCGCCTCTTCGTTGGCCGCATTGATAAGCCACAAGACAAGAAAGAAGCACATCATCGCCGTCATGAAATCAGCGAAGGCTATCTTCCAGACTCCACCTTGATGCCCTTCATCGTCATCCATGCTTCCCCGACGCACGATGATGATCTCGTGCCGACGATCATCCCTGCCGGCATCGGTCACGGCAGCACCTCGGCCAACTCCTCGGACCAGTCGGCCAGGCGGGTTTTCAAGAGGCTTTCACCGATCTCGGCAGTAAGGTCGAAATCAACCGCATCAATAAAATCGATTTGCCGCCATTGCTCGCCGAGCCGTTCCTTGAGTGCCTGGCGAAGATTTTCCGGGCCACGCACGCGAACGCGCAGAGTATCGCGATCATTCATCGCTTCGCCGACAAGCCGCGCAAGCTCCTCGATGGAGCGTCTGCGGACATCCTGGGTAAGGGTTACCGCAAGCACCTGGGCGGCAAGAGCGCTGGTAATTGAGGCAACCTCACGCTTCATCGCATCAAAGCGCGCGGCGATGGCTTCAGCGGCCAGATCGGAGAGACGCTCAATTGTTGCTTGCATTTCCGCCGCATGTCTTTCGCGCTCGGCAGAAAGAGCCTCCGCATGTTTGCAGGCAAGTTTCTGCGAAAGGGCCGCTTCTGCCGCTGCAATCTCTTGCGCGATGCGCTGCTGGGTGACCTCTTCCGGTAAGGGCTCCCGCTGCGCGAGGGTGACATCGCTGCCCGCACGCGCCTGATGCGCGCCATTTCCCGTTCCAAAATCAGGCAACATGTCCGCAAGTGTTGACCGCATCACCCCATGGCCTCTACTTCGGTCCGCGCCCATTTACGCAGTATGTGGGCGGTGCGCTCCTCGTTGAGGTCAACCATCCGTTGCAGACGTGCCCGCGGTTCAGGCCGTATGCGCAATGGCTCGCTTTCCTCAGCTCCGGAAAGACCGCCATCGGCGTCCCTACCAGCAAGCGAAAGCTGGGTTTCCCCTGCCGTACCCTGGGCAATAGCCGGAAGTGTTTCTTCTGTACGCGCTTCGCCGCTCGCCCCGCCAGTCAGCGCTGCCGTCAGCGGCTTCAAGCCGAACCAGGTGACAAGAAACGCCACGAGCACGAAGGCAAGTGCGTTGATTGTCGTCCCGAGATGCCGGCTGATCGCATCGAGCACACCGGGTTCGGCAATTTCGACCCCATCCAGCCCATCGATGAATTCGACTGCCGCGACATTGAGCACGTCTCCGCGCTCCTCGTTGAAACCGGCTGCTGAGGCGACAACAGTCTGGATTTCCGCGATGCGAGCCTGCAGCACGTCGGGTGTGATGTTATCACCAAGAACTGCTGCCAGGCGCGCCTCATTCACGACGATAGCGATGGAAAGCCGCGTCACCTGATAACCATTGCTGGCAGTCGCAATGCGCTTGGTGTTGAGCTCGTAATTCGTCGTTTCCTCGCGCCGCTCGCTTTCTTCGGATGAACGCGGCGTTTCAGCGGCGGGCGTTTCTTCTTGCGGCAGGTTCTGCAGCACCGTCGTCGGCGTGGCTGCCGATTCCCGGGTCGCGCTGTCGGCCATGCGCACGATCTGCACCGAACGCTCCACCCGGGATTCGGGATCGTAGATCACCTCCTCCACTTGCCGCGTATCGGTGTTCACTTCCGCCTTAACGCTGGCGCGGAAATTATCCGGCCCGAGATAGGGGGCCAACGCCCGGCGTATGTTGTCTTCAATCTGGGCTTCGACGGTGCGCTCGATGCCGATCGAGCGCTGGAGCGTGCTGCTGGCGGGGTCATCGCCGGCCGCAAGCAGCGTGCCGGACGAATCGAGTACCGTGACCTCCTCCGCATTAAGGCCGGGCACCGCGGCGGCGACCAGATAGCGGATGCTGGCAGCTTTCGCGGTTGCATCGATGCCGGTAGTACGGATGACCACCGAAGCGGACGGCTCCTGCTGCTCGCGGCGGAAATTGCCGCGCTCCGGCATGACGATGTGCACCCGTGCTGCCTTGATTCCGGCTATGGAGCGAATGGTGCGGGCAATTTCGCCTTCCAGCGCGCGCACGCGGGTCACCTCCTGCATGAAGGAGGTGAGTCCCAGGGAGCCGACATTGTCGAACAGTTCATAACCGGCATTGGCGCTCGAAGGCAGGCCCTTTTCGGCAAGAAGCATGCGAGCCTCGGCGGTCTTGCCGGTTGGCACAAGCACGGCGGTGCCATCGGAAACCACGTCGAAGGCAATGCCCGCCTCGCCCAGAACGAGGCCGATCTGGTTCACGTCGGAGCGTTCGAGGCCGACATATAGCGTTTCGTAGGCCGGGCGGTTGAGATAAATCGCGCCTCCCGCCACCAGAGCCATGGTCAGCGCAAGGACGCCCGCCATCATCGCGAGCCGACGCGGCCCGAGGCTTTTCAGGTTCTCAATGACGGTTTGAAGCTGCTCAGGCAAAGCGTTCGCTCCCAGGCGGAATTCTCCAGTCAGCCTAGGCGGCGAAGCTTGTGCGAAGCCTTCGAACGTTTACGGGAAGAGTTGCGAGCAGGGACTTGCCGTGCTCATTACTGGAAGAGGGCCAGGATGTTCTGAGCGTTCTGATTGGCGATGGAAAGCGCCTGGATGCCGAGTTGCTGCTGGACCTGTAAGGCTTGGAGACGTGTGGATTCTTCGTTCATGTCAGCATCCACAAGCTGGCCCACGCCCCGCTCGATGGAATCCATCAGATTGGAGACAAAATCCTTCTGCAGGTCTAGACGGTTCTTGGCAGAGCCCAAATTGGCCGCTGCCGTGGACATTGTGGCAAGTGCCGCCTCGATGTCTTCCAAATAGTCATCGATGGAACCGTCATCGCCATTGGCCACTACGTCTATCTGCATCACATCATGGGCGAGATGCTGTGTAGCGTCGGCGGTTGTGCCATCGGCGGCAAATAGCTTTATCCCTGAAATTGCAATCGAGATGGTGCCGACGCTAACAGTTCCGTTCGAAGCGCGATCGTAGGAGGCGGCGATTTCCAAAGGGCCTGCGTCGTCGGTCGCAAGAATATTGGTGCCGGCATAGCTGGCGCCCGTTGCGGCAGACTTTATGTGGTCCTGCAGGATGTCGATCTCTGCCTGGATCTTCTTCTGGTTCTCGCCGCTGGCGCCGCGGGCGTTGATCAGTTTGGTCTTGATGTCATCAACCGCCTTGATGACATTGTTCATCGCCGTATAAGCGGTGTCGATCTTTCCCGCTCCAAGCCCAAGGGAATCCTGGATGGCAGAGAGCGCCTTGTTGTCAGAGCGCATTGTGGTGGCGATAGACCAGTATGCCGCGTTGTCGCTGGCTTCTGCGACCCGATAGCCGGTGGAAATACGGCCCTGGACGGTTTCAAGCGCCTTGTTCGTCGCTTTCAAGCTCTGCAATGCCACCATCGCAGAGGTGTTCGTCATGATGCTCGCCACGTGCTTGCCCTCATCATCAGCCCCATGCCCCGCGGGCAGGAATGGTTAACGATGGGTACAGGTGTATGGTTAATGGATTCTTAACGGGTGAGGGCACCTATAAAAAAAGGGCCGCCTGTGAGGCGACCCTATCCATCTTGCAGAGTGTAGCTGCCAATTAGCGGAACAGCGAGAGAATGTTCTGAGCGTTGGAGTTGGCGATCGAGAGCGCCTGAACACCAAGCTGCTGCTGAACCTGCAGAGCCGAAAGACGGGCCGATTCCTCGTTCATATCCGCGTCCACCAACTGCCCAACACCACGGTCAATCGCATTCGACAGCTTGGATACGAAATCCTTTTGCAGATCCACGCGGGATTTAGCAGCGCCCAGCTTGGCAGCTCCATCAGCGAGCTTCGACAGAACCGACTCGACATCAGCAAGCATGGAGTCGATGGTCACGTCGCTATCGTCAGAGGATGACGCCGCGATAGGATCGGTGCTCGTATCTGTTAGAGCAAAGAAGTCATCGGCGAACAGCGCAGCGGCGATGCCGGTCACGGTGGTAGTCGGAGGAGTGCCAGCGGTTACCGTAGTCTCGAGCACCTGAACATCGGCACCGGTAATGTCGATTGTCTCTACCGAGACGCTGGTGCCGGTGCGGTTATAGGATGAAGTGATCGAGACGTCATCGCCATCCTTAAGCATGTTGGCGCCGGCATAGTTGGAATTCTCTACGACCGACTTGATGTGATCTTTGAGCGCGGTGATTTCCGTACCGATCTTCTTCTGATCTTCAAGGCTGGCGCCACGTGCGCTGACCAGCTTTTCCTTGATCTTGTCGACGGTGTCGATCACCTCGTTGATGCCCGTATAGGCGGTGTCGAGCTTGCCGGCGCCAAGGCCAAGCGCATCCTGCACGCTGGAAAGAGCCTTGTTATCCGAACGCATCGAGGTCGCGATGGACCAGTAGGCGGCGTTATCGGACGCTTCCGCCACGCGCAGGCCGGTCGAGATACGCGACTGCGTGGTGGCCATGTTCTTGGAGATGGTGTTGAGGGTCTGCAGCGCCGTCATCGCCGACGCGTTGGTGTTGATGCTAGCCATGGGAATAACGCCCCTGAAACAGAACTACGAGGGACATACCGGGCTTTACCGGTGATGACGGAGAGGCATCATGCCGTGGGTACTACTGGAACCCACTCCGTCATGCATCGGCACTGTTATGCCCTCCATTTGCTACCAAATGGATAATAGCGGCTGGGTTCGATGGTCTTTTGAAGCTGGAATCAGGCAAAAGACCGGACAAGACTGCCCACCAGCAGATTCCAGCCGTCAATGAGCACGAAGAACAATATCTTGAAGGGGAGCGAAACGACGGTCGGCGGCAGCATCATCATGCCCATGGACATGGTGATCGTGGCTACGATCAAATCTATCACCAGAAAGGGCAGGACGATCAGAAAGCCGATCTCGAAGCCGCGGCGAATTTCCGAGATCATGAAAGCGGGGATAAGGACCCGCATATCCGCCTGCTGCGCCTCGGTCTGAACTCCGCCGCGTTCCACCGCCAGATCGGCGAACAGGTTATAATCCTCGTCGCGTACATTCGCGCTCATGAACCCGCGGAACGGTTCCGCTATCCGCTCCACCGCTACCGCTTCGTCGATCTCGTTGTTCATAAGCGGCTGCACGCCATTATTCCAGGCCTGATCGAAGGTCGGCGCCATCACATAGAACGTCATGAAGAGCGAAAGACTGATGAGGATCAGATTAGCCGGTGTGGACGGCAAGCCGATCCCGGTGCGCAATATTGAAAAAACGATGACGAAGCGGGTGAAGCTCGTCACCATGATGAGGATGCCCGGCGCGATCGACAGTACCGTCAGCAGGCCGAAAAGCTGGATGATATAGCCAACGCTCGTGCCGTTGGCCTGACCCGCCAGCGCGCCAAGGTCGAGCGTCTGGCTGGCAGCCGGGGAAGCGCCGGCGAAAAGCACGGCGGAAAGGATAGCTAGGGGACGCATCATTCGTAGAGGAAGGTCAGGACAAGAACCTGCTTCACGCGGTCATTGCTGCGAATACGCGCACGCTCAAGGAGGTCAGCTTTGAGGTGGTGGAATCCGCTGCTGCTCTCGATCTGCTTGAGCTTCACCGTGCGCATATAGGCAAGCAGGTCCTGATGAATGGTCCGCGCAAGCTCAGGATCGGCCGGACCATCGAACGCCAGCGCGAGCTCCATGCGCAACCACACATCCGCCGGCTCGGCCAGATTGATGGTGATGGGATCGAGATTGAAAACGATGGAAGGCGTTCCGGTAAGAGCTTCTTCGGCTTCTCCTTCGTTGGGGGTTTCCGCCTGCGCAGACACTTCCAGTCCAGACTTTGCCGCGGGATTGTGGAGTTTTTCCAGATAGGTGCCCGTCAGCCAACCCATGCCAGCCGCCAGAACCGTAATGACGAGCAGCGCCGCTAACTGCATGATAAGCGGTCTGCCTTCCTTCTTCTCTTCTTCCTGTGTGATGACAGCCATGACGATGCTTTCCGGTCAGAAAGGCAGCACGTTATCGAGCACCTGATGCCCCCAGGCAGGTTGCTGCACTTCCGTCAGCCTACCGCGCCCGCCATAAGAAATGCGCGCTTCTGCGATGCGCTCGTAGGAAATCGTATTAGCGGGGCCGATATCGCTTGGCCGCACGATACCGGCGATAGTGAGCACCCGAAGTTCGGCATTGACGCGTACTTCCTGCGTGCCGGAAATCCGCAGATTTCCATTGGGCAGCTTTTCGGTAACGATGGCCGCCACGACAAGGCGCATGTCCTCCGACCGCTTCGTCTCGCCAACTCCCACAGTCGATGTGCCGGAGCCGATATCCCCCTCGGCTTGTGCTGAGCCGCTGGCATTCCCGAAGGCATAAGAACCGCCCAAACCAAGATTGCGCCTTGACTGCCGCGAGCGTGCCGATTCATTCTCGAACCTGGCCTTGTCATTAATGGATATGACAACGGTCAATATATCGCCGACCTCCAGCGCGCGCGGATCGGTGAAGAAGCGGCTTTGCCGGTCGCTCCAGAGCGAATGGCGGCTGACGCGCTGAGGCTTTCTTTCCGGATAGTGATAGGCCTGAAGGACGGTGGGTTCAGCCCCAGCCCCAACAGGAGAGAGTGCAGGAGGCTTGCCAATTTCGTCAGTACTGGCGCAACCTGCGAATGCGGGAAGGGCAAGGATAATGAAAGCTGCTGCCGTCTTGTTCATGACGGGTCCTCAGGCCGGGCCGCACTCGCCATGATGCTCGTAAGCGTGGCTGCGGCCTTGCTGTTCATCTCATTGAGGATAATGCCAGCCACACGCGGCTCCAGCTTCATCAGAATAGCTGCAGCAAGCTCTAGGCGGACTTCGGCCAGGCGCTCGGCAGCAGAGTCCGGCCTCATGCTCGAATAGATGCGCACGAGATTGTCCTCGGCGGCGGCAAGGAAATCCTCGCGCCGCGCCAGCCAGCTTTCATATTCGGCACGTTTTTCTTCCAAGATTGCGATGCGGGCATCGACCTCATCCTTGAGTTTTTCGAGCTCCTGCGCTTGGAGCGCATAGCGCCGGTCTTTCGCCGCATCAGCGATGCTGGAACAGTAGCGCGCAACCTCGTCCTGCGGCACAGCGTTCAGTTCCGCCGCCTCTGCGCCGCCCTGGCCTGCGAGCATCAGAACCGCAATCACCGGGGCAAGTGCGCGCCGGGTCATGCAAAGGTCCGTATCGAGGAGGCGCATCTCTTTCCTTCCCCCCTTACTGCAGGACCAGCTCGCCCTGGAGCGCGCCCGCCGTCTTGATTCCTTGCAGGATCGCGATGATCCCGTCGGGCTTTACCCCGAGCCTGTTGAGGCCGGAGACGAGCGTTTGCAAGTCCGGCCCATCAAGTACGGCGACGTTCGCATCGGGCCGGCTAGCGTCGATCGCTGTAAAGGGCTCGACCGCCGTCTCGCCGCGGCTGAACGGCTCCGGTTGCACAACCCGTGGCATCTCGGTGACGCGTACGGTAAGCGCGCCATGACTGATGGCGACGCGGGAGATACGTACATCATTGCCGATCACGACCGTGCCTGACCGCTCGTCAACGACCACACGCGCCGGTGCATCTACATGGACGTGCAGATTCTCGATTTCGGCGTAGAATCGCGCGGCAGAGATCCCTTTGGGCTTTTGAATGACGACGGTTCGCGCGTCCCGCTCGCTTGCAAGCCGCGCGCCGAAGCGCCGGCTGGTATATGCGTTGACCGCGTCGGCAATGCGCACGGCGGTCGAGAAGTCCGGGTTCCTGAGTTGCAGGGTCAGCGCCAGAAGATCGTCGAAGGAAACTGGCACACCGCGCTCGATGATGGCACCGTTGGGAACGCGCCCGGAAGTGGGAACGCCCTGCGTAAGCGTTTCCGCCTGTCCTTCGGCACGGAAGCCTGAAACGATGACCGGCCCCTGCGCCACGGCATATATCTCGCCATCAGCTGCGCGCAGCGGAGTCATCACCAGCATGCCACCGGCAAGCGATTTAGCATCCCCGAGGGAAGAAACGGTAACGTCGATCCGGGCGCCCGACTGCACGAATGGTGGCAGATTTGCGGTGACAATCACCGCCGCGATATTCTCCGCCCTTGCCCTTCCGCCTTCGGTGGCGATGCCCAGATTTTCGAGCATCGCCCGCATTGATTGCTCGGTAAACGGTGCATTGCGCAGCCTGTCACCCGTACCGTTCAGGCCGATCACCAGTCCATAACCGACAAGCTGGTTGTCCCGCGCAGCCTGAAGCTCAGCGATATGCTTGATCTGGGTCTTTCCGCCTGCAAAGGCGGGCAGCATGGCGGCAAGGACCACCAGTGCGGACAACAAGCCCCTGAAGATCATGACGCCCCAACCCGCACCGTGCCGTCCTGCATGACGATCCCGGTGAAAATGGCGCCGCTGTCGATATTGCGCACCCTGATCTGTTCGCCTGCCGCCCCGTGCTGGAGCGGGACAGCAAGGACGGAGATGGTCAGGGCGCCATGGGTGAGGATCGCCGTGACCGTAGACCCCTGTTCCACCAGATAGGGTGCGCGAATATAGGAAAGGGGGATCAGCCGCCCGGGCAGAAGCGTGCGTCGGGCTACCTTGCCTTCCAGTTCGTCGACCTCGCGGGCGATGGACGCGGCGCCCCGTGGAGGCTTGCGCAGCAGCATCTCCTGAATAGCGTCGGCAGAGATTGTTTCGCCGGGATAGATGACGCGTGCAGGCACGACGACGATATCCTGGGCGCCGGCGGGCGTGGCAACGAAGGAGAGGGCCGCCAGCAGACCCGCCAGAAAAAACCGTTTACTGCACCGCCGGTTCTGCATCGCTATCGCAACGACTGGGTCACTGTGGCGGCCATTTCATCGGCCGCCTTGATGACCTTGGAGTTCATTTCATAGGCGCGCTGGGCGGAGATCAGATCGGTTATTTCCTTCACGGGATCTACGTTTGAGGCTTCCAGATATCCTTGCTCGACGGTCGCAAAGCCCGGCTCGCCAGGCACGCCGACATTGGCAGGGCCGGATGCGACCGTCTCGCGGAAGAGGTTGTTTCCAATGGGAGCGAGTCCTGCTTCATTGGAAAAAGTGGCAAGGGTGAGCTGCCCCAGCACCTGCAGGTCGGGCTCGCCATCCACGCGGGCGAAGACCTGGCCGGACTTGTTGATGATCACATCCACCGTTTCCGGGGGCACGACGATAGCTGGCATCACCGGAAATCCATCCACTGTGACGAGCTCGCCATTTGCGTTGGTGTTGAAGGCCCCGGCACGGCTATAGAGCATCTCGCCATCGGCTCCCTCAATCTGGAACCAGCCTTTACCGGCCAGCGCCACGTCCAGCTTGTTACCGGTATTGGTGAGCGAACCCTGCACATGCACATTGCGCACCGCCGCCGTCTTGACGCCAAGCCCGATATTCGCGCCCTCCGGCACGATGTTCTGGTTGGCCCGTTCGGGCACGCCCTGCAGCCGCTCCACCTGGTACAGCAGATCGGAAAATTCTGCCCGCGCCCGCTTGAAGCCGGTCGTATTGATGTTAGCGATATTGTTGGCGATGACCTCCAGATTGGTCTGCTGGGCGGACATGCCGGTGGCGGCGATGGAAAGGGCTTTCAACGGGCTACTCCTCAGATCGCCATTCGGCTGATTTCCAGATAGGCGGTCACGATCTTGTCACGGATGGCGATGGCCGCTTGAAGCGATTGTTCCGCATCCATAACCGCATCCACGACGGCGCGTGTTTCCGCCTCTCCCTGCAATGCCTGGAGGGATAGGTTTTCCGCCTTCGTAAGGCGCGAGACGGTGTCGGCTGCCAGTTCGCTCACCATGGCCGAGAATGCATCACCATCGGTGGGCGCAAGCTTCGGCTCGGAAAGTACCGGATCGGTGCCGATCGCAGAAATACGCGGAAGATTTGCGATACCGGATATCATCCATTGCTCCGCAGAAGATCGATGGTCATGGAAATGAGTTCGCGAGCCTGCTTGATCGTCTGAAGGTTCGCCTCGTAACCGCGATTGGCCTCGCGCATGTCCGCTATCTCGACCAGCATGTTTACATTTGGCATCTTCACATAGCCGAACTCGTCGGCTGCTTCGTGACCCGGCATGTATTCGACCGAGAAGTCGGCCGGATCGCGCGCGATTGCGGAAATCTGCACCATTGCGCCGCCGGTTGCCCGGTCGAGCTCGGCCGCAAAGCTGATTGTCTTGCGGCGGTATGGATCGCCGCCCGGCACATCGCTTGTGGACTGTGCGTTGGCGAGGTTTTCCGAGACGATGCGCATGCGTTCTGATTGGGCAGTAAGACCCGAGCCAGCGATCTTTACGGCAGCGGAAAGCGGGTCCATGCTTAACCTCTCGCCGTCATCATGATCATGCGGTGGAAGGCCTTCACGATGGCGGTGTTGAGCTCGAATGCGCGGCGGACTTCGCCGGCCTTGACCAGTTCATCTTCGAGCACAACGCTGTTCTCGGAAGGCAGCATCTTCGGGTCCTCGCTCCTGTCTAGCAGGAAGGATGCCGGCGTAACCCCGTGGTGCTGGTGTTGGCCATGGGTCGCCTTCATCGCGACGCGTGATCCGTCAAGCACCTTTTCGAAGGGCTCCACGTCCACTGCCTTGTAAGCTGGCGTATTAATGTTGGCGATATTGCCAGCCACTGCTGCCTGGCGGACCGAAAGCCACCGGGCCTGATGCGCGGCCAGATCGAACAGGTTGACTGCTTCCATAAGCTCTCATCCAGATTCTACTGGCAGCAGGGTAGGCCGTCAGTCTTGCGCGGGCCTTGCGCCTCGGTCAGCGTGAGAGTTGGATTTCCGTGTCTGCGCTGGTGACGAGAACCCACGTCTGGGCGCGCCGTTCGACGCGGGAGACGCGGCTGCCATCCGGAAGAAGCGAGCCGGGCTGCACCATCCAGAATCCGTCGTCATCTTCGATCATTGCGCGTCCATTTTCCGCGGCAATGAGACGGAATTTGCGGCGGTCGCCCGGAAAGGGCTGCTCATACAGGCTTTCCGAGAGCTGCTCAGGTGTTTCGGGCACAGTTCCTGTTGGAACGAAATCGAGGTTCGGCATTACGAAAGTCGCCTCATCGTCACGGAGCCCCGGCCGAAGATTGTGGAGCTTGGGCTGTTCGGCCAAAGTGAACGGGCGAATTCCAAAACTTTCCTGATGTAGGAAGATGTACCACGGGAAGATAGCGCAGATACCTGCCAGAAGCGCGCCGCCAGCGGCCAGCAGCCAGTCGTTGCCGCGAAAACGGGCTGGGGTTTCGCGTGGGCGCGCAACACCGGATGGGGGGACCTTCTGTCTCTGGCCGGGATAATATTCGAGCGGATCGGCGGCCGTCTCCAAGGGCGTCTTGTCAGGCAGCACAAGCCCTGCAAGCTTATCCGCCATTGGATGTCTCCTTTGCCTTTAGGTGAGCTGCTAGTTCTGCGAACGGGTCCCGTGAAAGCGGATCCGTGGGCGACTGCCGCAAGATCTCGTAGATGAAGGGCACCTGTCGCACGGCAAGGTCGAGTTCGGGATCGACTCCTGCCTGGAATCCGCCGAGCAGCCGGATATCCCTTGTCTCTTCGAAGCGGGCTATCATCGCCTTAAGACGCTGGATCACGGGTTTTCGGTCGTCCGTCCATGCACGGTCGGCAAGGCGTGATATGGAAGCGAGCGGGTTGACTGCAGGAAAACGCCCCTGCTCCGCGATTGCACGGTCGAGCACGAGATGACCATCGAGGATGCCCCGCACGGAATCTGCAACCGGGTCATTATGGTCGTCCCCATCGACGAGGACGGAGAAGATTGCCGTGATGGAGCCGCATCCAGCTTCGCCAGGTCCCGCCCTTTCGAGAAGGCGGGGCAGATCGGTGAAGACGGAGGCTGGATAGCCGCGCGCAACCGGCGGCTCTCCCGCACTCGCAGCCACCTCCCTCGCCGCATGCGCATAGCGGGTAATCGAATCGAGCAGAAGAAGAACCTTCTCGCCGCAATCGCGGAAATGTTCGGCCACCCGCATTGCGGTGTCGGCGGCGCGGCGGCGCATCATTGCGCTTTCATCGCTCGTTGCAACCACTGCAATGGTCTTGCGCATGCCCGTTTCGCCGAGCGTGTCTTCCAGAAACTCGCGCACCTCCCTGCCCCGCTCGCCGACCATGGCGATCACCACTGTATCGAAGGCTTCCGCGCGGGCAAGCATGGCAAGAAGTGTCGATTTTCCAACGCCGGAACCTGCGAAGATGCCGATGCGCTGCCCGAGACAAAGGGGGGAGAACAGATCCACCACACGTACGCCGGTAAGAAACGGTTCGGCAATACGTTGCCTGCGCAGGGCCGGCGGTGCGCCCCGAGTGCCACCCGGCTCCGAGGCGGGGCGAAACAGCGCCGGACCGCCATCGAGAGGGCGCGCCAATGCGTCGATGACCCGGCCGCGCCAGCTCGCATGGGCGGTGATGTCCAGCGTTCCCATGGCGAAAACTGCCTGACCAAGACTCGCCTCGCCTGAGTGCTCGAAGGGCGCGACAATCACCTCGTCCTCGGAGATGCGCACAACCTCGCCCCGATAATCCCGGTCGTCTTGCCGATAGAAGATGATCTCCCCTAGCCGGGCCTTTTCGGAAATGCCGCGCACACGGTAATGTGTGGGCGTTACTTCCGTAATCCGCCCGCCATGCCGGACCATCTGCATGGGAGTGCTGAACCTCCGATAGAGGCACCCCAGCGCGGCAAGCGGGTTGGAACTCCCTGTTCCGATGTGCTCCGCTGCTTCAGCCGTGCTCTGTCCCATCAGGAACCTATCGCCTTGATGGCGTTCTTCATCGAGGCATCGCTATCGCGCATGAGCGCCGTCACCTGCTCGAAGGTGCGCTGAACCTGGATGAGCCGCATCATCTCGTTAACCGGATTGACGTTGGAGTTCTCCAGAAATCCCTGGGCAACACCGACATCCGGCTGATCGACCACCGGCTGCGGCAGATTACCGGGCAGGAACCCGGAATTGCCGTAGCGCGTGGCGTTGGGGCCGGGAATGTAGGAGAACAGACCGATAGCACCTACCTGCTGGCCATTCTGAAGCAGCATGCCATCTGCACCTGCGTCCGGCGGCCCGGCCAAGGGATCCAGCACCAAAGGAGCCCCGCCGGCATCGAGTACTGGATGCCCTTCATGAGTTACAAGCTCACCGGTATCGAGCATGGTGAAACGGCCGTCCCGCGTCATCATCGGACCTGCCGGTGTTTCCACGGCAAACCAGGCCTCGCCCTGCAGCGCGAAGTCAAACGGGTTGCCCGTCTCCTGCAAACCGCCTGCCTGAGTGCTATAGAAATTGTTCCCGGTAGAGACGAAGCTTACCGCCTCGTCGGAAAGTCCTGTCAGCACATCGCTGAAGCTGACGCCGCCTGCGCGAAATCCCACTGTCCCAGCATTAGCGACATTGTCCGCCAGCGTTGCAAGCCGTCGCTCCAGCGCCATCTGGGACGACAGGGCTACGTAAAGTCCGGTCTGCATTATCTATCTTCTCATCTGTGCGATGGTGAGCAGGATATCGGTTGAGATGCCGAACTCAGCAGGCCGACTGAAAAGTGCCGCAACTGAGTTTTGTGGACTGAAGGACGGGTTGTTGATTTCCCAGAGCATGGTGAAACGCTTGAGGAACTCTTCAAGCTTTTCCGGATCCTTCAGATCCTCCAGATCCAGCCGCTCCTTGATCATATCGGCCTGCTTGTCGATATCGGCCTGCCCGAGCGCCTGCGGAAAGCCGAGCGCGGTGCGTACGACCTGGGCAAGGGCAGGATCGGCGAGAAAATCGTAGTAAGAAGTCAGGCTGCCCGCCTTGCGCTGGAAATAGAGCGCCAGGCGCACGCCTTCATTCTGCCTGCCGGCATCTTCTTCCAGCGTCTGGCGCAGATATTTCTCCACCGTTCCGGTAGTCGAACCATGGAATGTCGTCGTCTTCTCGCCATAACGGGCAAAATTGAAGGTCTCGACAAACTCACGGTAGCGCTTGTCGGTGAGCTTGTTGGCAAAACTCTCCCGGTCATCGATACCACCTTCCAGCGCTTTCAGCATAAAGGCTTTCGCATAAGCCATGTCCGCCAAGCCATGCGCCTTCATCGCGTAGCGGAATAATCGGTCGTCCGCGACGAACTCCTCGATGCTTTTTACCTGCCCGATATTCTCCAGGTAGTACTCGGTTTCCCGGCTCGCCATCGGCTGCTGTTCCACACGGCTGATGGAGCGCGCCATATCGCGCGCGATAAGGTGGTAGCTCGTATAGGTGTCGATCACGCCAACCTCCGGCAAGTTGGCATGAGAGTAGCGCGACTGCCTTGCGCGAAGCTGTTCGGCTAATTGCCTGCAGCCATTCAGCCTCACGCAAGCCACGACAGTTAATTCGGAAGGCAATAATGGTCAGTAAAGGTGTGAAGTGGGCATTCTGCTGGGACTTGTCGTCACCTTTGGTTGCGTGATCGGTGGCTTCATGGCCATGGGCGGCCATATCGATGTACTGATCCAGCCATGGGAACTCGTCATCATTGGCGGTGCAGCGCTGGGTACATTCCTGGTGGCCAATCCTCTCGCCATTGTGAAGGACACCGGCGCAGCGTGCATCGAGGCCTTCAAGAACCAGGTGCCCAAGGAAACTGAATATCTGGAAGCGCTCGGGGTACTGCACAGCCTGATGCGTGAACTGCGCGCCAAGCCACGCAGCGAGGTGGAGGCGCATATCGATAACCCTGATGATTCGATCATTTTTCGCACCTTTCCGACGGTTCTGCAGAACCAGGAACTCACGCAGTTCATCTGCGACTATTGCCGCCTCATCATCATCGGCAACGCACGGCCCTTCGAGATCGAAGCGCTGATGGACGAGGAGATCCATACGATCCGAGGCGACCAGTTGAAGCCGTACCGTGCGTTGCAAACCGTCGCCGAAGGACTGCCAGCATTGGGAATCGTGGCGGCAGTTCTCGGTGTAATCAAGGCGATGGGCGCGCTTGACCAGTCGCCGGAAATTCTGGGTGCGCTTGTTGGTGCGGCCCTTGTCGGAACCTTCCTTGGCATCTTCCTGTCCTATGCAGTGGTCGCGCCCATTGCCAATAAGATCAAGACGGTGCGCGACAAGAAGAACAGGCTTTACGTGATCGTGAAGCAGACGCTGCTGGCCTATATGAACGGCTCCCTTCCGCAGGTGGCGCTGGAATTCGGCCGCAAGACAATTTCGGCGGATGACAGGCCATCCATCGATGCGGTCGAGCAGAAGACACTGAGCCAAGTTCCCGCCGATGCGGCGGTAGAGAAACAGGCGGCTTGAGCGGCTGATGAACGCACTCGTGAACGACCCCGAGAAGATGCGCGAATTTGTGGTGGAACGCCTCGTGGGAGCCACCGGTGATCCCCGCCTTGTCACCGAGGCGGCGCGGAATATAGCAACGCGCGCACTGCCGCTGGTGCAGGAGACATTTCAGGAAAGGTACTCCGCTTCCCTTTTGGTGGAAGTGTCCGATATCGAGAATGTGAGGCTCGCGGAATTGAGGCCGGAGCCGGATTCCCTCGATGCGCTGGTTGTTGTCCCTTCGGGCACGTCCCGCGATGCGCTCACCATGCGGCTCGATGCTCGCGCCTTGTCCTTGCTGGTGAACGTTATCCTTGGTGGCGATCCTGATATCCCGCCACTGCCTGCGAACCGGCCGCCGTCCAGAATTGAGATGGACGTGGCCGCTCTCGTCTTCGGCGCCTTTGCACAGGCTCTGAATGGAACAGGCGACCGCTCTCTCGGACTGCGCCTGCCCGTTCCCCAACCTCTTGCAGGGCCGAGCGATTTCAAGCAGCTCATCGTTCGTGACGGGCCGGGAGTGCGCATAGACTTTTCGATTGGAGTTGGGGCCTTAACGGGTTCTCTTACAGCCTGGATACCGCATCGTGTCATCCTTGAAACGAGAGTTCAGGGCGTCCGCACGAGTGGAGATACGCCTCCTCCGGCCCAATGGCAGCAACGCTTCAGCGAAGAGGTGCGCCGTTCAAAGGTGCAGGTCACCGCGACCATTCCGCTGATGAAGGTGGCACTTGGAAAGCTTGCCGATCTGAAGCTCGGCCAGGTTCTGGAATTAAAAGAGAGTGCGCCGAAGGAAACCAGAATTTCGGTTCGCAACCGTCCCATTTTTATCTGCGAATTCGGCCGTCTCGGCCAGAACTATACCGTTCGCATCACCAAGCCCTTTGATGACCGGAAGGCCATCATCGAAGGTTTGTTAGCGGACTGAAGGAGACATCCCATGAGCAGCAGCCGGACCGCCACCAAGAAGAACGCAAGCGAGTCGTTGAACCAGGCGATCGACGAGATGCGCAACGTACTTCATGACGACGCGGCGCAAAAAAATGACGATGCCGGCAATGCTCCCCTTGTCATGGGGATTCCTGTCGAGGTGCAGGTCATGCTCGGCAGCGCGGAAATGACGGTTTCCGAGCTTATGGCCCTGCAAAGGGGCTGCACCGTTACGCTTGACCGGCGCATTGGAGAGCCGGTCGAGATCGTAGTCAATGGCCGGCGGATTGCGCGTGGGGAGATTACGGTTCTGGAAGAGGATCCGAGCCGCTTCGGTGTACGGCTGACGGAGATCGGCGGCTCGGCACAGGTCGAATGAACACCACCGGGAGAGGAATGGTGAACACATCCGTCCGGTTGACCCAGGCCGAAAAGGCTGCAGCCATCCTCGTGGCCATGGGCAAGCCTGCCGCTGGCAAACTGCTCAAGTTCTTCAAGCAGGAAGAACTGAAGGCCTTGATTGAGGCGGCCCGCCGCCTGCGTACCATTCCCCAGGCGGACCTGGAAAAGGTTGTACAGGAATTTGAGAGGGAGTTTGCTGAAGGTGCGGGCCTTCTCGATTCCGCGGACAGCATGAACACCATTCTGACAGAGACCTTGCCACCGGAGGAGATCAACCTCCTCATGGGTTCAGGCGAGGCACGGGGAGTGGAAACGGAGAATGTCTGGCTGAAGCTGGAAAAGCTTTCGCCCGAACGGCTCGCTCAGCTTCTTGCGATCGAACACCCGCAGACCGTAGCGGTAGTTCTTGCCAGCCTTTCGCCCCAGGCAGCGTCGAAGGTGACGCTGATGCTGGACCGGCAACAGCGCGGCGACGTGCTGCGGCGTATGGCATCCATCGGCCAACTCACCGCTGAGGCAAGGGCCATCATCGAAAGGCGTGTTGCGGAAATCCTGCGCGCCGAAGCCAATGGCAAGAATGCGTCGGCAGGGCACGCACGGGTAGCCCGTCTCCTCAACGAGCTCGAAAAATCCGAAGCCGAGGAGGTAATCCGCGATCTTGAGGCCGCTGGAACTCCCGACGTCGACGCGATCCGTGCACGCCTGTTTACTTTCGAGGAGATCGTGCACTTGTCCCAGGATGCGCGCGTTGCGCTCCTGGACGGATTGTCAACGGACCTCGTTACACTCGCACTACGCGAGGCGCCTGCCGAAGTCGCAGAAGCGGTCCTGTCGGCATTGGGCGCACGGTCGCGCCGCATGATCGAATCTGAACTAGCTGCGCCCATGGATCGTGCTTCGGCCGAAGCGATCTCGACGGCGCGCAAACGTATAGCCGCAACCGCGATACAGCTCGCGCAGAACGGTGTGATCGAGTTGCCTTCAACCACGCAGGCGGCCGCCTGACGCAATGGCTGAAGGAGCCGACAAGGAAAGCAAAACCGAAGAAGCCACGGAAAAGAAAATCCGGGATTCGGTGGAGAAGGGACAGCTTCCCTTCTCGCGGGAAGCTCCCGTGCTTGCATCCTTTCTCGCTATTCTCGTCTTCATCATCTTCTTCGCAGAAGACAGGGCGGCCCAGCTTGCCGGTTTTCTCTCCATTTTCATTGAACGTGCTGACGGCTGGTCGCTGGAGACCAGGAGCGATGCGATTGCGATCTATCGTATCGTCTTCCTGGAAATCGGAAAAGTTGCTGGCATCCTCATGGTGCTGCTGGTCGCGGCCGGTCTTTCGGGCTCGATCCTGCAAAATACGCCGCGATTCGTGATCGACCGAGTCCAGCCGAAGCTCTCCCGTATTTCGCTTGCAAAGGGTTGGTCACGCCTTTTCGGCGGGCGGGGGCTGATGGAATTCCTGAAGTCCATTGGCAAAATACTGGTGGTCGGCAGTCTCGTTGCTTTCACCCTTCGTCACGCCGATACACGCCTTCTTTCCGGAATGATGACGCATCCGGTGGTTTTCACTATGACCATCCGCGAGCTTGCCGTCGACATCCTCATGGCGGTCGCGCTCTTCATGGCGCTTGTGGCCGCAGCGGACCTGGTCTGGTCGCGTTTCAACTGGCGGCAGGATTTGCGCATGACGAGGCAGGAAGTCAAAGACGAGCAGAAGCAGACGGATGGCGATCCAATCGTAAAGGCCCGCCTGCGCTCCGTCGCACGCGACCGGGCGCGCCAGCGTATGATTTCTGCCGTGCCCCAGGCTACACTGGTGATTACCAATCCCACCCACTACGCAATTGCCTTGCGCTATAACCGGGAAAGAGATGCGGCTCCCATCGTCGTCGCCAAGGGGCAGGACCTGATTGCGCTGCGGATCCGCGAGATAGCACAAGCTCACAATGTCCCGATCTTCGAGGAGCCGGCACTTGCCCGCTCCATGTACAAACAAGTTTCAGTCGATAGCCTCATCCAGCCTCAGTTCTACAAGGCGATCGCGGAGCTCATCCGCCGCGTTTACACGGCTGAAGGCGGACGAACAATGACGAAGGCGACAGCATGATCCGGCAGCCTCATTCTGACGAGCGGGAGATCATCGTGGCAACGGCCATCAAGGGCGTGGCAAGCGAGCTCCGGCTCATCGAGCTTGCCGACTTCGTGGCTTTCATCCGGCTCGAAAGCATGGCCAGCATTGCAGACATCGTTGAGTCGGCGGCGGAGCTGTATTTTCTTCCGGGTACCTTGCGGCTTGGACATGGTTGCGAGGCGCATGTTGGCTGGACCGAGGCTCCCCGCATCGTGCTCGACCTGGAACTGCGTCCAAAAGGGGTGACGGTCTACTTCTCGCTCACGCTCAGCGCTTCCGATGCTTCCGTCGACGTCAAATATGTCGCGTTCGACTCTCCTTCGGAAGACCCGCAGGCCAATTCGGCCTTCTTGGCCGAGTCGTTGAACAGGTCTCGCATCTACAGGACAATAACAAGCAACTAGATGCCATTTAGGAAAGTGGAAAGGATCGTGAACAACGTTGCACAACGTCGACCCGGCATCATGTAGCATAAAGATCGTCAGGCACGGACATTGCACCATATGCCCAATAATCGGCGCATGAACCTCAATTTGGAGAGATACAAAAGCCAATCCCGGGGCGAGTTTCCAGCAACGGCTGGAGATCGGAAACTGCCTCATGGCCTCCTGCAGTGCCCATACCTGCCGTCTTACAGGGCAGCATCGCTCATAAGCGGCGGCATCTGCTGATCATGCGCATATTGGTTATCGGGGCGGGCGTAGTAGGCATTACTTCGGCCTGGTATCTTGTTCAGGACGGACACGAGGTGACGGTCGTCGACCGGCACTCCGGTCCCGCTCTTGGCACGAGTTTCGGCAATGCGGGCGGCGTTTGCCCTGCCTTTGCCGGGCCGTGGGCGGCGCCAGGAATACCGTTCAAGGCTATAAAATGGCTGTTTCAGGAGACGGCGCCGCTGAAATGGCGGCCGCGCCCCGATCCTCAGCAATAGCGTTGGCTAGCCGCCTTCATGCGCAACTGCACATCCCGGCGGTTTTCGGTCAACAAGGCCCGCATGCAGCGCATGGCCCATTACAGCAAGGCTTGTCTCGTGGCGCTGCGCGAGCAGACCGGCATCGCCTATGACCACGCCTCGCGCGGGGTGCTGCAGATATTCGCAACCGAAGAGCAACTGACACTCGGGAAGCGGGCCGCTCGCGTCCTTGCGGAAATGGATATTCCGCATCGGCTGGTCTTGCCCGAGGAACTCATTGCCATCGAGCCAGCCCTGGCACATACCACGCAGAACCTTGCCGGTGGGCTCCATCTGCCGGGCGACGAAACCGGCGACTGTCGACTCTTTTGCGAGCAACTAGCGGTTCTGCTGCGCAACCTTGGATGCCATTTTCTTTTCGGAACCGAGGTGATGTGTCTGGAGCGTAGCGGCGACCATATTGTAAGCGCATTGTCATCCGCCGGCCCGATCGAGGCAGATGCTTTCATCGTGGCAGCCGGTCCTTACGCGCCGAGGCTGCTCTCGCCGCTTGGCATCCACTTGCCCATTTATCCGGTCAAGGGCTATTCGCTCACCTGTGAGATCAAGGAAGAGGCCAGCGCTCCTCGCTCCTCAGTCATGGACGAGCATTCCAAGGTGATGATTACACGCCTTGGATCTCGAATTCGCGCTGCAGGCGTTGCGGAACTTGCCGGCTTCGATCCGACCATCCCGAACCCGGCCAAAGTCTCACTGCGGAATCGGGTGGAAGCTCTTTTCCCCGGCGGCGGGCACTACGGACAGGCGAGCTACTGGTGCGGATTCCGACCGATGACGCCGGACGGACCTGCAAGAATCGGCCCTGCTGCCTGCAAAAATCTCTACATTAATGTTGGCCACGGCTCGAACGGCTGGACACAGGCTTGTGGCACAAGTCGCGTGCTTGCCGACATTGTTGCCGGCCGGAGGCCTGAAATCGAGCCATGAGCATCGCCCCCTCTCCCTGCAACAGAAAATTTCCCTGCATAATCGCAGGCTAAAGCGTCGCACCACTTTTTTTTGAGCGGCATCATGCTTACGTCAACGGAATGACAGTTTGCCGCTATGACCTGCCCAAGAGTTCGCTGGCTGCTCCGCGACATCGCGTCGCGCTTGCCAGGAGGACACCGGGTGCCGGGCGAAATAAGATACCGAAGCGGCCGGAGTTCTGCGGGCTGTGTGGGAGGCCCGTCTCGATGCGGTTTCCACATGGTTGACGCACCGTTCTCTGGAATAACAAGCTAGTTTCACCACATCAAATCCACTGAACGCATGTGGGCGTCCACTTACAGGAGGTATTATGTCCGACCAGAATAATGCTCGTGACGATCGAGCAGCCCGATCAACCACCGGAAGCGGTGCTCCTGCACCCAGCGATCGCAACTCCCTGACCATCGGTGCTGACGGCCCGATCCTTCTTCATGACGTTCATTTTCTTGAACAGATGGCCCATTTCAACCGTGAGAAGGTTCCCGAGCGCCAGCCGCATGCGAAGGGCGCCGGCGCGTTTGGCGTCTTCGAGACGACCGAGGATGTTTCTGGCTACACGAAAGCGGCACTGTTCCAGAAGGGTGTCAAGACGGAAATGCTGGCACGTTTCTCCACCGTTGCGGGCGAGGTAGGCAGCCCCGACACGTGGCGCGACGTGCGCGGTTTTTCGCTGAAATTCTATACCAGCGAAGGCAATTATGACCTCGTCGGAAACAACACGCCGATCTTCTTCGTGCGCGACCCAATGAAGTTCCCGCACTTCATCCGCAGCCAGAAGCGGCTTCCCGATTCCGGCCTACGTGACAACCACATGCAGTGGGACTTCTGGACCAGCAATCCTGAGACTGCGCACCAGGTGACCTATCTGATGGGTGAACGCGGCCTGCCGCGCACATGGCGTCACATGAACGGCTACGGCTCGCACACCTATATGTGGGTCAATGCTCGGGGCGAGAAGTTCTGGGTGAAGTATCATTTCCACACCGATCAAGGCATGGAATTCTTTACCAATGACGAAGCCGCGACGATGGCTGGTGCGGATGCCGACTTCCACCGCCGTGACCTATTCGAGGCGATCGAGCGTAAGGAATATCCAAGTTGGACGCTTTCCGTTCAGATTATGCCTTACGAAGAGGCCAAGACCTACCGCATCAATCCGTTCGACCTCACCAAGGTCTGGCCGCACAAGGATTATCCGTTGATCAAGGTCGGCACGATGACGCTCGATCGAAATCCGGAGAATTTCTTCGCCCAGATTGAGCAGGCGGCGTTCTCGCCTGGCAATACGGTGCCAGGCATTGGCCTTTCGCCGGACAAGATGCTGCTTGGCCGCGCCTTTGCCTATAACGATGCCCAGCGAAACCGTATCGGCACCAACTTCCATCAACTGCCCGTGAACCAGCCCAAGGTCCCGGTAAACACCTATATGTTCGACGGCCACATGGCCTATCATCACAGCGGCAACGCGCCGGTGTATGCGCCGAACAGTGGTGGACGCCCATGGGCCGATGAAACCGGTCCGGTGCACGATGGATGGGAAGCCGATGGCACTATGGTGCGTAGCGCCTATACGCTGCGCCCCGAGGACGATGATTTTGGCCAGCCGGGAACTCTCGTGCGCGAGGTGTTCAACGACGCGCAGCGCGATGCCCTGGTGGAGACAGTTGCTGGCAGCCTGCTTGGCGGAGTGCGTGAGCCGGTATTGAGCCGCGCCTTCCAGTACTGGAAGAACATCGACCCCGAAGTCGGCCAGCGTATCGAGCAGAAAGTGCTCTCAGGAAGCGCGACCAAGCCCGCCGAGGGCATGGGCGAAGGCTGATGTAAATTTCTGCTGCCTCGCGGCGTCTATAACAGGCGTCGCGGGGCTGACATTCATAACTACTTTACGGCTGTCGCATCTGAGTCAGCATCAGGCAGGCAATTGGCAGCCATATGCTGCCTCATCCTTGACGTTCTCAGAACGCTGCCGGAGATTTCGGCAAACCTGTGGCGCGGTTCGCTCGCCTTTACGCAGAATCCCAAGGCGTGGTCATTCCCCAAGGTCTTCCAATGGGCATTATGCGGCATTGGCCGTGCCATCGTTCATGATCGTTCCCGCCGGTCTACCGCTCGGTCATTGCGAAAAGCCAAGACCATCTGAGGCGCATCGACTTTTTGATTAGGCTGGCGTCGTAAAATCGCGTTGGACGCTCCGGCACATCCGCAGCCGAGATTACCGCCCCCTGGTGAAGCAGGCACAAGGCTTTCGGGACCGCACCGCGGCAGTCCGCTTCCACCCGCACCGCAAACATGCTCTCAGTCGCCAGTCGAATACCGCAGAGAAGCGCATTTTGCCAAAAGGCGTTTCCACATCTGCAGCGTTTGGTCATTGCAGTCTCATTTCAGTCTTACATGGACCCGTTCTGCCGCTGTCAAATCATGCATGGGCCCTTGTTCTTCCCGCCCTAGATTTCTGAAGCACAGCAGGAGGTTGCTGGCGGAAGGGAGAGCATGGACTGGTTGGTAATTGTTGGCTGGGGTTTTGCGGTTTATGCATTGGGCACCGGCGTGTATATCCTTCTGGAAAACCGCCGCCCGCAGGCAACCCTTGCGTGGATGCTCGCCCTTTTTGCACTGCCCGGAATGGGGCTTCTTGCCTATGTACTGTTCGGAAGGGACCGCAAGGCATTTGCAAAGCAAAGCAGGCTCCTGAAGCAGGACATCGAAGCCGAAGCCGGGCCATACCTGGAGCGCATCCTTACGATGCAGGAAGCGCAGATTTCCAATCTAGAGGGTGGAAGCCACGCCCGCAGGAAACTGATGATGCTGGTCAGGCGCAATTCTCGCTCAGCGCTCGCACGTTCGGAAGTCGAGATTCTGCAGAATGCAGACTCGTTCTATTCCGCACTGATCAAGGATATCGAAGCCGCGCAGCATTCCATTCATCTGCAAACCTTCATCTGGGCAAGGGATGAATTCACCGATCGGCTCAAGCAGTTGCTGAGCGTCAAGGCGAAAGCCGGGGTAAAGGTGCGCCTGCTCTATGATCCGCTTGGCTCGCAGGCCCATGTGACACCTTCTTATGTCAGGGCATTGGAAGCGGCTGGCATACGCATGGTGCCGACCTCGCCTCTGTGGCGGGTGCATACAATCAGCTATCGGAATCATCGCAAGATCGCTGTCATCGACGGCCGAGCCGGCTATACGGGCGGCATGAATATCGGCAAGGAACATCTCGACGGAGGGAAAGGATTCGACTACTGGCGCGACACTCAGATTCGGCTGGAAGGGGAAGGAGTGGCAGTCCTCCAGACCGTATTTGCCGTCGACTGGTACAATGCCGTGCAGGAAGACCTCTTCGCCGAGGAGTATTTTCCAATGGCGCGAGCCGTCCAGGCCAAGACATCCCCTGTGCAGATCCTCACCTCGGGGCCCGATTCAGAATGGGCCGGCATACGCCAGCTCTACTTCGCTATGATCGCGAGCGCCCAGAGCCATGTCTATCTGCAATCGCCCTATTTCATCCCGGATGGGAGCATAGCTGAAGCGCTGAAAGCCGCGGCCCTTTCGGGTGTTGACGTCAAGCTTATGCTGACGGCCAAAGCATCCGGAAATCCCCTCCCGGAATGGGCGGGCAACACCTATATCATCGATGTCATGAAGGCCGGCGTGAAGGTCTTCATGTATCATAAGGGGTATCTTCACGCCAAGACGATCAGCATTGATTCCGAGATCTGCTCCATCGGCTCGGCGAATATCGACATCCGCAGTTTCAGCATCAACTACGAGCTCAACGCCGTTCTTTACAGCAGGCAACTGGCCCGTCAGCTGGAGGAGGATTTCGAGCGCGACCTCGCCTATTGCACCCGGTTCGACCCCGACGAATACGCTTCGCGAAGACTGCCGCTGAGGCTGCGGGATTCGGTTACTCGGCTCGTCTCACCGCTTTTGTAAACTGCTGGCTCCCTCCCCATTCTGGCCTCGAACCGGCGAGCTTCAATGCAATTTCTCGGTGTAGACGAATTTAGGCATGTGCCAGTTGAAATGCAGCGCAAGAAGGCGCATCGCCAGACCGAAGGCCATGACCACGAACAAGGCGGCATCATGCGGCAGTTCAAAAGAGATGGCCGCAACGTAAAGCCCGCCGGTTGCTATCGAAACGCTCGCGTAAAGCTCGCTTCGGAACAGGAGCGGGATCTCGTTACACAATATGTCACGCAGTACGCCGCCAAGACAGCCGGTGATCATTCCGGCCACAATGACGATTACAACCGGCAATTCCATCTCCAGCGCCACGTTGCAGCCAATAATCGTGAACACCACCAATCCGACGGCATCAAGGATCAGGAACAGCGGGCGCAGCCTGTGCATAAACCGCGCTATTGCAACCGTTGCAAGCGCGGCTGCCGCTGTGAGCAGGAGGTAAACCGGATGCGCCACCCAGACGAGCGGTTGATGGCCAAGCAGCACGTCTCGCACCGATCCCCCGCCAAGCGCCGTCACAGCCCCGAGCAGGCACACTCCGACCCAGTCCATGTTGCGGCGGCCCGCCATCAGCGCCGCCGTCATGGCCTCGGCCGTGATCGCCACGACATAGAGGATGTGAAGTATCAGGTCGCTCATGGCGATGCGCTCCGGTTGTTATGCAATGATGTTGCGCGAGACCCTGCGTGGCTCAAGCACGTTCTTACCCTTCTCCAGGCGAAGAGTAATCAGCCTGCCGGGCTCGCAGGCGCCATCTCGCGGTCGCGCAGGTCCTTGATCGCGACACCGAGCGCAAAAAGCAGGATCACGCCGATCAGGCCGAAGCCAGCGACGAAAGCCATGGACCATGATGCAATCGAAAGGAAGGCGAAAACCGCCCCGGTAATCACCGCAATGCCCACCGAGGTCCCCATGCGCTGGCCCGTTTGCATGATAGCGGCCGAGCTTCCAGCGTAATCGAGCGGCACATCCGCCAGTGTAAGCGCCTGGTTGGGGCTGATGACGGAGCCTTGAGCCAGCCCGATGAATGACAGCGAAACCAACAACCACCACAGATTGAGGTAGCCATGCTCGTGCAGGAGGACCACCGCGATACTCAATCCCAGGCCGAACAGCCCCAGGAGCAGCCCGCTTATCACGATCTTACGGCCATACCGGACAACCCGCTTGCCCGCCCAATGGGCGGCAGACGCGGAAAGAAGCGCGGCCGGGATTCCGAACATTCCGGCTTGAAGTGCCGTCATGCCGTTTCCTTCCTGCACATAGAGCGCAACCAGCACCCAGACGCTCGTCATTCCCAGGAAATACAAAGCCATAATGACGGTGCCATTGGTAAAGCTGCGGATTGAGAAGATACCCAGGTCGACCATGGGTGGACGCCCGATGCGAGCGTAATAGCGCTCCCATTTCACCCAAAGGAAGACCAGGAAGAAGCCGAACGGGAGCAGGAGCCAGGGGAGGATTGATGTCCTGGCTTCCACAAAGGGGAAGAGGATTGCAAGAACCGCAACTCCCAGGAGGGCCGAACCCACCGGGTCGAGCGAGAGCAGTTCCTCCTTCAGGCTGGCAGATCCACCCGACCCGCTTCTTGGCAAATGGATCAGGGGTCTGGGAAACCATAGCAGCCCGAGAAGAATAGTCGCCAGGCCGATGGGGACGTTGACCAGAAAGGTCAGCCGCCAACCGAGTTCGGGACCGCCCAGCTCGATGAGGAGGCCACCCAGAACAGGGCCGATGGCGACAGATACACCCACAGTGCTTCCGAAATAGCCAAAAGCCCTACCGCGCTCCGCCCCCCGGAAATAGTGCTGGATCATTCCGAGCCCCTGAGGGTTCAGGAGCCCTGAGCCGATTCCCTGCACGAATCGCGCCAGGTTGAGCCACTTGGCGTCTGGCGCCAGTCCTGCGGCCACCGATGAAACCGTAAAGATGCCGACGCCGAGAAGAAAGATTCCGCCACGCCCCATGATGTCCCCGGCTCGGCCGGCGGCAACCAGGACAATGCCGAATGTCAGCGCGTATCCGGACAACACCCATTGCAGTGCGGATTGAGAAGCCCCTAGATCGTGTTGAATGGCCGGAAGTGCGACATTGACGATGCTCACGCCCAGAAGCGACATGAAGATGACCATGAGCAACACCGCCAGAATGCGCCATCTTATCGGGTTTGACGCTGCATCGGGCATATGACTGTCCTGAAAATTGGCGGCACACGAGGAGCGGTGGCGACTAGAGCTTCACATCAAGGGCTAAAAGAAACGCGCATCAACATTGATCCACGAAGATTCCGATAGCAACCCTGCAAGCGACCTTCCAGTCACGTTGCCATCCGAGCCGTCGACAACAAGCCAGACTGGCGGTTGCAAGCCTAAACCTTTGTGCTCCGGCCCGCCCCTGATCTCGCGTCATAGCGCGAATATCCTATTGGTGCGGCAATTGCGTACCTTGTCGACCCGCTCCCCACTCCAGTGGAAGTCGAAATGATCTGCCTGAACGGGAATATCGATGAGATCAGGCCAAAAGATTGCCGCGCATTCGCCCCCAGGGTAACGCACGCTGCGATAGACAACCCCATTGGAACCGCCGCTCCGGAGGCTCTTGCCCAGCGCTTGTGAGGCGCTGTAATCATCCGGGTGGTGCAAGCATTCATGTGGCCTTGCGTCATGCAGTTTGAGGTCGAGCCTGTTGATCAGCACGCGGAACTGAGAGGTCCATCCTGGCTCTTCATCACTGTTCGCCATAGCCACCCCATGGTGGTGGGCAACCTCACGGATCGCCACTTCCTCACTGTCGCCAACGCTGTAGACGCCATAGGTGCCATCGGTGAAGCGCCCTGGCCTGTCGGTGCTGACATGGACGAAGGGTGCCATGAGATAGCTCGATCCGGGTCCGCTTACGCGCCTTTGCGGCGGCACCAGATCGAGCCTGCCGATATTCTCCCATATGCGCGGATTGGTCTTCGATTCCACCGAGGCCAATGCCTCCCAGTCCTCCGGCTCTGCAATGTCCTCGAAAAGGTCGATGGGCGGATGAATGGAACGGATGATCCGGTAGGCATCCGGCCAGACCACACGGACGCTCGACAACTGATCGTTCACCAGCCGCGCTCTGCATCAAGGTAGGAGCGGACACGGGCAAGGGAGAAGATGTCCCCTTGCGCCATTACCTCAACGGGGGTGCGTAGACCAAATGCACGGTTGGGCTTCTTGACCCAAGCATATCCTCTCTCGGGATCAGAAAAAAGATAGCGGAGACCTTTATGAATGCCCATGAGCAGTGACAGGCGCGTGGCCAGATCGCGGTCTATGCGTCCGATTTCGCCAGCCTTCCATCGGGCATAGGTGCGCGCAGCGAGTCCTCCAAGGAGTTCGCGAGCCTCGGTGTCGGACACATTCCACTTCTCGAAGAGCCTGATCACCGCCCGCGCAGCCGCTTCCGCCTCGTGAGAAGTGATCTGAGGGATATCCGGAGCAGCCGGCGTCCGCAAAATTTCATGAAGCATAGCACGTCTCTTTATGGCAATAAGTATGTTAAGTTATGCCATATGGCAAGAGCACCGGCTTAATATTCGACCGGGGAAGCTGACACGCTGCTCCGCGATGTCATCGCGATAGATTGGGATGAAGGTAGCGCTCACCGCTTTTTCGTATTCTAGATAATACGAAAAAAGAACGAGCTTCAATCTCACTTGCGCACAAGGCAGCCACTGATGGCCGCCGCCGCTATTGCTCCTCGGCAAAATGGCAGCGCACGAGGCGGCCATTATCCAATGTTCTCAGGAGCGGCATGGTTACCGAACACTCCGGGCGCTCGACCGGGCACCGGCCGGCGAAGCGACACTGCATATCGGACGGCGCGATCGGGCTTTGCGGATCGCCTTCCAGCTTGATACGCTCGCCGCGGCGTGGACGCAATGTAGGTATCGCGGACAGCAATGCGCGCGTATAGGGATGCGCAGGTGAGGCATAGACTTCGTCGGACGGGCCGCTTTCGACCACCTGCCCCATATACATGACGACGATCCGGCTGCACAGCAGCCGCACCACGTTCAGATCGTGGCTGACGAACAGAAGCGCGATTTCCCGCTCGCGTCGCAAGCGATCGAGCAATTGCAGAACCGTCGCCTGCACTGAAACGTCCAGTGCCGAGGTCGGCTCATCAAGAACCAGAAGACGCGGCTCAACGGCTATGGCGCGAGCAATCCCAACCCTCGCCTTCTGCCCACCCGATAGCTGGTGCGGGAAACGGTCGAGCAGGGCGAGGGGCAGATTCACTGCCGTGGCTGCTTCCTCGACACGGCTGCGCAGCTCCGCTCTGGAAGGCCGTATCAGTACTCGTACCGGGTCTGCGATCAGGTCAAAAACGGAAAGGCGGGGGTTCAGGCTTTCGGATGGATCCTGAAACACCATCTGGATCGTGCGGCGGTCTTGTGAGCGGGAAAATTCGGATGCCCTGATCTTCGTTATCTCCCGGCCTTCCAGAAAAATCTCCCCCTCCGTTGGATCAACGAGTCTTGCGATCAGACGCGAAAGGGTGGACTTGCCGCAGCCTGATTCACCCACCAGTCCTACCGCTTCTCCGGGCGAAATTCGAAGATCCACACCATCCACCGCATGGAGCTTCAACGGTGGAGCAATCGCCGACTTTTGCGGCAGTGGATAGTACATTTTGAGCCCATGGGCTTCGAACAAGGTGCTCATAGCGGGTTCTTGCATGCAATAAGATGAGGGGTTGAAAGCGGCCCAGTTCCTTTCCGCAAGGTGCAGGGCTGCGGTGCCGCCAGGGCAAGCTCCAGCGTCAACCGACCTGCATCGCACTCCGCCAGGCGGCGGGAGCAGCGTTCTGCAAAGCGGCAAGGAGGGAGGTCCCGGCGGCGCAGGTCGGGAAGTGACCCGTCGATAGCCTGCAATTCATCTATACTGTCGACCAGCGAGGGAACCGAACGCAGAAGCTTTTCCGTATAGGGATGACGCGGGTTCGCGATAATTTCGGCGGTGGGCGCCACCTCAACCACATGGCCTGCATGCATGATGATCAGGCGGTCGCAATATTCCGAGGCGAGCGCGATGTCATGGGTGATCAGCGCCACTGAGATGCCCTTCTCGCGGACCAGCCCCTGGATCAAGTCCATGATCACGGCCTGCGTGGTTACGTCCAGCCCAGTCGTCGGCTCATCCGCAATCAACAGCTTCGGCTTGCAGGCAAGCGCCATGGCGATGCCGATCCTCTGGCACAGGCCGCCCGAAAGCTCAAACGGATAGGCACGCAAACGGCGCTCAGGATCGGGAATGCGTACCTGGCGCAGCGAGGCGATGGTGCGTTCGCGAATTTCTGCTGCCGGAGCGGGCGTATGCCGGGCGATGACATCGGCTATCTGGTCCCCCACGGCGCGGATCGGGTTCAACGCAGTGCGCGGGTTCTGGAATATGATCGAGGCCTCCCGACCTCGCCAACCGTCACGCTCGCGGCGGTGCATTTTCAGCACGTCCCGTCCTTCGAACATGATTTCGCCGGAACAAATCCGCGCCGCATGATCGAGAATGCCCATTATCGAATATGCGGTGACTGATTTTCCGGACCCCGATTCGCCAATAATGCCGACAATCTCGCCCGCGCCCACGTCGAACGACACATCGTCCAGCACGTGAACCGTGCCACGGCGTGTGGCAAAATCCACCGTCAGGTTACGTACCGACAATAAAGGTTCGTTCATGTCCTCATCCTCGGGTCCAGGATGTCGCGCAAGGCATCTCCCATCAGATTGAAGACAAAAACGGTAAGCATCAGCGCCAGCCCCGGGAAGGCTGCGATCCACCATTGACCGGAAGCGATATAGCGGGCGCCGTCGGCTACCATGATGCCCCATTCCGGCGTAGGCGGCCGCACGCCAAGGCCCAGAAACGACAAGCCGGCAGCGTTCAATACCGCCCATCCAAGGTTCACCGACGCCTGAATGACCAACGGCGCTGCCATATTGGGAAGAAGGAAGCGAGTTAGAATCCGCCAATCACCCGAGCCGCCTACCCGTGCCGCCTCGACATAGCCAAGCCCCCGCCGCACCCGCATCTCGCTCCGCGCCAGGCGGATGTAGAATGGCAGGTTCACCACGGCAGTCGCATAGACGACATTGGCTACCGTGTTCCCCAGTGCAGCGACCATGGCCATGGCCAGAACGAAAAGAGGAAAAGCCATCAGCACGTCGACCATGCGTGACACGGCCCCGTCCCAGAACCCGCCCCAATAGCCGATCATCGCGCCGATCAGGGAGCCGACCACACATGACAGGATCACCGCGCCAAAGGCGATGAGCAGATCAAGCCGTGTCGCAACCATGACGCGGGAGAAGATGTCGCGACCCAACTGGTCAGTCCCGAACCAGAAAGTGGCCGACGGACCTTGCAGCGCAAATTGCGAATTCGTCTTGAGCGGATCATGAGGCACCAGCGAGGGCGCGAAGACCGCCACCAGAACGATGAGCGTGAACAGGCCGAAGGCCAGCAGGTTCAGTGGATTGCTTGCAACCGTATAGCGGATCGACTCAAACCGCTCCTTAATTGCGGAACTCACAGGCTTGACCTCGGATCGATGAGAGTGATCAGGATGTCGGTCGTCAGGTTCACCAGGATGAAAATTCCCGCCATCACCAGCATGAAACCCTGCAAAGGTGCGTAATCGAGATTGATGATGCTGTCGATCGCGAAGGCTCCCACCCCAGGCCAGGAAAACACCCGCTCCACCAGAACATTTGCGCCGAGCATGTAGGAGAAGGTCATTCCCATCGTGGTGACAACGGGCAGCATCGCATTGCGGAAGGCGTAGGTGACAATAATCTTGCGCCGGGAGAGGCCCGCGGCGCGGGCCGTACGGATGAACTCTGAGCCCAGGGTTTCAAGCATGGACGCGCGGGCCATCCTTGTGAGCGGCGCGAGCGCGAAAAGCGCCATCGTCACCGCCGGCAATACCATCTGTTTCAGCGCTGCCCAAAACAGTTCCAGATCGCCGGCAAGCAACGCGTCCACGGTATAAAGGCCCGTGACCCTCTCAGGCTCGAACATGAAGGGGTCCAGACGGCCGATAGGCTCCGGAGCCCAGCCAATCAGGAAATAGAAGAAGAATATCAGCAGCAGCCCGGTCACGAAAGTCGGCATCGAAACCCCAAGCGTCGCAATTAACCGCGACAAGTGGTCGATGAACGATCCGCGCCGCAGCGCTGCAATGACGCCAAGCGGAAGCGCAACGGCGGTCGCGATGACAAAGGCGAAGATCGTCAGTTCGGCTGAAGCAGGCAGACGGTTGGCAAATTCGGTCGTCACCTTCTGCCCGGTAGAAAGCGAGTTGCCCAGGTCGCCATGCAGAAGCGCCTTGAGATAGAGCCAGAATTGCACGATCAATGGGCGGTCCAGCCCGAGGCTGGTGCGCACCGCCTCGATATCGGCCTGCGTCATTGACGGGTTTGAAGCAAAGAATACTGCCGGGTCGCCCGGCAGAACCCTTGTCAGCAGGAAGGTGACGAGGATAACACCGAACAAGGTCGGGATGGTCGACAACAGGCGAATGCCGATACGACTCATATCTCCTCCGGACGGTTGAGGATGAGCACAAGATGGTCCCCGCGCACGACTTCGGTACCATCGGCCTTCATCAGGAAACCACGTTCCGTGGCAAGACCCCTGCCCGGCTTTTTCGTCGGGCGGCGGCTGATGAGTTCAAGTCGAAGATGGACGTATTCACCGGGATAAAGTGGTGCCGAAAATCGGACGTCGGTCCATCCCAAAGAAGCGGTCACTGAGCGATCGAAATATCCCAGCTCCGCCTTCAATCCCTCGATGAGCGCCAGGTTGAACAAACCATGGGTGATGCGGCCGGCGAAACCCGCCTGCCGCGCGAAATCATCCTCCATATGGACGGGATGGTTCTCGCCGGTCAGACGCGCATAGGTCTCGATATCTGAAAGTTCGATCCGGCGGGCGGCACTGGTCAGCACCGTGCCCGGAATAAAATCCTCATACCAAACCTGCCTCGTCATGACCCTTCCCCGCCTTACCTGTCATACACAGCGCATATTTCTGTCCGTACTATGGCTTTTCCTCGCCCCAAGCCTCTGCCTGCAATGCCCGCCAGTCGATCTTTCGCGTAGCCGAACGTGGCAGCGTCTCGCGGAACTCGACCTGGCGGGGAACCTTGTAGGCAGCCATCTTTGTGCGCGAAAATGTGATGATATCTTCCGCCGTCACCTTCCCGCGATACTCGGGATGAAGAACGATGATTGCCCGTACCTGCTCACCGCGGCGTGGATCGGGTGCTGCAATCACCGCACACTCGGCCACGGCCGGATGGCTGTAAAGCAGCATTTCACATTCGGCGGGCCAGACGTTATAGCCGGCCGTGTTGATCATCCGCTTTAAACGATCGACGATGAAATAGCAGCCGTCCTCATCCACATAGCCCAGGTCGCCCGTACGCAGCCATTTGCGGCCGTCCTTTTCAATCAGGGCTTCCGCCGTGTCCTCAGCACGATTCCAGTAGCCTTGCATGATCTGCGGGCCGGAGATCAGGATCTCGCCGACCTGTCCCTGAGGCAACGGGTCGAGCGTCTGCGGATCGACTACCATGGAATGCGTATTGTAGATCGGCAGTCCCAGGCATTGCGGTTTGGGCTTCTCGAGCGAGTTAAGATGCGTGGCGGAGATGGTTTCCGTCAGGCCGTATCCTTCACAGAACTTCAGGCCCCATCGCTCTTTCAGCCGTGCGACAACGGCTGCCGGCATGGAGGCACCGCCTCCGGTCATCACCTTCAGGCTGCTGAAGCAATCATCTGTAAAACCCTTTGCGGCCAGCACATCGACCACCATGGTCGGAGCAGCAGACCACCAGGTCGGGCGCAACTGACGGAAAAGGGCCGGAATGGCTTCGGCTTCCCATCGCGTCATCAAGATCAGTGACGCGCCGCAATAGATGGCCGAGGCCATGGATGCCATCATTCCAGCCACATGAAACAAGGGCATGAAACTGGTCATGACCGAATGTCGGTCCAGGCGGTACCAACGCACCTGGGCCGCGGTTACGAACAATGCGCCGCCATGGGTGTGCATGCACGCCTTTGGCTTCCCGGTAGTCCCGGAACTATAGGGAAGGATCGCCAGGTCCGACTCGCCCGTCACCAAAGGCGGGGGCGGCAGCCTCTCGGCCAGGATCTCAGCCAGGTCTATGGCGCCCTCAACCGCTGCGGGCGGAGCCCCCCGCATCATTTCCGGAAGGCCGCAGGCATCTTCGGGAGCCATATCGGAATAGCGCACCCGCACCACCTGGTCGAAATAGGTGCCCATATAGGGCACAAAACGCTCAAGCAGCTCTTCCCCCACGACAGCGAAGCGAGCGCCGCTGTCCTTTGCGAAGTATCCCACTTCCGCAGTGGTGTTCATCGGATTAACCGGGACAACCACCCCATTCGCCCGCAGAGTAGCGTAAAAAGCGATCACAAACTGAGGCGAGTTTTGCAGATCCAGCATCACCCGGTCGCCTGGGCGCAACCCATTGGCTGCAAACCATCCGGCCAACGCTTCCACATCGGCCAAAAGCGCCGCATAATCATAGCTCGCGCCATAATAATGCATGGCGGGACTTTCAGGCCAGTTTTCGGCTGACCGGAGCAAGCTTTGAGCGAGGTTCCCTTTGGGCAGCGGGATCTCGGCAGGTTCTCCCGGGCGCCATAGCGGCGATTGCGCACCAGTCTGGAAAGCATTGAGAGTTTGGCTGTCGGGAGTCTGAATCATTGCACCTCAGCCCGTTCTAGGCCCGGCGGGTGGCTGCTGCGCAGGGTGGCGACGGCGCGGTGCAGCACATCTATCGCGTTTTCGATCTGCTCCAGTTCCGTCTGCTCTTCCGGACAGTGACTGCGTCCATCAACGGAAGGAACAAAGAGCATGGCCGCGGGAACAATGCGGCCAATTATGCCGGTATCGTGGTTGGCCCCCGAGGGGAGGAACATCGCCTGATGGCCCAGATCGGCCGCCGCATCCGCCAACACTTTCTGAAGCGCCGGGGCCATTGGCACCGGTCCATCGGAATAGAGTCTCCGGATTCTCAGTTCGAGGCCCTCATCCAAGGCGAGCTTCTTGGCCGTTTCCTCTATGCGCTCGCGCATAAAGGATAAGGTTTCGGCGTGCGTTGAACGGATTTCCAGCCCGAGCGTAACCTGCTCAGGGACCACGTTGCCCTGATTGGGCAGAAGCTTTATGACCCCGATCGTGCCACGTAGGGCGGGGTCGGTCGAGCTACGGATGAGTTCGCGAAATTCTACGGCAAAGCGCGCGGCCCCGGCAAAGGCATCGCGCCGCAAATCCATCGGCGCCGTCCCTGCATGATCGGCTCGGCCTGTAAAGCGCAAGGACAGCCGCTCCTGGCCCGCAATCGACGTCACAATGCCAAGCCCGATCCCCGCAGCTTCCAGAACCGGACCTTGTTCGATGTGCAACTCCAGCCAAGCGGCGACGTCGTCCCATTCGCGCGGCGCGTTAGCGGGGGCAAAGCCGGCGGCAGCCATCACGTCGGCGAGCAAAACGCCGTCTGCCCCTCGCGCTTTGGCTAGAGTCTGCTCGTCATGCAGTCCGGCCATTGCCCGACTGCCTGTGAAGGGGCCAAAACGCCCCTCCTCGTCGCGGAACGCAATCACCTCGACGGGCAGCCCCGGCGAGTTTTCTGCCTTCAACCTGCGCGCAACCTCCAGCCCAGCCAGCACGCCGATTGCCCCGTCAAAGGCGCCGCCGTTCTGCACCGTGTCCAGATGCGAGCCGATCAGCACCGCCCTTCCCTCACCTTCCAGCCGCAAGATCACGTTTCCGAAGAAATCGTAACGAGCAGAAAGTCCAGCATCACGGCCTTTGGCCAACAACCATTCATGGGCCGCGATATCCGCAGCCGAGAACGCCTGGCGCGACCAGCCGCCGGCAGGGTCGACGCCGATTTCTTTCAACTCGCTGAAATCACGTCGGAAGCTCATTTCCGGCCTTCTTCTGGGAGAAAGCGGTCCGGCGAAATACGCGCTATAAAGCGTCCTTGTCCCTCAGATCCCAGGAATTCGCCGTGCCGCACGACAACTTTGCCGCGGTAAATTGTGTGCGTGGCGAAACCCGTCAGCTCCATCCCCGTATAGGAATTGTAGCCGATGTCGCCATAATCGCTTTCCGGCGACATGACGCGCCGGGTCTGGGGATCGATGATTGCAAGATCGGCGTCGTAACCCGGTGCGATGCAACCCTTGTCAGCAAAGCCAAAAATGCGGGCGGGCGCGGTCGAGAAGAGTTCTACAAATCGGCTGAGGCCGATGCGGCCCTGGTCCACGCCGAGCGTGTAGAGCAGCGGCAATCGCGCTTCGATACCGGTAATCCCATTGGCTACCGTCGCAAAGGATGGAAGGCCCATGGCTTTGGCTTCTGCCGAATAGGATACCTCGTCCGAGGCAACCAACTGCAGCCCATCGCGCACCAGACCCCGCCAGAGCCGTTCCTGATTGGCCGCGTCACGCAAGGGCGGAGAGAGAATGTACTCATGACCATTGTCGCGCTCGAGCGCTTCATCGGTCAGCGCCAGATAATGCGTGCAGGTTTCCGCCGTTACCGGCAGTCCTTCCGCACGGGCGTCCTCGACCAGCGCGATCGCGTCTGCGGCGGCCAGGTGCAATATGTGGACCCCGCAACCGGTCGCGCGACAGAAAGCAATGGCTCGCGAAATTGCTTCTATCTCGACAACCGGTGGCCGTGTCAGCGCGTGCCAGCGCGGCGCGGTGTGGCCGGAGGCGACCGCCTCGGCCCGAAGGCGTTCGACTATTCCTGCATTCTCGGCATGAAGGACAATCGAGAGATCGTGTTTCGCCGCCTCTTCCATCAAGGCGTAAAGCTGGCCGTCCTCCAGCTTCAGACCGTCTTCTTCATAAACCGTATAGACCTTGAGCGTGGTCACGCCTTGCGCGCGAAGCTCGGGCAGTTCTTTGAGCGTCTCGGGGCCGACATCGGTGACGATCAGATGCAGGCCGTAATCCAGCGTGACGTTGGCTTCCGCCTGCCTGCGGCGATGCGCTAGCCCCTTCAGCATCGAATTGCCGCACCGTTGCAGGGCGAAATCGACGATAGCGGTGGTACCGCCGCGCAAAGCCGCAATGCCGCCGGAACCAAAATCATACACCGAACGCTGGCCCATGAAACCGACCAGCAGATGCACGTGTGGGTCCACGCCAGCCGGGATGACGATGAGGCCAGTTGCGTCGATCACCTCGGCTCCCGGATACGCCGCAGCAGCGGTGCCCGCGGGCATGAGCGCGGCGATCTTTTCACCCTCGGCCACGACGTCCAGAATGCGAGCGCCTTCCGGTGTCACGACCTTTCCATTGGCGACGACCAAGCTCATTTTACCGCGTCCAGCGCCTGTTCCAGATCGGCGATCAGGTCGTCAGTTTCCTCGATGCCTACTGAAATGCGCACGAGATTGTCAGATATGCCCATTGCACGGCGCTGGTCGGCCGAAACCGAGAAATGCGACGTATTGCCGGGCTGAGAGATCAGGCTTTCGACTCCCCCGACCGACGGGCCGATACCGAAGAGCCTCGTGGTGTCCACCACGGTGCGCGCCGCCTCTGGCGAGTGCATTTCGAACGACAGAAGCCCGCCAAAGCCAGACATCTGCCGCTGTGCGAGCATGTGATCGGGATGCGAAGGCAGGCCGGGATACATGACGCGGGCCACCTTGGGATGCGATTCCAGAAATTCCGCAACCGCCTGGCCTGAAGCGTTATGCTGGCGCATACGCAGCGCAAAGGTTGCCATTCCCCGCATCATCAGCCAGGCGCTGTGCGCGTCGACCATGGAGCCCGAAGCTTGCTGGAAGCTGCGCACTGAGCGCGTGAGCTCACGACTCGCGCACACGGCCCCGATAATCAGATCCCCATGACCGTTGAGATATTTCGAGCCCGAATGAACAACGATATCGGCACCTAGCTCCAGCGGACGCTGGTTCATCGGCCCCCCAAGAGTGCCATCCACCACCAGCTTTGCGCCCGCTGTTTGAGCCACCTCGGCAAGACCAGGCAGATCGACCACCCGCAGCAATGGGTTTGTCGGCGTTTCGGCATAGACGATGCGAGTCCGGGGCGTGACGGCCTGGGCTACGTCCTCGACCGTGATCCCCTTCGACCAGATGACATTTACGCCTTGCGCAGAGAGAACCTCGCGCAGATATTTCACCGTCCCACCATAGATGTCGGGCAATGTGACTAGATCGTCCCCCGCCTTCAAGAAAGGCGCCAGGGCGCCGGCTATGGCCGCCATACCGGAAGCAAACAGCACAGCGCTTTGGGCCTCTTCCAGAGCCGCAACACGTTGTTCTGCCGCCAGCACTGTCGGGTTTCGGATGCGGGAATAAACGAAGCCGCGCTTCTGGCCAGTGTTGATAGCCATAAGTTCGGCGGTGTCGGCAGCCACGAAGGTCGCCGATTGATAGATCGGCGCCGTGACCGCCCCGAGATTCGCCGCCGGTTCGAGCCCGGCATGAACGGCTCGGGTGCTAATCCCGTTCTTCCGGCGAGGCTCGCCACTCATTTCGTGAGCTCGCGCGAAATAATGATCCGCAGGATCTCAGAAGTTCCACCGCCGATTTCCGCCAGCTTGGAATCGCGGAAATGACGCTGCATGTCATATTCCATCAGATAACCCCAGCCGCCCATCATCCGCATTCCGTTCAGGGCCGCCCGGACATAGGTCTCCGAGGAATACAGATTGGCCATGGCGCTTTCCTTGTTGTTCGGAATGCCACGGTCGACGAGGTCCGCGGAGCGGTAAAGCAGCAGACGCGCCGCCTCTATCTCCATATCCATGTCGGCAAGCTTGGCGCGGGTGAGCTGGAAGCTATTGATCTTCTGCCCGAACTGTTCCCGCTCGCTGGTATATTCGAGGATATATTCCAGCACCTTTTGCGCGGCGCCCACATTTACCGCCGACAGGCAGCAGCGCTCATAGTCGAGCGTCTTCAGGACGTTGGTCCAACCCTTGTTTACTTCGCCGATGATCGAGTCTTTCGGCAGGCGCACATCCGTCAGAAAGATCTCATTCAGATCCATAGGACGCAGGCCCAATTTCTTCAGCCGCCTGATTTCGACACCCGGTGTTCCGACTGGCAGAAGGAACATGGTGATGCCCTTGTGCTTCGGCGCTTCGTTATCCGAACGGGCCATCAGCAGGATGTAATCCGCTACCTGCGCGGCTGAGCAGAACATCTTCTGGCCGTTGATGACCCACTCATCACCGTCCAGCACCGCACGCGTGCGCAGGCTGGCAGCGTCTGATCCCGAGTTCGGCTCTGACAGGGAGAGAGCAAAGCGTATCTCGCCCCGTGCCAGTTTCGGCAGCAATTCGCGCTTCTGTGCCTCGGAAGCAAAATGCACCAAGGCGTCCGTAGCGATCACCACGGTCGTATAATAGAGATTGGCGCCAGCCTCGAAATGGCGCGCAAACTCTTCGAGGAAAACGACCAGGTCAGTGCAAGAGCCCCCCATACCCCCATATTCCTCCGGGATCGGCAACCCCAGCCAACCTTCGGCGGCAAGCTTTTCGTAAAGCTCGATGGGAAACCGCTCTTGCTCGTCGCATTCCCGAACATATTCGATCGGGCATTCGCGGGTCAAAAATGACCGTAGATTATCGCGCATCAGGCGCTGTTCGTCCGTGAGTTCGAAGTTCATTCTACTTTCCTGTCCAGCGGGGTGCGCGCTTTTCTGCGAAGGCGCGCGGCCCTTCATTGTAGTCGTCCGACTTCCGCAACCGGTCGCGCCAGGGCAAGCCGCTATACAGCCGCGCGAAGGCATCGCGGTCCGACAGAGCCTCTACCTCGCGAGTCACCTCAAGCAGTGCCGCAACGGCAAGCGGCGCGCCTTTCAGGATGTCGGCAGCGAGTTCGCGCGCGGTATCCATCAGCTTCTCGCGCGGAACCACACGGTTTAGAAAACCGTAGCGCAGACCTTCTTCCGCGGTCAGCCGCCGCCCTGTCAGGAGCAATTCCGAAGCTATGTTGACCGGCAGGCGGCGATGTGCCCGCCAGAGACCACCAGCCTCCGGGATAAAACCGCGCTGAAGCTCGGGCAGGCCGAATTCGGCCTCGGGCACCGCGATCACCAGCGAAGCATTAAGCGCAAATTCGAACCCGCCGCCGACCGCAAGCCCGTTCACGGCGCAGATCACCGGCTTTACAAGGTCATGACGATTCAAGGACATGAAGCCGTGCGGGCCGAAATCCTCACCGTCATCGCCTGCCGCCACAGCCTTGAGATCCCAACCGGCAGAGAAGATACGGTCGCCCGAGCCTGTAACGATGCCCACCCGCAGCGCCGGGTCCTCGTTCAGGCGGGTAAGCGCCGCATCGAGATCGCGACTTGCCTGCTGGTCAATGGCGTTTGCGGGCGGATGGTCGAAGGTGATGATCAGGACCTCCCCCTCCACCTCGGTCCTTATGCGGCTCATGCCTGGAACTCCCGTAGTACATCCTTGGAAATGATGTCGCGATGAATCTCGGATGTGCCTTCCCAGATGCGCTCTACGCGGACATCCCGCCACATGCGCTCTATCGGCCATTCCTTTGAAACGCCCATGCCACCAAGAATCTGCAGGGCGTTATCGGTGACCCGACCGGCCATTTCCGATCCGTAGAGATTGACAATCGATGCTTCGCGCTGGGTGATGGTTCCGGCTTCCATCTTGGCCGCGCCATCAAGCACCAGGAGGCGGGTTGCCTGTATATCCATGGCCATATCGGCGAGCTTGAAGGACGTGCCCTGAAACTGCCCAATGGTCTTTCCGAAAGCTTTCCGGGTGTTGGCGTAAGTTGCGGCAATCCCCATGGCGCGTTCGGCCAGACCGACCATGTTGGCCGCGAGCATTACCCGCCCCGAGAAGATCCAGTTCTTGGCAATAGCGAAACCGCCGCCCTCTTCGCCCAGTATGTTGCGAGCCGGGACCCGCACGTCCTGCAGCGCGATCGAGCATGACTTGAAGCCGCGATTGCCCAGCAATTCCAGCGGGCTGACGGTAATGCCGGGCGAATCCTTGTCGACCAGAAAACAGGTGATTCGCTTACGCGGCCCTTTCGGGGTTTCATCAACGCCGGTCACGGCAAAGAGAATGATGAAATCCGCCACCATGGCCATGGTGATGAATATCTTCTCGCCATTGATTATATAATCATCGCCGTCGCGCACAGCCTTCGTGGAGATCTGGCGTGCATCCGAACCGGCCCCTGGCTCGGTAAGGCCGAAGCATTCCCAGCGCTCACCCTTGATAACCGGTTTCAGATAAGTTTCGATCTGATCGCCAGTGCATTTGGCCAGGATCGGGGCCGGCCGGTTGCAGATGATTGACAATGCCCTTGTCGTGCGGCCGAACTCGATCTCGGCCACAACCCGGAGGGACTGGCCTAGGCCGCCCCCGCCAAATGATTCAGGCATATTCATCGCATAAAAACCCGAGGCGATGGCTTTGGCCTTCAGCTCTGCAAACAGGTCTGGCGGGACGGCATCCGCCTGCTCAACCAGTTGCTCGTGCGGCATGAGTTCCTTTTCGACAAAGGCGCGGACACCGTCCGCAATCATGCGCTGTTCCTCGGTGTATGTTTGCGACATCCGGACCCCCGATCGCACATGCCGGGCTTACGCCCGAACGTTTCAATAGTTGGGACAAGGTTTTATTAGTTTGCACGGCTTGTCAATGCGTGATTATCTGAACATACGTAATGGTAGAGTCCCAGTGTGGGGAAAATCAGCGGGAGAATGCGAATGCCTTCGAAAATTACGAAACATGTCAAAGACATGGTGGACGAGGCCAACGAGATCGTTAAATCTGTCAGTGTCGAGGAGGCGTTGGCCATGCATGACAGGGACGATGTGGTCTTTGTCGATTTGCGTGATCCGCGGGAACTCGCGCGCGAGGGCAAGATACCCGGTGCCTTTTCCTGTACCCGCGGAATGCTTGAATTCTGGATCGATCCGGAAAGCCCCTATGCGAAACCCATTTTCCAGGAAGACAAAACGTTTGTGTTCTACTGCGCTTCTGGCTGGCGTTCCGCCCTTGCCACACGAACCGCACAGGAGATGGGACTTGCGCCGGTCGCTCATGTAAAGGGTGGATTTTCGGCATGGAAAGCGGCGGGCGGCAGCGTGGAAATGCCCCAGCCCAAAACAGACTGAGACATGAGCAGCAGACGAGCTGCGGCTAATGTTCCAGCTCACGTCTTAATTGGCAGCGGCAAAAACTCGGACGGATGAGGAGTGGCAAGGCCATATCATCCGGGTGCAGTGTTTCTTCCTTTCGTGTTGATGAGGAGTAACGATTTATGAGCGGCACGGTCGGGAAAGCGCTCACCCTGCTTGAACTCTTATCCACCTATGACGGCCCGGTTCGGCTGGCAACGTTGTCGCGCGCAGCGTCGATGAACAAAAGTACGACCTTTCGGATGCTCGAAGTGATGTCGCAGATGGGCTACGTCACTCAGGATGAGCCGAATGGCCGGTACATGATGACGACCAAGATGTGGGAGATTGGTGTTCGCGCCTTCCACCGCAACGACCTGCGCATGTCCGCACGGCCCTATCTTCAGGAACTGGTGGATGAATTGGGTGAGACAGCCATCCTGACCCGGCGCGACGGTGCAGACGTCATCATCGTCGAGAAGGTGGATTGCGCCCAGCCATTGCAGGCGATTGCTCCGCTTGGCAGCCGATCGCCCGTCCATGCCTCATCCTTTGGCAAGGCATTTCTGATGGCGGAAGCCGATGCAGACCTTTCAGGGCTCGACTTCACGGCCTTCACCCCGCGCACCCTGACCACTGCAAAGGCGCTGCTTGCCAACATCGAAGCCAGCCGCGCGCAAGGCGCGACAGTGGGCATGGATGAATACCGCGAAGGGGTCTCCGGTGTGGCGGCGCCGGTGATCGGCACGGATGCAATTGCATATGGCGCGATCGGCATCAGCATGCCAACCATGCGACTCACCGAGGAGGCACTGCCTCGCCTTGTCCAAAAGGTTGCAGAAACGGCCCGGCGTTTCTCCGAACAGATCGGCTATCGTGAGCCTGTTGCGGCACCGCCGGCAGAGCCATCGCCCGACGACGCGGTACCAGCAAAGCCCAGCCGCGCAAGCGGACGGAAAGCGGATAAGACGGAGGCCTGAATAGTCCTGCCGCGCCGTGCCCCGATGGACCCACAAAGGCGCCTATGGTGAGGATCAAGCCCCTTTCGCAAATAAATGGCGGTGTTCGCGATACCAGGCTGGGCCGCCACGCCAGGCCGGCCAGCCATAGCCATGGACCCAGATGACATCGATATCGGATGCTCGCAGCACTATGCCCTCATCGATTATACGACCGATTTCTTCGAACATCGGCGCCAGAAGCTGCTCCAACAACCATTCGTCGCTTGCCGCTTCACGGGTGCCAGTCATTCCATTTCGCTTGCGGAAATCAGAGATCAACGCCAGGGCCGCTGGCGATGGCCGCGCTTGCCCCTTTTCATCGTAATCGTAATAGCCGCCGCCCGATTTGCGGCCGAAGCGGCCTGCCTCGCACATTACTTCCTCAATCGTGCGTCCAGCCGTTCCTTCCCTGTCCCATCCTACGTCCAACCCCGCCAGATCGGCCATTGCAAATGGTCCCATAGGCAGGCCGAAATCGGTCATAGCCCGATCAATGGCATAGGGGTCGTGACCGGCCAGCAGCAAGTCCATCGCCGCATTCTGACGTCGGATCAGGATGCGATTGCCAACGAACCCGTAACAGTTGCCGACGCAGACGACGGTCTTCCCGATTCTGCGGCCCAGCTCAACCGCTGTTGCAATCTCACGGGCGCCCGTCTTGGCTCCTCGGACAACTTCAAGCAGCCGCATCACATTGGCTGGCGAGAAGAAATGCATGCCCAGCACCTTCTCGGGCCGGCCAGTCGCCTCGGCCATACGATCGATGTCCAGGAAAGACGTGTTGCTGGCCAGGATCGCATCGGGTTTCGCCACCGCATCGAGGCGTGCGAAAACCTCCAGCTTCACGGGCATGGATTCATAGACTGCTTCGATGATGAGATCGACATCGCTCAGAGCCGCCGTATCCTCGGCCAGAGTGAGCCGGTCCAGAGCGGCTTCGCACGCAGCACCGGTTATCTTGCCACGCTTTACCGCGCCATCGAGATTTGCGGCGACAAGCGCCCGACCGCGCGCCAGCGCTTCAGCGCTATTGTCACTGAGGACCACGGGGAGGCCGCTCATCAACATTGCAGTCGCTATTCCGCTCCCCATCGTCCCCGCGCCGACGATGCCTACACTGTGAATTTCGGCAGGCTTTGTGCCTTCTGGCAGGAAGGGAAGATCGCGCAGGCTGCGCTCAGCGGCAAAGAGGTGGCGAAGCGCTGCCGATTGCGGCCCCCGCTCCAGCCGCTGGAAAGCCGAAACGGTCTGCGACCGCAATGAAAGTTCCGGATTTGCAGCCGCCGTTTCGATGAGCGCGATTGCCTCTTCAGGTGCGGACTGCTTCGCAAGACGGCGGCCCGGGCCACGGCGCCATTCCGAAATGGCTGAAGCGATATCTTCGGCGCTTTCGTGCACCGGCAAACGCAAAGGAGGCTCGCTTTGGGCAAGATCCAACGCAGCCTGAATCAGGTCACCATCTGCGATACGGTCGATGAGGCCCATTTTCAAAGCCTCTTCCGCGCCAATCTCACGGCCGGATAAGCAAACGTCCAGCGCCACCCTTATCCCCGCCATGCGGGTCACGCGCTCGATCCCGCCAGCTCCCGGGATCAAACCCAGTCGAATTTCGGGCAAAGCCACTCGGACCTTCGGCGAGGCGATCCGCGAACGGCAGGCTAGAGCAACCTCAAATCCGCCCCCAAGCGTTCTTCCATTCAGCGCAGCGATCACCGGCAGCGGGAAAGCGGCGATTTCCTCGATCAATTCCGGCAGTTCCGGAGGGGCAATCGGCCGGCCGAACTCGCTCATATCGGCGCCGGAGAATCCGCTATCGCCAGCGCAGGTAAGCACGAGCGCCCGAAGGCCAGACATCGTCTGGGCAAGGGACAGTCCACGTTGGATGCCTTGGCGGACCGAAGCTGAGAGCAGGTTGAGCGGCGGATTGTCCGTTCGAATGAAAAGTATATCGCCACGACGCTCCGCACTGACGGTTTCAGAGAGGGCTTCGACTGCCGCCACCTTGCTTCTCCCTATCGGTTCGGAAAAATTTCAATCAGGCCGGCAGCGCCCATACCACCGCCGACGCACATCGTCACCACACCCCACCTAGCGCCCCGCCTCTGCCCCTCGTGCAGTATATGCGTCGCCATGCGCGCGCCTGACATTCCGTAGGGATGCCCCATGGCTATCGCGCCGCCATTTACGTTTAGCCGCTCTGGATTTATCCCCAGGCGATCCCTGCAATAAACAGCCTGGGCGGCAAAGGCCTCGTTCAGCTCCCAAAGGTCAATGTCATCGGGCTTCAGTCGAAATCGATTAAGGAGCTGCGGCACGGCAAGGACGGGGCCAATACCCATTTCTTCCGGCGCGCAGCCCGCGACTTCAATGCCGCGCAGCGCGCCCAGAGGTGTGAGGCCGCGCGTTGCTGCCTCGGAAGCCTCCATGACCACCAGCGCTGCCGCTCCGTCTGATAATTGGCTGGCGTTTCCGGCGGTGACATGACGACCTGCTGCGATCTGCTGCCCGTCCTTGAATACGGGTTCCAGTCTCGCAAGGTCGGCAAGTGTTGTGCCGGGGCGATTGCATTCGTCAGTTTCGACCAGCCGGTCGACCGGAGCGACTTCACCGGTTTCGCGATCCTTTACCAGTTGTCGCGCCTGAATAGGCACGATTTCCGCGTCAAAACGGCCGGAAACTTGGGCCGCGGCCATTCGCTGCTGCGAAACGTACGCGAATTCGTCCTGTGCAGCGCGCGTCACCCCGTAGCGGTCGGCCACGATCTCGGCTGTCTCGATCATCGACATGTACAGGGCAGGCTGGAGATCGAGGATCGCCGGATCTTCAGCCCGGTAGCGGTTCAGATGCTCGTTCTGAACAAGCGAGCAACTCTCCACACCGCCGGCGACTACGATTCTTGCACCCTCACAGCGTATCTGCTGACCGGCAAGCGCCAGCGCCACCAATCCTGAAGAGCATTGCCGATCGACCGACATCCCCGGCACCGAAGAAGGCAAGCCGGCGGCCAACGCGGCCTGCCGGCCGATATTGAAGCTGGTGGCGCCTTGCTGGAGGGCGCAGCCCATTACAACGTCATTCACCGCCTCGCCCGCCTCGCCGTTCAGGCCAGCGGCGGCCAGCGCACCGCGTATGGCATGTCCGGCCAACTGTTGTGGTGAAGTATCATTGAAGGCCCCTCGGTAGGCCTTACCAATCGGAGTTCTGACCGCGCTTACGATTACGGCTTCACTCATTTGGCCTCTCTCCTCCTGGGCTATTTGCCAAGGGGCTCATGTCGATCGTGAACGATCAACCAACCGCCGGGCAGAATTTGTTTCATTAAACGAGACCCTGTTGCATTTTTCAAAACGAAGTGCAAGTCTGCGGCAGAATGACAGAAGGAGGACCCGCGTGACTCTCGACGCCGATAAAATCCAGAGCCATGTCTTTGCCGATCGTACGCGCGCCTACACGTCTCGGGAGGCAATTCTTTATGCACTTTGCTGCGGCGCTGAGACGCACGAAAATCTTTCTTTCGTTCATGAGGATGGGCTGCGCGTCATCCCAAGCTTCGGACAGAATCTCTGCTTTGACGACTCTTGGATGCAGGCGTGCGGCGTTGATCTCGCGCGGGTGGTGCATGGCGGCCTGGATTTGAGGATGTATCGGCCTTTCGTCCCCGAGGCAACGCTGGTTGCCCGGCCAAGGATAGCCGGCCTGCTTGATAAGGGCGATGGGAAAGCCGCGCTGATCCTGCTGGCGACAGACCTTCTGGATGGAGACGAGATCGTCTTTACGTCGTATTCGAACCTCTTCGTCATGGGCGGGGGTGGCTTTGGAGGATCTCGGGGCGAAGCATTCGAAATGATCCGCTCCCCTGAAAGGCAGCCTGATGCCACCACCCGGATCGCCAGCCGCCCTGACAGTCCCCTGCTGTTTCGTTTGCTCGGCGATCTGAATGCCCTTCACGTTCTGCCCGAGGCAGCGCGCGCAGCCGGTTTCGAACGTCCTATCATGCACGGCGCCAACACATTCGGCCTCGTTTGCTTTGACGTCTTGCGCCACTTCTGTGACGGTGATCCGGCACGGATGAGCCGCTTTGCAGCACGATTCAGCGGGCCGCTTTATCCCGGCGAAGAGCTCGAAGTTTCCTATTGGAACCAGGAGGGTGGCGTTCGTTTCGCCGCCCGTTCCGTGGGGCGCGACAAGCCGGTTCTGGACGGCGGGCTGGCAAGGTTTGCGTAGCAGATGCTGACCCTCAGCCATTGGGGAATTTCCCGTCCGGTCGTGAAGAATGGCAAACTCGTCGCCATGAAGGCGGCGGATCACGATCCCGCGCCTTCGGCCATCAGCGACAATTATCTTGCCGCCATACGCGGCCCCATGCGCATCGCGCAACCGATGGTGCGGCGCGGCTGGCTTGCGGGAGATGGCGGGGCAGCGCGTGGCGAAGATGCATTCGTGCCCGTGCCCTGGGACGACGCGTGCGACTTGGTGGCCGAGGAATTGGCTCGGGTGATTGCTGGATATGGCAATGAGGCGATCTATGGTGGCTCTTATGGCTGGGCCAGCGCCGGCCGCTTTCACCATGCGCAAAGCCAGATCCACCGCTTCCTGAATCTGACCGGCGGCTATGTACGCTCGGTCAACACGTTCAGCCATGCTGCAGCCGAAGTCGTGCTACCGCACGTGATCGGTTCACAGGACGGAATGGCAGACAACCAGACCCCCTGGGAACTGATCATCGGCCATACCGAACTGTTTGTAGCCTTCGGCGGGCTGCCGGTGAGGAACGCGCAGGTGAGCGCCGGCGGCGTCAGCCGCCATAAAGTGCCGGACGCGCTTCTTGCAGCAAGGAATGCAGGCACCCGGTTCGTCAACATCGCCCCTTTGCGCGATGACATCATGGCCGAATTAGACGCCGAATGGCTTGCGCCGCGGCCGAATACAGATGTCGCGCTGATGATGGGCCTGGCCTATGTGCTGGAAAACGAGGACCTTGCCGACCAAGACTTTCTGGCGAGCCACACGGTCGGCTATCCCGAATTCCGCGCCTATCTTCTCGGCAAAGACGACGGGCAGCCGAAATCGCCGGAATGGGCAGCAAAGATCACTGGGGTCGGCGCGGACGCGATCCGCGATCTTGCCCGTCGCATGGCTGTGCGTCGCACAATGCTTTCGCTTTCATGGTCACTGCAACGCGCCGATCACGGGGAGCAGCCTGTCTGGATGCTGGTCACGCTCGCAGCCATGCTCGGCCAGATTGGTCTTCCAGGCGGAGGCTTCGGAACCGGGTATGCGGGCGCAAACAGGGTTGGAAATGTGCCCCTGCCCTTCAAATGGCCCGCTCTGCCGCAATTCCAGAACCCGGTGCGCAGCTTTATTCCCGTGGCGCGTTTGGCGGACATGCTGGAGTTTCCCGGCGCTCCCTTCGATTACAATGGCGCCTGTTACCATTACCCCGAAATCCGGATGATCTGGTGGGCAGGCGGCAATCCGTTTCACCATCAGCAGGATCTGAATCGACTGCACCGGGTCTGGAAAGGACCAGAGTTGGTAGTGGTGCAGGAACCGCTTTGGAATTCGATCGCCAAACATGCCGATATCGTCCTGCCCTGCACCCTGCCCCTCGAACGTAACGATCTGGGCATCGCCAAGGGCGAGCCGCATCTGATCGCGATGAAACAAGCGCTGACCCCCTACGAAGAGGCGCGCAACGATCATGACATCCTCGCCGGCATTGCAGCTCGGATGGGACTGGCCGAAAGTTTCACCGGTGGCCTCGATGAAATGGGCTGGATCCGCCGGCTTTACGACGAAAGCCATGCAGCCGCCGCCAGCCATGGCTATAACCTTCCCGACTTCGACACGTTCTGGGACGCCGGGGAGTATGTCTTTGCACCTTTCGATTCCCCGCGTCCGTTGATGGCGGATTTCCGGGCCGATCCGGTGCGCAATCGGCTTCTGACACCTACGGGAAGAATAGAAATCCGTTCGGAAAGGGTCGCCGGGTTCGGCTATGACGATTGCCCCGGCATGCCAACCTGGTTCGAGCCGGCCGAGTGGTTGGGGAACGCCCCCGACGGGGCATTGCATCTGGTCTCCAATCAACCGGCAACGAAACTGCATAGTCAACTGGATCTGGGTGCCCACTCTCGGAACGCCAAAGTAGCCGGCAGAGAAGCCGCACGCATGCATCCGGACGAAGCGGCGAAACGAGGCATTCGCGAGGGTGACGTCGTATTGGTTCGATCTGCTCGCGGTGCCTGCCTTGGCGGTGCTGTGCTGTCGGAAGACGTCGCTCCGGGTGTCCTGCAAATGTCTACCGGTGCATGGCTAGACATCGGACCGGATGGGATCGAGCGGCACGGCAACGTCAATGTTTTGACAATGGACCTGCCGACCTCACGTCTGGCACAGGGGCCGACTGCACATACGACCATTGTGTTCGTGGAGCGGTTTGAAGGCGAGCCTCCTGCGGTGCGCGCATTTGAGCCGCCGCAGATCGACCGCTCGCATAGCATTTCCACCAAAATCAAGAAGCAGGAGCAGAAATGACAACGGCGGACTATTGGGCGCGCCAGCGGGTTATCATCACGGCGGGGGCCGGCGGCATAGGCCGCTCGATCGCCGAGGCGATGCTGGGCCTTGGAGCAAAGGTCTGGATCTGCGACATCGCCGAAGCGGCGCTGGAAGAAGCGCGCAACGCCTTGCCGGGCATCAAGACCATGGTCTGCGATGTTGCCGATCCAGACGCGTGCAATGCTTTTGTCCAAGCTGCGGCAGACGATATGGGCGGTCTGGACATTCTGGTGAACAACGCCGGAATACCGGGCCCAGCGGCGCCGGTGGAGAACATCTCGACCGAGGATTGGACGCGTTGCTTCGCCGTCAATGTGAACGGCCAGTTCTTCATGGCCCGCGCCGCCATCCCGCATCTGAAGAAGAACCAGGGCGGTTCAATCGTCTGCATGGCTTCGGTGGCGGGGAAATACGCTTTCGGCCTGCGTTCGCCCTACGCAGCGTCAAAGGCGGCAGTGATCTCTCTGGCGCGGGCGCTCTCCGTCGAATTGGGACCGGACCAGATCCGCGTCAATGCCATTGCGCCTGGGGTCGTCGCCGGCGACCGTATTCGCCGTGTCTTCACTGACCGGGCAACGACGCGGGGCATAAGCTATGACGAGATGGCAGCCATTGCGCTGCGTGCGGTGTCAATGAAAACCATGGTCGAGCCGGAAGAAATCGCGGCCCTGGTCGTATATTTGACCGGGCCTTCAGGGCGCCCGATCTCGGGACAGGTCATGCAAATTTGCGGCGGATTGGAGTATACGGAATGAGCACGATTGCCAAGGAAGACCTGAATCGGGTCATCATCACCTGCGCCATTACCGGCGCTACGCATACGCCGACAATGTCGGAATATCTGCCGGTGACGCCGGATGCGATCATCGAACAGGCTATCGATGCAGCAAAGGCGGGGGCTGCCATCCTGCATCTTCACGCGCGCGATCCAAACACGCATCGCCCGACGCCCGACCTCGATATCTGGCTGCATATCCTGCGCTCGATCCGCGCCGAAACCGATGCAGTGCTCAACATGACCACGGGCGGCTCGACGTTTATGTCGATCGAGGACCGGCTGAAGGCACCGTCGACCGCCTCACCGGAGCTTTGTTCGTGCAATATGGGCTCAATGAACTTCGGCACCTATGCCATGATCGAGAAGTATCGCGGCAAATGGAAGTTCGATTGGGAAGAGGACTATCTGGAAGCTTCGCGCAATGCGATCTTCCGCAACACCTTCTCCGATATCGAAACCATTCTCGACGTGATGGGCAAAGGAGGCACGCGGTTCGAGTTCGAGTGCTACGATGTGGGCCATCTTTACAATCTCGCCCATATGCTCGATCGCGGACTCGTGCAGACGCCCATGTTCCTTCAACTGATCGTCGGCACCCTTGGAGGAATCGGACCGGGTCCTGAGAACCTTATGTTCATGAAAGAGACCGCCGACCGGCTTTTCGGCGCCGGAACCTACCAGTGGTCGGTGCTGGCAGGTGGCCGCCATCAAATGAACATGGCCACAATGGCGGCTACAATGGGCGGCAATGTCCGTGTGGGTCTTGAAGACAGTCTTTACGCAGGCCGCGGGAAAATGGCGACTTCAAATGCAGAACAGGTAACCATGATCCGCAACATCATCGAGGGACTTACAAAGGATGTCGCCTCACCCGCGGATGCCCGCCGGATGCTTGGGCTGAAAGGCTCCGACAAGGTGGGCTTCTAGAGCATCCAGCAATAACAGGGCGGGTGCCGCCACGAAGTCCAGAGGAGGGCGGCTTTCACGACATCGGCCGACGAGTTCGTGAAACTGCCTGCAAGGATATCAACAACGGAGGAATAGAATGAATCGGCGTGATTTTCTGGCATTGAGCGGCGCATTCGGCGCCGGGATAATGCTTCCGGTAAAATGGGCAAATGCCCAATCCCGGGCCAAGAGCCTGCGCGTTCTCAGCGAGGGAGCGCCAAATTCCTTTGATAGTTTCTCCGTGGGGGTCAATCGCAATGCGATCCAGATCACGTGGAACGTCTATGACCGGCTCGTGCGCTTCGCCTACAAGGACCGCGGCGACGGCACTGCCTATTACGATTATTTCGACATCGAGCCGGAACTGGCTGAAAGCTACGAGTTCTCGGATGATCGCAAATCCCTGACTTTCAGGCTGCGCAAGGATGCGGTCTTCCACGATGGCACGCCGGTAACTGCCGAGGACGTCAAGTGGTCGCTCGATCGTGTTGTCGCCAGTCCCATCGGCCTTGCCCAGTTCAAGACGGGCTCCATGACCGACCCGGAGCAGTTCGTCATTGTCGACGAGCACACGCTGCGTATCGACCTGCCGCAGCCGGACCGGTTTGCACTGCCCAACCTGGCGCTGACCTATCCCATTATCGTCAACTCCAAGCTGGCAATGCAGCATGCGACCGAAGCCGATCCCTGGGCTTCGGAATGGCTGAAGAACAACACAGCGGCCGGAGGTGCCTACAAGATCGCGCGCGCCAATATTGGCGAGCGCATCCTGTATGAACGTTTCGACGATTGGAAATCAGGTCCGCTGCCAGCGTTTGAACAGGTGCTGTGGCAGACCGTTCCGGCGCCCGAGAGCCGCGTCGCCGCCCTCGTCAAGGGCGACGCTGACATTGCGCAGGACCTGCCGCCAAAGGATGTCATCGAACTCCTGAACAATGACCAGGTCAAGGTTGTCGGCGTGCCCACTTCGACCTTCCAGTTCATCGGCATGAACAACCAACTGGCTCCCTTCGACGATTTGAAGGTGCGCCAGGCCATTGCTTATGCTCTGCCTTATGAAGCCATGTTTCAGGCTGCGTTGTTCGGGCGGGGCGAGCCCTTGTTCGGCGGTACGCCGGGCGCCCCGGAGTCGACGAAATTTCCGCAGCCGCTGGGCTACTCCACGGATCTGGAAAAAGCCAAGCAGCTCATGGCCGAATCGAGCCATCCGGACGGTTTTGATACTACCTTCTCGTTCGAACTTTCGGTAGCAACAGTGGCCGAACCGGTAGCGCTGCTTCTTCAGGAGGCGCTGGGCGAAATCGGTATCCGCGTCGCCATCAACAAGGTTCCGGCAGGGCAGCTTGGAACCTTGTTACAGGAAAAGAAGATCCCCTTCTATTTCGAAGGATCCACCTCCTATCTGGCCGATCCGGATTATTTCTTCCGCATTTTCTACTATGGCGACACACGCTGGAACTTCGGAGCGTATCAGAATCCTGAATTCATTTCCCTGGTGGAGAAAACCCGCTACGAGACAGATCAGGATGTGTATGATGCCGATGTGAAGCGGATGATCGAGCTGGTTAAGGAAGAAATTCCGATCATACTTCTATGGCATCCGTCACTCGATACGGGGATGCTGACGTCAATCGAGAACTACAGCTACACCTTCCATCGCCAGCTTGATTACCGCCCGCTGACCCGCAGCTAAACCACTCGGCAAACGCTTGCGAAGCAGCCAAATTCAAAGAGCCCCGATGGGGGCTCTTTTTTTTTTGTGCATCAAGCGGCGGTCTGCCGCCTTTTTTGGAGGCTTGGAGGCGACTCCAAAGAGGCGGGCGGGTGAGCGGTGAAAACGAACAAGTTACCGATCAAAGAAGGCCGCCCAAGCCGAAGGCCGGCTCGGGCCGCAGCCGCTACTTGCTTCCAGGCATGAATTTCGGGCCGGCTGTAAAAAGAAGGCGTCTGCAGCTCAACCCTCTTCCGACAAGCCCCGCACCACCCGCCAATCCGGCTTGCCGTATCCGTCGGGCCAGGCATACACCTCCTTGTCGTTGAAGTAGACAACCGCCGTCAGAAGAGGGAAATCCGGGTTGGGGGCAGCAACGTCATTTGCCCAACGGGCGACATAGGCGTCATCCCCTTCATACCCGAGTTCTGCAACAACGACAGGCTTGCCATAACCTGCGACCCGTTGATAACCCGGCGCAAGGCGTTCGGCGAAAGTCCTGTCGCCGCCCGTAATACCGCGGTCATAGTCCTGAAAACCAAATACGGAAAGGCCGATCACGTCGACGAACTCATCGCCAGGATAGAACTCATTGAGCCCTTCGTCACCCTTCGGGGACCACATGAAGCGCGCGTTGGGCAGTTGGCTCCGGCATTCGGTAACTATGTGCCGATAAGCGCTCACATATTGGCGAGGCGTCCAATATGCCCATGTGAACTGGCCATCGGAATCGTCCATCTCCTGCGCCCAGCGTATCGTCACCGGGCTCTTCAGCCTTGCGGCCTCCGAACAGACCGCCGCAATATTGGCATCATAATGCCCGCGCATAATACCGCTGTAGAGTTCGTCCGGCGACACTCGCCAGTCCACTGACCAGGACCAGGGTTCGATGGTGATCAGCAGATCACGGCCGCGAGCCCGCGCATACTCGTCTGCAACGGCCAGGGACGCAAGGTCCACGTCTTCCCAGGGCAGGAACAGATGCTCGATCTTCGGGTTCCTGTCGTCGCTGAAGTCTCCATGCGGATCATAGGCACCGAAATCGAGGGACGCGTCGGTGATGACGGGTCTTTTGTCGCGCACGATCGCAGCCGTCTCCGCCTCGGCAGTGCGAAGGAGGGAAGGGCTGCCGGCTGCGCCCAGAAGGGCAGCCGACAGTATCACAGCTGTAGCTGAAAGTGCGATTACCTTGGATGAGGTCTTCATGCTCTTGCTCCACTTTGCCTGCCGTCCATGGGTCGGCAGGCGGGAATAATCTTCATTCGTCAGGCAGCGAGTGCGGCATCCGCAATCGTGTCGGCAGGTGGGGAGGCCGGTCGGCCAATAGCCGTGACGCGAAAGCCCGCAGCTTCTGCTGCACCGGGCGCGAAGGCGTTGCGCAGGTCGACGAGGACGGGCAAGCGCATGATCCTGCGCAGCCGGTCCAGATCGAGCCGGCGAATGCTGTCCCACTCCGTTGCCACGACAAGTACATCCGCCCCTCGCGCGCACTCATACGGGTCCTCGAAGAACGAAACGTCCTGCAGGAGGCTTGCAGCGTTCTTCATGCCCACGGGATCGTGGGCGTGGATCTTCGCCCCGAAGCGCTGCAGCGTCTCGATCAGCGGAAGGGAGGGCGAATCCCGCATGTCGTCCGTATCCGGCTTGAAGGTCAGGCCAAGCACGGCAACCTTGGCGCCGTCGATCTGCCCTGCAAGTGCCTCAACCACCTTCAGGGTCATTCTTCGCTTGCGCGCGTCATTCGACGCCACCGTTTCCTCGACGATCCGCAGCGCCACGCCGTAATCCTGTGCGGTACGCAGCAGAGCGAGCGTATCTTTCGGGAAGCAAGAGCCGCCATACCCAGGACCGGCATTGAGGAAGCTCGGGCCGATCCGCTGGTCCAGCCCCATGCCGAGCGCCAGTTCGCTGACATCCGTACCTACACGTTCGCAAAGATCGGCCAGTTCGTTGATGAAGGTGATCTTGGTCGCAAGAAAGGCATTGGACGCGTATTTTATCAGCTCGGCAGAGCGCCTGCCGGTGATCACAAGCGGCGCCCCTTGATCGGCCAGCGGCTGGTAGACCAGCGTAAGAGCCGCTTTCGCCCATGCGTCTTCGGCCCCGATGACGATCCTGTCCGGCTTCTGGAAGTCGCCGATGGCGGAACCTTCCCGCAAGAACTCCGGGTTCGATGCGACGGAGAACCTACGGGTGGTGCCGGTTGCAGCGATGATCTTTTCCACCGCGTCGCCGGTCCCTACGGGAACCGTGGATTTGATCACCACGACGGTGCGGCGCGCAAGCGACCGGCCGATTTCTTCGGCCGCACGGAAGACGAAGGAAAGGTCGGCATCGCCGTCTCCCGCGCGCGGCGGAGTGCCCACGGCGATGAAGACGATATCCGCGTTCCCCACCGCTATGGGGAGTTCCGTGGTGAAGGAGAGCCTGCCGGCCGATGAATTGCGACGAACCAGTTCCTCAAGGCCCGGCTCGTAGATGGGTGAATACCCGTCCTTTAGAAGCGCTATTTTGCGCGTGTCCTTGTCGACGCATGTGACCTGGTGGCCCATATCGGCAAAGCAGGCGCCGCTTACGAGGCCGACATAGCCGGTTCCGATGACTGCTATTTTTGCCATGTTTCTTGCGCTATTGCGCCCCCTGTTTACGGCTGCCCAAGGCGTCGTCGGGCAACCATCTTGGTTTGAACGTGAGCTTGATGAGATCCCTGCCGCCTATGCCGGCGCCAGCGGCTGAAAACTTCGCCTCGAAAAGGCTGACGCGCCCGGCGCCAAATGTGAGCGCATCGAGACCTGTCGCCCCCCTTTCGGCGGTGGCTATGCCGGGCAGGAGGAATAGAGCCGTCAGCACCGCCGCCAGTGCAGGACGGTAATAGCGGTGGATGACCCTCACCTCGTTTTCGCGCACGTGCTTGAAGATGATGGTGACGAGCAGCAGCGCATAGGCGACGGCATTGACGATTGCGAAGATGTAAAAGCCACGGCTTTCCGCATCGCCGATCACAAGAACCGGGATGATCGAGGCCAGAGACAGGAAGGCGTAGGGAATAAGGACCCGCCAGGGCAGTGGATCGACCGCAGAACCTCCCTTCGGAGTGACGCGGAAATCCACGAAGGAGCCGGTCGCCCAGTCACGCAGTGCGGCGGCCGTGCCTGCCAGCGCCCATGGCCAACGCGCCAGCAGAAAGAACATTGCCTCCCAGCTCAGGATCTTCGCATCGTGCGGCCTGAAGGTTCCAGTGCTCCGCCAGCGATAGGCGAGCAGGATCAGAATGAGGGAAAGCGGAGCGAAGTGGGCGAGGAAGCCCACATAGGTTACGTTTACGAAATTGCGGCCGCTCAGCAACGCAATGACGGGCATCGCAAACATCACAGTCATGAAAACCGCAAACAGCGGATACCAAACCTGCGAGAAGAGGAATTGCAGCTTGAGGCGGAAGGGCAGACGGGGCACGTAGACAGGAGAGTATTGCAACAGCAGCGTGACCAGGCTGCGCGACCATTGGAACTCCTGCGTGATGAGATCCGCGAAAGTGCGCGGGCCATCGCCATGGGCGATCGCGTCCAGCGCATGAACCCCGCGCCAGCCATACGCATTCATTATCAGCGTGGTGGAATGGTCCTCGGCCAGTTCCGGCCCCAGCCCGCCGATCTCCTTCAGCGCTTTGGTGCGTACGCCATAGTGAGAGCCGATGCATAGCGGGGCGAGACCGGCATTGTAGCCTGCCTGCAAAGAGCCGTGCATGCTGGCCTCAGCATAGAGCCGCCCCCGCGCCGACCAGCTCTCCTTGGCATTGCTATCGCAAATGCTGGGCGCAGAGACATAGCCCACCTCGGGATCGGCGAAAGGGCGCAACATTTCCCGCAAATAATTCGGCTGCGGAACATGGTCCGCGTCTAGCTGAACGACGAAATCATACCGCTCGTAGCCGTAATGGTCGTAGAAGAATGCGAGGTTGCCCTCTTTGCAGCGCGTACGCCGCGGCCACGTCGGCCGGTGATAATCCGGCCTGTCTTTGCGCGTTGAGATATGGACGCCGTTACGGCGGCACCAATCATAAACCTCAGGCGTGGGATCCTCGTCGGCAAGCCAGGTGTCGTGCGGAACTTCCTGCGCGAGCATGGCGCGGAGCGTCTTCGCCACCACGGGAAAAGGCTCCGAGGGCGCCTTGGTCACGACCATCGCAACGCGGCTGCCTTCTGGAATCGCCAAGGGGCCGGCCGGTTTGCGGGCGCGCAGGAAAATGATCATGAAATAGGCGGGCAGCAGGGTGATCCAGCTAAGGATGACCGTAACCAGCAGAAATCCCTGCCAGTCGATGAAATGCTGCGGCTTTAGCCACCACGCCCAGAAATACACCAGTCCGGCCAGCCACAAACCCATACCCGCAAGGTATTCAACGCGCCGCCAGCCCGTGTGGAGCGGCACCATTGCAAGGCCCCCGGGCTCGCCCTTTTGCTGCCGCGCTCTCATGGCCGCACCTCAAGCGCGAAGAAGGGAGCCGCAGTTCGTATAATTGTGGCGATGTCCGAATAGCGCGGTTCGAAATCCAGCGTCTTGCGCGCAAATGTGGGATCGGCAAAAAGAACAGGCGGATCGCCCGCACGCCGGGAATGCATCTCAACCGGCACCTCGCGCCCGGTGACCTGCGCAATCGCTTCCAGGATCTCACCGATGGAGGTGCCGCGACCCGTTCCGAGATTGATGGCAAGGCTGGCGCCGCCCGCCGACAGATGATTGAGCGCAAGAACATGCGCACGCGCAAGATCGCTTACATGGATGTAGTCGCGTATGCAGGTGCCATCAGTCGTTTCATAGTCATTGCCGAACACTGCGAGCGGTGGCGCCTTGCCTGCGGCGGCAAGCAGCGCTCGCGGGATGAGATGCGTCTCAGGATCATGCCATTCACCGAGTTCGCCATCAGGATCAGCGCCACATGCATTGAAGTAGCGTAGCGCGACGTAGCGCAGCCCATATGCACCGGAGTAATCGCTCAGCATGTTTTCGGCGATCAGCTTGGTGCGGCCATAGGGATTGATTGGGTTCTGCGGCGTTGTCTCACGTATCGGCAGATCGGCGGGAACGCCGTAGGTCGCGCAGCTCGACGAGAAGATCACCTTGTCAACTCCCGCCTGTAGGCAGGCATCGAGAAGCGACAGAGTGCCGGCGACGTTGTTGCGGTAATACTTGGCGGGATCCTCCACCGATTCGCCTACATAGGCCGAGGCAGCAAAATGGATCACCGCCTCCGGCTTATGCTGCTTAAGCACACGCGTCAGATGCAGCGTGTCGAGGATGTCCCCGTGAACGAACTCACCCCAGCGCACCGCCCTGCGGTTGCCGGTGACAAGATTGTCGAAGACCACCGGCTCGACGCCCTGATGGGCAAGCAGCTTTGCCGTATGACTGCCGATATAGCCGGCGCCTCCGGTAACCAGAACCTTTTCAGCCCGCATCATGCCGCCCCCGAAAACAGGCGGTCAAAGTAGCGGATCGTGTGTTCGAGCCCATTCCGGAGAGCCATGGTTGGCCGCCAGTCAAGCTCCTGCTCTGCAAGCGAGATATCGGGACGCCTCTGTTGCGGGTCATCCGCAGGCAGGGGATGAAAGACGATCCTGGAACGCGATCCGGTCAGCTCGATCACCTGCTGAGCCAGCTCACGAATGGTAAATTCGCAAGGATTGCCCAGATTGACCGGACGGTTCAGCTCCGCAGGCGAAGCCATGAGGCGCACCAGCCCGTCGACAAGGTCATCGACATAGCAGAAGGAGCGCGTTTGCCTGCCATTGCCATAGATGGTGAGCGGCTCGCCCTTAAGCGCCTGAACGATGAAATTGGATACGACACGGCCGTCGTCCGCACGCATGCGCGGGCCATAGGTGTTAAAAATGCGCGCGATCTTGATCTCGACGCCGTGCATGCGGTGGTAGTCGAAAAACAAGGTCTCTGCGCTGCGCTTGCCTTCATCGTAGCAGGCGCGCGGCCCGAAGGGATTTACGTTGCCCCAGTATGTCTCGGGCTGTGGATGTATGAGGGGATCGCCATAAACCTCCGATGTCGATGCTTGGAGTATCTTGACACCGTGCTGCCGAGCGAGCTCCAGCACGTTGAGGGAGCCGACGACATTGGTCATCAGCGTCTGGATCGGATCGATCTGATAGTCGGGAGGCGAAGCTGGGCTTGCCAGATTGTAGATTTCATCAACGTCCATCTGGACGGGCAGCCTCACATCCTGCGAGACCACTTGAAGTTTTTGATCTGCGATGAGGTGTTCGATATTGCGCTGGCGGCCGGTCGAGAAATTGTCGACACAAATTACACTATTTCCGGCCTTCAGGAGCTTCTCGCAGAGATGCGACCCAAGAAACCCGGCGCCGCCGGTCACAAGTACGCGGCGGGAAGATCGTTCATCTTTCTCATCCTGCTTATATACTTCGTAATCAATGTTGTTACTATAAGCCATCGCAATAAGATTCCCGCCCGCTTGCCCTGAAGGCAAGCTTCCGTAACGCCATTATTAGCTTTTTACCAAGATGGACGTTTTCTATTTTACAAGTATGCATGCCGGACGGGGTAGATACATTAACCACACCCGAGTTATCATACTTCGTTCTTAAACTATAAGTACGGCCTTCAAGACCACTTGTCGTTAGCAGCGCATCCTGAAAGTTTCCAACGCGTACATATTTGAACGTGTTTGGATCGTTAGGCGGCTTGAAAGTTGCCGATGGAACAAAGAAAGTGGTGGCGACTTTCCAACCTGGGTGGAAAGCATGCACGAAAAAAGACGTCCTGGCTTCACTTCCGATCAGATGCCTTCCGGCGGCGAGCGCCGGCGGTGGCCGCGGCCGCAGAATATCGACACGACGCCCGCGCCAGCCGAACCCGCACTGGACCCTTTGATATTTTCGACCGAACACCTTCCACGCCAGGAGCAGTTTTTCGCATGGCAGGCGCAGATGACGCCTCTCGTCGACGTTATCCTGCCGCAAGGCGCGCGCCCGGAAGATGGCTTCGCAGCCGGACAGATCGTCTGGAATCTGGGCAGCATCCTCTTCGTGCAGCAGCAGACGCCCGCCTACAGTTACGCGCGAAGCGCGGCGAGGCTGCGTTCCAGCCCCATCGACCACTGGTATATCAAGCTGCCGCGCACAGGCTGTTCGTGGACGGAGGTTAATGGGCAGGCGGTGGAGAACAGATCGGGAAGCGTCGAGTTACGTTCGTTATCTTCCCTGTTTAGCGGGCGCACGACTGCCTCGCGCAGCCTGGTCATCTATATGCCGCGGGATCTGTTCACCGCTGAGGCGGCGATATTGGACGCCAACAACAACACCATCCTCCCCGCGAACATGGCCGAGCTGATGATCAGCTATATCGACGGGATCGAAGCTGGGTTGCCGCGCCTCAGCGCCGAAGAACTGCCGCAGGTCGTACAAACCATCCGGGAGATGGTTCTGGCTTGCCTTCCAAAGACTGGCAATGCGAGCACCAAGGCGCAGAAGCCAGCTTCCGCGCTGATGGAACGCGCACGCATATATGTTCAGCAGAATCTCGCCTTACCTGTTCTGACGCCCGAAGCGCTTTCCCGCGAGTTGGGAATTTCGCGCACGCGTCTTTACGAGCTATTCGAGCCGAGCGGAGGCGTGCTGCATTACATCCGCCGCAGGCGCCTTCTGGCGGCTCATGCGGCCCTTTCCGATCCCGCCGATGCCCGCCTCATCGGTGAAATCGCCGAAGCGGTGGGTTTTCCCTCCGCCGCAAGCTTCAGCCGGGCATTTCACGATGAATTCGGCTATCCGCCTCGCGAAGCCCGAAATGTGGTCGGAATGCCGGTGCCAGACACGTCCGGGAGCGAAAGGACCTTTGAAAACTGGCTGAAAGCGCTTTCCGCCTGATGGCTACCTCCAATCCACGTGTTACCGCATTGAAGCTTTGGCAAACTACTTCATGGAAAAAAATTGTTTCAGCCGCTCGATTTCGGCATCGCTCAGATCGGCAACCTCGGTTACCTCTACCCATGCATCGATATAATGCTCCGGCGCATAGACATGGCCATGGCCCATGGGCGCCGTGGTAGCGAGCGCCATGTCGAGCAACAGTTGCAAGGCGCTTATGACCGGGTACCAGCGCAGGTCAGGCGAAACATCTGGCCCGCGCGGTTCGTTCATCCAATCGGGCCGCCTATAAAGCGCGTGATAATCGAAGAAGGTGACCGGGTCGCTTGCATATTGAAGATATACGATGCGGATCGGACCCCATGTGGCGCCGGGAATGTCCAGCGCGTTGGATTGGTTGGTGAAGCGAACGAAGGAACCGCCGCCAAAACGCGGCAGCCAGGGCGGCGAATCTGGCTCACGCTGCCGGGTGACGTAGCTCCAGATGCGGCTGGCGAAGGGCGGCCCGCTCCATAATGCGCCTTGAAACGGGTCATCCAGGATTTCGAACAGTTCGGTAGAGCTTTCCGAAGCGAGCGCGCCAAGACTCAACCCATGCAGGTAAAGCCGCGGCCGGCTATTCTCGGGAAGGGCGCGCCAGTGCTCATAGACAGCGGAGAAAAGCGCCTGGGCCGTCTGAGTGCCGTAATCCGGCTCGACCAGAAGCGAAAGCCAGCTCGTCAGATAGGAATACTGAACGGTCACACTGGCTACGTCGCCTCGGTGTAGATATTCAAGAGTATCCATTGCGGCCGGATCGACCCAGCCTGTACCTGTCGGCATGACCACGACAAGCACGGAACGTTCAAAGGCGTCGGTGCGCTGCAGCTCGGCGAGCGCAAGGGCCGCGCGTTCCTCAACCGTTTCCGCCGCGTTCAGCCCGACATAAACGCGAATCGGAGCGAGTGCCTCGCCGCCTCCAAAATGCTCCAGATCCTGCGCGGTCGGACCCGAAGCGATGAACTCGCGTCCGGCACGGCCGAGATCTGCCCAAGATATAAGCGAGGCAGCACTGCCCGTCTTGTAGGGATCGGCGGGCGGCTCTGTATCCGGCTGGATGAGCTCGTTGTAAGCTTGGAAGGACGCATCTGCCGCGCGCAAGGCATAACGGAAAAGGACACCCTCTATCGCCACCCAGAAGAGGGCGACGGCAGCAAAGACGCCGATCACATTTGCAACACGGCGGGGGACAAAGTGGCGCAGCCGGCCAGAGATAATGCCAAGCACGAGACGAAAGAGCCGCGCCGCCGCCAGCAGCAGGATAAAGGTGACTGCGGCGATAAGGCCGGTGCGCATTGGATGGACGCTGTCCAGCATCTCCAGGCCCATGAGGCGACGTATCGAGTTCTGCCATTCCGCCGCTTGCCACAGGAACGCAAGCGCGATGGCGCTGCAGATGAGGGCAGACAGATATTTGGCGATCTGCAGGAAGCGCTCCTTCGGTTCCGGCAGCTCCATGTAATGTGCCAGCCAACGTCCAAATACTCCGATCCCGTAACCGGCAGCCAGCGCTACACCAGACAGGATTCCCTGCGTGGTGAATGTGCGCGGAAGCAACGAGGGCGTAAGCGAGGCCGCGAAGAACAGGGTGCCGACGTAAAGCCCGGTAGCCGAAAAGGAGTTCCAGAAACTGACTGCCAGGCGATGAGCCATTTTCCGGTGCTTCCCTTCCGCGCTTGCAACCATTTTTCGCACCTGCATCAAGATCCGGACCTGATTTCAGAAAGCATAATGCTTGGCTTCAATGACAGTGTCCTCACATGTGCCTATTACTGTGCGGCACTATTGCCCAAGGGCTGCGGCAGACCGGAGGTACCCTCAAGCTGCCGACACCTATTATAGTTCATTGCCGCCGCAGTCTCGCCGCCCTTCCTCGTTGAGTTCGGCAATTCTTCGCGCGCGTGGAATGTTCCCGGGACGTGAAATGCGATTTGGCTCGACAGGCTGACTTCCTCGGCCAAGGCGGATGGGAACGTGCATTTTCACCCTTCATTAGCATGCAGAGGAAGGCTCAGACACCGGACCCGCGGTGCAAAGAGTTGCTCTATGTGTGCGAACCCGGCAAGCTTGCGTTTGCCATCGCCGCCCAATCGGGCTTGCACTTACTTAAAAGGCTGGAATCTTTCTGTGCGCCGCGCAGGCGTCACGAGGGAAAGTGCCGTAGCCGTGAGGTTTGCGGCAAAGCCCAATTACCGCATGATCACACCCGCAGGTGGCATACGGCGTTTAGTGGAACATCGATTGAAGTTTTAAATTTAGCATAGTCTACAGCCAGCAGGCTATGGTTTTCTACAGTAGTACCGTGTACTTCGTACATCGAGTACCGGGATCGGAGTTTAGACATGAATTTGGCTCAGGGGGCGGCATTACGGTTCTGGAATTCAGTTTCGGCAGTCAAGCGCGGCGTGGCGTGCGATGCTCTTTCCTCGATCATCAACGAGCATGCGGAAGCACTCGTTTCCACCTTTTACGGAACATTTCTCCAGCACAAGGAAGGCTCGTCGTTCCTGACCCATTCCGTTGTCCATGAGCGGCTCAGCCATTCCTTGCGGAACTGGCTTTTGGCTCTGATCGAATGGGATGGAACCGATATCGATTCCTTCGAGCAGCGGCAGGTTGAAATCGGCGCGATACACGCTCGCATCAAGATCCCGATTTCCCTCGTGCTGGAGGGAGCGAGCCTGCTGAAAACCGAGATCGCCCGCCTTCTCGTTCGCCTGGATCTCGGCGAAGAGGAGAAACTTACTGCAATCGTTCTTCTTGACGAGATTATCGACTATGCGATGAGGCTCATGAGCGCCTCATACATCGCCGGCACGAGCGAGCGCGCTCACATTGATGAAGCTTTCCGCCTCTTTTCGTTAGGACAGGACATTTCCATCGAGCGCGAAACGCAGCGCGCTGCGTTGATGGAGTGGTGCCAGAAGATACTTTTCGGCATTGTTACCGAAAGCGGCTCCGCTTCGGCGGAGCCACTGTCGACCTCGCCTTTCGGGCTTTGGGTAAGGCATCGCGCAAATATTCTCTTCCACGGTGCATCGATGCTCAAAAGCATCGAGCAGATCATCGAGCGCATCGATCGGAAGGTGGTGCCAGCTATTTGCGATGCCGCGAAGCCCCCATCTTCTCCGGCACTGAGCGAGCTTCAGGCCAATGTCGAGGAAATAAAGTTTCTGCTGTCCGATCTCTTTCAGGCCGCAACAGATCTGGAGAGTGGCCGCGATCCGCTTACCAGGGCGCTCAACAGGAAGTTCCTGGCATCGGTCCTCACCCGTGAGATCACCCTCGCCAAGAAGTACGACCTGCCTCTTTCCATCATCATGATCGATGTCGATCACTTCAAATCGATCAATGATGAGTTTGGACACACCGCCGGCGATGTCGTGTTGCGGCAGGTGGCGGACATGATCCTTGAAGCGGTCCGCAATAGCGACTTCGTCTTCCGCTATGGAGGCGAGGAATTTCTTATCGTTCTTGTAGAGACTTTGTCAGACCAGGCACTTATGCTGGCCGAGCGCTTACGGGGCGCCTTCGCAAACCGGCCGGTCATGCTGCCGGATCAAACATCGGTTAAGGTTACGATCTCTGCCGGAGTGGCCAGCTACGAAGGGCATCCCGATTACCAGTTTCTCATCAATGCGGCCGACAGAGCGCTGTACCGGGCCAAGAATGCGGGCCGCAATCGCGTTCTCGCAGTCTGACGCCGGCCCATCTATCATAAGCCTTGAGACTGAGCGGCAGGAATGATCCAGCGCGCCCACAAAGCTCTACTGGATTACCTTATCCGCGGAAGCTGTTCCCACTGATGGAATGGTGGCGGCGACGACAGGTGCCATTCCAGAGTAGTCGCGCCCTCACCCCAAGGATTTGCGCCGGCGATCCGCTTCCTGACGAAAGCTTCGACTACGCCAAACAGAAAGATGAGTACGGCGATGGCTGAGATGTATGATCCGTAAGACGACACCATGTTCCAGCCAGCAAAGGCATCCGGGTAATCGATATAGCGCCGAGGCATGCCCGCCAGCCCAAGGAAATGGTGCGGGAAGAAAGTAAGGTTGACGCCCACGAACATCAGCCAGAAATGCAGCCGGCCGATGAACGAATTGTACATGTATCCCGACATCTTCGGGAACCAGTAATACCACGCTGCGAAGATGGCGAAGACTGCTGCGAGCGAGAGCACATAGTGGAAATGGGCGATCACGTAATAGGTGTCATGCAGCATACGGTCCAGCCCTGCATTGGCCACCTGGACACCGGTCACGCCGCCGATCGTGAACAGGAAGACGAAAGCGACTGCCCATAGCATCGGGACGCGGAAGGATATCGAGCCCCCCCACATGGTAGCGATCCACGAGAATACCTTCACGCCAGTTGGCACTGCGATCACCATCGTTGCGAAGGTGAAATAACGTTGGGTGTCTAGTGACAGCCCCACCGTGAACATATGATGCGCCCAGACAATGAATCCGATCACGCCGATTGCTACCATGGCGTAGGCCATGCCGAGATAGCCGAAGATGGGCTTGCGGGCGAACGTTGAGATAACGTGGCTTACGATCCCGAAGCCCGGCAGGATCATGATATATACTTCCGGATGGCCGAAGAACCAGAACAGGTGCTGATAAAGGATCGGATCGCCGCCACCGGCTGGCACAAAGAAGGTGGTGCTGAAATTGCGGTCAGTCAGAAGCATCGTGATCGCACCGGCAAGAACCGGCAATGCAAGAATAAGCAGGAAGGCAGTTACCAGCATCGACCAGGCAAACAGCGGCATCTTGTGCATGGTCATGCCGGGTGCCCGCATGTTCAGGATCGTTGTGATGAAATTGATGGCACCGAGGATCGACGAGGCGCCCGATAGGTGAACCGAAAGAATTGCCATGTCAACTGACGGCCCGGGCTGGCCAACCGTTGAAAGCGGCGGATAGAGGGTCCAGCCCGTTCCCGCTCCATAGCTGCCGGCAGCGCCGGGAACGAACATGGAAAGAATCATCAGGATGAAGGCGGGCGGCAGGAGCCAGAACGAGATGTTGTTCAGCCGCGGGAAAGCCATGTCTGGCGCGCCGATCATCAGCGGAATCATCCAGTTCCCGAAACCGCCGATCAGCGCGGGCATGACCGTGAAAAAAATCATGATCAGGCCGTGGGCGGTGGAGAATCCATTATACATCTCCTTGCCCGCATCGATTGCGGCGATACCTTCATAGCCGTACACCATCGAAGCGAGACCGTGGAATATCTGGATCCCCGGCTCGGCCAGTTCCCAGCGCATCATGACCGAAAGGAAGCCGCCAATCACACCGGAAGTAAGGGCAAAGATCAGGTACAGCGTGCCGATATCCTTATGATTGGTGGAGAAAAGCCAGCGCGTTACACCACGGGGCTTCTCCTGGTGCTCGCTATGAACCGCTGTGCTGGTCATCACTCCCCTCCACTGGCATTCGGCGCCACGATGCGGAACGGATTTCGTGCCAAAAAGTTCCCAAGCGTGATCGCACGCCTCCGGCCACGATCCTGAGCTTGCCCGCCACGCACCTTAAGAGGCTTTAGGATCGGTCGGGTAAGCTCTTTCGCATCTGGCGAACAACCAGCCTCCAATCACGAATTGAGCGGCCGAAGTCGATCGCCAACTACCCCGTTGCACTTGTCTAAGCTCCAGATAAGCTCCAGAAAAGAGCTGGAGGGTCAGGAAAGCGACGATTGAAGCGGAGGAAGAAAGCAGCCAGAAGGAAGATGGAGGTTCGTGTTTGATGCACTAGCTTCCACCGCGGACGCCCACCACGTACCAACCTGTACCAAGAGGCTAAGTCACATCACGCACCGTGAAGCTGTGACGATTTCCCTCAAGTATCCTCGCTTGCGGTTAGTCGGCTCTTGGAAAGAGGAACTAGCAATGAAGCGGTCGCGCTTCTTGGCCAAACGATTTGAAGGAGCAGCCAGTCTGGCTTAACGCTATCGCTCATCGCGTTCGGGCGGTGGCTGCCTGTCCCGGAGACTACGCGAGCGCGCGGCATAGCCAGGCGCTTTGGCTATCGCCGCTTACAACTGCTGTTGAGGCGGGATGGCGTTTCGGAAACTCTATCGGCTCTAGTAGAGCCTTTCAGATTTGGACTGAAGCATTTCCTGCATTGGCGAAGTGGTTTTCTGCATCGCTGGGCTGGATTGAGGAGACGAGGCCGCCGCATGTCTGCCCAAGGGCGCGCTCCTGAGCCAGGCGCATCACCGCTTGAACCTGGCAACGGCCTGCTCGATGGATTGAGGTCGCCAATAAGGCGGCAGATGCGGCCGGGCGCCGGCGCTTTGATCATCTGCCTAATGGCAGCCGACTTGTCCTTGATGAGGACGCCGCCGGGTTCAAGCACCGGCACGAGCTGCTGCTCGACATAGGCACGGAAGCATTGACCGTTGATCGCGCCCGTCAGCCGGTCATGGCGCAAAGCACCGAGAAAGGTCAGCGTCTTGCAGTTTCCATGGTGCAAGCCGGAAGACGCTTGGCTTTTCGTCCCACAGCCATAGTGGTGCCATGTTGGTCTTTGATCCAGGTCTCGTCGATGAACACCAGGCGTCTGGGATCGAGACCGGGCTGAACGGCACGCCAGCCTTGCCGCCGGGAGAAATGCCGGCCGCGTTCTCCCCGGCGAACAGCGTTTTTCTTGAACGGCAGCCTCTCGCGGCGCAAAAATCGCACTATCGTGCGCTATCATCACCCCATCCACTGCCAGCTCTTCCCTCGGCTTGTGCAGCGTCGGATGCGGCATCTGGCTGATCCGCTCGGCGATGAAAGTCCGGCCGGCTCCAGAACGCGCTTGCGGCGCCCGCCCATCTTGTCTTATCCGGCTAACAGTCCCGCCTAGGCGGTGAGGCTGGACCACTTCGCCGCAGACCACACCGTCGGGCAACGTTCCCGCGCCTTGATCGCCAGAACTACGCTTGCGAAGATCATTCGAAAGAGGTCGCGCCAACCGATGCTGGTCGCCACTCAATAAGCATCTTCAATCACAATACAGCCCGCAGTACCGCCTACAATGCCCGAACCAACGAATGAGCCGACTAGAAGCACAACGGCGGTTGAACTCTGCAAGGCGATAGCAAGGCTTGTGCCTGCGAGCACCGCCATCAAGGGGTTGCGCAGCGCGGCTCTCAGCCTCTGGCGGAGCACGTCGCCAACAGCGATCCTGCAGGACCCCTCCTAGACTAGCGTTGGAGCCTTGACTTCGTCTCGGGCGCTGACCGGCGGCGGGCACTTCCGTGCGTCATCGACGACTTCGAGGGCAAGTGCCTCGGCACAGTGGTCAACACTTGCTGTTTGGGAAGGGAGTGTCCCCCCAAACTCGACAGAATTGCCAAGCGGCGCAACCGACCCTGCATGATCATCTCCGACAACAGCACCGCGCTGACCTCGAATGCAATTCCGGCTGCCAGGAAGAGCACCAGGTCGAACGGGATTACATTGCCTCGGGCAAGCTGATGCGAGATCGATCTAGTAGAAAGCTCCTTCGGGCGGCTCCGGGAGGAGCGGCTGCTAGCAAGCTACAGGTACCTAGCAGAAGAATCGACTACAATCCCAAGCACCACGCACGAGGTTCGTCGCTCTCACCTCGCGCACGAAATGGCAATCCTCTCTACATTCGGATCACAGCGTGAATCGCTAACCTACGGGCTGAGATAAATAGAGAGCACGTAGGATCGTTCAAGTCATCCTCTGCGCAGCCGTTATAAACGCATAGACACATTTTCACCTTATCTGATGCGTGCAGAGGTAGGTTAAATCCCTCCGGGTCCGGGCCAGATCGTTAGAGATAGCGCCTGAGAAGCTTTTTTCCCAAGAGAGAGGCTGGATGCCGAGCCTTTTTAAAGAAATCTTGCGGCGATTCATTTAACCTGCGTTTTTGCTCTGGGGAGAGAAACATTCCGTAGAGGTTTGTGTAGGCTCTAAACCGGCGCGATTTCTTAATGCAGTTATCAGGTTTGGCTACGATGGCCACGGTTACAGACTCTGGAGCTTTCGGCGCTGAGTCTCGCGTTTTTGGACCTGGCTCTTTTGGTGGCTGTGAGGAAGCTGTTTTTGCTATCTGATCGAAATTCGGTGTAGAATTGAGAACGACTTCGGACGCTTGCCCGATCTCTACAAACCGAGGCTCATACAAGCGATTCTGGATGATCGATCGGCCAGACCGAAAGACGCAGGCAAGCTGTAACTGAAGCAGCTTCGCGACGAAGTCTTTGAAGCGGTCAAATGCGTCTAATGAGAGTGTCCACTCTGATCGGTTTTCAATGATACCCTTTACCAGGCTAGGAACGTCATTGAAGTCGTGAGTAAATCCTCGTCCCGAATAGAAGGGCCGGCCGAGTACGAAGGGCCTGAGTCCACTAAATAAGCACGCTTCAAACGAGGCCTGCGAGGTTAGCGTAATGAATAAATCCGAAGCATTCATGAGCTCAATAATATTTTCATCTTCACAGATGTAAACTCTGCTTGCGTCTTCGCTTTTTAATGTCGCACAGAATTTCGTTAAATGATCGAGCGTAAATGCTGAACGTATATGCGTTTTCTTTCTTTCCCAAGGATGAGTTTTTACAATTATGTTGTAGTCAGTCTTAGCCAGTATCTCACTAATAAGCATCTTATAATTATGCAGTGCATTTATGCATTTCAGCGGGCTTTCAATGATCGAAAAATCGTTCTGCACCTGTGCCGCGATTAACGCAATCGGCGCAGCTTTATCAAATGCTGGGATACGGGCAGTTGGTGGCTGCTTTACATTTTTATTTTGCGCATTTATTAGTTTATTTTGCGCTTTGTTAATTTCATTTTGCCGAGTGGCGGGACATTCAGGAAGCCGAAGACTCTTGAAGACTGCGTCATGACGTATGTCCGATCCGGATCCTATAGCTGAATATCGCTCTTCAAAGTAAAATTCCGTCCCTGTTTGAAATGACTCAACGACAAATGCGCGGGTCCGCCTAGCGGCACATAACGCCAACAAAAGGCGCTGATATATTTGACTTCCGCTAAAAATAATAGCCGAGTGAAAACTGTGTATCTCGTGCAGCTCTTCCGTGTAAATATCGATCCACACGAGTACAGCGGCTAGGTTCAGCCGAAGAATCTCTTTATCTTCTGCGAAAAGCTTCTTGAGGATAAATTCTCGAGAATTGGGAATTTCCCTTTCGTACCAATGCGGCTGCGTTGCAAGTACGAAGGATAGTATTTCCGGCCTGGCTATATCAAACGCGTTAATTTTGATGCCGAGGAAATTTGCGGAAAGGGCACTAAGTTGGTCGTAATTCAGGTTGGCGAGACGTGCAGCCTGAGCCTCAATGCGAGGGATACCAGCATAGTCACCATAGCGGTTCCAAAGGTCTTTGCCCCTGCTGAGCCGCCTTGTTTCAAACTCCTTCCGAGACAGAACCTCAAACAAAGATCCGAAATTTCTGCCATGCAGATGAACATTATCTGCAAGTATAACCTTGTACTTCATAGCGCCAAAACCATGCGATAAGCTTGCAGGTATCTTTCGATAATTTTTTCCCAAGGTGTTGCTTTTTTGGAGTGCAACACTGCGCCTCGCTGCAATTCCATTCTCAAGGCATGGTCCGTGACGAAACGCATGATCAAATCGGCATCACGATCAGCCTCTCTAGTAAGGAACTCGCCGTTAACGCCACTTTCAACGAAATCTAATGCCATTCCGACACGCGTACTGAAGATCGGCGTTGCAGTTGCGACTGCTTCAGGAATGCAGGCGGGTCCCCCTTCATGCCAGCTTGTTACCAAAAGCGCGTCAATGTCTTCGTAGAATTTCTGGAAAAGACGGTAGGGGAGAGTTTCGTTGACTCTAACCTCGTACCCATATTGCCAAAGCAGCGACGCGTCGTGGGTTCGCCCCGAACCAACCAAAGATATTGTTACTCTATCCGGGTCTAGACGTTTCGCGATCTCGTGTAAGAGCGCCTCGCCCTTTACACGCCGATGATAACGACGTGATGCAAGTCCTAGGACGACTCGCGCGTTCGGATCGAGCCGCCTTTCGACCGGTGATAAGAACCTTGGATTGTACCCATGAGGGATAATAATAGTGCGATCGAAACCACGGTTGGTTAGCCAAACTTGTTGCTCGGAACACAGGCATACGAGCAAGCCTGCCTGGCGGTAAACATCAGAAAAGGCGCTAAAGGCTAGCCAAGGGTCCTGGTCTTCAAGATCATGATGCACCGTAACTACGCTGTTAGGCTTAAGCTCTCGCTCCAAGTGTGGACGATGATAGTGATAGATTGCTGCGCCCTCGACCGGCGCGACAGAAACAATGTGCGACACCGCTGAAGGGCTATGTAGCTGAAAATACCGTATTAGATCAGTGAAAATGCCACTTTTCACCTCAGAGGACATCACATGATTAACGACCAAATCTCCCGCATGGTCGCAATGTGCAGCCTCATCGAATTTGGAATGAAGCACCACTCTCTCCCCGCCGCCTCTTTCCGAGCGTTCCCTTGAATCTAGTGTGATCCTGCGCTCTCTACCCAACCGACCCCGTGCCGTTGCGATATTCTCTAACACTATTTCTCCCGAATAGGTCAACTCTAAAAGGCTGACGCTGACGGAGAAGCTGGTGAGGAAGGTGCGAGTGCTGGACGAAGAAGTATCTCATCTCAGCTGCACGAGAAGCTGCAGTTTAGATTAAACTAGCCGGCACGCACCTTAAGAGGCTTTAGGGTCAGCCGGGTAAGCTCTTTCGCATCTGGCGAACAACCAGCCTCCTTGTTTCTGTCGCGGCAGTCGAGGGTGCAGCGATCTATCGCCATCGTCCAAACTTGGGCATAAGCCACGTGATCACGTGCTGGATCTGCACAGTAGAACAGGTGCGCGCCAGCCGGCTGATCACGCTGCCGCGGCCGGACTCCTTTCGTTCCACCTGCCAAAGTCTTTGGGATGCTGTTTGGCGCCAAGCGCGACAAGGACGGCTGCCACCATGACAGGGCTCATTTACCGGTGCCACCCATGCCAGGACCACACCTCGCAGTGATCGTTACCCGGATCGTCCCGGCTCGCATCGTCCAGCACTGGACCGCGACCGTCAGTTCCGCCACAGTCGTCCAAATGTCTGCCGGCTGCAGCGAAAGCAATGCCGTCCGGCTCGCATAGGCTGCGGCCCGGTAGTCAACGTAAAAGCCTCTGAACGTAACTGCCTCGCACTTTGCGTCTCAAACGGACGATCTGCCGGACGATAGGGCATGGCGGAAGCAGGAGATAACGACCGCAAACACACCAAGCTGAGCGCTCTCGACCCTGCCCGGCGCCACAATATCGCCGCCCAACCCGACCGAATGGCTGCCCTACTTCACGAAGCCGATCTTGTTCCGACCATACGCCGTCATCGCCGCCGGACGCATCATGACGCAGCGCTGCACCAGCATGCACAGCGCCTTGGTCAGCCAGGACAGCACCCCACAAAAGACTGGAACCGACTGGCGTGCAAGCTACCACTGTGCAGTGTCATATCAGGCTGATTTCTCGCTTGAACAATTATAGGATAAACCCAATCTCGCAAGCGAGGCTACCGGTAATTTTAAAGCATAGATTGCGAGCCAGAAAGCTGATCCGTAACCAACATGTGCCCGGGTTTATGCGTTATGCAAATTGAAGGTTTAGCATAGCGGATCACATTCTGTGGCGTTACACCGCAAGCCCAGAATACAGGAACTTCCCCTTGCTGAATGTCAGCGGCAACGCCAAAATCTTGCTCTTCTATGCGAACTCCAATCATTTCAGGGTATCCAATATGCACCGGCGCGCCATGCACGGTCGGAAAGCGCGACGTTATTTGCGTTACGCGAACTGCATCCTGCGGTGAGAACGGACGCATGGATACGACCATTTCGCCACGAAATGGGCCAGCAGGATTCGTTGACAAATTGGTTACATACATTGGACAATCTGTGCCGCGCTCAATATGGCGCATTCTAATTCCAGAATCGAGAATCGCTTTCTCGAAGGACAGCGAGCAGCCAATAACGAATGTTACAAAGTCGTCCCGCCAAAGGTGCGTAATATCAGTAACCTCTTCCTCTAATACTCCATCGCGGTATACGCGATAACAAGGAAGATCTGTTCGAATATCAATGTCCTTGCCTAAATTTTCCAGTTTTGGATTCCCTACATCCGAAACAGCGATAAGCGGACATGGCTTAGGATTGCGATAGCAGAACAGCAAAAAATCGTAAGCATACTCTCGCGGCAATATAGCTAGATTTCCTTGCACATAGCCTGGTGCCATATTTGTTGTGACCCCCGTCCATTCCCCTCTGCGAACCGCGATCCGGCCATCGTAGGGGGAATTCAACATTGCTTGCTGCCGCATGCTAATAGACGTCTTGCTATCCGCAATCATTCCTAGCTCCTTACCTGCTCGCTTGAAGCATTATTTACGTGCTCTATGCAACCTACGCAGATGATTTCCTGTGCCTGGCTTTTAATGCGTCGTTCCATAGATGCTGGGCTTAACTTTGCATCAGGAGGCCAGCGCACTCATCCAACTACCCGGGGCAACCAAAGTGCGAGATCAGGAAATATCGTTAGCAGGCCCAGAAGCACAAACATTGCCAGAACGAATGGCAGAGCTCCCACGATAACAGTGCCAACGGAGCCACTTTTCCTTACACTCTGCACGACGAACAAGTTCAGTCCAACGGGCGGAGTAATCAATGCTGCCTCCACCAATACTATGATAACGATGCCAGTCCAAATTGGATCGTATCCAAGGGCTACCATAATGGGGGCTACAATTGGAATGGTAGTGATCATCATAGCCATTGTCTCCATGAAGCAGCCTAGAACAAGATAAAATATGATGATGATCATCAGCATCATTATGGGAGAAAATCCCAGCTCGGTGATCGAGCTCGTAATCACATCTGTAAGACCAATCCCAGCCATAGCAAATGTTAGAAAACTTGCTCCAATAACGATAAGCATAATCATCCCGGTAGCACGCATGGTGCCTTCGATTGCCTCGCGAAGCATTCCCCAACTCAGTCGGCGAAAACAAGCTGCCAGAACCAAGGCTCCAAAAACGCCTAATGCCGCCGCTTCCGTCGGCGTCGCAAGCCCGGCATAGATGGACCCGACAACCAGGAGAAAAATAAACAGTGGAGGCAGCAGATGGATAAGGCTTCGTAATCTTTCGCCCCATGTGGTATGGATGCGCCGTCCGGCAAGAGACGGCTTTATTAAGCAAAAGCCTAATATCAACAGCATAAACAAGCCTGCCAGCAACAACCCGGGAATAATGCCAGCCAGATAAAGTTTTGGCACAGAGGAATTTGTAAGAACTCCGTATATGATAAGGTTTATTGAAGGGGGAACCAATATTCCTAGCGTCCCTCCAGCAGCGATACTACCTAAGAAAAGAGATTCACTATAACTATAACGCTTAATCTGCGGTATCGCCACGGTTCCTACTGTAGCTGCTGTCGCAACGCTTGAGCCGGAGGTAGCCGAGAACACTGTTGACGCGCCAATATTCGCATGCATCAAACCGCCTGGAAGCCACGACAACCAGAGGCTCGTTGCCCGATACATCTGCTCCGCAAATCCCGAACGCAGCAAGATCTCTCCCAACATGATGAACAACGGGATTGCGACCAGAAGAAATTCAGTATTCGCTCCCCATGTAAGTTCACCAATCGCGCGCGTAAGCGGCAGCATGGAGTATAAGGAATCAAGCATAACCCCGAGGAGCCCCAGCACCGCCGCTACCGGAACACTTAGTGCGATGAGAATGAGAAGAATGGTAAGCGCAGTAAAGATCACGGTGCGACCCCCTTCACAATACGTTCGCCGGCAACAGCCTCTTCCTCAGCCTCCTCCTCAGTGCTCCTGAGACCAGCCGTCTCTTGGACGGTATCGATATCCCCCCGAATGATCGCAACGGACGCTCTTAACAGCATCACCACGAAGACGAGGGATGCCCAGAGCAAGCCTGAAAACCAAAGACCTTGAGGAATATAAAGCGGTGTCGCCAGCGCTGTGTTCGCTGTGGCAGCCCGCGACCACGATGTCATAACAACATCAAAAGAATAGAATGTAACACAAAGCATGAATGCTGCTAGTAGAGCTAACGCGAGCAAATCGAGAACGATGCGAGCGCGAAGCGGTAGAAGCTGACGTACAATGTCCACTCGCACATTGGCGCGTTGGAGACCAACGTAAGCAAGCGCCCACGATGTACTGATTGCAAAGGCGTAGCTTGACAGCTCATTAGCGCCGGTGTTTCCGAGAAAAAACATCTTTCTCGCTATCACGTCGATCGAGACAAGAAGGGCGCTTATGATCAGAATCGCCCCGCCGATCCACACACCGGCCCTTGATGTATTGTTTATGAAAGAAGACAATAACGGGCTCAAGTCACGGCGTGGTAACCCAGACATCTGCCACCAGCCCTTCCACTTAGTTCTACTACATTGTTAAGCAAGGCATCGGAGCATTATGCTCCGATGCGAGCTCAAGCAGGTTATTCAACCCTGGCAAGATTGAGCGCTTTGGCGATTGTGTCGTTGAAGCCATCAACACAGGCTGCTGAGCACCGGGCGGCCCAACTAGGAATTACGGTCGTTTCCAAAATCTGTTTGAGGGTAGCTAACTCCTCCTCTGTGGGAAGGATCAGCTTCATCGAACCTTTCTCGGGATAGTCACAGCTTTCAGCACCCGAATTGCAGTCGTAGCCGAGTTGTGTATCCTTTTCCGCGGCGTCCCATAAATCGTCAATTAAAGTCTTTATATTGGTTTCAATCAAAGTCTGGACGCCAGGATCCAAGGAATCCCATGCAGCGCGGTTTACAGCATGGATCGGCTGAGCCCAGCTTACGGGAAGCGCATAAAGGTGGGTCGAAACCTCGTAGACCTTTGAGTGGAAGCCCGATAGCGATCCCGTAATCGCGCAATCCACCACTTTATTCTGCAATGCCGGCACCACCTCACCGAACGCCAGGTTCACTGACGTCGCTCCGAGCGCTTCAATCAACTCGGCCTGGCTACGGGTGCCGGTTCGGATCTTCTTTCCTTTAAGATCCGCCAAGGCATTAACCTCTGCATTGCAGAAGAACACCTGAGCAGAATAGGGTGAGATGCCCAACAGCTTAACGGCCGCGTCCTGCTCGTAAAATTCCGCCAGAACAGGGGTAAAGGCGTCCGCCGCTGCTCGCGCATCCGCAACGGTTGGAGAAAGACCTGCGAGATCCACCGCCTCATTGATCGGATTGTCGGAGGCAAAATAGGCGATCGGCGATGTTCCGAATTCGATCACACCTTGCGACATGAGCCGCATCATCTCGGGGCCCTTTAGGCCCATTTCGTTGAAGCCCTTGATCTCTGCCGTTACCTGACCCCCGGATAACTCAGGTATCTTCTCCATCCAAAAAGGCCGTTCGAAATCGGTATAGGCGCTTAGATTGCTCGGCCCGCCGACAATTCTTAGATGCGTCTTCGGCAGGTCCTGCGTACTTGCCTGGCCTAGAAATGTCAGAAGGCCAACACCTGAAGCCAGGATAGCTAGAGCTCCACGTCTTATCATCTTCTCCTCCACGATGATGCAATTTTGCGATGTTCCGACCCCTACGGTCGTACGCGTGCTGCGTACATTGTGCGCGTTTTTGAAGGCTGTCAACTGGCCCTGCTGCGAATAATATCGTGCGCACTATTAGCGGAGCAGCCGCAACCACTTACGGCAGTGCCTGCGTGCCTGCACCTTGCGACTGCCGAAGCTCATTAATATTTCTGTTGCGATGCTCGCCCATCTGACAGACGTTCGAGTGACTGGGCAGCTTTAAATTGCGAGGCCATCATCCTCAATGGCTCCGTGGAGCCAGGACAATCCAGTCTTCCTTTCGGGCAAGGACACCTCTTGGTGGAATGAAGAGCGCAATTTAAGGCAACGCAAGCTCGATGCCTGCCAATTGAACCGTGTCTCTGGCACCGGATGACCTGCCGAATAGGTTTTTAAACTGTGGGCTTCGGATAGAGGCCGCGATATCCTAATGCCATTGATATTCTCTCACCGGATGACGCAAGCGGTTCAACCTGTGAAAGATCCGGCTCCACAGGCAGGAATTGCAGCGAGCCACATAGCGTCAGCGCCGCGATACAGTCTCCGCTGCTGTCAAAAATCGGAACAGAAACAGCATTAATGCCGAGTGTAGTTTCCTGTGCAGCCATTGCCCAGCCGCGCTCGCGCGCTCCAATGACTTCCTTCTCAAGCGTCTCGTAGTCCGTTGTGGTGAATTTTGTAAATGCTTGAAGTTTCTGCCTTTTGTAGGCTGACAGATAGGGGCGCTTGCTGAATGCCATGATTACTTTCCCCTGCGACGTAGCGCTCATCGGCAACTCCGTCCCTACACGAACCCCGATTTCAAACACCAATGTTCCAACAAGGGACTTGAGCACAATTACGCTGCTATTCCTTCCAATGCCGGCTAAATTGATGGTCAGGGAAAGTTGATCGCGCAGCTGCCTCATCACGGGGTCGGCGACAGTCAGCAAGTCAATCCGGCTTGCTGCCAATTCGCCCAATAGATGCAGGCGTATCCCTAAGCCGTATTTAGACGTTTCGGGGTTCTGGTTCAGGTAGCCACGTTCGGCCAGCGTTCTTACGTATCTGAAGACCGAACCCTTGGTCATTTGCAGCTTGCTCGCCAGCTCGGAGACACCGGCGCCATCCCTCGCATCGGCGACCTCCTCAAGTATGTCCAACGCGACTTGTAGCGATTTAACCGAGGAACCTGCCTTATCGTTCGCCATACGTACCGCTTCCTTCCACAACGCCGACAAGCTTTGGCATCTTTCTATCAGATAGTCCCGAGAAAACAGCGGCTTTCATCATATTGCTGCAACGCGCATTCCCGAGCAGCGATAGTGCTTGACAAAAAATACTCTTTGAACTCTCATACCGCGTACCGCGTTCGCCATACGCGGACGACCTTATTTCGATTTGTCGCGATTTGCCAGGAGTATCGATAGTATGACGGAAGGTAAGAACGCATCGGGCAAACGTATCGCGCGACTAGGTGTCGATATCGGCGGCACATTCACCGACGCCGCGTTGGAGGTAGGTGGAAGCAGATATACGGCGAAGGCGCTCACCACACATCAAGCACCTGACGACGGAGTGATCGAGGCGATAGAATCAGTGCTGAGGGATGCTGCAATCGGCTTCGAGGACCTTGATCTCGTTGTGCACGGCACCACCCTCGCCACCAACTCGCTGATCGAACGAAAAGGCGCCAAAACGGCGATGATCACCACCGCGGGCTTCCGCGATACGATTGAAATCGGGGTGGAATACCGCTTCGATCTCTTTGACCTGTTCCTGGAGTTGCCGAAACCGCTTGTCGATCGCGAACTTCGGCTACCGGTTCGGGAACGTCTCGGTGTGGGCGGCCGAACCTTGCAGCCTCTGAACGAGGAAGACGTTGCTGCTGTAATCGAAAGGTTGCGGACCGAGAAAGTCGAGTCCGTTGCCGTCTGCTTTCTTCATTCCTATGCCAGCGGCGTACATGAGAAACGTGTACGCGACCTCATTAAGGCTGCACTTCCGGACATCTCCGTTTCACTATCAAGTGAAGTCGCGCCTGAAATGCGCGAGTATGAGCGGTTCTGCACCGCGGTAGCAAATGCCTATGTACAGCCCAAGATGGCCAGTTACCTCTTTCGCCTTGAGCAGCGACTGAAAGAGAGGGGGTTAAGGTCTTCTCTTCTAATGATGCTGTCGGGAGGCGGGCTGACGGATGTTGCAACGGCTGCGGCTTTTCCTATCCGCCTCGTCGAATCGGGACCAGCGGGTGGCGCCCTTTTCGCTGCCTCGGTCGCAGCAGAAAACGGCTTTGATGACGTCATTTCCTTTGACATGGGTGGGACGACCGCAAAAATCTGCCTCATCGATGATGGGCGGCCACAGACGTCCCGCACGTTCGAGGTGGCACGCATTTACCGATTCAAGAAGGGAAGCGGCACACCGATCAAAATCCCTGTTATTGACATGGTAGAGATCGGCGCAGGCGGCGGGTCGATTGCCCATGTTGATAGCCTGGGCCGCGTTGCCATTGGCCCGCAGAGCGCTGGCTCTGAACCCGGACCCGTCGCATTTTCGCGCGGAGGCACAGAGCCAACGGTCACCGACGCGAATCTTATCCTGAGCCGTATCAACCCTGCTGGGTTTGCGGGAGGCCGATTTCCATTGGATAAGGATGCCTCTTCGACAACAATGCTCCGCACGGTAGGAGAAAAGCTGGGGCTGGATGCGAGCTATTCTGCCGCCGCAGTCGCGGAAATGGTCGAGGAAAACATGGCCGCCGCAGCTCGCGTGCACGCGATCGAAAGCGGGAAGGAAATCCGCAACCGGGTCCTGATCGCATTTGGCGGCGGTGCGCCGCTTCATGTTGCCGGCGTCATGCAGAAGCTGGGAATGAAACGGTTTGTGGTTCCCAGAGGTGCCGGCGTTGGATCGGCGGTCGGTTTTCTGCGCGCTCCAGTTTCCTACGAGGTCGTCCGTTCGCTGCATCAAAAGCTTTCTCGCATCAATGCGACAGAGGTCAATGCTCTGTTGCAAGAGATGAGCGCGAGCGCGCGAGCTATTGTTGAGAAAGCTGCCAACGACGAACCCTTGCAGGAAATACGGATGGCGTCGATGCGCTATGTCGGGCAAGGACATGAAATCACGGTATCGATCCCCTCCGGACGTTTTACTGAAGCAGAGGGTCTCAATCTACGGAAAGCTTTCGAGACCCGTTATCGCGAGATCTATCGTCGGAATGTATCTGGCGCGGATATCGAAGTATTGACTTGGTCTGTCCTCATAACGACGGCCGTCCCGCCGGCTGCCCAATATACAGCCCCATCAGGTGACTATGTTGCTGAGCCGAGCTCTTATCGTGAGGTTTTTGAAAGCAAAACCGCCAAGATCGCCTCGTACGGCATTCATTGGCGGCCTGACCTCAAGCCGGGTGCTCGTATCGAAGGCCCTGCCGTTATTGAAGAGGAAGAAACATCAACCGTAATCCCGACCGGGATGTCTGCTACGATTCTTCCCTCAGGCGCCATCCTAGGTGAGTTGAACCAATCCGAGAAAGCCTCCGTAAGGGTTAAGGAGTACGCAGATGCGTAGCGCTATTGATCTTCAGATCATGTGGAATCGTTTGATTGCTGTATGCGAAGAGCAGGCGCAAGTCATGATCAGAGCGGCATTCAGTCCGCCTGTCCGTGAAAGCGGAGATATATCCGCGGGCCTTTTCGACTTGAAAGGACGGATGCTTGCCCAAGCCGTAACCGGGACTCCCGGGCACATCAACTCCATGGCACAAGCTGTCGTGCACTTCTTTGAAGAGTTTCCCGTCGATTCGATGAGGCCGGGTGATGCGTATGTCACTAACGACCCGTGGTTGGCGTCGGGGCACTTGAACGACGTGACGATCGTTACACCCGCCTTCTATGGCGACAAAATTGTCGGCTTGTTCGCTGCCACTGTTCATCTGGTCGACCTCGGCGGTCGCGGTATGGGGCCTGATGGCAAGGACATTTTTGAAGAAGGCGTAGCGATCCCGCATATGCACCTGGCGCGGGAGGGTGTCATTAATCGCGATCTGATGCGACTCCTGTGTGCGAATTCCCGAGAACCACTGCAAACCGAAGGTGATATTCTCGCAATTATTGCGGCTGGTGATGAGGGTGCCGCCAGACTCGTTGAAATGCTGGAAGAGTTTGGTGAGGACAACCTGGACGTATTGGGAAAGTATATTCTTGAGACGTCACTGGCAGCAACTGAAGAAGCAATTCGAAAGCTGCCCGAGGGGATCTATCGCAATAAAATGTCCATTGACGGTTATGAAAAGCCCGTCGATCTAGTTGTCGCGATGGAGGTAAGGGATGGACGTATATCGCTTGATTTCGAAGGAACTACGGAGAAGAGCGAGTTCGGGATCAATGTACCGATAATCTATACTGGCGCTTACTCCTTCTATGGTATCAAATGCGTTATTGCACCAGAAGTGCCTAGCAACCACGCAACACTCTCGCTTTTCTCTGTCAAGGCACCCAAGAACTCAATCGTAAATCCGCTGCGGCCGGCTCCGGTATCCGCCCGGCACATCATCGGCCACGCGCTTCCTGATGCAGTCATGGGTTGTCTTGAACAAGCACTTCCTGGAATGACGCTGGCGGAATCAGGAATGATGTGGAACCCCTATATTCGGGGAACTATAGGCTTCGAGGGTGAGGATCGGTACTGGGAGTTCTTCTCGCTTATTGCTGGCGGGATGGGCGCCCGCTCAACGAAGGACGGCCTGAACGCCACCGCATTTCCTGCTGCCCTCAAGGGTATTCCGGTAGAGGCAATCGAGAACACTGCGCCGCTCGTTGTATGGCGGAAAGAGCTTCGACCAGATTCCGGCGGTGTGGGTAAGTATCGCGGGGGAGCCGGCCAAACCGTGGAAATCGGGGCTCTTCATGAAACCGAACTTACGTTTAAGGCGATGTTTGAACGTATCGATAATCCAGCGAAAGGGCGCGCTGGAGGGAGCGCCGGTGCGCCGGGTACCGTGCGGCTCGCTAGTGGGAAAAAGCTTAACGGCAAAGGTCAGCAGGTTATTCCAAAGGGTGAGCGGCTAGTTATCGAAATTCCTGGAGGCGGAGGCTACGGGGATCCTGCAGAGCGGGACGTCGAGGCAATTGCCCAAGATGTTAGCAGCGGTCTCGTATCCGACGAGGCAGCAAGGTCTGCCTATCCTCAGTACCAGGGATAGAATAATGGATCATACAAGCGCGAGAATCAGACTTGCACCCCGCCTGTCGTCCGTGGCGCCTTCACCGATGCTATCCCTCATCGCCAATGCCGCGGCTCTAAGAGCGGAAGGGCGGGATATCATAAGTCTTGCCGCCGGCGAACCGGATTTTGATACTCCGGATCACATTCAAGACGCTGCTTGCCTGGCGATCAGATCTGGCGATACGCATTATACGGCCGCCGACGGAACTAGAGAGCTCAAAAAGGCGGTCCAGCGAAAATTCGCGCGCGAAAACCAGCTCAATTACAGCCTCAATGAAATAACCGTCGGCTCCGGCGCCAAACAGGTCATCTTCAATGCGCTGGCGGCGACAGTGAGCGAAGGTGACGAGGTCATTCTCACAGCCCCCTTTTATCCGTCGTATGTCGAAATGACCCGGATGAATGGAGGAATTCCTGTCATCGTACCAACCACGATGGCGTCCGGCTTCCGGCTTAATCCTGCGGACCTTGAAGCAGCAATCACTCCCCGCACGCGATGGCTCGTACTCAATTCGCCATCAAATCCTACAGGTACAGCGCTCTCGGAGCGAGATCTGGAAGACCTTGCTGAGGTTCTTCTTAAGCATTCGCACATTCTGGTGCTTGCTGATGACATCTATGAGCATTTGCTTTTTACGCAGACTCCCTTTCAGACGCCGGCGAAAGTGGCCCCGCCTCTAAAGGAGCGGACGCTAACGGTTAACGGCGTCTCGAAAGCATACTGCATGACCGGTTGGCGTATCGGATACGCAGGCGGCCCTGCAAAGTTGATCGAGGCGATGGGAACTGTGCAGTCTCAAGTCACATCCTGTCCTTCGTCAATCAGCCAAGCTGCAGCGATAGCGGCTCTCGACGGCCCGCAGGATGTGCTGTCCCGGCTTCGAGAGATTTTCCAGGAGCGCCGCAACCTCGTTGTTGAGAAACTCAATGCGATTGACGGCTTGCATTGCCCTGTTCCCGAGGGTGCATTCTATGTTTTCCCTTCATGCGAGGCATTGATCGGTAGACGAACGCCGCGCGGGGAAATCATTCAGTCAGACACCGCACTCGCCAAGTATCTTCTAGACAATGCGGATGTCGCAGTCGTTCCAGGTTCTGCCTTTGGAAATGAAAACCATATTCGTATTTCCTATGCGACAAGCAGTGAGCAACTAGAGCTTGCCTGCATCAGAATAGCTGATGCAATCGCAGCGCTGAATTGAAATCAAGCAATGTCATGCAGGACGACTAGACGTTACAGAGTGAATAAGTGACAAAATATTTTAACAACATTATAGCGCCGGAATACACGCCCTGCTTTTTCAATACATATTAATGGGAAACTATATCAATATTATCAAGCGTACAGCCTACATGTTTGCAGATTCTATGGTATCCGTGATCGGGGAGCAGTAACCGTGCAGTTTTCTGAAAATCAGAACGAAATCCTGGATCTCGCAAGGAACGTTTGTGCGCGATTTGATGATAGTTACTGGCTTAAGCGCGATGAGACTGGTGAGTTCCCTCACGATTTCCATCGAGCAATCGCTGATGCAGGGCTACTCGGCGTCGCTATGCCAGAGGAATTTGGTGGCGCCGGGCTTGGAATTTCTGAGGCCGCAATATTGATGCGGACCATTTCAGAATCGGGTGCCGGGATGAGTGGCGCATCGTCGGTCCACATGAACATCTTCGGGTTACAGCCAGTTGTCGTATTCGGGACAGAGGAACAAAAGGCTCGAATGCTTCCTCCCCTGATCAGGGGAGAAGAGAAAGCCTGCTTCGCGGTTACAGAACCGGATGCGGGGCTCAATACCACCGAGCTGAAGACAAAGGCCGAAAGGGACGGCGAGCACTATGTGATTACAGGTCAGAAGATCTGGATCTCCACCGCACAAGTGGCTGATCGTGCTCTCATTCTCGCCCGAACAACTCCGCTGGACGAGGTTAAGAAGAAGACCGCCGGCCTCACCCTTTTTTACACCGCTCTGGACCGCTCCAAAGTCGAAGTACGTGCGATCCCAAAAATGGGCCGTCATTGTGTCGACTCAAACATGCTTTTCTTCGATGGATTGCGCGTGCCTGTGGCAGATCGGATCGGCGAAGAAGGAGCTGGATTCAAGATCATTCTGCACGGCCTGAATCCAGAACGGATCCTGATTGCTGCAGAGGCAGTCGGTCTTGGTATGGCGGCAATTCGCAAGGCATCTGAGTATGCGCGCGATCGCGTTGTCTTTGGCCGGCCTATCGGGCAGAACCAGGGTATTCAGCATCCCCTCGCCCGAGCCTGGATGAATCTTGAAGCAGCTAACCTGATGGTGATGAAAGCGGCGGCGCTCTACGATGCAGGCCAGGATTGCGGTATTGAAGCGAATACCGCGAAGTTCTTAGCAGCGGAGGCTGCCTTTGCAGCTTGCGAAACAGCCATTCAGACCCATGGGGGAATGGGCTACTCTGCCGAATACCACGTAGAACGCTATCTGCGTGAATGTTTCATTCCAAGGATTGCGCCTGTCAGTCCTCAGATGATCATGAATTTCATCGCTGAGAAAGCACTCGGGCTCCCTAAGAGTTACTGAAGCGCAATTTGATGTCCGGGAGGAAAAATGTCCGATCAGTATAATGTTAGCGATCTAATCGCCGAATTTCTCGAACGATTAGGCGTCGATACCGCATTTGGGATTGTGTCAGTCCACAATATTCCCATGCTCGACGCAATTTCGATGCGCAATCGTATCCGCTTCGTGATGGCACGCGGAGAACTCGGCGCAAGCCATATGGCAGACGGCTACGCAAGAGCTAGCGGACAAGTTGGTGTTCTCTTTTCCAGTACTGGCCCGGGAGCTGCGAATTCCGTTGCTGGTTTGGTAGAAGCTCGATTTGCCAGTTCCCCCCTGCTGCATTTCACTGGTCAGACTTCGACCAAATACATCGACCGTGGAATGGGCGGCGTTCATGATGTGCCGGATCAACTTGGAATGTTGGCAGCGTCGGGCAAGTCGGCCTATCGCATTCGCAATGCAACAGAGGCTTTCGCAATCTTGCAACGCGCCGCTGCGGATGCACTGACGTTCCCGCGCGGCCCGGTATCCATTGAGGTGCCGACTGATATCCAGAGAGCGGCGGTCCAACGGCCGGCTGATCTCGACCGCTATCGGGGACCTGTGCAACCTGTTCTTGCGCCACTGTCCGAAGACATCGATGCACTTGCCGAACAGTTGATAAAGTCCAAGCGGCCAATGCTGTGGCTAGGTCGCGGAGCTATAGGAGCACGTGAGCCGGCACTAAAGTTACTTGAGCTTGGTGTTGGGATGGTCACGAGTTGGGCAGGTCGCGGCGTCGTCCCCGAAGAGCATCCGATGAATCTCGGCTCTCTGAATGGTGCAGGTCTCGTTCCCGTAGAAGAATTTTATCAGACTGTGGATCTGATGATCGTTGCCGGCTCTCGCCTCAGAGGTCACGAGACCGCTGATTTTACCGTTCCGCTGCCGAAAAACCTGATACAGATCGATCTTGATCCTTCTGCGAACGGCCGGACCTATCCCAATACGAGCTTTGTCGTTGGTGATGCTGCGCTGGTATTGTCAGAGCTGTTGAAGAGGGTCGAAGGACAACGCCGCCCGTCCCCGCAATACGTTGCCGAATTCCGCGAATTGAAGGAGCGTACCCGTAAAGCGTTCAAGAACTCGTTGGGCCCTTACGCCAGTTTTGCGGATCAGTTGGCTGCGGTAATGCCTGAAGATGCGATCTGGGCACGTGACATCACTATCAACAACAGCACCTGGGGCAATAAGCTACTTCCCTTAAGAGATAGTCGGCAAAACATCTATCCTATTGGAGCAGGGATAGGGCAAGGGCTTTCCCTCGGCATCGGAGCAGCGCTCGCTGCGGATGGCCGTAAAACGTTTGTCATGACTGGCGATGGCGGCTTTTTCCTGAATCTTGGAGAGTTGTACACCGCGACTCAGGAACGATTGGATATGGTCATTTTGATCATGAATGATCGTGGTTACGGCGTTATCCGCCACATCCAAGACAAGAATGCCGGCGGCCGAAGGCGTTTTGATGTGCTGGATGGGCCAAATCTTGAAGATCTTGCGCGCATTTCTGACATTCCATACTGGCGGGTAGAGAAGGTCGATGATTTTGGCAGGGCGGTTGCTGAAGCCGCTGCGGTGAAGGGCGTCACCATGATCGAGGTTGATATGACCAAGATTGGGGACCACCCCCCTTACTATCCCTACGGACCAAAGGTGGAGTCGATCGATGTCGCGACGTGAAGACGACGCGCACGCGGAGACTGGCTCACTCGCCGGATTGAAGGTCATCGACCTCAGCCGCGTACTCGGCGGACCGTATTGTTCTCAGATTTTGGCGGACCATGGTGCCGACGTTATCAAAGTCGAACCACCGCAAGGTGACGAAACAAGAGCTTGGGGACCACCGTTCCAGGACGGAAATGCCTCCTATTTTCAAGGAGTAAATCGTAACAAGCGTGGCATTGTTCTGAATCTCAAAGAAGCGCCACAGAGGGAAATGCTATGCACCCTCCTCGAAACGGCTGATGTGCTTCTTGAGAATTTTAAACCCGGGACCTTAGAAGGTTGGGGCCTTACCAAGGATGCCATACAAGCGCGATTTCCTCGGCTTATTCACTGCCGCGTCTCGGGTTTCGGCGAAGACGGCCCAATGGGTGGTCTGCCCGGCTATGATGCCGCAGTACAGGCAATGGTTGGATTGATGAGCGTCAACGGAGACCTCGGGGGCCGGCCAACACGAGTTGGAGTCCCAGTGGTCGATTTAGTAAGTGGCCTCAACGCCGCCGTCGGTATCCTGCTGGCACTTCACGAACGAGAGCGCAGCGGGAAGGGACAGTTTGTCGATATCACACTTTATGACTGCGGTATCTCGCTTCTTCACCCTCATCTTGCGAATTACTTCATGTCCGGAAAGGTTCCGACCCGCTCGGGCAACGCTCACCCAAATATCTCGCCCTATGACAGCTTCGCAACCGCAGACGGAGAAATATTCCTGGCAGTCGGCAATGAAGGGCAATTTTCCAGGATGTGCGATCTTCTTGGAGTTCCGGAATTGGCCACACGACCAGAGTACCGGACCAATGGCGACCGGAATGTCAATCGTGAGGCGCTGAGGCGAGACCTCGAACGACTATTGTCGAAATGGCACACAAACCAGTTGGCGGAGAAGCTGATCCGTTCAGGTGTTCCCTGCGGGCCGGTTCTGTCGATCGACAATGTGGTCGACCATCCTCACACGAGTCATCGCGAGATGCTCGTAGAGATTGGTGAGTACCGGGGTACTGCATCTCCGATCAAATTGTCCAGGACGCCAGCCTCCTATCGTAGAAAGCCTCCTAAATTCGGCGAGCATAATTCGGAGGTTCTTAAAAAGAGCGAAGGTTGAATTGCAACGCTTTTCAAGAAAGATGAAGAAATTCAGCAAGCAAGCTAATGCAAGAGCTCGCCGCATTCTTTTAAAGAGTTGAGAGTCGCCTCGGACAGATTCCTTTCAACAGCTTCATCCTTCGGCCGGAGGCTCTTGTCGGCCGTGCCATGAAGGCAGATGTATTAGGGAATCACTGATACAATGGCAGGTTGGACGTCCATATCGCCAGGCCGATGACGACAACTATAATCCAGAAAAGCGAGTTGACGAGCATGCGGACGAGATCGCGATTCTGGTCCGTCGTAACACCGAGCTTATCGGAAACCCAATCGCCTGGCTCCAGAAAAACCCAGAGGATATAGCGACCGATTTTCTTCACCTGTGCACCCGTTCAGGTTGTGGCGGGATTTGAAAATGCCGCGTTCTTAAGCCGGCTTGTTCTCATCAATAAGGATAGAGCAGCAACGCAGTCCGCCAAGGTGCCGACAACATTTATCGGCTTAAGCAAGTGGCAGTTGCCTTGGTGAGTAGTCTGCTCAGCCACGCAAATGCGTAGTACTCCGCGGTTCTGGCGAAATAGGAACTACGCCATTGAGCAATGATCCTCATTCCTGAAGCCGGCGACCGATTGGTGGGGGATGATCTGCGCTATCGGCGCGCTAGCTTTAATCATTAAGTACATAAGCGCATAGGAAGATTGTCGTGGCAGGGAAGAATGGAAAGTCCGCCAAGAAGCCTGAACCAACAGGTAAAGCGGGGAAACCGACAATTCCGCCGTGGCGAACCTGGGCGGGCTTCCTCCTCCTGCTTCTGGTGAATTATCTTCTGGTAACCATGCTTTTTCCCCAAGAGGAAGAGCCATCGCCCATTTCCTACACCCTGTTCAGGTCGGAACTGGCCAGGAACAATGTCGAGGCGATCCATACTCAGGGCGAAACAATCGAAGGCAGGTTCAAGACGGCCATCGACTGGACGCCGCCAGCACGCGAGGGACTGCGCGATCCTCAGACCCGCAAGGTCGTGGATTTTACGACCATTCTACCCCTATTCGTCGACCCAGGCCTGGAGACAGAGCTTATCGAACGCGGGGTCGATATCAGGGCAACGCCGATACAGACCGGTACGAGCCCGCTGCTGACACTGCTTTATGCCTTCGGGCCGGCACTCGTCATCATCGGCCTTTATGTCTGGCTCTTCCGGCGTGCGGCCAAGCAGGGCGGCGGCATGCTGGGTGGTCTCGGAAATATCGGCAAAAGCAAGGCCAGGCGCTTCGACAAGGAAACGGAAACCAAGGTGACGTTCGACGATGTCGCCGGCATAGATGAAGCCGAAAACGAACTGGTAGAGATCGTCGATTTTCTCAACAACCCGGCGAAATACACTCGGCTCGGGGGAACGGCTCCCAAGGGTGTGTTGCTTGTCGGACCGCCGGGAACCGGAAAGACATTGCTGGCTCGCGCGGTCGCGGGAGAGGCCGGCGTTCCCTTCTTCTCCATGAGCGGATCGGAATTTGTGGAGATGATCGTCGGCGTAGGAGCTTCGCGCGTGCGGGATCTTTTCCAGGAAGCGCGCAAGCACGCGCCGGCCATCATCTTCATTGACGAGATCGATTCCATCGGCCGCGCCCGCGGCCAGGCGGTGATCGGAGGGGCAAGCGAGCAGGAGCAGACGCTCAACCAGATCCTGTCGGAGATGGACGGCTTCTCCAGCCGCGAAGGCATCATCGTTCTGGCCGCCACCAATCAGCCGGACGTTCTGGACAGGGCGCTGCTAAGGCCAGGCCGTTTTGATCGCCGGGTTGTGTTGAACCTGCCTGACAAGAACGGCAGGGAAGCGATCTTCAAGGTTCACACGCGCAAGGTGCCGCTTGCCGAAGACGTGGACCTTGGCGAAATCGCCCAGGCGACGCCTGGGCTGTCCGGAGCCGACATCAGGAACCTTGTCAATGAAGCGGCGCTTCTTGCTGCGCGGCGCGACCAGGACAAGGTTCACCACAAGGACTTTCTGGACGCCCTCGAAAAGATCGTCCTCGGCCCCGAGCGCCCGATCATCCTGAGCGACGAAGACAAGGAGCGGGTTGCTTATCACGAGGGCGGACATGCAATTCTTGGCCTTGTTGTGCCGGGCGCAGATCCCGTTCACCGCGTCACGATCGTTCCCCGCGGACAGGCGCTGGGCGTCACCTATCAACGGCCGCTGACGGATCGCTACAATTATCCCGAAGCATATTTGCGCGCAAAGATCATCGGAATATTGGGCGGCAGGGCTGCGGAAGAAATTGTTTATGAAAGCCGCACCACCGGTGCGGAGAATGACATCGAGCAAGCCACGGGGCTGGCGCGGCAGATGGTCTCCCGTTGGGGCATGAGCGACAAGCTTGGCATGGTGCAGCTCGCACCTCGCGAAAACAGGTGGGTGGGGTCTGCGGGAGGCTCCGGCTTCATGAGCGAAAAGCCTTATAGCGAGGAGACCGCTCGGTTAATCGATTCAGAAGTGGCGCGCATCATCCATGAATGTCACGAAGAGGCAAAGCAGCTTCTTAAAAAGCATCGCGATGAGCTTGACGCGCTCGTGGCAGCTCTTCTGAAGCACGAATCTTTGGACGAGCAGGAGATACTCTCGGCAACAGGCCTGCCTCCTGCACCGCCATTGCCGGATAGCCCGGTACGTGCTGCCGGCGCGATACCGCCAGGGGCGAGAGCATCAGCGACGCAAATGGCAGAAGTGCGCAGCCGCGGACGATCCTGAGCGGTCTATCATCATCAGGCAGCCATCGCTGCCACGTATGGCAGCTCCAGAGAGAAGCAGGCTACATCCCGAATTTGCGGGGAACAAACGCTGGGTTCATTTCAGTATCCTTTTGTGGCTAAAGGCGTGATTCTGCCCGTTTCCGCCGCCCGAAGCAGCCGTTGCGAGAAGAGCGTGGCTAATGGACGTGGCCGCGGGACCTCCGGTCGCTTGACGGCATGCAAATGGATCGAACAGATTGTGATGCTGCCAAAGCGGTCTGCCATGCTAGGTCCTCCCGCAACGACAGCGCCTTGCGTCCTTTCGGATGCCACAAAGGCCCTTAAACCTTGAACCTGCACATCGTGCTTCCAGGCCGATGCCGTACGTCAGCACTGTGGGAGACCATGCAGCGCCTTGAAATTCTGGATGGAATGCGAGGGTACTTCCTCGTCTTCATGATGCTGAACCACTTAACTTTCGCGGGCGGCTATCTGCTGGTTAAGTTTAATCATGGCGAACTGGGCTTTGTGCAGGATGCACAAGGATTCGTGTTCCTCTCCGGACTGCTCGTTGGCATGGTCTATGCGCGCAGGATGCTGAAGGAGGGATACGAAGCGGGGGCCAGCAAGATCCGCAGGAGAGCGCTGGAGATCTACCGCTATGCCGCAAGCTCCCTTCTGGTGATCATGGCGCTTGGCCTTGTCCTTCCCCATTCCTCCACCTATTGGGAACCATGGCTATGGGACCTGGCTGGCCACGATCCCTATTATGCGGCTGCCTCCCTGCTGCTCATCTATCAGCCCACCTATATGGACATTCTGCCGCAGTACATCGTCTACATGCTGGTCGCCCCGCCCCTCGTCTGGCTTTGCGTGAAAGGGCGCTGGATGTGGGTAGTGGCATTCTCAGTCGTACTGTGGGTCGCGGTGCAGCTCAGCCTGCACTATCCTCTGATCGCCAGCACACGCTACGTGTTGGACTTGGTCCATGAGGGGCGGATGCTGCGCACCGCCTTCAACGTCTTTGCGTGGCAGATCGTCTTCATGTCCGGCCTCGTCCTCGGCTCGCTCACCGCAACCCGGCAGATCGACTGGAAGAAGGTGTTCACGCCTAAAAGCACAGCGCTTGCCTGGGCGGCCCTTACCCTCGTCCTTATGTTCATGGCGATACGCCTGAGCTTCACTTTCGGCGTCATGCCTGAGGAGATGTCGAAGCCCTTCAGGAATCTGGACAACCGCGTGCGGTTCAGCTTTATCTATCTGGTGAACTTCCTGGCCACGGGCTATCTGGTCACCTGGATGGTCATCGCGGGGCCTGAGGCGGAAAACAGGTTCGTGCGAAGGCTCGGCAACGGCATTCGCGGCATCTTCAGCCTGTCCTTCCTGCGGCTCATTGGCCGTCATTCACTTCAGGTCTATGCCTGGCACGTGATCGTGATCTACCTTTTGAAGGGTTTTGAGTATCATTTCGGACCTTTCAACGAATGGACCAAGACCGCCATTGCCCTTTGCGCCGTCGCATCTCTTGCGATACCTGCGCTTTACAGGGAACGGGCAAGCCTTCCGCTTCTCCAGCGAGCCAGCACGCCCGGCCGCAAATGACACCGCTCAGAACGGCGAGCTGAAATGGCCTTCCATTCACCGGGCCTCTACCCCAGCATTGGCAAGAAAAGCTAACCCGCTTGAAGGACGATGGGGCGCGACAATCTATGATACTGGCGCCGGCTCATTTCCGGTCCGTGGTCGCCGTCGGATTTCGGCTCGTTCCAGCATATATGCCTCCGCAGCCAACATATGTTCACGCATGATCATGGCAGCGCGAGCGGCGTTGCCTGATTTGATCGCGCGAAGCAACTTCACCTGATAATGCAGACCCGTTTCTCGCAGAATCGGGTTGCCCTGCTGGTAGATTTCTCTGCACACAGCCATATCCTGCAGCAGGCTGACCAGGAACCGGCAGAGAAAGCCGAGTAGCCGGTTCTCGCAAAGCCGCGCCAGCTCATCGTGAAAATCGAGTTCGGCCATACGCTGGCGATACTCTTCCTCCGCTGTTGCAGGCTCGTCCTCATAGAGCCGGATCTTCGCCTGCAACCGGGCAAACGCCTCAGGCGTCAGCTTTCCCGCCACGCTTGCAGCCATCAGCGGTTCAAGTTCCTTGCGGATGGAGTAGATGTCAGCAATCGACGGCGGTCGGTGCAGAAAGAGATTGTCTAGAAGCCGGATGGCATGTTCTGCCTCGACAGACGATACGAAGACCCCGCCCCCCGGCCCCGTCTTGCTATGCGTCAGCCCTTGTGATTCAAGGACTTTCAGTGCCTCTCGCAACGTCCCTCGGGAGACATTCCACGTGTCCGGTGCGATCCATTCATTGGGCAGCCGGTCGCCCGGAACCAACCCGTTCGTGATGATGAGCTCACGAATCTGATCGGCAGCAATATCCGATCGCTTGCGGCGGCGCAGGCCCATGAGCGTGGCCGCGATTGTTTTCTTCTGTCTTTGCATTTCGTTTCAAGAGCGCGTTGAGCCTTCCAGGGCTGTTCCCAGCCGCGGTGCGCTCGCTATCAGTTGTTTCGTGTATTCGTGTTCAGGCGACCTGAAAAGCTGTTCCGCCGCACCCACTTCCACAACCTCGCCGAAAAACATCACGGCCACTCTATCGGAGATGCTTTCTACCACGGCAAGATCGTGGCTGATGAAAAGATAGGAAAGGTCGAACTCTTGGCGCAGGTCCTGAAGCAGCAGCAAGACCTGCGCCTGCACCGAGACGTCGAGCGCGGAAACCGGCTCGTCCAGCACCAGGATCCGCGGCTCGGCTGCAAGCGCTCGGGCAATGGCTATGCGCTGGGCCTGGCCGCCAGAAAATTCGTGCGGATAACGTTCCAGCGTGTCCGAGGGCATCTGCACCGCATCCAGCAGTTGCATGGCACGGGCGCGTCTTCGCCGCTGGTCATAGCCCTTCAGGAGTTGTAGCGGCGTGTCGAGTATTGCTCCAACTGTCTTGCGCGGATTCAAGGAAGCAACTGGATCCTGAAAAACATACTGGATCACTCGGCCGAAAGCGCGCGGTCCCTCAGCCCTCAGAGCGGCGGCATCCTTTCCGACGATGCGCATTTCTCCAGACGTCGGAACCTCCAGCCCGACGACCATGCGCGCAAGAGTCGATTTTCCCGAGCCGCTCTCGCCGACGATCGCCAGCGTCTCGCCATGCTTCAACGCCAGCGTGACGTTACGAACCGCCCGGATTTCGTGACTGCGCCCGCCGAACAGCGACCATTCACCCCCGAAGGTCTTGGTGAGATTCGTCACGCTGATTGCGTCAGCCGAGTGCCTCATGCGATGCCTGCTCCCTCTGTCTCGGCTGGCATTGCGCGGATCGCATCAAGGAACGCGCTCCCCTGACCGGGCCTGGGAACACAGGCGATCAGACGCCTCGTATAGGGATGCCGTGGGCTACCAAGGACGTCTCTCGTTTCGCCTTCCTCGACGATTTCTCCATGCCGCATTACGGCCACACGGTCGCAAATCTCGGCCACTACGCCGAAATCATGCGTTATGAAAAGCAGGGCCAGCCCGCGTTCGCGGCGCAACACTTGGAGGAGTTGCAGGATTTCCGCCTGCACCGTAACGTCGAGGGCGGTTGTTGGTTCATCCGCGACAATGATGTCTGGATCGTTGGCCAGCGCCATCGCAATACCGACACGCTGGCGTTGCCCGCCCGACAGTTGATGCGGATACGACTTGGCGCGCTGCTCGGGATCGGGAATACGAACGCTTCTTAGTAGTTCCACCGCCTTTTCATGGGCCTTTCTCCGGCTTACCGGCTGGTGCGCACGAACCGCCTCCGCTATCTGTTCGCCGATGGTGAAGAGCGGATGGAGCGTCGTAAGAGGATCCTGGAAGATATAGGCCATCTTGCCGCCGCGCAGCGATGCGATTTCCGCTTCAGGCAGAGCGAAGACATCGCGACCCCCGATTGCTACTGCCCCGCCAGTGATTGTCCCGGGCGGTGAGGCAACCAGCCGGAGGAGCGACAATGCCGTCACGCTCTTGCCGGAGCCGCTTTCACCCACAAGCCCAAGGCATTCGCCCGTGCGCAAGGTAAAGCTAACACGCTTTACCGCCATCTCGATGCCGTCCACGCCTTCAAAGCCGGTTTCAAGTTCCCGTACGGCCAACGCAGATCTTCTTGCCGTCTCATCCAGTTCGGGAACCTCTTTCCGGTCGAGGCGGGTTACGGCCATTGGACGGGAAAGCGTGCCGGCCCGAAGGCGCGGATCTAGCACGTCGCGAATGCCGTCGCCGAAAAGGTTGATGCTCATGACGATCAGAAACACCATCACGCCGGGTATCACCGAGATCATCGGCGCGGTGAACAGAAGGCTTCTGCCCTGACCGAGCATCGAGCCGAGATCGGCCTGTGGCGGCTGCGCTCCAAGGCCGAGAAAGCTGAGCCCCGCGGTTTCGAGTATCATCCACCCGACCGTGGTCGACATGGTGATGACAATGACCGGCAGCACATTGGGCAAAATTTCGGTCAGCACTATGCTGAGATGGCTCTTGCCGGAAAGCCGCGCGGCATCGACGAACTCGCGGTGCGAAAGCCCCAGCGTGATTCCTCGGACATTTCGTGCAAAAAAGGGAATGTTGACGACGGCGATGGCGTAAAGCGCGTTGAGCAGGCCAGGCCCCAGCACGGCCACAATGGCAAGCGCCAGCAAAATGTATGGAAACGCCATGAGCATGTCGATGCCGCGCATCATGAGGTTATCGGCGCGCCCGCCCATATAGCCGGCGACCAGCCCGATCAGCGAGCCGGTAAACGCTGCCAGCAGGGCAGCGGAGACGCCGACCACAAGCGACACGCGCGTACCCCAGACAAGCCGCGCCAGCACGTCGCGACCCAGATGATCCGTGCCAAGCGGGTGGCCCTCCGAGAATACCGGCAGCAACCGGTCCGCCGGGCTGGTTACATTCGGATCATGGAGCGGGAGGATCGGGGCCAGCAGCGCCACGACGATGATTGTCGCTAGGACAAAGAAGCCGGCCGCCGCTAGCCTGTTGTTCATGAGCAGCCGCCAGGCCGTGGGCCGCCTGCCGCCTCGCTCCTGCTCGGAAGCCGCCTGTACGACAGGGGTGCTCATGCCTTCAGCCTCGGATCGAGCATCGCCTGGATCACATCGGCGATCAGATTGACGAAGACATAGGCTGCGGCGACAAAGAGAACCCCTCCCTGTACAAGCAGGATGTCCCGGGTGGAGATAGCCTTCACCAGCATTGCGCCGATGCCGGGCCACTGGAATACCGTCTCGATATAGACCGCACCGCCCAGGACGAAACCGGCCTGCAAACCGATGACTGGAACAATGCTGACCATCGCCGCCTTCAGGGCGTGGCGGTAGATCACCTTCCGTTCGCTCAAGCCTTTCGCCCGTGCGGTGCGGATGTAATCCTGCCTCAGCACTTCCAGCATGGCCGTGCGGGTGAGCCGCGCGACAACGCCTGTCGCGACGACCGCAAGCGTCGTTGCCGGAAGCACGAGGTGACGCAGAAGATCAGGAAGATCTCCGCCGCCATAGATTGCATACATACCCGAAGCAGGCAGCACCCGAAGCTGTACTGCGAAGAAGAGAATGAACAGCAGGCCAAGGAAAAAGGACGGGATCGAGATGCCGATAAGCACGAAGAATGTGACTATGCGGTCCACCCAGCCGAACTGACGCACGGCCGAAACGATTCCCGCCAGAAGGCCGAACACCGAGCAGAGCACCAGGGAGGTGCCTGCAAGAATGAGCGTCGCCGAAAACCGCTCCAGTATCTCGTCCAGCACCGGGCGGTTGAGTGCGTAAGACCTGCCGAAATCGCCTTGAAGCAGGTTGCCAAGCCAGATGACGTATTGCTGGGGCAATGGCTTGTCGAGGCCGAGGCTGCGGTTCAGACGCGCGACATTTTCTGGCGTCGCGTAGGATCCGAGAATGGCCGTCGCCGGATCGCCGGGGATCATCGCCATGATCAGGAAGACGATGAGCGACAATCCGAGCAGGACCGGAATGGCAGCAATGAGACGCTTGGCAATATAGGCGGCCACGGCATCCTCAATGTAAAGGAGCAGCAGCCTGCAAGAAGAGCCGGCGGCCGCTCACAGCATCGGCCCGAAACCGAAATCGGCTTTCGGAAAGCACGATGCGCAGGTTAAAAGTTTACAGCGTCCCTTGTGCGTACGAACGGACGCACGGCCCTGTAGAGGATCATTGCTTTGCCACATCCTGCAGCATCAGGAAGAAGGACGGCTGCAGCTTGAAGCCACTGACCTCTGCACGCGTGATGGCATTCTGCTTCCAATTGGCAACGAAAATCCAGGGAGCGTCCTCATGGACGATTTCCTGCACCTGCTTGTAAAGTTCGGCCCGCCGTTCCTGGCTGGTTGCTGCGCGTGCTTCCTCCAGCAGCTTGTCCACCTCTTCATTGGAATAGTAGCCGGAGTTGAAGCCGCCCTCATCCGGAAAGGCTTCCGTGCGCAGGGTCAGGAAGGGCAGCGTATCGGGATCGTTGGTCATCCAAGCCATCTCGGCCATGTCTGCCTTTCCTTCGAGGCCGGGGTTCACTTGTCCTAGAAAGGTGTTCCACTCATAAGTCTCGATCCTTGTCGGCAGGCCAACGGCTTCAAGGTCGGCCTGGATGGCGGTGCCCATCGCGATCGGATCGAGCATGCCCGAGCCACCTTCAGCGACGTAGAAGGTCAGTTCCTGCCCGTCATATCCAGCCTCTTCGAGCAACTGCCGGGCCTGATCCGGATCGTAAGGATAAGGCTCGACCTCCTCGTTGTAAGCCCATGCGAAAGCAGGCGGTATGGGACCCGCCGCAACCTCGGCCGTACCCTGCAGGATGTTCTCGACGAGCGCTGTCTTGTTAACCGCGTAATTGGCTGCCTGCCGCACCTTCAAATCGGTGAACGGACCTTCCTTCAGGTTAAGCATAACATACCAGACATGCGGTCCCGCCTGTTCGTGAACCTCGAAACTTGGATCGCTGCGGAACTGTTGCAGGCTGTCCGGAGGGACTTCGACCATCACATCCAGGCCTCCGGATAGCATTTCGGCTATGCGCGTATTTGCGTCCGTAATCGGCCGGAAGATGACGGCCTCGAGCGCTGGCGGGCCGTCCCAGTAATCCTCGTTGCGGGTGACGACCACACGCGAATTCGCCTCCCATTCCTCGAACTTGTAGGCACCGGTGCCACTCGGATTGCGCCCGAAGTCCTTGCCGTGCTGCTCAATCGCCGCCGGCGATGCAATCAGCCCGGTTGGGTAAGCAAGGTTGGAAAGAAATGGGGCGTAGGGTTCCGAAAGCCTGAATTCAACTGTGAGGTCATCGATTACAGAGACCTCATCGACCGCGGAGAAGAAGAAGGCAAGCGGGAACGGACCGGTGTCGTGGTAAGGATGATCCTCGTCAAGTATCCTGTCGAAATTGAACTTCACTGCCTCGGCATTGAATGAAGTTCCGTCATGGAACGTGACATCGGAGCGTAGCTTGAAGGTGTAGGTCAGGCCGTCGTCGGACACCTCCCAGCTTTCAGCCAATGACGGCTCCACCTCAAGGGTGCCGTCCTTATACCGCGTCAGGCCGTCATAGATGTTTACCAGGATTCTGAAGTCATTCACAGCAGTGACCGCGTGCGGGTCAAGCGACTGGGGCTCTGCGATCTGACCGATGATCAGGGCGTTCGGTGGGGTCTGTGCGGATGCAGGTGAAATAAACGCCAGCAGAGCCGCGGAAAATGCGGCGGCCAGAAGTTTCTTCATGGCGGGCTCCTTTCCTTACGCTCCGCAATTAGTTCTGATAATCTTCCCCATGGCAAGCATTTATTATGAAGAATTGCGCGCAGAGTTCGGTAGAGTAACCGGAGCAAACGCGTGCAAGCAGGAACAAGCACCATGGCCTTTATCGATTCCGATCGCCTGCGCAGCCTGCTGGACGGCATCAACCGCTTTGGCTTCAATCCCGAAACGGGCGGCTACAACCGCCCTGGCTATTCCGATGCCGACATGGCCGTTCGCGAGTGGTTTGCAGGCACGATGCAAGCCGAGGGCCTGACTGTGCGCCAGGATGGCGTAGCCAATCTGTTTGGCCGCTTCGGCCCTGTCGATAGCCCTTGCATAATGGCCGGATCGCATCTGGACACGGTACCGGAGGGCGGTGCGTTTGATGGTGCGCTGGGCGTTGCCGTCGCACTTGAATGTGTTCTGGCCATCCGTGACGCGGGGCTTGAGCCGAGAGTGGCCATCGAGGTCGTGGCAACTGCCGAGGAGGAGGGACGCTTTGGTGGTATGCTCGGTTCGCAATCGATCACTGGAAGCGTTACGAGGAAATGGCTATCGCAAGCGACCGATGCGGAAGGCATAAGGCTCATTGACGCAATGGCGAGGGTGGGGTTGGACGCATGGGATGCACTCGCGGCCAAGCGCAACGATGTCCTTGCCTTTATCGAGTTGCATGTTGAACAGGGGCCGGTGCTGCAGCACCGCTCTGTACCGTTGGGCATTGCGCATTCGGTATCGGGCGTGTGCAACTTGCGCGTTGTGCTCAAGGGCGAGGCCAATCATTCCGGCACCACGCCCATGGAACTCCGCGCGGACGCCTTTGCCGGGCTTGCAACATTTGGTTCGGTCATCCCTAAAATCATCGCCGCGCACGGAGACAAAGACACGCGCGTAACCGTCGGCAAGGCCGATCTGCGGCCGAACTTTATCCATACTATCGCAGGCGAGGCCGAGTTCATCGTGAACATCAGGGATACCAGCGCCGATAGGCTCGACACGCTGGAAGCTGCCATAAGGTCGGAAATCGCGGCCGCAGCGCGTGCAAACAAACTTGAAGCCGGGATTACGCGACACAGCCGCATTGCGCCGGTTAAGCTCGATGCGGAGCTGGCGAACCTGCTGCGCGAGGAAGCGCATGCGCTCGGCCTTGCTACGCTCTCCATGCCCTCCGGCGCAGGTCACGACGCGCAGACGATGCAGGCTATATGCCCATCGGCGCTGATCTTCGTGCCCAGCCGAGACGGCATCAGTCACTCACCACAGGAATGGACCGACTGGTCTTACATCAAAAAAGGTGCAGAACTGATGCTTGCCGCGCTGGTCAGGTTCAGCATGGATCGTTTCGTCAGCACTTGAAAAAGCTTTATCGCTGGTCAGGGATGAGGGTGCTTTTCGCAGTCCCCCATTCCTGACGCTTACGGAAACGGAACCGGACTAATATCCGGCCTCGATTCGCGTCTTGATATTGAGCGGATAATCGCCTTTCTTCTGTCTCCACCGTTCCGCAATCAGCGTTTCAACGTTCCTTATGCGCCGTTCGGCCATTGTGCCGTCGGGGCCGGTGCCGCGATAGGTTAGAAGCAGCGACGAGCGCCTGTCGGAAAGCACCGCCATCAGGTGGTCAAGCTCCGCCGCCCATTCCCGCGACAGCTCCACCGTGCCCGGCAGGAAGGCTTCCGGTGCCAGATCAAGACGTACCTCGCGGCCCAATGATGCACCAAAGTTGACCTGCGTCATCTTTCCGGCGGACAGCCGCACCACCCGCGGGTTCTCGGTGGTCACCTGGTAGCCGGTAGGCAGCGTGCGCGGGTCGAGCTTCATAATGAAGTTCGAACCGATCCGTGCATCCGGCAGGGCAGCACACGGTACATGGAAGCGCCCATGCCTGTCGGTGTTGATGAGCCAGCCCTTGGCGGTGGCTACGCGTACATTCGGCAGGCCCGGCTCGCCCACATCCTGATAGCCGTTACCGTTAAGGTCATCGAAAACCGTGCCGATGATGTCGCCGCAGTCAAAGGTGGAATCGGCCAGAATCTCTACCGCCGCCGTTGCGATTGGCGCCAGCATTTCGCCATTATCATCCTCGATGACCGCCTGGTTGACATGCTCGCCAGCACCCGCCGACGCCAGAGCCTGCAGGCTGAGCTGGATCTCGATGCTTCCTTGCGGCCCCAGATCTAGATCGCTGAATACGATCTTGTTGCCGTTGACCGTGGGCGTGAATGTGACGCCATTCACCTTTGCCGTGCCCTCCACATAGCGGAAGCCGGCAGGCATGACATCGGTGATGGTCACGAGCCCTGCATTTGTGGGGGATGCGTTCCTGGCAGTGATCGCAAACGGAGCACGATCGCCACGGCGCACAAACTTCAGCACCGATTTCTTGGCAAGCGCGACGTTGATTGGCTCAGACGCCGGAAGCGAAATCTGCACTGTACTCTCGTCCGACTGCACGATGCTGCCGCTCGCGTCGGTGCCCTGTGCCCTTGCGGTGTTGCTCACGCCTCCATTCAAGCCCGCCGCCGCATCGATATCGGCCTGCGCGAGCGTGTAGGTGGCGTTGAAGGTCCGGGACTCACCGGTCGCAAGCGCCACAGGCCCGGGTGAGAAAGCCGAAAGCGTGCCAGCGGCGACCTTTCCGCCAAATACCGGCCCATTGTCCACGGGGCTGACATTCATGAGAGTCACATTGCCCGTATTCTGAATTGCGAAGGTGTACTCGATGACTTCGCCGGCATCGGCCATTCCGTTGCCATTGGCATCGTTCCACTCACCTGTCTTGATGACCGCGAGCGCAGCGCGTTTCTCAACCGGTATGACGGTTGAGTCACCGCTGTTGCCGCTGCCGTCATGGGAGTCGGTCTCGTGCTTGCTGCCGTCGGGCGCCGTCCCCTCGCCCTTTGACGGCGGCGAGACGATCTCGCCGGCGTCAACATCGTCCTGCGTCACCGTGTAGGTGGCGCTGAAGGTCGCGCTGTCGCTTTCCCCCGGCGCAAGGCTCGGGATCGGCCCGCCGCTGATGGCAAGCTCCGGATCGTCAAGGACGATATCCGTCAGCGTCACATTGCCGGTGTTCTCGATTGTAAAGGTGTATTCGATCTCCTCGCCCGGATCGGCAACGCCATTGCCATTGGCGTCAATGAGCGTGCCCTGCTTGCTGATCGACATGCCGGGAACAGCGGGAATGGCAAGGCTCGCCTCGGCCGGCAGGCTCACCGTCTCGTCGCCATTCGGCAGGTTGCCGGCGGCGCTGGCGGTGTTGACGAGCTCGCCCGCATCCACATCCGCCTGGGTAAGCACATAGGAGGCGGTGAAGGTGGCGCTGGCCCCGGCAGCAAGGCTCTGCGCGGCCTCGTTGATCGTCACCATCGGGTCGTCGACGGTCACATTGGTGGCGGTCTCATCGCCCGTGTTCTCCACCGTGAAGGTGAAGGTCACCGTCTCGCCCGCCTCCATCACGCCGTCGCCGTCACCATCGACCCAGTCGGCCGACTTGGCGAGCTTGAGCACCGTCTGGTCGACGGGGATGACCGTCGGCGTTCCGGGCGTGCCGCTGCCGTCATGGGAGTCGGTCTCGTGCTTGCTGCCGTCGGGCGCCGTCCCCTCGCCCTTTGACGGCGGCGAGACGATCTCGCCATTGTCGACATCGTCCTGCGTCACCGTGTAGGTGGCGCTGAAGGTGGCGCTGTCGCTTTCCCCCGGCGCAAGGCTCGGGATCGGCCCGCCGCTGATGGCAAGCTCCGGATCGTCAAGGACGATATCCGTCAGCGTCACATTGCCGGTGTTCTCGATTGTAAAGGTGTATTCGATCTCCTCGCCCGGATCGGCCACGCCATTGCCATTGGCGTCAATGAGCGTGCCCTGCTTGCTGATCGACATGCCGGGAACGGCGGGAATGGCAAGGCTCGCCTCGGCCGGCAGGCTCACCGTCTCGTCGCCATTCGGCAGGTTGCCGGCACCGCTGGCGATGTTGACGAGTTCGCCCGCATCCACATCCGCCTGGGTAAGCACATAGGAGGCGGTGAAGGTGGCCGTTGCCCCGGCAGCAAGGCTCTGCGCGGCCTCGTTGATCGTCACCATCGGGTCCTCGACGGTCACATTGGTGGCGGTCTCATCGCCCGTGTTCTCCACCGTGAAGGTGAAGGTCACCGTCTCGCCCGCCTCCATCACGCCGTCGCCGTCACCATCGACCCAGTCGGCCGACTTGGCGAGCTTGAGCACCGTCTGGTCGACGGGGATGACCGTCGGCGTTCCGGGCGTGCCGCTTCCGTCATGGGAGTCGGTCTCGTGCTTGCTGCCGTCGGGCGCGGTTCCCTCGCCCTTTGACGGCGGCGAGACGATCTCGCCATTGTCGACATCGTCCTGCGTCACCGTGTAGGTGGCGCTGAAGGTGGAGCTGTCGCTTTCCCCCGGCGCAAGGCTCGGGATCGGCCCGCCGCTGATGGCAAGCTCCGGATCGTCAAGGACGATATCCGTCAGCGTCACATTGCCGGTGTTCTCGATTGTAAAGGTGTACTCAATCTCCTCTCCAGGATCGGCCACGCCATTGCCATTGGCGTCAATGAGCGTGCCCTGCTTGCTGATCGACATGCCGGGAACAGCGGGAATGGCAAGGCTCGCCTCGGCCGGCAAGCTCACCGTCTCGTCGCCATTCGGCAGGTTGCCGGCGGCGCTGGCGGTGTTATGTAATTCGCCCGCATCGATGTCGCTCTGGGTCAGAGTATAAGATGCGGTGAAGGTGGCGCTGGCGCCAGAGTTGACATTCTGCGGCGCCTCGCTGACGGCGGCCATAGGATCGTCAACCGTCACGGCCACCAGGTTTTCGCTACTGGTGTTTTCCACGAGGAAGGTGAACTCAACCCTTTCACCCGCCTCGACCATTCCATCACCGTCGGTATCGATCCACTGTCCGGTCTTGATCAGGGAAATGGTCGGCGCCCCAGGTAGCGTCACAGTAGAACGGGCTGGCGCGCTTTCCACCGTGGAGCTGTCAGGCGCGGTTCCCACCGCCGTGGCAACATTGTCCACTCTCCAACCATCAGTATCTGCTTGGGTGAGTGTATAGGTGCCGCTGAATGTCGCTACCGCCCCCGGAGCGAGTGTCTGGGACCCGCTGACGGAAACCATCGGGTCATTGACTGTCACACTCGTCAGCGTGACGTTGCCAGTGTTCTCGACGGTAAAAGTGTATTCAATTGTCTCACCCGGTTCGGCGTCACCATTGCCATTGGCATCAATCCATGTGCCACTCTTGGTGAGTATGAGTTCCCCGTGCCTTACAATTGGAACAACTGAAGGATCTCCGGGGTCGCCACCGCTGTCCTGAGAGTCGGTGCTATGTTTGCCCCCACTAGGGGTAATAGCTTCCGCCGGTGAGGGGGAATGATCGCTTCTCCGGAATCGATGTCCGCTTGGGTAATGGTGTAGGTGGCGGTTAATGTGCTGCTATCGGTATCTCCGGGCGCAAGGCTGGTAATCGGTCCGCCCGTGACGTCAAGATTAGGATCGGTGATGGTGATGTCGGTAAGCGTCACATTGCCGGTATTTTCGACGGTGAACGTATATTCAATCACCTCTCCTGGATCTGCAATACCATTCCCATTGGCATCGATGAGTGTGCCTTCATCGCGCATGACCGCCATATCTGGATGCGCGGAGATGGAGAGAACGGTTGGACCTTGCACACTATTGGAACTGGGGCGTGAAATCGTGACTTGTTCGCCATAGCTAGCGGACGTCGCAGTGACTGAGGCCTGATTAGAGATCCCGCCAGCATCCACGTCCGCCTGTTGAAGCTGGTACACCACTTCATAGGTGGCGGTCTCTCCCGCCGTCAGCGTGCCTTGGGGTGATCCGGCGCTATTGGATAGCCAGACTGGTGGGGAGGCAAGAGGGAGCGATGTGCCATCGCCGCGTTTTAGCGAATTATCGCTCACGGAAACGTCCGTGAAGGTGTTGGAGCCGATATTCTTAATTTCTATTGTAAACGTTGCTATGTCCCCGGCGTCAATAACTGACGCATCTCGTCCAACAGACGCGTCGATTGAACCTGTCTTGACCACCTGTGCCATGCTTATGCCAAGGGCTATGTTTACATGGCAATCGTGATTTGGGGGATTGGCTAGGAGGGTAAGTCGCGTTGTCTCGCTTGTCGCGGTAAATTCAAATGCCTCTAATGACCATATGTTTCCCTTCGGATTAATAGTTTTTGATGAAGAGTTCGTCGAAACTCTCAATTGGCATCCAGTACTGTACTCGTCTCTCCAGCCCATCAAAAGATTGTTATTTATATATATAGGTATCGAGTATTTTTGGCCTATAATTAAGCCTTCTAACTCTGTGGACATTCCTTCAGCCAGATCTGGGGCATTACGCACAGCTATAAGTGTAACAAAACGCGTGTCACCATTGGGAAGGGCCGGTACGTTGCCTTGGAGCCAAAAGACTTCCCCTCCGCTACGGGAACTTGTTGAGCAATGCGGAGATGCGATGGAGCTCCATCCCTCTGCAACGGGTAAGGCATAGCCAGGTGTACAGTTTGAAGTAGGCGGAATATACAAGGCCAGCGCCGGTGCTGCTGAAAACGCCAGCTGAAACATCACCGTAATACTGATAATGAGCAGTGTCGCCATAGGCTGACAGAGGCGCCGAATTGCCGAAGCCGTGGCATCAGCGGCTGCGCGAGAGGCCGAAAAGGTAGCAGCTATCCATGAAGGGTATTTTTCTCGGCGCAGCGCCCGAAGTTCGACGTCCAGGGCACTGTCTGAAGAAACCGCCCCCCATAGGCTGGTGCGTTGCTGTCTTGCGCCTCTTCCCGGCGAGGCTGGTCCGCTGAAAGCAAGCGACCGACGCGGGGATACAAGGGAGTAAACCACGCCAATGGCGGGAGGGATAAGGCTCATCGTCTGCAATTCCGTTGCGTCGGTGATGAAAATGCAATTAGAAATTGTGCTACATCTACACTTGCACGCCTAGAACGTCCAGTGGAAGGCGGAGTTATGAACGCTCTATTCATCAACTGTGCACTGGTATAAGTATACGTTCATAAATCGATATGCAGCTCCCTGATCTTCCGTATGGAGGCAACGATGCTCCCACCGAGATAGCGATGTGTGACGGAAGTTTGCCGTTTAAGAGCTCGGGGGATTTCGGGGGATGTAAGAACCCACGACGCAGACGACACGCTGGGCGGCCTTCAAGCCGCGTTGCATCAAGGTTGCGAAGGCTCGACAAGAGATTCTTGTTGCCGAGCCGGACCAGCTAGCCACAAACCGGCTGCCAGTTTGAAATGATGTAGGTTCTTGTTTCTCCGGAGTTCCGGAGGGTGACGGGCATCACTTTCCGAAAGCCGACTGAAGAGAGGCGCACCCCGCTAAAACTGTAGATGCGCCGAACTTCCGCTCCAGTTCCGCAAGTTCCGCCAGGAATGTTGTGATGCTCAGCAGCCAGGAACGCTTCTAACCGAGTTGCTCCACACCGCACGCAAGGTCAAGCAGATGAGCGGCGCTTCAACGGCAGAGCCGCCCTCCACGATGGGGCAAGGTCGAATACGGAAAGCTCTATCATTGGTCCGTCGTTGTGCCCGGAGGAGGTGCCGCCTTCTTGGTGCCAATCGCCTTGCGCACTGCCGGCGCAACCTCGGTCCCGAACAGTTCGATCGCCTTCATCATCCTGTCATGGGGAATGATACCAATGGCCATCTGGACAAGGATGCGGTCGAACTTGAAAATCTCGTGATTGGCAAGGATCTTGTCCGTCACTTGCGATGGGCTGCCCGCAAACTGCGCGCCGCGCGGACCGAGTGCTGCGTCGAATTGGGCGCGGTTCGTCGGCGGCCATCCGCGCTCGCGCCCGATGCGGTTCATCACCTCTGCCTGCGCCTCGTAATATATGTCCAACGCCTCCTTACTTTCCGCAACGAAGCCATGAACGTTGATCGAGGTCGGCAATGCTTCCGGATCGTGCCCCGCACGGCGCGCCGCCTCTCGGTAAAGCTGGAAGAGGGGTGCGAAACGGTGCGGCTCCCCGCCGATGATTGCAAGGGCAAGCGGCAGGCCAAGCACGCCAGCCCTGGCAACAGACTGCGGAGTGCCCCCAACGGCGATCCACACGGGGAGCTTTCGTTGCGGGCGGGGTAAAACGCCGCGCCCTGCTATACGCGGCGTGTGCTGGCCGCCCGGCCAGTCAATGATCTCGCTTTCGCGCAGCTTCAGCAAAAGCTCTAGCTTCTCCGCAAAGAGCGTGTCGTAATCCTCCAACGCATAGCCGAAGAGCGGGAAGGATTCGATGAAGGAGCCGCGCCCTGCCATAATCTCACCCCGGCCTTCGGAGAGGAGATCGAGCGTGGCATATTGCTGGAAGACGCGTACCGGATCGTCCGACGAAAGCACGGTGACGGCCGAGGTGAGCTTGATGTTCTTCGTACGCGCTGCCGCAGCCGCAAGCACGAGGGCCGGAGCCGAGATGGCATAGTCGGGCCGGTGATGTTCGCCAAGGCCGAACACATTCAGGCCGAGCTGATCGGCAAGCTCTATCTCCTCCATGAGATTGCGCAGGCGCTCCTGAGGACCGATGCGCTGGCCGGTCCTGGGGTCCATGCCCACATCACCAAAAGTGTAAAGGCCGAGTTCCATGCGGCGCCCTCATGCGTTGCAGTCTGTCATCGCCTCTTAGGTAAGGCGGTTGGGCATCAAGTGGAAGATGCGATGGTCCTGGGACCAATCTTTCGACCAGAAGCCATTGCTTTCAGCGATGATGCATCGCCCTGTCAGGCTCCATGGCCGGGAAGCAGAATTGCCTGGAAACGTTACGCTTGTTCAACAGTTCGATATTTGAGTGAGGAACAGGTTACCTCATCAGCGATCAGAAGGCATTTTTTACGGCGCTGCGCTTGCAATAGCCGGTTATGCCGCTAAAAGCCCCCTTGGAGGGCAGGCCGTTCGCCGAGGACATTTTTCATGAAGCTCTTTTCGGGCAATTCCAACCGGGTTCTGGCAGAAGCAGTGGCCGGTTATCTCAACATCTCCCTTGGGAAAGCCCTGGTTCGCCGCTTCGCAGACCAGGAAATCTTCGTCGAAATCAAGGAGAATGTGCGCGGTCAGGACGTGTTCGTCCTGCAGTCGACGTCTTATCCCGCAAACGATCATTTGATGGAACTGCTCATCATGATCGATGCATTCCGACGCTCTTCCGCGCGCCGGATCACGGCGGTACTGCCCTATTTCGGTTATGCTCGCCAGGACAGGCGCACGTCGGGTCGTACGCCCATTTCGGCCAAGCTGGTTGCGAATCTGATTACACGGGCGGGCGCGGACCGCGTGCTGACCCTTGACCTTCACGCCGGGCAGATCCAGGGTTTCTTCGACATCCCGACGGACAATCTGTTTGCGGTGCCGGTAATGGCGCGGGATGTGAAAGCCCGTTACAAGATGCCGAATGTGATGGTCGTCTCCCCCGACGTGGGTGGCGTGGTGCGCGCCCGCTCCCTTGCCAAGCGTATCGATGCACCCCTGGCCATTGTCGACAAGCGCCGAGACCGACCGGGCGAATCGGAGGTGATGAACATCATTGGCGACGTCAGCGGCCGTGACTGCCTTTTGATCGACGATATCGTCGATTCCGGCGGCACGCTGTGCAACGCGGCCGAGGCACTGCTTGCCAATGGCGCCACGAGCGTGACAGCCTACATCACCCATGGTGTGCTTTCGGGCGGGGCTGCCGCACGCATCGCAGGCTCGAAGCTGAAGGAGCTGGTGATCACCAATTCCATCCAGCCCACATCGGCGGTCGAGGCGGCTGGCAACATCCGCGTGATCTCCATTGCTGACCTGATCGGCGAAGCCATCTCGCGCACCGCCTCCGAGCAATCGGTGTCCAGCCTGTTCGACTAAGCGGCAACCCGCTTGCCAGAAGGCCGCTATTGGATAGCGGCTCCCCGTTCCTGAAGCATTGTCCGCAGGACGTAACGGTGACAGCGGGCCTCGTCCTCGCAATAGCAGCCGATCGAGAAGTTGGCGCTATGCGAGAGGGCGGCCAGAAGATCGAGCGTGTGCCGTGCAGCCGTCTGGTTCATCTCTGCCCGGAAGGCGCGGACGAACGAACGCCATTCCGCATCCGTTCTTGCTGCTTGGGCCTGGGCAACGAGTTCACGGCTCGGAGCAAGTTCCGGATACCAGACATCGTACCAATCATCGGCCGCATAGCGCTCCTTGCGGACGCCGCGAGGCGGGCGCCGCACGGTACCGATACGCGTTCCTTCATCGGGAAGGCGCCGCGTTCCGAGACGGACAACGCGCAAGGTCATGGTGCGCTCCTTGCAACTGGCGTGCTTCAGCTTAGCGGATCGCGCCGGAAAGCGGAACCGGGTCCCGCCTGTCTTGCACCTTGTATGGGCATGGGCTATAGACCCGCGGTCCGCGTGGACACCCTTGGAGGCAACGCGGATGGAGGCTTGTCACTTCGTGGAAAGTCTTCCGTTTCCGCCATCGAGCCTGCGGAAACACTCCGAAACTGAAAGGAAAAGCCATGAGCCAGTCCAACGTACTGACGGCCGAGGCGCGCGAACGGGTCGGTAAGGGGTCCGCCCGGGCAATTCGGCGCAGCGGCAATATCCCTGCTGTCATTTACGGTGAGAAGCAGCCCCCCATTGCCATTACGCTTCCCTACAAGGAAGTGTTCCATCGTATTCACGCCGGCGGATTCAAGACGACCATCTTTACCGTCAAGGTGAATGGGCAGAGCATCCAGGCGCTGCCGAAGGATTACCAGCTCGACCCGGTGCGGGGCTTCCCGATGCATGTGGATTTCCTGCGTGTCGGCAGGCACACGGTGGTGACCGTCAACGTGCCCGTTCGCTTTCTTAACGAGGAGCAGGCTCCGGGTATCAAGCGGGGCGGCGTTCTCAACGTGGCGCGTCACGAGGTCGAATTCACCTGCCCGGCGAACGCCATCCCCGATTTCATCGAGGTTGACCTGACCGGCCTTGATATCGGTGATACGGTGCACATTTCCGCTGTCAAGCTGCCAGAAGGCGTAACACCTACGATCACCGATCGCGACTTTACCATCGCGTCGATCGCCGCTCCGGCCGGAATGAAGTCCGAGGAAAGCGAAGAAGCCGCCGAAGCGCAGGCAGAAGGTGAAAGCGGCGAGGCAGAGTAAGCCTCCCCCTCCTCAAAGGGAGTGGAAGCCATGTTGCTTATCGCCGGGCTCGGCAATCCGGGCCGGCAATATGCAGGCAACCGGCACAATGTCGGATTCATGGCGGCGGATGCCATTAACCGCCGCCATTCCTTCTCGCCATGGTCGAAGAAGTTCAACGCACTGGTTTCCGAAGGCCGGCTTGGCGGCAAGAAGGTGCTTCTCATGAAACCGCAGACCTTCATGAACCTGTCGGGCCAGGCCGTGGGCGAGGCGATGCGCTTTTACAAGCTCACGCCTGATGATCTCATCGTGACCTATGACGAGCTGGACCTTGCCCCCGGCAAGCTGCGTGTGAAGCGCGGCGGCGGCGCCGGCGGTCATAATGGCATCAGATCCATCGACGCTCATTGCGGCAAGGATTACCGCCGTGTGCGTATCGGCATCGGGCACCCGGGTGACAAGGACCGCGTTACCGGCTATGTGCTCTCCGATTTTTCCAAGAGCGACCATGAGTGGCTCGAACCTTTGCTTGCGGCCATCGCGGATAATGCCGAGCTTCTTGTAAGAAGCGACGATTCAGGCTTCATGAACAAGGTAAATCTTGCCCTTCGTGGCCAGACCGATGGCAGGAAAGGCGAAACCGCAGCGGCCAAGGGCCAAAGCCACATCCGACAGGCGCGCCCGAAAACGCCTTCGATGCCCGTTCCTCAAACTGGACCGATGGCCGCGATTCTGAAGAAACTGCTCGGCCGCGAGCAATAGGTCAGATGAGGCCGCGCCGTTCGCATACCTACATTGAACCGGCCGAGCATGTGCTAGCCCGTTCTGCTCTCGCCTTCGTGATAAAGACAGTTGCCGATGTCATTGAGGTACTTCTGATTACCGCCAAGACCTTCTTGTCTCTGGAACCGGCTACCCCATCTTAACCAGGACTTGACGGCAGCGTTTTGCTTCCGCATAGCCTCTGCTCGATCCAGCATCTTCTCAAGGAAAATTCAGGAATATGGGTTTCAAATGCGGCATCGTTGGCCTGCCAAATGTCGGCAAATCGACGCTCTTCAACGCCCTGACGAAGACGGCCGCCGCGCAGGCCGCGAACTATCCCTTCTGCACCATTGAGCCTAATACCGGCGAGGTTGCTGTTCCCGATCCGCGGCTGGAGAAAATTGCGGCTTCGGCAGGATCGAAGGAGATCCTGCCAACACGCATCTCCTTCGTAGACATTGCAGGCCTCGTGCGCGGCGCGTCAAAGGGCGAAGGGCTGGGAAACCAGTTTCTTGCAAACATCCGCGAAGTTGACGCGATCGTCCACGTGTTGCGCTGCTTCGAGGACGGCGATGTCACCCATGTCGAAGGCCGTATTGACCCGGTAGCAGACGCCGAGACTGTCGAGACAGAGTTGATGCTGGCGGACCTGGAGAGCCTGGAGCGGCGCATAGTGCAGACACGCAAGCGCGCGACAGGCAAGGACAAGGAGGCAATCGCCATCCTTCCCGTAATGGAGCGGGCGCTTGCCCTGCTGCAGGAGGGCAAACCGGTGCGGCTGCTTTCCCGGGAACTTGACGCGGACGAGGCGCGCATCCTGCGCTCGCTTAATCTTCTGACCTCCAAGCCGGTTCTCTATGTCTGCAATGTTGCCGAAGACGACGCGGCCGAGGGCAACGAGCATACAAGAGCCGTCGAGGAGATGGCCGCAGCGCAGGGTGCCGGTGTGGTCATCATCTCGGCCGCGATCGAGTCGGAAGTGGCGCAGCTCCCCGAGGAGGAAGCGAAGGAATATCTGGAGGCCATGGGCCTTGAGGAACCTGGGCTCAACCGCCTGATCCATGAAGGCTACAAGCTGCTTGACCTGATCACTTTCTTCACGGCCGGTCCGAAAGAGACGCGTGCCTGGACGGTGAAGAAGGGCGCCAAGGCACCGCAGGCAGCCGGGGTAATCCATACCGATTTCGAGCGTGGCTTCATCCGCGCCCAAACGATCGCCTACGACGATTTCGTCACACTCGGCGGCGAGACAGCGGCTCGCGAGGCAGGCAAGGCGCGCGACGAAGGCAAGGATTACGTCGTCAATGACGGCGACGTGATGTTGTTCAAGTTCAATGTGTGACAGCGCGGGCGGGCGGCAGCAATGACATTGGCCTATGAGGATCTGAGTGAGGGGCGCGTTTTCAATCTGGGTCCGGCCCACGTAAGCGCGGACGAAATCATAGCCTTTGCCAAACAGTTCGATCCGCAGCCGATGCATCTGGACGAAGAGGCAGGACGGGCGAGCCTGCTTGGTGGACTATCGGCTTCCGGCTGGCATACCTGTGCGATCTTCATGCGCATGATGTATGAAGCCTTTATCTCCGACTCCACCGCACAGGGTTCGCCCGGCATTGACGAACTGAACTGGCGCCGGCCTGTTTTCCCCGGCGACATTCTTTCCGGCACCTCCACCGTTATTTCAAAGCGGGTCCTGAAATCGCGGCCCGGAATCGGCATCGCCAGATTCCGTCATGAGGTCGTCAACGGCCAGGGGGAAACCGTGCTGGAAGGCGAGAACCCCGTCCTGTTCGGCCTTCGCAACCCAGGAGATAGCGCATGAGCCTCGATGCGTTTCTCAAGCTGGGGCAAACGATGTCCCTTGGCAGCCACACCTTTACTGCCGAGGAAATCAAGCGCTTTGCTGCCCGCTATGATCCGCAGCCTTTTCATCTGGATGAGGAAGCGGCGAAGGATAGTATCTTCGGCAGGCTATGCGCCTCCGGCTGGCACACCTGTGCCATGTGGATGCGCTACAATGTCCTCAATATCGACGCGCGCGAGGATGCACCTTGGTCCGGTCCCGGCGAGCGTCCGGAATTTGGACCCTCTCCAGGCTTCAAGAACCTCAAATGGCTGAAGCCTGTCTATGCGGGCGACACAATCACCTTCACCCGGACCGCTCTGTCACACCGCAGGCTGGCCTCCCGTCCCGGATGGCGGCTTCTGACGCTCAAAGGCACTGCCATAAATCAGGATGGGCAGACTGTGATGGAGTTTGATAACGCGGTACTGATGAAGGCGGTGTAGCCATTCCGCACTCCTTTCTAAGCCTGACAGTTCGACGCAAGCGCGGGTCTGGAGCCCGCACGTCCCTTCATCGCCGAGCAGATCAGCCAGACGCCGCATCCGGCGCTGCACAAGCTGAAGGAAAAGTTGGCGATGGGCGGCTTGAAGGTGTCACATCATACTGTGTGGCGGTTTCTGCGCCGACAGTGGCTGCCGTTCAAGAAAAACGCTGTTCGCTTGAGCAGGCGACCGACATCGCCCGGGCAAGCCCGGCGTGCCGTTCAGCCCGGTCTTGATCTCAGACGCTGGTGTTCATCGAGGACACCTGGATCAAGACCAACATGGCGCTCCTGCGGGGCCAAGAAAGCAAGCAACTGCGCAATTCTTCCCTGCTTGGCCACTGGCCGCACGCTGACCTTTCGCGCCGCCTTGCCCCACGACCGGCTCACGGCGCCTTACGTCTTCGAGGGCTGGGCAACGGTCGGTGCTCCGCGCCTATCCGGAGGAGCAGCTCGTGCCAGTTCTTCAGCCGGCGACATCGTCATCAAGGACAATCCCGGCTCGCATAAGTTGGACATCATCAACCACGCGATCCGCCCCGGCGGTGTGTGGCATCCACCGCCCTATTGGCCGGCCCTCGAACCAGTGAGCAGGTCCTTGCCAGGATCAAGCATTAACACGCCTGGCTCAGGAGCGCCCCCTTGGGCAGACCTTGCCGCACATGCAGATTCTCCCCGCCGCCATCCAATAAGGCGAGTGCATCACCGACTCCATCGTGACGGACATGCCTCCGCTAAAACCGCCGCACTCGGCCGCGGAAGGCCGTTTCTCCCACTAGGGGAATGATCAGCACTTTTATTCTTGCAAGATCCTTTGGGACACTAACCCGTTCTTCCCGGGATTTGCCTATTGTTCTTGGAATGCAATCAGTGTGCGTACGTTGACGCCAAGCGCCTCCAGACGCGCCCGGCCACCGAGATCCGGCAGGTCGATGACAAAACAGGCGGCTACAATATCGGCCCCCATCTGCTTCAGAAGCCTCACGGCCGCCTCCGCTGTCCCCCCTGTAGCGATCAGATCGTCCACGATGATCACCTTCTCCCCGGCGGAAACGGCGTCCCGGTGCATCTCCATCTCGTCAAGTCCGTATTCCAGACTATAGGCTACCCGCACCGTTTCATGCGGAAGCTTCCCCTTCTTGCGGATAGGAATAAAGCCCGAGGAAAGCTGGTGTGCAATAGCGCCGCCAAGGATAAAGCCACGTGCCTCAATTCCAGCAATCTTGTCGATCTTTGAGCCGGCATATGGGTGCACAAGCTCATCCACAGTTCGCCGGAAGGCTCCGGCATTGCCAAGTAAGGTGGTGATGTCCCGGAACTGGACGCCTGGCTTCGGATAATCGGGAATGGTGCGGATCGCAGCAAGAAGCGTCTCTTCAAGCGGCTGTCTCATCGGCTGGTTTCCCCGTTTGCCTCTTTGTGCCTTCTACAGGCGGCAATGGAAAGGGGCGCCTTGAGGCGCCCGCTTGTTTTTTATAGAGCCGCTTTCAGCAATGCCTTGCATTCCGCGTCATAGGGGGAGTGCCAAGCCTTCGAACAAGCGATGCGCTCCGCGACGGCTTCTCTTTGGTACGGCTAGTGCACTTCCGACCAGATCTTCCGCTTGGTGAGATAAACCAGCCCGCCAAAAACGATGAGAAAGATCATCACCGTGAAGCCCATTTGCTTTCGCGATTCAAGATGAGGCTCAGCAGCCCACATCAGGAAGGCGGAGACATCGCGAGAATACTGATCAACCGTTTCCGGGCTTCCGTCATCATAGCTGACCAGACCGTCGGCGAGCGGCGGTGCCATGGCCAGCGACGGGCCGCTTAGGAAATAGGGATTGTAGTAGGTGCCTTCCGGAATTTCCAGCCCCTGCGGAGGCTCCTCGTATCCCGTAAGAAGCGAATAGCTATAGTCGACGCCGCCTTCGGCATATTGGGTGAACACGTCAAAGATGAAAGTCGGAAAGCCTCGCTCGGCTGCCCGCGCCTTGGCCATCAGCGAAAAGTCAGGCGGCACGGCACCATTGTTGGAGGCTGCTGCCTGCTCCGGATTGGCGAAAGCCGAAGGGAAGTAGTCCGATGGGACGGCCGGGCGCATGAACATTTCACCGGCGTCGTCCGGACCGTCCTCGACCTCGTACTCGGCGGCGATCGCCCTTACCTGCTCGTCGGTATAGCCAAGGTCCTCAAGCGTGCGGAACGCTACGAGATCGAGGGAATGGCAGGATGCGCATACCTCGCGATAGACCTTGAAGCCACGCTGTAGCTGACCCTTGTCGTAGGTGCCGAATGGCCCCGAAAACGACCAGCTCTGCTCTACCGGTTTCTTCAGCGGATAGTGCGGTGTGCCGCCTTCGTCTTCGCCCTGTGCCGCGGCAGAACCCGCAAAGGCGACGCCAAGGCCGAGCGCGGCCAGTACATGCAGAAAACTCTTCATAGCCATTATACCCTTGCGCATCGCTCAGCCTTCGCCGGCCGTCTGGGCGGTGGCGCGCATGCCCCGCTTGTTCTTCTCCAGCACCGCCTCGGTGATCGAGTTCGGCAACCGCCGCGGTGTCTCGATGAGACCGAGAACCGGCATCACGATCAGGAAGAAGGCGAAGTAGTAGAAGGTCGCCACCTGTGCCAGCGCTACATAGATGCCTTCTGCAGGCCGCGAACCGAGCCAGCCAAGAAAGATGGCATCTGCAACGAAAAGCCAGAAGAAAAGCCGGTACCAGGGCCGGTAGACGGCCGAACGCACCTTCGACGTATCGAGCCAGGGCACCACGAACAGCACTGCAATGGAGCCGAACATCGCCAGCACGCCGCCCAGCTTCGAATCGATCGGCCCTATATTGAAGGTAATCGCGCGCAAGATGGCGTAGAAGGGCAGGAAGTACCATTCCGGCACAATATGCGCGGGCGTCTGCAACGGGTTCGCCTCGATATAGTTGTCGGCGTGGCCCAGATAGTTCGGGATGTAGAAGACGAAATAGGCGAAGACGAACAGGAACACGACCATCGCAAATCCATCCTTGATGGTTGCATAGGGCGTGAAGGCCACCGTGTCGGTCTTCTGCTTCACCTCGATTCCGGTCGGATTCGTCTGCCCCGTGACGTGCAGCGCCCAGATGTGCAGCACGACCACGCCCGCAATCATGAAGGGAAGCAGGTAGTGAAGGGAGAAGAAGCGGTTGAGCGTCGGGTTTTCGACGGCAAATCCGCCCAGCAGAAGCTGCTGGATCCAGTCACCAACGAGTGGGATCGCCGTGAAGAAGCCGGTGATCACCGTAGCGCCCCAGAAGCTCATCTGCCCCCACGGAAGCACATAGCCCATGAAGGCCGTCGCCATCATGAGAAGATAGATGATGCAGCCGAGGATCCAGAGCAGCTCACGCGGAGCCTTGTAGGAGCCATAATAAAGGCCGCGGAAGATGTGCACATAGACGGCGACGAAGAAGAAGGAGGCGCCGTTGGAATGGAGATAGCGCAAGAGCCAGCCGGAGTTGACGTCGCGCATGATCCGCTCGATCGAGGCGAAAGCAATCTCCGTATTGGCCGCATAGTGCATGGCAAGCACGATGCCGGTCAGGAGCTGGACTCCCAGCATCAGACTGAGAATGCCCCCGAACGTATAGGCGTAGTTCAGGTTGCGCGGCACCGGATAGGCGACAAACGAATCATAAATCAGCCGCGGCAGCGGCAGGCGGGCGTCCATCCAGCGGCCAAGGCCGGTTTTGGGCGTATAGGTGGAATGTCCGTGGCTCATCGAAGTAACCCCCTAGCCGATCTGGATGACGGTGTCGGAAACGAATTCAAATACCGGCACGGGAAGATTTTCCGGAGCAGGGCCGGTCCGGATACGCCCCGCCGTATCGTAGTGCGAGCCATGGCAGGGGCAGAACCAGCCTCCGAAATCGCCTGCCTGTCCGAGAGGAACGCAGCCGAGGTGCGTGCAGACCCCGATCATAACCAGCCAGTTTTCCCTACCCTCGCCGGCAGAGCGCTCGATGTCCGTGGCCGGAGCATCAGCGTTCAGGTTCTCGTTGCGTGCGAGGGGATCCTTGAGTTCGGAAAGCGGCACCTGACGTGCGGCCTCCATCTCCGCCTCGGTCCTGTTACGGATGAAGACGGGCTGTCCGCGCCACTTCACCGTCAGTGACATGCCCGGCTCCACTCCGGAAACGTCCACCTGGATGGACGCAAGTGCGAGAGTGGACGCGTCGGGGCGCATCTGGTCGATGAACGGCCAGAGCGCGGCGGCGCCCCCTACAACGCCGGCCACACCGGTGGCCACATAGAGAAAATCGCGACGTGTGTGTTCGGTCGAATCGGTAGCGCTCACGGGGCTGCCTTCCTTTCACCTGCATCCTGCCGGACAAACCGTGCGAAAACCGCCCGCCCGTCGAGCTTCCACGCGACGGACCGGCCCCTTTCCCCCGGCAATTGGCGAAGGTTTCTATGCGCGACAGCAACACTTGTCCAGACACACGTGCACGTAAGGGCAGATTGTCGCGGGGTAAGTTTATGCTTAGCGACCCTATCGGGCCCCCAATCGCACGAGAACCGACCGTGGAATGGCGAGTTGCTTGATGACCTCGTCATGGCGTCTCAACCCGCAAAGTTCGCGCTGGATGAAGTAGGCATAAACGGCGTCCGCCGCCTCGTGCAGGAGACGTGCGCGCTCGCCTTCGGTACCTTGGCTATCGGGCTCTGCGACAGTGGCAAGCCGTCTGAGGCTTTCCTGTGCACGCCTGCCAGCCTCGCCCAGAGATGTGGCAATCTCCTGCGCCAGTTCGTGGTCAAGCACGTTGAGGCCGGTCTTCAGCCGTCGTGCGGCACCCGGGGAAGCTGGATGGTGCAACATGAGCTCTCCTATTCGGCTTCAGGCTCGTCTTTGCCTATTTGGCCTTCGGCTGCCTCCTCATCAACCCGCAGCCTGCTGCGTGAAGATCATGAATTTAACCAGCATCAGGACGTTTTCCTGGACTTGGCGTCGCTCGCGTGGGCAGCGTCAAGGTTGCGATAGAACTCCTTCATGTTTTCTGCGGCAAGCCGTTCCGCCTCGTTCGGCCGTGATTTCAATCCGTACGCCGTGTCCAGATTATAGGCGCCCTTTCCTGTAGGGCCGAAATAGTGCTTATTGTTCTTATCCACCACACCTTGATCGACATTCGTCCGGTAGCGAGTAGCTTTTAATGAAACCGGTTGGGGCATTTATCTTCCTATGTTTTTCGATTCAACTCATCAGGAGGGCCGCGGTAGCGGCCGCTGTAGCAAAAGCTACGGCATTCGTCCGAAATGAGAGAATCGGAAAAGGAGATGCCACGAACCACCATCTGCTGAAGAGGAATAGCCCGCAGCGCCACGGGCGGGCGGCGCTCAATACCGCCTTTGCCTAGGCCACTATTGGCTGCCCTCCGGCGCATAGTGGAGAATGACGACTCCTGTTTTGAGCGTCCGCGCCTTAAGGAGCCTCAGCTTGCGCCTCTTATCGCTGCCCCTGAAGAGCGGCATCCCGCCCCCCAGAATGATAGGATTGATGCCGATGCGGTACTCGTCGACAAGATCGTTCTCGATGAGGGTCGCCGTGAGATCAGCGCTGCCGAAGACGAAGATGTCTCCGCCATCCATGGCCTTCAGCCAGCATACTTCTTCTGCCAAGTTGCCTCCAAGAAGCTTGGTATGTTCCAGCCGGCACTTTTCAGGGTGCACGAGAAGACGAACCTATCCATGAAATCCGCGATCCGCTCTTGCTCGTGCGGGCCAATAATTGGCCAACACCTCGTAGGTGACGCGCCCGAAGATTAGCGTTCCAGCGTTCATCTGGAACCGCCTCACTTGCGCCACTCCACAAAGGCAATCTCGCAACACCGGCGCGCTCGAAGAAGCGGCGGGTGGCTTCTTGCTGCAAAATAGGCTCAGGCAGCCCTGACCTCGGTTGTCGGCCTTATGTTCTGGTTCATCCTGAAGAAGTTCAGCGGATCGTACTTCCGCTTTACCTCGACCAGGCGCTGGAAATTCGGGCCATAAGCGGCCTCTACCCGATCCACCTCGTCTTCCGGCATGAAGTTGATGTAGGCTGTTCCAGCGGCATAGGGCCTGGTCTCTTCGAACAATCCGCGTGCCCAGTCGATACAGGGGCGGTCCATGCGGATCTCGCGCCAGCGGGCGTGGACGTTCATGACATAGTGCGAGCTGCGCTGCGGGAAGGCCGTCGCATCCGTTGCTATGCGGCCAGCAGCGCCTCCGACATGGCCGATGAACACTTCGCATTCCGGCCCCGGCAAGCGGCGGATTGCCTCCAGCAGCACGTCTATGGCCCCATCCGCCAGTTCCGTGAAGTCATGGCTCTTCCAATAGTTGCGCGCGCCCGGAGCAAGCAGAGGATCAAAGGCCTGCTGCCAGCCAGCGAACGGGTTTGGCCCGACCACGTCGGCGATCGGGGCTCCGATCGAGCGCAGTTCCGCCGTCGCCTTCTCTCCCTCTTCGGCGTCGCCGCAATAGCACATTGCCAGGACAAGGACCTCTTTCCCGTGCCATTCCTGCGAAAGGAATGGCAGCGGCGGCGCCTGTCTCATGACGACCCAGCAGGTGAGCTCGTCAGGTGCGTTTTCCAGCGCCCTGCGATACTCCTTGAGAATGGCTGCGGCATCGGTGAAAGGATGGACGACAAGGCCGGCAAATACCTGTGGACCGACCTGATGAAGCTGGAACTCGAATGCTGTCACCACGCCGAAATTCCCGCCGCCGCCACGAATTGCCCAAAACAGATCCGAGTTTTCCGTCAGGCTGGCGCGCAGCAGTTCGCCGTCTGCCGTCACCACGTCGGCGGTCATCAGGCTGTCGAGCGTCAGGCCATATTTGCGCGTAAGCCATCCAAAGCCCCCGCCAAGAGTCAGGCCGGCAATTCCCGTGGTCGAATTGATTCCGGTCGGAAGCGCCAGTGCGAATGACTGGGTTTCCTTGTCCACGTCAGCAAGCAGCGCTCCCGGCTCGACCCATGCGCGCTGGACGAATGGATCGACCCGCACCGATCTCATTTGGGAAAGATCTATGAGCACGCCACCGTCGCAAACGGCGTTGCCGGCGATGTTGTGTCCTCCGCCGCGCACCGACACGAGCAGCTTATGCTCGCGTGCGAAGCGAACGGCATGCACCACGTCTGAAGCGCCTGCGCAGCGGATGATAAGTCCCGGTCGGCGGTCGATCATGGCGTTCCATACAGACCGCGCCTCGTCATAGGAGACGTCGTCCGCTTCAAGAACGCTGCCGCGCAACCGTGCCGCAAGCGCCTCGATTTCCGAGGCGTTCACGGTCGTTGTTCCGGTGTCGAAGTTGATGATGTTGGTGTCAAGCATGACCCGTTCCTCCCGGTGTTTGGGTCACCCACCGCCGACTACTATGGTACGCCTGCGCCAGCGTGTTGACAATAAGACGCCTATGCCGACGGAGACGAGCATAAGGCCCAGTTACCTTGCCTCAGGTCATGGAGCCGCGCGGGTGGACAAACCGGCGCAGTGCTCCATCAGATGTGTTGCCTTGCCCTTCTGCGGGCGTTTCTTGCGACAGAGATGAAGTACGGCGTCAGCAATGAGAGCACGGCAATGATGATGAGCGTCAGGGAGATCGGACGCGTGAAGAACACCGACACGTCGCCCTGGCTGATGGTCAACGCCCGCCGGAACTGCTGCTCGGCAAAAGGCCCCAGAATCATGCCGATGATGACGGGGCTGGTCGGAAAATCGTAACGCCGCATGAAGAAGCCGATAAGGCCAATGCCGTAAAGAAGTGCCAGGTCGAAAACGGACTGGCTTATCCCATAGGTTCCGATTGTCGCGAAGATTAGGATACCCGCGTAAAGATAGGAGGTTGGAATCTTGAGAATTTGCACCCAGAGACCGACAAGCGGAAGATTCAGCACGAGAAGCAAAACGTTGCCGATATAGAGGCTGGCGATGAGGCCCCAAACGAGATCGGGTTGGGTAGTCAGGAGCTGGGGGCCGGGATTGATGCCATAGCTCTGGAACGCTGCGAGCATGATAGCGGCCGTCGCCGACGTGGGTAGTCCAAGGGTGAGGAGCGGCACGAACACTCCTGCCGCAGAAGCGTTGTTGGCGGCCTCGGGGCCTGCCACGCCTTCGATCGCACCCTTCCCGAACTCCTCGGGATTCTTGGTGAGTTTCTTTTCCAGAAAGTAGGAGAGGAAGGTCGGAATTTCCGCGCCGCCGGCTGGCATGGACCCGATGGGAAAGCCGATAAGCGCTCCGCGCATCCATGCCTTCCAGGAGCGGGCCCAGTCCTGCGCGTTCATCCACAGCGAACCTTTGATCGGGATGATCTCTTCCCTGGTGCTACGGTAGCGCGAGGCAAGATGCAGCGTCTCCCCAACGGCAAAAAGCCCCACGCAAACGATGACGACGTCGATACCGTCGAGCAGTTCCAACTGGCCGAAGGCGAACCGCGCTTGCCCAGTCTGCAGGTCAACGCCGACAAGGCCGATCAGAAGCCCGAGTGCGAGCGCCGTCAGACCGCGCACCATCGACGATCCAAGGACCGACGACACCGTGACGAAGGCAAGCAGCATGAGCGCAAAGTAGTCGGCTGGACCGAAGGATAGCGCAATTCGCACGACAAAGGGTGCCAGAACGGTAATGCCGATCACCCCTAATGTGCCGGCGACGAAAGAACCGATCGCCGCGGTTGCCAGAGCAGGCCCGCCGCGCCCGTTCTTCGCCATCTGGTGGCCTTCGATGGCCGTCACGATGGTAGCGCTTTCCCCCGGTGTGTTGATGAGGATCGACGTCGTCGAGCCACCGAACATGGCGCCAAAATAGATCCCGGCAAACAGGATGAACGCGGCCGTCGCCTCGACCTGGAACGTTATCGGAAGAAGAAGTGCAATGGTGAGAGCTGGACCAAGGCCGGGAAGGACCCCGACGGCAGTGCCGAGCGTGACGCCGATCAGACCCCACATCAGGTTGATTGGCGTCAGCGCGACCGTAAAGCCATGCGCAAGCGAAACAAAGGCATCCATCAAAGAAGATCCTCAATGAAGCCGCTGCCCATCCGCAGGTTGAGGACGCGGGCAAAGCCGTAATAGGCGACCAGTGCAAGTAGGAAACCGACAAGGGCTGCCAGCCATATTCGTCTGGCCCCAAATCCCTTCGCCACAAGCGCGTACATCAGCGTCGAAGACAGGATGAAGCCAATTCGCTCGATGAGCACGAGGTTGGCGAGCAAGGCTCCCACCACCCAGGCGATCGGAACGAAGTCAGGCCGTGGCACATCGGGATCGGTGGCTTCGCATATCCATCGCTGCTGGACGGCGTCTCGCAACAGGAAAAGGCCAAGAATGATCAGGACTGCCCCCACGGCGTAGGGAAAGACCGTGGGGCCAACCTTTGCGTAGGCAGGTGGAACAGATATCTGCGTGGTTAGATAGACCACGCAGATGCCGACCGCAGCAACCACCAGCGCGACGGTGCTGAGCCTTGCAGTGCTGGAGCCCGCCATTTTGCGCCCCTTACGCCAGCCCGAGATCTTCGAGAATGCCGCGGATGCGTTGCGTGTCTTCCTCAAGATAGGCAGCGAACTCATCCCCTGCCAGGAAAAGCCGGGACCACGACCGTCTTTCAAGTTCCTCCTGCCACTCGGCCGTTGCGTCCATCTCTGTCATGAGGGTGATGAGGCCCGTGCGCTCCTCCTCGTCGAGGTCGGGCGGCCCGAAGACCGCGCGCCAGTTCAGGAGCTCGACGTCCACTCCCTGTTCCTTGATGGTCGGCGCATCGATTCCCTCCACGCGTTCGGGAGCAGAAATTCCGAGGACGCGCAGATTGCCTGCCGCCACCTGCTCGGAGAACTCGCCCCATCCGGAAACGCCGCAGGTGACCTGGCCTCCCAAGATTGCCGCCAGCGCCTCGCCTCCCCCGGCGAATGCGACATAGGAGACCGCCACCGGTTCGACACCGACCGCCTTCGCCACCAAACCCGCAAGGATGTGATCGCTCCCGCCGGCGGATCCGCCCGCCCAAGACACCGCGCCGACATCCTCCTTAAGCGCATCAACGAGATCAGCCATAGTCTGCATAGGCGAATCGGCAGGGACGACGATCGCAAGATACTCGCCGGTCAGCCGTGCAATTGGGGTGACCGCGCTCAGATCTACCGGCGACTTGTTGGTGATGATCGCGCCGACCATTACCATGCCTCCAGTCATGAGAGCATTGCCATTACCCCGGTGCTGGTTGACGAATTGGGGCAGCCCGATCGTGCCGCCCGCGCCGCCGACATTGGAGATGCGGCTCCCACCGATCATGCCGGTCTTGCTCAGCACTTCGGCCATTACGCGCGCCGTCTGATCCCATCCGCCACCCGGCGCAGCCGGCACGAAGATCTCAAGCTGGTCCATAGCCTGCGAGAAGGCAACACCGGGCGCGGCCGCCCACAAGCCGATAGCCCCGGCAGAAGCCATCAATTCACGTCTGTTCATTCTCTCCTCCCAACATTGCACAATCAGGGGCTCGGCGCCCCATTCCGCCGCCTTTGCTTCGGGGCGGCGAAATCCCGATCCGCAGCGCCGTCATAGGACCATAGCCATTCACGCGGAATCGGCCCCTTGTTGCGCTTTCCGGAAAGACTTTCCTCATATGCGTGCGCCAGAATCCCAACTGATCGCGAGAGCACGAACAGCCCGCGGCATAAAGCCGGCGGAAAGCCCAGCTCGGCGTAGACCACCGCTGTCGCCCCGTCGATGTTCATGGGTATGGCACGGCCCTTGGCAGTTTCCAGTGCAGCTTGCACGGCCAGGCCGATAGCAGCAAAACGACCCTCAACGATCCCGTCAGCGACAGCCCTTTCAACAAGCTCCAAAAGCCGCGGCGCGCGAGGATCGACCGGATGAAAGCGGTGGCCGAAGCCGGGCACATATTTTTCACCGGAAAGACGACGCTCTTCCAGAACAAAGGCGACAGCTTCCACCAGCGGTTTGCTTACCGCCTGCGCGGCAATCTGATGATAGAGCTGGACCGCCTGCTCGCCCGCGCCGCCATGCACATTGTCAAGCGTATTGATGGCGGAAGCCATGGCACCATTGATGCCGATGCCGCAGGTAATGGCCATGCGCGCCACAGCAATCGAGGGAGCCTGCGGACCATGATCCACGCCAGCGACTATTGCGGCTTCAAGCAGCCGCGCCTGGCCGGCCTCCGGCAGCTCGCCGCGCAGCATCAGCCAGATCATTTCGATGAAGCCTATACGTCCGATCAGTTCCTCAATGGCATAGCCGCGAACGCGTATGCTGCCTGGATGCATCTTGATGATGGACGTCGTCCACCAATCCTCCGCAAGCTTCCGGCCGTCATTCATGCGTATGCATCCTCTTTGGCCGGCATGTAACCAAGCGACCTTGACGCGGTTCGAGCGGCATCAATGGTAATCGGAAGAAGCTTGTCCAGCAAAGGTTCTATCCGCGTGCGCAGACCCGAGGTGATGAGCGCGCCGAGAAATTCGCCTCCGTCGCGAAAAACAGGGGCGGCAATGCCGCTTACATCCGGGTCGCGCTCGCCATGCGAAAAGTGATAGCCCCGGGTTCGGATCTGCTCGTAAAGAGAACCGCGGGCACCGGTAAAGGCGAGGATGAGATGGCCCGCGGCACCGGCATCAAGCGGAAAATGATCGCCGATCTCGACATGATGCCGGGCGCGCCGAAGAGAATTCTGTCGGTAGAGGCACATGCGCCGGTCTCCAGCGCGCACGTAGAAGGCGGCCGTCTCCTCGGTGCGCGCAACCATGCTTTCCAGAACAGGCTTGATCGCACCCTCGATCGAAAAGTTGCGGCGATAGCGGGACCCGAGGCGCCATAGGCTAGGCCCCAGAAGGTAGCGTCCCTGCGCGTCCCGACGGAGGTAACCGAAACGCTCCAGCGAGGCGGCAAGCCGCATGATCATGGGCTTGTTGAAGCCCGTGCGGGCAGCCAGTTCCCGCAACTCGAATGCCTCCTGCCCGTTATCAAAGGCATCGAGCAATTGCAGGGCTCGCTCCACCGCCTCTACTCCGTAGCTGCTCATGCCGTCTCTGCCTCAAGTTCAGCCAGGCTTACACCCTCCGGGAGCAGTGGACCGAGAATTTCGGCATTGTGCTGGCCGAGGGCGGGCGGCGGCGAGGCGGGACCTGGATCGCCGCTGGCGAGCCGAAAACCTGCGCGGCTGACACGAACTGGCCGGTCTACTCCCGGAACGGGGCTGAAGGTCTTCACGAAGTCACGATGGACGATCTGGGGATGATCCAGAGCCTGCGGCACAGAGAGCACTTCTCCGGCGGGGATGCCATGGCTGTTGAAGAGCTCGGACCATTCCGCAGCGCTGCGGCTGCGCAATGCCGTCTCTAGTTCCCCCTTGAGGGCCATTCGATTGACCTTGCGCGCCTCCGGTTCGGCAAAGCGAGGGTCCGACTTGAGATCCGGGCGGTTGAGAAGCTTGCACAGCTTCTCGAACTGGATCTGGCGGTTGGCAGCGATATTGAGAAGCCCATCCTTGGTCTGGAAGGCGCCAGATGGCGCGGCGGTCATGTTCTCGTTGCCCATCGGTTGTGGTTCCACGCCGCCGATCAGATAGTTGGAGACATTCCAGCCCATCGAGACCAGCGTCGCCTCAAGCATCGACACGTCGATGATTTCGCCGTCTCCGCTGCGCATCTGGCGGAACAGGGCCGCTGTGATGGCGAAGGCGGCGGTGATGCCGCCCATGGTATCGGCAACGGGATAACCGACGCGCAAGGGCGCGGTTTCAGGTGTGCCGGTGACGCTCATGACCCCGGAAAGTCCTTGGATGATCTGGTCGTAAGCAGGGTTGTTCCGCAGCGGGCCGTCCTGACCGAAGCCGCTGATGGCGCAATAAACAAGGGAGCGATTGCGCTCTTGCAGGGTCTTTGCCGACAGGCCGAGCCGCTCCATCACGCCCGGCCGGAAATTCTCGACCACAACATTGGCGGTTTCGGCCAGCTTGAGGAAAAGTTCCTTGCCCAGTTGCGTCTTCAGATTGAGGGTCACCGACTTCTTCCCGGCGTTCTGCGCAAGGAAGGATATGCCCATGCCTCTGGCATTGAGAGCCGGGTCCGCTCCCAATTGGCGGGCAAGATCGCCGCTTCGCGGTTCCTCGACCTTGATTACCTCAGCCCCTAGCTGAGCCAGTTGATAGCAGCAGATCGGCCCGGCCAGGACATTGGTCAGATCAAGGACACGAACCCCCGCAAGCAACGCCTGCACCTCGGCCTCCATGGTTATGGTTAGAATAATGCTATTACGGGCAGCGTAATGTCAACAGCGAACTGGGTGACTTGAGTAAGACTCACCAATGCAGCGGCGGTTCAGGAAAACGGGACTCTCGACGGCTTCTTCCTTCGGGTCCTGGAGGCGGGGACCAACCGATTATCGAGAACGCACCACAAAGATCATGTTCGCCGGCAGCAGGTCGCCGTGCGCATTAAGAATGGCCGAGGTGCTTTCCAAGCGCACGAGCAGGATCATGGACGCAAACGCTTTTTCCTATAGATCGCTCAGCAGCAACTCTTTGAGAATCTATACTTTGCGCCGCGATCCTATACGGTATCGGATGCTGCATATGATGCAGAAGCGAACGTAACATGCGCCTGCAGTTCCCCTCTGCCAGTCTTGCCGTCGGATATTCCTGCTGTCCAATACTAGCTAGCGCTGGGAGGATGCCTCTAGGCCGGTTTGCGGCAGGATGCTTCCGTTCACCGGCGTCGCGTGCAGTTCACTTATTCTTGATCAAGTTTGTTAGCTGCTCCATATCACGACGCATCCCATCGATAATCGAGTGAATCTCGTCAGCTAGGGCAGCTTTGGTATCTTTGGTATGCTGGCTGATACCATGGACCAGAAGGTTGGTAAGGCTGCGTGCGATTTCTCTGGGCTTCATACGACCTGACGGCGAATACCATAGGGCCGTCCAGTTCGACATCCCGATCATGGCAAAAGCGGTGAGTTGAGGATCCACTGGGCGAAATTCACCCACCCGGATGCCATCCTCGACCAAACCTGTATAGAGATCGAGTATCTGGCGCCTGCCGCGATTGTAATTTTTCCTTAGTTCATCCGGAACTTCCGGTTCGAGCCTGTCGAAAACCAGGAATCTTCCTCCGCCCCGCAGCCGCTGGGTAATGGCTCCCTCTACAGCAAGCTCAAGCCGTTCCGTAGCGCTTAGATCATCACGGTCAAAAAGAGATTGAAGTTCCGATATACGTCGTTCGAATTCCTCAACGAACAGTTCTCGCAGGATTGCTTCTTTATTCGGAAAGTAATGGTAGAGGGAAGAGCGTTTCAGCGTCAGCGAGTCTGCTATGTCATTGATGCTCGTCTTGCCAAAACCATTTGCGTAGAATAATTCCGCTGCTTTCTCGAGCATTTTTTCGCGCATCAATGCGCGACGGGTATTAGCGGCGGGCCTGCGTTTACCCGCCGCCTGGCGCGTCTGCTTTCCACCCGCTTGGCTTTTCTTGTCTACTTGTCCGTTCAGCGTTGTGGTTTTACTCAATCGAGTCAAATTCCTTATATTCAGACTATCTCGAGAAGTCCGGCAGCCCCCATCCCCGCACCGACACACATGGTCATTACCGCGGTTTTTTCTTTCCGTCGAGAAGCCTCGCAAATGGCATGAATCGCCAGCCGTGCGCCGCTCATTCCGTAGGGATGACCAACGGCAATTGCCCCGCCATTGACATTAAAGCGCTGCGGATCGATGCCTAGTTGGTCACGGCAATAGAGTACCTGCGAGGCGAAGGCTTCGTTAAGCTCCCATAGTCCGATGTCGGCAACGTTAAGTCCGAATCGGCGCAAAAGTTTCGGCACGGCATAAACTGGGCCAACTCCCATCTCGTCCGGTTCGCATCCAGCAGAGGCAAAGCCTCGAAATATCGCCAGCGGCTTCAAACCCCGACGCGCGGCAAGATCCGCGTCCATGACCACTAGAGCTGCCGCTCCGTCGGAAAACTGCGAGGCGTTTCCGGCGGTAATCGTGCCTTCCGGCGACAGGACCGGCGACAATTTTGCAAGGGTTTGAGGAGTGCTGTTTGGCCGCACGCCTTCGTCATGCGAAAGCAATACGGTCTCGAAGCGTATTTCGCCGGTCTCGCGATCTTCGATGCGCTTCGTGGTCTCCAGAGGGACAAGCTCGGCCGCAAAGAAGCCGGCAGAATGCGCGCGCGCGGTACGCTGATGGCTTTCGGCTGCGTAAGCATCCTGAGCCTCGCGCGAGATGTTGTAGCGCTGCGCTACATTCTCGGCGGTTTGCAGCATCGGCATGTATATCGCTGGCTTATGCTGCATTATCCATGGATTTTCACGCCGGCTGTTATTCTTCTCCGGCGTCTGGACAAGGCTGATGGATTCGATTCCGCCGGCCACGGCGACTTCGATTTCGCCTGTCTGAACAGCCTGTGCCGCGATGGCCAGCGCATGCAGCCCTGATGCACAAAATCGATTGATCGTTGCCGCGCTTACACTGACAGAAAGCCCGGCACGGATCGCCGCCTGTCGGGAAATATTGTAGCCCGTGGTGCCTTCCTGCATCGCACAACCAAGAATCACTTCTTCGACTTGCTCGGGATCGACACCCGCTCGTTTGACGGCCTCCCCTACAACGTGCCCCGCGAGATCGGCGGCATGGGTATCGTTGTAGGCTCCCCTGAAGGCTCGGGCCACCGGAGTGCGGGCGACTGAAACAATTGCAGCTTCTTTCATGGAATGCTCTTTCCTTGCAGCAGATCAGGCATCCACAAACCGGCCCCGATAGAAAGTAAGCGGCGGCCTTGCAGCGGGATCCGTGATGATATCGATGACGGTCGGCCCATCTTGGGATAGTGCCTGCTTCAGCGCCCCGCTTATTTCTGCGTCGCTGCTGACACGGATGCCTTCTGCGCCACAGGCGCGGGCAAGCGCGGCATGATCGACCGGTTCAAAGGTGCAGGCTTCGGTATGGGCGCCGAAAAGCGCATCTTCGGCGTCTTTCTGATAACCCAGAATCTGATTGTTGAGCACGAGTACTGGTATTTTCAGTCGCTGCCGGACGGCGGTTTCCAGTTCCGCCCAGCAATGGGCGAAGCCGCCATCACCGGTTACGCAAATAACGTCGCTTTCCGGACATGCGATCTTGGCGCCAATTGCCATCGGCAACCCCCAGCCTAGCCCAGCAAGTCCGCGCGGTGACAAAAACCTCATTCCGGGCCTTTGCGCGGTCAGATAGTTGGCGGTCCAGACCGAGGCATAGCTAGCGTCTGAAACAACAATGCTTTCAGGCGAAAGCAAGGTGTCAAGTTCAACCATCACTGATTCGGGCCGGATGTGAGTGGCTTTACGCGCAAGCCTTGCCTCAAGCGCAGCACGATAATGACGGCGCGCCGCCGCGATCACTGCCTCGACAGCAGGACGGGAAGTTCTGCGCAGTTCACAATCTTGACCGGCGAGCGCATCGGCCAAGGCGAGCAAACCGGCTCGGGCATCGCCAACCAGTCGGTGCGCTTCGTAATTGCGCCCGACCTCCAGCCCATCAATGTCGAGATGCAGGTAGGTCGCATCACTCGGATAAAGACGCCAGTGACTGGTGCCATTCTCATTCGTGCGATTGCCGACCAGCAGAATGACATCGGCGCCACGCACGAAATCATGCAGCGTTTCGCTCCTTGAGCCCTCACCCATGACATGGCCGACTATACCAAGCGATAGCGGGTGTCTTTCATCGACGGCGCCCTTGCCCATCAAGGTGGTCGCCACCGGCAGGTGGAAACGCTCCTGAAGGTCTGCCAACGCCTCCTGCGCCTGCGATAAGTGAACCCCGCCGCCGGCAATGACCAGCGGCTGTCGCGCAGTAGCGAGAAGCGTCGCGGCTTCGGCAATCGCCCGAGGATCGGGAACCGGCCGATCAAGCGGGAACGTGCCCATGCTCGTCTGGCGGTTAGAACTGGCGGCAGGTGCGGAAAGAAGGTTTGCAGGCACGAGAAGCACCGCCGGTCCAGGCCGCCCTCCGGAAGAGACGGAAACAGCCATATCGACATAGTCGTCTATGCGCGACACATGGTCGATGCGGCGTACCCATTTAGCCACGCCGGAGAATAAGGCCGCATGGTCAAGCTCTTGAAATGCGTTGCGGTCCGCGGCCAGGGGCGAGACCTCCTGCACCAATGCGATAACCGGCACCGAAGCTTTCAGCGCCTCAGCGAGCGGCGCCACAAGAAGTGCAGCAGCGGGCCCGTTTTGCGCGGTGACGAGCGCGATACGATTGCTGGCGCGGGAATAACCGTCGGCCATGGCCCCACCGGCATTTTCCGTACGATAGACGATCTGCTCCATGCCGTGGTCAGGCGCCACCAGGTGGAACAGAGACGGGATGCTCTGCCCGAAGGTAAAGCGCACCCCATGTCTGGCGAATGCCTGCGCCAGCATCCGTGCACCCGAAGGCGTATCGACCTCAAGCGCCGGGTGCAGTTTTGTCGTCACATTGTTTGCGATCAACATGAGGCGGCCTTCCGGCTGGCATCCGCGCCCGCCTTTGAATTTTGCAGTTCGCGCGCCCACAATTCGTTAAACAGGGCCGGGGTTGCCTCATTGCTTTCCAGCCGTCTCATCCCGGAAGGATCAATGACATTGCGGATGATATGCAACTCTTCGGCAGTCGGCGCTTCGGTCACGGGTACATCTGGACCCGGATCGGCAAGCTCAAACCCGGTCATCTCCTGAACTTTCGCGAAATCCACACCCGGATGCAACGAAACCACCCGCATGGCGCCATCCGCACCATTGAAATCGAAAACGCCCAGATCCGAAATTACAACACCCGGTGCAGCTGGCTGCACTCCAACCGACCCGAGGTCTGGAGATTTCCCGAATCCGCAGACGAAATCCACCTTCTCAACGAAGCTCTTGGGTGTGTGCTTGCGGATATGGTAGTTTAGTGTCTCGCATCCCCAAAGATCGTCCGGAATGCCACGCGCGCCGATAAGCTGAGCGCGCGGACGCTCCCAGTCACCGATCACCGAGATATTGGAACCACCGAAGCGATCGATCTGAACGGAGCCGATCCAGATCTGGAGTTTCTGGTGGGCGATCAGGCGGAACATTTCCTCCCATCCGAGCGCCATCGTCGCGCTTTCGTCCAGAGCCCATTCGTCGGAAAAGGTCTTGGCGTGGATTTGAGGATCCGCGGCTGCCCGCGAGATCGTGGTGAGGAAAAGGTCTGGCACATAAAGCGCTTTGGCTAAACGCGCCGACAAATCGGCGAGGATTGTCGCGCCCACCCCCATTCGCCCACCGCGATATTCCTTCGCCATGCGGGCAATGAGGAGCTCTTCAAGAGCAAATCCGGCTTCAGTCATTACAATTCTCCTACCTTGGCGGCGAGCCATGCCGGGTCGGTTGCGTTTTTCTGGTATTCCAGGATTGCTGACATATTGAAGCGATGCTGCGGGAATACGGCCGAGAAGCCGCCGCCGGAGGGCGCCTCCACCACATGGTCAACCCATAGCCGGGAGATGAAGGTCGAGCGCGCCCTGCGCTCTCCCGAGATACGTTCGACAATTTTCTCTGCTGTCAGCACTACCTTTTTGGATGCTTGGATCAGCAGCAGGTCGACATAGGAGTCGCTGTGGATTAGCGCGTTACCCTGCTCGTCGGCTTCGTTGACGTGAACGATGGCAAGGTCGGGGGCAAGCGCTGGCACTGCGACAAGCTTTTCGCCGCTCAGCGGGCATTTCATTTCGCGAAATGGCGTTGTCGGTGTTGAAAGAAGGTCGGTTCCCAAGCCGAAGCGAGAGGGCAGAAACGGCAGGCGCTTGGCGGCTGCCTCAAACGCGCTCATCATCAGGCCTTCCGAGTATTCGACGATTTCGAGCTCACCTGCCTGACGCGCCGCGCGAAAATTGGGAGCTAAACCGAACATGTCGAAGCCGACAAATGCGAAATGCAGCCGGCGAACCTTCTTCATGCCGATCAGCAGATCGACTTCCGGACCGCCAAGAAAAGAGGCGGCATCTATATGTTGCAAATTGGAGCGGGCTATCGCCGCTGCTGCCGCCATTGGCTTGCGCTGGATACCACCGCCGCCAAAGCCAACAAGGTGTCCCGGCTCGACCAGCCCAACCATTTCATCGAAATCTATGCGTTTGCTCATGGCAGGTTTTTCCTTCACTTGCGCAGGTCCAGCAGGCGCCTGGTCTTGTTTTGAAAGCCCAAGCCGGTGAATTCGGCCAATGTGCCCGGGTCAACGATTTCCACTTCAACACGGACCCCGAGGTCGCGATGCAAGGCCGCGTCCATGTCTGATCGCAGTGCCTGCGCGTCGACACTGAGGCCGCGGCGCTCGATACGGACCACGAATTTCTCGCGCTGCGTGATGCCGCTGCCCTCATGGGAGACGACACAGATGAATTCACCGTTGGTGCGTGGATCACGGGCGATGGCTTCAGTGCAGGCAAGCGGATAAACATTGGTGCCCCGCAGCTTCACCATCTCGTCGCTGCGACCCCGGAAATTTGACAGCTTCAGCGTGCAAAGCCCGCAACCGCACTTCCCGCGCGGGAACGTTGCAAGCTGATCACGCATATTGAAGCGGATGATCGGTGGAACGCTGCGGTAAAGGCTTGTCGCTATCAAGTTCCCGGTTTCGCCATGACCCAGAAGCTGGCCGGTCTCAATGTCTGCAATTTCGACATAGACCGTGTCCTCACTGATATGCATGCCCGATTTCTCACGACATTCGAAAGCTATCGCTCCGATCTCATGTGTGCCGTAATTGTCATAAACTGGAGCATTCCATGCTTCTTCCAGCGCTCGCCGCCGCGTACCATTGGCGTCCGGTCCGATATGCGAGTGGATATGCCTTGTCCTGAGGCCGTGAAGGTCAAACCCTGTCTCGACTGCCACTTCAGCCAGGCGCGCCAGATATTCCGCCCGTGTAAACCAGGCTGTGGTGCCCCATGCGGCTGCATATTGGAGCTGGCGCGCGCTTGACGTCACCAAGCCTGATCCCGTCGTCATCGGTATTGCGCCTATCCAGTGAAAGGCGCCGTTCAACGTGCACCAGGCCGCATTGGCCAGAGAATTGGTGTAGGTGATCTGGATGATGTCGGATGGCCGCAGTCCCTGCGCCCAGAACCCACGCGCGCTCTGGATTCCTTGAATCTCAAGGGAGCGTGAATCGAAGAGCGTTACACGCGGCAGGCCTGTCGTGCCGCCACTGGTGAGAATGCGCACATGTGCATCCCTGAAATAGTCTTCCGAGCTGGGCTGATGATCGCCGAAGGGCGGTTGCCGGACAAAGGCTTCCTTCAGGTCATCAGTCGTGAAGGGCGATATGCGCTCAATGTCACCAAGGCTTGTTATATCGCCCGGCTCCAGACCAGCGGCCACCCAGCGGTCACGATAGAACGGATATTGCCATGCCTCGGCGACGCGCTCCAGGAAACGAGCGTTCTGAAGCGCTCGGATCTCGTCTTCTGACATTTTCCCGACGGTCTGCTCAAATAGTCCGGGCGGCGGGTAATCCCGTGTCAGCGCTTCCCAATCCAGCGACTTCCAATAGAAGTTCGGTTTTTCCATCTTGAACTTTCCTGTCAGATTGAGCGGTTCCGGCTCCGGAGCCGGCCGGTCATCACGTTTCAAGTCGCCGCGCGGCGTAGATCTGGAAAGGAAGGACAACCAGCAGCAACGATCCCATCAGCATGACGGACAATGCAGCCGCGCCAGGCAGATCAGGGAACTGCCACATATTCCACAGCCCCGAGGCCGCAACGACATTGGTTGTCGACAACAGCATCAACGGTGCTGTCAGATCACGAGCGCTGTGCGCGAATACCCACAGCCAGCCATTGAGAAATTGCGGCCATATGAGCGGTAGCGTCACCTTGCGCAGGGAGGTCAGCCAGGATGCGCCGCTGACAATGGCGGCATTTGGCAATTCACTGTGGACCTGGATCAGCGCACTGCTCATCGAACGCACGCCAAAGGCAAGGAACACGGTCGAATGTGCAATGACGATGACCCAGATGGTGCCGTAAACGGGCGTACGCAGGTAAATTAGCACGATCGCCAGAACCAGAACGATGGGTGGAATAGCCATCGGCGCGAATGAAAGCGCGTCGAGCGCCTTTCCAAGGCGACTGCCAGTGCGCGTCGTGAACCAGCCGATTAGCAGTGAGGTCACCATCACGATTGTCGCGCTGGCCGTGACCAGGATAACGGTATTTCCGGACGCCCGCAAAATCACCGGATTGGCAAGCAGCCGCCGGTAAACATCCAGAGTGAGACCCGGCAGCGCGTCATAGCTTGGCAACACAAACGAGGTGTTCAGGCTGACCCACAGCAGCATCAGCAATGGCAGCGCCATCACGAGGCAGTAAATGATGACGAAAGCTATAGCTACCGGCTTCCACCAGCCCAGCTCAATGCGCCTTGGCCGGAACGCCTTGCCTGTGACGACACGGTATTTTTCCCCGGCGCTAACTGTGCGCAGATAAGCCCACATCAGACCAGACGCGATGACTAGCAGCAGGACACCGAACGCAGCAGCAAAGCCATAGTTGGGCAACCCGTTCTCGGGTGAGGACAGCAGATAGACCCGCGTCGACAAAACCGGATAACGAGCGGTGACACCGATGATGAGGGGCAGGTCGAAGGTCTGAACTACCGCCATGAACATATAAATGCCAACGGAGAAAAGGCCCGGCACCAAAAGGGGAAGGGTCACCTTGCGGATCACCGTCGTGCCCGAACCGCCATGGACCCTAGCCGCGTTCTCCAACTGCGGATCCATATTGCGCAGGAGGCCGGAGATCATCACATAGGCCGTAGGAACAACGGCAAAGGAAGTGATAATCGACAATGTCCAGAATGAATAAAGCGGCAGCAAATAGCCCCGCATGCCGGTAAGCTCTCGGTAGAGCACGTTAAGCAGGCCATTGCCGGGATTGAGCAGAAGGATCCAGCCGAATCCCACAACCAGCGCCGGCACTGCCATCCACGAAAACATCAGAACCCGCACCACGAAACGGCCGGGGATATCCGTTCGCTCCGTCAACCATGCCAGAATGGTCGCGATGCCTACCCCGATGCTCATGGAAACCAACGCATATTGCAGGGTGTTGACAATCAAACGCCATGTCGAGCCGCTGGTCAGCAGGTTCTGAAAATGCTCGAGACTCACACGGTTCGTCTCCAGCGGCATCACACCGGCAGGAGACACCGACGCACGGATCAGAATGAGCACTGGCCCCAGAACCAGAGCGGAAACGAACAGCAGGAGTAATCCGCGCACGACATTCTGCTGCGAGAACGCAGGCATGAACCGTCCGCTGCCGCTATGCTTCAGCGCCATGCTCATGACGCCGCTTCCCGATCATCGGCCGGCACTGCAACGCAGTTTTCTGGCGGGATATGGAGCGTGATCTCGCTCCCTTCCTCATAGGTGTCGTACGGGTTCAGCATCAGAACCATGCGCACGCCCCCGGCTTCGACTTCCGCCTCCACGAGATCGCCGAGAAAATTCAGAGAGACGATCCATGCGGCAAAACTGTTTATGGAGTTGCTCCCGCTTGCCTTCGGCATGATACGCACCGCTTGGGGTCGTACGACTGCCACGACTGAAGCACCCGGCGCAAACTCCGTATCTGTCTCGGCAACAAGCACCCCTAGCTTTGTGTCTATGCGAAGGGGTGCCCCAGGTTCGACGACAGCCTTGCCGGCAATCAGATTGCTCCGCCCCATGAAGTCAGCGGTAAACACGCTGTTAGGTCGCAGGTATATGTCGCGCGGACCACCTTGCTGGACGATCCGGCCTGCGCGCATCAGCACAATCTGGTCCGACATTCCGATCGCTTCAGTCTGGTCATGCGTAACGAAGATAGTGGTTATACCGACCGACTTGACGAGGGCACGGATTTCCGCGCGCATGGTATCGCGCAACTTGGCATCAAGATTGGAAAGCGGCTCATCAAGCAACAATATGCGCGGCCGGCGCACCAATGCTCGCGCTAGAGCTACTCGCTGTTGTTGGCCACCACTCAGCATCGGCGCCGGCCGATCAGCGAGATGACCGAGCTGCACCATTTCCAGCGCCCGCATCACCTCGGCTTTGACCGACGCCGCAGCCATCCTGACTCCGCCAAAAACCAGCGGAAAGGCGACATTGTCGAAGACGCTCATATGCGGCCAGATTGCGTAGGACTGAAACACCATGCCCAGCCCACGCCTGTTGGCTGGCACGAACGCCCCGCCACGACTGCCGAATACGACTTCACTGCCCATCCGGATAGTACCGTCATCAGGAGCTTCCAGCCCTGCGATGCATTGCAGTGTTGTCGTTTTTCCACAGCCGCTGGGACCAAGAAGGGTGAAGAAATCCCCTTCCTTGACAGTAAATGAAACACCGTCCAGAGCCTTGGTTGCGGCGCGCCCGCCGCGGCCGGGATAGGTTTTTAAAAGACTGTCAATTGCCAGCATCGATCTGCCCACGGAACTCCGCACCACTGGAAAGTCAGCTTTTCGGGGAGTGAAACGCCGCTCAGACATTGAGCGCCCTCAGCTTCATGAGGGCGCGTAGCGTTGCGCTTACTCGGTCATTATTTCCGAGATCCTGTTACGCATCTCGGCCGCGCTATTTGTGTCGGCAAGCGACATTTCACCTATTACCTTGCCGCCACCCTTCTCAACGGCCGCCAGCATGGCATCGGCCGATGACCCATCTCCTAGACGTGGCATCGGCTCATGCTCGTTGACGATTTTCATGCCTTCCGTCGCGAACCAGGCCGTGAATAGACGAGCGGCGTTCGGGTTCGGCGCCGTCTCAGGGACATAGACATGAAGGACGCCTATCGGCACGTAATCCGAGAACATCTTGAAGCCGAGATTGTCGACCCGCCCCGCTTGATGGAAAGAGGAAATTCCCACCTCGGCCTGGCCGACGGAAATCGCCCGCGTAACTGCACCTGTGCCACGCTCAAGAACCGGCTGGTTCTCAAGGATGTCGCGAGCCATCTGCAACGTCTCATCTTCGCCCAGGACGAATGAATAGTAGTCCACGGGGTTCAATGAAAAGGCGTTGACAGCAAACCGGCCAGCCCATTCCGGCTTCAGCAGATCGGCATAGCTGTCGGGCACATCCTCATCGGCAATTAGATCCTTGTTCCAGGCCATGCCATAAATATTATGCGCGATGAGAAGGCCCGTACCTTTTAGATCGTCAATAACAGGATCGATCGCCGCCGAGATTTCCGGCAGTTCGTCTGAGAAGACGTCAGCCCACGGCCACGGCTTGAGGATTCCGCGCTCCACCAGCACGGCCATTTCCTGATTGCCTCCCGCGCCAATAACATCGACAAAGCCGGCGCCACCCTGTTCCGCGATAAGCTTGGACCCCGTCTGGACGGGATTTGTCGCCGTCCATTCGACCTGGATCGAAAGGCCAAATCGTTCATTGAATGCCTTTGCTAAAGCTTGGTGAGTTTCGGGCTTACCAGGACTGGAAACAAGAACGAACAGCTTCCCTTCCTTTTTCGCGCCTTCGAGCACTTCCTCGAAACTGGCGGAAGAAGCCGGCATGGTTATTGCTCCAAGCGTGATCCCTGTAGCGCAAAGCATGGTTTTCATCATTGTGAGCAAGCGCATGAAAAATCCTCCCCGATAATCAGGCGTCAGCGGATGTATACTGCCCGGACACTCTCTATATTGGCTTCCCGCCGGCCTGAGAACAGCCCGACGTCCTCAAAGCTGCTTTTTGTCTCCACATTGTGGAACCCGCGGCATGGGGCGAGAAGTTATTTTAGCGCAATGGATTAGGACACGGCATGCCTGCTTCAGGGCGCCATGGCAATCGCGACAATTCGACGTTGACATCGATTTTTCGACACTGTGTACTATAAACGGTCGGCGGTTCAGTTCGGATCGCCGGTGGGGAAGGAACATTCTAGCCCGAGGCCGCCGCTATCAAGCAAGTACGCTCGCCTGACAGCGCCAGATGGAGGGGAACATGGAGGGCTACCAAACATCTAACGTTCAGGGCACGCAGATGATCGACCGCATGATGGTCCTGCTACGCCTCGTTGCAACTTTCCGCCCTCAGGGCGCAAGGCTAACTGACCTGGCGAAGGAATCAGGTCTACCGCCACCCACTGCGCGTCGTATCCTCAAGCGCCTCGTCCAACATGGGCTGATTGCGCAAGAAGGTAGCGGAAACCGATATTCCATTGGTCCGTTTGCGAGGGAGTTGGGACTTGCGCCAAACCTTACACGCGAAATTGCGGAACGCCATCGCGATCTCGTCGAGCGGCTGGCACGAGAAACAGGTGCTGTCGGCTATCTTCTGATGCGCAGTGCACTCGATAGTCTTTGTATCGACAGAATTGACTCCCATGCGACAGGGCCGCTTACGACGCTTGCCATTGGCGACAGGTTACCGCTGGGGGTCGGCGTCGGCGGCATGGTTCTTCTCGCGGCCATGCCCGCCGACAAAGCAGAAATGATCATTGCTGCCAACCAGATGATCTACAAGCGGTTCGTTCGGACGACCGGTGCAAGCTTCCGCGACCATCTAGACGCAGCAAGACGTGACGGTCATGTCATACGCCGCAGTCCCGTTACACCGGGTATAATCGGCTTCGGTATGGCTATCCCCACGTCTAATGGGATTCCCGATCTTGCCATTGCCGGCGCCGTCAGCACCAGCGACTTTACCCCCAACCGGCGGGCGGAGGTCGTCGCTAGAATGCGCGAACTTGTGCTCACCCATGCCACTTCGGTTTCATAGGAGTGTTTTTGACCAGGAACGAACCGGGGCGCATATTGGTATCTATTTATCCTTCTCATCCTCTCCTGAAACGGGTAGCTGTTTCGGGGACAAGAAAGGGGTGCTTACAACATTGTAAAGCGCTTAGAGCGAGGCGAGCAACGCGACCCGCTCCAACCCGGCTAACACTCCGGCAGCCTCGGATCCGGCGGGAACCGGATGCCACTCGTTCAGGCAGCGTCCGCTTCCAGCGCTCGCATTATAATGCGCTCACCGACAGTGGAACGCAGCGCCGCTGTGCCTCCTGTGCTTGCGTTGAGCCGCAATGCCCGTTTTAGGTATAGATGCAGGTCAGCCTCCCAGGAAAACCCTAGGCCACCATGGTACTGAATCGCCGCTCCGCTCGCGGCAAGAGCTGCATCGCAGGCCAAAATCCGTGCAATCGCCGCTTCATGGGCACCGGCGGCGTCATCAACGGTAGTGGCAATAGCAAGCCTGGCTGCGTCAACAGCCGTGTGGATGTCCGCAAGCCGATGCTTTACCCCCTGGAATTGCCCGATAGGCCGACCGAATTGGCGTCTTTCCACCACGTAGCTCACCGTCGCAAGAAGCGCTGCTTCGGCGATGCCCCACAGGTCCGCTGCTTGCGCCATGTATAAGGCATGAAGAACGCGGTCCGCTGCTTCCCGCTGAAGAGGTATATGCTCGGCCACGTCTGGATCGATCAGTTCCGCGCATGCCACGCTGGAGCGTGGATCGAGCGGCTGCAGCATAACGCAGCGAAACGCTGTTGAAGGCGCGAATGTCACCGAAAGTGTGTCTGTGCTGCAATTCAGAACTGCGATATGTGTGGCCGCGTCAGCATACTGAACAAGCACCTGTCCACTGCATTCCTCGGCCAGTCCCAGCCTGACGTCTCCCGCCACCACTCCATTCAGCAAGGGTAGCAGCGATGAACACTCGGCAGCCAGGGCCGGCAACAGGATCGCGGTTTCCAGCAACGGGCCGCAAAACAAGGCCCGCCCAGCCTCTGCGCAAAGATCAGCGGCAAAAGCCCGCCCGAGCTCCAGCCCGCCCTGCTCTTCCGTCACCATCGCGCCCAGCCAGCCCATATCGGCGGCAAGACGCCAATGTGCCTCCTGCATGGCTCTGGCATCCATGTTTTTGGTTTTTTGCATGCAGTCTTCCAGAGCCGCAGCGACCCCGTCTCGAAGGTCGGCATCAAAAAACGGTGTCGATCGCTGTCTGCTCATCTTGGCAATCCCAGTCCACGCTCGGCGATAATATTACGATGGACCTCTGAAGTTCCGGCGAGGATCGTCTCAGCCCGCGTCCACAGATACTCACGAACCCAGCGTCCTTCATCCGGACTATTCAGTTCCTGCGGACCAAGCGCTGCCTCTGGCCCCAGCACCTCCATCGCCAGATTGAAAAGACGCTGGTGGTTTTCACTCCAAAGAAGCTTGATCGCTGAACTGTCGACGCCTGACGCTTCCCCTGCCTCGGAATCGGCAAGGATCTTGTCAGCAAAGAGCCGCAGGGCATGCGCGTTGATACAAAGTCTTGTCAACTCTTCACGCACTGACGGCTTGTCAATGACAGCACACCCGTGTCGATACGTCCGTGAAGCCAGCCTGATCAACTGCTCAAGTTCGGACTGCAATCTGACGACGCGGGGAACGAAATAGGTGCTGCGCTCGTAATTCGCCGCAGCCATTGCCAAGCGCCAGCCTTCGTTCTCCTTACCCAGCAGCGCAGTTGCGGGCACTTCGACATTGTCGAAAAACACCTCGTTAAAGTCTGCCTCGCCGGTAATCTGCCGGATCGGCCGTACGCTTATTCCGGGCAGTTTCATGTCCGTCAGCATAACGGAAATACCGGTGCGAGGCGAACTTCCCTGCCCGGTGCGCGCAAGCAAAAGACAGTAGTCGGAAAGGTGGGCGAAGCTGGTCCAGATCTTTTGCCCGTTCAAGAGATAGACATCGCCGCGTCGCTCAGCCCGGAGCGCCAAGGCGGCAAGATCAGAACCCGCATCCGGTTCGGAATATCCCTGACACCAGATTTCGGAATTGTCGAGAATGCGTGGCAGATAACGCCGCTTCTGCTCTGCCGAGCCAAACGCGATCAGCGTTGGAGCGACAATGCCATGCGCGATCATATTGACGGGGAGCGGGGCGCCGGCGCGAGCCACCTCCTCATGATAGATTGCCTGTCGTGAAAGCGACAGGGCATGCCCTCCCACCTCACGCGGCCAGCCGAGCCCCGACAATCCTGCCTTGCAGATATGGTTCTCCCAGGCGAGCCGGAACTCAATCGAATTCATTGCTGCCGGGCCACGTCCGGCCGCCAACGCCGGAAGCTCCCGCGCCAGCCACTCACACAAGCCAATGCGAAACTCTGCATCCGAAGCCGCCCGCAGGAAATCCGGCCCCCGCACCATGTCTGCCCTCACCATGCTTATCCCTTTGCCCGCTCAATTGCCTCGGCAAGACCTGATCCGCGATTGCGGGCGAACTCATCACTTACGTGGGAAAGCTGATGCAGATCGAAATGAGCCGAAAGGGCGGTGCGGAATCCCTGCGCGTCGAAGCTGCGGTTAAGCGAACGCTTGACCAGCCTCAAAGCGAAAGGCGGAGTTTCGGCAATTTTTTGCGCCAGCGCCATGGTTTCATCCTCAAGCGTCTCACGGGCAACAACCCTGTTGACCATGCCAATTGCATGCGCTTGCTCTGCGGTCATGCGTTCGCCCGTGAAAAGAAACTCCTTGGCGCTGCGCAGCCCCATCACCCACGGGTGTACCAGCACTTCCACAGCAGCCGCGGACAGGGTCCGCACCACCGGGTCGGCGAAGAAGGCATCATCAGAGGCCACGAGCAGATCGCACATGTTCGCCACCATGAATCCACCGGCGACGCACGCACCCTGGACACGCGCGATTGTGGGCTTGGGGCAGTCCCAGATCCTTAACGCGTAGTCGAAATAGCGCCGCTCTTCATACGCCCAGCGCTCTTCAACCGTGAAATTCTGGCGCTCGCGTTGCGCTTCCTTCAAATCATGGCCCGCCGAAAAATGGGGGCCATTTCCGCCGATGATGATGGCGCGGACATCCGGGTCCGCTACTGCCTTCGCGAGCGCGCTGTCCATTTCATCCAGCAGACGTTTACTCTCGGCGTTGCGGGCTTCCGGACGGTCGTGAAGAATGAGGGCGACGGCCCCTTCGACGCGATATTCGATATCGTGAAACATAGTGTTTCTTCCTCCGCTCAGGGTGTTTGCGAAGCTTGCCGATGCGCCTGCGGCTCATCGTGGGTGGCGGCATAGCGGCGCGAGCCCTCATGCAGCGGCGTCATCTCGACGACAGGGCCTATAGGCGCATAGCGAGGGCCGGCGATACGTGCCAACGGTCGCAAGGTGTCGGTTGCGATCTTGCCATCAACAACCAGATCATCGCGCACGTAAAAATGCACGATGCGGCCAACGACGAGTTCCGCTCCCTTTTCGCCAAATTCTATGATCCGTTCCAATCGACACTCCATCGCGGCGGGCGCGGCAGCAATGCGCGGCACGGCGACGACATGAGAAGCCGCGCAGTCAAGACCGAGAAGCTCTGGCTCACTGATGTCAGGCGGATATTCAGCAGAGCTGCCATGCACCGCCTCCACAAGGCTTTCATCGGCGATGTTGACGACGAACTCGCCATTTCGCTGCACGTTGCGCAACGTATCCTTCAGCCCGCTGGAGCGCCGGGTGATGCTGATGCCAATGATCGGCGGAATGGTCGACAGGAAGGTGAATGCGCTGAAAGGTGCAAGGTTGACCGTTCCCTCGCTGCCATGCGTCGTCACCCAGGCTATGGGGCGCGGCACGATCAGGCCCGTCATCAGCTTGTAGATTTGATCCTCTGACAAATCCGCGGCAAGGAAATCCATGACAATATCCCCTAGGCAGTCAGCAAAGATCCGCGGTCGCGCGATGGGAAGAGCGCTGCTCCCAGAAAGCGAACCACTGCGCCAGACCTGGGTGATCCGTGCGCCAGCCGATTTCCGCCAACCGGAAATCAAGATAGCCGAGCGCCGTCGCCAAAGTGATTGCGCCCAGGTCGACTGTGCTCCCCCGCGATGAAATGCCTGATGCAAATGCTTCAAGCGCGGAGGTGATCTTTGCGTGCTGAGCGGCGATCCACTGCGAAGAGCGATGAGCCTCATCACGCAACAGCGTCTCAAGACGAATGAGAACGGCAGCATCCATGAGGCCGTCCGCGAGTGCCTGGTCCCGCAAGACCTTCAACCGTGCCCGGCCATCCTGCGGAATTAGCTTGCCGCCGGCACGCATGTTTAACAGTTCGCAAATTACGGAACTGTCATAATACGACTCGCAATCATCGACCAATGTTGGAACCTGACCGAGAGGGTTTAACTTCACCAATGGCGGAAGCCGCTTGAACGGGTGAAGATCGCATCGCTCCAGCTCGATCTGATCCGCGATATCGAGCTCGTAGGCACAAATCATGACTTTGCGCACGAAAGGCGATGTTGGTGTTGCATAAAGCTTCATTCGCATTATTCGTCTGCCTTCCCCGATAGTCTGCAACACCGCACTGGATATCTATCTGGCGGTGTAACAAGGCCATCTGACTTCAGGAAGGCTGCGCCTGCTTTTTCAATTCCATCATGTAGAACTCCGCTTTTTACGACCTCCCCGGCAAGGCAAGATAGGCCAAAGTTTGGCGCGGAGAGTACCCGCTTCTTTCCGTTGGGAGTATCGCAGGGTAGATGAATCCGACAGCTCCTCGCCTTCTATCAACGCGAATGTTCGATAAAGACAGCCATTTAGTTCGCTACACTGGGCAATGTTGTTCTAGATTGGTTATTGAAATCGGCCCGAAGTTCGGTTCCCGTTGAACAGGTTGCAGCGATCAACCATAATATGTCACCACGCGCCCAGGACGCGGAGGGGAGAGCATACAGGATTTCCATTCCCGGCACCGGAGCATCAGCGATTCTGGGCGCCCACATTCGGCCCACCTGCACGAGGCGTCCATGGGTGAGAAGGCAATCGATGCGTCGCCTGGCCTGCTTGGCGCGCCGGCCATCTCGTCAGTACGTTATGGGCACTGCCGGACTTCCGACAAGTGAACCGCTCTTTCATGGTTCTGAGTTCATCGGTGTTATTATGCGCAGTGCCACGGGCACGGTTGTAGCCCCTGACGGCGCCTGGCATCACGCGAAGCGGCGGCCACCTCTGTCGGACAGCGGGCTTATTTGTCATTCCTGAACACGCCGGAGCCGCAGGGTCGTTATTTCACCAACCTATGCTTTCGAGGTGATGGTAGGTATCGGATGTCTGATCGCTTCGGTAATCCGACGGAGCGTGGTGCTGATGCTGCTCTGTGGTCTGCGGCCGCCCTTCACGCAGGTGAATGGCGGCCATATTCTTGCCCCTGCCATGTTCCCAAAGCTCTACGCAGGCAACGCCTGAGCCATGTAGCAATCGTTCCACCTGCTCGCTGGCCACTATGTGGGACGTTTCTGTATGAGGCGATCTGATTGTTCAGGCGCGAAGTACCTAAAGGTTGTAACGCGACGGTGACCTTCCCGGCACATAGGTCACAGGTTATTCCGGACACATAGGTTACACATTTCGCTCTTTGCGGAGGATCGCGAGGTGCCGTGGAAGGAGTGTAGCCTAATGGACGAACGTGTGAAGTTCATTGCCCGCCTGCTTGACGGCGAGACAATGTCGGCGGTCTGCCGGGAGTTCGGCATCTCGCGCAATACGGGTTATAAGCTGCTGCAACGCTACCGCGACAGCGGCCTGCACGGATTGACGGACCGGTCTCGGCGGCCGGTGCGCTACGCCAACCAGTTGCCCGAGCAGATCGAGCGTCTGATCGTCGAGAGCAAGAAGGATAAGCCACACTCGGGCGCGCGCAAGATCCGGGAGTTGCTGGTCAGAAAGCTGGCTGGCGACGTGCGTATTCCGGCCAGGAGCACGGTGCATGCCGTGCTCGACCATCACGGCCTTGTAAGCCGGGCCCGCAAGAGGCGCAGAGCGAACAAGGCCGAGGGCACTCCGCTGTCGCACTGCTCTCCCAACGATCTGTGGTGCGCGGACTTCAAGGGCGAGTTCAAGACCGGCAATGGCCGTTATTGTTACCCCTTGACCGTCACTGACCAGGTCTCGCGCTATCTGCTTGCCTGCTAAGCTCTTGAATCGACCAAGGAGACGCCGGTCATCGAAGCCTTCGTTCGCCAAAGGAGCGTGGCCTGCCCGACGCCATCAAAAGCGACAACGGACTGCCGTTTGCCTCCCCCAACGGGCTTTACAACCTGTCCAAGCTGTCGGTGTGGTGGCTCAGGCTCGGCATCGAGATCGAACGGATCAAGCCGGGCAACCCGCAGCAGAACGGCCGCCATGAACGCATGCACCGGACCCTGAAGCAGGAGACTGCTCGGCATGAACATTCTTCAGCAGCAGGACCGCTTCGAAAGATTCGTCAGCGAGTTCAACGAGGAACGGCCGCACCAGGCGCTCAATATGGCTTGCCCTGCCGAGCGCTACAACCCATCGCCGCGACCCTATCGCGGATTACCGGAGCTCGACTATCCCTTCCATGACAGGGACATTCTCGTCACCGCATGCGGCCGCATCTGCATGGCAAGAAAGAAGATCAACGTCTCGAACGTGCTGGCGGGCCAGACTCGGAATCAAGGAGGTCGACGACGGCATATGGCTCGTCAGCTTCATGGACTACGATCTGGGATAGATCGGCCTGGAACAGAGGACCTTACAGACAATCGACAACCCGTTCGGCACGAGGTTGTCACCCATGTCTTAGGTAAAGCCTGTTACCTATGTCTCAGGGCCGACAGTACCGAAATGGCGCACCCGACAGGATTCGAACCTGTGACCTCTGCCTTCGGAGGGCAGCACTCTATCCAGCTGAGCTACGGGTGCATGGGCCTTGAGGGCCGTGCGGGCCTTCATAACTGAAGGCGCCACCCGCTTCAATGCGGAAAGTGCGATTTCGATTAAAGGCGGAGCTCAAGAACCCGGATTCCTCACCGCGCCGCAGCAGCGAACTCAGCCAATCGGCGCGCTCGGAATGGGCCTCCATTGGCCCCTGCGAAGCAATGACCGGACCGCGCACGTTCGGGACCGCCAGAATAATCGCAGTTGTCTCGCCGCACCTTGGACCCGGCTTTTACCGAACTGATGCTCATGCGTGTCGGATAGATTCGAGCGCCAGCGCCCTCTGCCAGGAGCACTCTTCAGCCGGACTTTCCCCATGTTGGTGTCGCTAAGGATCAAACCGAGCTGGCTTGCGTTCTATGTACTTTCCAGCAGGTGCACGCCGGCGGCCGCACGCCGGCGTGCGTCAAAATACGGGAGGGAAGAACGCATGGACGAGATTCCCTGGCATTATGATCGCGCGGAGTCTTTTGCCGATGGCGTTATTCACGTGATTGGCGTGCTTCTCGCCGTCACGGGCGCCGCCGCCCTGCTCATCGTCATGGCCTGGGGCGCCGAGACGGATATCGCCATCGCCACTTCCATCTACGCCTTAACCCTGGTTACCACCCTGTCGATATCCGCGCTCTACAACATGTGGCCGGTAAGCCCCCTGAAGTGGCGGCTGCGCAAATATGACCATGCGGCAATATATCTTCTCATTGCCGGCACCTACACGCCCTTTGCCCTCCGGATGGACGCAACCGGGGCGTGGCTTCTGGCATGGGTGTGGACGGTCGCTGCATTCGGCATGGTCCTGAAGATCGCGTTTCCGAAACGCTTCGCGAGGCTCGCGATACCCTTGTATCTAGGTTTGGGATGGAGCGGGATAGCACTGGTCAAGACGATGCTGGCGAGTCTTTCGCCAACCGTCGTATGGCTTCTAATTCTAGGTGGCGCCGCCTATTCGGTCGGCGTCGTCTTTCACCTTTGGCGGAGCCTGAGATTCCAAAATGCGATCTGGCACGCATTTGTGCTTAAAGGGGCAATCATCCACTATTCGGCCGTGATTGCGGCAGTGTGAAGTGAGAAGAGGCGGCCAGATTCAGCGGCCGCCTCTTGCCTTGTCGCCTTGGCGCTTGGGCCGCCTCCAGGGGAGTTGGCCGTTTTCTGATCATTCCAATTTCCTGGAGCCTTGAATGATCCAAGTCTTTGCTTTGTCGCACTTCCAGACGGAAAGCTGTGTATCTTCTCCTGGAACTGTATGCTAACCGACAATAGTGATTCTGCCGGTCATGTTGGGGTGAAAGCGGCAGTAATAGTCCACCGTGTCTCCCACCTCCGCTTGCCTGGTTGCGGTTTGGCCTGGTGGTATCATCACCTCCCATTTGTCCCTCACAGTGGCAGTGTGAGGCATACGGTCCTTGTTGATCCACTCGATCGTCTCCCCGGCCCGGACTTCGATTTGGGCAGGCTGGAATGTCAGATTCTCGATCGTGACGTGGACCGTGCCATTATGCGCACGAGCCGGTATGCCCCCGGCCAGAACTGCGGCCCCGCCAGCAAACAGCAGTTGCCGCCGATGAAGAATCGCCTTCATTTCAGTTCACCCGCAATCTGTTCAGCGTGCTGCTGGTGGCCTTGAAACAGCTTCAACCCCGTTTCCAGGAAACTCTTCAGCTCCTCGTTCTCCGCGGATGGAATCAGCACGGTTTCAAGTGCGTCATTGACCTGCGCATGGAACGCCACCTCGTTCTCGATATAGGCCTGGTCAAAATCCGCTCCTTCAAGTTCAGCCAGTTCCGCACGCTTTGTCTCGGCCGCGCTCATCAAAGATTGGCTTGTCGGATTGTCCTCGGGAGTGACGCCCAGCTTCTCAACGAGAGCAAGCGCCTGCGCGTTCACCGCCTCATGATCGTTGACCATGCTCTGCGCAAAATCCAGCACAGCCTGGGTCTCCGATTTGGAGAGCGCCAGCTTGGCAGCCTCAATGTCGATGGCGCCAGCAGTATAAGCTATGTGCGCTATCTGCGGATCACTGGGCGCGTCCTGGGCATGAGCCCCGACAGCACCGCCGAAAAGCAACGCGGCGCTCGCACCGATAATTACGAGATAGGACCTCATCGAAGCCTCCTGTCCCGGCCATTAGCCGAGATCTGCTAGAGTTGACGTCGGATTGGATGCCGCAAAGGCATCAAGGTCCCCGCGAAGCGATCTTTTTCATCACAATTGCCGTCAGCCTTTCGCAACGCTTACCCGCAAACGGAAATGCATCGAGGAGAAGTGGGCCAATCTGCGCCTCCAGCCCGCGCCTAAGCAATGTTCGGGCGCGATGGAGGCGTGTCTTGACCGTACCTGCTTGCAGGTTTAGCGCAGCAGCCGTTTCAGCAACGCTCAAGCCTTCAATGACGCGGGCAACGAAGACAAGACGATAAACTTCTGGCAGATCGTCGCATGCCCGCTCGACCAACTGAAGGAGCTGTCTTTGAGCCATGGTGCGCTCCGGGTCGTCCGTGGAAAGTGCTCCAGGAAAAGGGATAATGGCTGCTTGGTGTGTCCCGGCAAGTTCAGCGTGCAGTTTCATGAACCTGCGTTGACGGCGCAGCCGCCCAAGAGCCTCATTGATGGTGATGCGGGAAAGCCAGGTGGCAAGCGAAGCATCACCGCGGAAACAATCCAGCGCGGCAAACGCCTTCAGGTAAGCTTCCTGCAACACTTCCTCGGCCACTTCGTCATTGCGCACGATGGCGCGCGCCAGCCGATAGAGGCGCTGGTTGTAACGCCGGATGATAGTCCTGATCGCGTCTGGATGTTTCGCCTGTGCTCGAAGTACCAGCTCGTCGTCCGGCTGTTGATCTCGAACACGCTCGATTATTGCAGCCATGCCTTCCTCCCATCATCGCTATCCGATGCCGCAGGCTGCGAAAGGTTCCCTGATGAATAGAAGTTTCCACTACTGCCACCTTCGGATTGGGAAAAGCGGCTACTTATCACACAGAGTTCCGCGGATCAGATGAACCGCACTCGCTTCTGGCGGCACTTCCACGCTGTCAGGTATGCCCGGCACATCAACCCTGTTACACGGACGATTGGCTGTCCGGACGCCTCTAGCCATTGTGAGCGCCTTCGCCGGCAATATCTTCCAGGATCGGGCAGTCCGGCCGCTGGTCGCCATGGCAGGAGGCGATCAGCTTTTGCAGCGTCGCACGCATCCCTTCAAGTTCGCAAATTTTTGCCTCAATCGCTGCCACATGAGCGGTGGCGATGCGCAAGACATCCTGGCTCGCGCGTCCCTTATCATCGTAGAGTGCGAGAAGGTGGCGGCATTCCATTATCGAAAAGCCCAGCCCACGCGCCCTTTTCAGAAAAGTCAGCCGGTGGATGTCGTCTTCCGCGTAGGACCGATAGCCGTTCCCTAAGCGGGCGGGCATGACAAGCCCGATGTCCTCGTAGTATCGGATCGTCTTTGCCGGAAGACCGGAGCGCCGGGCTGCCTCTCCAACGTTCATGCGATTTTAACCATGTGCGCTGCTATCTGGAGCAGGATGATTCCATGAGATGACGAAACGCAAGCGAAAGGTCATCACGGAGTCAGTCCAACGTTAAAAAGCGTGTCAAAGAGTTCATCCGCATTTCATGGGTGGCGGCGCAGATGCTTGAGAGTGGGGCATTTGCAGGATTGGCACAGGACAAATTTCTTCATGAGATCAAAAGTCTTATTTCTGCCGGTCATCATGGCATTCGTAACAGCGTTGGCCGGTTGCACGCCCACGGCAATGGAGGGCCGCAACGTCTTCTCCTCCGATTATCGTGCCGTCTCGGATGCCGGCTATCACCTTCCCCGGGTTCCCATATCGAAAGTGCCGAAGAAGTATCACCGGCAGGTCGTCACCTTCGAGACAAAGGAGAAGCCCGGCACCATCATCGTCGATACGCGGGAAAAGTTTCTCTATCTGATACTGGATGGAGGCAAGGCCCTGCGCTACGGCATCGGCGTCGGCCGCGAAGGATTTCAGTGGTCGGGCGTTGCGCATGTCGCCATGAAGCGGGAATGGCCGACATGGACGCCCCCGGCAACCATGATCCGCCGTCAGCCGGAACTTGCCCGATGGGCGAAGGGAATGCCTCCGGGCCTCGCCAACCCCCTTGGGCCGCGTGCACTTTACCTTTTTCAGGACGGACGCGACACCCTTTATCGCCTGCACGGCACACCCGAATGGTATTCGATCGGGCAAGCCACCTCTTCCGGGTGCATACGCCTCATGAACCAGGATATTATCGATCTTTACAAGCGCACCAGGATTGGTGCAAAAGTAATAGTGAAGCGGTAAGAACCGTCTCGGGAACAGTGCGGGTGGTCGCCCGCCATAAAAAAGCCGGGCCTTGGGGCCCGGTTTCTTTTTTCCTCCGCCCCTTCTATTTGCCGACAAAGAAACCTTCTACTTGCCGGCAAAGAAAATAACGCTAGCGGGCCCTCAGATTATTTGCTCAACGTGCTCGACTTCGGGCACGAAATGGTGAAGCAGGTTCTGGATGCCATGCTTGAGCGTCGCGGTCGATGATGGGCATCCCGCGCAAGCGCCCTTCATGTGTAGGAACACCGTTCCCTTTTCGTAGCCGCGGAAGGTGATGTCGCCGCCATCCTGCGCCACCGCTGGGCGGACCCGCGTTTCCAGCAGCTCCTTGATCGTGGCGACTATCTCCTCATCTTCCTCGCTGTAAAACTCGTCGTGATCCGCTTCGTGCCGGGACTCGTTGGAGGCCATCACGGGCTGCCCCGACATGAAGTGCTCCATGATCGTCCCCAGAATGGCGGGCTTCAGATGCTGCCATTCAGCGTCTTCCTTGGTCACGGTGATGAAGTCGAAGCCGAAAAACACCCCGGTTACGCCCGGCACCTCGAAAAGGCGTGCAGCCAGCGGTGAAGCCGCTTGTGCAGTCTCGTAGTCGCGAAAATCGGCCGTGCCCTGTTCAAGCACCACCCGGCCCGGCAAGAACTTGAGCGTTGCGGGATTTGGGGTTGCTTCTGTCTGGATGAACATCGCAGAACTCCGTGGGTGCCGAATTTGGAATAATTCTAAGATAGGCGGAAGCCCGCCGTTGATCAAGCGTCAACGCATATAGGAGGGCTGGCCCCGCTATGCCAGGCTTTCAAGCTCCTCATCCGTAAGATTGTGCGGCACGACCGTAACGGGAATGGGAAACGCCGCGCCCTTCCCCGCGATCGCGGTGACCAGAGGTCCCGGCCCTTCCTTGGCGTTGCTCGCTCCCAGAACCAGTATTGCGATATCCTGATCTTCCTCGATCAGCTGATGGATCTCCTCCACCGTCTTTCCCTCACGCACCACGAGTTCCGGCTCGATGCCAATGGTCTCGCGTATCCTGACGGCTTGATCGTTAAGCGCCTTCTGGGCATTGTCCATTGCCTCCTCGCGCATGATCTGCTCGACGCCGAGCCAGTGCTGGAAATCGCCGGGCTCGATCACGAAGAGAAGCACCAGGGAGCCGTTCGTCGCATGGGCCCGTCGGGCCGCGTAAGCGACCGCGCGGTCGCATTCCGGCGTGCCATCAACGATGGCAAGGAACTTGCGCTTGTGACCGGCTTGCCGGCTGAGACGTTTGGAAACCATACATGTCCCTTCTTCCAGAACGAGGACAGCCGCAGTGGCGCACTCTGCCACCAGCCGAGGCCGACGGCAAGCGCAACCGGAGAGCTTGACATATCCTCCTGCTATCAGTCCGCTAGGAGTCCCACGATCTCGTAAACCTTCTTCATGGTCTCCTCGGCTCTCTGGCGAGCACGCTCGCCGCCTTCCCGAAGGACGCCGTCGACATAGCCAAGATCGGCGGAAATACGCCGCATCTCGGCATTGATGGGCGCCAGCGTCTCCACTGCGAGTTCGGCAAGGGCCGGCTTGAATTCCGAGAACTGCTTGCCACCGAATTCCGCGATCACCTTCTCCCGCGAGATGCCCGCAAGCGCGGCATAAATGCCAACTAGGTTATCCGCCTCCGGCCGCCCCACAAAACCTTCAATGTCGCCCGGAAGCGGTGCCGGATCCGTCTTTGCCTTGCGGATCTTGCGGACTATCGTGTCGGCATCGTCGGTCAGGTTGATGCGAGAAAGGTCGGACGGGTCCGACTTGGACATTTTCTTGGTGCCGTCGCGAAGGCTCATCACGCGTGTAGCCGAACCTTCAATCAGCGGTTCTGTAAGGGGGAAAAAGCCGTTTACCGCCTCTTCGCCGACCTGCATCTCCACCCCGTATCCGAGCTCGGCAATACGGTGAGAGAAGTCATTGTTGAACTTCTGGGCAATGTCACGGGTCAGCTCCAGATGCTGCTTTTGATCATCACCCACCGGCACATGGGTCGCACGGTAGACGAGAATGTCGGCCGCCATCAGGCTCGGATAGGCTAAAAGTCCCAAAGACGCGTTCTCGCGGTCCTTGCCGGCCTTGTCCTTGAACTGCGTCATCCGGTTCATCCAGCCGATGCGGGCAACGCAATTGAATACCCAGGCAAGCTCGGCGTGCTGCGGAACACGCGACTGGTTGAAAATAATGTTTTTCTCCGGATCGAGACCGCAGGCGAGAAACGCCGCTGCAATCGAGCGCGTCTGCTCCTTGAGGTCGTCATGCACAAGCGTCGCCGTCAGGGAATGCAGGTCCACCACGCAGTATATGCAGTCGTGGCTATCCTGGAGTGCGACAAATTTCTGAAGGGCACCCAGATAGTTGCCGAGATGGAGATTGCCGGTGGGCTGCACGCCCGAAAAGACCAGTTGCTTGAATTCGCTCATCGAAGTCCCTCGACAGCCCTGACATCTGCGCAGTGGAAAAACGCGTGGTGCTTATGAACGAGCGACCGGGAGCAATCAAGTGCACGCTGGGGCGCAAGCAGCGTGTAATTGGCATGATAGCCGTTGATTTTGGCGCCGCTCGCGTGGATCAATGGCCGGAAACGTAATGTGACGGCGGCGCATGATCGACAAGCTGGAATTCTTCATCGCACTGGCGCGGGAGCGTCATTTCGGCCGCGCGGCGGAAGAGATGGGCGTCACCCAGCCGACGCTTTCAGCGGCGATCAAGCAGCTCGAAGATCAGCTTGGCGTCATGCTGGTCCAACGTGGCTCACGTTTCCAGGGGCTGACGCCGGAAGGGCAGCGCGTCCTCGAATGGGCGCGGCGCATTGTCGGTGACGCGCGCACCATGCGCGAAGAGATGCGAGCGGCAACGAGGGGCCTTTCCGGTCACGTGCGAATGGCCGCCATCCCCACGGCGCTCGCCATGGTGCCGTGGCTGACGACGCCCTTCCGCCAGAAGCATCCGGAAGTCACTTTTTCGGTGATCTCCTGCACTTCGCTCCAGGTTCTTTCGCGGCTGGAAAATTTCGACATCGATATCGGCATCACCTATCTCGACAATGAACCGCTCGGGCGCGTAACAGCCGTGCCTCTCTATAGCGAGCGGTACCAACTTATCACCGCAGCGGGAAACCGCTTTTCAGACCGCAAAACTGTTACGTGGGCGGAAGTGGCCGATTTGCCGCTATGCCTGCTGACACCAGACATGCAGAACCGCCGCATCATCAACAAGCATCTGGAGGAGGCCGGGACCAGCGTTCAGCCGACGCTTGAATCCAACTCCATGATTCTGCTCTTCTCCCACATCCGTACAGGAAAATGGGCATCCATCATGCCCCTTAACCTGGCGGAGATGCTCGGTCTTTCCGAACCCATCCGGGCGATCCCGATCGTGGAGCCGGATGCAAGCCATCTGGTGGGAGTGGTGGCCGCCGAGCGGGAGCCGCATACGCCAATGGTTTCCGCCCTGCTCTATGAGGCAGGGCTCGCAGCGGAGAATTTCGCGCGGTCCCGATAGAAATTTTCTATCGAGCGACGAATATGCTATATTGATACAAGACGATGAACCCGTATTTCTCTGGTAAGAACAAGTCCAGGGAGGGCGCTGCGCAATGCAGCATGCAGGTACCGAAATCGTCTCCGCCGTGTCGCCGATCATTGAACGCTGGAGACATGAAGAAGGGCCGCTCCTGCCGATCCTGAACGGGATCCAGCGGGAGTTTGGCTATGTGCCGCGCGAGGCGCTGCCGTTGATCGCGGATGCGCTGAATCTCAGCCGCGCAGAGGTCTATGGCGTCGTCTCTTTCTATCACGATTATCGCGAAAACCCGCCCGGTCGGCATGTGCTGAAGCTTTGCCGCGCGGAGGCGTGCCAATCGATGGGCGGCGACCTCGTGGCGGAAAGGCTGCAAAACCTTCTTGGCGTCAAATTCGGAGAGACCGCCGGCGACGGGTCGGTGACGCTGGAGGCGGTTTATTGCCTGGGCCTGTGTGCCTGTGCCCCCTCGGCTATGCTCGACGGCGAAGTGATCGGCAGGCTTGATGGTGAGAAGGCCGAGGAGATCGTGCGGGAGGTGCGGGCATGACAGCGAAGATCTACGTTCCACGCGATTCCGGCGCGCTGGCGCTCGGCGCTGAGAAGGTGGCCACGGCCATCGCCAGAGAGCTCGGCCTGCGCGGAATCGAGGCACAGATCGTGCGCAATGGCTCGCGCGGGCTCTATTGGCTGGAGCCGATGGTCGAGGTGGAAACACCGGCCGGGCGCGTGGCTTACGGTCCGGTGAAGCCGTCGGACGTTCCTTCGCTCTTCGATAGCAATTTCCTTTCAGGCGGTCCGCACCCACTGTTCCTCGGCAAGCCGGAGGAGATCCCCTTCCTTGCGCGCCAGACGCGGCTCACCTTCGCGCGCTGCGGCATCACCGATCCGGTATCGCTCGAAGATTACCAGGCGCATGGCGGCCTTCGAGGCCTGCGCAACGCGCTTTCCATGGCACCGCTTCAGATCGTGGAGCAGGTGACGGAATCAGGCCTGCGCGGACGCGGCGGCGCGGGATTTCCCACCGGCATCAAGTGGAAAACGGTTCTCGATACCCGCGCAGCACAGAAATACATCGTCTGCAATGCTGATGAAGGTGATTCCGGCACCTTTGCCGACCGCATGATCATGGAAGGCGATCCCTTCGTGCTGATCGAGGGGATGGCCATAGCGGGGATCGCCGTCGGGGCGACCAAGGGCTACATCTATCTGCGCTCGGAATACCCACATGCGGAGCAGGTGCTGAACGAGGCCATTGCCGCAGCGCGGAAGGCGGGCGTATTAGGCAGCAGCGTGCTCGGATCGCAATATGCTTTCGATATGGAAGTGCGCGTGGGTGCGGGAGCCTATGTCTGCGGCGAGGAGACGGCGCTGCTCGACTCGCTCGAAGGCAAGCGCGGCATGGTGCGCGCGAAGCCGCCGCTGCCGGCGCATGAGGGCTTGTTCGGCAAGCCCACCGTCATCAACAACGTGATCTCGCTCGCCTCCGTGCCCATCATCATGGATAAGGGCGCGGCCTACTACCGCGACTTCGGTATGGGCCGCTCGCGCGGAACGATCCCGATTCAGATTGCCGGCAATGTAAAGCATGGCGGCCTTTTCGAAGCCGCCTTCGGCCTGACGCTCGGCGAGATCGTGGACGATATCGGCGGCGGGACGGCCACGGGCCGGCCTCGGCGAGATCGTGGACGATATCGGCGGCGGGACGGCCACGGGCCGGCCGGTGCGCGCAGTGCAGGTGGGCGGGCCGCTCGGGGCCTATTTCCCGCGCGCCCTCTTCGATACGCCGTTCGATTATGAGGCTTTCGCCGCCAAGGACGGCCTCATCGGCCATGCGGGCATCGTCGTGTTCGACGACACGGTTGATATGCTGAAGCAGGCACGCTTCGCCATGGAGTTCTGCGCGGTGGAAAGCTGCGGCAAGTGCACGCCCTGCCGCATCGGTTCGACCCGCGGCGTCGAGGTGCTCGACCGGCTCGCAAATGGCATCGAGCCCGCAAGGCAGATCGAGATTGTCGAGGATCTCTGCGAGACGATGAAATTCGGCTCTCTTTGTGCCCTGGGTGGCTTCACGCCCTACCCCGTTATGAGCGCGCTCACCCACTTCCCCGAGGACTTCCGCCCTCAGCCCGTGCGGCAAGCCGCGGAGTAGGAGGAACAACCATGTGCTTCGTGAACGAGATGGACTACGGCACCCCCGCCTCGAAATCGGACAAGTCCGTTACGCTCAGCATCGACGGCAAGGACGTCACGGTGCCCGAGGGCACGTCCATCATGCGAGCCGCTCGCATGGCCGGCATCGAGGTGCCCAAGCTCTGCGCAAACGACATGGTGAAGGCTTTCGGCTCCTGCCGGCTCTGCCTGGTGGAGATCGAAGGACGCGGCGGCACGCCGGCCTCCTGCACTACGCCCGTCGCGGAAGGAATCAAGGTTTCGACGCGCACGGACCGGGTGCAAGCTATCCGCCGCGGCATCATGGAACTCTATATGTCCGACCATCCGGCGGACTGTCCGGCCTGTGCGGCGGGCGACTGCGAGATGGTCGCGATGGCCGAGACGGTGGGGCTGAAAGAGATCCGCTTCGGCCGCGAGGGTGCAAACCATATCTGGCCGGCGCATGACGGCGTCGCCAACCCGCATTTCATGGAGCCGGACCTCTCCAATCCCTATTTCGCCTATGATGCCTCGCAATGCATCGTCTGCTCGCTTTGCGTCCGCGCCTGCGAGGAGCAGCAGGGCACTTTTGCGCTGGCTGTTGAGGGCCGCGGTTTCGAGAGCCGGATATCTGCCGGCATGCACGAGCCTTTTCTGGAATCCGAATGCGTATCCTGCGGTGCCTGCGTGCAGGCCTGCCCCACCGGCGCGCTGCGCGAAAAATCCGTCATCGAGATGGGCATGCCGGAATGGTCCACCGTCACGACTTGTGCCTATTGCGGCGTCGGCTGCTCCTTCAAGGCTGAGATGAAGGGCGAGGAAGTCGTGCGTATGGTCCCCTGGAAGGAGGGTAAGGCCAACCGCGGCCATTCCTGCGTGAAGGGCCGGTTTGCCTACGGCTATGCCACCCATAAGGACCGCATCCTCAACCCCATGATCCGAGAGAAGATCACGGACCCGTGGCGCGAGGTCACGTGGGAAGAAGCTTTTGCCCATGTGGCGAAGGAATTCCGCCGCATCCAGTACCAGTATGGCCGAGGTGCCATCGGCGGCATCACCTCCTCCCGCTGCACGAACGAGGAGACCTATCTGGTCCAGAAGCTGGTGCGGCAGGGCTTTGGCAACAACAATGTCGACACCTGCGCGCGCGTCTGCCATTCGCCCACCGGATATGGGCTGAAGACCACCTTTGGCACCTCAGCCGGCACGCAGGATTTCGATTCGGTGGACCATGCCGGTGTGGTGATGATCATCGGCGCCAACCCTACCGATGCGCATCCCGTTTTCGCCTCAAGGCTGAAGAAGCGGCTGCGCGAGGGCGCAAAGCTCATCGTTATCGATCCACGCAGGATCGAGCTTGTTCGCACGCCGCATGTGGAGGCCACCTATCACCTGCCGCTCCGCCCCGGAACCAACGCAGCCATTCTCAATGCGCTGGCCCATGTGGTCGTCGCCGAAGGTCTCGTGGATGAGGCTTTCATCCGCGAGCGCTGCGAATGGGACGAGTTCCAGGACTGGGCTGAGTTCGTGATGCAGCCGGAAAACAGCCCGGAAGCGGTGGAAAAGTTCTCCGGGGTTCCGGCCGAGACCATCCGCGGGGCGGCCCGGCTATACGCGACCGGTGGCAATGGGGCGATCTATTACGGCCTCGGCGTGACGGAGCACAGCCAGGGCTCGACCACCGTCATGGCTATTGCCAATCTGGCGATGGCGACCGGCAATATCGGCCGTCCCGGCGTGGGCGTGAACCCATTGCGCGGGCAGAACAACGTGCAGGGCTCGTGCGATATGGGCTCCTTCCCTCACGAATTGCCGGGCTACCGCCACATTTCGGAGGACGCGACGCGCGCGATCTATGAAGCGATGTGGGGCGTGAAGCTCGATGACGAGCCGGGCCTGCGCATCCCCAACATGCTCGACGCGGCGGTGGAAGGATCCTTCAAGGGACTTTACATCCAGGGCGAGGACATTCTTCAGTCCGACCCCAACACGAAGCATGTCGCCGCCGGCCTAGCCGCCATGGAATGCGTCGTCGTGCACGACCTCTTTCTCAACGAGACGGCCAATTACGCGCATGTCTTTCTGCCAGGCTCGACCTTCCTTGAGAAAGACGGCACCTTTACCAATGCCGAGCGGCGCATCAACCGCGTGCGCAAGGTAATGGAGCCCAAGAACGGTTATGCCGACTGGGAGGTGACGCAGAGGCTCGCCCAGGCCATGGGGCTGGACTGGAATTACCAGCATCCATCGGAGATCATGGCCGAAATCGCCGCCACAACGCCGAGCTTCGCCGGCGTCAGCTTCGAGCTGCTCGAACGGGAAGGCTCCGTACAGTGGCCGTGCAACGAGAACGCGCCCACCGGAACGCCGGTCATGCATGTGAATGGCTTCGTGCGCGGCACGGGCAAATTCATACGCACAGCCTATATCGCAACTGACGAAAAGACGGGACCGCGCTTCCCGCTGCTGCTGACCACTGGCCGAATTCTTTCGCAATACAATGTCGGCGCGCAGACGCGACGCACGGAGAACGTCGTCTGGCACGACGAGGATTTGCTGGAGATTCACCCCTTCGACGCGGAAAACCGCGGCATTCGCCAGGGCGATTGGGTGAAGCTTGCAAGCCGGGCAGGCGAGACAACGCTGAGGGCACACATTACCGATCGCGTGGCGCCCGGAGTGGTCTATACCACGTTCCACCACCCCGACACCCAGGCCAATGTGGTCACCACGGAGTATTCCGACTGGGCGACAAACTGCCCGGAATATAAGGTGACGGCCGTGCAGGTGACACCCTCAAACGGGCCGACGGAGTGGCAGAGAGATTATGATGAGCATTCCCGCCGGAGCCGCCGCATCGTGCATGTGGAGGCGGCGGAGTAGCGCGTGATGTCGAACTGTCACGGCTCCCATGACAAATGCTGCCGGGCACTAATGCATATGCCGGTCGAAGCGGAGGAGGCTATCGGATGACCTCTCCCCTTTCGCGGGTGCTGCGCACCGCTCAACGGCCGGAAGGCGCACGCATGGCGGCACGCATCGTGCCACAGGAGACAGCGGTTGCTCTTTCCTATGGCGGGACGACCCACGCCGTGATGATGGCCACTCCCGGAAATCTGGAAGACTTCGCGCTCGGCTTCAGCCTGACGGAAGGCATTATCGCTTCTCCCGACGAGATCGAAACTGTAGCCATCGAGAAGCTGGATAAGGGATACGACGTGCAGATCCGGCTCAGAGAGACTGCGGGGGAGCGCCTTGCGGCGCGGCGGCGAAGGCTGGCGGGACCGGTGGGCTGCGGCCTTTGCGGCATCGAATCCATTGAAGAGGCAATGCGTGTCGCGCCGAACGTTGCGGATAATCCCCTGCAGCTTACTATTGATGACATTGTGCGGTCGGTAGAGCTTCTCTCCGAAAGACAGCCGCTACACAGACGCACAGGCGCTGTCCATGCCGCCGGCTTTTACGTATCTGGTCGTGGCATCGTGATAGCGCGCGAAGACGTGGGCCGGCACAATGCACTCGACAAGTTGGTCGGCGCGCTTGCCAGGGCCGGCATTGACGGGAAGAGCGGAGCAGTAGTTATCACCAGCCGCGTGTCTGTTGAGATGGTGCAGAAGGCGGCAGCGCTTGGCTCACCCTTTATTATTGCCATTTCGGCCCCGACCTCGCTTGCCATCGGAACGGCGGATGATAGCGGCATGACGCTGGTAGCGCTGGTAAGGGGGAGCGAGTTCGATATCTTTACCCACGGGCAACGGATCAAAACGGGGACAGCGAGTCATGCTCAATGAGGCGGATAACAAAACGAGCAGGGACAAGCTTATCTATATGGCGAACCAGATCGCCGGATTTTTCGCCACTATGAAGGATGCCGAAGCGGCGGACGGCGTAGCCGACCACATCAACAAGTTTTGGGAGCCTCGTATGCGCCGGCAGCTGCTGCAGATCATTGAAGAAGGCGGAACTGGCCTGAAGCCTCAGGTGTTGCAGGCCGCGCCTAAAGTCAGACGTCCAAAACAAGCCAGTGAGGAGCCGGGCAGATAGGCTTTCTCCGATATGTCCTGCTCTCCGTTTCCGCGGAACGGAAACGGAGAGCGGATGCACATGGAAAGGACCGCCGCTATCGTGCGGCTGCCATATTGATCCGGGTTTCGGCAAGCTCGGTCAGCTTTTCGTCGGTGGCTTTTTCCTCAGCGAGGTTCAGCTCCAGGAGTTCAGCACTGTCATCGAGCCCGAGTTGGTTGGCCCAGGTGATGAGCGTGCCGTAGCGGGTGATTTCGTAATGCTCGACTGCCTGCGCAGCCGCTATAAGCGCCGCGTCGAGTACCTGCTGGTCTTCAACCTCGCCGGCGATCTCGTTGGCTTCCTGGATGATGCCGTCGATAGCCGGGCAGTCGACACCGCTTGGCTCCATGTCCATCAGGCGGAACACCTCCTCAAGATTGCGCACATGCCCTTCGCTTTCCCTCAGGTGCTGCTCGAAACCCTGCTTTAGCTGCGTATCGCCCGCCTTCTCGATCATTTTCGGGAGCGCCTTCAAGATCTGGTTTTCGGCATAGTAGATGTCCTTGAGCGTATGGACGAAGAGATCGTCCATCGTTTTGATGTCCTTGGAAAACAGACCCATTGTCTTTGTCCTCTTGTTATTGCTTGGTTGCGGCCCGGTGCGGCGCGGCCGCCCGGCTACTCTTCCAACAAGGGGGCAGGCTGCTCTGTTCCACGCCTGCCGGTGGCTTTCTTTCGTAGGAGGAGGTCTTCTGACCGTGGCAGTTTTGACACATCCCAACGATGTCTTGGCGTGCCACGATTATGCCGGAATAAACTCTCCATTTCGCCATGGAGGAGCGGCTTCATTCGTTGCACTGTTCACAAAGCATTCATGAGCTTTGTGCTACAGATTTGTTTCAGGTGGGGCTGGCAGAGCCAAGGTTAGAAACCATGGGGTTGAGTAAGCTTCTTGTTGGCAGCGTATTAGCCATTCGTGATTTCTTCGCGCCGCGTTATCATCCTGAGCGTCACTACATGCGTGGGCCAGGCCCTGCCTGTGCACGGCGCGCGCGCGTTGCGGCGGCCAAGCATGGCTGCGGTGAGGGTGAGGGCATGACAACAGCGGACCCGGCAGCGCTCTCGTCTGCCTCACAGCAGCCACTAAATGCCCCAAGCCGATCGGGGATGACGGCTCACCTTTTGTCCGAGAACATCTCCTGCAGCCTGGAAAAGGGCAACGCTCCTTCAGCGAATGTGAAGGTGCCGCTGCTCAATATTTCCCTTGCTGCGCGTTCGATTGAGCCGAATGCAAAACTGGTGAGCTTTGAGCCCAGCGAGACGCGGCTCACGCCGGCTTCAGCCAGTTCGCTCACCGAAAAGTCGGCTGTGGCAAGCACATTGACCGGACGGCTGACCGCCTCGCAGACAGCGCGTACCTGCGCAATCTCCGAAAGGCCCGGCGCATAGAGCACATCGGCGCCTGCCTTCTCGAACGCCTGAAGCCTGCGGATGGTATCGTCGAGATCGGCGCGGCCGTGCAGGAAATTTTCCGCCCTTGCGGTGAAAACGAAGTCCCGCATCAAGGCCCTCGCGGCCTCGCTCGCTGCGGCCACCCGCTCAACAGCAAGCGAGAAGTCATAGATCGGGTTAGCCGGGTCCCCAGTGTAGTCCTCGATCGAGCAGCCGGCCAGGCCGGCTGCCTCGGCCGCAAGAATAGTTTCGGCGGCGCTGTCCGGGCTATCGCCCTTGCCATGCTCCAGATCAGCAGAGACGGGTAGAGGCGTTGCCGCAACTATCTCGCGACAATGGGCTATCATTTCCTCAAACCCGACGCCGCCATCCGGCAGCCCGCGAGAAAAGGCAAAGCCAGCGCTCGTTGTGGCTAGCGCCTTGAAGCCGAGCGAGGCAAGCAGCTTCGCCATGCCGATGTCAGACGGGTTGGGAATGACGAAAGCGCCATCCGCCTCATGGAGCGCGCGAAAGATCGAGCCGATATCCGTCAGCACCATCCCCCTTATCAATCCTGAGGATGATGAAGCGGCTGAACCCGCCGCCGTGTCAAGATGGGCAATTAGGTAAATGGCAAACGGAAGAATGAAGAGCGTCAGGCTACCCCGGTGGAACCGAAGCCACCCGCTCCGCGCTCGGTATCGCCTGCGCTTGAGCGCTCCTCGATCCTTGCCTGGGTGACGGGCGCGATGATCAGCTGCGCAATACGCATGCCGCGCGTGATGGAGAAATCCTCCTCGCCCAGATTGGCCAGCAGCACCTGTACCTCGCCACGATAGTCGCTGTCGATCGTTCCCGGCGTGTTGAGGCAGGTCACACCATGCTTGAGCGCAAGGCCGGAGCGCGGGCGCACCTGTCCCTCGAAACCCTCTGGGATTTCGAGGATGAAGCCGGTAGGCACCAGCACGCGCTTGCCCGGCAGAAGGATGATCTGGCGGTCCTCGGCTAGGGCCGCGCGCAGGTCCATCCCCGCTGCACCGGGAGACTCGTAGGAGGGCGGCGGCAAGCCATCAGAATGGGGCAGGCGCACAATGCCAACAATGGGCCCAAGAACCGGCATGGATATGGAGGAACGAGACATGCTTCCTATCTGGCGCGAGCGGCTGCATGCGTCAATTCAGCAACCGTCGGAACGACGGTCTTATTAACGCCTTTCCAGGTTTATCATCCGGCTCTTTGTACAGCGGGGAGAAGAGCACCATATACAACCGTTTTCCATCGACAGCGCGTGCTCTGGTTGCTAAGAGCCCGCCTTCAAAAGGGATTCTAGGAAGTGGCCGAGAAAATTGCCGATGCGGTGGCGCGCCGCCGCACCTTCGCGATCATTGCGCATCCGGACGCGGGCAAGACGACGCTGACGGAAAAGCTTCTTCTGTTCGGTGGCGCAATCCAGCTTGCTGGCGAAGTAAAAGCGAAGAAGAGCCGGGCCCAGACGCGTTCCGACTGGATGGCCATTGAGCGTGAGCGCGGCATCTCGGTGGTCACCTCGGTGATGACCTTCGAATATGGCGATCACGTCTTCAACCTTCTGGACACGCCGGGCCACGAGGATTTCGCCGACGACACCTACCGCACGCTGACAGCGGTCGACGCAGCGGTAATGGTCATCGACGCCGCCAGAGGCATCGAGCCGCGGACCCTCAAGCTCTTCGAGGTGTGCCGGCTGCGCGACATCCCCATCATCACCTTCGTCAACAAGCTGGACCGGGAAAGCCGCGATCCCTTCGAAATCCTGGACGAGATCGAGGAGAAGCTGGCGCTGGACACCGCGCCGGTCACATGGCCGATCGGCCGGGGCAAGAACTTTGCCGGAACCTATCACCTCGCGGACAATACGATGCGACGCTCCGACGATGACGTGGCGCCGCTTGACGTCGGCGGGCCGAATGCGGAAGCGGTGTCAAGGCTGCTGCCAGAGCACGAGCGGGAGACGCTTATCGAGGAAATGCTGCTTGCCAAGGAGGCTTGCCGGCCCTTTGACCTTCCCTCTTTCAGGGAGGGGCATCTTACGCCCGTTTATTTCGGATCCGCCCTTCGCAATTATGGTGTGCGGGACCTGATCGAGGCATTGGGTGACTTCGGCCCGGCCCCCCGCGCGCAGGAAGCAGATACGCGCAAGGTCGAAGCGACGGAGGAGAAGATGACGTCCTTCGTCTTCAAGATCCAGGCCAATATGGATCCCAATCACCGCGACCGCATCGCCTTCGTGCGCATCTGCTCCGGAAAGATGGAGCGCGGCATGAAGGTGAAGCTGGTGCGGACGGGTAAGCCGATCAGCCTCTCCGCGCCCCAATTCTTCTTTGCCAAGAACCGTATTACCGCCGATGAGGCATATGCCGGCGATGTGGTGGGCATTCCCAATCACGGCACCTTGCGCATTGGCGATACCTTGACCGAAGGCGAAGATATCATCTTTCGGGGGGTTCCGAACTTCGCGCCGGAAATCCTCCGCCGCGTACGCTTGGGCGATGCGATGAAGGCCAAAAAGCTGCGTGAAGCGCTCCATCAGATGGCCGAGGAAGGTGTCGTGCAGCTTTTCCTGCCGGAAGATGGCTCACCGGCGATTGTCGGCGTGGTTGGCGCGCTTCAGCTCGACGTCCTTCGCGAACGGTTGAAGAACGAATATGCCCTGCCGGTTGAATTCGAGACGGCGCGTTTTTCCATCTGCCGCTGGATTCAATCGGACGACCGCACGGAACTGGAGCGGTTCATCAACGCCCACCGCGGCGACATTGCGCGCGACCTGGACGAGGATCCAGTCTTTCTGGCTCCGCATGAATTTGGCCTCAACTACGAGGCCGAACGCTGGCCAACGATCATCTTCACCGCTGTGAAGGATTATCAGGTGAGGGGCAAGGCAAAGGCAGCCTAGGCTCGCTCTCCTTCTCTCGCCACTCGTCTATAGCCTGCAGCGCAATTTCTCGGCAAAGTCATGCAAGGTTTCGCGCTTATAGGGCTCCCGCGCGCCGTAGCCCCATACTGCTCCTGGCCAGCCGGAATCGCCCTCGTTGCGGGCAATGATATGCAGGTGGAGCTGGCGCACAATATTGCCAAGTGCACCGCAGTTGATCTTGGTGCAGCCGGTCATCTCCTTCAGCGCCTTCGAAACCATATTGGTCTCGAAAGAGAGCATGGCCTGATCGAGAGGCGTTAGATCATGCACTTCCTCCACCCCCGGTCTTTGAGGAATGAGCAGGAGCCACGGCCAGCGCTTCTCGTCGCGGATGCGCAATTCGCACAGACCGAGCCAGGCAACCGGAAAGCTTTCTCCTTCCAGACGCGGGTCGAGCACGAATCCTTTCTTGCGATCCGGCAGCATCGCCTTTCCTCATTCAGCCTTGAGGAAGCTAGGATGGCACCCTTGCGGCTGCAAGCCTTTCCTTTTCATTGCCCTTGCATTTCCGGCTTGGATTGACGATATGGGTCGCGGGAGGTTGGTGGTGGACGCGCCACTCGCCAACCGGGTCAGGTCCGGAAGGAAGCAGCCCTAACGAGCTCCGGCACGGGTCACCGTGCCAGCCTCCCACCTCCCCGCCGTCACTGACGCGGCCGGGCCTCGCAAAGAATAGTCGGCCTTTGCCAAGAATGCCTTTTGCGGACAAGCGATCACGGAGCGCGATCACTTCATGAACGGAGCGGGGCAGACGGGACAGGACAGGGCCGGTGCCTATCGCGTTCTTGCCCGCAAATACCGCCCGCGCGATTTCTCCGGGCTTGTTGGCCAGGAGCCGATGGTGCGGACTCTCACCAATGCCTTTTCGACAGGCCGCATCGCCCAGGCCTGGATGCTGACTGGCGTAAGAGGTGTTGGCAAGACAACAACCGCACGCATTCTTGCCCGTGCCCTCAACTACAAGACAGACGCGATTGACCGCCCCTCTATCGACCTTTCGGTGCCCGGCGAGCACTGCGAGGCAATTCTTGAGGGACGCCATGTCGACGTGATGGAGATGGACGCGGCCTCCCACACGGGCATCGACGACATACGCGAGATCATCGAGCAGGTGCGCTACGCGCCGGTGTCCGCGCGCTACAAGGTCTATATCATAGACGAGGTGCATATGCTCTCCACCCAGGCCTTCAACGGCCTGTTGAAGACGCTGGAAGAGCCCCCGCCGCATGTAAAGTTCATCTTCGCGACGACGGAAATCCGTAAGGTGCCCATCACCATCCTGTCGCGCTGTCAACGGTTTGATCTCAGACGAATCGACGCCGGGCTAATCAAGGCACATCTGGCCCATATCGCCCGTCTTGAAGATGTACAGGCCGATGACGAGGCCTTGGCCATGATCGCCCGCGCGGCGGAAGGCTCCATGCGCGACGCGCAGTCCATATTCGATCAGGCGATTGCCCATTCGGCCAGCCATGTCACGGCGGAGGCCGTGCGCGACATGCTCGGCCTTGCCGACCGCACGCGCGTGATCGACCTTTTCGAGCATTTGATGAAGGGCGATGTGGCAGCAGCGCTCGATGAGTATCGCGCCCAGTACGATGCGGGCGCCGATCCTGGAGCTGTTCTTGCCGATCTGGCGGAATTCAACCACCTGGTCACTCGCCTGCGTTTCGTCCCGGAAGCGGCTGGCGAAGCTTCACTTTCGGAAGAGGAGCGTCGGCGCGGCCTGGAATTTTCCAAGATGCTGTCGGTACGCGTTCTCTCGCGGACCTGGCAGATGCTGCTCAAAGGCATTCAGGAGGTGCAGAGTTCCGCCCGGCCGGTGGCGGCGGGCGAGATGGTGCTAATCCGTATTGCACACGCCGCCGACCTGCCCACGCTCGATGAAGCGCTGAAGGTTCTGGAGGATGTGCGGCGAGGCGATTTGGCAGGCAACAGCGCACCTTCCGCTCCTTCCGGCGGGCCGCATGGTGTGGCAGCCCCTTCCCAGGCGATGCACGCTCACGGTGTTCAGGCTTTTGAACCCCAAAGGCTTTCGCTTGGCGGAGCGGCGCAGACTATGCGCCTGGTAGAGTCCCGGGCAGAAATGTCGGCTGCTACCGAAAGGCTGCCATCGGCTCCGGCCAAACCGGAGAGCGATGCCGTGGCAGTCGGCTCGCTCGCAGACATAGCGGCGCTCGCCGAGGCCAATCGCGATCTGGCGTTCAAGGTTCAGTTCAAGCGCTCGGTGCGACTGGTCTCAATCGAGCCAGGTCGTCTTTCCGTCAACCTGACGGAGGATGCGCCGAAAACATTGCTTGGCGACTTGACCAGCCGGCTCCAGCAGTGGACAGGGCGGCGCTGGATAGTCTCGCTCTCGAACGAGCCCGGCAGCAAGACGCTTGCAGAGGAAGAAAGCGGCCGGCGTGAAGTGGCTCTGGCGGATGCAAGGGCGGACCCGACGGTTGCTGCGATCCTTGCAAGTTTCCCCGGCGCGCGAATTCTGGATGTCCGCATACCCGACGCGATAGCGGAGGAAGCCTTTGCGCGCCCTGCGGAAGAACCGGATGAGGATGACGACGATTTTTAGTTTCGGGCACGCCTTGCGGCCCCACCTTCCGCTATTTTTGAATGCAGGATAACGGCAAGCAGGTAGCTTGCCAGACCAAGCTCAAAGCGCGATTGGAGAAAAGAATGCGCGATCTGATGAACCTTATGGGCAAAGCCAAGGAGATGCAGGCCAAGTTCCAGGCTCTGCAGGAAGAAATCGCCCAGATGGAGACTGAAGGCCAATCGGGCGGCGGGGCTGTGAAGGTGACGATGACAGGCAAGTTCGAGATGACCAGGCTCAAGATCGATCCCTCGCTCTTCAAGGAAGACGATGTGGAGATTCTTGAAGACCTGATCCTGGCCGCTCACAACGATGCCCGGACGAAGGCCGAGCAGGCGACGCAGAAGAAAACGCAGGAGATGACAGCGGGCCTGCCCCTGCCCCCAGGCATGAAGCTGCCTTTCTGATCGTGACCTTGGGTGCCGCCCGTCGAGGGCGGTGTTTCGCACGGGTTGCCTTGCAGCCGGAACGGGAGGCGCTACCAAAAGCCCTTATTCCCGGTTAGACCGAGATCATGTCTAAGCGAATCGCAGGCCCCGAAATTGAACGCCTGATCCAGCTCCTCGCCAAGTTGCCGGGGCTGGGCCCACGTTCCGCGCGCCGCGCCGCGCTCCATCTCATCAAGAAGAAGGAGCAGGTTCTTGCGCCGCTTTCAACCGCCATGGCCGAGGCGCTGGAGAAGGTTCGCGTATGCTCGACCTGCGGCAATGTGGATACCTCCGACCCGTGCACCATCTGCACCGATCCACGACGCGAACCTGCCACCCTCATCGTGGTCGAGGATGTCTCCGATCTTTGGGCGCTGGAGCGCGCCGGGGCCATGAATGTGCGCTACCATGTACTTGGAGGGACACTTTCGCCGCTCGACGGCGTGGGGCCTGACGATCTCAATATCAAGGGCCTGACAAGCCGTCTTGCCGAAGGCGGCATTTCGGAAGTCATCCTCGCCGTCAATGCGACAATGGAGGGGCAGGCAACCGCCCACTACATCACCGATCAACTCGGTGGGATGGACGTGAAAATCACACGGCTTGCCCATGGCGTTCCCGTGGGCGGCGAACTCGACTATCTGGATGAAGGCACGCTCGCAGCGGCGCTGAAGTCGCGCACGATATTTTGAGGGGAGGACGGAGCGGGTGAGACGGTACAAGGACTCGTCCCGCCGGGCAAAGAGCACGAGCGCTTTTATTTCCGGGGTATTGCTGGTTGCCCTGTCGCTCTTTTTCACCTCCGCTCCCGCCATGCCACAAAGCATTTCCGTTCAATTCACCCAATGGCTTCAAACCGACCTGTGGCGGGAGGCGCGGGCACGCGGTATTTCACCGGCCACCTTCAACGCGGCCCTTGCCGGCATAGAGCCCAATCTGAAGCTGCCCGATCTCGTTCTGCCAGGCGAAAGTGCACCCCGCCAGGCAGAACAGCACCAGGCGGAGTTCCGCTCTCCGGAGGCTTATTTCCGGCACATTGGCGGCGTTGTTTCCGGCGGGCGGGCGCGGGCACGCACACATGCGGCGACGCTCGCGGCGATCGAGGAGCGCTATGGCGTGCCGCGCGGTATCATCCTTGCCATATGGGGGCGCGAATCCGGCTTTGGCGGCGCTAAGATCCCACACAACGCGTTCGAGGTTCTGGCCACGAAGGCATTTCTTGCCACGCGCAAGCAGATGTTCCGCGAAGAGGTGCTTGCGGCGCTGGAGATGGTCGAGAAGCGGGGCATAGAACCGCAGATGATGCGCTCCTCCTGGGCGGGAGCCCTCGGCCAGCCGCAGTTCCTACCCACCTCCTACATGAAATATGCCGTGGATTTCGACGGCGATGGGAAGGCGGACATATGGAATTCCGTGCCGGACACCCTCGCCTCCATCGCCAATTACCTTGCGGCTCATGGCTGGGCACAGGGCCGGGACTGGGGCTTCGAGGTGGTGCTGCCCGAGAAGCTTTCCTGCGCGCTGGAAGGGCCGGATCAGGGCCGTCTCATCACCGAGTGGGCTGCCATGGGCGTTTCCCGCGTGGGGGGCAAGGCTTTCCCGCCGCATGAACTGAATGGCGACGGCTATCTGATGCTGCCGGCTAGCCGCTACGGCCCCGCCTTCCTCGTCACGCCGAATTTCTACCGGCTTAAAGACTACAATGAGAGCGATCTTTATGCGCTTTTCGTCGGCCATGCGGGTGATCGAATCATGTATGGAGACATTACCTTCTCCGCCCGCTGGCAGCGGGTATCGGGCCTGCGACGTTCTGATGTCGCTGCCATGCAGCGAGTGCTTGAGCGTCAGGGCTACGATGTTGGCGGCGTCGACGGGCTTGCCGGGTTCAAGACGCGGCGCTCAATAGGCATGTGGCAGGAAAAGGCTGGCAGGAAACCCACCTGTTTTCCCAGTAAAGAAATTCTGGGGATACTGAGATGATCGCCCTTTGGGCGCTACGTTTTCAGGCTTGATCAGCTTTTGTGTGGATCAGCGTTTTGTTTAATTTAATTGGGAGTTCAGCATGAGCCTTATAGCGTTTTCCAGGATTTGCGTTCTGGCTTTCGCTGCGCTGCTTCTGGGTAGTTGCGCAGTGGTGGTCGATGAAGAGCCGAGCCGACCCTTCCCACCGCTGCACAGGCCGGGCCCGCAACTTTGCACACAGCAATATGATCCTGTTTGCGCAGCCCGAGGTGACCGTCGCCGCACCTTCTCCAACGCCTGTATGGCGGAGGCAGAAGGCTTCCGCCCCGTTCATCGTGGTGAATGCCGCAGGACCAGCCGCCCTCACCCCGGTGCGCCTCAAGCTTGCACCCGGGAATATGCGCCAGTCTGTGCCACTCGCGGGCGGGACCGCCGCACCTTCTCGAACGCCTGCATGGCAAGGGTGGAAGGCTATAGCGTTGCGCATCAGGGCGAATGCCAATCCCGGCGCGGCCGCTCTCCCGCTGATGAAAGGCAGCAGGCCTGCACAATGGAATACCGCCCCGTATGTGCCGCACGGGGAAGTGACAGGCGCACTTTCGGCAATGCCTGCCAGGCAAACGCGCAGGGCTACCACATCATTCGTCAGGGCCAGTGCTGAGCAGCGGATCGTCTAAAAGGAGGAAGCGGCAGGAGCAGTCCCGCCGCTTCTAGATTAGGATTAATGTGCGGCCAGTCTTGCCAGCACAAACTGCATCGGCGGACTCTCTTCAAAGGCAAAGAGGCCGCCGATTCCAAGCGCGATACCATAAGGAACGCCTGCCTCCTCATCCGACACGTGGCGCAGAAGTACGTTGTTGGACGTGTAAACCGCGAGCCCTGACCTGCGGAACAGCATGAGCGCCAGTGCCAGCGCGCCGCCAGCAAGCGCGGTGAAGAGCAGATAGTGCACAAGTCCCATGCTGAAACCGAACCAAAGGGTCGTCCCGGCAATGAGCTTTGCATCCCCTCCGCCCATTCCGCCCAGAGCGAAAATGCAGAACGTGATGGCAAGTACGGCAAAGCCGGCTGCAAAATGCATTCCGATCACCGGCCACGTCATTCCCGCAAGCGGAGCGATAGCGGCAAAGGATAGGGCGAGAAGTAGTGGCACCCGATTGGCAATGGTCATCGAAATCATGTCGGACATTGCCGCATAGACCATGCAGAAGGGGAAAATGACCAAGATTGCAGCCTCAAGCATAAGCGCCCCCAGAGCGTTCGAGTGCAACAAGACTAGGAATTTCAAAAAGAGTGGTTTCCGTCCGGACTCCGAAAAATAAGAATTGGCGGTATTTCAGCTTTCATGAAATGCTGGAATGATCTAGCGGCTTGCCTTCATGCCCTTGGCGGTTGTCGAAGTAGATTGTTCCTGCGGCACGTGCGAAAGGCCGCCCGCCCCGGCAAGCGGCCTGTCGTATGTCGATCGGTACAGGCGGTTATTAGTCGCCGCCGCCACCCTGTACGAGCTTACCAGCGACTTCATTGAAGGTCGCATCGATATTCTGGCCCAGAAGTGTGGCCCCGCCGATGATGACCACGGCGACCAGAGCAGCGATCAGGCCGTATTCGATGGCCGTAGCGCCCGACTCGTCCTTTGCGAAACATGCAAAAAGCTTGGACATAATGAGGACTCCTCGTTCCCGTTCAGCACAACCGTCGGCTTTTGCCGCCGATCAGCAGCCGGAGATTAGGAGCGCCTCATTGCAACGACCTTAAGAAACAACATTACCAAAGTCTTGCGTCACATCTTCTGACGCCAAAGTTAATGCCCCCATAATTCTTGCGGTAAAACTTGTATCATTGGCAATGCCCCTTGTTAACGGTCGCTTCACCATTCCTGTTCATTCTCACACAAATAATCCGGGCATTGGGTGCAGCATGGGCCGCAGAACATTTTTCAGCCTGGTCGCCGCTGTTTTCGCGACTCTTTCAGGAGGACCGGTTGTTTCCTCCGCCGCGGCCGAGAGCGGGATCAACGTGGTCATGAATCAGGCCAGGATCATGAAGCTCTCCCGGCCCGCCGATACGGTGGTGATCGGCAACCCGGAGATCGCCGACGCAGCCGTGCAGGATTCCACGACCATTGTCCTCACCGGAAAAGGCTTTGGCGTGACCAATATCGTGGTGCTTGATGTAAATGGCGCGCCGATCATCGATGAGCAGGTCATCGTGTCGCGACAGGGTGCCAACTCCGTGCGGGTCTACCGGCGCTCGGACGTCCAGACCCTATCCTGCACGCCCTTTTGCGAAAGCTCCTACAAGACCGAGGCAGAGCGCCTTTCGGAAGCGGAAATGAGCCGGTACTAAAGTAACCTCGCGAAGCGCGGCCACCGGTTTTCCGTCCAAAATTACAAAACCAGAACCTAGGCATTCCGCGTTTCTATGGGATGTTGAAATGATCTAGCTTGGCAGGGTCATGCTTTACCGTCTGTTGACATCAGAAGGCGAATTTTAACAGCGCGGAAAACGGGAATGCAACCGCCGGTCGATATGCTCCCGACCAGCTTGCAAGGCTTGGGGGCGGTTGCATGGTTCATCCTGAGATCACAGTAGGGGGCTCAGCGCGGGTGACGCCGCGCAGGCTCTTGCGCCGGTTCATTTCCGAAAGGCGTGGGGCGGTGGCGCTGGAGTTTGTAGCGCTGGCGGTGCCCTTTTTCCTGCTTCTCTTCGCCATCGTGGAATGCTGCATCGCCTTTGCCGCACAGGAACTCATGACAAATGCCACCGACGATATTGCGCGCCAGTTCCGCACCGGTCAGCTCAAGGCGAGCCAGATCGGGCGGGAAGAGTTGCGCAAGTTATTGTGCGAAAAGATGCGTCCGGTTTTTCCCGCCAACTGTATGCAGCTCGAAATCGACCTGCGCAGCTTCGGCTCCTTCGACGAGGCAGCTGAAATTTTCGCGACGGGGGTCGTTCCGGCGGAATACAGGTATGAGCCGGGCCCTGCGCTTTCCAAGAACGTGCTGCGCGTCTTCTATCCCTGGCCGGTCTTCACTGACATTCTGCGCCGGAGCATGTCCAATCTGCCCGGAGGGAAGACGCTGCTCTTCGCCACCACGGCCTGGCAGAACGAACCGTTCGACGAATGACGGGAACTGACGATGGATCAGCAAAGCAGAACGGGAAGCGCCGTCTGGAGGCTTATTTCAGCCGGGCGGCGGCTGCCGGAAGACCGCAAGGGCGTTGCCGCGCTCGAATTTGCCCTCATCGCGCCGCTGATGCTGATCATTTATTTTCTCGCGATGGAGTTCTCCCAGGCCATTGAGACGGACAAGAAGGTGAGCCGCATGGCGAGCCAAATCGGCGATCTCGTCACACAGCAGCCTTTCATGACACCCAACGAACTGAAGGGGATCATGAAGATCAGCGATTCCATCCTCCAGCCCTACGCCCGCAGCGAGCCGGAAATCACGGTGACCGCAATCCGCATCACCGAGAGCTTCAATCCAAGGGCCGAGGTGGTCTGGTCGCGTCGTTATGCCAACGGCCATTATTCGCGCGCCGAGCCGCCGGACTCAGTCACAACGGTGCCGCCAGCGCTGATGGCGCCAGGGGCATTTCTCATCCGCGCCGAGGTAAACCTCGACTACTGGCCCGTGCTCGTCCTTTCCGCAGAGGAAGCGGGACTGTTCGGCATAACGGGCAGGATGTTTCCAATCCGGATGGGCGGTCGGTATTATCTGCGCCCACGCATGACCCATACGATTTCCTGCGAAAACTGCTGATCGGCACCAAGCGTTGCCAATGGGTTCGGCTGCGCTTATCTCTGAAGGGCACCTGGAGTGATAAATGGCGCGCGCCTTCCTCTTTATTCTTGATTCCTTTGGCATCGGCCACGCTGCCGATGCGGCAGATTTCGGAGATGAAGGGGCGGACACCTTCGGTCATATCGCCACCCTGTGTGCGGCTGGCAAGGCGGACAGAAAGGGCGTGCGAAAGGGGCCGCTGAAAGTGCCAAACTTGCGGAAGCTTGGATTGGAGCGGGCAGCAGCAATTGCCGCAGGCCGGAATCCGGATAGGCTGGCAGGAGAGCACGGCTTTTTCGGCGCGGCTGAAGAGCTGTCCACGGGGAAGGACACGCCATCCGGCCATTGGGAGATCGCGGGCGTTCCGGTGCCTTTCGAATGGGGTTATTTCCCGAAGGCTGTGCCAGCCTTTCCTGGAGAACTGACCGAGCGGCTGATCGCGGAGGCTGGTCTGCCCGGCATACTGGGCAATTGCCACGCATCGGGAACGCAGATCATCGCCAGGCTGGGCGAGGAGCACATTCGTACCGGAAAGCCCATCATCTATACGTCAGCGGACTCCGTCTTCCAGATTGCAGCGCACGAAACCCATTTCGGGCTCGAACGCCTCTACCGCCTTTGCACGATAGCCCGGCGTCTCGTGGATGACTACAGGATAGGCCGTGTGATCGCCCGGCCCTTTACTGGCAGGAATGCGGGTACTTTCAAACGTACGGCGAACCGGCGCGACTATGCGGTTCCGCCTCCGGCGCCCACCCTGCTCGATCGGGTTGAAACCTCAGGCGCGCGAGTCATCGGCGTGGGCAAGATCGGCGACATCTTCGCTCATAAGGGCGTAACGGAGGTGCGCAAGGCAGCAGGCAATATGGCGTTGTTCGATGTTTCGCTGGAAGCGATACGGGACGCTCGAAACGGTGATCTGGTCTTTGCGAATTTTGTCGATTTCGACACGCTTTACGGCCACAGGCGCGACGTGCCTGGCTACGCGGCAGCGCTGGAAGCCTTCGATGCGCGGCTGCCTGAGGCGCTCGCACAATTGCGCGCCGGCGACCTGCTCATCCTGACGGCCGACCATGGTTGCGATCCCACATGGAGGGGCAGCGACCACACGCGCGAACGCGTGCCCATTCTCGGCTTTGGGTCCGGATTTGCAGCCGCAAGCGTCGGCCTCAGACGGACATTTGCCGATATCGGCGAGACCGTTGCCGATCATCTCGGGCTGCCACCAGGACCTCACGGCACATCCTTTCTGCCAATGGCCGCGCATGCCTGAGCTTCCCGAGGTTGAGACAGTACGGCGCGGGCTCGCGCCGGTGATGGAGGGTGCGCTGATCGAGAAGGTGGAACAGCGTCGTCCCGATTTGCGCTTTCCCTTTCCAGCGTCCTTTTCCGAGCGGCTGGCGGGACGGCGGCTCATCGGGCTCGCACGACGTGCCAAGTATCTTCTCATGCATTTGGATCGCGGTTTCGTCCTTATCTGCCATCTCGGCATGTCCGGCTCATTTCGCATCGAAAGGGATGGAGATCTGGAGCGCCCGGCAGAGCTTCATCACGCGCGCATGAAGGACGGCAGGCACGATCACGTGGTCTTTCATCTTCGCCGGGCGGAGGGCGCGTCCATACGGGTGATCTACAATGATCCGCGCCGCTTCGGCTTCATGCTGCTCGTCCAGGAGACCGACCTGAATGCCCATCCGCTGCTGGCCGGGTTGGGGGTCGAGCCGACGGACAATGAGCTGGATGGCATGCTGCTGTCGCGCTTGCTTTCGGGCAGGCGTTCACCTTTAAAGGCAGCGCTGATGGACCAGCGGGTGGTCGCCGGTCTTGGCAACATCTATGTATGTGAGGCGCTGTGGCGGGCCGGCCTTTCCCCGCGCAGGGTGGCAGCGACCCTGTCGCGCCGCGATGGCCGCCCGACAGAACGCAGCAACCGGCTCGCGCAGGCTATCCGCGAAGTCATCGCCGATGCGATAAGCGCAGGCGGCTCGTCGCTGCGCGATCATGTGCAGGCCGATGGCTCCCTCGGCTATTTCCAACACAGTTTCAGCGTCTATGACCGCGAAGGCGCTCCCTGCCGCAAGCCATCCTGTACCGGCACGGTGCGGCGTATCGTACAGGGCGGACGTTCCACCTTCTATTGCCCCGTCTGCCAACGATAGGTAGAGAGCATAATAATTCTGGACGGCTCATACCGCCTTTCGGAAATCGCATTCAAAAGACAGATGATCCCTGATGCTGTTCCTGGCAGAACCGGCGTCCTTGATCAAAATCGCTGAAGGAGAAGGTACATGGCGTACGAGACCATTGTGGTGGAAACACGGGGGCGCGTGGGTCTCATCACGCTTAACCGGCCCAAGGCGCTGAACGCGCTCAATACGCAGGTCCTTCAGGAACTGGCCGCTGCCGCGGAAGCCTTCGATAACGATGCCCAGATCGGTGCCATCGTCCTTACCGGGTCTGAAAAAGCTTTCGCCGCCGGGGCGGACATCAAGGAAATGCAGGCCAAGTCCTATGCCGATGCCTATATGGAAGATCTTTTCGGCGACGCCGAGCGCCTCGCCCGCTTGCGCAAGCCGCTGATTGCGGCGGTCGCAGGATATGCGCTGGGCGGTGGCTGCGAGCTTGCGATGATGTGCGACTTCATCCTGGCCGCCGAAAACGCCAAGTTCGGCCAGCCGGAGATAACGCTGGGCGTTGTGCCAGGCTTGGGCGGATCGCAGCGGCTCACACGCTTTGTCGGCAAGTCCAAAGCCATGGAGATGTGCCTTACAGGCCGCATGATGGATGCCGAGGAAGCCGAGAGATGCGGCCTGGTTTCACGCGTCGTTCCTACTGGAGAACTTATCGAGGAAGCGCTGAAGGTGGCGGGCAAGATCTGCGAGTTCTCCATGCCGGCCGTGATGATGAACAAGGAAGCGGTGAACCGCGCCTATGAAACCACGCTTACCGAAGGTCTTCGCTTCGAGCGACGCCTGTTCCACTCGATGTTCGCGCTGGACGACCAGAAGGAAGGAATGGCCGCCTTCATCGAGAAGCGCGCTCCGCAGTTCAGGAACCGTTGACGCACCCTGCATGCTGGATTATAAGCCGCCCGACCAAGGCAGCCGGCAAGCTGCCCTTTTATACTCTGCGCCGGGGCATTAGCGACAGGAAAGCAACTCGTCGGCGCCCACAAACGAGAGAGGTAACATGGCCAATACCACTTCGGCCAAGAAGGCGGTGCGTAAGATCGAGCGTTTAACGGCGATCAACAAAGCGCGCCGTTCGCGCATCCGCAGCTTCGTCCGCAAGGTCGAGGAGGCGATTGCCTCCGGCGACAAACAGGCGGCGGAGAATGCGCTCAGGGCAGCCCAGCCGGAATTGATGCGCGCTGCCTCCAAGGGCGTCGTCCATCGCAACATGGCCTCGCGCAAGGTGTCGCGACTTGCCCAACGCGTAAAAGCCCTTGGCGCCTGATCACGTCCGCTAGAGTGACAATCAACCCGGCGCCCTCGCCGGGTTTTTCTTTGCCAGCCATCCGCCTGCAAGGTCAAATTCGCGCGCACCACCGGCATTCTACCTGATTTGCCGGCTCATTCCGCGATTCCTTAGGAAAAGTGTCACATTGCACAGCGGAACGGGCAATCCGCCGCAGCGATTATCACAACCCAATCAATAAGTTATGGAACGTTATCCACAACAAACCACGACCTTTCGACAGGGTCAGACCACACCCGAATGTCAAGCCAAATTTTTGACTTTTTTTTTCGCTGGGGCCAGCGGAAAACCCTTTCTGAAAAGCCCTTTGAATCAAAGCAGCTTAACGGTCTTATCCTGACTTCAAGATGTGTTTCCAAAGCATCACAACCTTCCGGAAGAGCAAGAACGCGGCATTCCTGCACTTGCTCTGGCCGATGGATATTCGGTAATGTTTAGCCATCGCAAGGGCAGGCAGACAGCCCCAAAAAAACCAGTCAATCTTTGACGGCTTTCGCAGCGTGGATGATTCCCGCGCCGGGAAGTGCTGTGTCGTGATTTGTGTAGAGTATTCGGCGATCAGGCCTGAAATCTTGGGTCTGGTCTCGGTTGAGGTTGGTCCGCAATGTGAGCAGGACGAGCGAAAAGAAGGAGCACGAGAAGGGAGCAATCGCTCCAGGCACGATGCGGGTATGCGGAAGAAGACAACGTCAAGGTCTTACGGGCATGCCTGTTTGAAAAAGAAGCTTTTTAACAGGGACACGAGGATGCAAAGCGGCGTTGAGAGGGAAGCCGGGAGCGGATTCTCTTTTCAAAATCCGGTAGCTCGGGGGAACGAGACAGAAAACTCCGGCGAGGCCATGGCGGTTTTTGAACGCGTCAAGGCCCAGCTGAAGGCTCGTCTGGGCACGGAGGTCTATTCGAGCTGGTTCGGAAGAATCAAGCTCGCGGAAACCTCAAAAGGTGTGGTGCGCATTTCAGTGCCAACGGCATTTCTGCGCGCCTGGATCAGGAGTCACTATCTCGATCTTCTCACGGAAATCTGGAAGGCTGAGGATTCAGCCATACTCAAGGTCGATGTCATTGTACGAACGGCAACGCGCAGCCAGTCTGGCACTAGCACCACACAGCCGGTGTCAGCGCGCACTGCCACCCAGCAGCCTCAGTCTGCGCTCCCAGGCGTTGTGAACGGATTGCGGGCAGGCGCGCTCGCTACGCCCAGGGCGGAGCAGAGCGCCCGTCCGAACGCATTCGGCTCGCCTCTCGACAATCGCTACACATTCGATTCCTTCATCGAGGGCGCGTCTAACCGCGTGGCCTGCGCTGCCGCGCGTACGGTGGCCGAGTCCGCAGCAGGCGCCGTCCGTTTCAACCCACTGTTCATCCATGCTTCGGTAGGGCTTGGAAAGACACACCTTTTGCAGGCAATTGCGGCCGCCTCGCTGCAACAACGGCCGCAATCGCGGGTCGTCTACCTGACCGCGGAATATTTCATGTGGCGCTTCGCCACGGCTATCCGCGACAACAATGCTCTCACTCTCAAGGAGCAGCTTCGCGATATAGACCTGCTGATCATTGACGACATGCAGTTCCTTCAGGGCAAGTCTATCCAGAACGAGTTCTGCCATCTGCTCAACATGCTGCTCGACAGCGCCCGGCAGGTGGTTGTCGCCGCGGATCGGCCGGTCTCGGAGCTGGAATCGCTGGAATTGCGGGTGAAGTCGCGACTCAACGGTGGCGTTTCATTGGAGATTGCCGCGCCGGACTACGATTTGCGACTGGCGATGCTCCGGCAACGCCTGGCCGTTGCCAAAGCCGAGGATCCGTCGCTCAACATCCCCGATGAGGTGCTGGAGCATGTGGCGCGGGTCGTCACCGGCAGCGGACGCGAGCTGGAAGGAGCGTTCAACCAGCTTGTCTTCCGCCATTCCTTCGATCAGCAGATCACGATGGAGCGGATAGACGAGATCCTTGGGCCTGTCAGCCGCAGCGGCGAGCCGCGGCGCGTCCGCATCGAGGATATACAGCGCATCGTGGCGCGCCATTACAACGTGTCCCGAACCGAACTGCTGTCGAACCGACGCACGCGCTCGATTGTCAAGCCGCGCCAGGTTGCCATGTATCTTGCCAAGATGCTGACGCCGCGCTCCCTGCCGGAGATCGGGCGCCGCTTCGGCGGACGGGATCATACGACCGTCCTCCACGCCGTCCGGAAGATCGAGGGTCTGTCGGGCGACGACACGCAGCTTGCACAGGAAATCGAACTGTTGAAGCGGCTTATTAGCGAACAGGCATAGCGGCCAAACAGTTGCTGCGCAAAAAACGCCGCCGAGAGGCGTTATCCCCAAGAAGCCCGTGGAAAATGCATTACGCTTTTGCGCGGGCTTGCGTTTCCTCTGGATTTCCTGTCACTCTGCGGTGATTTTCACCTTGCAGACCAGCGTTGCAATCGTTGTTTGCGATGTTATGTCCTGCCTTCATCCATGCGAGATTCACGGATTATGCGCGTAGTTCTTGAACGCACCAATCTTCTGAAGTCCCTGGGGCATGTGCATCGTGTCGTGGAGCGGCGAAACACGATCCCGATCCTGTCCAACGTTCTGCTGTCCGCCGACGGCGCAAGCCTTGAAATGAAGGCGACGGACTTAGATCTGGAAGTGACGGAAGCGACTGCTGCCTCAGTCGAGCAGGCAGGCGCAACCACCGTGCCTGCACATCTGCTTTACGATATCGTGCGTAAGTTGCCGGACGGGGGGGAGGTGATGCTTCGCATGGAGGAAGGCGGCCAGTCGCTTTCCGTCATTTCCGGGCGTTCCAATTTCCGCTTGCAGTGCCTGCCTAGGGAGGATTTCCCCGCGCTGACCGCGGGCCAGTTCTCCCATGTTTTCCGGCTGGAGTCCTCTGCGCTGCGGGACCTGGTCGAGAAGACGCAATTCGCAATCTCGACGGAAGAGACGCGTTATTATCTCAACGGCATCTACTTCCACACACTGGAAGTAGGCAGCGCCTTGAAATTGCGCGCTGTCGCGACTGACGGCCATCGCCTGGCCCGGGCGGAAATCGAGGCGCCCGCGGGCTCGGAGGGCATGCCCGGCGTCATTATCCCACGTAAGACTGTCGGTGAGTTGCAGAAGCTCGTCGACGACCCGGACGTGGCGGTGACAGTTGAGCTTTCTGACACGAAGATCCGCTTCACCATCGGCAGCGTTGTGCTGACATCGAAACTCATCGATGGCACCTTTCCCGACTACCAGCGGGTCATTCCGACGAGCAACGATAAGGAACTTATCATCGACCGGCAGAGTTTTTCGGACGCGGTCGATCGTGTGTCCACTGTTTCATCGGAGCGCGGGCGGGCCGTCAAACTGTCCATTGCCAATGGGCAGGTAACGCTTACCGTCAACAATCCTGACTCCGGAAGCGCGACGGAGGAGCTTCCGGCTGGATATGATGCCGAGCCGATCGAGATCGGCTTTAATGCGCGCTATCTGCTGGATGTCGCAGCGCAGCTTTCCGGCGGTGAGGCTCGCTTCCTGCTTGCGGATGCCGGATCGCCAACGCTCGTTCAGGACACTTCCGACGAGCGAACGCTTTATGTCCTGATGCCGATGCGAGTGTGACAACGCCTTTAACGCACGAAGAAGATGGCAGCGGGCCCGCAGCGGTCCATCTCACAAGACTGGCTCTGACGGAGTTTCGCAATTACCAGGCGCTTGGGCTGGAGCTTGCGCCCGGGCTCGTCGTGCTTACGGGCGAGAACGGCGCCGGCAAGACAAATCTTCTTGAAGCCATCTCCTTCCTTTCTCCTGGCCGCGGCCTGCGCCGAGCCAGGCTGGACGAGATAAGGCGCATCGGCGCGCAGGATGGCTTTGCGATTCACGCTACAATTGAGGGGCCTCATGGCATGTGCCGCATCGGCACTGGCACCGCCGGGACTGCACCTGCGCAAGCGGAAACCTCGCGGCGGATTCGTATCAATGGCGAGCCGGCGCGCAGCGCCGAAGCCCTTCTGGAGTGGCTTCGCGTCATTTGGCTTACGCCGGCAATGGACGCACTTTTCACCGGACCTTCCGCCGACCGGCGGCGCTTCCTCGACCGTCTTGTTCTTGCAATCGACCCTGCTCATGGCCGCCGCGCGCTCGACTATGAGAGGGCGATGCGTTCGCGCAATAGGCTTTTTGCCGATAATGTGGACGATGATTCCTGGTTCTCCGCCATAGAGCGCGAGATGGCCGAAACCGGCGTTGCCATCGCGGCCGCTCGTTCGGAGATGCTGCGCCTGCTTTCCACGATAATCGAGCAACAGCCCGGGGAAGGTCCCTTCCCCAAAGCAGTACTAGCGCTGGACGGTATTCTGGAGACAGAGATTGCGCAGACGCGGCCCGCCGTGGACGTGGAGGAGGCATTTCGCGAAAAGTTGCGGGCGGGGCGGGCGCGTGACAGGGCGGCAGGTCGCACGCTGGACGGACCGCATCGCACCGATCTGCGGGTGCGCCACGAACCCAAGGATATGCCCGCTGAACGCTGTTCCACCGGCGAGCAGAAGGCGCTGCTCGTCGGCCTCGTGCTTGCGCACGCCCGGCTGACCGCGCGACTTTCCCGCATGGCGCCGGTGCTCTTGCTCGACGAAATTGCAGCGCATTTCGATGCTGACCGGCGCGCTGCCCTTTTCGAGATTCTCGAAGAGCTGAACAGCCAGGTCTTTATGACGGGGACGGAAGCCGGGCTCTTTCCTACCTTGCGGGGACGGGCACAGTTCTTCACCGTCTCATCGGGCGCGGTGCTGCCCGGTTGAGCAAGCAGGCTTGTCGTTCCCCATCAGCCGAGCCGTCCCCGTGACGGAAAGGATCGATAGCGGACAGGCTCATAACTGTCTCAATCTGGATAAGATACATTTCTGCTTCGTTTTCGGAAGGCACCGTGGCTTCTACCGAAATGTTACTTAACCCGGCGGCCGGCCGTGGATGAGGCCATGGTCACGCCTCCAGTCCCGGTGCCCTTTGCACCCTTGCAGGAAGCTGATCCGGTGCATCCAAGGGAAGGAAGCTAAGGCGTTCTCAGCATAGTCCCCCTTTTCCGAGCCGACAGGCTGTCCACGCTGCCCTTTTCCTGTCAAGGAGCAGTTTTCTACGCCATGCTTTTGATGGCACAGAATGCCGTTGATCGCGCGGTCACCTGAGGTTAACCATACCCCACTTACACGGGGGCGCTATTCGTGCATGCAATCAAGAGAGCGATCACCAGTGCGCTGGCCAAGGGAGACACGGCCGATCGCGCATTTCGCGAGAAGGTCTACAGGCAGGCTCTCGCCGCGCTCGATCGCTCGCTGAACGCGCGGCCGGACCTGCTGCCCGAGCAGGCGCAGCAAAAGCGGGAGGAGTTAAAAGCCGCCATCATCGAGGTGGAGAAAGGATTCCTTGATGCGCCAGGGGTCTGGTCTCCTGAAGAGCCTGAGCCACGGCCCGACCCACGCGTTGCGGCCCAGCCGGCAGTTCAGCACCCCGGCCAAGCGCCACAGGATGCCAAAGAGCCGGCGGAATTTTCCCGAGGCCCGGAAATCGATCTGCCAATAGGCGAAATACGCACGCCACTTGCAGCGGCAGAACGTGAGCGCAGTCCATTCAAGTTGCTCTTCGTCATCGCCGCATTGATCGCTTTGGCCGGTATCGGCGGGTGGTGGCTACTCCAAAGCGGCATGCTGCAATCGGCCGATGAGCGCGGGGCCAGCGTAACCGGTCTCCAACACGGGGTCGATGACGAAGAACCCGGCCCTGACGCCGAGCTACGTCCGGCTACGGCCGCGACAGAGGACGATTGGATCTTTATCTTCTCGCCCGATGATCCGACCACCGTCAGCACGCCGTCCGGCGCGATGGCGGAAGCGGCTTCCGAGGACAACGAGTCCTTTCTAAAGGTGAGTACCCCATCCGCCACCGCGGCTGTTTCCTTCGATGTGGGGCAGGGCACTCTGGAAGATCTGGCCGGACGCCGCGCAATCTTCAGCCTCACCGCGCGGGCGCAGGAGGGCGAAGAAACCCAGATTTCCGTCTCCTGCGATTTCGGCGATCTCGGGAGCTGCGGGCGTACACGCTATATAGTGGGGGAGCACCCGTCAGAGTATCTGCTTGAGGTGGAGCTGCCCGACGTTCGGCCCAGTTCGGGCGGGACAATCTCCATCGTTCCGGATGTTGAAGGTCGGGGCCGCGCACTCGATATCTTTTCCTTGCGTGCGACAACGGGTGCGTAAATTTCAAGGAAAAGAGGTATCGTAGGGGTACCGTTAGAAATCTCCCCAGCTTTCAAAGCAGAAGCTCCCGCTCCTCCAGAAGCGCTTGAAGCGTTTCTATCCTGTCGGCTTCATGAGGAGGCTTGTCCCACCTCAATCGTGAAATACGCGGAAAACGCATGGCTATGCCTGATTTGTGGCGTGTCGAACGGGATAGTCCTTCGAAGGCAACCTCGATCACAAGCCCATGGTGCAGATCCGCGCGGACGGCTCTTACCGGGCCGAAACGCTCTATAGTGTTATCGCGAACATACTTGTCGATCTCCCGAAGTTCCGCATCGGTGAAGCCGAAATATGCCTTTCCTACAGGTACCAGCACCGGAGCATCAGCGGGGCCCTCCCAAACGCCGAAGGTGTAGTCGGAATAGAAGCTTGACCTCTTGCCATGCCCGCGTTGAGCATACATGAGCACCGCGTCAACGGTGAAGGGATCGCGCTTCCACTTGAACCATGGCCCCTTGGGCCGGCCTGGCAAATAGGGTGAATCCTTCCGTTTCAGCATCACCCCTTCGATCACCGGATGCGGCGGGTTCCGCCGCTTCCCGTCGAGTTCCTCCCAGCTTGTGAAGGGAACGACCGGCGACAGGTCGAAACGATCGGGCGGCAACTCCGCGATGAAACTTTGAAGAGCCTCCCGCCGCTGCGTGTAGGGCAGCGTCCGCATGTCGCGGCCTTCCAGAAAAAGCAGATCGTAGCAGCGTAGGAAAGCGGGAAAGCGTTCCAGCATCGCTCGCGAGACTGTCTTGCGGTTGAGCCGCTGCTGGAGATCAGAGAAGGTGCCCGTCTTCTCGCGCGGATCGCCTACCAGCAGTTCGCCATCAAGCGCGGCGTCAAAATCCAGCCGTTCCGATAGATCCGGGAAGGCGCCGGAAATGTCGTCGCCAGTGCGCGAATAAAGCCTGCATATGCCACCTTCGGCTACGGCCTGAACGCGGATGCCATCCCACTTCCATTCAGCGGCATAATCTGCCGGTGTGATCGAAGCGAAATCGGTTTCCGTGATCGCATGAGAAAGCATGACGGGCCGGAAAGGAGCTTTCGCTGCGCTTTCGGGCCTTGGCCCTCGACCCTCCAGCCACGCGAAAAGCCCAATGTAAGGGGGATTGAGGCCGTGCCACAGTTCCTCGATCTCCTGTACCTCAACCTTTCCGAATTCGGCCAGCGCCTGCTTCGTAAGCCGCGCGGAGACCCCGACGCGCAAACCGCCCGTGGCAAGCTTGATGGCGGCGAAACGGCCGGAAGGAGACAGCCGGTCGAGCAGCCTCGCCATCACCGCGGGCGCGTCCGAGCGGCTCGCCATTGAAAGCTGCTCCACCACCTGTGAAAGATCAGGTGGCACTGCCTGACCTTCTTTCCCGGGCCAGATGAGCGAGACTGTCTCGGCCAGATCGCCCACATAGTCGTAGGAATAGGCAAAGAGCACGGCGTCAACGCGTTCTTCCAACAGTGCCCGCAGCATGGCAGGCTTCACGGCCGGAAAGTCGAGCCCGCCCGTGAGGCCCGCAAGACCATAGCCCCTATCTGGGTCGGGCACGGTTGCGAAGTAATCTGCAAGAAGCCTGATCTTGCCGTTACGCGAAGGCGTCAGCACGAGCCGGTCGAGGAGTTCGGCGAAGCGTTCCACTACTCCGCCTCGTCCTCGTAGCCCGCCAGGTGCAGGGGCCTTGCCGCAATGGCGTTGATCTCGCACCACCGCACCAGCGCCTCCTCGCGCCCATGGGTGACCCAGACTTCCTCCGCCCCAGTGTCGCGGATGGTTTGGGTCAGTTCGGCCCAGTCTGCATGGTCTGAGAGGATGAGGGGCAGCTCCACGCCGCGCTGGCGCACCCTCTGGCGGATGCGCATCCAGCCCGAGGCAAAGCAGGAAAGCGGATTGGAAAAGCGACGTGACCAGCGGTCGTCAATCGCGGCTGGCGGGGCCACCACGATGGCGCCCGGAGGCGGTGCCTCGCGCAATCCCTCCACGGTTGCGGGCTGAAGGGGGCCAAGCCCGACGCCCGCGTTCTGGTAGTAGTCGCAAAGCTTCGCCAGCGCTCCATGAATAAAGATGGGCTGATCGTATCCTGCCTCTCTCAGAAGCGCGATCACCCGCTGCGCCTTTCCGAGAGCATAAGCGCCCACAATGTGCGTCCGTTCGGGAAATTGCTGCAGCGAGGTAAGCAGCTGGCCGATCTCATGCGCCGGATCGGGATGAGTGAAGACCGGCAGGCCAAAGGTGGCCTCCGTAATGAATACATCGCAGGGAATCGGCGCGAAGGGCGCGCAGGTAGGATCGGCGGTACGCTTATAGTCTCCAGAGGTTACGATGCGCCCACCGCCCGCCTCTAACGCTATCTGCGCCGATCCCAGCACATGGCCGGCCGGGTGGAACGTCAAGCGGACACCGTTGATAGTGAGCGTTTCACCGAGCCTGGCTTCCTGGACCGAACCTGCAAAGTCCGGCCCATAGCGAAGAGCCATGATGTCCAGCGTCTCACGCGTCGCAAGAACGGAGCCATGGCCTGCCCGCGCATGATCGGCATGGCCGTGGGTGATCAGCGCTCGCTCCACGGGACGCACCGGATCGATGAAGAAGCCTCCTTCAGGGCAGCAAAGCCCCTCGGGACGGGGGCGGAGCAGGTCGCGCGCCTTTACCATGGGCTGGAAGATAGGTTCTTTTTTCTTCAGCGGAAGATGTTTGCGTTTCGCCCCCGCCCTGCCGCTTGCGCTCGCTTCCCCATCTATTCCGTGACATCCGCCCTCTTTTGGCCCCGGACGGTCTTGAAACATTTTCAATGGCCGGTTCTTATTGCGATCATCGGGTCTGCGCGTACGGCTTCATCGATCGATGACGTGGCTGCGTGCGGAGAGATTCCGGAAACAATCGACGCAGCCCATAAGGGTGGAGCCAAGCTGCGTGCGTAGAGCGCGTTCTTGCTCCACCGGGCTTTCTCTCGGCCGGCCATCATGGTCGGTCACTGGGGACAGGCTGCATTAGAGAAGCACAGAAGCGGGTTGCCAGATGCAGAGGATAACACGGCACATCATAACCGGCGTGCTGACTATCATCCCCCTCGTCGTCACTATCTGGATCGTGTGGTTTGTCGTGGACACGCTCATCTGGGCTGGGCGGCCGGGAACCATCGCACTGTCGGGCGCTCTGCGGCGCACCTCGCCCGAATTGGCAGAGCTTCTTCTGTCCGGATGGTTTCAATCGGTCGTGGCGCTGACACTTGCACTCCTTTTCCTGTTCCTGCTCGGCAGAGCCGCAAATGCGGTGATTGGAAGGAGAATATTGCAGCTCATGAACCGCGTTATCGATGCGATTCCGTTAGCGCGGACCATCTACGGCGCTACCCAGACGCTTATCGATGCACTGCGGGGCGACGGCACGCCCGATGGCGAGCGCGTCGTCCTCATTGAATTTCCCAACGCTCACATGCGCGCGGTCGGCTTCGTCACGCGCATCTTCCCGGCGACTGACGACCGGGAGGAACTGGCCGCCGTCTATGTCCCAACTACACCCAATCCAACTTCCGGTTTCGTCGAGATCGTCCCGACGTCACGGCTCATCTGGCTCGACTGGTCGAAGAACGACACCGTCGCCTTCATCGTCTCCGGCGGAGCCATGGCTCCCGGTCAAATGAACGTCAGGACGCCGCCAAACGAGCCGGCTTGACTACGGAATTGGCTGATACGCCGCCAGTGACCGACGCCATCTGCGGTTCTTCCAACCGTCAGATCAGGTCAGGGGAGACAAGCCTTGCGTGAGCCTCGGCGGGTGTTTCAGCCTGCCTTATTTCGCGCAGGACCTGCCCTTCCCGCAAATGCTTCAAGAGTGGTGGCAGGAAGCTAAAATCGCCGCCCTCGGAATTCACGAGAAAACCAATGAAGATGTCCGCCGGCTCGCCGTCCGGGGTAGAACAAGGAACCGGAGTTTTAAGGGTGAGCAGCGCGCCAACCGGCTTTCGCACGGTGGGAGTTCGGGCATGAGGCAACGCTACTCCCTTGCCGATTGCTGTCGAACCGAGCTTTTCCCTGGCTTCCAGCGCGGCCAGCACCGGTGCTGCTTCGATATTCAGGTCATTGGCGATCAACTCTGCGAGCAGCTCAGCAGCCTCACGCCGGCTTGTTATCGCTACGCCAACAGCTATTCGCGCTGGGCTGATGAATTCCCGCCAGTTCATGACGCTCCGCCCTCAGAATTCTGTTCCTGCAGAAGTGCTTGATCGCCCTTTACAAGCGGCGATGAATTTCCCTCCGACCTGTCCCGATAAAGCGTGGCACGGCCGAGCATCATCAACGTGATGGGTGTCGTCACGGTGACGAAGATGCCGATCAGAATATGGTGGAGAACCGGGCGGCCGGTTGCCGCCGAGAAGATGATCATGGAGCCCATCACCATTCCGGCCGTCCCCCAACTGGTGCCGAGTGTGGGGGCATGGATTCGTTCATAAAAGGTTTGCAGGCGAACAAGACCAAAGGTTCCGATGAGGCTGAGGCCGGCACCCAGAAGCAGAAAAGCCGATCCCAGAATTGCTGCCCAGAGAGGTACTGCCGAAAAATCGATCGTCACTCGATCACCTCCCCGCGCATGAGGAACTTTGCCAGCGAAACGGTCGAGACGAATCCGAGTGTACCGATGAGCAGCGAAACCTCAAAATAGACGGTGCTGCCAGTGCGCACGCCGAATGCCAGAAGCTGAAGCATCCCGCAGACATAAAGTGCGTCCAGCGCCAGAATGCGGTCCTGCGCGCGGGGCCCGCGCACCATCCGGTACACGCAGAGGCACATGGCAAGCGCGAGCGCGCTTTGGGCAATCCATACCGTGATGATGATGATCAGTGCACTCATTCGAAGATCTCCAGCAGGAGCCTCTCATATCGGTTGGCGATCAGTGCAATCCACTCCTCCTCATCCACCAGGTCGAATACATGGATGATCAGCTCGCGGCGGGAGGCACTATAGTCGAACCAGGCCGTGCCAGGTGTACTTGTGATGATGACGGCAAGAACGGCAAGCCCCATGGGATGGGTAAGCCGCAGCGGCATCTGGATGAAGCCCGATGTCCGCGGGCGCGGGGTAAGCGACAGCAATATCCCTGCCACCGCGATATTAGACCGTATGATATCGTAGAGAACGATGAAAAAAAGTTCCGGTATGGCAGCCCACCGGCCGAAGCGGGGGCTCTCCTCACCCAGGGCGCGCAACGCATAGTTCGCGCCCATCGCGACAATCACCGCCAGAACAAGATGACCGGGTGTAAAGCCACTGAGCAGCAGCCACATGAGAACAAGTGAAACTGTCAGCAATGGATAGGGGATGATCGCTCTCATGGTCCCCTCTCGGAAGAAGGTTGTACGCGCTCCGCTCCCAGCACCGCGTCCAGGTACCGGCTGGGCTGGTGTAGGTCTTCCGCCGTGGCCAGCAGCAGCTCCATTACCGGACCGGTCATGACGGAGAGTACTACCAGGGCGGCGACCAGGAACAGGATAGGCGCAGTTTCAAGGACCGTAACCCGCGGGTTGAAGGGTTCGACTGGCGCCCAGAAGGTACGAATGCCCGTGCGTGTAAGTGCTATGAGCGCCACCACTCCGGAGATGATCAGAAAGCTCGCAAGAATATTGCGCATGGTGGATTGCCCTGCCAGTTCCTCCGCTCCCGGACCAAGAATAGCCGTCAGGATGGCAAATTTCGACAGGAAGCCGGAAAGCGGTGGGAATCCGATCAGGACGAGCGCAAGGAGGCCGAAGGCCACGCCGAGCACTGCAAGCGCTCCCGGCATGATCTGGCCAACCTCCTCTTCTTCGTCCTCTTCTTCGCCTTCTCCGTAGGCTTCCAGCGTTACCGCCAGCACTTCCGATGCGGTATCCTGTTCACGCTCCAATAGCTCCACCAGCAGGAAAAAGCCGCCAACCGCCAGGGTGGAGCTGATGAGATAGAACAGCGCACCGGCCGTACCTGCCGGGTGGGAAATGCCGAAGGCTGCAAGCAGCGTCCCTGAGGACATCAAGATAAAATAGGCAGCGGCCCGTTTCAGCGACTGGGAGGCGAGCACACCGAGGCAGGAGAAGGTAAGCGTCCCTACGCCGCCGATGAAGATGAGCGTTGAACCGAAGGCTGCTCCCTCACCCGGCAGAAGCAGGGCGAGCCGCAACAGTGCATAGACCCCAACCTTGGAGAGCACGGCAAAAATGGCCGAAACCGGCCCAGCCGCGGCGGAGTAGGCTGGCACAAGCCAGAAGCTAAGTGGCCACATGCCCGCTTTCACCAAGAAGACAAGGGCGACCAGTGCTAGCCCAGCATAGAGCGCAGGCTGGGCAAAACCTTCCAGCCCCTCCGCCCTCATGGCGATCTCCGCCATGTTGAGGCTCCCGGTGGCTCCGAACACCATCGCTATCCCGATCAGGAAGATCAGCGATGCCACAAGATTGACGGCGATATAGTGGAGCCCCGCTCGAACCCTTAGCGGCCCTCCCCCATGAAGGGCGAGCCCGTATGAAGCTGCCAGCAATACTTCGAAGAACACGAAGAGATTGAATAGATCGCCAGTAAGAAAAGCGCCATTGAGGCCGACCAGCAGAAACTGGAACAGCGAATAAAAATGCGCGCCCGCCCGCTCCCAACGCTCAGCCGCGAAAAGGAGAGCCGGCAGCGCCAGCGTTGCCGTCAGCAAGAGCATGACAACCGAGAACCGGTCTGCCACCAGGTTGATGGCAATCGGCGCCGGCCAGTTACCAAGCAGATAGACCGCCATCACCGGCTGCGCATCGAAATGCACGCGCATCAGAAGCGAGATTGAAACGGCCAGGAGGGTCGCCACAGAGACGAGGGACAGCGCGAGCTTCAGTCGCCGCTCGCGGTCCTCGAAGAAAAGCATTAGGGCACCGAGCGCAAGGGGGATAATGATCGGTGCTATCACCAGATGGGGAGGGGAGACAGGCATGCTTATCCCTCCTTCCCGTCGACATGGTCGGTACCCGTGAGGCCGCGCGCGACGATGATCACCACCAGAAACAACGCAGTTGTGGCAAAGCTGATGACGATCGCCGTCAAGACCAGTGCCTGGGGCAGCGGGTCTGTATAGGCCGTTACATCGACGGCTCCGGAGCCCTCCAGAACAGGCGGCGCATTCACCCGCAGCCGCCCCATGCTGAAGATGAAGAGATTGACCGCATAGGAAAGAAGCGCCAGGCCGATGACAAGCTGGTAGGTGCGCGGGCGCAGGATCAGCCAGACCCCGGAACCTGCCAGAACGCCGATCGCCGCTGCAATGACAAGCTCCATCAGGTGCGCCCTCCCTCATCGCTCGCACGCGCACGCGTTCTTATGCGCAGTGACTGGTGAGCAATGGCGATGAGCATCAGCACCACGGCGCCGACCACGAGGCTGAACACCCCAAGATCGAACAGAAGCGCGGAGGCGGTCGGCACCGGGCCGATGAATGGGATTTCAGTGTACTGAAAATAGGAGGTGAGGAATGGATAGCCGAAGAGGAAGGAACCCACTCCAGTGGCTACCGCCAGCATCAACCCGAAACCGATCCAACGCACGGGCAGGATGCGCAATCTTTCCTCCACCCAGCGCGTTCCGCCGGCAAGATACTGAAGCAGGAAGCCGATGGCCATTGCAACGCCTGCCGCGAAACCGCCTCCTGGCTGGTCATGCCCGCGCAAAAACAGATAGGCAGCAATAAGCACGATCACGGGGAACATCCAGCGCATGAAGATCGAAGGCACCATCAGATAGTCCTTGAGCGTGTCTCCCACTTCACGGTCACGCTGAACATCATCGAACTCATCCTGCTCGCGCTGCTGATATGGAAGATCCGCGCTGTCTTCCGCAGGACGGAACCGGCGCAAGAGTGCGAAGACCGTGAGGGCAACGATGGCCAGTACAAGAATTTCGCCCATCGTGTCGAAGCCACGGAAATCGACGAGGATCACATTGACGACGTTGGTACCTCCGCCCTCGCTATAGGAGCGTTCCAGATAGAAATCGCCCACGGAAGGCGGAAGTGGCGTCAGCATCGTGAAGTAGGCAAGCACCGCAACGCCTAGCCCCGCCGCCACCGCCAAGGCAAAATCCCTGTTCCGGCGCAAACGCGCTGCAAGGTTGCTTCCGCTCAGGATCTCCTCATCGCGCTTGGGCAGCCAGCGTAGGCCCAGAAGGATGAGAACCGTCGTGACGATCTCCACCAGAAGCTGGGTGACGGCAAGGTCTGGCGCCGATAGCCAGACAAAGGAGATGCAGCTTGCAAGCCCGGCTCCGCTCATCAGGATTAGCGCAGCCAGGCGATGGAACTTTGCCTTGTATGCCGCGCCCAGGGCGCAGAACGCTCCTATCCCCCACAAGATCCCCAGCACCGGGTCAAGTCCATGGACCGAAAACCTTGGCAGCACGTCACCTGCTCCCCACATGGCCCAGGCACCCGCAAACAGGGTTATTGCGGCAAGAATACGCATCTGGGGCTGCAACCGCCGGGTTGAAAGCAGAGCCTCCGCCGCGCGCGCCCATTGCCAGCTTACGGTGACCAGCAGCCTTTCGAAGATGCGCTGCCCCTTGAGCCTGCGGAAATAGGGCGGGCCTTCCTCGCAGTTCTGAAGATATCGTGAGAGCGCCGCATACATGCCAAGGCCCACGGCGAGCGCAACAATGCTCATGAGAAGGGGAAGGTTAAACCCATGCCACACAGACAGGCTGTAGGACGGCGCCTGTTCGCCCAGCACAGCGATGACGCCGGCATCCAGAAACCGGCCGACGCTCCATCCGGGCGCTACACCGACAATTACACAGATAATGACGAGAAGCTCGATTGGCCTTCGCATCCAATGGGGTGGCTCGTGCGGCTCTCGTGGCAGGTCCACCGGCTTCGGGCCGAAGAAAACGGTATGGATGAAGCGTACGGAATAGACAACGGTGAATGCGCCCGCAATCGTGGCGACATAGGGTGCAACGCCATCGAGCAGGGAACGCTGATGCACTTCGAGCGACTCCGCAAAGAACATTTCCTTCGACAGGAAGCCATTGAGCAGCGGAACCCCCGCCATGGCACCGCTGGCTACCATGGCCAGCGTCGCCGTGAAGGGCATGGCGCTGAAAAGTCCGCTGAGTCGACGCATGTCGCGCGTGCCGGCTTCATGATCTATGATGCCGGCAGCCATGAAGAGCGATGCCTTGAAGGTTGCATGGTTGAGCATGTGGAAGATTGCCGCCGCGGCGGCAAGCGGGCTCCCGAAGCTCAAAAGCGTCGTGATCAGCCCGAGATGCCCGATAGTGGAATAAGCCAGAAGACCCTTCAGATCCTGCTGGAAAATGGCGAAATAGGACCCCAGCAGAAGCGTCGTCATCCCGGCCAGCCCGACCAGCGTAAACCATTCTGGTGTGCCGGCAAGAACCGGCCAGAAACGCGTGAGTAGAAAGACGCCGGCCTTCACCATGGTGGCCGAATGCAGGTAGGCCGAGACCGGCGTCGGCGCCGCCATGGCATTGGGAAGCCAGAAATGAAATGGAAACTGCGCGCTTTTTGTAAGCGCTCCGGCAAGGATGAGAAGCAGCGTAGGAAGGTATAGATCATGCGTGCGGACCGCATCGCCGGCCGCAAGTACATCATCGAGATCGTAGCTGCCAACGATCTGCCCAAGCAGCACCATGCCCACCAGAAGGCACAGCCCCCCTGTTCCCGTTATCGTCAGGGCCATGCGTGCGCCGTCGCGCGCGCTCTGGTTATGGTGCCAATAACCGATCAGCAGGAACGAAAAGATGCTGGTCATTTCCCAGAAGATGGCCAGCAGAATGAGATTGCCCGCCACGACAAGACCCTGCATCGCCCCCATGAAGGCGAGCAGCAGCGCATAGAAACGGGCGACGGGGTCCTTCGGCGACATGTAATAGCGGGCGTAGATCACCACCAGAAGACCGATGCCGGTGATGAGCAGGCAGAAGAGCCAGGCAAAGCCATCCAGCCGCAGTGTTATTGAGAGGCCAATAGCCGGCGCCCACTCGATGGTATGCTTGACAACGCCACCGCCGGTAACGGCCGGAAAGGCCATGATCGTCAGCGCAAGGCCCCCCAGCGCCACGCTGCCGGCAAGCCACGCCTCCGCATTTCTAGCGTTCGGCGAAAGAAGCGCGGCGAGCAGCCCTCCCACGAAGGGCAACACCACCATCATCGCAAGCAAGCCGCTATGCCACATGCAGGTCTCCCGGCATGATCGCCTCTGCCCCTCTCGTTACGCCGGTCGCGACCGTTGACGCAGGTGTGGTGACAGCATCAGCAGTACACACCTTGCGCCCACGCCCATCCGCAAAGGCATTGTCAGGCCGCAGGGATTTCCCGTTGCCTCCAGTTCGAGCGAGACAGCATGCGGCCAGGTGTGCCGCGCTGAGAACCGCTTTTCCCTCGATGTTCGAAAGACCCGAAACCGGCCGACCGGCGGAATGGTTCAATCTGGCCATAACGTCTCTGATTCCCGGCGAATTGCAAGAGGCAGCCGTGACGCACCTGACCGGGCGAGGCAGTACGGGCTGCGTGCTAAATCATCTGTAAGGCAGGCGGCGCCTGGGAGAAATACGAAATGGCCAAATGGAAAGGCATTTCCGTTCCGGAACGGGCAACAGCGGTTGCATGCCGTAAAGGGACTGCGAATTCGAGCGCCTTCGTTGCGAAGGCTGACGATGAGAGCTCCTTCGGCTGGAGGGTATCCATTTCGGCAAGGACCTCGCGGCTGCGCCGCTCCTTTGCCTGCATCGGCTGAAACCGGCCATTTGGCAGCGCGTAAACCTGTGCGGCCGCAGAAAACACGGCGCGGAAGAAATGGGGGGTCAGAGGCGGGCTGGCGGGCAGCCCACCATAGCCGAGAAGCGCAAGTCCCAGCAGCATGAATGCCGGGAGGCGCCATAGCGGGCAGCGCATGATCTTATGGAAGAGAGCTTTCTGTAAACCGTCCAATCCGCTTCCGTCCTCGTCGCTGGATTTCCCGCTACCGCACTCTCAGGTTCCTGTCCACCGCTGGAACCAAATCGTTTTATCAAAGCCGGGCCCTGGCGGCACTTCCACCATTTAATCAATAGAACGGTTGTGGCTTGGCTAGTTGTCTGCTCTGGACTAGTTCTAGCCTCCTTGGAAAAGTCGAACCCCATTCCCGGCGACCGCGCCGACCTTTTGCCCGCCGCGTTCCGAAAATGGTTTGCGGCGCGCGGGTGGTCGCCCCGCCCCCACCAGCTTGAACTGCTTGAGCGAACGCGCCAGCGGCGCTCGGTGCTCCTCATTGCCCCCACAGGCGCAGGCAAGACGCTGGCCGGTTTCCTGCCTGCACTCACGGATCTCGCAAGTCGTCCGAAGCTTAAGGCAGGCGAGCCGCAACGCGGAATACACACGCTATACATCTCGCCGCTCAAGGCTTTGGCTGTCGATATCGAGCGCAATCTTTCAAAGCCTGTCGAGGAAATGGGCCTCGATATACGTATCGAGACACGCACGGGGGACACGCCCGCGCACAAACGCCAGCGCCAAAAGTTCGCGCCACCCGACATAATGCTCACAACGCCGGAGCAGCTTGCCCTGCTCATCGCCTCGCCGGAAGCCGACAGGCTCTTCTCAGACCTGGAATATGTGGTTCTGGACGAGCTTCATTCCCTCGTCACCTCCAAGCGCGGGCATCTTCTTGCACTGGGGCTTTCACGCTTGCGCCGGCTGGCGCAGGACCTCATGTCCATCGGCCTTTCTGCAACTGTGTCGGACCCGGATGCGCTAAGCCAATGGCTCGTGGACCAGAACCCCGCGAGCGCGCCGGCGGAGATCGTGACCGTGAGCGGAGGAGCCAAGCCCGAAATAACGATACTTGAGACACAGGAGCGTGTGCCGTGGGCGGGGCATTCGGCGCTCTATGCCATACCGGCCATCTATGAGGCTATCACGCGACACAAGACGACGCTTCTTTTCGTCAACACGCGCAGCCAGGCGGAGATGCTTTTCCGCGCGCTCTGGCACGTCAACGAAGAAAACCTGCCGATCGCCCTCCACCACGGATCGCTCGATGTCGCGCAGCGGCGCAAGGTGGAAAAGGCGATGGAGACAAACAGCCTGCGGGCTATTGTCGCCACTTCGACTCTCGATCTCGGCATCGACTGGGGCGACGTGGATCTCGTCATCCATGTCGGTGCGCCAAAGGGCGCAAGCAGGCTCGCCCAGCGCATCGGCCGCTCCAACCACCGCATGGACGAGCCGAGCCGCGCCATCCTCGTGCCTGCCAACCGCTTCGAGGTCATGGAGTGCCGAGCGGCGCTCGAAGCCAATTATCTGGGCGCGCAGGACACACCGCCTATCGGGGAAGGTACGCTCGATGTCCTGGCGCAACACGTGCTGGGCCGCGCCTGCGCCGGGCCTTTTGACGAGGATGAGTTCTATGAGGAGGTGCGCAGCGCAGCGCCCTACCAGCGCCTTGACCGCACCACTTTCGGCCGGGTTGTCGAGTTCGTCGCAACGGGTGGTTATGCGTTGAAGACCTATGAGCGTTACGCTCGCATACGCCGGATGAGGGACGGGCGCTGGCGTCTCTCACACCCGAACGCAGCGCAGCAGTACAGGCTCAATATTGGCACCATCGTGGAAGAGCCGATGCTAACTGTCCGACTCATCCGGCGCAGGACTGCGAACGGTGCGGCTCGTGGCGGTCTGGTGCTGGGGCAGGTGGAGGAGTATTTCCTGGAAACGCTCGCACCGGGAGACACCTTTCTTTTCTCCGGGCGGGTGCTGCGCTTTGAAGGCATTCGCGAGAACGAGGCCTATGTGACCTCGGCTGCGGGAACGGATGCAATGGTGCCCGCCTATGCCGGCGGGAAATTTCCGCTCTCCACCTATCTTGCCTCCGAAGTGCGGGCAATGCTTGCCGATATGAATCGCTGGCAGGCACTGCCCAATCAGGTGTCAGATTGGCTGAGAATTCAACAGGAGCGATCCACATTGCCTCGGAAGGAAGATCTTTTGATCGAAACTTTCCCGCGCGGCAGCCGCTTCTACATGGTCGCCTACCCCTTTGAAGGCCGACTGGCGCACCAGACGCTCGGCATGCTTTTGACCCGCAGGCTGGAGAGGGCCGCCGCCAGGCCGCTCGGCTTCGTCGCTACCGATTACTCCCTCGCCATCTGGAGCCTCGGCGATATGGGCGCCATGATCGCAAGCGGGGCGCTTTCGCTGGAGCGGCTGTTCGACGAGGACATGCTGGGCGACGATCTGGAAAGCTGGCTGGCGGATTCATGGCTGCTTAAACGCACCTTCCGCAACTGCGCGATCATTTCCGGGCTCGTTGAAAGGCGTCATCCAGGCAGGGAGAAGTCCGGACGGCAGGTGACCGTTTCGTCCGACCTGATCTATGATGTGCTGCGAGAGCACGAACCCGATCATATTCTGCTTCGGGCCACATGGCAGGATGCGGCGACAGGCCTTCTCGACATTGGGCGGCTGGGCGAGATGCTATCGCGCATCCGGGGCCGAATCATGCATAAGGATCTGAAGAAGATTTCGCCGCTCGCCGTGCCCGTCATGCTGGAGATCGGCCGGGAGCAGGTTCCGGGCAGCGCCGCCGAGGCCCTTCTGGGTGAGGCGGCGGAAAACTTGATCGAAGAGGCTATGGGCAACGCATGAATATGGTGGAGAGGATAAGCCCCTCCATTGGCGGGGGAACCGGTATCACCATCGCTGGGGAACGAGGACTGTGCGACCCTTTGGGCGCCCTCTTTTTTCCGGCCAGACGCCTGCTCGTCGTTTCGGACCTGCATCTGGAGAAAGGCTCCTCCTTAGCTTGTCGCGGTTCCTTCCTTCCGCCCTATGACACGGCAGTCACTTTGAAGCGTCTTCGCAGAGTGATCCTGCGCCATCAGCCGCAGGTGGTCGTCAGCCTCGGAGACAGCTTTCATGATGCCGGGGGTTCGGACCGCTTACCTGCGCGTTACCGCGACGAACTGACTGCACTCATGACCGGGCGTGATTGGTACTGGGTGGCTGGCAACCATGACCCTGCCCCTCCCCAAGGTTTGCCGGGCCGCTCGGTCGGCGAGCTTGCGTTCGGCAATCTCGTCTTCCGCCATGAGCCGACGCACGGCGCGGAAGGGGAGATTGCGGGGCATCTGCACCCCGGCGCCCGCATTGTACGGCGCGGACGCTCAGTGCGGCGCGCCTGTTTCGCATATGATGGCATCCGGCTCATAATGCCTGCTTTCGGCAGTCTTACGGGCAATCTGAACGTGCTCGACCGCGCCTTCGCCGGGCTTTTCCGGTATGAGGCGCTTACCGCTTACATGCTGGGCCGCGAGCGTGTGTACCCCATCGCAAGCTGCATGCTGCGGCCTGCGTGACCGCCTGGCGCCAGCCTCAATCCTTCCTGAAGACGATCCGCCCGATCCAGCCTGTCATCATGGCAAGGAACACAGCGAACAACCCGTAAAGGAAGCTGCTCTGGTGAGCGAGCTCGAAAACCCGCTGCTCCGCTCCCGCCTTGCGGATGGTAAGGGCAGCCGATGTTTCGCGCACGAAAAGCCCGGTGCGGAAGAGGAAGGCCCGCGCCCTATGCGTTCCCACCGGCACGTTAGGCGCCAGGTGCAGCGTCGCGCGGAAAAGGTTACGCGAAAGGAATTGCACTCCGCCCACGCGTTCGTCGTAGAGGCCCACTTCCTCCATGCGTCCGCGCAGGGCGGCGTTGAATTCCTCGACGGTTTCCGCGGTGCTTCCCGGATCCACCGCCTGGAAATTGATGTTTTCGGCTCGCAGTGACAGGCGTCGGTAGTTCGCCGCATCGGTAATGTCCTGCGGATGGCGTGTCAGGGCGACGGAATAAGAAGCAGGCACGTCGCGAAACGTCATTGATTGCGTATTGATCCACATGCCCAGAACCCGCGTCTTCTTGCGCACCACCGCAGGTCGGCGCGGCCCTTCCAAGACGACGATGATGTCATAACCGCCCTGCCGGCTGATGAGCGGATCGATATTGTCCAACGCACCGAAGATGGTCAGATTCGCGCCTGAAAAATCGGAGGTTATGAAGACGGTATCCGTTGAAAGGCCAATTTCAATGCCTTCCGGCGCCTGCTCCTGCTGTTGCGCATCGGCCGTTCGCGGTAAGGCGGAGACGAGAAGCAAAACAACGAGGGCGCAGCTGGTCCAGCTTCCCATCTACACGCCTCCAATGCCGATCGTATAAACACTGGAAGGACGGACAAAGAGATCGAAGGCAAGCCTCAGGGCCACCGCCAGGACGAGTAGCGCCAGCAGCGCGCGCAACTGCTCCCCGCGCAGTTTTTGACCAACCCGCGCGCCATACTGCGCACCCGCAACGCCGCCCAGCATCAGCAGGAAGGCGAGAACGATGTCCACCGTCTGGTTCGTTGTGGCATGAATGATGGTTGTATAGGCGGCAACGAAGACGAGCTGAAACAGGGAGGTGCCAACCACCACGTTGGTCGGTACCTTGAGAAGATAGATGAGCGCTGGCACCATTATGAAGCCTCCGCCCACGCCCATGATCGACGCAAGGAAGCCTATAATGGCGCCAAGGCCCAGGACCGGAATGACGCTGACAAACAGCGTCGAGGCCCGGAACCGCATCTTGAGAGGCAGCCGGTGGATCCAGTTGTGCTGACCCGATTGACGCAGCGAAGCCACCTGCCCGCTGCGAGATCGCCGGATGGCCCGCCCGCTTTCCACGAGCATCAGCCCGCCGACCGCTCCCAGGAAGCCGACATAAAGCAGTGAGACGATGAGGTCGAGCTGGCCCAGCCGGCGCAGATAGGCAAAGACATAGATGCCGATAGAAGAGCCGACGACGCCCCCGGCCAGCAGCACCATGCCAAGCTTCACGTCGAGTGTACCACGCTTGAAATGAGCAAGCGCGCCGGAAAAGGAGGAGGCAATCACCTGATTGGCGCCCGTAGCAACGGCGATGGCCGGCGGTATGTTGTAGAAGATCAGGAGAGGGGTGATGAGGAAACCGCCACCAACCCCGAACATGCCGGATAGAAAGCCCACCGCACCGCCCATGGCGAGCAAAACCACCATGTTGACGGACATTTCCGCGATGGGGAGATAGATGCCCACCCGTGACACCGAATCCAGCTGCTGCACCGCACGCAGAAAGCGGCGGGATGCATGATGAAATTTCTTCGTTCTTGCGCCGACAATAAGGCGATGTCAAACACCCTGGCCGGGAAAACCTTGAAAAGGCGCAGAATTTAGCCTCGTGACGGTCAAGCCATGGAAAGGCCGGTTAATGCGTGCTCTTGTTCATATTCAAAAGAGCATGCACCAGCTCGTCATCGACCATACCGGTTTCGGCCATTCCGTGCTGTTTCTGGAAGGCACGGATTGCAGCCCGTGTCTTATCGCCCAGCACCCCATCAGCAGGGCCGGCGTCGAAACCAACCGCGTTCAGGATCGTCTGGATATTCGCGACGGCCTTCTGGGGATCGATGCTGGCGGTCGTCTCGCCGCTCGTTCTCCACTGCGGGGGTACCTCGACGACATTCACCTCTGTATCGAGCGGATGGGGTTTCCATTGGAGGGCTTCTTTCTGAGCCTCGGCAATTTCGGCTGGTGTCATCGCATCGGCGATCTCATCCCGCTTCGCCGCCGCATCGGCATCCCCCGAACGCGCGACGATATCGAACCATTTGTATGCATCCACCAGATCACGCGGCACGCCGACGCCCTTGGCCGCGAGAATTCCGAGATTAAACTGGCTATCCGGTACGCCCATTTCCGCGGCCTTCCTGAACCAGCGGGCGGCCTGCTCGTTGTCGGCAGGCTCATCTGCTCCCACGGCGAAAAGAACGCCCAGATTGTGCATCGCACTGGCGTTCCCCTGTTCAGCGGCCAGCTGATACCACATCTTGGCTTTCACAAGATCGCGTTCAACGCCGATGCCCTTCTCGAAAAGATTGCCGATACGGTATTGCGCGGGCGCAAGCCCTTGCCCGGCAGCCAACTCGTACCACCTTGCCGCTTCCACAAGATCCGCAGTAACCCCATGGCCTTCAGCATAGCGATCGGCGATTTCGAAGAAAGCCGCGGGATCGCCCTGCTCCGCGGCCTGCCGAAGTGCTTCCGGGCCGATCCCGGCTGGGATGTCCGGCGTCTCGACATGCAGCGGCTCTGAGGCGGCCACCTGCGTGCCGGCAGACGGCAACGACGAAGTGACAAGCTTTGCAGGTGCCGTAATCTGCGCGCTTCCGACATCGTTCTCGGCAAGAGATTCTTCGACGGAAGCAGGGTCGCGCTCCTGCCCGTCCGCCGCAGGGGCCGCCGCATCTTGACGAGACGGCTCGGCGACGGCGCGCACCGAATTGGAAGGCGCTGGCTGGCGCGAGGTGGCTTCGGCATCGGGCCTGTTCTCTTCCACCCCCTCGGCTTCTGCCGATTGGGGAAGGGGTGTGGGCATGTCCTGCGGATTCCAGAAGGTCAAGGCCAGATGCGCGCTGCCTGCAACGAGGATGGCAGCTCCGATGGTCATCATGGCTGTTTTGCGATGTCGTTTAAAGATCTTGCCCGATCGGCCATCGCCGTCCTGATGCATGTGTTGGCTGCTGCGACCATCGGGTGCGTTGGCTTCGGTGGCAGCAGCCTGAGCGGCGCGGCGCGCCGCCGCAATGAAGTCGGCTTTTGGTGTATCTGACTGTTCTTTCTGCCGCCGCGCGTGTTCGTCACGCACACGGCGAATAATGGCAGTCAGATCGGGCGTGCCGGAGCCTGGCTCCAGCGGCTCGTTGGCATGCACAGGAACGAATGCAGACTCAACCTTGTCCCTTGTGAAGGAAAAAGCTGGCTCCTCGCGATTACTCCTGGCTGTACGGGTACGGGGGGAGGAAAACCTACGGGAAAACCCGCTCAGCAGCCCCCTTTTCAGTTCCTGCCTTTCTTGCTTGGCGGCACTATCCCGCAAGGTGCCTTCCGCAGCGGCCACTATAGCATCCGTTGGCGCAAGCTTCGGTTGAAGCTCCGCTTCGCCCACTTCGCCATGAGAAATCACCCAATCCTCCTCGACCTCGCTCGATCCGGGGATCGTTTCTGCCTGGCGGCGAGCTTCCAGGGTGCCAAGCCGCTCCACGATCTTCAGCAGCGTGTCGTGAATGGCCTCGAAAGTCTTGCTGTTCCGGTCCCCTTCCTTGCGCGTGAGGTTATGGAGCTTTTCCAGTTCCTGGCGAAGCGATGCAGGCTGCATCTCCTCCACACTGCCAATTTTCTCGACGGCTTCCTCGGCCGCATGGCGCGCGGCGTCGAGAATTGCCGCGCGGCTTTCAGCGATCACCCGTTCGATATTGTCGAGCCTAGCCGCCAGCGCGTCAAAATCAGCCGGGTCCTGACCAGGCTTGGCAAGATGCGACGCCAGAGATGCAACCTGAGCTTCCAGGCTTCGGATGACCTCAGGATCGACACCCCCTCCGCCGGGAGCCGAACCATGCAGGCGAGCGGCAACATCCTCCAGCCGCTCTTCAAGCGCGCTGAAGAAGCTTTGTCCCTGCCGGATCGCGTCTTCCTGCCGCTGCTTCAGAAGCGCGGAAAGATGGTCAAACCTGTCTTCAAGATCGCGGGCGAATCCATCGTTCTTCTCTTGAGGAGGAAGGGTGTCGAGCTTTTCCGAGATCCGGCCGATATGGGAGGCCAGCCGCTCCACTACGTGCTCCGGCAGTTCTACCCGCAGAGCAATGTCGTCTACTCGATCGGACAGTGCATTCAGCCTTTCGATCACTATGCCGTTCGGGCGGTCCTGTATCACTTCGTCAATTTGGCTGGCGAGCGAAGTGATGCGCGCCTCGATGCGGCCCAAGGCGGAAGCATCGAAACCAGGCACATGAGCGACCGCCGCGGAGGCTGTGATCGCTCGCGAAATTTCATCGAGCCGCTCTTCAACCATGGCATAAAGATCCGGCTGGCTGTTCTGCCCGATAAACTGGTCCAAGGCTGCAGTAAGCACCCGCACACGCTCTTCCAGCGACCGAAGCGAGAGCGATTCAGGCAGGTTGTTAACAGCCGCGCTGATTTCTTCCAGCCGCGCCGAAAGTCTTTCGACCGCAGGATCGGCACACTGCCGAAGGTCGGAGAATTGACCTTCCAGAGTATTCCAACGCTTATCCAGCGCTTGCACCGATTCCTCGCGCGCAAGCTCTGCAAGGGCGGACTTGATCTGCTCTATCTCCAGCCGGAGCAGTTTCGTGCCCCTGTCGTCACGACGCTCAGCAAGTTGCGTGATGGCTTCGGAGAGCCGTTCGAACTCCCGGCTAAGGCTTTCAGTATCCGTATGAAGCGGTGCGGGTGCGTCAACGACCGGCCGTTCGACATGCCGAGCATCATCCTGCCGCCGCGGCGCATGCCCCATGAGACCTTGCATGTTTTCGCGCAACGCCTTGAGTTCGCCCGTGATTTGCCCAAGCGTGGCGAGGTGGTCGTCCTGCCGCCACGATTGCTCAACATCGCGGACGATGCGCTCGAACGCCGCGCGTGGCACTGCTTCACGTACACCGGGATGGCGGGCACCCGCCTTTTCGGCAAGCCGTTCAAGACGCCGCGTAACGTCATCTTGCTCGCCTTGCCTTGGCATTTCGGATCCGCGGTTGAGGCGGCTTTCTAGCTCATCCAGCGTGCGCGCTATTTCGTCGAGTGCTGAGCCGGACCTTCGTTGCCTGCCCGCATTCAGCTTTTCCAGGTACGACCGCTTACTGTTCATTGCGCTGCCCGCATCCCTGCGGCGAACCAGGCCGCCGCTGATATACCGTGATGGGCGGGAACATGCGGAGTGCGGCGATCGGATCGCAGCAGTTCCCCGAGATTATTCCCCCTCTCGACCGGATGCCCGTGCCCATACAAGCGGCATGGGCTGCCGGAAGCCGATGCACGACTTTTCACCGATCATGGTAAATAACCGGTTAAGCATTCTTGCCGAAATGCTTATGCGTTTGGGCGTGGTTGCCAAGCGGCGAGTGAACGCAAGATCCGCTTTCCGCTGCGGGATAGGAAGCAGCTTCTGGTCTATGGTCTCATTGGCAGGAATTTCGTTATGATTGGGCGTGCATCTCCAGGGCAGAGAGCAGCCGGTCCGGATCGAGCGGCTTGGTGACAAATCCGCTGGCTCCGAGTGCAAGCGCTCGCTGGCGGGTGGATTCCTGTCCGTCGGCGGAAAGTACGAGGATGGGGATGGCCGGCAATCCCGCCCCCTCTTCGAAGCGGCGGACGCTGGAGAGAGCCTCCAAGCCATCCATTACAGGCATGTGCAGGTCCATCAAAACGATGTCGTATGCGCGGCCGGCATCCACGAGTTTCTCAACTGCTGCGCGCCCGTCGGCGACCACGCTCACCTTGTGCCCCGCCCGCGTAAGTGCGGCGCGCGCCAACATCGCATTGATCTCGTTGTCTTCGGCAACCAGCACCCGTAGCCCGCCGCTTTTTGCCCGCTTTGTAACGGATGCTGGTTCCGCCTTCATCTCTGCGCCTGACGCGACCGGGGGTCGGCGATTGAGAAGCAAACGCAGGAATGTGCGCCCTCGCACTGGGCGGGCAAGGAAAACAGGATAGCCATTCCCACGCAAGTTCGAAAGCCGGCTACGATCATTAGGGGCGATAAGGGTAAAGAATTGGGCGGACCTGAGGCCTTGCTGTTTCAGGCGGAAAAGCAGGCTGCCTTCCTCGTCCTCCAAAGAAGCATCGATCACCACAGCGTCAAAACCGGATTTGCGCCGACGCACCAGCGAGACGGCTGCCTTTTCGCTGGAAACATGCCGCGCACGCCCGCCATGAGCTTTCACGGTCATGACCAGCGCCTCGCCCTCTCCCAGGTGCGGCGTCAGAACGAGAACGCTCAAACCATTAAGGACCTGCGCGCTTTCCGCAGGCGCTTCCTCCGCCTCGACAATGGGCAGAACCACGGTGAAGGTAGCCCCTTCGCCGGGCGCGCTTTCAACCGTTATCTTCCCGTCCATTGCATCGACCAGGCGCCGAGTGATGGCAAGGCCGAGGCCCGCGCCGTCGTGCTGTCGCGTGGGACCGGTATCGCCCTGCTCGAACTCCTGGAAGATGCGCGTCATCGTATTCTGTTCTATTCCGGGACCGGTGTCGCTGACCGCGAAGACAAGCTTGGGCTCAAGCGCTTGTTCGGAGGCCTTCACCGTCAGCAGCACGCCGCCATTTTCGGTGAACTTGATCGCATTGCCGAGCAGGTTGAGAAGGATTTGCCTTAGCCGCACCGGATCGGCACTTACGGCTTCCGGCACTGCCGGATCGATATGACAGCCCAGGCCAATATTCTTCGTGAAGGCCCGTGCGGCCATCAGTTCGATCACGTCTTCGACCAGATCGCGCACTGCCACCCGCTGCGGTTCCAGTTGCAGCCGCCCCGCCTCAATCTTGGAATAATCGAGCAGGTCATCGATCAGCGCTAGCAACGCACTCGCTGATGTGGAAACCGCGTTGACATAGGTGCGTTGCTCAGCCGAAAGCTTTGTGTCGGCAAGGAGCCGCGCCATTCCCATAATGCCGTTCATGGGCGTGCGGATTTCATGACTAACAGTCGCGAGAAAACGAGACTTGGCAAGGCTCGCCTGCTCGGCACGCTCGCGGGCGGTAATCAGCGCTGTTTCAGCTTGCTTGCGTTCAGTAATGTCGCGCGCAATCGCCCAATGGGAAACGGTCCCGCTTTCACGTTCCCGCATGGAAAGCTCTGTCCAGGCAAACCAGCGGAGCCCGTCCTTGCCGAGGATGGCAACATCGGTCGAGTTAAGCCTCTCTTCATCGGCAAAGACGGCGTCAGGCACAAAGGTAACGTCTATCCCCAACTCGGAAAGCGATTTGCCGAGAAGCTCCCGCTCGTCGCTTCCCATAAGCTCGCTGAGAACGCGGTTTGCATAAAGAATTCTGCCATTTCCGTCGCGGTGCACCACCAGATCGCCGAGGCCGTCGAGCAGGTCGTAGAAACGCTGCTCGCTCTCTTGCATTTCCCACATCCGGTCGGCGAGCTTTTCTGTTTCCTCGCTCGTCGACGGTTCGTTCGCAGGCATCGGATGAGGAAAGTCATCCGACTGGGCCAGGAAGCCGGCCGCGACCGCCGAAAACCCGAGAAGCAAGACGAGCACGGCAAAGAAGGGCGGGACGTTTGCAAGCAAGCCGGCGGCGGCAAGCAGCAGTGACAGGATGCCAAACCAAAGAAGCCTGAGGTCCTGTGAAGGACGGGGATCCAACGGACGCGGATGCCCGTCGGCAAGCGCATTTTCGCTCCCCCGTACCGCCGCGTCGTCCCGCGGCAAATCCTTGAGATTTCCACCGGTGTTCTTCATCCGTTGTAGGATAGAACGCCGAGGCTTACCGTTCATTTTGGAGTTTCGCTCGAATTCTAAGCCAAGCAACAACCATTTCTTTACAAGTCGACGATCAGCCGGCCTCGCACACGTCCGCCTACAATGTCGTCCGCTGCGCTCAGGACGTCCTTCAAGCCGACCGTCTGGGAAATGGCCATGAGCTTGGCAGGATCGAGCAAGGAGGCAAGACGGCTCCATGCCTCCATCCTCAGGGGTTTTGGCGCCATTACCGAATCAATGCCCAGCAGCGAGACGCCTCTCAGAATAAAGGGAGCCACCGTGGCGGGCAGATCCATGCCTTGGGCAAGGCCGCATGCGGCAACAGCACCGCCATAGCAGGTCATGGAAAGCACATTTGCGAGCGTGTGGCTTCCCACGGCATCGATGCCGCCGGCCCACAGCTCCTTGCCGAGCGGGCGGGACGGCCCTGAAAGCGCCTCGCGCGCAACGATCTCCTTTGCACCGAGTTCCCGCAGGTAGGCTTCCTCGGAAATGCGTCCCGTGGATGCAGTCACCTCGTAGCCGAGCGCGGCAAGAAGAGCGATGGCCACAGAGCCGACGCCGCCTGTGGCTCCGGTAACGATTACCGGCCCCAGGTCAGGCAACACACCATGGCGCTCAAGCGCCATTACCGCCAGCATGGCGGTATAGCCGGCAGTTCCTACGGCCATGGCTTCACGCATGCTCATCCCGTCGGGCAGAGGCAGCAGCCAATCTCCGCTCACGCGAGCGCGACCGGCAAAGCCGCCATAGTGCGTCTCGCCCACCCCCCAGCCGTTGAGAATGACCTCGTCGCCTTCCTTCCATTCCGGGTGGCTGGAACGAGTGACCGTGCCTGCGAAATCGATACCGGGGATCATGGGAAAGCGGCGCACAACGGGTGACTTGCCGGTAATTGCAAGGCCGTCCTTGTAATTCACGGTGGACGCCGCGACAGCAACCGTGACGTCACCCGGCATCAGCTCATCTTCGGTCAGTTCCACATGGGCAACAGCTTGGTTCTTCTTCTCATCGCGAGTGATGAGAATAGCCTCGAATTGCTCGCTCATGATGCTTTCTCCTCGTACGGGCGCAACTGTGCGCCGCACCGCCGGGCCAGGTCAATGGCAGATGACCCGCATGGTGAACGCGTGCATGGCGGCCTGCAAAGGAGAAACAGACGGACGGCTAGATTTCCGGCGGCTTTAAAATACGCCGGCGCCGGTCGGCGGTGCGCCCCTGAACGATGCGCACGCGCTTGATCCGCCTGGGATCGGCATCCAGCACGTGAAATTCAAAACCGGGAATGGCCTGCACCACTTCACCCCGCGCTGGCACGCGGCCGAGCGTATTGAAGATCATACCGCCGATCGTGTCGACTTCCTCGGTGTGCTCATCTGCGCGGAAACCGTTGCCGATGGCATTAGCCACCTCCTCGATCTCGGCCCGGCCATCGACCAGGAAAATGCCTTCACCCGCTTTTTCGATAAGCGGCTCGTCCTCGTCATGCTCATCTTCGATATCGCCGATGACCATCTCGATGATGTCTTCGATGGAAACCAGCCCGTCCGTTCCGCCATACTCGTCGATCACAAGAGCCATCTGGATGCGTTCGGCCTGCATGCGCGACAGCAGGTCGGTAGCAAGCATCGATGGAGGGACAAAGAGCAACGGCCGGACAATGTTGATATCGCTTATGGGACGGGAAAGGTCCACATTCGCGAGAGACAGCGGCGTGTCGATCGCCGGCGCCTTCCGCCTACGGCCATTCTCTTGCCGCGACGCGCGCACCAGATGTGCAACGACGTCGCGGATGTGCACCATTCCGCGCGGATCATCCAGCGTTTCCACATAGACGGGCATGCGCGAGTGCGCGCCGCGCTCGAAGATATTCAGGAGCTCGCCCAGCGTCGTGTTGAGTTCCACGGCCTCGATATCGGCGCGAGGCACCATCACGTCCTCGACGCGCAGTTCGCGCAACCGTAGGATGTTGTTGAGCATCGCCCGCTCGCTGGGCGAAAACGAGGCCGCATCGGGCGCATGCTCGGAGAGCGCATCAGCCAGATCTTCACGCAGGGAAGACCCGTTACGGAACCGCAGGAAACCAGCGAGCCGGTTGATCAGAGATTGTCGGCGCTCGGGACTAGGTTCAGGTTGACTCGAGCCTTCTTCCCCCTCCGCGGGGGCTTCAGCCTCGCTGTCCGGCGCATTGCCGGAGGCGATCATGGTAATGTCTGTCATCATCTTACAGTCTTAGAAGCCTTCAAGTTAGGCATAAGGGTCGCCGATGGCAAGGCTCTCTAGAATTTCCCTTTCAAGATTTTCCATTTCCTCTGCATCTTCCGGCGTTTCGTGGTCATATCCCAAAAGATGCAGAAAACCGTGTACCAGAAGATGTGTGAGATGGTGGTCAAATGGCTTTTGATCTGCTTCCGCCTCACTTGCCACCGTCTCATAGGCCAACACGATGTCACCCAGATGGCGTGGCTCACCGCTCACCGGCATGTCGGCTGCGGGAAAGGAGAGCACGTTGGTGGGCTTGTTCTTCCCACGGAAACGCGCATTCAAGTCCTCCATCTGCGCATCGTCAGTAAAGACGATGCTGACTGTTTCCGCGGACGGGGCTCCAACGCGCTTTATCGCGGCGAGGATTGCCTGTTGCGCCAGATGCTGCAGCTTGCCCTCCGGTGGCCAACCTAAAGCTTCCACCGCACTTTCTACGATAATGCCCCCTGCGGGGACCCTGCCAGCCGTCATTTCTCTCCGGTGGACTTGCGACTCTGCGCTCGGTCATAGGCCTCCACGATGGCGGCCACAAGCGGATGGCGGACCACATCCTTCTCATTGAACCGGACGGTGACGGTGCCCGATACGTCCTTCAGGATGTCCAACGCCTCTACCAGGCCCGACTTCGTGTTGAGCGGCAGATCGATCTGGCTTGGATCGCCGGTCACGATCATGCGCCCATTCTCGCCAAGTCGGGTAAGAAACATCTTCATCTGCATGGGCGTGGTGTTCTGCGCCTCATCCAGAATCACAACCGCATTGGACAGCGTTCTGCCGCGCATGAAGGCAAGCGGCGCGATCTCGATGACATCCGCCGCCAACGCCCGCTCGACCTTGTCCGCGGGGATCATCTCGTAAAGCGCGTCGTAAAGGGGACGTAAGTAGGGATCGACCTTCTCTCGCATGTCGCCGGGCAGGAAGCCCAGCCGTTCGCCTGCCTCCACCGCGGGCCGCGAAAGCACGATGCGATCCACCATACCGCGTTCAAGCAGCATTGCGGCGTAGGCAACCGCAAGAAAGGTTTTGCCTGTTCCCGCGGGGCCAATGCCGAAGACGAGTTCCGAACGCTCCAGCGCCCGAATATATGCATCCTGGTTTGCCGAACGGGCGTGCACCGTCCGCTTTCGCGTGGAAATCTGGGCCGCTGCCAGCTTTCCCTTCGCCTCGAAGGTGGGCAGCGATAGCTGATCGTCCGCAGCTTGCGCGATCCGCAACGCTCCATCCACCTCGGAAGCTGAAAGCTCGGCCCCATTCTGAATAAGGCCGTAAAGATAGTCGAGCGTGCGGCGCGCCTGCTCCGCTGCTATCGGCTCGCCCTTGATGGCGATCTGGTTGCCTTTGGAGCGTATATCGACTCCAAGCTTCTGCTCGATTCGAGCCAGGTTTTCATCAAATGGCCCGTACAGAGCGCCCGCAAACTTGTTGTTGTCGAAGGTGAGCACGATGTGCGCCATATCGGATGCCCCTGCGGGCAGGTTGGTTCGCTGCGTACCCGCTGTCAAACGCGCACCCCCATGGCATTGTCCTTTATCGACATGACCTTTCGCTCTGCGAACAGGCTGTTTGTGCCCGCACGCAAGACCTTCACCGGAACAATGTCGCCGATTCTTCCGGCATTCGCATCAACAATTACCGGTTGCAGCCAGGGAGAACGGCCGACAAGCTGCCCCGGTTCACGGCCCGGCTTCTCCAACAGCAGGTCGATCTCGACCCCGACAAGGCTTTCGGCGAATGCGCGGCTCTGTTCGGCAAGCAGTGCCTGGAGCCGCTGCAATCTTTCGTCCTTCACTTTATCTGGCACCTGGGCATCCATTTCGGCGCCCGGAGTTCCAGGCCGCGGCGAATATTTGAACGAGAACGCCTGGGCATAGGTAACCTCCCGCACGAGGCGCATCGTATCCTCAAAATCTGCGTCCGTCTCTCCTGGAAAGCCAACGATGAAATCGCCGGACAAGGCAATGTCGGGGCGCGCCTTCCGGATGCGTTCAATCAGGCTTAGATAATCCGACGCCGTATGCTTCCGGTTCATAGCCTTCAGGATACGGTCAGAACCTGCCTGCACGGGCAGATGCAGGTAGGGCATGAGCTTGCCCAAGTCGCGGTGGGCGGCGATCAGTTCGTCATCCATGTCGCGGGGATGGCTGGTGGTATAGCGCAAGCGATCGAGACCGGGAATTTCCGCCAGCCGGAAAAGCAGTCTGCCGAGCCCCCATTCGCTTCCATCCGGCCCTTCCCCGTGCCAGGCATTGACGTTCTGTCCGAGCAAAGTGACCTCGCGAACGCCTGCATCCGCAAGCCTTTCCGCCTCGGCGACGATCTGCGCCACGGAACGGGAAACTTCTGCCCCACGCGTATAGGGCACGACGCAGAAGGTGCAGAACTTGTCGCAGCCCTCCTGCACCGTCAGAAAGGCGGTAACGCCCCGACTCTTGACGACCCGACGTTCGGGCGCGGGCAGATGCTCGAACTTGTCTTCTATGGCATATTCGGTCTCGACAATCTTTTCGCCTGCTTTTGCCCGCTGCACCACAGCGGGGAGGCGATGATAGGTTTGCGGCCCGATTACCAGATCCACCACCGGTGCTCGGCGCAAGATTTCCCGCCCTTCGGCCTGGGCCACGCAGCCTGCCACGCCGATCACGGTTTCCTGGCCCCTTTTAGCCCTTTCCTCCTTCAGGAGACGGATACGGCCCAGTTCCGAATAGACCTTTTCGGCTGCCTTTTCCCGAATATGGCAGGTGTTGAGGAGCACGAGGTCGGCTTCCTCTATCGTATCCGCTGGGCGGAAGCCATCCGCCGCCAGCGCATCGGCCATGCGCTGGGAATCATAAACGTTCATCTGGCAGCCATAGGTCTTCACAAAAACCTTCTTCTCCCTCGGCGAAGCCTCTTCGCGTCCGAGAGGTTTGGCTGAACCTCGCTGTGGCAGGTTGTGTTCCATGAAGGGCTAACTAGCGTCTTTCGATGACAAAAAACAGGCGAAACTTCATTCCGTCTTTTCACGGCCGCGAAGGGCGGCCGCAACCATGCGTCGCACTTCAACTTCACTCTTGCGTGCAAGAGCCTTCCGGTCCGTTCCCGCAGCACAGGAGATGGGCTCTGCGAACCGGACCTCGACATCGATTGCCCCGCGCCGCAACAGTTCCTTCAGATGAGGCAGGAAATCCATGTCACCGATCCAGGCGATGGAACCGCGTTCCCGACGATCGAGCGGCAAGCCGTTGCGGCGGATATAGGCGATTGCGGCGGGCTGTACCAGAACGCGTTCGGCATCCATGGTTCCAAGAGCGATCTGGGCCGCACCAAAAAGCGCCGATTTGAAGGGCAGGATTCGAGTGCCATCGCCCGTCGTGCCTTCGGCGAAAAGTACCATCGGATCGCCACTGGCCAGCCTGTTTGCAATCTCGCGTGCCTGTGTTGACGAGGCGCGCCTGCGTTCGCGCTCGATAAACACCGAGCGCTGCATGCGCGCAAAGGTACCCAGCAACGGCCATCCGCGCACTTCGGCTTTCGCGATGAAATGCGCTTCCATTATCGAGCCAAGCACGAGAATATCGCTCCACGAGACGTGATTGGAGACGATGAGAAGCGGCTTCTCCGTGGCGGGACGACCGCGAAGATGTACCCGGATGCCAAGCACGCGCAGCGTCAGCCGGTGCCAAAGACGCGGCACCCTACGGTCGCTCCACCAGCCAGTGCGCAGCGCGATCTCCTGATAGAGCATCAAAGGCAGCGTGTAGCTGGCAATCGCCATTATCTTTGCGGCCGCGCGGAGTTGCGCAAGCATCGTTCCCTGCTCCCCGCCCCTGCTTCTATCCCAGGTCCCGGCGCATGACCAGTGCGTTGGACGGGTGGGACTGCGGCGTGCGGTAATAGCCCGGCCGCCGGCCAACCTCTCGGAAACCGAGACGGCGATAAAGCGCTAGAGCCGCCGTATTGTTTTCGTCCACCTCAAGAAACAGTGCGTCCGCCCGCTCACCGTGAAGCGCGCGAAGCACCGCATCCATGAGAAGGTAGCCGATGCCGCGCCGACGGAAGGGGCGCGGGACAACCAATGTCAGGATTTCCGCCTCACCACCTGCGCTGCGCGCCAGAACAAATCCGCACAGCCTGCCGCTCGGGTCCCCTTCCTCAACAGCCGCAAAGCCAAAGACCGTACTTTGCGCCAGCAGCGCTTCAAACTCGCCATCCGACCATGAACGCGCGAAATCCTCCGAATGTAGCGCGGCAAGGGCCGGCGCGTCGGCGATCTCCACCGGGCGCACGGCGAAGCTCCGCCTGCGGAAAGCAGCGAAAGAAAGCGCCATTACTGTCTCCGCAGCGGCAGGGCAAAGCCTGATTGAGGCTTGGCGTCGGGCTTGCGCAGATAAAGCGGCCGCGGCTTCTCCCCACTCGCCGGGCGCGAGGCGGCAATGCGGGCATAGAAGAGGATATCCGCCGTCGCCCGTTGAGGGCCGAAGTCAAACCTGCCTCCCGCAGCCTGCGCGACAGTTTCTGCCGCATCGCCGGCGAGCACGGTTCCTGCTTCGGCAAGGCGCGCTGCTTCCTCCAGCAGAGCCAGCCGCGGTCCGTCGGCCAGCGCGCCAGCGATATCAAAGCCGGCAATAGGGAAAGGTTCTGACCTGCCAATGACAGAAAGGATTGGACGGCCCGGGTATGCCTCGCGCGCCTCTGCCGCAAGAGCTTCAAGGGTGGTGACGCCGATTGCCGGAATTTCCAAGGCCAGCGCCAAGCCCCGCGCCGCCGACACTCCCACCCGAAGGCCGGTGAAAGAGCCGGGCCCTACGGCAACGGCGACGGCTGCAAGATCGGAATAAGTAAGCCCGGCTTCGTCGAGCGCACCGGCAATTACCGCCATCACATGCTCTGCATGGCCCCTGCCAAGATCGAGCACGTGCCGGCCCTTTTCGGCCCTGCTACGTGAATCATATACGCAGGCCGCGCAAAGCGACGCCGCGGTGTCGAGGGCAAGTATGTTCATGGCGAGTTCGCCACAGCCTTTCTGTCGTTCAGGGCAGGTCTGTCCACTTCCAACCGCAGGCGCGGCAGAAGGCGTCCCGGTATTGAGCCAGAACGGGAGCGGCCGGTCACGACCGCTCCCATGCGCTCATAAAACGCCGCCGCACCGGGATCGGAATCGAGCACGAGCGCCTGGGCACCAGATTTTGCCGCCTTGGCTGCCGCCGATTCAAGTAGCGCCCGACCGATGCCTCTCCCATGAAACGCCGGCTCCACGAACAGCTTGTCCAACTCGGCTTCCTCGCCACCGGTCGAAATCTGGGCCAGCCCTACGGCAGTTCCATCGAGCTCGGCCACTATGAGACCCGGACTTGCCGGATCAACGGTGAGTTCCTCACGGCAGGCTGCGATAAAAGTATCGTCATAGCCGTGCGCTGCCTTGGATCGCAGGCACAGCGCAGTCAACGCATCGCCTTCATCACGCCTGGCTTGCCGAAGCCGCAGCATTGTTCCGGTCCCGCGCCTTCTTCTCAAGGCGCTTAATGTGCAGCACCGGCTCCGTATAGCCGTTCGGCTGCTCGCGGCCCTTGAACACCAAATCGCAGGCAGCCTGGAAGGCAATGGAAGCATCGAAGTCCCGCGCCATTGGCTCATAATTCGGGTCGTCGGCGTTCTGCCGGTCTACAACCTCGGCCATGCGCTTCATTGTCTCCATCACCTGCTCGCGCGTGACGACACCGTGGTGCAGCCAGTTGGCGATGTGCTGGGAGGAAATGCGCAGGGTAGCGCGATCCTCCATCAGGCCGACATTGTTGATATCCGGGACCTTGGAACAGCCTACACCCTGATCGATCCAGCGCACCACATATCCCAAAATGCCCTGCGCGTTGTTGTCGAGTTCCTGTTTGATTTCCTCCGGGCTCCAGTTGGGGCGCACGGCAACGGGAATGGAGAGAACGTCGGCAAGCTTGGCGCGGGGGCGCGATTTCAGTTCCTCCTGAACCGCCTTCACGTCGACCTTGTGGTAATGGGTGGCGTGCAGCGTAGCAGCGGTGGGCGAAGGTACCCAGGCCGTGTTGGCGCCAGCCTTCGGATGGCCGATCTTCTGCTCCAGCATCGCCGCCATCATATCGGGCATGGCCCACATTCCTTTGCCAATCTGGGCATAGCCGGCAAGGCCGCATTCAAGGCCGATATCCACGTTCCAGTTCTCATAAGCCGCAATCCAGGTCGACTGCTTCATGTCCCCCTTACGGATCATCGGGCCAGCTTCCATGGAAGTATGGATCTCATCGCCAGTGCGATCGAGGAAGCCGGTATTTATGAAAACCACACGTTCGGAAGCGGCGCGGATGCACTCCTTGAGGTTCACCGTCGTGCGCCGCTCTTCGTCCATGATTCCCATCTTGATGGTGTTGGCGCGCATGCCAAGCGCGTCTTCGACACGGGCAAAAAGTTCGACGGCGAAGGCCACCTCCTCCGGGCCGTGCATCTTCGGCTTCACCACATAGATCGAGCCTGCGCGGCTGTTCATGCGCCGGCCGTTCGGGCCGATATCGTGCAGCGCGATCAGGGCTGTGAACATGGCATCCATGATGCCTTCCGGAACCTCGTTGCCATCCCGGTCGAGAATAGCCGGGTTGGTCATGAGATGCCCTACATTGCGCACGAGCATCAGCGAGCGGCCGGGAAGAGCAAGCGACGTGCCGTCCGGCGCGGTGAGTTCCACATCCGGCGCAAGCCTTCGCGTAATAGCGCTGCCGCCCTTCTCGAATGTCTCGGTCAGATCGCCCTTCATCAGGCCGAGCCAGTTGCGGTAGGCAAGCACCTTGTCTTCAGCATCGACCGCAGCAACGGAATCCTCGCAATCCATGATGGTGGTGAGCGCGGCTTCCAGAACCACGTCGGCGATACCCGCCTTGTCCGTGGCTCCGATCGGATGTTCCCGATCTACCATGATGCGTATGTGCAGTCCGTTTCTGGCGAGCGCAATCTCACGGGGATTGGCCAGCTCGCCAGCATAGCCGGCAAACTGCGCGGGGTTCTTAAGGCCCCTCGCACCGCTTTCGAGCGCTACCGAGAGCTTCCCGTCAGAGACGGAAAGGCCAACAACATCCGACCAGCTTGCGCCTTCCAGCGGCGCGCTCTCGTCCAGAAAGCCCCGCGCCCAGGCAATCACCTTTTCCCCGCGCCGCGGATTGTAGCCCTTGCCAAGCTCGGCCCCATCAGTCTCGGGGATAGCATCGGTGCCATAAAGCGCATCATATAGCGACCCCCAGCGGGCATTCGCGGCATTGAGCGCATACCGGGCGTTCATGACGGGCACGACGAGCTGCGGCCCGGCCAAATCGGCGATCTCCGGGTCCACATCCGAAGTCGTTACCTTAAAGTCAGGCCCCTCGGGTAGAAGATAGCCGATCTCACGCAAGAAAGCCTCGTAGGCATTAAGGTCGCTCGGCGCGCCGTTCTCACGATGCCATGTATCGATCTTCTCCTGAAGCGCTCCACGCGTGGCAAGCAGTTCGCGATTCCTGGGCGCAAGAGCGTGCACGATTTCCGATAGCGCGCGCCAAAACGCCTCCGCGTCGACGCCAGTCCCCGGCAGAGCTTCCCGGATGGCGAAATCATGAAGGGCCCGGGAGACTTTCAAGCCATTAATATCGACACGGTCCGTCATAGTTCCTCCTGCATCTATGTAGGGTGTTTGACCATGGCGGGAGCCGGGGGTCAATTACCCGTAGCCGCTATGCGCGGCCTCCCCGAGGCTGTAGCGCGGATCATGCCCTCAACAAAGAGGCGCCGGCCTTCTACCTGTGCCGCCTCGATGGCACGCTCCACCAAAGTCTCAGCCTCTACCGCACCCGCTTCCGCCGCCTTTGCAGCAGCAAGTGCGCGCGCCTGTCGCTCCGCATGGACAAGCGCCTCCTCCTCGTCATCGAAATCATCCGTTCCGCTGCCGACGGACACGCGGAAAAGGCCCTCCTGCGGCTGCGTGATCTTCGCTTCGACCGCTATGCGCACCTGCCCCGCGACCGCGCCGACGGCATTGGCGACGTCAAGACAGTTGGGCAGGACACAATCACTTTCAAGCAGCCGGTCGAGGGAGGAATAATGGACGCGCGCCGAGGCACCCAGGCCTATGACCGGACGATCGAGGCATATCGAGAAGCGCGCCACCCCCTCTCTGCGGTCCAGCGCGCGACTAATAAGGGGGTGGCGCGGCGACACGGCCTCACCCAGACCGTCCTCGGCAAGGGCCGTTTCCAGAATCGCTTCGGCCGACCGCCGCGTCAGTGCCCTGAGCACACGCGCACTAATTTCAGCGGCATCGGCGGCGAGCGGGCGGCCGCGTTTGTCGCTCCTGCGTGCAAAAAGCATTGCACCCAGATGCGCTGCCCTGCCGTTCCAGATGGCTTGCTGCCCCGCCACATGAGCCGCATCGGAGGGTGTAAAGCCGCAAAGCTGGGCCAGCCCGCGTGAAACCAGCCGTTCGATCGCGACCAGTGCAAGATTCGAGCTCGCAAATTCGTCTAGCGGTTGGGGGCGAGCTTTCAGGCGGCGGTAGATCCTTTCCTCATTGCCCGACAGCCCAGCGGCAAACCGCTCGGGAAGACCCGTGGAAATGACAAAGCGCCCGTCAAGGCGCCCCGGCGGCTGCTCCCGGCAAAGCTGGCGCTCCAGCACCGGGATCACGGAGCCGGGATGTTGCATCTCCGCTAGGGAAAGCGGTACCAGCCGCCGCGGACCAAGCTGGATCTCCGGCTCCAGCACGCGCTCGTCAATGGAAACCTCCGAGTCGCCGCCAAGGCCGAAAGTGCGCATGGCCACAGCCTCGACCATGGTGCGCCACCCGCCCACCAGCGCGCCCTCCTCGTCAAGCCGCGGACGGCCGCCGGAAAGAATGGCGATGTCGGTGGTGGTGCCGCCAATATCGGAGACAATGGCCTCCTCGATTCCGGTCAGGTGGCGAGCACCCACGAGACTGGCCGCAGGGCCGGAAAGGATCGTCTCGATCGGGCGGGTACGCGCCACCGGAGCCGAAATCAGGGCTCCATCGCCACGGACCACCATTAACGGAGCGGCGATGCCGCGCCTTTCCAGGAAAGAGGACGTGGATGTGATCAACCTGTCGATGAGGGAGATCAGCCGCGCGTTTAGCAGCGTGGTCAGCGCCCGCCGCGGCCCCCCCAACCTGGCCGAAAGCTCATGGCTTGCGGTCACTGGCAAACCAGTATGCTCCTGAATGGCCTCGCACACGGCGATTTCGTGCGCGGGATTGCGCACGGCGAAATAGGCGCAAACGGCAAAAGCCGAAACCGTCGGCGCGACAGTCTCCAGCCATCGAAAAAGAGGCGAAAGATCAAGCTCTTTCTCATTGCCATGCCCGTCATGCCCGCCGGGAATGAACACCACCGGATCGCTTCCCAAAGCCTGGCGCAATCCGGCGCGGTCAAGATCGGCCTCGGAAAAGCCGACCATGACCAGCCCCGAACGCCCGCCCTGCCCTTCCACCAGCGCGTTGGTTGCGAGGGTGGTGGACATTGAGACAAGTCCGATGCGCCCTGCATCCGCATCGCTCTCACCAAGCAATGTCTTGACGGCTTCCGCCATTCCTTCAGCAAGATCGTGCCTGGTGGTAAGCGCCTTGGCCTTGGCGACAATGCCGCGTTGCTCATCGTAAAGCACAGCATCGGTGTAGGTGCCGCCCGTATCAATGCCAAGAAGGAGGGGCGCAAGCGCCTGATGCTGCATCCGTGGCCTTCCAATCAAATCTTACGCCACCCGGTGCTGAGCCGATTGTGCCTCCGGCCGTGGCGGTCAACCTAATCTGAACTGCCATAAGCCCCGCAATATATCCAGATGGAAGGAGCAGATCTCTCATGCTGGCGGGGATCGGCGAGAGACAGTTCCCTCGCCCTTACCTTCGCCACCGGAACGATCAGCGCGGCAAAACGAGCGCTCGGCCCATGCCGCCGCGCCATTCCGGGGCATGAAGAATGCGAAAAGATTTAGGCCATCTTCGACCCCGAGGACGCGCCAAGCCCGAAGCGTACGTCTTCCCGGCGCGACGACGAGGGCAAGTCCCGATATCCTGCGGCTTCGCATGTCGGAGCGCCTATAGGCACCTTACACTTGCGGCAAAGCACTTCACGGTGTCGCCGACCTTGAGGCAGCCCCTTTTTGGTGCTGCCACCTGTTCGCTACCAGGGTTCTTCCGCCCTTTCAGAACGTCATTCACGCGACCTGGATTAACCCGGTAGCAAGCGGCAACGTGGTGCTGGTACTCGCCGGTCCAATGCCGCAGCCACACGTCGACGGCATCGTCAAACGTAAGCTGATCGGGTTGTGGATTGTAGTCATTTCGGTCCTTCGAACAAAAGGACCAGGAGGGACTTCCCTGCTCCCGCCACAAGTTCGATTGTGGGGCAGTGTTCACGCGGCCAGCCTCTACCGGCTGGTTTTACTCAAGGTCCACACGCGGCCTGGACGTGCGGACCAACTTCCGCAATTGCCTTGGCTTGTCGAACCTCTGGGTTGCGTGCGCGGGAGTTTCCCACAGGCAGATGATCAAGCGCCCGCCCGCCACCAATATCTCGGCCCCAACCTGTGATACCGGATGGTTGAGCGCGCCGACGAGCCGGGCGAACACGTTCCCCCATTCGAGCGGCGGCGGTGATCGCCCAGCCAAGCCGCGCTATTGGCGCGGGCCAACGGTCGACCAGGCGTTACCATGAATATGTCCGCGTCACCGGCGCCAACGGTCGGCCCTCTGACTGACAACAGCGCGGAACCACTGCGCTCCTCCAGCCTGATCAGAGTGACATTCACCCAAAGGCTGCTATTGCCCCGTTGCTGCGGACGTATTCGACCTGGCTGCATGGCAGCGCCTTAACTCTAATCGCTTTGGGCGGCCACAACTGGAGGGCTGTGAAAGGGAGGCTGTACTAGGGGCTATATTGATGACGCTGATCGACGTCTCGCCACTGCTTCTTACTGCCGATCCCACTCGCGGACGATAGCTGTGTCAGCCGTAATGGGGAGTGAGCAAGACCAACGGATGCTGTTCGCCGACAACGATAATGCTCCACCTGCCCTCCCATGCAGGCAAAGCCAAGAAGACGCAGCCCGCATAGTGGCTCAGGCCGCCCTCCCGGCGCGCTCGGCACGTTGCTGGCGCGTAAGATCTTCCGCAATCTCCTTGAGACGTCGGTTAAGTGAGGCCGTCTCTTCCGAGATCTGGCGGACCGCACGCAAGAGGTCGGCAGAATGGTCTGCCTTGCGATCGACCGGGCCTGTTCCGGCACCCGTCAAAAGCCAGCAAGGGCTGACGCCGAGGAGCCCGGCCATCATGGTTAAGCGGTTCGCGCGCGGTGCATCGCGGTCGCACTCCCAGTCACGCCAGGTCTCGGCCAGAACGCCGAGATGGCAGGCGGCCTCTTCAACGGAAAGGCCGACGGCCTCGCGGCCCAGGGAAATCCTTCCCCCTAAAGTGTCCTCGCACGCGGAACCATCCTTGTCGACAAGCATTGACGCGTTCTCCTTTGAGCATGTTCCTATTCTTAAAGGAAGGAACGGCGGCTGCGCCGCCGTTCCGGTGGCGTCATTCTGCGGCTGCGCGTGCTGCTTCAAGCCAGCCATTCGCCAGATCGGCGTTCGCCTCGATCCACTCGGCGGCATGACGGTTGACATCTTCCTGGCTGCCTTCCCCGTCATTCATCCGTGCATTCTGCGCGTATATGTCTTGGATCGGGATCGAAGCCGTTTCGAGCAGCGCGCGAACGGCGGGGTTGGCCTCGAGGAATTCGGAATTCACGACCGGTCGGATATCGTTGGCCGGGAAGCCGAGCTTGCAAGGATCGTTGACGCAGCCCGTAACGCCGGAGAGCGTTGCCGCATCGGCAAGATCAGCCAGTTCTTCCGGCAGGTTCACTTCGGGAACCTCGATCCAGACAACGTCCTCACCTGGCTTTAGCGTGTCCACGGTCCAGTTCGGCGTCCAGGTATAGAACAGGATCGGCGTACCCTCGTTATATGCTGCAACTGCGTCCGCCATCGAAGCGGCGTAGCTCGCCTTGATCGGGTTAACATGGTCGCGCAGATCGTAAGCATCGAGGTGGTGCTCGATGTTGATCTCGCAGCCCCAGCCGGGAGGACAGGCAACCATGTCCGCCTTGCCGTCGCCATCGCGATCGAATGCCGCTTTCACCTCATCCCGCTTGAAATCCTCCAGGTTGGTGATGCCGAATTCTTCGGCTGAAGCCTTGTCGACGAGATAGCCTTCAAGCGCACCGCCTTTTGCGACGTAGCCAACGAGTTCTGCGCCTTGCGAGTAGGTGGTTTCATAGGAGTTGTGCAGCGGGAACCAGCCATTCACCCAAAGGTCGAGATCGCCCTGGGCGACAGCCTGGTAGAATGGCGGATTGTCAAGCGTGGTTGGTCCTTCAACCGTATAGCCAAGCTTTTCCAGAAGCTGCTTGTAAATTGCGGCCTCGAACCAGCCAGTATCCCAGGTGGCCTGGGCCATTCGCACGGTGATGCCCGCACCGGGCTCGTCCTGTGCCTGCGCGGCGGGTATTGGTGCTGCCAGCATGGTGCCTGCGGCGAGTGTAACGGCGACGAGCCGTGATAAACTGCGCTTGGTCATGGTACTCTCTCCTTGTCTTCTTCTTGCGCCCCCGCCTGAGAGAGGGGACATGAGAACCGCGCAAGACGCGGTCGGGCAGGATCAGCCTGCCCTTTTGGCTTCCGCCGCCGGCTTTTGCCCCCGCAGCGAGAAAAGAGATCGCATCGTTTCCAGAAGCGAGGGGACCTGCACCATCCGTCTTTCACCAAGTGCCTGACTGATGCGGTCGAGAATGATGGCAAGCAGCACGATACCCACTCCGCCCGCGGTCGCGTTGCCCACATCAAGACGACCCAATCCCGTGAAGACCGTCAGCCCCAGTCCGCCCGCGCCGATCATGGCCGCGATGACCACCATCGAGAGCGCCAGCATCAGCGTCTGGTTCAGCCCCGCCATGATGGTGCGCAGAGCCAGCGGGAACTGCACCTCCACAAGCATCTGCCACGGTGTCGCGCCGAAAGCCATCGCGGCCTCAATCAGATCCTCCCGCACGGTCCTGATGCCAAGGTCAGTGAGCCTGATTATGGGAGGCAGAGCGAAGATGATTGTGGCGATGATGCCAGGCACAACCCCGACGCCAAAAAGCATGACGATGGGCACCAGATAGACGAAAGAGGGGATTGTCTGCATGATGTCGAGGATCGGGCGAAGAATCGCCCGGAAAACTTCGGTGCGAGCAGCGAGCACGCCAAGGGGAATACCGAGAACCACGCAAAACAGAACGGCGGTGACGACCATGGCGAGCGTCGTCATTGTTTCCGGCCAAAGCCCGATCACATCGATGAAGGAGAGCGCTACGATAGTGAAAAGGGCCAGCCCTTTCCCGGCTGTACGCCATGCAACCAGAGCAAGTGCAAGGGTGAACACGAGCATCGGCGTGGCATTGAGAAATGCCGATAGCCCGTTAAGCACCTGCGTAACCGGCCACTGCATCGACCGGAAGAACGGACGGAAATTCGGCACCAGCCAGTCCCTGACCAGGGAATTGACCCAGTCGTCAAAGGGAAGTGTGAGAAAATCGGATGGGCTCATCATGCTGATGCTCCCCTTACCGCAAGCTGCTGGAAGACGTCCTGCGGCCGTACGACCCCGATAAGTTCGCCGGCGTCATCCGTCAGCGCGATCGGTAGGCCCGCCTCTGCAAGCAGGTAGAGATCATACAGCCGTGATTGTGGAGATGTCGAGGGAAACTCCTCCAACACGGCGGACTTAAGCGCACGTCCTTCCCGCAGAGCTGCGTTCGCGGCCTTGTAGGTTATAATGCCTGCAAGCTTGCCCCCTTTTAGAACATGGACCGCATCGGCGCCTGTTTCCTCCATGTGAGCAAGAGCCGACTGTATATCGGTGCCAAGATCAATCGTATCGGGCGGCCGGGCGATGCTACCGGCTTTGAAGACGAGCGACCGGTCGATGTCTCGCGTGAACGCCGCGACATAAGCATTTGCAGGATTTCCGACGATCTCCTCAGCGTTTCCGGTCTGCACGATCGCGCCGTTACGCATGATGGCGATGGTATTGCCGAGCGTCAGCGCTTCGTTCAGGTCGTGGGTGATGAAAACGATGGTCTTCTTCAGCGTCCGCTGCAATTCGAGAAGTTCCTGCTGCATGTCGCTGCGGATGAGCGGGTCGAGCGCACTGAAAGGCTCGTCCATCAACAGGATTTCAGGTTCCGAGGCCAACCCGCGGGCAAGCCCCACGCGCTGCTGCATGCCACCCGAAAGCTCGTCTGGATAGCTGTCGCCACGCGCGCCAAGGCCCACCTGCTCAAGCGCCGACTGCGCCCGCTCACGCCGTTCCGCGGCCTTGACGCCCCGTATCTTCAACCCGAACGCGACGTTCTCGACTACCGTCTTGTGGGGGAAAAGAGCGAAGTGCTGGAACACCATCGCAACCTTTTCGCGGCGGATGGTGCGTAGCTCTTCGTCCGAGCAGCTTGCTACATCGATCCCATCAATGAGAATTTCGCCAGAACTCGGCTTGATGAGACCGTTGATCATCCTGACGAGCGTAGACTTCCCAGATCCGGAAAGGCCCATGACGACGAAAATCTCTCCCTCCGCTACGCGGAAGGTCACGTTATGAACGCCGACGGCCTGGCCCGTGACCTCGTATATTTCGTCCTTGCTTTTCCCCGCCGCGAGAAGGTCGAGCGCTAGTGACGGATCTTCCCCGAAGATCTTGTATATATTATTTCCGGCTATCTTAGATTTCATCAGCCATTGTATCGAGCGCAACTATGTTCATGCAATAGCAGCATGAATCATGCCGATATTGGCATGAGATACGCCTGGAGTTCTCCCTGCTGTTTATCCGCAAGTCATGTCTGGCTTGGCGCGACAATATTCAATTCAAGGCACGCCGCTATGCGGAATGCCTTAAAGCTCCTTTATATACACAATCCATTTAGGGTCAACCTTAGCGGGAGGGAGCCATCTATCCGCATTGACACCTGAAGGACCGGGCGTCGTCGGTAGGCAGCGCCAAAGCATTAGCTCGACGCTGCCGAAACGGCGTATCCGGTCGGAAGACTTACCCTTCCTCGGCTGGAGAGATGTCTCACCACTAGACAAGACCGTCAAAGAGAAGGAGAGAGAAAGAAAGAATGAGCGGTGTTCGCAGCCCGTACCTCTGGATCACCGAATGGAAACTGCGTAAATTCCATTACGCTTGAGCCCTATTGGCAGCGATTCCTCGCTTCCATTGTAGCGGCCTTCTGTCTATGGGCTATTTTCCCCGTAGCTCCACTTTACAAATGATATAAAAAGATAACAATATGACGAGCGGGATTTTGCTGACCTGTGCAGCTTCCCATGCGTGAGCGAGCGATGCAGGGCATTCAGCGCACGAGCTTGAACAAAAAGGAGGATTTACCGATGGAGCTATCATCCCTTACGGCGCGTCAGATGTATGAACATGCCAAGGCGAACCCGAGCCGAAAGCGGTTTGGCTTTGGCCGCAAGCCCATGCTGATCAACATCGATCTGCAATGCGCCTATACTGCTGTCGGTGAGTTCGCCACCGCCTATGAGACCGATCCAAAGCAGATCGACTATGTGAACCAGATCTCCGGTATTGCCCGCGAAAAGGGCCTGCCAATAACCTGGACCTATGTTGCGTATATGGAATCGGGCGAGGATTGCGGCGTCTGGGGCACCCGCACGAACACGCCGGATTCGCTGCAGAACATCAAGGTCGGTTCGCGCCGGTCGGAGCTCGATCCGCGCCTTCAGGTCGACCGGGTACGCGATATCATCGTCAACAAGCGCATGCCTTCGGCCTTCCATGAAACCAATTTGCAGTCGCTCATGGTCTGGCATCAGTGCGACACCGTGGTGTTGACCGGCGGCTCGACCTCCGGCTGCGTGCGCGCCACCGTTGTCGACGCGATCTCGCGCGGTTATCGGGTCATCGTCCCGGAGGAGGGCGTGGCGGACAAGCACGAAAGCCCGCACTTCGCGAATCTCTACGATATTTTGGTGAAGTATGGCGATGTCGTTCCCGTCTCGGAAGTGATCGAGTGGTACGAAGCCTATCAGCCTGAGGCTCGCTGAGATGAGCAGCGCAACGAATGAGATCCGCTCGGATCTGGGCCTTTACGATTATCTGCCCTGGCCGGACAGGCCGAAGATCACCTGGCCAGGCGGAAAGAAGATCGCGGTCTGGATCGCGCCGAACATCGAGTTCTACGAGTACAATCCACCGAACAATCCGACGCGCACCCCCTGGCCGCGGCCGAATCCGGATGTCTTGCAGTATTCGCATCGCGATTACGGCAACCGCGCCGGCTGGCAGCGCATGATGGCTGCAATGGACGCGGCGGGCTTTCGCGGGTCCGTGTCGCTGAACGTCGCCTTGTGCGACCATCACCCCGAGATCATCCGAGCCTGCGCTGACCGGGGCTGGGAGTTCTTTTCGCACGGGATCTACAACACGCGCTACGTCTATAACATGACGATCGAGCAGGAGCGGGAGATCATCCGCGATGCGTTCGAGACCGTCCGCAAGCACACCGGGCAGGAACTGGCCGGCTGGCTCTCTCCGGCCCTCTCGAACAACCTGTGGACGATGGACATTCTGTCCGAGGCGGGGATTCAGTACACCTGCGACATGTTCCATGACGATCAGCCGATGCCGGTGAAGGTCAAGACCGGCAGGCTCATCTCCATGCCTTACTCGCTCGAGATGAACGACGTGATCGTCTACAACACGCAGAAGACGACACCCCGCCACTACGGCGAAATCATCAAGCGGCAGTTTGACCAGCTCTACAAGGAAGGCGAGGAGAGCGGTACGGTGATGTGCATCCCTCTGCACCCCTATCTCGTGGGGCAGCCGCACCGGATCGATGCGTTCGCCGAAGCCATCGAATATATCGCCGGGCATGACGGGGTCTGGAAGGCCACGGGCCGCGAGATAGCCGAGGCCTATCACTCGAGCGGCGCCTATGACGCGATGAAGGCGGCAATGGCCGCGCATGCCGCCGAACAGGAGAACCGCTGATGTCTTTGCCCGATAGCTATCTGGAGTATCCGGCCCGCCGCTACGGCATGGATCACGACCGTTACGACTGGTCCGACCTATTCCAGCGAAAGCCTGTAACGTGGCCAGGCGGCGCGCGGATCGCATTGTCGATCGTTACTCACGTGCAGCACTTCCCGCTCGACATGCCGGCCAAGCCCTTCAAGGCTCCAGGCGCGCTGTCAATGCCCTACCCGGACTTCCGCTATTACACAAATCGCGACTACGGGAACCGGATCGGCATTTATCGCGTGCTGCGATTGCTGGCGGAGAAGGGCCTTCGCACGAGCATGGCGATCAACGGCATCATTGCCGCTCGCTATCCGGCCCTTATTCGCGCCGTCGTGGCCGATGGGCATGAGGTCGTGGCTCACGGGCTCGACATGGGCAAGGTCCATCATTCCGGACTTTCCGCCGATGAGGAAGGGTCTATCATCGCCGAAACGCTCGAACTCTTGCGCAAGGTGTCGGGCCAGAAGGTCGACGGGTGGCTCTCGCCCGGCCGGGCGCAAAGCTTCAACACGCCGGAACTGCTGGTGAAGAACGGTGTGCGCTATGCACTCGATTGGGCCAATGACGACATGCCTTACGCGATGCGGACCAAGGAAGGCGCCATTCTGGCCATGCCCTTGGCCTATGAGACGGATGACCGTGTGGTCGCGGACGAATACTTCCATTCGGAGCCAGAGTGGGTGCAGCAGGTGAAGGATCGCTTCGACGTGCTTTATCGCGAAAGCGCCGAATATGGCGGCCGCGTGATGAGCCTGCCTCTGCATAGCTGGGTGTCCGGCATGCCGTACCGCATCGAATATCTCCGCGAGGTGCTGGACTACATGCTTTCGCACGAAGGTGTCTGGACTGCTCCCGCCGGTGAAATAGCCGACGCGTTCAAAGCCCAGGCCTGAGCAGTAAACTGTAACGTGCTGGCAAATGCACGGCACGTTACACACTTGGATGTCACTTACAGGAAGACAGCACGCCATGGTGCAAGCCAACGCCCCTTCTCGCCGAACCATGTTCGGCAAGATCTGGGAGGCCCACGAAATACTCCGCCACCCGGCGGGACCGTCATTGCTGTATATCGACCGCGACCTCATCCATGAGGGGAGCTTTCACGCTTTTGCGCATCTGAAATCCCGCGGGCTCAAGCCGCGAAGGCCGAAACAGATTTTCGGCGTCGCTGACCATTATGTGCCGACGCTCGGCCGCTCCTCCGCCGATGCAGCCAGCCCCGCGATCGCTCGGATGATCGACACTTTCGATGAAAACATGACCTGGGGCGGAGTACGGCATTTCTCCATTGGCAGCCGTCAACAGGGCATCGTTCATGTCGTCGCGCCAGAGCAGGGGATCACCCTTCCAGGATTGACTATCGTCTGTTCGGATAGCCACACCTCGACTCAGGGGGCGCTGGGGGCTATCGCATTCGGCATCGGCCAGTCCGAGAATGCGCATGTTCTGGCAACGCAGACCCTGTGGCAGGTCCGCCCGAAGACGATGCGCGTCAACATCAACGGCACGCTTGGCCAGGGCGTCTCGGCCAAGGATGTGATGCTGGCATTAATCAGCAAGATCGGCTCTGGCGGTGCCGGCGGCCATGCCATCGAATTTGCGGGACAGGTGGTCAGGAACCTCTCTATCGAGGGGCGTCTTACGCTCTGCAACATGTCCATCGAGGCTGCTGCGCGGCTGGGAATGGTCGCACCCGATGAAACGACCTACGCCTATATTCGCGGACGTCAGTATGCGCCGTCGGAAGAGGAGTGGGACCGGGCGTTGGCACAGTGGCAGTTGCTGCCGACCGACGAAGGTGCGGAGTTCGACCGCGAGGTGGTTCTGGACGGCAACGAGATTGCACCGATGGTGACCTGGGGTACCTCGCCCGAGGATGCGATGCCCATCACTGGCCGCGTGCCTGACCCGGCAAGCTTCACCAGTGTGGAGAAACGCAGCGCCGCGGCAAAGTCTCTGGAATACATGGATCTTGTGCCTGGTACGCCACTCGAAGGACTGAAGATCGACAAGGTCTTCATCGGCTCTTGCACCAACAGCCGGATCGAGGACCTGCGCGCCGCTGCCGCCGTGCTCAAAGGGCGCAAGGCAACGGTGAAGGCGATCATCGTTCCCGGCTCTACCCAGGTCAAGGAACAGGCCGAAGCCGAAGGGCTGGCACAAACCTTCAAGGAAGCGGGTTTCGAGTGGCGCGAAAGCGGATGCTCCATGTGCGCCGCGATGAACGGCGATGTTGTCGGTCCCGGCGAGCGGTGCGCTTCAACATCGAACCGCAACTTCGTCGGCCGTCAGGGGCCCGGCGCGCGCACCCACCTGGTCAGCCCAGCCATGGCTGCCGGCGCGGCGATTACCGGCATGCTCACCGATATAAGGCGACTGTAGAGAAAAAGATGAAAGCCTTTACTCGAGAAACCTCCACCGTCGTCGTAGTTCCCGGCATGAACTGCGATACGGACCAGATCATTCCGGCCCGCTTTCTGAAAGCCGACCGTGCACAGGGCTACGGGCAATTCCTGTTTCATGACATCCGGCGCGATTCGGATGGCAATCTGAACCCGGATTTCCCGCTGAACCGCCCCGGCGCAGAGCAGGCACGCATCCTGTTGGTGGAAGACAATTTCGGCTGTGGCTCGTCTCGGGAAGGCGCGGTATATGCCCTGATCGACGCGGGGATCCGTGCCCTGATTGCACCAAGCTTCGGCGATATCTTCTACAATAATGCCTTGAAGAACGGGCTGGTGCCGGTTCGCCTGCCGCGTGAACATTGCGAGGCTCTGGCCAGCTATCTGGCTTCCCATCCCGAAGCCGAGGTGACAGTCGATCTTGAGGCGGAACAGCTTACGCTTCCCGCCGATCTCGGCCAGTTCCCGATCAGCATCGACCCGTTCGCGCGCGAGTGCATCCTGAAGGGGCTGGATGAGATGGAAATGACCTTTAGCCTGATGGATCAGATCACCGCTTTCGAGGCGAAACGGATGCAGGAATGCCCTTGGCTGGACAGATAGTCACGCGGCCGGGGCAAGGCTACCGACGGGAGACTCGCAGAAGCACACAGGCGGCTGCTGGAGCGAGGAGCAAGCAGCCGTTCTTACGCCTTGGCGGTCAGCTTATCTGAAACGTCTTGTCATGGTTGCGCTGCAACAGGACGCGGTACTCATAACGGTCGGAACGATAGAAGATCTCGGCTATATAGAACGGCCTCTTGTCAGGCCCGCAGAACACCCGGGTCACACGCATGACGGGCGCGCCGACGGGAGTTTGCAGGTGCCGGGCGATAGTCTCGTCGGCAAGCGTCGCGGTCAGAACCTGCTCGACGCTATTCACGACTGCACCGTTCCGCTGCACGAGGTCGATCATGGCTGTCGTCGCCAGCCCCTCGCGATCGATATTCTTGCCGATTTCCGGCAGCAGATAGGCCAGCGACAGCGAATAAGGCTGCCCGTCCAGATTGCGCACCCGCATGGTGCAATGCAGCTCGTCTTGCGGCGCACAATCCATCAATTTGCAGATGCGCGCGGGCGCCTCCTTCATTTCCGAAGAAATGACCCGCAAGCTGGTGCCGAGGCCGACTGCGCTCAGATAGCTCAGCAAGTCGTGGACGTCCGAGACATAGCTCTTGGCGAAATCCGATGTGGTTCGACGTTCCACCGCATAGGTGCCACTACCGCGCTTGCGCTCAATGAGCCCTTCATGGACCAGCAGTTCCATGGCCTTGCGTATGGTTATACGGCTGACTTCGAAGCTCTCCTGCAACTCCGCTTCGCTGGGCAGAAGACTTCCCGCGGGATAATATCCGCTTACCAGTCGTTCGCGCAAAACGACGTAAATACGATGATAAAGCGGCGTCGGCGAAGAAATCGCGGCCATTTGAACGTCCCCGCGCATGTCCCTATGTGCGCTCCTCAGTTTGTTACGATCCACCAATTATTATACAATAGCTCTAGTACCGCGGATCCCAGCTATTGCATAACGGTGGCTGAACCGCGGACGCTTGAATCTGGGGGTACCTACCCGTTCGCGATCCGTCTTTCGGCGGCATTTCTGCCTACCATCCCTTTGATAATGCTCTATTGTCTTTTTGTATTATTATTAATACTACTTTGCAAGAAGAACGAGGGTCCACCGCCTGTCCTATGCTTGATTCCCCCAAAGGATGCGTGGCTGATCACCTGCGCGGGTTTGCCGCGAAAAGCAGTGAGCCCTTACGGGATCGGCCTAAATGCTACGTCTTTCTTTATCGTCCTCACCGGTACCCCGGCCCGGGGGTCCGGGCATATCAATAGCGGGCAAAGCCATACGAGCCGCAAATCTGGACTGAAAGGAGCGCAAAAAACATGTCCGTCATGAGTGCATTGGAAGCCGCAAGCCCGCTAGTGGCACCTGGGGTCTATGATCCCTTAACCGCAAAGATTGCAGCGGCTGCCGGTTTCAGCGCGCTCTACGTATCGGGGGCGGCCGTGGCCTATACCAGGCTGGGGCGTCCGGATATCGGGCTGGTCACCATGACAGAAATGGCAGACACCATCCGCCTTATTGCGGACCGGGTGGATGTGCCACTGATCGTGGATGCGGACAATGGCCATGGCAATGCATTGAACGTGCAGCGCACAGTAAGGCTTTATGAAAATGCCGGCGCAGGTGCGTTGCAGATCGAGGATCAGACCCTTCCGAAGCGCTGTGGCCACCTGCAGGACAAGGCCCTCGTTCCCACTATTGAAATGGTGGGCAAGGTTAAAGCGGCAGCCGATGCGCGCAGAAGCGCTGGGACCCTCATTATCGCCCGTACCGATGCCATTGCGGTTGAAGGATTCGAGGCGGCGCTGGAGCGGGCGGAGCGTTATGTCGAGGCCGGAGCCGATATCCTTTTCATCGAAGCACCCCGCAACCGCGAGCAAATGAGCGGCATCGTCGAACGGTTCGGGGCAAGGATCCCGCTATTGGCCAATATGGTCGAAGGGGGCGATACGCCGATCTCCTCGGCGGAGGATCTGGGCAAGCTCGGCTTCAGGCTGGTGATCTTCCCCGGCGGCATCGTACGCGCATTAGCGCGCACCGCCGGCGACTATTACGCTCAACTGAAGGCAACAGGCAGCAATGCCTCCTTCCAGGACCGGATGTATGATTTCAAGGGACTGAACGAGGTTATCGGAACGCCTGAAATGCTGGCCCTCGGGGCAAAATACGACGGTTGAACGACTTTCTTTAACCCTGCCAGCCGAAAAGGCTGGCAGGTTTTTATGTTCTGTAAGGGCAGCGCAAGTGCCAGTCGGTCACACGCTGGAAGACGTCACCGATCGCTGCCAGCCGCCATTCGGACCAGGCCGGCCCCATGAGCTGCGCACCGATTGGCAGGCCTTCCGATGTAAACCCGATCGGCAGCGACATCGTTGCCGCATCGACGAAGTTGCCAGCGGCGGTCAGCAGCGCGCATGATGACCAGCCCGAAGCAAGTGAGCGGAGCGTCGGAGCGGGCGTTGGAGTGCATGGGAGCAGCAATCCTCCCGGCCAATGGGCAACCCATGCCGCCCATTCAGCACAGGCACGGTCGCGCTGCTCCAGTGCATGATTGTAATCAGCCTCTGATATCTCGCGCGCCATGAACAGCCGCTCACGCACCGCCGGATCGCAGGGCGTGTCGAGATCCTCGACATGCGCCTGGTAAAGCCGCCATGCGTCATACAGGATGATCCGTCCATTTGCGGCCAGCAGCTCCGCAAAATCGAAAGGCGGCGCGACCTCCTCCACGACGGCCCCAAGACTGCGCAGGGTTTCTGCTGCCTGCGCCACCGCCTCGCGGACGGCTCTGTCCACCTCGCCGGGCAAATCCTCATCCCGGATCATGGCTAACTGAAGCCCCGCCAGCGGTTCTTTCCCTTCTGGAAAGGGCTTCGCCGCAAGGACTGGTGCCCCCGGCTCACTCACCGCGTCTGTTATCTCGATGACGTCCGAGATACGGCGCGCGAGGAAGCCAATCGTATCAAGATGTGCGGTGAGGGGGAATGTTCCGGTTATGGGAATCAACCCCGGCGTGGTCTTCATCCCGCTCAGGCCGTTGAACGACGCCGGAAGACGAACGGAGCCTCCGGTATCCGAGCCGAGGGCGACCGGGACAAGCCCCGCGGCAACAGCAACGGCAGACCCGCTCGATGACCCTCCCGGCGCGCGCGGCTCCGACCGGTCCCAAGGGTTGAGCGGCGTTCCTATGAAAGGATTGGTACCCCAACCCCCAAGCGCAAGTTCGACCATATTGGTCTTGCCAAGGATCACCATTCCCTTAGAGCGCAGTCGTTCGATTACCGGAGCGGTGCTTTGGGCGATGCGGTTTGCCCATGCTTTCACACCGGCGCCAGTCGGGGTGCCGGCAATATCGCACACATCTTTTACGGCGATGGGCAAGCCATCGAGCGTGCCGAGGCTCTCGCCCTTCGCCCGGCGGGCGTCGGCCGCCTCGGCATCCGCCAGCGCTTCATCCGCCATCACCAGAGCGAATGCGTTTAGCTGCGGGTTCAGTGCCGCGATCCGCGCCAGATAGGCTTCGGCAATATCACGGCTGGACCACCAGCCCTTGGCAAGACCATCGCGGAGATCCGCAAGGCCGAGCCGCTGCAAATCGGTCTTCATCGCCATTCCCGTCACGCCTTCAGATGGCTGGCGTCATGGCCATCCTGGCGCGGCAGATCGGCCCAGACACGAAAACGCTCCGACGGTGTGACCTCGCCGGACTTCATCATCTCGACCCAGACACCGCATGCGTCCAGAAAATGGTTCACCCCCACGGGCCACATGATCAGACTCAACGCCTCGACCAGGGCATCCTCGCGCGGCTGCAGTTCGTAAAGGGCGCGGATATGTGCCCGCAATCCCCATTTATTGCCGCTTGCAGCATGGAGGGCGGCAAGCGCTAGATGCACCACATCCGCTGCTAGAAGTCCGTCGTTGAGCAGCGCTTCAAAATCCTCCCGATAGGCCACAATGCCCTTCAGTGACGGAAACATTTCGGACCAGGCGGTATCCATGAATTCATAGGACCCTACGCCAAGCCCGAAAGCGCACAGCTTCGTAAGGTAGCGCATCTGTACCTCGCTCCCCCCGGCTTCGAGGAACAGCTCGACATGGTGGGTCCCGATAGCCTCGCGTGCCGCGATCAGTATAGCGATCCATACCGCTTCACGCTCGAAGGGCGACAGGTGACGATCCGTCAGCGTCAGCGCCCGGTACATCGCAAGATAGGCTTCCTGCAGATCGGGTGCGGCCACCGCCATCGCACCATGGTGCGGCAAGAGATAACCTCTTGCTTGATGAAGTTTGCCGATCCGGTCTTTTAGAGCCTGAATATCGGGATGGGCCTCATCGCTCATCGTTGATCCTCGGGAAAAGGGAAGGCGTATCGCACTGCCAAGATCCGGCATTGCCGGATCGGTCGCGATACCTGTTAAGGGGTGGAAAACGAGAAAGGGCGCAGCACCATTGCGGCGCTGAGCCCTTTCCTGATCAAGCCCGTTGACTGCCGGAAGCCATTATTCCTTCCAGCGCAACAGCCAACCTTCGGTCTTCTTCAAGAGCCCGTTGATGATCGCTCCGACCACCATGAGGATAACGATACCGGCAAAGACCGAGTTGGTATCGAACAGGCCAGTGGCCTGAGCAATGATGTAGCCAATGCCGCGGTTCGACGACATGAACTCCCCGATGACGGTGCCCACTAGAGCATACGGAACCGAGACCTTAAGACCTGTAATCACCCACGCGGTTGCCGACGGGATTACCACGGTGCGCAGCACCGCCCAGTTCGATGCGCCCATGATCTGCGTGGAGTGTATATAAATCTGACTCACATCGCGCACACCGGCAAAGGTGTTGAGGAACACCACAAAGAACACGATCGAAGCCGATACAGCGATCTTGGATTCAATGCCGATTCCGAACCAGATGATGAACAATGGCGCAAGCGCCAGCTTGGGAATCGAATAAAGCGCCGTGATGAAGGGGTCCATCACCTCGGCCAGGAAGGCAAATTTGCCAAACAGCAAGCCAAGTGCGAAGCCGATCCCTGCACCAATAAAAAAGCCGAACGCAGTAGCCAGCATCGTCACCGACAAGTGCGACCACAATTGTCCGTTCAGCGTCCATTCATAAAGCCTGCCCCCAACGGCAAGTGGCGAAGAGACGAAGAATGGATCGATGATCCGGCCGGAAGCCCATTGCCAGAACGACAGAAAGACAATGGCGAAAAGCACCTGGCTGACGCGCACCATCATCTTGCGTTGCTCTAGACCAGCCTCATAGGCCAGTACGGCTTTTGACGATCCGCCGGTATTAAGGCCGGTCCCGACGGCCGCACTTTCATCTACTTGCATAACGAACCCCTACAGGCTTTCGCCTTTGGTTATCTCGCTGGAGAGTTGCTCCCACAGGCTGTCATAGGCACGTTCAAACTCAGGCAAGAAGCGCACCTTGAAGACATCTCGCGGGTGTGGGATGTCGATATTCTCGATATGCTTGATCCGCCCAGGCCGGCCGGAAAGAACGACAACGCGATTTGATACTGCGATAGCTTCCGACAGATCGTGCGTAACAAGAACGATCGTCTTCTTCTGCTCACGCCAGATGTTGAGCAACTGCTGTTGCATCACCATCTTCAACTGCGCATCGAGTGCGCCAAACGGCTCGTCGAGCAGCAATGTGTTCGGGCTATAGGCTAGCATCTGCGCAAGTGCGACGCGCTTGCGCATACCGCCGGACAACTCGCGCGGGAAAGACTTGTTGAAGCCTTCAAGCTCGACAAGCTTCAGCATTTCATCAACGCGCTGCTTGCGCTCCTGCGTCCGCACGCCACGATATTCCAGAGGCAGCGCCACATTCTTTTCCACGGTGCGCCACGGAAGCACGCTGTCAGCCTGGGTCATGTAGCCGACGTCGCGATTGATGCCCGAAACTTTCTTTCCGTTATGGATGATTCTGCCGTTGGTCATCGGAACGATGCCGGCAATCATATTCATGAGAGTAGACTTTCCACAGCCCGAAGGGCCAACAAAAGAAACCAACTCTCCGGGCTGTATGTTCAGGGAGACGCTGTCGAGGGCGACGGTTTCTCGCCCCCGACTGATGTAGCGCTTGTCCACCCCTTCAATGGTGATGGCGCCTTGCATGTTTTACAGTTCCTTGATCGCGTCCTGCGCAATGGTCGGCTCGACCATGTTGCTGAAGGTTAGGCTTTCCGGAAGCTTTTCGGCATCCATCAGCAAGTTCACGGTATTGATGTATTCGATGTTCTTGGCCAGAAGCTCTTCGCTCGGGACCGGATCGTCGAAGTAGATCGAACCATTATTGGCGAACGCCACTTCATAGATCTCCGGTGACATTCCATCGAAGTATTCCTTCGCCCAAGCCTTGAACTTTTCCGGATCCGCAGCAATGGACTTCTGTGCAAGAGCAAGGCCCTGGCAGTAACGTACCAGCACATCGCGACGATTGGCAATGGTCTCTTCGCCGGCTGAAGCAGTAATGTACTGGAACTCCTTCATCTGCTCCGGCGGGTTGGAGACCATCTGGAAAAGGTAATCGCAGTCTTCGCGGTCGATTGCCATGTCAGCAGTCGGCGACGACAGGCAGAAACCATCGATAACGCCCTGCTGCAGTGCGGCCAGAACACCGGGGCCACCGCCCTGAATGGGGACGAGCTGGAAATCCGTATTCGGATCCATGCCACCCAGCGATGCAAGATAGCGGAAGAGCGCGTCGGGTGCAGCGCCCGGCCCGGTGGTACCCAGCTTCAGACCCTTCAGCGCCGCAATTTTGTCGGCAACCGGCGACGCTTCGGTCACGCCACGCTCCGTCAGGACTGCGTTTTTCAACACCACATGGCTTGCATAACGGCCAACCATCTTGGCGATGATACGAACTTTCAGATTCTGGGCGCGTGCGCGCAGCGCCTCACCGGGATCGCCGAGAACGATGTCGACGCCACCGCCCTGCAATGCGGCAATGTTGGTGCCGCGGTTCGAGGCGTTCGAGTTTACCTTGATACCCGCTTCAGCAAAGAACCCGCCTGCCGTGCCATAATCCTCGACCAACCAGAGCCAGGACTTTGCGGTCGAGCGCAAAGTGGTGACTTCGGGCAACGAATTGCTCGCCAGTGCAATTCGCGGCGTAAGAGCCAGCGCAGCCGCCCCGCCCAGGACGGTACGGCGATTGATATTGTAGGACATTACACTCCTCCTGTTGGATTTAACGTTAAGGAAGCGATTAAACTTCGCCGCCCATGGCATCGAGCGCTTGGCGGACGACGCGCATGATCAACGCATGATCATCCTCGTGCGGCAAGCCCGAGACGGCAATGGCACCAACGACCTGGCCCGCATGGAAAAGCGGTACAGCGCCGCCGAGGTCCGTTACCCGCCTCGGGTCGGCCCAGATGACGTCGGCCAGGGTTCGCCCAGTGCTGCGCAGATGATGGAACCACCACAGAGAACTGTGGCCGCAACCCATCACCGTATTGATCTTCATGTCCAGGAAAGCGGCATTGTCCCCGGCCGTACCGGCATCGGCGAGATAGGCCACGACACGCTGGCCTAGAACCACCTTTACCGCCAACGGCGCGGGCGACTGGACGATCAGCCGGTTCGCCACATCAATCAATGTGCGCGCATCGAGCGGCAACCGGGCAAGATCGGCCTCATCGCGCTCAATTGCAGCTTTATGTGAATTATGATCCATGAGACCGGCCCGTCAGGCTGCCAGGACAATGCCGCCGGTCACGTTTAGAACGCAGCCAGTCATATACTCTGAATCAGGCCCGCAAAGAAATCGGATCGGACCTGCGACATCGCCGGCAGTGCCGAGCCGCTGGATCGGGATCGAGGACAGATCAGGGCGCGAGAAATTAGCGGTCATGTCGGTATCGATGACACCCGGGGCGACCGCATTGCAGGTAATGCCATACTGCCCGCCATTGCGAGCCAGATGCCGCGTCATACCGACGACGGCCCCCTTCGAGGCGGAGTATTCCGTCCCTACAATCACCCCGCCCCGATAGAAAGCCATCGAGCTGACGAGAACGATACGGCCGTATTTCGCCTTGACCATGTGGTCCCAGACAGCGGCGACACAATTCTGCGTGCCATGCACATTGACGTCGATAACCTGGTCCCACTGGTCCCAGTCGCCGGCAACGGTACCAGGGGGACAGATCCCCGCATTGGCAACCAGTATGTCAATCCGGCCATCCTTGGCGACGATTGCTTCGGCGGCTTTCGCACAACCTTCCCGATCAGTGACGTCAAGAGTAAGGCCGCTGGCCTTGCCTCCCGCCTCGTGAATCGAAGAAACCGTGGATGAGACATCAAGTATATCAGCGACATGAACGGTGGCGCCGACCTCGGCGAGATAATGGCACACTGCTGCACCAATCCCGCGGGCGCCACCAGTCACCAGAGCAACCCGGCCCTCAAGATAATTCGTGTCCCGCATATTCGACACGCCCCCTGTTTTTACTTTCGCCGCGAACTGCGACTTGTGCTCCAGTTCTGCTATTGTAATATCTACAATACAATATGGTGTCAATTGCAGGGAAAGAGATGTTCGACTTCATCATCGTCGGGGCAGGCTCGGCTGGGTGCGTCTTGGCCGAAAGGCTATCGGCAGAGCCTTCCAACCGCGTCTTGCTGCTGGAAGCTGGCGGACGCGACTGGAACCCGCTGTTTCGGGTGCCATTGATGACCGGCGTCCTGCTGCGCAACCGCTACGCGAACTGGTTTTATACGAGCGAACCTGAGCCAAATCTTGGCAATCGCCGGATCTTCTGGCCGCGAGGCAAGGTGCTTGGAGGATCCTCCGCAATCAACGGTATGGTCTACACAAGGGGCACACGCGCCGACTACGATTCATGGGCGCAGATGGGAATGCCGGAATGGTCTTTCGACAAGGTTCTGCCAGCATTCCGCCGTACCGAATCATATAAGGGGAAGATAAACGAGTTCCGTGGCACGGACGGTCCGTTGCCAATCTCCCGCCCCAATACTCCCAATCCGCTGTTTGATGCCTTTATAGAAGCCGGACAGCAGGCAGGCTTTCCCTACAACGACGATTTCAACGGCGCGACGCAAGAAGGCGTGGGCCGTTACGACTTCGCGATCCACAAAGGCGAGCGCTGGAGCGCCGCGCGAGCCTTTATCGATCCCGCCCGCAATCGCCCCAACCTGACCATTCGCACCAACGCGCATCTGCTTCGCGTGATCTTCGAGCACAAACGGGCTGTCGGTGTTGAGGTCCTGATCAAAGGCCGGCGCAAGACCTTCCGCGCGGAGCGCGAAGTGATCCTGAGTTGCGGCGCGGTGAACTCGCCCGCGGCGCTTATGCATTCGGGAATTGGCGATGCCGACCTGCTGCAGAGGCTGGGGATCGACGTCGTGGCGGATCTGAAGGGCGTGGGCAAGAACCTTCAGGACCACCTGCTCGCCCGCGTGGAATATATATGCAAGGAGCCGGTCACGCTTTACAACACCCTGCGAGGCGATCGCGCGGCGCTGGCGTTGTTTCAGGCGATGCTTTTCAAGAAAGGGGCGGCAGCCTCGTTCCCGCTGGAGGGTGGCGCTTTCCTGAAGTCGGATCCGAGCCTCGATGAGCCGGACCTGCAGTCACACTTCCTTCCGGGCCTCTCGACCGCTTCACTGCGACTGCCCTTCATCCGGCGGGGCAAGGTCAGCTATGACGGTCACGGCTTCTTCGCCAATATCTACCAGCTTCGCCCGTACAGCACCGGCGAGATTTCCATACGGTCCGCCGATCCGTTGAAGGACCCGGTGATCCGGCCGAACTATCTGTCCTCGCCGGAAGATCTGCGCGTCTTGCGTGAAGGAGTGAAGATTTTGCGCCGGATCTTCACCCAGAAGGCCTTTGACCGTTATCGCGGCATGGAGTTGGCCCCAGGCCAGGATGTGCAGACCGATTCGGAAATCGAAGTCTGGATACGCGAGAACGCGGATACCGTCTTCCACCCGGTCGGTAGCTGCAAGATGGGCACGGATTCCATGGCCGTGGTCGATCCTGAGCTGCGGGTCTACGGCGTGGAGAGGCTGCGGGTGGTCGATGCCTCCATCATGCCGCGCATGCCAAGTTCGAACACACATGCCCCTGCAATGATGGTGGCTGAGAAAGCCTCTGAATTCATCCTCGGACAGGCCGCGTGACGGGAACAGCGACGGTGAGGACGGCAGGCGGGCGGGCCTCAGCGGCCCGCAGCCTCGTCAAACCCGCCTTGGCCGGACATCAACGCCCATTCGCGGAACTCTGGGGAAGCCTCGACCTTGCCGGCCACGATAATTTCGCGCCAGACGCCAGCCGCCTCGACGAAGTACGGAACGCTGCCGGGGAACATGGCCAGCGACAGCGCTTCTGCAAGCTCCGGTTCTGGTACGCCATCGGCATAGGCGGCGATGATCTGAAGTTCCAGCGCATCCCAGGCGGCCTGGCAGGTGTGAATCGCAGCCGCCGTCATATGGATCAGCCGCATCGGCACGTCGCACGCCAACCTGCGCAAGTCGGCAAGGAACCGGGAATGGGGCTCAATGGTCGGCAGATGCGGACGCCAGTGATCCTCCACGAAACGGTAGCCTCGGAAGCCCAGACACAACGCGCTGATCGCCAGAACCGTCTCGATCTCGGCATCCGTGCCGCCCGCATTGCGGAACTTCGCGATGTGATGCGTGGCAAGCGCCTCATCCGTGGCTATCAGCACCCCGAACCACACGAACTCCCGGTCGTGATGGCTCAGAACCCGATCGTCCAACGCCATCGCCGTATAGGCGGCGTCATAAGCCTGCAAAAGATTAGGCGAGGTGATGGCCATCAGGCCATGGTGCGGCAGCAGATAGCCGCGCTTCTCACGGATGGCGGCCAAGCGTTCGGATAAAGTTTGGTTATCGGACATCCTGTCCGGTCTCCCTGATCAGAAACAAGCGAGGACCCTACATGGAACAAGATCAAACAAATGCAAGTGATAATATTAATACGAGTACGCCGATCTTCGCGGCACTCGCCGGCCGCCGGCTGCTGGTAACGGGGACCGGCTCTGGGATCGGGCGGGAATTTCTGCTCTCAGCCCTGTCTGCCGGGGCAAGTGCAGCCGCGGTGGTGCGGACGGAAGCCGAGGCGGATGGCCTTCGCGCCGAACTCGATGCCCGCAACTGCCAGACCGCGGCAACCCTCATCGGCGATCTGACTGATTTTGGCTGGGCCGCCACCCTGCCCCAGCGGGCGGCGGATGCCATGGACGGGCTGGACGGGCTGGTGGGGGCCGCCGGGATCTTCGAGCATCTCAGCACCGCGGAGACCGATATTGCCGACTGGACACGCGTAATCGACATTAATCTTACGGCAGGTTTCGTCCTGGGACGTGGGGCGGCGGCGCTGATGGGCGCTGGGTCCAGCATCGTTTATGTCTCAAGCCAGATCGGCCTGATCGGCCATCGCCGGGCGGCAGCCTATGCGGCCTCGAAAGCGGGATTGAACGGGCTGACCCGTGCGATGGCGCTCGAACTGGCGGATCGCGCAATCCGGGTAAATGCTGTGGCGCCGGGCCCGATCGTCACGCCGATGACGAGCGTTGCCCGCAACGACGAGACAAGGCGGCAGCGCATGGTGGATTCAATTCCCCTGGGGCGCTTCGGTGAGCCTGAGGAAGTGGCAGCAACGATAGCTTTCCTAGCCTCTGGCGCAGCCTCGTTCATCACTGGCCAGATCCTCTGTGTCGATGGCGGGTTTACCGTCGCCTAGTCTAGCTAGAATGAGGCTGGCCTCAAGCTCAAGGCATTTATTCTCTGCAAATCTATGGCGCCCCCTTCACGGCAGAGGTGAAGGAGGCGCTCTATTCTTGAAGCCGCATGCTTCTGGAGCGGCGTTTGGCACAACTTCCCGGCAAAAAGACCTACTTTTCAGGACCGACTACGGCAAACCACGCACCCTGCGGATCCTGCGCCAGTGCGATGTAAGCCGGTCCGGGCACTTCGGCCGGTCCGTGATGGATCTTGCCGCCTGACGCTTTGATAGCCTCGACAGTTTCCGTCACCGCACCATTGACACCGAAATAGGGCAGCCATAGGGGCTGCGGCGCATTGCCAAGGCCCATCATTCCTCCGATGTCATTGTCCCTGTACCGGAACAATTGATAGGTGCCCATTTCGCCCATATCCATCGCCTGGCCATTGGTCCAGCCGAAGAGCGCTGAATAGAAGGCAAGACCCGCTTCAGAGTCGGTCGACATCAGTTCGTGCCAGTTGCCATGGCCCGACTTTTTCTGGTTGAAGGCGCCTCCGCCTGCTTCTGCCTTGGCGATATCCTCCTCGCTCATCCGGCTCATGTCGGGCTGCAGAATCCCGAACACAGCCCCTTGAGGGTCTGCGACCACGGCATAGCGGCCTGTATTGGGAATGTCGTCCGGCTCCTTCAAGATCTTGCCGCCGGCGTCCTTGACCTCGTCAGCGCTCTTGTCGCAATCGTCCACGGCAAAATAGATAAGCCAGTTCGGAGGCGGATTTTCTACTTGGCTAATATTGGACATCATCCCCGCCACCATGTCATCCTCAGCCTTTGCCAGACGGTAGTCGAAGCCTTCCATGCCGCTGTCCTCTACCCGCCAGCCTAGAACCTTCTGATAGAAATCGGCGGCACCGTCCAGATCACTGGTTCCAAGTTCATACCAGCATGGATTGCCGTGAAAGCTCGTCATTCTTTCCTCCCTGAATGTCATTTTTCGTCGGAATCAAAGATGTTCTCAAATCCGCCCCACATCATGCGCTTGCCGTCGAAGGGCATTTCCGGAAGTTCCTGCCCCTCCATTTCCACCTCCATAGCTCTGGCTGCCGCTTCGCAGGTGGCCTTGTCGGGCCATGATGTCCAACTGAACACCGCCGCCTCGCCATCCTCGGCCAGGGTAGCACGGTAGAAGTCCGTCTGTTTGCCGCGCGGAACATCGACACCCCAAGCCTCGACGATGCCCAGGCAGCCCCGTGGCTTGAACGCGCCCTTCCAGGCATCGGCGGCCATGCTCCTGTAGGCCTCCTTATTCTTTTCGGGTACGGCCAGTGCAAAACCCTGAAAATAGCGTGCGCCCCGGTCGGTTCCCTCCTCTATCAAGGGCTCGAAACCACCGTAGATCATGCGGCCGCCATCGAAGGGCATTGGCGGTATCTCGCTCATTGCAGGATCGTCCTGCATCTTTCGCCAGGCAGCATCTGCAACAGCTTTGTCGGGCCACTCGATCCATGAATAGACTACGGTTTCGCCCTCCTTGGCGTCTACCGCACCGTAAAGGTCGTTAAGCTTGCCTTTCAGAATGTCCACGCCCCAGTTTTCGACCATGCGGACGGCGCCGTATTTCTGGAGCAACGGCCAGGCACCGCGCACATGTTCGATATATTTCTGCTTGTTCGCAGCCGGGACGGCTGCAAGGGAACCGGTGTAATAAGCCATCTGTCTCTCCGCTCGTCTTCTGTTCCCGCCGCCCCTCATTGCTTGCGAGCATGACTCTTGAAGAATGAAAATGCAACTAGTAGTATCAAAAAATGACTAATGATATAGAAGCACCCCGGGTCCGCTATGACGAAGGATGTCTGGCCGCTCACGCGCTCAATCTCATAGGTGACCGATGGGCCCTGCTGGTCGTGCGTGAGCTGATGTTTGCGCCGAAACGGTTCCAGATGATCCGCAGAGGTCTGCCCGGCATCACCGCCAGTGTGCTGACAGGGCGATTGGCCCAGTTGCAAGAGGCCGGCGTCGTCACGCATGATGAACGTCTTGGCCTCTATTCACTGACGGATGCGGGGCGCGGCCTGTTACCCGTCTTGGAAGCGCTTTGCCGGTGGGCGCTCACCATGCCCGGGCACGATCCTTCGCGCTTCATCAGCCCGTCGGCGCTGATGATCTCCATGGGCGTGAACCTCATGCGCGAAGACGCCAGGGGGAAGGAGGCGCTGGCAGGGTTTGATTTCGGCGAGGAAGCTTTTGAGATGCGCCTTTGCGATGGCCGGCTGACGACCACATCGGTTGCACGGCCAAATACGGGGTTCGTGCTGGCAGGAACCGGCAACGCGATGGCGGCCGCGATCTATGGTGCCGTGCCGCTTTCGTCTCTGATCGCCAAGGGCTTTATCGGGGCGGAAGGCGACATCGTAGCGGCACAGGATTTCGTCGGCCTATTCCGGCTGGAGTCTCAGGACTGAAGCGGCGTTCAAGATGTCTAGAGCAGATTCAACTTATTCCGGAGTCATAGCCTTCTGCCTCGAAATAGTACCTGTGCTTTGGCGTGAAGTCGGCCAGTACTGACCAGAGTTCGTCGATAGTTCTGCGGCGGCCCTCCTCAGGAGCGTCTTGAGCTTTGAGAATGCCATCTCGATCGGATTTGAAGTCGGGCGAAGAGCGCGGCAACAGGAGCCGCGCACCAACCTTCTCGATCGCCTCGCGCACACCGCTGATTTGCGGGCTGGCAGGCTATCCACGACGTCGCCGGGGCAAAGCTCGGGTGCGAGAACCTGCTCGGCATAGGCGAGGAAGGCTGGTCCGCTCATCGAGCCGTCGAGCAGCATCGGCGCGGCCATGCCGTTCAACCGCAAGCCGGCGGTGAAGGTCGTGGTTTTCCTGTGGCCATGAGCAACGGCCGCCGGGCACCGCTCGCCAGGCAGGCAGCGCCGGCGCAATCGCGCCATCTTCGTGGATGCCGCAGTCTCATCGATGAAGATCAGTCTATCGGGATCGAGGTCGCATGGGCCGTCGAACCAAGCTATGCGGCGGCGCAGGACATCGGCACGCTGCTGCTGAGGCATGGCGCGAAGGTCGGCATTCAAACTCCTCGTCATCATCACTTCCCCGCGCAGATCAACAGGAGAATGAATCAGACAAAACCTTCCCAAACCCCGACCCTGCGTTCATCGAAGATGCTCTAAATACCTCGAAAACGCCGGATACGCTTGAAACCTGAAACGCTTTAGTAATGCCGAGGGCGCCTTCAGCGCGGCAGGCGCTCGGCGATAAGAGCGGCAAGGCGGGCAGCGACTTCTTCCTTCGTCATCTCCGGCCATTCCTCAACAACTTCAGCAGAGACAATGTGCACGCGATTGCGTTCACCGCCCATAACGCCCGTTGAGCCGATACCGCTGTCAAGCGATACATCGTTGGCGACGATGATGTCGGCGGCCTTCTTTGCCAGCTTGGCGCGCGCATTCTTCACGACATCCTCCGTCTCCGCGGCAAAGCCGATGACGAGGTGAGGCCGTTTGTCGTGATGGCCGACAGCGGCGAGGATATCTGGGTTCTCCACCAGTTCGATGGCGGGCGCGGCGGCATGCCTGTCCTTCTTGATCTTCTGTCCATTTGCGGATTGCGGCCGCCAGTCAGCCACCGCGGCAACGAAGATGCCGGCATCGGCGGGAAGGAGTGCTTCCACCGCATCGCGCATCTGGCGCGCGCTCTCCACATGGATCGTTTTAGTGCCTTGCGGATCGGCGATCGTCACTGGTCCGGAGACCAGGTGCACTTCCGCGCCAAGATTTGCGAGCGCTGCTGCTATGGCATGCCCCTGCCGGCCGGACGAGCGATTGGCGATGTAACGCACCGGGTCAATCGGCTCGTGCGTCGGACCGGATGTGACGATAATCTTCTTTCCCTCAAGCAGGCGATCCGGCTTATTCAATAGTTTTTCCACGGCGTCGGTGATTTCCAGCGGCTCGGCCATGCGTCCTGTGCCAGCTTCTCCGCTTTCGGCCATCTCTCCGGCATTCGGCCCTACAAAGCCGACGCCATCGCCCTTCAGCCGCTCGACATTGCGCTTCGTTGCCGGATGCTCCCACATCTTCGGGTTCATTGCCGGTGCCATCAGGACGGGACTGACCGTGGCCAGAAGCACGGCCGAGGCAAGGTCATTGGCAAGACCGGAGGCAAGTTTTGCCATGAGGTCCGCCGTTGCCGGCGCCACGACGATTACGTCTGCTTCACGCGCAAGCCGGATATGGCCGACATCGTGCTCGTCCTGCCTGTCGAAGAGATCAGTAAAGACGTGGGTCGCCGAGAGCGCGCCGACCGAAAGCGGCGTGATGAACTGCTGCGCTGCTTCCGTCAGCACGCAGCGCACAGTTGCGCCGCGCTCGCGCAGCCGGCGGATGAGATCGAGGCTCTTATAGGCCGCAATGCCACCACCGATGACAAGAAGGACCTGCTTTCCCGAAAGCCTCACCGGACGCTCCCACAGCTGTTCATGGCACCGATATGGACGAAATCGCTGCTCTTGAAAAGAAGTGCGCGCGTCTTTTGCATGGCCGCTATGGGCCAAGCGGTCCTGAATGGCGGTTTTCAGAGCTGCCAGGCAATGAGCAGGAGGGCGAGTGCAATAAACCAGAGCGCCAGCCGCCCAAGGCGCGTGTACCGCGCTTCGGCACAACCGATGGCTTCCGCGGTTTCGGGATCGAAACGCAGCCCGCGCTCGGCCATGACGCCCATCTCCCGGGACAAGCGTTCGGTGCGGGACGCAAGCTCCGGCATCTGGCGGGCCAGCACCACCAATGCGTTCAGACCGTCGCGCGCGTCGGTGATGAGGCCACGCGGGCCCAAGCTGTCGCGGAGATATTGGGAAACCACGGGCTCTGCCGCTCGCCACATGTTGAAATTCGGATCGAGCGTCCGCGACACCCCCTCCACCACCACCATCGTCTTTTGTAGAAGCAGGAGTTCCGGCCGTGTCTGCATGTCGAACAGCTCCGTGACCTCGAAAAGAAGTGTTAAGAGCTTTGCCATGGAAATGGTCTCGGCCGGCTGGCCATGGATCGGTTCGCCGATGGCTCGAAGCGCCTGTGCGAACGCAGCAACGTCGTGATGCGCCGGCACGTAACCTGCCTCGAAATGCACCTCCGCAACCCGACGGAAATCTCGCGTGATGAAGCCGTAGAGGATCTCAGCCAGGAAACGGCGCTCCTTCTTGCCAATCCGGCCCATAATGCCGAAATCAACCGCGACGATGGTACCATCCTCCTCGACGAAGAGGTTGCCGGGATGCATGTCGGCGTGGAAGAAGCCATCGCGCAGCGTGTGGCGCAGAAAGGATTGGATGAGCGTGACGGCAAGGCTTTTGAGGTCATGGCCGGCAGCGCGAAGACCTTCGACGTCCGACATTTTGATGCCGTCCACCCATTGCAGGGTGATCACATCGCGCCCGGTCCGCTGCCAGTCCACCCACGGTACCCGGAAGCCGGGATCGTTCTTGGTGTTCTCGTTCATCTCCGAGATGGCAGCGGCCTCCAGCCGTAAATCCATCTCGATCCTGGTGGTTTGGGCAAGTGTCTGCGCAACCTGAACCGGCCTCAGGCGCCGACTTGAGGCGATGAAACGCTCTTGGAGACGGGCCGCCAGAAAAAAGCTTTCCAGATCATTATAGAAGCGGCGGCGCACCCCCGGCCGGATGACCTTGACCGCCACCGTCTCTGCCTTTCCGTCACGCACAATTTGGGCGCGATGTACCTGAGCGATGGAAGCGGCGGCGACCGGCTCACTGAACTCCAGATAGAGCGACTGGACCGGCGCTCCAAGCGACTCGGTGATCGCTGCCCGCGCCTGTGCCTCCGGGAAGGTTTCCATCCTGTCCTGGAGCAGGGCGAGATCGCGCGCCATCGTCTGGCCGACAACATCGGGTCGCGTGGCCAGGAACTGCCCAAGTTTCACATAGGATGGCCCAAGCCGCTCAACAGCGATCGAAAGCCGCTCTGGCCTGTCACGCCCGCCGGCCCGTCGCCGGGACAGAAGCTTGGCAAGGCGCCAGCCGAATTCCGGCATTCCGGTCAGATGCTCTCCCGGCAGAGCCGCCACCACGCCCTCGCGCACGAGAATCCAGCCCGCGCGAAGAAGGCGTAGATATGCGCCAACCGTGCCCATCCGCTCAGATCTTCCAGCCTGAATGCAGCGCGGCAATTCCGCCTGAATAATCGCGCCAGGTCACTCTGGAAAACCCGGCTTGCCGGATCATGGTCGCGAAATTCTCCTGATTCGGGAACCTGCGGATCGACTCGACCAGATAGCGATAGGGTTCACCATCGCCCGTTACCACTTCCCCGATGCGGGGAATCATGTGGAAGGACCAGGCCTCATAGGCGCGATCGAGGAAGGGCATGTCCAGGTCGGAAAATTCAAGACACAAGAATCGGCCTCCGGGACGGAGAACACGGTTGGCCTCCTTAAGGGCCTTTTCGATCCTGGGCACGTTGCGGATGCCGAAGGCAATCGTATAGGCGTCAAAGGAGCAGGCGCCAAACGGCAATTCCTCAGCATTCGCCTCGACAAAAGTGAGGTTGCCAAGAAGCCCGCCCTTCTCTGCCCTTTCGCGTCCGACCGAGAGCATCGAGCCGTTAATGTCGAGGACCGTCACGTCCGCATTGCCGCCGGAGGCTTCGACGATGCGAAAGGCAATGTCACCCGTGCCGCCTGCAACGTCCAGAACGTTGTAGCCCGGGCGTTTAGAGGGCGAAAGCCACGCGACCATGCCGTTCTTCCACAGCCGGTGCAAGCCGCCGGACATCAGATCGTTCATCAGGTCGTAGCGGCGGGCGACGCGATGAAATACGTCGTTGACCAATCCTTGCTTCTCGCCAGCCTCGACTTTCCTGAAACCGAAGGCCGTTTCCATTCCACCAGCCGGGGTGGTACGCTGTTTCGACATTGCTCGCCCGATTCAAAAACGGCGCGACCATACCTGATCAACTGCCGGCGCGCCATTCTGAATGAAGCGGCCTTGTGCCGCGAAAAGAAAAGGCGAGGCTCAACGCCTCGCCTTCGCAAAAGGGCCCTGCCGCCGTCAGGCCGAGGGCTGTTTTGTCGTCCGCAAATAAGGAAGGATGGTCTCAAATGCGCCGAACCGCTGGATCGCGTCTTCGTTCGATACGGCAGCCGTGATGATCACGTCCTCGCCCTGCTTCCAGTTGGCGGGAGTTGCCACCTGGTGCTTGGCGGTGAGCTGGATCGAATCGATCGCGCGCAGAATCTCATCGAAATTACGGCCGGTCGTCATCGGGTAGGTGAGGATCAGCTTGATCTTCTTATCGGGCCCGATGACATAGACGGATCGCACCGTCGCATTGTCGGCCGGAGTACGGCCTTGAGCCGAATCACCCGAATCCGCCGGAAGCATGTCGTACAGTTTTGCGACTTTTAGATCCCTGTCGCCGATCAGCGGATACTCCACACTGAAGCCGGTCGCCTTCAGGATGTCGTCTTTCCAGCGGTCGTGGTCTTCGACAGGATCGACGGAGATGCCGATGATCTTGGCATTGCGTTTCCTGAACTCGTCCTCCAGACCCGCCATCGTACCGAGTTCGGTGGTGCAGACTGGTGTGAAGTTCTTCGGATGGCTGAACAGGACTGCCCAGCCGTCGCCGATCCATTCATGGAAATGGATGGTGCCGTGTGTGGTCTCGGCGGTGAAGTCAGGTGCAGTGTCGTTGATGCGTAGGGCCATGACGTCTCTCCCCAGTAACGCTCTGATTACGATTTATTCTAACATAGGTACTCTCAGCGGAATTAGTGAGAATTGCTACAGGCGCCAAAAAGTTGTTTTGAGAAAATTGTTCCAACATTTGTGCAACTGGCAGATGCCGGTACCTCTCGCGCAAGAAGAAGGCCCTAATCAGTCGTCATCATTGCATTGCGTGTCGCGGAAGGGATGTCCCTCATAGACACCCAGGATACGAACCTCGCGCGAGAAGAAGCGCAATTCTTCCAGTGCAAGCGACAGACCGCGGTCGTCCGGATGACCTTCGACATCGACGTAGAACTGCGTGGAGTAGAATTTGCCGCCGATCTGATAGCTTTCCAGCTTTGTCATGTTAACGCCGTTCGTGGCGAACCCGCCCATAGCCTTGTAAAGAGCTGCCGGCACGTTGCGGACGTGGAAGACGAAGCTCGTGATCATGGTCTGGTCCGGCGCACGTCGCGTTGCCCAGCGCTTCGATTTGGACAGGACGACGAAGCGCGTGACGTTGTTCTCCGCGTCCTCCACATTCTCCGCTATGATGTCCAGGCCATACAGCTCCGCCGCCAACCGCGGGGCGAGCGCAGCGTTGCTGCGCACGTTCTCCTCGGCAACCTTGCGCGCTGCGCCAGCCGTATCGCCTGCCACCACCGGTTTCCACCGGTGTCTCCGGATGATTTTCCGGCATTGGCCGAGGGCGTGGATGTGGCTGTAGACAGCTTTCACCTCCGGCAGTTCCACCCCCGGAAGCGCCATAAGCTGGAAATGGATGGGCAGGAAATATTCACCGACAATGTGGAGGCGTGACTGGGGCAGGAGATAATGGATGTCGGCGACGCGCCCGGCGATGGTGTTCTCGATCGGGATCATGGCGAGATCCGCCTTGCCGGTTTCGACGGCGTTGAAGGCATCCTCGAAAGTGGCGCAGGGCAGCGGCTCCATATCGGAAAACATGTTGCGGCACGCCGTGTCCGAATTGGCTCCTGGCTCGCCCTGAAAGGCGATCTTGTTGGTTACGCGCGGTACCATGAACAATCCTACTGTTGAGACAAAATCTGCCGGGCCCGCTCCAGATCGGCCGCGGTATCGACACCTAACGGCACCGAGCGGACGATCTCCACGTCGATGCGCATCCCCGCTTCCAGCGCCCTGAGCTGCTCCAGGCGTTCCCGCAGTTCGAGCGCACCAGGCGGCAGCGAGACAAAACGCTCCAGCGCCTTGCGCCGATAGGCGTAGATGCCAACATGGTGGAAAAGCGGGCCCTCGCCCCACGGGGCCGTTGCCCTCGTGAAATAGAGCGCGCGTAGGCGCCCCGCCGCCGATGGGATGGGTGCGCCGACGATCTTCACCACATTGGGGTTAGTCTTTTCCTCCTCCTGCGTGATCTCCACGCCAAGGGTGGCGATGTCAGTTGCTGCATTCTGGAGCGGCGCCATGGCGGCGCGTATGTCTTCCGGGGGGATAGTGGGAAGATCCCCTTGCAGGTTGACAACCACCTCCGCCTCGCCCGCCGATTCAAGAATCTCCAGCGCTTCGAAAATGCGGTCCGAACCAGACTGGTGATCTGCACTGGTCATCACCGCCTCCACACCCGCATCGCGCGCCGCCTGCGCAACCTCAGCTGCATCTGTCGCCACCACGACGCGGCCGATACCGCTTTCAAGTGCCCGCGCGGCAACCTGGGCGATCATCGGCTTTCCCCCGATGTCTGCAAGAGGCTTTCCCGGAAGGCGGGTGGAGGCCATGCGGGCTGGGATGAGAACGATGGTTGACATGCGGACTGGCTCGACGAATTTCGAAAAGTGGCAAAAGGTCTCACTCGTTAGAAGCCTTATATGTGTTGCTTTGCCGGAGCAAAAGCCCTAGTTTCCGCGCGATTTTGACGGCGATGGCCGAATGGGAGCCTTAAGCGTCACCGAGGCAGTAAAACTGTCGGGGCGTGTGAAGAAGGGAGCCTCAGGGCGCATGGATTCTTTCGAACTGAACAAGATCATCGGTGCAGTTCTTGGCACCATCTTCATCATATTTTCCGTCAGCCTGCTGAGCGGCTCGATCTTCCATTCGCCTGCTCCGGAAACACCAGGCTACGCGATTGCCGTGCCGGAAGGCGATGAGGGCGGAGGGGGCGCTGCCGAGCCTGCCGCCGAGTCGGTTCTGCCGCTGCTGGCTTCCGCCGATCCTTCGGCCGGCGAGTCGGTGTTCCGCCGCTGCCAGGCTTGCCACACCGTCGATGAGGGTGGCGCCAACAGGGTTGGCCCCAATCTTTGGGGCGTCGTCAACAATGCCGTCGCCGCGCATGAAGGGTTCAGCTACTCGGCTGCGCTGGAAGAATTCTCGCAAGGGGGGCAGGAGACCTGGACCTACGAGAATCTCGATCATTTCCTGCTCAATCCGCGCGGTTTCATTCCGGGAACGGCGATGGCTTTCGCCGGCTTGAGAAATGTCGAGGACCGGGCCGATGTGATCGCTTATTTGCGCACGCTTTCCAACGATCCGGCTCCGCTGCCCGAGGCCGCGCCCGCCGACGAGGGGGAGCAGCCTGCCGAAAGCGAAGCACCCGGGGCTGAGGACGCGGGCGAAGCCGCGCCTGCCGGGGATGCAACGGAAACGGCGCCTGCCGAAGAGACGGCGCCTGCACAAGGTGTCGCTCCTGACGGGAATGCCGCTCCTGCGGAAGACGCCGCGCCGGCTGATACAGGCGCTGCTGATGACGCCGACGCAGGCGATGCGGCGACCGACACGGAGGAGGCCGAGGAGGCAATACCGCCGGCCCAATAAGCGGGCCATGGCATGCTCTTGAAGAGATCGTAACTCTAAAAATGGGATGGGTGCCGGGGCGGGCTGGTCCGGCACCCTTTTTACTGCCCTCGTTCCGCGTGTGGAAAGCAGCTTCTACCGTTTAGACCTTTGAAACGGGTCCAGGGAAGTGAATCCTGATTTCCGTCGAGAATTGCAATAGAGCACCGCCGTAAAGAAGGTCCTGTTTAATCCGGAAGCCTGCCCTCTACCCTCGAAGTAGTTTGCGGATTCGGCGGGAGTGAAGAGATCGAGCCGGTCCAAGCGCGTCCCCATAGGGTGGCAATGGCTCTTTTCGGCCTGCGCCGAGCAGCGGCTTGAGCCTGGCAAGGTGTACTCGACGGGATTGAAATCGCGACCGTAGGCGGAGAGGTAAAGCAGGCGCCCGCCTGCGAACTTTTTTGGCCCGGAGCGACGATGTCGCCCTGCGCCAGTATTCAGGACCAGAACCTGCTTGAAATAGGCCAGGAACACAGCCCCATTCATGGTGCAATCATAGACAACGCGCGCTGTCATACCCGCAGGGCACGAGAAGTAAGTTCACGGCCTGTCCAAACCGGCTACTTTCATATCGACATTGTCGAGATGCGCCCTGCGACCGCCCTTGGCCTGGTTTTACCGTTTCAGAGCTTCCTGCATTTCGCTGAGAATCGCCGCTGCGGCTGCCTGACGGTCGACGGCCGTGATGATGGGCCGGGCGACGACAAGATGGCTCGCCCCCGCACGGATCGCCTCAGCGGGCGTTACCACCCGCTTCTGGTCGCCTGCGGCAGCACCCGCCGGCCGGATGCCGGGCGTAACCACCGCCATGTCGCCGCCGACGGTTTCCCGCACGACTTCAGCCTCCGCAGCCGAGCAGACGATGCCACCCATTCCTGCCCTTTGCGCCTGCTCCGCACGCCGGATGACCAGCGCCTTTGGATCGAAGGCATATCCCGCCTCCCTCAGGTCCTGCTCGTCCATCGAGGTGAGAACTGTCACTCCCAAAAGGCAAAGGTTCGATCCTTCGGCAGCCGCAACTGCCGCGCGCATGGCTTTCGGGTAAGCGTGCAAGGTTAGCATGTTAACGCCCATACGGGCGATGTTCTCGACTCCTCTGGCCACCGTGTTGTCGATGTCGAGAAGCTTCATGTCGAGAAAGACCTTCTTGCCGCCTTCGACCAGTTCGCGAGCAAGACCGAGGCCGCCGGCAAAGGCGAGCTGATAGCCGATTTTGTAGAAACCAACCGTATCGCCGAGTTCGGAGACGACCTTTTCCGCTTCCGTCACGTCAGGAACGTCTAGGCCGACAATCAGGCGTTTGCGTATCTCGTGCATCATCTCTCCAGCCGGACCGATAGCAGCCGCGTGCGTTCGATCAAGACCCGGCAAACCTCGGACATCGCCTTTCTCAACCTGCCGTCGACAAACTCGCCGCTTTCATCGAAAGCTTCCTGCGCGCGCGGCACGGAGCATTGCGGCGTGATGACTTCCGCCTGGCAGTGGACGAGCACCGCCCGCAGATGATTGATGGCCCGAACACCGGCATAGCCGCCATCGGAGGAGGAGCAGAGCGCTATAGGCTTGCTCCTGAAGGCACGCATGGGCCGGCCATGCGCATCTGCTTTGACGCGGCTTACCCAGTCGATCGTGTTCTTCAGCAAGGGCGGAAGGGACGCGTTGTATTCTGGCGTTGCAATCAGAAGGCCATCATGAGCGGCGATCATCCGTGCCAGCTTGACGCCGTTCTCCGGCACGCCCTTTTCACGCTCCAGATCCTGATTGAGGAGGGGAAGAGGGTAATCCGCGAGCGAAATCCGGGTGACATCCACGCCCTGCAGCGCAAGTTCCCTGACGGCGGCGTCGGCGGTCCTGCCGCTCAATGCGCCGGTGCGTACAGAGCCGGCAAAGACGAGCACCCGTGGAATCATGAACCGCCTCCTTGCCCGCGCTGTATAGGCAATTGCGCCCGGATGCAAACTTACCGGCCGCTTCCTTGAAGCTTCTGATTACATATCAGCGGGGCGGCGGTATAGCCACAGATGCGCGGGCGGGATGTTGCGCACCACAAAGTCAAAACGCTCAACGTCATAGGTGCCACGCCTTGGCGGGACAGGCGATATAGGGCCATAGGTGATCTGCACCACCGGGCGGCCAACCGGGATTAAGTCGAGCAGCCGTTCGATCAGCTCGATCCGCTTCGGCACGGGGAAATTGAGGAGCGGAATGGCGCAAACGACGCAGTCGAAGGTCTGATCTTTCCAGGCGGCGAGGGTGGCATCGAGATCAAAAGCATCACCGTGGACGATATTGACGCCGGGAAGATCCTCCCTCAGCTTCTTGACAAAGTCGGCCGAATATTCGACCGAAACGAGATTCTGCGGCTTGATGCCGCGCTCAAGAATCGCGCGCGTGATGACCCCTGTTCCTGGCCCGAGCTCCAGCACAAGGCCGTCGCTCTCGGGCCGGACAATGGAGGCCATGCGCCTCGCCGTAACCGCGCTGGTAGGTACGATGGAGCCCACTGCCTTCGGCTTGTCGATCCATCCGCGAAAGAAGCGCAGTTCTTCATCGAAGCGGGATGCAAGCGACTTTCCGAGACGCAGAGCCTTTACCATGAACCTCCTCCGGATTGGTCTTGTGCAGCATGTGCTACACTTCCCGATCACCATGCGTCCATCCAAAAACGCCCTAATGGCAATCAATTTATTCAAGTAGCCCCTGCTCCAAAACGAGTTGGGCATCTGTCGGCTACCGCCGCCTTTAACGCCGTGTCATCCACCAGGACACTGGACCTGCCAACATGTTAGCGGGTTCTCGTTAAAAGCCCGCGACTATGCGCCAGTCACTCGCTGAAGGATTCGAAAAAGTCCTTCATTCGGGAGAAGAAGCCCGTCGATTGAGGGCTGTTTTCGTGAGAGGATATCTTTTCGAACTCTTCAAGCAATTCCCGCTGGCGTTTCGTCAGATTCTGCGGCGTCTCCACCGCAACCTGTATGTAAAGGTCGCCGACCTGCGGCTGTCTCAGAACGGGCATTCCCTTGCCACGCAGGCGGAACTGTCGCCCGTTCTGTGTTCCCTCGGGAATCTTAACGCGCGCCTGCGTTCCGTCCAGTGTTGTGACCTCGAAGGACCCGCCAAGAGCAGCGGTCGTCATGGAAATGGGAACCTTGCAATAAAGATCCGCACCGTCGCGTTGGAAAAACTCGTGGGGTTTGACCGAGAGGAAGATGTAAAGGTCACCCGCAGGGCCGCCCCGCAAGCCGGCCTCGCCTTCACCGGCAAGACGGATCCGTGTGCCGTCCTCGATGCCCGCGGGGATGTTGACGGAAAGCGTGCGTTCCTCTGTGACCCTGCCATGCCCGGCACACTTGTCGCAGGGATCGTTGACAACCTCGCCGCGGCCCTGACAATGCGGGCAGGTACGCTCAACCGAGAAAAACCCTTGGGATGCCCGGACCCGTCCGGCGCCGTGACACATGGGACACTGAACTGGCGTGGACCCGGGACGTGCACCAGAACCTGTGCATTCATCGCAGGTGACGGAGGTCGGCACATGAATCTGCGCCGTCTTGCCTGTAAAGGCTTCCTCCAGGGTGATCTCCATGTTGTAGCGCAGATCGGCACCGCGATCTCGCCCACCGCCGCGTCGGCGGCCGCCCATAATGTCTCCGAAAATATCTTCGAAAATGTCGGCGAAGCCTCCGGAGTGGAAACCGCCCCCGCGGCTGCCCATTCCGCCATTCTCGAATGCGGCATGGCCAAAGCGGTCATAGGCTGCGCGTTTTTGCGGATCGCGCAAGGTCTCGTAGGCTTCGTTGATCTCCTTGAACTTCTGCTCCGCCTCCTTGTCACCCGGGTTGCGGTCCGGGTGGTACTTCATGGCGAGCTTGCGGAATGCGCTTTTCAGTTCTTTTTCGTCGGCGTTTCTCGATACGCTGAGCGTCTCGTAAAAATCTGCCTTCATGTATCAGAGATCCCGCATGGTCTTCGTCAAGCGCGGACGCCGCTCCCGTTAGGTGCCCGCTATCTAGTTATTCGTTAGAGCGAATGCCATAGCTTGAAGCATTTTGCTAGCGCCTGCTGCAGAGTACTACTTTCGTGAGTGATCAGCAGCGAAGGCCGGCCGTTTCTTCCAAAGAGAAGGCCCGGACCGTTGCCGATCCGGGCCAACATTTCCTGCCAGCAGTCAGGCTGACTTCTTGCCGTCCTCGTCGATCTCCTCAAAGTCGGCGTCCACGACGTCGTCATTAGGCTTCTCGTCGCTGCCGGAAGACGAACCCTCGGACGGCTCTTCGGCCTGGCTTGCCTCATACATGGCCTGGCCAAGCTTCATAGAAGCTTCGGCAAGCGCTGTCGTCTTGGCCTTGATCGCTTCCGCATCCTCGCCTTCGGTTGCGGTCTTCAGTTCAGCAATGGCATTCTCGATGGCCTTCCGATCGTCCTCAGAAACCTTGTCGCCATATTCGCTCAGGGACTTCTCCGATGAGTGGATGAGAGCCTCCGCCTGGTTCTTTACCTCGACCATCTCACGCCGCTGCTTGTCGGCTTCCGCGTTGGCCTCGGCATCCTTGACCATTTTCTCGATCTCGTCATCGGTGAGACCGCCGGAGGCCTGGATGCGGATCTGCTGCTCCTTGCCGGTGCCCTTGTCCTTGGCCGAAACATTGACAATGCCATTGGCGTCAATGTCGAAGGCGACTTCAATTTGGGGCACTCCGCGCGGTGCAGGCGGAATACCGACGAGGTCAAACTGGCCGAGAAGCTTGTTGTCGGCTGCCATCTCGCGCTCGCCTTGGAAGACGCGGATCGTTACAGCGTTCTGGTTGTCCTCGGCAGTTGAAAAGACCTGGCTCTTCTTGGTCGGGATCGTCGTGTTGCGGTCGATCAGCCGGGTGAAGACACCTCCAAGCGTCTCGATGCCCAGCGAAAGCGGGGTCACATCGAGAAGCAGAACGTCCTTCACGTCACCCTGCAACACACCGGCCTGAATAGCCGCACCCATAGCCACGACCTCATCGGGGTTGACGCCCTTGTGCGGCTCCTTGCCGAAGAAGTTCTTAACCGTCTCCTGCACCTTGGGCATGCGGGTCATACCACCGACAAGGACCACCTCGTCGATCTCACCGGCATTGAGCCCGGCATCCTTGAGTGCTGCCTTGCAGGGCTCAATGGTACGCTGGACCAGATCGTCCACAAGGCTTTCGAACTTTGCCCGGGTCAGCTTCATGGCCAGATGCTTGGGACCGGTCTGATCCGCGGTGATGAAGGGAAGGTTGATTTCTGTCTGGGAGGCGGACGAAAGCTCAATCTTGGCCTTCTCCGCTGCTTCCTTCAGGCGCTGGAGGGCGAGCTTGTCGTTCTTCAGGTCGATTCCCTGCTCCTTCTTGAACTCATCCGCCAGGTAATTAACGAGGCGCATGTCGAAGTCTTCGCCGCCCAGGAAGGTGTCGCCATTGGTCGACTTCACCTCGAACACACCATCGCCTATCTCAAGGATCGAGATATCGAAGGTACCGCCGCCCAGGTCATAGACGGCAATGGTCTTGCCGTCCTTCTTGTCAAGACCGTAGGCAAGAGCCGCGGCTGTCGGCTCGTTGATGATGCGGAGCACTTCAAGCCCTGCGATCCTGCCGGCGTCCTTCGTGGCCTGGCGTTGCGCGTCGTTGAAATAGGCCGGAACGGTAATGACCGCTTTCTCTACCTTCTCGCCGAGATAGGACTCGGCCGTCTCCTTCATCTTCTGAAGGATCATCGCGGATATCTGTGAGGGGGAGTATTTCTCGCCCTGGGATTGCACCCAGGCATCACCATTATCCGCCTTTACGATCTTGTAGGGGACAAGCTTCTTGTCACTCTCTACGGTCGGGTCTTCATAACGGCGGCCAATAAGACGCTTGATGGCGAAAAACGTGTTCTCGGGATTCGTGACGGCCTGACGCTTGGCTGGCTGGCCGACCAGACGCTCATCCGAATCTGTGAAAGCAACAATCGAAGGCGTCGTGCGCGCGCCCTCCGCATTTTCTATGACCTTCGCATCCTTTCCGTCCATCACGGCGACGCACGAATTCGTGGTTCCGAGGTCAATACCGATAACTTTTGCCATCATTCATCTCCGCTTAGCAGACTGTTAGGACCCATACCGGCGTTCCAGGCAACAGCCCCTGTTCATAAGAATTGCCACGTCAACGTTCGGGGGAAACGTCAGACGCGATACGCGGCGTATATAAGAAGCGGCAGATTTTCCTGCAAGGCAGCTATGGAACGATGTTGGCGGATGCGTCCACCGGCTCCCACCCGTCATGCGAGGTGGCCCGGTAGATCGCGTCGATCACGCGCTGATTGTTCAGCGACTCCTCCAGTGTGAAGACACGCGCATCTGCGCCCTGTGCGGCGCGTACAAAAGCCTCCGCCTGTAGGCGATACTGGCGGATGTCGCCAAAGCGGTGCACTGTGGATACATCATGCGTGGCATCATGGAGAATCACCCGGTCATCACCATAGATCCGTGAGTTAAACGGCGTCTCCACCTCGATGAAGCCCTTGTCGCCGTGGAACACCATCACCTGGCGTGCGGCCATCTGGGTCGAGATATAAAAGCTGAGTTCGAAGCCGTCGAAATCCGCCTTCACACTGGCATAGGAATCGGTGCCAAAGGCCGGGTCGCGCTCGACCCGTGCCTGGACGCGGACAGGTTCCTTGCCCGTAACGAAGCGGGCGGTGACGATTGGATAGACGCCTATATCGCGCAATCCTCCGCCACCCAGTTCCGGCCTGTTGCGCATGTCCCACTGGTCACGGTTGTAGTAGCTGAAGGCGGCCTGCACATGGCGCAGCCGGCCTATGGCACCGGCTTCGACCAGCTCCCGCACCTTCGTCCATTGCGGATGGTGGATCACCATGAAAGCTTCCGAGATCAGCACCCGGTTGCGGTCACGAGCTTCGATGACGCGGGCGATTTCCTCGGCTTTCAGCGCAAGGGGCTTTTCCACCAGTACATGTTTGCCAGCATCCGCCGCCTTCACCGCCCATTCCACATGCTGGGAGGTTGGCAGGGGAATATAGACACCATCAACCTCAGCGGAGGCAAGCAGCGCTTCATAGGAAGAATAATCCCTGCCAATGCCGAATCGCTCAGCAAAAGCACGCGCTCGCTTTTCGTCGCGGCTGGCGATGGCGGTGAGGACACCATTCTCCGAATCGAGAAGCTGCGGAATGACATGATCCCGGCCGATCCTTGCAGTCGACAGGACGCCCCAGCGGAACATGATACACCTCCCGACGAGCGCAGATGCCTCGAATGGCTCTCAAGCGGCGGACGGGCGCCACTACCAAGAGGCCATCTTCAGGCTACAGCATTCTTTGCCTGTCGTGAAAGGTGTTTGCCTATCAACTGCTGCGCAGTTCGCCCCCGGTCTGCTTTTGCACATTTTCCACGAGAGCTGCCGCCAGCGCCTCGAAATCCTCTTCGGTAAGCGTCCGCTCCACCGGCTGAATGGTGACTTCGATGGCAAGCGACTTCTTGCCCGCACCAATGGATTCGCCTTCAAAGATGTCGAAGAGGCTGACCTCCGTAATCAGCTTCCTGTCGGCCGCGGCCGCAGCGCGGATGAGCGCCGCCGCTTCTACCTCCTTGTCCACCACGAAAGCAAAATCGCGCTTGACCGCCTGGAAGGGCGATACATCGAGGCGAGGCTTGGTGCGCGTCGGCCGCGCCTTTGGCTCGGGAATCGCGTCGATGAAGATCTCGAAGCCGCAGAGCGGACCGGAGACGTCCAGCTCCTCCAGTGCCAATGGATGAAATTCGCCGAACGTGCCGAGGATATTCTTCGGTCCGAGCTTGATGGTGCCGGACCGCCCGGGGTGATACCAGCTCGGTCCGCCAGTTTCTACTTGCAGCTTGTCCACCGGTGCGCCACACGCCTCCAGCACCGCAAGCGCGTCGGCTTTCGCCACGAACACGTTGACCGCAGGCGTGTTGCCTGACCAGTGGCGTCCATTGCCGGAAAGCCGCGCAGTGCCGCGACGGATGCCGCCTGCCACGCGGCGTTGCTCGTCCGGCCCCTCACCTTCATAAGTGTCGGAGACCTCGAACAGCGCTACGTCGGCAAAGCCCCTGTCAGCGTTACGCTGCACGGCTGTCAGGAGGCCAGGAAGAAGCGAGGGACGCATGGCGGTCATGTCGGCGGCTATCGGGTTGGACAGCTTGAGTACCTTGCGGTTCCCGGAGAAGAGTCGCGCATGAGCCTCGGGGATGAACGACCAGGTCACCGCCTCCATCATGCCGCGTACGGCCAGAGCCCGCTTGGCTGCGCGGGTGCGTAGTTGGGCGTTTGTGAGCATCCGCCCGCCCACGGCATCCTTGGAGACCATCGCCTGCGGCTCGATCCGGTTTACGCCATAAATGCGCATGACCTCCTCGACGAGGTCGGCCTTGCCGTCGATGTCGGGGCGCCAGGAGGGAACGATCACGTCCACGACATCGGCATCACCCTGCGGCTCGAAGCCAAGACGGGAAAGAATGGAAAGGCTTTCTTGCTTGGACACTTCAAGCCCGGTAAGCCGCTGAACCTCCGTAAAGGGAAAGGACACGCTCTTGCGCTCCGAAGGATCGTAGGGCCGGCCGGCCGTGAAGGTTTCCGTAGGCTTGCCGCCGCAAAGCTCCATCACCAGGCGGGTGGCCAGTTCCATCCCCGCTTCGTTGAAGGCAGGATCGATCCCTCGCTCGTTGCGGTAGCGCGCATCGGTGATGATGCCGAGATCGCGGCCGGTGCGGGCGATGTTCGATGGCTCCCACACCGCCGCCTCGATCAGGACATCGGTGGTATTCTCGTCACAGCCCGAATGCTCTCCGCCCATGACGCCGGCGATCGATTCGACTCCATTGTCGTCGGCGATCACGCACATTTCTCCGCCGAGCATGTATTTCCTGCCATCGAGAGCAAGAAGCGTTTCCCCCGCCACCGCGCGGCGCACCACAAGATCGCCCTTCACCTTGGCAGCGTCGAAGACGTGCAGGGGGCGGCCGCGGTCGAAGGTGAGATAGTTGGTAATATCGACCAGCGCGTTGATCGGCCTCAGGCCGATTGCCGTCAGCCGCTGCTGCATCCATTTCGGCGAAGGGCCGTTTTTCACGCCACGTACGAGCCTGAGCGCAAAGACGCGGCAGAGGTCCGGATCCTCGATATGGACCTTTACAGGGCATTCGCCCGCACCCCGCACCGGCTCGATTACCTTATCCTTCAACCTGCCGAGGCCGGCTGCGGCCAGGTCCCGAGCGATCCCGTAGACGCCCGTGCAGTCGGGACGGTTCGGCGTCAGCCCGATCTCGATTACCGGATCGTCGAGCTTTGCCCAACTGGCAAAAGATTCTCCCACCGGCGCATCCTCCGGGAGCTCGATGATTCCCGTGTGCTCGTCGGAAAGCTGAAGCTCGCGTTCCGAGCACATCATGCCATGGCTTTCCACGCCGCGGATCTTGCCGACCGACAGCGTCGTGTCGATACCGGGGATATACGTCCCCGGAGCCGCAAAGGCGCCGCGGAGGCCAGCACGCGCGTTCGGAGCACCGCAGACCACCTGGATCGGCTCGCCAGAACCCGTATCCACCATAAGCACCTTCAGCCTGTCGGCATCGGGATGCTTTTCTGCCGTTAGCACTCTGGCGATCACGAATGGCTTGAGGGCGGCCTTGTCGTCGACTGATTCGACCTCGAGGCCGATCATGGTCAGCGTGTCGACGACCTCGTTGAGCGTCGCTTCGGTGTCGAGGTGATCCTTGAGCCAGGAAAGGGTGATTTTCATATTCGTTAGCCTGCCTGATAGAAATCAGCTGCTGAGTCCGCCGAACAAGGTCGGCAGATCAAGCGGACGGAAGCCGTAGTGCTGTAGCCAGCGTATGTCGGCGTCAAAGAAGGCGCGCAGGTCCGGCATGCCGTATTTCAGCATGGCAATGCGATCGATACCCATGCCCCAGGCGAAGCCCTGATACTCGTCCGGATCGAGCCCGCCATAACGCAGGACGTTCGGATGCACCATGCCGCAGCCCAGGATTTCCAGCCAGTCATCGCCCTCGCCAAAGCGGATTTCGCCCGGCCGGGAGCGGTCGCACTGGATATCCACCTCCAGGCTCGGCTCGGTGAATGGGAAGAAGCTGGGGCGAAAACGCATCTTCAGCGAAGGCACCTCGAAATATGCCTTGCAGAACTCGGTCAGCACCCACTTCATGTTCGCAATATTTGCGGTCCGGTCGATCACCAGCCCTTCAAGCTGATGGAACATGGGCGTGTGGGTGGCATCCGAATCGGAGCGGTATGTCTTGCCGGGAATAACGATGCGGATCGGCGGCTTCTGCGCTTCCATGGTGCGGATCTGCACCGGTGAGGTGTGCGTACGCAGAAGCTTGCGCTCCCCCCTTTCATCCGGCTCGAAAAAGAAGGTGTCGTGCATCTCCCGGGCGGGATGCCCTTCGGGAAAGTTGAGCGCCGTGAAGTTGTAATAGTCCGTCTCGATATCCGGGCCTTCGGCAATCGCAAAGCCAAGGTCCCCGAAAATGGCGGCGATCTCGTCGATGACCTGGGTAATCGGATGGATGCGTCCCCGCTCCGCCGGCGGGCGAGGGACGGGCAGCGTGACATCCACCTTCTCCCGCTCCAGCCTTGCCTCGATCGCTGCGGCGCGCAACTCGGTGCGGCGCTGAGCAAGCGCCTCGGTCACTCGGATTTTCAAGCCATTGAGAGCCGGGCCCATTACCTGCCGTTCTTCAGGTGACATGGCCCCCAGCGTCTTCAGCTTCTCGGAAATCGTTCCCTTCTTTCCGAGCGAGGCAACCCGCACGGCTTCGAGAGCCTGCTCATCGCCCGCCGCGGCGATCTGCGCGAGGATCTCATTCTCCAGTTCTTCGATATCCGTCATGGTCTTTCCCTGCCCCGGCGGCATGCTGCATGGCGGCACCGGTCCCTCTGCTTATGGCCATGTGCAATCATGCAAACCTGCCTCTGCAATCACGAAAAACCCGCGCCAGCCCAGCCAGCGCGGGTTCCCGAATATTCCTGATGTGCTCGGGAGCGCTGGCTTCAGGCGACAGCGCTCTCAAACGCGTTGGGCGTCGTATCCTTGAGATATTCAAGCGACTTCTTGGCCTGGTCGACCAGCGCTGCGAAAGCCTGCGGCTCATGCACGGCCAGATCGGCCAGCACCTTGCGGTCGATCTCGATGCCAGCCTTGCTGAGACCGTCGATGAAACGGCCATAGCTAAGCCCGTGCTCGCGCGCGGCCGCATTGATGCGCTGAATCCAGAGCGCGCGGAAACTGCGCTTCTTGTTCCTACGGTCGCGATACGCATATTGCAGCGACTTCTCGACCGCCTGCTTGGCAATGCGGATCGTGTTCTTCCGGCGGCCATAGAAACCCTTGGCGGATTTCAGGACCTTCTTGTGCTTGGCGTGGCCGGTTACGCCCCTCTTCACGCGTGCCATGACATGATCTCCTTAAAAGCCGTTCCTATCCGTGATCAGAAGCTGTAGGGCATGAACTGCTTCACGATCTTCGTATCGGGATCGGAAAGCACCATCGTACCCCGCGCATCGCGGATGAACTTGTTGGAACGTTTGATCATGCCGTGGCGCTTGCCTGCGGCCTGCACCTTCACCTTTCCGGTGGCCGTGACCTTGAACCGCTTCTTGGCAGCCGACTTGGTCTTCATCTTGGGCATTTTGCTTCTCCAAATTGTGGGCGCAAAGGCGCCTTTTCTGACGGGTTTTCAAGGCCCGTAAGCATTCAGAGCCGCCACGGCATGCCCTGCCGGACGGCTCGCGAAACGCCGCCTTCATAGCGGCGCGCGGGAAAAAGTGCAACAGAACAGTTTGCGCTTTGTGAAGCAGCATCCGATGCTGCGATCGCGTGGCCAGGCACCAGAACCGGTGCCCGGACCGCAAGGCCTATCGGGGAGCAAGCACCATCATCATCTGGCGGCCTTCCAGCTTGGGTTCAGCTTCCACCTTGGCAATGCCCTCTACATCCTCGCGGACGCGGTTCAGAAGCTTCATCCCCAGTTCCAGATGCGCCATTTCACGGCCGCGGAAGCGCAGCGTCACCTTCACCTTATCCCCTTCGTCGAAGAAGCGGCGGACAGCCTTCATCTTCGTCTCATAATCGTGAGAGTCGATGTTTGGCCGCATCTTGATCTCTTTGATCTCGATGGTCTTCTGCTTCTTGCGAGCTTCGGCAGCCTTCTTCTGGCTCATATATTTGAGCTTGCCAAGATCGGTGATCTTGCAGACAGGCGGATTGGCGTTCGGCGAAACCTCGACAAGATCAAGTCCCGCCTCTTCGGCGAGGCTTAAAGCCTCTTCGATGGAAACGGCGCCGCGGTTGTTACCTTCGTCGTCGATAAGCTGGACACGGGGAACCCGAATATCCCGATTGGCTCGGGGGCCTTCCTTGACGGTCGGCGGTGCTTTGAATGGTCTGCGAATGGTCGTTATCTCCCAGTTGTTGACAGGATTGGCAGATTTTAAAGAGGGCAGTTGGCTATGTTGGCTTGCCCGCCCATGTGTCAATAGCATAACCCGATGGAAGAATCACGCGGAACCGGAACGGGTTCCGCCAATTGTCATCGCCGTCAACCAGGACAGCGGGGAGTTTTCATGGATCAGGTCAAACCCACCCGGATCGAAGTGGAAGGCGCGTCCATAGCCGTGCGCCACAGACGGGGACGTGCACCGGGCCTGGCATGGCTCGGCGGCTACCGCTCCGACATGATGGGCACCAAGGCGGTGGCGCTCGATTCATGGGGTGCGGAGCTGGGCCTGTCCGTAACGCGTCATGACTATTCCGGCCATGGAGAGTCCGGCGGTGACTTCATGGAAGGCACCATCTCGCGCTGGCTTGCCGAAAGCCTTGCTGTTTTCCGCCATTTCACCGAGGGCAAGCAAATCCTCGTCGGCTCCTCCATGGGAGCGTGGATCGCATTGCGCATGGTGCAGGAACTCCATAAGGCCGGAGAGGGCGAGCGCATAGGCGGGCTGCTGCTGCTTGCCCCGGCGCCGGATTTCACGCTGGAACTCATCGAGCCCGAATTGGGCGAAGCGCAGCGTCGCGCCATGGACGAGCAGGGATATTTCGAGGAGCCGTCCGACTACTCTCCAGAGCCGAACATCTATACAAAAAAGCTTTTGGAGGACGGCCGCGCGAACCGCGTGCTCGACGGCATCATCGACACCCACTGCCCGGTCCACATCCTGCAAGGAATGGCCGACCCAGACGTCCCCTATGCTCACGCGCTGCGCCTCATGGAGCATATGCCTACCGACGATGTGACCCTGTCGCTCGTGCGCGACGGCGACCATCGTCTGTCGCGGCCGCAGGATATCGACATGATGTTGCGGTTCGCCTCGGCGCTGGTCGAGCGCGCTCGTTGAGGCGGATCGAGTCGCATTTTTTGCGCGGAAAATCTTGAAAGCAATTTTTCATCATCCCATCTCCTTTGTACAACCCCCGCGAAAAGGAACTGGTGACGATGACCCAATCTGCATTGATCCGCCCGGCCTGGACACCGGCGACGATCGCTCTGATGGTGATCGGCTTCATGGTTTTCTGGCCGCTTGGCCTTGCCATGCTTGCCTATATTCTTTGGGGTGACCGTCTCGGCAGCTTCAAGCACGAGGTGAACCGTGCAACGGATGGCATGTTTGCCAATTGCCGCCGGGCTGGCCGCGCCCATTTGCGCACCGGCAATATCGCCTTCGACGAATGGCGGGAGAAGGAGCTTCAGCGTCTGGCCGAAGAGCGCCGCAAACTCGACGTCATGCGTGACGAGTTTGACGAGTATGTGCGCGAATTGCGCCGTGCCAAGGATCAGGAGGAGTTCGACCGCTTCATGCGGGAGCGAGACAATCGCACCCCTACCAACGAAGTGACGGAAGCGCAGAAGTAGCCGCGGAGCACTCCGCTTGCTTCTTGAACGGCGCCGCCTTCTGGCGCCGTTTTTACATAGGCGAGGCAGGCGCTATCCCTGTGTCATCTCGAATCGTCTAGTCTTATCGACATGCTGCGCCGTCTGCTCAACAAAGCGCCCTCCAAAGCCGGACACGTCGAGCGTCTCCATTGCGTAGCCGGGCGCGAGCTGCCGCTGAGGGTGGTTGAGAATGATCGCGCCCGTCGCTTGACGCTGCGCATTGCACCGGGTGGCGTTGGTCTTCGGCTCACCGTGCCGCCGGGAGTTCCGCCCAGCGAGGTGGACCGTTTTCTGGAGCGTCACCGCGGCTGGCTTGAAGAGAGGCTGAAGGAGCTTCCCGCCGAAGCGCTTGTGCGCCCTGGGGCCAGGATACCGATACGCGGCATTCCGCATCTTATCGTACATGAGCAGGGCGCCCGCGGCACCGCCAGAGCTGCCACCGGCGAGGACGGTCAGCCGTTGCTTATTGTTAATGGCGAGCGGCAGCACCTGCCTCGGCGTGTCAAAGATTTCCTCAAGCGCGAAGCCCGCCGGGACATCGAGGCACTGGTCGCCAAGCATACGATGAAGGTCGGCAGGCCTGCCCGTGCCATCCGCTACCGGGACACAACGAGCCGCTGGGGCTCCTGCACCAGCGACGGCGTGCTCTCCTTCTCATGGCGCATCATGATGGCGCCTCCGGCAGTCATCGACTATCTGGTGGCACACGAGGTAGCCCATCTGAGGGAGATGAATCACGGTCCGCGCTTCTGGAAGTTATGCGAGGAACTCTGCCCCGACACTTCCCGCTGTAAGGCATGGCTGAAGGCCAATGGAACAGCATTGCAGGCAATCAGGTTCGAATAGGCTATGGCGCGAGCGCCTTATATATCCTCGACTTCCTCAGCGTTTCATGCCACTTCCACCGCCATGAAACTCGATATCAAGATCTGCGGGCTGAAGACCGACGAGGCCATCGCCGCCGCCCTTGATGGCGGGGCGAGCCATATCGGTTTTATCTTCTTCGAGAAGAGCCCCCGTCACGTGACGCCGGACGAGGCCGGCCGCCTCCGCCGCAACGCTATCAGCAAAGCCACAGCCGTCGCGGTCACCGTCGATGCCGCAGACCCCATGCTCGACCGCATTGTCGAGACGATGCAGCCCGACCTGCTGCAATTCCACGGGCAGGAAAGCCCTGCGCGCGTAGCGGAAGCGAAGGCGCGCTATGGCCTTCCGGTGATGAAGGCGCTTTCCATCCGCGAAGCGGAGGACCTTGCAAGACTTGACGAATATCGGGGCGTGGCCGACCGCTTCCTGCTCGACGCCAAGCCGCCCGCAGGGGCGCTGCTTCCCGGAGGCAATGGGGTTCCTTTCGACTGGTCCTTGCTTGCAGCCCTTGACGCGGATGTGGATTACATGCTTTCCGGCGGTCTTGACGCGGGCAATATCGCCACGGCGCTGCGGCTTGCGCAGCCACGTGGCATCGATATCTCCTCGGGCGTCGAAAGCGGGCCGGGCAGGAAGGACCCGGATATGATCAGGGCCTTCTTTGCCGCTGTGCGCGCAGCGCGTTCAGCTGTCCGAGACAACGGAGAGACTCCATGAGTGATACGGTATCAGCGAACACGTTCCGGAGCGGTCCGGACGAGGCGGGGATGTTCGGAATTTTCGGGGGACGTTTCGTCGCCGAAACGCTGATGCCGCTGATCCTCAACCTTGAAACGCACTGGAATGCGGCGAAGGCTGATCCTGCTTTCCGGGAGGAAGTGAGGCAGCTTGGCGCGCACTATGTGGGGCGGCCGTCGCCACTCTATTTTGCAGAGCGGCTGACGGAGCATCTCGGCGGCGCAAAAATCTACTTCAAGCGCGAAGAGCTGAACCACACCGGCTCGCACAAGATCAACAACTGCGTAGGGCAAATCCTGCTTGCAAGGCGCATGGGCAAGGAGCGTATCATCGCCGAGACCGGGGCCGGCCAGCATGGCGTTGCGACAGCCACGGTCGCTGCCCGGTTTGGCATGCGCTGCGTCATCTATATGGGCGCGACCGATGTTGAGCGGCAGCAGCCAAACGTCTTCCGCATGCGCCTCCTGGGCGCGGAGGTGCACCCTGTAAGCTCGGGCAACGGCACGCTCAAGGACGCCATGAACGAGGCGCTGCGCGATTGGGTGACGAATGTCGAGGAAACCTATTATCTGATCGGCACCGTAGCTGGACCTCACCCCTATCCGGAACTGGTGCGCGAGCTTCAGTCGGTGATCGGCCAGGAAGCGAAAGAACAGATCCTGAAGGCAGAAGGCCGCTTGCCGGATATGCTGGTGGCTGCCGTGGGCGGCGGCTCGAACGCGATGGGCCTTTTCCATCCGTTTCTCGACGACAGGCAGGTGGCGATTGTCGGCGTCGAGGCGGGCGGCAAGGGGCTTGAGGGCGATGAGCATTGCGCATCGATGTCGGCGGGCAGGGCCGGCGTCCTGCACGGCAACCGCACCTATCTGCTGCAGGATGCAGATGGGCAAATCAAGGAAGGGCATTCGATCTCGGCCGGACTCGACTATCCCGGTATCGGACCCGAGCATGCCTGGCTCAAGGACAGTGGCCGGGTGGAGTATGTGGCGATCCGTGACGACGAGGCGCTGGAAGCTTTCCAGCTTCTCACAAGGCTTGAAGGCATTATCCCGGCGCTGGAACCCTCCCATGCCATAGCCGAGGTGATCAAGCGCGCGCCGAAGATGAGCCGCGACCAGATCATCCTCGTCAATCTTTCCGGCCGTGGCGACAAGGACATCTACTCCGTGGCCGGGTATCTTGGGATGGAGATCTGATGGCACGTTTCATCGAAATCGCGGTGACCTGCCCCGACCGGAACACGGCTGACAGAATCGCCGCTGAAATGATCAGCGAAAGACTTGCGGCCTGCGCAAATATTTCCGGCCCGATAACCAGCCGGTACCACTGGCAGGGGGCGGTGGAAACAGCCGAAGAGGTAACTCTCCTGCTCAAGACCCGTACGGAGCATTTCCAGGCGGTGTGCGACGCGGTGCGCGCGCTTCACCCCTATGAGGTGCCCGCGATCGTGGCGGCGGAGATAAGCCATGTCGATCGGGCCTATGCGGATTGGCTGCGCAAGGAGACGAGGGAGCCCGCATGACCACGACCCGTATCGACAGGCTGTTTGCCCGGCTCAGGGACGAGAACCGCCCGGCACTTGTCACCTATTTCATGGGCGGTGATCCTGACTACGAAACCTCGCTCTCGATCATGAAGGCGCTGCCCGGCGCCGGCGCCGATATCATTGAGCTCGGCATGCCTTTCTCCGACCCGATGGCCGATGGCCCGTCTATCCAGGCCGCAGGTCTCAGGTCGTTAAAGGCCGGTCAGACGCTTGCGCGCACACTGCAGATGGCGGAAAGCTTCCGCAAGGAAGACAATACCACGCCCATCGTAATGATGGGGTATTACAACCCAATATATATCTATGGCGTGCAACGTTTCCTCGCCGATGCAAAGGCGGCTGGTATCGATGGGCTGATCGTCGTCGACCTGCCTCCGGAGATGGATGCGGAGTTGTGTATCCCGGCGCTGGAGGCGGGCATCAACTTCATCAGGCTGGCCACCCCTACGACCGATGACGCGCGCCTGCAAAAGGTGCTGAAGAACACATCCGGCTTCGTCTATTATGTGTCAATGACCGGCATCACCGGCTCGGCGCTGCCCGACACAAGCAAGGTGGCCGAGGCAGTCGCCCGCATCAAGGCACATACGGACCTGCCGGTCTGCGTCGGCTTTGGAGTAAAGTCGGCCGAGCAGGCGCGGGCCATCGCCGCCGCCGCGGATGGAGTGGTGGTCGGCACCGCTCTCGTCAATACCATCGCCGCAACCTTCGGTGCCGATGGCGAGCCGGGGGGCGATGCCGTGCAGGCCGCAAAGCAATTCGTGCAGGGCCTGGCACAAGGTGTGCGCCAAGCGCGCGTTTCTGCCGCTGCCGAATAAGCGACAATTTCTGCCGCTATTCTGGCGCGGAGGATTTTTGAAAGGGTCTGATTCATGAACTGGATCACCAATTACGTCCGGCCGAAGATCAATTCCATGCTCGGTCGCCGCGAGATGCCGGAGAATCTCTGGATCAAATGTCCGGAAACCGGCGCGATGGTCTTCCACAAGGATCTGGAGGAGAACCAGTGGGTTATTCCATCATCCGGCTATCATATGAAAATTGCGGCGAAGGACAGGCTGAAGTTCTTTTTCGACGACGGCCAATACGAGACGCTTGAGAACACCAAGGTTGTGCTGGATCCGCTGAAGTTCCGCGACGAACGACGGTACACGGACCGGCTGCGCGATGCCAAGGCGAAGACCGGTCTTGACGATGCCATCCTCAACGCCATCGGCCGGATCGAAGGAATGGAGATCCTAGCCACGGTGCAGGATTTCGCCTTCATGGGCGGCTCTCTGGGAATGGCGGCAGGCGAAGCGATCATCAAGGGCTTTGAAACGGCCATCGAGCGGCGGCTTCCGGTGGTCCTATTCGCAGCTTCCGGTGGGGCGCGCATGCAGGAAGGCATCCTGTCGCTGATGCAGCTTCCGCGCACCATTGTCGCCGTCGACCGGCTGAAGGAGGCCGGGCTGCCCTATATTGTCGTCCTCACCAATCCGACAACCGGAGGCGTGACGGCGTCCTATGCCATGCTGGGCGACGTGCATATCGCAGAGCCCGGGGCGCTGATTGGCTTTGCGGGGCCGCGTGTCATCGAACAGACCATTCGCGAGAAGTTGCCCGAAGGGTTCCAGCGAGCCGAATACCTGAAGGAGCACGGCATGGTCGACATGGTGGTCTCGCGGCTGGAACTGAAAGCGACAATTGCCCGCCTGCTGAAGATCCTGATGAAGGTGCCGGAAACCGCACCTGAACAAGAGGAAGCATTTTCCGAGGAAATACCCGCGTCAGCCGAGCCGGCGGGGATCGCCGAGCCCGCGCAGGCATAAGCCTTACCGGAGAGCTCGCCATAACCGTTCTGTCTACCGCCGAACGCGCCATCGAGCGGCTGATGTCGCTCCACCCCAAGGGATTCGATCTTTCCCTTGATCGGATCAAGCGGCTGCTTGAGCGCCTTGGCAATCCGCATCTGAAGATGCCGCCGGTCATCCACATTGCCGGCACGAACGGCAAGGGCTCCGCCGCCGCCTTCACGCGCGCACTGCTAGAGGCATCCGGGAAGGCCGTCCATGTCCATACCTCCCCCCACCTTGTGCGCTGGCACGAGCGCTACAGGATGGCGGCAAGGGGCGGTGGGCGGCTGGTCGAGGATGCCGTTCTTGCCGCAGCGGTCGAACGTGCTGCCGAAGCCAATGAGGGTCAGCAGATCACCGTTTTCGAGATACTGACAGCCGTCATGTTCCTGCTCTTCTCGGAGCATCCGGCGGATGCGGCCATCGTGGAGGTGGGCCTTGGCGGGCGCTTTGACGCGACCAATGTACTCCCTTGCCCGGCGGTAAGCCTGATCATGCCGATTTCTCTCGACCATGAGGCTTATCTCGGTGATCGCGTGGAACTGATCGCCGCAGAGAAGGCGGGCATCATAAAAGCCGGAGCGCCGGTGATAGTGGGGCAGCAGGAGTGGGAGGCGGGGCGCGATGTGCTCGTGGACACGGCAATCCGGCTCGGCTCCCCCATTAAGGTCTATGGCGAGGATTTCATCGCAATGGAGGAAAACGGCCGTCTCGTCTACCAGGATGAGGACGGCCTTCTGGACCTGCCGCTCCCGCGCCTTTTTGGGCGACACCAGATTGCCAATGCTGCCGCCGCGATCGCTGCGGTAAAGGCAGCCGGCTTCCCCGTTAACGACAGCGCGGCGGAAGCGGCCATGATGCAGGTGAACTGGCCAGGCCGCATGCAGAGCCTGCCTGACGGGCACCTGGTAGCTCTTGCGCCCGAAGGAGCGGAGATCTGGGTGGACGGTGGCCATAATCCCGCCGCAGGCGCGGCCGTCGCCGAAGCGCTTGCTGAAGCTGAGGAGAAGCACCCACGACCCCTCTTCCTCATTTCCGGCATGCTCAACACGAAGGACCAAACTGGCTATTTCCGCGCTTTTGAGGGGATAGCAAGGCATGTTTACACCGTTCCCGTTAAAAATAGCGATGCCGGGGTGCCAAATGTTGAGCTCGCCGCGCGTGCGCTCGAAGCCGGACTTTCCGCCGAGCCGGTCCATTCCGTCTCCAATGCCTTGCAGCTCCTTGCCACTACCTGGAGCGAGGATGTTCCGCCGCGGATCCTGATCGGCGGCTCGCTCTACCTGGTGGGTGAGGTTCTTGCAGAGAACGGAACCATTCCAGATTAACGCGGGCCTTCAGTAGGTCATAAATATCTGCCTGTCCCACCGGTGCGCGAAAGACGGGACGCAGCCATCCAGGAAATTATTTGCTTAAATTGTCAAAGGAGATCAGTTAAAACGCGCGCATATTTTTAAGGTATTTCTTTATGCGCTGTTTTTCCTCCCGTACTCTTACGTCACGGATAACATTTGCCATTGGCCTGCTCTCCGCGCTTGCGGTTGCGCTTTTTGCGGGCTTCGTCCTCTTTGCCGCACTGAAGGTGGATGAAGCGGCGCTCGCCAAGGAAAAGTTCCTCGTCCGGCATGGCCTTATGCGGCTGCTTACCGACATTCCTCACCAGCAAGAGAATTTCAGTGTATGGGACGAGGCCGTCCTTCATGCGGCCTCGGGCGATGTAACATGGCTTGCTGAAAACTTCAGAAGCTGGATGCAGCGCTTTTTCGGTTACGACCGCATCTATGTGTGCGATTCGGAAGGGAACCTGTTTTTTGCGGCTATCGGCGGAAAAGTGATCACGCCGGCACGCTTTACCGACGATCGGCAGGCGGCCGAAGAGATTATCTCAAGGCTGCGGGAGCGGCTAGCCAGGCGCGGCCTTGCCAACCGGTTGGATATCGCTGCAAGCGACGTCTACGAGATTGCCGCCCGGCCTGCAATCGTCAGTGCCAAGCCCATTCTTTCCCACACCGACAACGTTGCCGTACCCGAAAATTCAGAGGCGGTTTTTGTGGCGGTGAAATTCATCGATCCGGCCACCATGGAGGAAATCGCCCATCAACCCCTCGTGACTGATATAGAATATGTGTCGGCACGGCATGGCCAGCCACCGTCTGCCAGTGTACGCATAGCTTCCCGAGATGGCCGGACGATCGGATATTTCGCGTGGACACCAGACCGGCCGGGCTTGCGCCTTGTAAGGCAGGTTGCGCCCTGGGCGGGGCTGGCGCTTGCCATTACCCTCGGGGTCGGCTTTCATCTGGCGCGCAATCTTCGCCGCGCCTCAAGAGAGCTGCATGTAAGCGAGGTCCGCGCTCGCCACCTGGCTTTTCACGATGCTCTGACCGGCCTGCCGAATCGCGTTCTTTTCGAGAACCATCTGGACCGTGAATTGCGTGCCGTGGAAGGTGGGGAGGGTCAGGCCGCACTGCTCTTCCTCGATCTCGACCGCTTCAAGACGGTGAACGACACACTCGGCCACCGTGCCGGCGATCAGTTGATGTTTCAGGCGGCTGCACGCCTGAAAGAGACAGTTGGCCAGAACGGCATTATTGCCCGCATGGGCGGTGACGAATTTGCCGTGTTGATCAAGGATCAATACGCCGAGGAAGCTGCCAAAAGCCTTTCGGATCGCCTCCTTGCCGTTTTCAATCAGCCCTTCCAACTCGAAGACGATGTTGTGCATGTGGGGCTTAGCCTAGGCATTGCGGTCGCGCCGGAAGCGGGAATCCGGCGCGGGGAGCTTCTGCGCAAAGCCGACATTGCTCTTTACGAGGCAAAGAAGCGGCGCGGACATTGGCAGCTCTTTTCGGAGAGCATGGATCACATTGTGCGGCGACGCCGCATCGTGGAGTCGGACCTGCGCATGGCGCTGGCAAGCGAAAACGGGCTTCGTCTTGCATATCAGCCGCTTCACGCCATCGACGGCAGCCTTGCGGGAGCGGAAGCCCTGCTGCGCTGGGAGCACCCTGCCCACAATGGCATTTCCCCCGCCTTCCTCATTACCATCGCGGAAGAATGCGGATTGATCATGCAGATCGGCGATTGGGTGCTCCGGGAGGCGTGTCGCATGGCCGGCAGGCTTCCTGTGCCATGGATTGCGGTTAACGTATCGCCGGTGCAGCTACGTGATCGCGATTTCGCCCGCCGCTGCCTCCGAATCATGGCCGCAGAAGGAACCTCGCCGGATCGTATCCGTATGGAGATCACCGAAGCAGTCATCATCGATAACCCCGAACTGGCGACCGCAACTCTGCAAATCCTCAGATCGGCGGGCGTGCGCATCGCCCTCGATGATTTCGGGACGGGCTACTCCTCCATGTGCTACCTGCAAAATTTTCCGCTCGACCGGCTGAAGATCGACCGCGTTTTTGTCCGCGCACTCAGCGAGGGCGCAGAAGAAGGGCGCGCGATTGTGGCTGCGATGGTAGCCATGGCACATGCATTGAAGCTTGGCGTTACCGCCGAAGGCGTCGAGACAGCCGAGCAGCGGAGGATGCTGGAGCGGATGGGCTGCCAGGAAATGCAGGGTTTCTTGTTCTCACAGCCGCTCGACGCCGCAGCCTTTGCCGATCGATACTTCCCGCAGGTAGCGCTCCGCCGGGCCTGACATGAATGGATACCGCCCCAATTAGTATCCGGCGTCCCGGTCAACCACGTTGCGCAGCGGCTCGCCGCGCTCAAAGTCCTCCATCTGCGCCAGTATCTCAGGCCCGAGCTGGTCTGGCTGGGACGTTGCCGAAATATGGGGGGTGATGAAAATGCGCGGATGCGTCCACAGCCGGCTTTCAGGGTCAAGCGGCTCCTGCTCGAAAACATCGAGGCTGGCTTCCTTCAATATGTTCTCGTCAAGCGCTTGCAGTATATCAGCTTCCCTTTGCAGCCCCCCGCGCCCTGCATTGATGAGGCAGGGGCCGCCTAGATGCCCGTTCTGTCTCAGCCGTTCCAGCAGCGAAAAATCAATGATGCCTCGGGTAGCGCGCGTCAGCGGCAGCAGCACTACGAGGATGTCGGTGGCGGCAAGGAAGGGGGTAAGCCCCTCATCTCCATGGTAACACGTCACACCGTCAATGCTCTTTTCGCGGCGGCTCCAGCCATTGACGGCGAACCCGAGCGAAAGCATTGCACCGGCCGCGGCGGAGCCGAGCGCGCCAAGTCCCATTATGCCGACCGACGTCTCGCCTGCTACAGGCTGCGGCGTGCTGCGCCAGAGCTTCTGCTGCTGGTGCGTTCGGTAGAACAACCCTTGACGGTGATGGTCGAGCACGCGCCAGACCACATATTCCACCATGCGCTGTGTCAGGTCCTGCGAGACCACCCGCACTACTGGAACGTCAGGGAGATCCGGGTCCGCCAACACATGATCGACGCCCGCCCCGATGGAGAAAATTGCCTTCAGATTAGGCAGGCGCTTCAGCAGACCGCGCGGCTGCTTCCAGACCACCGCATATTCGATGCTGGGGTCTTCCGGCCCGTCCAGCTCCAGCACAACGGCTCTCCGGGCGGACAGGATGTTGTACCAGCGCGTCGGGTCGAATCCCGTGATGGAAAGAAGGACGCGGCCATTTCCCGCCGTACAGGTCATGTTGTCCACCAGGGCGTCTGAGTTTGTGTCATTCGCTGACCGCGCCCGAGGGCGCCGCCTCGATATCGAAGGCAGCGGCTATGAGGGCACGCGTATAATCGGTTTTTGGCGTGTGAAAGATCTGCTCGGTGGGCCCGGCTTCCACTACCTTGCCCCCGCGCATCACAATTACCTCATTGGCAAGCGCCCTCACGACCTTAAGATCGTGACTGATGAAGAGATAGGCGAGATCATGCCGCGCCTGCAGGTCGCGCAAAAGGTCGACCACCTGAGCCTGCACGCTCATATCGAGCGCGGAGGTCGGCTCGTCCAGCATGACGAAGCGGGGTTTGAGCACCATTGCCCTTGCAATGGCAATCCTCTGGCGCTGACCGCCGGAAAACTCGTGCGGATAGCGAAAGCGGGCCTCAGCGTCCAAGCCCACCTCCTGAAGCACACCAACCACCATCGCATCACGGTCCGCCGCCGAAAGTTTGGGTTCGTGGATCTTCAAACCTTCTTCAATGATATCGGCCACTGACATGCGGGGGCTCAAGCTTCCATAAGGGTCCTGGAAGACAATCTGCATCTGTCTTCTCAAGGGGCGCATTTGCCGGAAGGAGCGGTTGTCAATCCGGTCCTGGCGGAAGCGGATTTCGCCCTGGGAGGAGATCATGCGCGATAGCGCCAGCCCCAGCGTCGTCTTGCCGGAACCGGATTCGCCCACGACGCCGAGCGTCTGCCCCGCGCGCACGATAACATCCACACCATCGACCGCTTTCACGTGGTCCACGGTCCGCCGGAACAGCCCCTTCTTGATGGGGAACCAGACCTTGATGCTGTCGCCTTCCATCACCTTTTCGGCGGAGATGTCCGCCGCAGGCGGATCGCCCTTCGGCTCGGCGGCAAGCAGATGCCGGGTATATTCGTGCTGGGGGTTGGAGAAGATTTCCGCCGTCGGCCCGGTTTCGACAATCTTGCCCCCCGTCATCACGCACACCCGGTCAGCCACCTTGCGGACGATGCCCAGATCATGGGTGATGAAGAGCATGGAAAGATTCCGCTCGCGCTTCAGGTCTGCGAGAAGGGCAAGGATCTGCGCCTGTACGGTCACGTCGAGCGCGGTCGTCGGCTCATCGGCGATGAGAAGCTTTGGTTCGTTAGCCAAGGCCATGGCAATCATGACGCGCTGGCGCTGCCCGCCGGAAAGCTGATGCGGGAACGCATCGAGCCGCTTTTCCGGCTCGACGATTCCCACCTGGTGGAGAAGTTCCAGCGTGCGCGCACGGGCAGCCTTGCCGCTCATGCCGCGATGAATCTCCAGTATTTCGCTGATCTGCTTCTCGACCGTGTGCAGCGGATTGAGCGAAGTCATTGGCTCTTGAAAGATCATGGTGATGTCGTTGCCGCGCACCTTTCGCAAGCCCGTCTTGTCAGCCGACAGCAAATCACGTCCCTCAAAGAGAATCTCACCGGAAGGGTGGCTTGCTGCCGGGTAGGGAAGGAGCTTCAGCACCGATAACGCAGTGACGGATTTCCCCGAGCCCGATTCGCCAACCAGAGCGACCGTTTCCCCGGAATTGATGTGGAAGGAAATCCGGTCGACGGCGAGTACCTCCTGCCCGCCCTGTGCAAAGGCGACGGAAAGATCGCGTATGGAAAGGAGAGGCGCGTTCAAGGCAATGGACCCACTGCAAGGTTCCCGACGAAAACGCTCCGCCAGCGCAAAAGCGACGGGGAAAGCTTCATCTCGTGCACCCCCTCATCGGAATGTCTTCCTCGGATCAAAGGCATCACGCACGGCCTCACCGACGAATATGAGCAGCGACAGCATGATGGAAAGGCTGAAGAAGCCGGTGATACCGAGCCAAGGGGCGTTGAGATTCCGCTGGCCCTGGCGGAGGAGTTCGCCGAGCGAGGGAGAGCCGGGCGGCAATCCGAAGCCAAGGAAATCGAGCGATGTAAGCGTAGTGATCGAGCCGTTGAGGATGAAGGGCAGGAATGTCAGTGTAGCCACCATCGCGTTTGGCAGCAAATGCCGGAACATAATGGTGCGGTCGGCCACGCCGAGCGCGCGCGCTGCGGCCACATACTCGAAATTGCGGGCGCGCAGGAACTCCGCGCGCACCACGCCCACGAACGCCACCCATGAGAAAAGCAGCATGATGCCGAGCAGGATCCAGAAGCCTGGCGGCAGCACGGCGGCGATGATGAGAATAAGATAAAGGACCGGGATCGAAGACCAGATCTCTATGAAACGCTGGAAGATGAGATCAGTCCAGCCACCGAAATAACCCTGGACGGCGCCGGCGGAGACACCGATTACCGCCGAAAGCCCGGTGAGGACCAGCCCGAAAAGAACCGAAATGCGAAACCCGTAAATGACGCGGGAGAGCACATCGCGTGCCTGGTCGTCTGTGCCAAGCCAGTTCCAGTTGCCTATGGTGCAATTGGGATCGTCAGCCCCCAATGGATAGCGCTGACACCGCTCCTCCTTCGAATAGAGCCAGGAAGGCTTGGCGGGTGCTGCCTCAGGGATCTCGCTGTTGACGGTGCGATAGGAATAACGGACGGGCGGCCAGATCATCCAGCCATTGGCCTCGATCTCCTCCTGGATGAAGGGGTCGCGATAATCCGTTATGGCGAGGAAGCCGCCAAACTTCTCTTCCGGATAGTGGACGAGGACCGGGAAGAGGATCTCGCCCTTGTAGGACGCGACGATCGGTTTGTCGTTGGCGATGAACTCGGCGAAAAGCGTGAGCACGAAAAGGATCAGGAAGATCCACAGCGACCAGTAGCCCCTGCGGTTCGACTTGAAGTTCTGCCAGCGGCGCTGGTTGATCGGCGAGAGCCATGGCCGGGTCGCGCGTGTGCGAACCTTCTCCACTTCCGTCTTGGACAGGATGTCGGACATCAAACATCCCTCCGCTCGAAGTCGATGCGCGGGTCGATGAGCGTATAGGTTATGTCAGAGATGAGGCTCACGATGAGGCCCAGCAGAGAAAAAATGTAGAGCGTGGCGAAAACGACCGGATAATCGCGGTCGACCACAGAGCGGAAGCCCAGCAGTCCCAATCCGTCGAGGGAAAAGATGCTCTCGATGAGCAGCGAGCCGGTGAAGAAGGATGAGATGAAGGCTCCGGGAAAACCGGCAATGATGATGAGCATGGCGTTGCGGAAGACGTGGCCATAGAGCACCTGACGCTCTGTCAGGCCCTTGGCAGTGGCTGTCGTGACGTATTGCTTGCGGATCTCATCCAGGAAGGAGTTCTTCGTCAGCAGTGTCGTCGTGGCGAAGGCCGAGAGGACGAGCGAAGTGAGCGGCAATGTCAGGTGCCAGAAATAGTCAAGGATCCGTGCCGGCCATGAAAGTTCGTGCCAGTTGTCGGATGTAAGGCCGCGCAGCGGGAACCAGTCGAAGAAGGAGCCGCCCGCGAACAGGACCATCAGCAGGATGGCAAAGAGGAAACTGGGGATGGCGTAGGCGATGATGACGATGCCGCTCGTCCAGACGTCGAAGGGTGAACCGTCCTTCACCGCCTTACGGATGCCGAGCGGTATGGAAATGCCATATGAGATGAGAGTGATCCAGATGCCGAGCGAGATCGACACCGGCATCTTCTCCAGGATGAGGTCTACCACGGAGATGTCGCGGAAATAGCTCTCGCCGAAGTCGAAGCGGATATAGTCCCAAAGCATCTTCGCAAAGCGTTCATGCGCCGGTTTGTCAAAGCCGAACTGGCGCTCAAGCTGGGCAATAAATTCCGGATCGAGCCCCTGGGCGCCACGATAGCGCGCATTGCCGCCGCCAGCCTCGAAGCCCTGGCTGAAATCGTTGCCGCCGCCGCCGATTCGGGCATCGGCGCCGCCGCCTTGCCCGGTGACCTGGGCAATGACCTGCTCCACCGGCCCCCCCGGCGCAAACTGGACGACGATGAAGGAAATGAGCATGATTCCGAACAGGGTCGGGATCATCAGCAGCAGGCGTCGAAGGATGTATGCGCCCATCAGCAGGCGCCCTGGCAAGATTTGCGGAAAATGAGTGCCGGACGGTGGGTCATGCGCGGCGCGCGATCATGGCTGGTGCTCATGCAGGTCGGATTCTGCCGGTAGATTACGCCTTCTCCCGCTCGTACCACCACAAGGCTTCCACGGGGAAGAAGTAATCGGGCTTTTTCTCCTTGAAGCCGAACAGGTCCCAATGTGCAACCCTGCGATAGCCGGAATGCCAGTTCGGGATCCAATCCTGCCGTGCCCGCAGCACGCGATCGAGAGCGCGCATGGAAACGATCAGCTCTTGGCGGCTTTTCGCGCTGCCAGCGTTTTCCACCAGCCCGTCGATGGCGGGGTCAGCTGTTCCGGTGTAATTGCTGGAACCTTCCATGGCCGCGGCGCGGGAATGGAAGAGAAGCTCCAGGCTGTCTCGCGTCGGCGTTGCTGCGAGCAGGACCCTGTGGCCAATCATGTCGTAATCGAAACTCATGACGCGCACCTGATACTGGGATGCATCGAGCAGGCGAATCGACGCATCGATGCCGATGGCGCGTAGATTCTCGATGAATGGCATCGTGACCTGGACGAAAACCTCGTCCCTGACGATGTGCTCCAGCGTCAGCCTTTCACCCGCCTTATTGTGCAGAAACTGGCCCTTGCGCTCCCAGCCTGCTTCCGCAAGAAGCTCCTGAGCCCTCGACAGGAGACGGCGGTCCCTTCCCGACCCGTTGGAAACCGGCGGCACGAACGGCTCTCCAAAAGCAGCCTCGGGTATCTGCCCGCGAAAGCGCTCCAGAATCGCAAGCTCCTCGGGCGATGGTTTCCCCTCTGCCTTGAACTCGGATTGTTCAAAGGGTGAGTGGCTGCGTTCGTAAATGCCATAGAAAAAATTCCGGTTGGTCCATTCGAAATCGAAACACAGCCCGATCGCCTCCCGCACGCGCGGATCGCGAAACCGGGACCTGCGCTGGTTGAGCGCCCAGCCCTGCAGGTTCGGCCGCAACTCGCTCGGGATCTCACGCTTTACCACCTTGCCTTCCGTAACGGCCGGAAACTCGTAAGCGGTCGCCCACAAGCGCGAGGTCGGCTCCTCCCGCCACAACGTTTCGCCTTTTTTGAAGGCCTCGAAGGCCGCGTTGCGGTCGCGGTAGAAATCGATGCGGATACGGTCGAAGTGGTAAAGCCCGCGAATCACGGGTAGATCGCGGGCCCAATAACCTTCTACACGGTCGTACTCGATATAGCGCCCAGCGGAGAAACGCCCGACCTTGTACGGCCCCGAGCCAAGCAGGGCTTCAAGCCGCGAGCTGTCGAAAGCCTGGTCACGCAGCGCTGCCTTGGAAAAGACGGGAAACTGTACTGCGCTCAGAAATGTGCGCTCAGACTGCTTTCCAGAAAAGCCGAGACGGAACTCGTGCTTTCCCAAAGCTTCCGCAGATGTCATCTCCGAAAGAGAAAGCGCAATCTGCGGATGGCCCTTATCCTTGAGCAGATCATAGCTGAAGGCCACATCTTCCGCCGTCACCGAAGATCCGTCATGAAAGCGTGCTTCCGGGCGCAGCCTGAAGGTGAAACTGTTGCGGTCATCTGAAACGACGACGCTTTCTGCTAGTAGCCCGTAGACGGCATCCGGCTCGTCCCAGGCCCAGGCCATCAGTGAATCGAAGCACATTTCCATACGCGGCGGAGCATCGCCCGTCCGCACGAAGCTGTTCAGCGTGTTGAAGGTGAGCACGTTCTGATTGTAGTACCAGTAGCTCGGCTGGAAATTGAAGGTGCCTCCCTTCGGTGCTTCCGGACTGGCATAATCGAAATGCGCAAAGTTGGGCGGATACTTCAGATCACCGAACGCGGACAGCCCATGCAGCGGCACGCCCGTAGCCGTCTGCGCGAAGAGCGGCCGGCAGAAGATCGGCGCGACCGCCGCTGCCCCGGAGACCTTCAGGAATTCGCGTCGCGAGGATCTTACAGAGCGCATGGGCGTCAATTCTGGCTTCTGTACTTGGAGGCAAGCGCGGCTTCGCGTTCGGGATCGATCCACCAGGATTCGATGTCCACGCCAGCATAGCTGGGCTGGTTCTCCGGAATGCCGAACTTGTTCCAATAAGCGTAGCGCAGCGTCGGCTGATAGTATTGAGGTATCGTGTAATAGTTCCACAGCAGCACGCGGTCGAGCGCCCGCGTCGCAGCAACCAGGTCCTCGCGATCCTTCGCATAGATGATCTTCTCGATCAGCGCATCGACCACGGGGTCGCTGATGCCTGCAAGGTTCCGCGAGCCGGGAATATTGACGGCTTCGGTGCTCCAGAAATCGCGCTGCTCGTTGCCGGGAGAGAGGGATTGGGCAAAGCGTGACGTCACCACGTCGAAATCGAAATTCTGGACGCGCTGAATATATTGCGATGTATCGACAATGCGCAGCGTGGCGTCGATACCGATCCGCCTCAGATTCGGGATGATGCCGCTAGTGATGATTTCCGCTGTCGGCGCAGCGCCAAGGAACTCGATCCGGAACTGCTCGCCCGTCTGCCTGTTCACCATGCGGCCATCGCGGATTTCCCATCCCGCCTCGTTGAAGAGTTGGACCGCCTCGCGCAAATATTGCCGCTCAGCCTGGGGTGAATCATGGACCGGCAGCTTGAACTCTTCCGTAAAGAGTTCCGGCGGAAGCTGGTCGCGGAATTCCTCCAGAATTTCGAGCTCCCGCCCATCGGGCAGCCCGGTCGCCGCAAGTTCAGACCTTTCAAAATAGCTGCTGAAGCGCGCATTAAGTCCAAAGAAGTGCGTCCGGTTCTGCTCCTCGAAATTATAGGCTAGCGTGAGCGCTTCCCGAACCCGGCTATCGGCAAACCGCTTCCGCCGCATGTTGGGCACGAAGGCCTGTAACGCTTCGGCGCTTGTGCTTTCAAATTCGCGTTTGACGACATCTCCATCCCTTGCCGCCGGGAAATTGTACTCGGTGGACCAGCGCCGTGTGCTCACCTCGCGCCGGATGTCTTCCACGCCACCCTTCTGGAAGGCGAGGAACTGCGCGTTATCGTCCTGGAAATAGGTGTAGCGGCGCCGGTCGTAATTGTAGCGGCCAATATTTACCGGCAGATCGCTTGCCCAATAATCCTCAACCCTCTCCCAGACGATTTCAGAACCGGGCCTGAAGGTTGCTATGCGATAGGGGCCGCTCCCCAGTGGCGCTTCGAGTGTCGGCTGGCGTATGTCGCGCTGGCGTCCCCGCGAATCGACGCCATCCCACCAATGCTTGGGCAGTACGGGTAGATCGCCCATGATATGCGGCAACTCGCGATTGCCGGACTGGTCGAAGCGGAATTCCACCTCGCGCTCCGAAAGCGCCACCGCCTCGCTGACATTTGCGAAATAGCGGTTGTGCTGGGGACTGATCTCCTTGAGGATTTCGAGCGACCACACGACGTCGCCCGCCGTGATGGGCTTGCCGTCATGCCAGCGTGCATCGGGGTTCAGCCGGTAGGTCGCGGAAGAATAATCCTCCGGATATTTAAATGCCTCCGCGATGAGCGGGTGGCTCGTGCCGGCAGCCTCAAGCGACTGCTGCATCAACGTCTCCCAGAGCAGGCCGCCGAAATAGGACAGACCCGCCGCCGGCGTGCCCCGCACGATAAATGGATTGAAGCTGTCAAAAGTGCCGAACGCAGAGATGTTCAGTGTACCGCCCTTCGGCGCGTCCGGATTGACATAGCTGTATCGCTCGAAAGGACGGGTCTCGATCTCAGAGTCGATGAGCGAACTGGAGGTGCGCCAATCTTGAGCGTTAGCCCCCATCGCCGCCAGGCTGGGGACCAGGGCGAGAAACAGGGCCATCAGCCGTGGTAGACTCAATCCGCTCGGCATATGCGTCCTCCGGTTCCGTTCTTTTCCGCCAAGGTAGTCCATCCGGCAACGAAGGCAAACGCACTGGCGAACAAAAAGACGAGGCTGATAATGGCGTAGCCGAGCACCCGCCAGGATTCCGAACCGTTAGCGGTGCGAAATTGAATGGAGGGGGAACTAACCGAGCGCTTTCTTGCGGGCGCTTCGCGACCTGGAGCATATGAGCAACCGACATTTCTTCTGAAGGCAACGTCACACCGCCATGGCGATCGCATTCGAGGAGCTTTTTTTTGGCATTTTTTGCTGGCATTGTCGTTCCATGCCGATCGTTTCCCCTTTCGCCCCCAATCCTCTGGCCGATGGCCGCCAATCCGAGCGCGCGTTGATCATCCGCCGGGGTGTCCAACGCCTGCTCCTGCAAATGGGTGCGGCCGTCCTGCCAGAAGTTTCGCTCGCCACGGGGCGCCGCGCCGATCTCATCGCGCTGACCGCAAAGGGCGGCATCTGGATTATCGAAATCAAGTCCTCGGTCGAGGATTATCGCGTGGACCGGAAATGGCCGGAATACCGCCTCCATTGCGACCGCTTTTTCTTCGCCTCGCATCCTGACGTACCTGTGGAGATTTTTCCGGAGGAATGCGGCTTCATTCTTTCCGACGGTTACGGAGCTGAAATTTTGCGCGAAGCGCCGGAGCACCGGCTTGCGCCTGCCACCCGCAGGTCAATGATGCTGCGTTTCGCGCGCACCGGGGCCCTGCGCCTGACGACGGCGGAACTGGCCGGTGTATCCGTTCCCTCGCTCGATGGAGAGGAAGCCTGAGCATCCAATGGCCCCGCCCTCTGGCTGAGGGCCTCTCCTGACGAACGCTCATAGAAAAACCGCCCTATGTCGCTTTTTCGACCAAAGTTCATTTCATGGAAACGCGAAATGATCTTAGTTGCTCTAGCGGGGAGCACGCTTGGCGAGAATGCGCTGCAGGGTTCGCCTGTGCATGTTGAGCCTGCGCGCCGTTTCCGACACGTTGCGGTCACACATCTCATAGACGCGCTGGATATGCTCCCAACGTACCCTGTCGGCGGACATCGGGTTTTCCGGCGGCTCTGCTTTTTCATCCGGCCGGCGCATGAGGGCGGCGTAAATGTCATCCGCGTCCGCAGGCTTGGAAAGGTAATCGACGGCGCCCAGCTTCACTGCTGTCACGGCGGTTGCGATATTGCCGTAGCCGGTAAGAATGATGGTGCGTGCATCCTGCCGTCTCTCGCGGATTGCGGCAACCACATCGAGTCCGTTGCCGTCGCCAAGCCGCATGTCGATGACGGCAAAGGCGGGAGCAGCCGCTTGCACCTTGGTTACTGCTTCTTCAACCGTTTCTGCCGTTTCCACGGAGAATCCGCGCCCTTCCATGGCCCGCGCAAGCCGCGCAAGAAAGGGGCGGTCGTCATCGACGATGAGGAGGGTACGATCGTTTTCGAAAACGTTTTCAGGAAGTTCGCTTGGTCTAGGTTCCATCTTTGGCTCGCTTTTGTCCGGATTTAGGCAGTCAAGCCAAAGATTTCCAGTCTTTCTGCTCCCAAGCCAGACCATTCTCCTCTTTGAGGAACCTTTCCCGCGGCCAGCTTACCGTCACCGAAGCCCCCTTCCCTTGGCCTCCCGCATTCGCAAAGCTCACCATTGCGCCTGACCGCTCCAAAAGCGTCTTGGCAATGAACAGACCCAGCCCTAGCCCGCCGCCGCTGGAGCTTCCTGCCTGCCGGCGCGACATGTAAGGCTCTCCAATGCGATCCATGATCTCGGCAGGAAAGCCCGGGCCATCATCCGTGATGGTGATATGCACCATCTCATCGTCCCATCCCCAGCGGATGCTCACGGAATCGCGCGCAAAGTCGACAGCGTTCTCGACCAGATTGCCCAACCCGTAGAGAACGCCGGGATTACGCCGGCCAACCGGTTCCGGCCCGTGCGTCTTCCCCGGCTCCAGGCGGATATCGATGCCGAAGTCGCGGTGGGGTGCTGCCGTTTCCTCGATAAGCGAGGTGAGCGGAAGACGCGCCAGGTGTTCCTCGCCTTCAGAGGAAAGGCTGGTCAGCCGCTTGAGTATCTCGCGGCAGCGCTCGCTCTGCGAGCGCAGCAGTGTCACATCCTCGTGGAAGCGTGGGTCATCCCCCAGCGCCTTCTCCATTTCCCGCGCAACCAGCGCAATGGTGGCAAGCGGCGTGCCGAGTTCATGCGCCGCAGCGGCCGCAAGGCCGTCCAGCGCTGAAATGTGCTGTTCTCGCTGCAAGACAAGCTCGGTAGCTGTCAGCGCGTTCGCCAAAAGCCGCGCCTCCTCCGCCACCCGGTAGGCATAGATGCCGGTGAAGGCGATGGAGGAGATGATGGCGATCAGCATGCCGGCCGTATAGATAAATGGCACGGAAAGCTCGGTGCCATGATACCACGGAAGCGGCAGATGGAAGATGGCGAGAAGAGCCGTAAGCCCCACGACATAGACGCCGAGAAGAGCCGTCCACATCAGCGGCAGCGAGGCCGCCGAGATGACAACGGGCACCGTCATCAAGATCGAGAAAGGATTGGTGAGCCCGCCTGTCAGATACAGCAGCCCTGCGAGCTGGGAGGCATCGAAGGTGAGAATGGCAAGCGCTGCCAGCGGCGGTAGAAGGTGCGCAGTCGGATAACGGAAGGTCAGATAGAGATTCAGCCAGGCCGAAGCGGCGATAAGCGCAAAACACTCAGCCGTCGGCAGCGGGAAGGAAAGCCCGAAGGCCACCACGAGCACCGCCAAACTCTGCCCGACGATCGCAAGCCATCGCAAGCGGATGAGCGTGTTGAGCCTCAGGCTGCTGCCGAGGCGGGAGTTCGGTTGTTTCAGTTCGTCCAGCATGGTGCCTTTATGGGACGGCATGCACTGCGCACAAAGCACTATTTTCGCCGCGGCCTGGCTCGGCTGGTCGGCTGGGCCGATGCTGGATGTTCCGGCCAGGAATGCTTGGGATACCTACCGCGCATTTCCGAGCGCACATCTGCCCAGGAGCCTTGCCAGAAACCTGGCAGGTCACGCGTTCTCTGAATCGGCCGGAGTGCCGGCGATAGAAGCTCAAGCGTTAGTGGCACACTGCCTCCCACCATAGGATGGTCCCTAAGGCCGAACAGCTCCTGCACGCGTATGGCAAGTACCGCCTCGCCGTTTTCATAGCGTATCGGAACCATGCTTCCCGTCGGCGCCTCGAAATGGGTGGGAGCTGCGTAGTCCACCTGTCTTTGCAGATCGTATGGCACCAGCGACATCAGCCCGTCCGCCATCTGGCGGACGGAAATGGCGAGTAAGGCAGACTCCCCCGTCAGAAATGGTGAAAGCCAGTCTTCGAGCCGGTCAAGAAGCGCTTCGTCCGCGACGTCGGGCCACGGTAGCCCTTGCATCGCGTGAAGGAAGGCAAGTCGAGCGCGCAGCCTCTCCGCCTCCTTCCCCCAGGGAAGGACATCAAGGCCGTGAATTCGTACCGCATCGAGGATGGCGCGGTCCGCCGCCTCTCCTTTTGGCGTAGGTAACGCCTGTTCGGAAAGAACAATAGCACCGAGGCACCGCGTCCTGACCTGGCGCACTATGCCCCTGCCCTTGTCGAAAAGGGTTTGCACCTGCTCTTCGATCCGATCTGCAAGACCGGCGGCAACCTCCTCCTCGTCTATGGCTGCAGCAGCGGCAATGCGGGCGTTGCGCGCTTGCCCCTGAAGATCGGCAACGACGAGAAAAGTTTCGCCCGCCAGCCTCTCGCCGGGGTCGAGGCTGCCCCCGCGCCCATTGGCAAGGAGGAAACGGCCATGCTCGCCCCTTGCGCGGGCGACGCGATCCGGCCACGCGGCGAGCAGAAGAGGCCCGGCAGCGCAGAACTTATCGTCTTCCTGCCTGCCACCAGCAGTCTGGGCAAGCAAATCCGCCAATGCCCGCGCTCGGCGGGCCCGTTCGCTACCGTCGGCTCCAAAACGGGCGAGGCGCTCATCCAGGTCAACGCTCGTACCGCCTAACCCACGCTCGGTAAGGAGCACGGCAAGCCGGGCCGCCGCTTTCACCTGTCCCCGCTCTGCCGCCGTGGCCACCATATGCGCAAGTCGCACGGGCAAGGAGAGCTTGCGCATTGCGGCTCCCTTGCCGGTCAGCCGACCGTCGGCATCGAGCGCTCCAAGCATGGTGAGCAGCGATCGCGCTTCATTGAGTGCAGGCAGCGGCGGAGGATCGAGAAAGGCAAGCTGCCCCGGATCGGTGACGCCGAAAGCCGCACAGTCGAGCAGAAGGTCGGAAAGGTCAGCCTCCAGGATTTCCGGCGGCGTGAAGGCCAAAAGCGCGGCTGTCTGCTGCTCCCGCCACAGGCGACGCCGGGCGCGGTGCGGCCCGCCCGTCCGGCGCGCTGGTCAGCCGATGCGCGTGAGACCCGCACTGTTTCGAGCCGGGTAAGCCCGGTGCCCGGCTCGTATTTGGGCAAGCGCGATAGCCCGCTGTCCACCACTGCGGTTACGCCGTCGATGGTTACGGACGTTTCAGCAAGAGCGGTGGCCAGAACCACCTTGCGCCGCCCTGCAGGAGCAGGCCGGATGGCCGCATCCTGCGCCACTCCGTCAAGGGCACCATGAAGCGGCATAACGTCGACGTTCTCCGCCACGCTGCCGGAAAGCAAGGCTTCTGTACGGGTGATCTCGCGCAGGCCAGGTAGAAAGGCGAGCACGCTGCCGCCGCTTTCTGCAAGCAGCCCGCGGACGGCTCGCGCGACGGCCTCTTCCACCGGCGTTGAAGGCTGCCGCTCGGCATGGCGGATTTCTACGGGGAAACTGCGCCCTTCGCTTCTAAGCACCGGCGCGCCGTCAAGAAGCTTAGCCACGCGCGCCCCGTCAAGGGTGGCCGACATGACGAGGAGGCGCAGGTCCGGGCGTAGCGCGCCCTGGACGTCAAGCGCCAGCGCCAGCGCAAAATCGCCGTCGAGCGAACGCTCATGAAACTCGTCGAAGATAATGGCCGCCACGCCGCCCAGATCGGGGTCGTCAATGATCATGCGCGAGGCGACGCCTTCGGTCACGACGAGAATGCGCGTACGCTCCGTCATCTTGCGTTCCATGCGCATGGCGTAGCCGACAGTGCCGCCTACCTCCTCGCCGAGAAGCGTGGCCATGCGCCTTGCTGCCGCCCGGGCGGCGAGGCGACGTGGCTCCAGAAGCACGATGCGTCCTGCTCCAGTCCACGACGCGTCCAGAAGGGCAAGCGGCACGAGCGTCGTCTTGCCCGCGCCGGGAGGCGCGACCAGTACGGCCCGGTTTTCCGCTTCAAGCGCCTCCTTCAGAGAAGGCAACACAGCGGTGACGGGAAGCTCCGGCAGCTCTTTCTGCGTCATCGAATGGGGATCACGTTGTTTTACGGTATTTGAAATTGGTCAATATTCCTCTGCCTTGTTCAATATCTTCCCGCAAGAAAGATTGGCCTTGAAAGCTGCTTTCGCCAGTTGTGACGCTAGTTCACATCCTGTTAATGTGGTGTCCCTCCTGACTTGATGCAGTTTCCCCATTCGGTGGAGCGAAGCAGGCTCTGCTCCGGCCAAGGTCGGCCTCATAGGTGGCTTGCGCATAGTCCGGTGAGGGCACGGCTCCGCGGCCAACGCCCGCTCGCATTTGGCTTGGCGCGTTCATCGGAGGGCTACCTCACTCGCTTGTGAACAAGTGCTGTCGGCCGATGCAGGCCGGAACGGTAATTAGCTCATCATACCACATCTTGAACGTACAGCGATCTAAAGGCTTCAGCGTAGATTGAGGAATTCGGCGTATTCCTGCTTGTCAGCGCGTCCAGTTGAGCATATAGCTTCCTAATCTGGTATGATGACTCCGGAGGAGGAAATGGCGTTATCCATCGCAGTACTGGGGTCAGGCGGAAAGATGGGCTATCGCGTCACGCGCAAGCTCATTGATGCCGGCTACGACGTTCGCCCTATCGAGATCAGCGAGGCAGGTCGCGAGCGCTTGGCGGAAGCGGGCATTACTCCGGTGGACTTAAAGGAGGGGGTGAACGGCGCCAAGGTGGTCGTGATGGCGTTGCCTGACAATGTGATTGGTAAGGTGACGCAAGAGCTTGTACCTGGCTTGGCTTCGGGGACAATGCTACTCATTCTCGACGCGGCGGCACCCTATGCCGGGGTCCTGCCGGAGGACCGGCCGGACTTGACCTATTTTGTCGGGCATCCGTGCCATCCTCCCCTCTTTAACGACGAGACGGATTGGGAGGCTCGCCGCGATTATCACGGCGGCATTGCCCGCCAGTCGATCGTCTGCGCGCTTATGCAGGGGCCGGAAGAGCACTATGCTCTGGGTGAGGAAATCTGCCGGGCCATGTGGTCGCCGATCAACAATGCCCATCGCGTCACCGTGGAGCAGCTTGCCATTCTCGAACCGGGACTGTCGGAGATGATCGCGATGCCCTTCGTGGACACGATGGTTGAAGCGGTTGAGGAATGCGAGAAGAAATACGGCATCCCGCGCGAGGCAGCCATGGATTTCCTAATCGGCCATCTCAATGTGGAGATCGCCATGTGGTTCGGCTTTTCGCCAAAGGTGCCGTCCGACGCCGCACTGCGGCTGATGCGTTTTGCAAAGAGCCTGGTGGTCCAGCCTGAGTGGCGCGAGGCGCTCTCGCCCGCCAAGGTCCGGGAAGCATCGGAACTGATTGTCCATGGCGAAGGCGCATGAGGTAGCTGACCGAGCGCGGCCTGCAGAACGTCAGCATGTTCGTCAAGAAGGTCCCGCAAGCTGTCGTTCGGCGAGTATCTCAAGCGCGCCATCGTAATGACCTCCGCGACGAAGGTGCTGGGCGCTGGATGTTGGCAGCATGCATAATCGCAGAACTGGCAGTTCGGGAATCCCGGTTTAGCTGAGACCTGAACCGCTCTGATCCGGTCGTTGCGGCTTCGGCGAGCTCTTTTGCGCGCCATTCGCGCGAACTTGGCGTTGAAGATGTTGGTGAGTGGCGACCAGCATCAAATGGCGCGACCTCTTTCGATGATCTTCGCTAGCGTGTCGTTCTGGCGATCGTGGCGGGCGAAAGCTGCCGGAGGGTGGCGCGTTTCGGCATTACCGTATCATCTGCGGTGAAGTGGTCCCAGCCTCACCGGCTAGGCGGCACCGCGAGGCCGGGCAAGACAAGATGGGGGGAAACGTAAGCGGTCTGGAGCCGCACGTGCCTTCATCCCCGAGCGGATCAGCCAGACGCCGCATCCGACGCTGCACAAGCTGAAAGATGCGCGGGGTGAAGGAAGGCGTCACACCATACTGGAAGGTGTCACACCATACTGTATGACGGTTTCCGTGCCGCCAGCGCTGCCGTTCGAAAAACGCTGTTCACTTGAGCAGTCACCTGCCGACATTTCTTCCGGCGGAAAGGCTGGCGTGCCGTTCAGCCCGCGGCTCGCATAAGTTAGCCAGATCACACAGACGATCCGCACCGCCGGTGTGTTAGCATCTGCCGCCTATTGGCCAGACCTCGAACCACTCAGCAGACCCTTGCCAGGATCAAGCACTAACGTCCCTTGGCTCAGGAGCGCGCCCTTGGTCAGACCTGGGCGCCGCATCGACGGTCTCGTCTCCTCAATCCAGCCCAGCGACTGCAGAAACTACATCACTAATGCAGGATATGCCTCTAGCAAACCTGAAAGGCTTTAGGGTGTAGTGACAACTTAATCATTCAAGCCACAGCACGATGCTGGCGATCTTGGCCAGCCGAGCAAGTTGGCGGGAGCTTGTCGTAGCCGGTTGCGATGCTCGCCACTGCTTGAATCTGGCGAAAGATGCCTCGGTGCCCGAGCGGTTCTTGTAGGCGATCCCGTCCTTGTTGTGAGGATGGCGCAGCGGGCTAACGGCTCGCCGCCCTGATCGAGGATCACGTCGTAGAGGCGGTCGGCGTCGTGGGCGCGGTAAGTTGCGCCAATATGCCGTCAATAAGGCCGCAGGCAGGCGCCATGTCCTTCTGCTGGCCGGGTTCGACGGCAACATGGACCGGCAGGCGGAGAGCCTCTGCGACGGCATTGGAGCTTGGTGCTGAGCCGCCGCACGATCGGCCGAGAGCCTGCGCTTCCGCTCCCCCTTTGTACCGCGCTCCGGCGCTTGAGCATGGACAAGGGTGGCATTGATTATCAGCCATTCGAGGTTGGGATCACCGGTAATGGCCTCAAACAGGCGGTCAAAGACGCCAGCCTCGATCCAGCGATAATAGCCTCGCTTCACCGTCTCGTACGGCCGACCTACCTTCCGGTAGGTCGCACCAGCGCGGCTCAAACGTGCCACCATAACAATGCATTGAAGAAGCGGCGATAATCGCTGCGCGGGTCGCGCTTGCCCTTCCGTCCGCCCGGCTCCAACGGCTCGATCTTTTCCCGTGGATCGTCACGAAGAGGTTCACCATCCATCGCCAGCCGCTAAAAGCCAGCGTTGAACCTGATTTGCTCCTAGAGAGAAATCCCCAAGCCTTAAACTGTCACCACAGGCTAGCTTGCCTTCATGCTGCCTGCACAAGCCGGTCGCCGGGCAGACGGTAGGAGATCGCCTCCGCCAGATGGATGCGGCCGACACTGGGCTTTCCCTCCAGATCCGCCAAGGTTCGTGCAACCTTCAATACGCGATGATAGGCGCGGGCCGAAAAGCTCATCTTCTCGCTAGCATCCTCCAGCAATGCGAGCCCGGAAGAATCAGGCGCAGCCACTTCCTCAATGAGCGATGCGGGGCAGCGTGCATTCGTTGCCCAGCCAGGCAATCCAAGCGCGGTGAAGCGGTCTTTCTGTATTTCGCGGGCGCGCGCAACTCGGGCCGCAACCGTCTCGCTCGTCTCCGACCGGCCCGGGCGGATAAGATCATTTGCGGTGACGGCTGGCACGTCTATGCGCAGGTCGATCCGATCCATGAACGGCCCGGAAAGTCGCGCCTGATAATCAATCCGGCAGCGCGGCCCGCGCGCGCAGGAATGTCCTGGTTCCCCAGCCATGCCGCAGCGGCAGGGATTCATGGCCGCCACGAGCTGAATCTGGGCCGGATAGCTGATCCGATGGTTGGCCCTGGCAATAATGCATTCTCCGGTTTCGAGCGGCTGGCGCAGCGAATCCAGCACCTGCGGCGAAAACTCCGGAAGCTCGTCAAGAAAGAGTACGCCATGATGGGCGAGAGAGACCTCGCCAGGCCGGGCGCGCATGCCTCCGCCGACCATCGCCGCCATCGATGCTGAATGATGAGGTGCCCGGAATGGGCGGCTGTCCGACAGGCGACCATCGGCAAGCTCCCCCGCTATGGAGGCAATCATGGAGACCTCCAGCAGTTCGCGCGGCCCCAATGGCGGCAGGATTGAGGGCAACCGCTGTGCCAACATGGACTTGCCTGCGCCCGGTGGGCCGACCATCAAGAGATTGTGCCCGCCGGCGGCGGCCAACTCCAGCGCGCGTCGGGCGCTCTCCTGCCCTTTGATGTCGGCAAGATCTGGCAGCTTTCCGGACGGAGGGCTTATAGCCGGCTCGGGCCGCCGCATCACCTGCGTACCACGAAAATGGTTAGCGAGGGCGATCAGGCTGCGCGGTGCAAGAATGTCGAGCTCGGCGCTTGCCCATGCAGCCTCGGACCCGCAATCATGGGGGCATATCAAGCCTTTCCCCATCGCGTTGGCGCCAATTGCCGCGGGCAGAACGCCTGCCACCCGCGCCACTGTTCCGTCCAGCGCCAATTCCCCAAGTACCACATAGCCGGCTAGCGCATCGGCCGGAATGGCTCCCAGTGCTGCCATGAGTCCCAGCGCAATCGGCAGGTCGTAATGGCTGCCCTCCTTGGGAAGATCCGCGGGCGCCAGGTTGACCGTTACCCGCTTGGGCGGCATCGAGAGCCCTGACGCATGAAGCGCGGCCTGCACCCTCTCCCTGCTTTCCGTCACTGCCTTGTCACCCAGGCCGACGATCTGCATGCCCATCTTACCGGGTGCGACCATCACCTGCACGTCTACGGGAACCGCCTCGATCCCCTCAAACGCTATCGTACGTACCCGTGTTACCATGCTCCCCCGCTCACGGCTCCTCCGCTCCCCGAAGGACAACCAAGCATGGATCACGGATCAGATCAAGAACGTTGCGCGAACAAAATGAACGCTCCGGTTTAACTGGGTTGTATCTTGGTTGCAGAAGGAGAACATCCGGCAGTTAAAGGTCAGCCATTCCGCCGTGCCTCTACGGCATCCCAGAAGAGAGAGGCAATATCCGCCCCACCAAAGCGCTTCACCTCACGTATGCCGGTGGGAGAGGTCACGTTGATCTCTGTAAGATAGTCGCCAATCACGTCGATCCCTACCAGCACGAAGCCGCGCTCCTTGAGCGAGGGACCGATGCGGGCGCAGATTTCGCGTTCGCGCTCGGTGATCTGCGTAGGCTCTGCGCGCCCCCCCACATGCATGTTGGACCGCGAATCATGATCGGCCGGTACCCGGTTGATGGCACCCACGGGCTCACCCTCTATCAGGATGATGCGCTTGTCGCCACTACGTACCTCCTTCAGATAACGCTGCACGATGAAGGGCTCGCGAAAAGTCTCGAGGAAAAGTTCCAGCAGCGCGGCGAGGTTCCGGTCACCCTCCTGCATGTGGAAGATCCCCGCGCCGCCATTGCCGTAAAGCGGTTTGACGATGATATCGCCATGTTCCTTGCGGAAGGCATCCACTTCGTCCGGATCGCGTGTGATCAGCGTTTCCGGCATAAGGTCCGGGAACTCCGTAACGAAGATCTTCTCAGGGCTGTTGCGCACCCAGGCCGGATCGTTGACCACCAAGGTCTTGGGCTGCACGCATTCCAGAATATGGGTAGTGGTGATGTAGTGCATATCGAATGGCGGATCTTGGCGCAGAAGAACCACATCCATTTCCGCAAGGTCGGTGCGTGTGGGGGCGGCAAGCGTGAAATGGCTCCCGGCAACGTCCCGCACCTCAAGGGGCTCCAGCGACGCTATGGCGCGCCGCCCATGCTGGGACAGAGCGTCCGGCGTGTAATGGTAAAGCCTGTGTCCGCGCCTTTGAGCCTCTAGCGCCAGGGCAAAAGTGGTGTCGCCGGCAATCGAGATGCCGGAGATATGATCCATCTGGAACGCAATATTGAGCGCCATCGGCAGCAAGCTCCTGGTTGGTGGGGGGCGCGCTCGCCCAGCGGCAAATGACGCCCCATGCCCTGACCTGTCAAGAAGGGCGGAGCAAGGCATGCTATGCGCCGCGCCAGAATCCTTAAAGCACTTCCTGCGTTTTTATGACTCAATTGTGATGCGACTTTTGCGTTCGCGTGTGATTCAGGTCCATTTTGGCGGAGGTGGATGAAGAGCATTGAGCGCGCAGATCTTCGGCCATGGCCCCTGAAGTGAGGGGCACCGCCCTTTGTGTATGACAGCGTGCTGGTTCCGACCTTGGCACAAGGCGACATAATCGCGATGGACAACCTGGCGGCCCCAAAAGGCCGCAGGCTGCGAGGGAATCAAGACCGCTGCGCGCCCCCTTTGCCTGCCGGCCTTAAATTACAATCCGATCGAGAACGCCTTTGCCAGGCTCAAGGCGCAGCGGCGCGCAAAGGCCGAAAGAACCAACGCCACACTATAAAAGGCGGCCGGACCAATCCTCGACCCCTCGGGAAATGAATTCCCTCATTATGAATGTGATGTCGGTCCCATGAGGCGCATGCTACGAACTATGCGTCCGAGCATCCGCCGTCTCTGCGCTCGTTCGATGTCGGCAATGCTCTTAGTTGTGGGCAGTTGCCGTCAGCTATGGCAGGGTGATGGAACCCATGGATTGAGCCTCAAAGGTGATCCTTTGAAGCTCGGCGCAATGCTGCGCAAAAACGGGCGGGATAATTGGTGCGGCTTCAGAACATGACCAGTTCAGCGCCGCTGACTTTCCAGATCCGGATCGCCTGCGGTAACAGGCCGTGACGACGTGTCATAGCCGCCTTACATCTCCTGCGCTTCGTGCTTCTCCTCAATGGGCTCCCATGGTTCAAGGGGAGCGGGAACGGCCGTAGTCTTTTCCGGCGCCTTGCACAAGTCGGCGATGATGCATGCGGGGCAGTCGGGCTTGCGTGCCTTGCAGACGTACCGGCCATGCAGGATGAGCCAATGGTGAGCATGCTGTAGAAATTCCTCCGGCACAACTTCAAGTAGAGACAACTCCACCTCTTCAGGCGTCTTTCCAGGCGCTAGGAGGATACGGTTCGCTATGCGGAAGATATGGGTATCGACGGCAATTGTGGGCTGGCCAAACGCCATATTCAGCACCACATTCGCGGTTTTCCGCCCGACCCCAGGGAGTTTCGTAAGCGCGTCGCGGTCGCCAGGCACCTGTCCGCCATGGTCGCGGATCAACGCTTCGGAAAGGGCGATGACGTTCTTTGCCTTGTTGCGCCACAAGCCGATCGTGCGGATATATTCCCCGAGCCTTTCTTCGCCCAGGGCAACCATCTTTTCCGGCCTGTCGGCTATCTGGAAAAGCGGCCGTGTCGCCTTGTTGACGCCGACGTCGGTTGCCTGTGCCGAGAGCGCCACGGCGACGAGTAGGGTGAAGGGGTTCACATGCTCGAGTTCGCCCTTGGGTTCCGGCCGCTGGACGCGGAACCGGCGGAAGATTTCCGCCACCTCGTTGGGGGTATAGGCGGTCAGAGCCTTCTTCCTTGATCGTCTGCGGGGCTTTACGGATGAAGCCGACGCGCTATCTGCGGCTTTTTGGGATTTCTGCTTTGTCATTCTGCCTCTATAATTCGGATGATGGATGAAATGAATGCCGATACGCCCTTCTTCAAGGCGCTTCTCGTTCCTCATCGTTCGCTGGGGAGGCAGGGCTTTCTTGTGCTGATGACCTCGCTCGTGCTGTTGTGGCTTACGGTGGGCGCCATTTTCCTTTCGATGGGGGCATGGCCGATCTTCGGCTTTTTCGGCCTCGACGTTCTGGCGCTCTACCTCGCTTTCCGGCTGAATTATCGCGCAGCCCGCGTGCGAGAGGAGGTGACGCTGTCCCGCACCAGCCTGCACATTCGCAAGGTGCCGCCATCCGGCCCGGCGGAGGAACATGAGTTCAACCCCTTCTGGACCCGCTTCCGAGTGGATCGGCACGCAGAGATCGGAATCACCAGCATGGCGGTGGAGGCGCGGGAGCGCAGCGTCAAGCTCGGCAGCTTCCTCAACCCGGAGGATCGTGAGAGCTTTGCAGGAGCTTTCAACCGCGCGCTTGCAACCGCAAAAGGGTGGTAGCGGGCAAGAATCGGGTGGAGGGGCGCTTTCTCACCTCGCATATTCAGGGCAAGGAGAAACAAAATGAATGCAAACCTTGCCATACTCGAGCGCGATGTCACGCCTGAGGGCGGTGACTACGAGATCGTGCGCCGAGTGATCGAAAAGATCAGCCTCGACTATCGTAACCAACCCTCGCTGGAGGCGCTCGCGGCGGAACTGGGCGAAACGCCCACCAGTCTTCAGAAGGTGTTCACCCGCTGGGCGGGGCTTTCGCCAAAGACCTTTTTGCAGGCAGTTACGCTGGATCATGCACGACGCCTGCTCGACAGCGGCATGCCCCTTCTGGAGACGGCGCTGGAGCTGGGATTGTCCGGACCCGGCCGCCTGCACGATCTGTTTGTCACGCATGAGGCGCTATCACCGGGCGATTACAAGGCGCGCGGCAGGGGGTTGACGATCAGCTATGGCTACCATCAGTCACCCTTCGGTATGGCCCTGGTCATGGTAACTGAGCGCGGCCTTGCGGGACTAGCCTTTGCCGATGCGGGCGAGGAAGCGCTGGTCTTCGCGGATATGCGCTCGCGCTGGCCTAACGCCGCCTATGCGGAGGATATTTCCGCCACTGCCCCTTACGCCGCGCGAATCTTCAATCCGGAGCGGTGGCGGGCCGACGAGCCGCTGCGCGTGGTCTTCATCGGTACGGATTTCCAGATTCGGGTTTGGGAGGCGCTCCTGCGGATCCCCATGGGAAGCGGCCGCGCCTATTCGCAGATTGCTGCGGGGATCGGATGCCCATCCGCGCGCGCGGTTGGCGCAGCGGTTGGCGCCAACCCGGTTTCCTTTGTCGTGCCCTGCCATCGCGCACTGGGAAAATCCGGCGCGCTGACCGGCTACCACTGGGGCCTTACGCGCAAGCGCGCTATGCTTGGCTGGGAAGCGGCTCAGCTTCAAAGGAGCGTTTGATTGCGCTTTCCGCTAGGCGGCCGGGCGCAAAGAGGTTAGCTTCCCGCCTGAAGGTGTGGGAGGTTTTTTTGTGATCAGCGTCATCGGTTCCATTAATCTGGATCTGATCGCCCGCGTGAAAAGATTGCCCGCTCCGGGCGAAACGATCCCGGGTACCGATTTTTCCACCGCGCCAGGCGGCAAAGGCGCAAACCAGGCGCTTGCTGCGCGCAGAGCCGGAGCCCCTGTGCGCATGGTCGGGGCGACGGGCAGGGACGCCTTTGCGGAGCAGGCGTTGTCTTTACTCGGCGAGGCCGGCGTCGATCTCACATCGGTCAAGAAAACGGGTGCGCCCACCGGCACGGCGATGATCCTCGTCGATGATGGCGGGGAGAACATGATTGCCGTCATTCCCGGCGCGAATGCGGATGTTTCCGAGCAGGCGGTGCGCGGCGCAGAACTTCGGGGCGGCGAGATTGTTCTGCTGCAGCACGAAATTCCGCTGTCCACCGTCGAAGCAGCGCTAGAGGCGGCCCGCGCCGCTGGCGCGGTCTCCCTTCTTAACACCGCGCCTTTCTACGCAGAGGCAGCGCGATTTCTGCCGCTGGCTGACTATATCATCGCCAATGAGACGGAATTTGACCTCTACGCGGCTGAACTTGCGCTGGAAGGGAGTGGAAGGGAAGCGCGGATGCGGACTTTTGCGAAAAGGACCGGCCGCACCATCGTGGTCACCCTTGGCAGGGAGGGTGTTGTCTCAGCCACGAAAGAAACGTTCCTGCATGTGCCGACGCTCTCCATCACCCCGGTCGATACCGTGGGTGCCGGGGACACCTTCTGCGGCTATTTCGCAGCCGGGCTGGCTGCAGGCATGAATCTGGAAGCCGCTCTCAGGCAGGCTGCCATTGCTGGTGCGCTGGCTTGTCTGAAGATGGGCGCGCAACCATCCATTCCCCTGAGGAGCGAAGTGGAAGGGGCAAAGAGCTTCGCCCGATAGTCAGGGAGATGGCTGATGAACAGCCGGCAAGCCGCACCGATTGAAGGGTCTTCTGGCTGCCCCTAGTTATGAATGATAAGATGATGCAGATCGACACCGCCCCCGCCGCTTCCTTCCGCCCGCCGGCCCCGCGCCCGCGCTCGAAGCCTCCATCAACGCTTGAGATGATGCGGATCGTCTACCGGAATCCGCTGGAGCTATGGGGCGAGCCCTCCTACAACGAACGCTGGATCTCCATTTCCGGTGGGATCGGCGGGCCGCTCCTCATTGCCAACGATCCCGGCCTGATCCGGCACGTGCTTGTCGATAATGCCAAGAACTACAAAATGGCCCGCGTGCGCCAGAAGATCCTCCGCCCCATTCTGCGTGACGGGCTGCTGACGGCCGAGGGAGCGGTTTGGCGCCGCTCGCGGCGGGCGATGGCGCCGGTGTTCACCCCGCGCCACATTGCCGGCTTTGCGCGGCCGATGCTCGAAAAATCAGAGGCTTTTGCCCAGCGCTATGAAAGCGCGATCGGCGGAACGGCCGACATCTCCCGCGACATGACGCTGCTCACCTTCGACATTCTCGCCGAGACCTTGTTTTCGGGCGAGATTGACGGCGATCCAGATGATTTCGGCCACCAGGTCGACCGCCTGTTTGAAACGATGGGAAGGGTCGATCCGCTCGATCTTCTCGGCGCGCCCGATTGGCTCCCGCGCGTGACCCGCATCCTTGGGCGCAACTCGCTTGCCTTCTTTCGCGGTATCGTCGCCCGCACCATTGCCATGCGGCGAGAAAGGCTCATGAAGGAAGGTGGCGCACCGGAGGACTTCCTTACGCTCCTGCTTCGCGCGGAAGGTCCCGACGGGCTTACGCGCCAGGAGATCGAGGACAATATCATCACCTTCATCGGCGCGGGGCATGAGACGACTGCGCGAGCGCTCGGGTGGACCATCTATTGTCTCGCCAACCTGCCAGGAGAGCGCGCCCGCATCGAGGCGGAGATTGACGGCGTGCTTGCCCGAGAGCCCGATCCGGTGAAATGGCTCAACGCGATGCCCCTGACGCGCGCGGCCTTCGAGGAGGCGATGCGGCTTTATCCGCCGGCCCCATCCATCAACCGGGAGGCGATTGAAGACGACACTTATGCCGATCTCAAGATCCCCAGTAGCATGCAGGTCCTCGTCATGCCCTGGACGATCCACCGGCATCGCAAGCTCTGGGACGATCCGGAAGCCTATCGCCCCTCGCGTTTCTATCCCGGAAACCGCGAGAAGATCGACCGCTTCCAGTATTTGCCCTTCGGCGCAGGACCGCGCGTGTGCATCGGCGCTTCCTTTGCCATGCAGGAAGCGGTGATCGCCCTTGCTGTTCTTCTGTCGCGCTACCGCTTCGAGCTGTTGCCGCAAACGAAGCCCTGGCCGGTACAGCGGCTCACCACTCAGGCGGAAGGCGGCCTGCCGATGGGAGTGACGCGACGGGAGAACTGAAAAGCTCGGAGCTATGGCGAGTAGATATTCTTCACGTGCACGGGCCAGCGGCCGGGCAGTATGGCGATGAGATCGTAGCGGAGGCTAAGGCGGGCGTAATCCGGCTGTCTGGCCAGCCAGATGTCTGCTGCGGCATCTATGCGCCTTTGTGTCGCCGGGCCAACCGCGTTCATCGCGTCTTCCAGTTTGGCCCGCACCTTCACTTCCACAATGGCCACCACGCTACCCCGCCGCGCTATGAGATCGATCTCGCCGAGCGGCGTGCGGAAGCGGCGAGCTACGATCCGGTAGCCCTTGAGCATCAGGGCAACTGCGGCAAACCATTCCCCCCGATGGCCCCGGCGATAGGCTTGAAGTCGCTTGTGGTGCATCTCAGTCGCCATCGTCTGCTTCCTTCAGGGCAAGCAGCCGCTGGTAGAGATCGGATCGCCTGGCTCCGGTCATTCGGGCCGCCTCCGCCGCCGCCTTGGGAGCAGGCATTTCGGCGGCAAGCTTCACGAGCAGGCGGTCCGTTTCTTCAGAATCCATTTCCTTCCGTTCGCTGGGAGGTGCCACACAGAGTACCACTTCGCCCCGGGGCGCGCCGGCTGTTTCATAATGAGCGGCAAGGCTGCGAAGGCTTCCCGGCCGCACCTCTTCGAATGCCTTGGTGAGTTCGCGCGCCACGCTTGCCTGCCGGTCTCCAAGCACTTCAGCCATGGCAGCGAGGCTGGAGGCTAGCCTTCGTGGCGATTCAAAGAAGACCAGCGTTGCCGGAACATCGGCCAAGGCCGCGAGACGGGTTATCCGCTGCCCGGGCTTCACCGGGAGGAAACCTGCGAAGAGGAAGGAATCAGTAGGCAGGCCGGAGGCGGTAAGCGCCGCGAGCACTGCCGACGGTCCGGGCACCGGCACCACAGGCAGGCCCTTTTCCCGTGCCATCTGAACGAGCCGGTAGCCCGGGTCTGAAACGAGCGGCGTGCCTGCGTCGCTCGCAAGCGCCACGCTTTGCCCCCGCTCAACAGCCTTGATCAAGCGCGCGGCGGACTGCGTCTCATTGTGCTCGTGGAGGGCGACCGTGCGGCGGCGGATTCCATAGCGCTCCAGAAGTATCCGCGTCACACGTGTGTCTTCGCAGGCAAGGATGTCCGCCGACGCCAGCGTTTCCAATGCGCGAAGCGTAATGTCGGAAAGATTTCCAATGGGGGTGGCCACCAGATAGAGGCCTGGTTCCAGGCGCGGAGCCGTCAGTTCGGCACCGCCGACAATGAAGGTGCGGCGCTCATCGCTACTGCTGACACTCACCGTGCATCGTCCTCCACGGACAAGCGAATTTTCGACCGCAATCTCTTTGACATGCCGGGTCACCGGTTGCAAATCTGCAGGTTCGGCTGGCGTCATCAAGGAGGGGCAGGTGAAAACGAATGTAAAGAGGCTGGCAGCATTTGGCCGCGCCGGGCTGCTCCTGATCGCCACCGCACTGCTTGCAGCCTGCTCGCAGACTGTCCCCAGGGGGTTGCCTTCCTCCAATCCTCTGCCCCTTTCCGGCGGAGTGACTGCCACGCCTGCCACAGGGGAGGTGATCGGCAATGGCGAAACGCGGGTTGCTCTGCTTCTGCCGCTGAGCGCGGAAGGAAATGGCGGGCGCATTGCAGCCGAATTCAGGAATGCTGCCCTGATGGCGCTGGAGGACGCAGGCGCGGATGCGTTGCAGATCGTCATCAAGGATACGGAGTCGGGCGTCGAAGCTGCAGCAGCCAGCGCTGTCGCCGAGGGAGCAGCGCTTGTGCTTGGCCCTGTCTTTGCCCCCAATGTGCGCAACGCTGCTGCGATGCTGGGGCCGCGCGGGCCGACGATGATCGCCTTTTCATCGGATCGGACGGTCGCCCGCCACAATGTCTATCTCAACTCCTACCTGCCGGAAGGGCTGATCGACCGCATTCTTTCGCACGCCGTCTCTCAGGGATACAGGCGCGTTGTCGCCATCGTCCCGACTGGAGCGGCTGGCGATATCGATGAAGCACAGGCGCGGGCAACCCTCACGCGTGCCGGCGGCGAGCTCGTGGCCGTCTCGCGCTACGACTATGACAATGCTTCGGTGCAGGCTGCTGCGCAGGATGTAGCGATGGCTGTTGCTGATGCAGATGCGATCTTCCTGCCCGATGGAGGGTCCAGCCCCAGCGCCATTGTCGCGGCGCTGACCCGCATGGGTGTAGATTTGCGTGAAAAGCGTTTGCTCGGGACCGGCCAGTGGGCGAGTGTCGACCTTACAGACCCCAATCTGCAGGGCGCCTGGTTTGCCGATACGGATCGCGCCCGCATGAGCCTTTACAAGGCGCGATACCGGCAACGATTCGGGACGGAGCCGAGCGTGACGTCCGCGCTCGGCTATGACAGCGTCCTGCTGACGGCTACGCTCGTGCGAAGCGGCAGCCCGGCGGCGGCTATCTCACCGGCAGATCTGGAAGTTCCCGCAGGATTTGCCGGCTATACCGGCGCCTTCCGCTTCCGCTCGGACGGCACGCCGCAGCGGGGCTATGCGGTCTACGAAGTGGCAGAGGGGGAAGCCCGCCTCATCAGCCCGGCGCCTGCCGGTTTTGTGGGTAGCTGAAAGGCGGCAAGTCACCGTATCGTTGAACTGCCGCTGGAGAGGCAGGCTGCGAATGACTGGCCCATATTGCGGATGAGCGTGAAGTAAAGCTCCGGCCCATCCTCAATCCCGGCGCCCAGTGGATCGAGTACTCCCGGGCGGGCGCTTGTTCCTTCTGCAACCGTCTGGACAAGCCTTGGCTCAAACTGCGGTTCGACGAAAATGCAGGCGGCATCCAGTTCGGCGATCCTGCTGCGAATTTCTCCCAGGCGCTGCGCACCCGGCATGACATCGGGGCTAATGGTGAGTGAGCCAATTGCCGACAAGCTGAAACGGCGCTCGAAATATTGATAAGCATCGTGGAACACGACAAATGGTTTGCCGGCCGCATCTTGCACCAGTTCTTGCGTCTCCGACACCAGTGCATCGAGCCGTGCCTCCGCTTTCTCTGCGTTTGTCAGATAAGCGGTGGCATTCTGCGGATCGGCATCGGACAGGACCTCGGCAATGCGGCGGATCATCAGCCGCGCATTTTCCGGGTCGAGCCAGACATGCATGTCGTAATGGCCAAAAGAATCATCATGGTGATGGACGTACCCGTTTTTATCGCCATGCCCGTCATGAGCCTCAAAGCTGCCGCCCGAGCGGATCTCCAAGAGGCGGAGACCCGGTGTCTGTGAAAGCGCCACTACGCGTGCGCCTTCCGCCAGAGTTTCGAGCGCGCCTTCCAGGAAAAGCTCAAGCCCCGGCCCGATCCAGAAGACAACTTGCGCGCTTTCCAGCATCCTGGCTTCGGAAGGCCGCAACGCGTATGCGTGCGGAGAGCCTGCACCCTTCACCAATAGCTGCGGTTTGGAGATGCCTTCCATTACCATCGAAACAAGCGAGTGAACCGGCTTTATGGAGGCGACGACTGCCTCCAGCGCTTTCGCCCCGCTGGCGGTCAGACTGGCGGCTAAGAGGATGGCAAAGAAAAGCAGGGGCGGCTTGATCATCGGGTTATCCCAGAGTGATGCGCTTAATGTTATGACATAACGTGTCGATTGCGTAATGCTATAACGTATGCCATATCTGGTGGCAATAAGGATGCCCAGACCCATGTTACAGACGACAGGCAAGGATGCCGGAGTGCTGGTGGAAATGAAAGGAGCCGGCGTATGGCGTGGCGGCCAATGGCTCGTGCGCGGCGTCGACCTCCTGGTTCGCCGCGGCGAGATCGTGACACTGATCGGACCGAACGGTTCGGGCAAGAGCACCACGGCCAAGATCGCCATAGGCGTGCAGAAGCCTGATGAGGGCACGGTGGAGCGCAGGCGGCCTCTTAAGGTGGGCTATGTGCCGCAAAAGGTCACCGTCGACTGGACTATGCCCCTCAATGTCGGGCGGCTTATGCAGCTTACCGGGCGGCTAAAGCCTGGCGAGATCGCCAAGGCGCTTGAAGCCGTTGGCATCCCTCATCTGGTGCGCGCTCAGGTGCAGACGCTTTCGGGCGGCGAGTTCCAGCGTGTATTGCTTGCGCGTGCGCTTGCACGCCAGCCCGATCTGCTGGTGCTGGACGAGCCCGTCCAGGGCGTCGACTTTTCCGGCGAGATTGCGCTTTATCAGCTTATCCGGGAGATTCGCGACAAAACAGGCTGCGGTATTCTTCTGATTTCGCACGACTTGCACGTCGTGATGGCCGAGACGGACACGGTGATATGCCTCAACGGACATGTATGCTGCCGCGGCACGCCGGAAAATGTTCTGAAAAGCCCGGAATATGTCCGGCTGTTCGGTGCGCGTGCAGGCGAGATACTGGCGATCTATCGTCATCATCACGACCATACTCATCTGGCCGACGGCCGTGTACGATTGGCGGACGGCACGATAAGCAGCCATCTGGACCACGATATCCACGAGGCGCAGGGGAAACCCCATGCTTGACGATTTCTTCACGCGCGCCGTCATTGCCGGGATAGGGCTTGCGCTTGTGGCGGGCCCGCTCGGCTGCTTCGTGGTGTGGCGTCGAATGGCCTATTTCGGCGACACGATGGCTCATTCCGCGCTTCTTGGCGTAGCGCTGGCCTTCATGCTGGAAATCAATCTGACGGCGAGCGTCTTCATCGTTGCTGCGCTTGCTTCGCTGGCCCTCCTCATCCTTCAGCGGCAGGGCGCGTTGTCGACGGACGCGTTGCTGGGCATTTTATCCCATTCTACCCTGGCGCTCGGATTGGTCCTGGTGGCGTTCATGAGTTGGATACGCATTGACCTCATGGGGTTCCTCTTCGGTGACGTTCTCTCGGTATCGCGCCTCGATATCGCGGTGATCTATGCTGGCGGCGCGCTCGTCCTTCTCGTGCTCGCCTGGCTTTGGAGGCCCCTGCTGGCTGCAACGGTGAATACGGAGATCGCCGAGGCGGAGGGTCTACAGCCGGAGCGGGCCCGGCTTGCTTTCATGCTGCTGATGGCGGCGATCATCGCCATTGCCATCAAGATCGTTGGGATATTGCTGATAACCTCTCTTCTCATCATACCGGCAGCGACCGCACGGCGCTTCGCCGACACGCCGGAAGCGATGGCGCTTTTTGCAGCGCTGGCAGGGGCGGCGGCGGTTCTGGGCGGTCTTTTCTCGTCGCTTCACTTTGACACCCCATCGGGCCCATCAATCGTGGTCGCCGCGCTCGTTCTCTTTCTTCTAAGCTTGCTACGGGCGCCGTGGCGCGCCAGCCCTGCTTCCTCCCAGGCCGGGGGATCGACATGACTGCGCATCCCGAACTGACAAGGAACCAGGCATTGGTGCTCAAGGCACTAGGACAAGCGGAGATCCCGCTGAGCGCCTACACCATTCTGGACCTGCTGCGTGATGACGGTTTCCGGGCGCCGCTTCAGGTTTACAGGGCGCTCGACAAGCTTCAGGAACTCGGGCTTGTCCACCGGCTTGAGAGCATCAGTGCCTTCGTTGCCTGTGCACATCCCCATTGTCATGCGCACGAGATCATTGCCTTCGCCATCTGCCGTACCTGCGGACGGGTGAACGAATTTTCCGACGCGGGCATAGAAGAGCGGCTAGGCAGATGGATAGAGGCGCATAAATTCGAGCCTGAGAAGACCACCATAGAGATGAGCGGCCTCTGCGCAGCCTGTGCCGATCCGTCCAACGGCGCCTCCGTGGGCGCTTAGTGGAATTCACGAAAAGTGGATCCCGTTTTCCTGAAGTTCTGAAAAACGAGCACGCAGGTCGTTCCGCTTTTCCCTGAATGCCGGAATGACACCCAGGGCGAGAACGCTACACACTTCGTGAAGGAAGTGCCTTATTATTCTGTCTTCTCGATGCAGATATGGGTGTGGCCCGCGCGGATAAAGCCGAGCTTTTCGGCGGCTGCTTTCGACAGATCGATAATACGGCCGCGTACGAACGGCCCGCGGTCATTGATGCGTACGATCACAGCTTTGCCGTTGGTCCTGTTGGTGACCTTCACCTTGGTTCCAAATGGCAGGTTGCGATGCGCCGCCGTCATGGCCGAAGGATTCATGCGCTCGCCGGATGCGGTTTTGGAGGTGAGAGCATACCAGGAAGCGGCGCCACATTGTGCGTGGGAAAGCGTAGGAATGGATGCAAGGAATGCGGCAGCGGCGAGCGTCGAGACGCCCCGGGGAAGAAAACTCATTACGATGTACCCTCAGCTTGACTGCCCTGACGGGCGGAAGCGGCGTGTTGCAGGGCAATTATGAAAGGGAGTTTGTCCTTTATGGGGCGGCTAAAAATAGGCAGCTAACGGGATGCCTCTTCATCGAAGCTTAACCGGATAATTCAATTATTCATGAAAAACGCAGATGATTCTAGCTGTCGCTTTTTTTGCAGACGGAAGCTGTTATCCGCGCCTTCTCCCGAGATTTCGCTAATCAGTCCCTGCGGCTTCGGAGCTTGCCCCCTGCTATCGAAAGCACGCCGATGATGACGAGCCCCTGCAGGATGTCCTGAGCACCGGCGGGAAGGCCGGCGATTTGCATGGTGGTGACGATGAGGATGAGCAGAAAAGACCCGAAGAAGGTCCCAAGCACGCTGGCGCTGCCGCCTGCGATGAGCGTGCCGCCAAGCACCACGGCGCCTACCGACTGGAGAAGGTATGGCGCACCCATTTCCAGGAACGCACCGCCAGCATAGGCAGCCAGGAGCATGCCTGTCAGACTTGCAAGCAGAGAGCTTGCGACGAAGGCGCTGGCGATCAGCCGGGCGGTCTGCACACCAGCATAGCGCGCAGCCACAATGTTCTGCCCCACGGCGGAAAGCTGTTTTCCAAAGGCCGTACGCGCCAACACGATCCCGACCACTGCGGCCACGGTAAGAGCGATCAGGCAGATTACTGGCAAACCGCCGATACGGCCTGTGGCCAGCCAGATGAGAACCGGAGGTCGAGGAAAAATGCTGACCCGCGCATTCACGAGCAAGGTTGCCGTTGCAAGGATGTAACCCGTCGCCAGTGTGGCGATCATCGCCGGAATGCGCAGGACGAGCAGCAGCATGGCATTGAACAACCCAACGCCGACGGCAATGACAATGACCAGGAACAGCGGCAGCCAGAAGCCGTTCATGCCGCTGCTTGCCGTCACGACCGTGACATAGGCGCTGACGGTGATGACGCTCGGAATCGACAGGTCGATATTGCCCCGACCTGTGGTTATCACCAGCATCTGGCCGAGCGCGGGCATGAGCAGAAACGACGCGGACATGGCGACGCCGCTGAGACTGTGCAGGCTGAAGCGGGCAGTCAGCACTGTCAGCGCCGCCCACAGCAACAGGACCCCCAGTGCCGGCCAGATCCAGCGATGGCGTTGCGCTGCGTTCAGCAATGCGTCAGCCACGGCTGCGTCTCCATCCGGCCAGTGCCTGCAGGGCCAGGATCAGGATGAGCAGGGTACCTTGGACAGCGGCATTGTAGTCGGTGCTGACGCCGAGCGACGCGAGCAGTGCGCCGATCAAGGCAAGTGTTACCGCACCCGCCACCACACCCAGAGGGGCGATCACCCCGCCCAGAAGCTGACAGCCGCCAATTACGACCGCGGCGATGCCAAGCAACGTGTAGGAGGTGCCTGCATTTATGTCGCTCGCTCCGTTCGTAGCGGTTACGTATAGCCCGGCGATCATAACGAAGATGGAGGCGATGCCGTAACGCAGCACTGAATAGCGGTTGTGCGACCAGCCAGCCCGCCGCAGAGCCAACACATTGGAGCCGAATGCGCGAAGGATGGTCCCGGCCGGCGATCGGTCGATCGAATAGGCGGCAAGACCCACCAGAAATATCAGCAGCAGGGGGGTCGGTATGCCTGGCACCTTGAAGCTGAACATAGCCCGCAGCCATTCAGGGCTTGCGCCGCCGGGGGAGGGCTGGATCGTCTGTCCGAGTCCGGCCCAAACGAAGGAGGCGCCGAGCGTGACAACGATGGCGGGAATGGCGCGAGCCTGGATCAGCAGCCCCATCAGGGCATAGGCGGCGATCAGGCCGATCAATATCGCTCCGCCGGTGAAGGGCGCGGTAAAAAGGATGGTAGCGCTCACAACATTGACCAGGCCGCAAAAGTTGCCCACGCCGAGATCGATCTCGCTTCCACCGACGATGAACATCTGGGCCACTGCAATGAGCACAAGCGTAACTGCCGGCGTCAGCAGCAATTGCAGTCCGAAACCCGAAGCCACGAGCGGGTTCTGGTAGGTCATGGCCGCAAAGACGAGCACCAGGCTGACAAAGGGAATGGATTTCAGCAACATCGTCAGGAGCGAACGGTCCTCACGAGCAGGCGCAGATTGTGCAGATTTCTCCGGTTTGGCAAACGAGGAGGCGACGATCGCCTCCTCGGATATTGCCTCGCCCCTCAGTTCGGTGACGATCTTGCCTCCGGAAAAAACCAGCACCCGGTCGCATTCAAGGAACTCCAGATCCTCGGTGGAAAGCCAGATGACGAGTCTGCCAGCGGCGGCAATCTCCCGCACCACTCGGTAAAAGTCCCGCTTGGCGGCAATGTCGACCCCTCGTGTCGGGTCGTCGAGCAGGATGATGCCGGCTTCGTCGATAAGGGCGCGCGCCACCAGCGCCTTCTGCTGGTTACCGCCGGAAAGTTCGAGAATGTTCGAATCAAGGCGTCCGGGGTCGAGCGACAGGCGCTGTGCTGCTTTTTCGACTGCAGGACGATTTTTTTGCACATTCACGGGCCGCCAACCTGCCCATTGGGCGACGCGGCCAATCAGCACGTTGTCAAGTACCGTCCACAGCGGGAACACCCCTTCGAGCTGCCGGTCACCCGAGACGTAGCGGACTGGGCCGTGACGCTCCAGGCCATCTCCGTGCTTCTTGGCGAAGAGAGCCTGAAGGAGCCTCTTCTGGCCGCTTCCCTCCAGCCCAGCCAGACCGATGACCTCGCCCGCCCGCAGTTCAACCGGCCGCTGATCTCCTGCCAGCCAGGGGCCATCGATACGCACCTGCACCGCACCAGCCGCTTCCAGGCGGCTGTCCCGGCGTGCTGCCCGTTGACCTACACCGGCTCCGCCCATCGCATTGACGAGATCATCAATATTGGCCTCGTTTGCCGGCTTCTCCCAGGCGATGCGGCCGTTTCGCATGGCCACTACGCGGTCACAAAGGGAAAGCACCTCGGAGAGCTTGTGGCTGATGAAGATGACAGCCTTTCCCTCCCCGGCCAGTGCTCGCACAAAGTCTCTCAATTGGCGGCTGCGCTCGGCACCCAACGATGAAGTCGGCTCGTCAAGGATCAGAAGCTTGAGGCGGGGATCGCAGGCGGCGCGCGAAATCTCCACCATCTGCCGCTCGGCAATCGTCATGTCTGAGACGAGCCTTCGCGTGGAGATGGCAGCACCTGGAAATATGCGCTCTATCGCTTCGTTCGCCAGGCGGTGATAGTCGCGCAGCCAGAATGCCGAACGGCGCACAAATTGTGGCTGCTCGACGTAGAAATTTTCAGCGACGCTGAGATTTGGCGAAAGCGAAAGCTCCTGCCATACGATGCGGATCCCTCGCTCCCTCGCCTGCTGAGGCGAATAGACAGCAAGGTCGATCTCCTGCCCATCGAAGCGCATCGCGCCGCTGTTGGGTTCGGTGACGCCGCACAGAATCCGCATCAGCGTGCTCTTGCCGGCGCCATTCGCGCCTACGAGGCCGACGACCTCCCCGGCGGCGATGTCAAAGTTGACATCGCTGTTGGCATGAGTGTCGCCATAGGTCTTGGCGATGCGCGTCAGTGCCGCCAGTGGCGGCAGGCTTGCATGATCCTGGGGACGCTGTTTCAGCGCCGGACTGGTCGCCATCAGATCGTGGTTTCCCTTTCAGGCGATATATGCTGGCGGCTGCCAGTGGCAGCCGCCGCGGAGGTTACTCGTCCCCGCCACCTTCAATAAGATTGGCGCGAACCCATTCCTGATCATAGCTCGGACTGATGATCATCCCGGGTTGCAGGTCCTTTGCCATCTCCTCCAGATTCTCCTCATCGACAACAGCGACAGGCATGGTCATCTCCTTCGCCGGCTCTGCTCCCTGGGTGATCTCATAGGCAAGCCAGAAGGCCGCGCCGCCGATGCCGGGCGTAGTGTTCATCGAAGTGGTACGATATCCTTCAGCAGCCTTCTTGCTCCACCATATGACAAAGTCGGTGCTGCCGCCGCCTTCGATCACGGGAAGCTTTTCGGCGTAAGGTCCGCCCGCCTGCTCAAATGCTTGCGCAATGCCGTAATCGTCGCTCCCGCCCTGCGCCAGAACCGCGTCGACCTGCGGAAGGCTCGGCAACACGTTGGAGATGGCCTGTTGTGCAGTCGAAGCAGTCGCCTGCCCATAGACTTCTGCCACGACGGTGACATCAGGATTGTCGTCCAGGACCGCCTTCTGCGCCGAATACATCAGATTGTCGGGGCCGGACCCGCGGACGCCTCGCACGACGATGACATTACCCTTGTTGCCGATCAATTCGAGAGTCGCCTCGGCCTGGGCGGTCTTGTAGCCGGTAAAGTCGAACGAGAGCTTATACGCACAGTCTGCGGTCAAAAGAGAGTCGAAGGCGACAACGGTGATTCCGGCTGCGCAGGCTTGCTCAGCCAAGCCATTGAGGGCGGTCTCCGATGCGGCATTAATGGCAATCGCGTCAACACCGCGCAGGATAAGCTCGGCCATCTGGCTGTTTTGCTGGGCCACGCTGCCATCGCCATTGAGGACAACGTAGTCGGCGATCTTGCCTTCGGCCTTGGCTTTCTCCGCCTCGGCGGTGAAGGCGTCCACCATCTGGCGGCGCCAGGTATTGCCGTAGAACGAGTTGGACAGGGCGATGACCGGACGGTCACCCTCCTGCGCAGTGGCGATGGCGGGCATGCCAGCCAGCCCGGTTGAGGCAGCGAGACCCGCAAATAGCAATTTCCTGATCATTCTTATCCTCCCTTTAGAAGCGCCGATAAACCGCTTGCTGCTTCAACCGTTCAAACGGTCTGGCATACTCATTATACCAATCTGCTTATCCCTACAAGAATCAGAGATCGCGTAGCAGGGCAAAATAATCATCTCCCCCCACCTGGCCGCCTTTGAAGGTCACCTCGAAGGAAGATTCTTCGGTTGCGGAATGTGCAATGCATAAGGGAGAACCGGGCGCTCCGGGGATTGGCGTGCGGCACTCCAGCGCCGCAATTCCCATTGCCGCCATGGCATGGCTGGACGTATCCCCACCCGCGACGAGAACCCGCTTCAGGCGTGCCTTGCCGATCAGGGCCGACAGGATCGTGCCTAGCGCCAATCCCAGCAAGTGGCCTCCACTGCCGCCCCCCTTGTCGACCGGTATCTCGCCTTCGAGTGCACTGTAGAGCACCACGCTACGGCCATCCTCCAAAGCGGCAAGCCCCCCCTCCACCGTGCGCGCAATTTCCGCATCCCGCGCCGCTCCCGGTTGCGACAGTGCCGCTGCATCAACCGCGACGCCGGCGAAGCCATTTTGCAAGGCGTAGCGAATCTGCCTGCTCGTTGTTGGCGAACAGCTTCCCGAGACAACAGCGATCGGACCGGCGCCGCCGGGTGCCGCAAAATTCCGGGGCGAGCCGGAAAAAGGCGTGCCGGCTGCATCTGACGACAGCGCATACTGGACTCCGGAGGAGCCCACCACGAAACGTGCCTCGCCCCGTTTGCGCCAGAGCTGCCGTCCGACCTCTGCCTGCGTAAAGGCGTCGATCACGTCAAGCAGAACCGCCGCGCCTTCGGCAAGCGCTGCGTCCATCGCCCGATCAGCTTCCGGGGAGATGAGTGTCGCGCAATCGACAAGCGCAATCGTGCGATCCGTCTGGCGCGCAAGATGCCGGCGCAGATCGGCTTCATCCATGGGGGTTACAGGATGCCGGCTCATGACTGGATGACGGTCTATGCGGAAGCGTTTGCCGCGGAAATCGGCAAACAGATTACCGAATGCGGTCCATCGCCTGAGCTGCGGTGCCCCTACGACGATAGGGACGCTGGACTGTTTGAACACTTCCGCACCCAGGTCGAGGGCTCGGCCAATGCTGCCGATTTCGGGGCTGGAATCAAAGGTGGAGCAAACCTTGTAGTGGCAGATCGCAGCCCCTGTAGCGTCGAGCCAGCGGAAGATCGGCGGCAGGTGAGCGTCCATCCATTGCGGCGTTTCGCTTCGGCTTGTTCCGGCAATTCCAAAGGCTTGGTGGCCGCTGAAACGCTCAAGCAGGGTCTTGTCAGGTATGGCCGTGAACAGCACGGTCCGGATACCGCGAAGCTCCAGCGCTTCCATCACATCGGTGGAGCCCGTCAGGTCATCGCCATAATAGGCAAGCAGCGGCGCGCTCATGCGAGCTTCGCAGACTTCAGCACGGCGATGCCATAGGCGCCAAGCCGTAATTCGGAGCCGGCCGGGCGTTCCTTATCCAGCAGTGCGGCATCGTCGATGGATGCAAGATTGCTCTCGTCCAGAACGGCTGCATCGGCAAAAGCGCCGGTCCGGAGCGATATTGGCCGATCGGTAATGTTTGCGACAAGCAGATGCCGATCATTGCCGAGCGCCAGTGCGACGGAAGGATTGCTCGTGCGCACCTTCCTCAGCGGCTCGCCGGATATGCTTCCGAGTGTGCGCAGTGCGTGAAAGGCTGGCAGCAATGTGTTGTCCGCCAGCACACCGAAACGGCCGGTCAAAGCGCCAAGACAGAGCACTTCCAGTCCCCCGCTAGCGATGCTGGCAGCGTAACCCACCATCCACGCAGCGGCGAACAGGCCCTGCTGGCGCGGATCGTCCGAGCTCATGGTGATGCGGCGGCGGCCGGGGTTTTCGTTCAGCCGGGCGCCGTAGGGGTTGTGTCGCATGCCGATTGTGGATGGCCCGATGCGGTAGGGCTTGTCGCCATAGATTGCCCGCACCGACGCGATAATGAAGGGTAACGCTTCCAACGTCTCCATGACACTACGGTCGTCTGCTGCGTGCACGATGGGTGCCGTGGTGTGGGTAATGAAGTCGATGAACTCCGCCGGTGGACGCTTCCGGTTGAGCTCGGTGAAATAACTGAACATGCCTCCGCCAAGCCGCAGTTCGGGCAGCGCTTTGCGGGCGGCGCCATAAATCTCTTCAAACGACGGGCAATCGGGCCATATGCTGCCGGGCGGCGTCGATTTCAGGTCCGGAGCGGGACTGATGGCGAGTTCGGCAAGGCTCAATCCGGCCTTGTCGAGCAACGCGGCGAGTTCACTACACTCTCGTTCAGCGCTTTGGCGGCAAGGCAGGACGAACTCAAGCGTCGCCGGAAGATCCGCCTTTTGCTGAAGTTCGGCATAGGCAGCCAATTCAGCGGTGCCGTGACCTTCGAGCGGGTTGAAATGCAATATCAGGCGCGAAGCCCGGCTCGCCGCGAGAAGATCAAGTTCGGCGAGCGTTGCGGCGCACTCGTCTGGGATTACCGCAACCGCCATTTCCGGCATAGGCGCGATCGGTTCGCCAATCTCGACATCGATCGCCTCCCCCTCGCTGCGGGGGCCCGTTGATTGGGAGGCCGGCGCGCCGGAAATGGCGAGTGTCACGCGCTGGCGCACTGGAACGTTCGCCTCAAGCAGATAGGGCCAAGGCAGGGCGAGCGGGCGGACATAGGTCTTGTATGATGCGTCCGACCAGTTGCGCTGGTCTTCCATTTCAAAGGTGTCACCCTCCATCAGGCAGCGCACCTCGATACCTGGCGCCGGCCAATGCGTGATCGCACGCAGATCCATGAATGGCTGGGCGGGTTCGATGATCGCAGGAAAGCGCGCCTCGCGCACGCTGCCATCCACATGCTCTACTCGGGCCGGCGCGCCCGATACGCCCACGATGGGATGGAGGATGCAGAAGCCGCAGCGATTGGTGATGAAGGTATGGTCTGGAATGGCTTCCGCATCGAAGACAAGCTTGCCCTCCGCCGAGCCCGTTATCGAGGTTCTGACCAGGAGAGTGGCGTCGCCATTGCGGCACCGGGCTTCGGTGGTGACGCTGAACTGGCCGTCACCTTCCTCGATGTCGAGGCGTTCCGTCTCCAGTGCGAGCGTGCCCCAATTCTCGTCGCGCACCAAAAACTGGATAGCCCGGATCGCTTCGAGCCCATGCCAGCGCACTGCCCTAAGGTTGCCTCCATCCAGTTCCACCGCCAGTGGACCGGCGCGCAGGACACGGGATTCACTGACCGGCTCGCTCGTGCCCCATAGGGCCAGGGATCGCTGGTCAGTCATTCTTCAATTTCCCCGGAATCGCGCTGTACTACCCACGGCGCCCCTCACGTAATCCGTCTGATGCTTTCCAGCAGTTCCTGCGGTTCGAAGATGCGTTTCCAATCCTCGCGCATGAGCATCGGCTTGCCGAACTCGATCGCCTTGTTACACGCATCTGAGAAGACGCCGGGTGTTTCTTCGAAGATTACCGCCCCCAGGACGTTCATGTGGCCAAGCAGGAAGTCGCGCGCCGCCTCGCGCGGCACGCCCCGTTTGACCACCTCGTCCAGAGCCTCGCGCATCACGTCCAGCAGACTGGCGCATAAGGTCTCCGCAAGGCCGGGCTCGAGCAGGGCGAGCTGTTCTACCGTGATCCGGTGCGACCGCATCACCGGCGCCCAGATGATCTTCGCGACCTCCTCGCCTATGGCATAGGCCTCTTCCGGCCCCTGCATCAGCGCACAGACAATGTGCTGCTTGGCTGCTACGCCGCCGAAGAAGTCACGCTTGGCATCTGGATCGGTCTCATCGTTGAAGATTGGAGGGTGGCAGGGATGCGTTATGAAGTAAACCAGATCGTCGCGCTTGGGCAAATGGCCGGCAAAGGGTGCCGCCGCGTCCAGGACGATGACCATCGCTCCCCTCTTCAGATCGTCGAGGATGGAGTGGGCGACCTTGCCAATGGCCGTGTCGGGGACGGCGAGCACCACGATGTCTGCTCCCGGCACGGCTTCCTTCGCCGAAACGGAGGTAAGGCCAAGCCTCGTTTGAAGCAGTTCCTTACCAGCCTCGCTCACCTCCACGCATTTGAGTTTGAAACGGGACTCCTTGAGCTTCCCGGCCAGGCGGTAACCCATCTTGCCACCTGCACCGATGAGCGCGATTGTGGTCATGTTTTAATCTCTTTCACTACCAGGTTGCGCTAGGTCCTCCGCCAGACCTTGAACAATTACGGCGCCGACGGCATTCCAGTCTGCATCCATGGCCCGCGTCCATATCGCTTGCCGGAAACCTATTAAATTTCATCGAAGAGGTTAGGTCATCATACAAGTGGTGTCAATCAGAACAGCGCGGTGCTAGGATGCTGAGGAAGATGTGGAAGGACCGGTCTGAACAGAAGGAGACGAGAATGGAGCCCGTGCAGAAGCGTAAGCTCTATGAAGAAGTGTTGGACCGGCTGATTACGGCAATCTCCACGGCGGAATTCCCGCCCGGCTCGCAGCTTCCGTCCGAGCGCGAGTTGATGAACATGTTCGCTGTCGGCCGTCCTTCTATTCGCGAGGCTATGCTTACCCTGCAGCAGATGGGCTTGATCCGGATCTCGCACGGGGAGCGCGCGCGTGTCATCAATCCGGCGCCGGAAATCATTATCGATCAGATTTCAGCGGCCATGATCATGCTTCTGGCTGTCAGCCCGCGCGGGCTCGATGAACTGAAGGAAGCTCGGCTCTGGCTGGAGACGGCGATGGTGCGTATGGCCACGCGGAACGCCACCGCCCGGGATCTTGAAAGGCTGGGAGAATCGGTACGGGAACTGCAGGAAGCGCGCGGCGATCACGCTGCCTTCGTAGGCGCCGACATGGCCTTTCACGGCATCATTGCCGAGATGAGCGGCAATTCGCTGGTCGCTGCGGTGACGAAGGGGATGCTGCACTGGCTTTCCCGCTTCAAGCGGGAACTCGTCTCGGTACGCGGTGCCGAGCGGGTGACGATCCTGGAACATGAGAAGATCTACAAGGCAATCGTTAACGGCGACGGGGAGCAGGCTAGCGCACTAATGAGCGAGCACATTACAAGGGGGAATCAACTTTACCGGCAATTGGCCGACCCGGCCCTGGGGAATCCGGGCGCGTCGCTTGCTGCGGCATCCAGCGCGAACGGAGCCGACTGATATGACGACTACCACCAAAAAAAGTGCCGGAGCGGAGGCCACTGCCATGCAGGAACGTATTATCGCAACATATAACATAGAGACCGCCTATCCGCTTGAGGAAGCCGCCGCGGCCATGGCCGGTGAGCAATCGAGCGGAACCTTTCGTCCGGTGCCTGGCGAGACGCCGGAGCTGCTTGCCCGTTATGGCGCTCGCGTAGAAGCAATCGAGGACCTCGGCGAGGTTGCCGGTGGGCCGTCGCTTCCTCATTCCCGACCGCCGGCCTCGGCCGGCCCCAATCCCCGCAGCCGCAGGGCGCGCGTTTGCATTTCCTGGAATCTTGAAAACACCGGCGCCATTCTTCCGACCGTATGGTCGACCGTGCTGGGAAATCTGTTCGAGTTGCGGCACTTTTCTGCGCTTAAGCTCATTGACCTTCAGCTCCCCGATGCTTTTGCCGATGCTTATCCCGGCCCAGCGTTCGCGGTGGAGGGCACCCGGCGCGTCACGGGCGTTTATGGAAGGCCGATTGTGGGTACGATCATCAAGCCGAGCGTGGGCCTTGCGCCAGAAGCGACGGCGGAGATGGCGGACCGGATGATCGCTGCCGGGCTGGACTTCCTCAAGGACGATGAACTGATGGGGGACCCACCCCACTCACCCTTTGCCGAACGTTTCGAAGCGGTCATGAAGGTGGTGGATCGTCATGCCGACCGTACAGGCCGCAAGGCAATGTACGCTGTAAATATTTCCGGCGATCTCGATGCCATGCGCCGCCAGCTCGATATTATAGAAAAGCGCGGCGGGACCTGCGCCATGCTGGTGCTGAATTCTGTCGGACTGGCGGGTGTGGTGGAGGTTCGTCGTCACTCCTCCGTGGTGTTGCACGGCCATCGTGCCGGCTGGGGCATGTATGACCGCTCTCCGCATCTTGGCATAAGCTATATTGCCTACCAGAAATTCTGGCGCCTGGCTGGTGTCGATCATCTCCATGTAAACGGCCTTGCCAACAAATTTTGTGAACCTGACGACAGTGTGATCGCCTCGGCGCGGGCATGCCTTACACCGATGTTCACCCGGACGGACCGTCCTGATATCGTGATGCCCGTGTTCTCGTCGGGACAGTCCGCCGTCCAGGCTGGCGATACCTATCGCCGGCTCGGCAGCGACGACCTCATCTTCTGCGCCGGCGGCGGCATCGTTGCGCATCCCGACGGGATGGAGGCAGGCGTGCGATCCATTCATGAGGCCTTCGAGGCTGCCAAGGCGGGCATCCCCGCGGCCGAACACGCAAGAACACATCCCGCCCTTGCGCGCGCGCTTGAAAGCTTCGGCTGACACGTGGATAGCGAGCGGAGCCGCTCGCTTTTCCTGGCCTTCATCAAGCCAAGCTGCCCTTCCAAGAGGAGGTCAATTCCCGGCGAGCACCGCCGTTATCGCTGCGTCGAGCTTATCGACAATTTCGGCAACATGGCTTTCGTCGATGATGAATGGGGGCGCGAGCATCACGTGGTCTCCCGAAACACCGTCGACAAGACCGCTCATGGGATAGCAGATCAAACCGCGCTCCAGCGCTGCTGCCTTAAGCCGAGTTGCCAGTTTGCGGTTGGGATCGAAGGGAGTCTTGTTCGACCGATCGGCGACGAACTCCATCGCCAGCATCAATCCGCGCCCGCGGATATCGCCGATATGCGGATGATTGCCGAAGAGTTCCTGCAGAGCGTCTGCAAGCTGAGCGCCGCGCAGCCGCACGTTGGACAAAAGATCCTCGTTACGAATGATCCGCTGTACCTCCAGGCCAGCAGCACAGGCCGTGATGTGACCGGTATAAGTGTGGCCGTGCTGGAAAAAGCCCGATCCTTCGACAATCGTTTCGAAAACGGCGCGCGTGGTCATCATCGCGCCGAGAGGCTGATATCCCGAGCCGAGCCCCTTGGCCAGCGTGACGATGTCCGGAACAATTCCTTCCTGTTCGTAAGCGAATAAGGTACCGGTGCGACCCATCCCGCACATCACCTCGTCGAGGATAAGCAGCACGCCATACCGGTCGCAGATTTCGCGGATACGGGTGAAATATCCTTCCACTGGAGGAACTGCGCCAAGGGTCGCGCCTCCAACCGTTTCGGCGATGAAGCACATCACTGTTTGAGGACCGAGAGAGAGAATCGCCGCCTCAAGCTCGTCAGCGATGCGGCGCCCATAGGCCGCCTCCGTCTCATCATAGCGCTGCTCACGATAGGGGTAGCATGGGCTGATATGCCTCACCTCCGCCAGTAAGGGGCCGAATTTTTCGCGGCGCCAGATGTTACCGCCTGCCGCGAGCGCCCCCAGCGTATTGCCGTGATAGCTCTGCCGTCGCGAGATTATACGCCGTCGCGAGGGTTCGCCCTTATCGACAAAATATTGCCTTGCCACCTTGATGGCGGTTTCCACCGCCTCAGAACCGCCGGAGACGAAGTAGACCTTGTCCATCCCCGGAGCAGCTTCCGTCAGCAGATCCGCAAGCTCTTCAGCGACCTGGCTCGTGAAGAAGCCGGTATGAGCGAAGGCAAGCTCGTCGAGCTGGGCCTTGATGGCGGCGGTAAGACGGGGATGGCCGTGCCCGAGCGACGAGACCGCCGCACCGCTCGATCCATCTATGTAACGCTTTCCGTTTGTATCCAGAATATATGGGCCCTCGCCGCGCGCGGCCGAAGGCATCGTCACGGCCGGATAGCGATGGAAAACACTTGTTCTGATCGCGGACTGTTCTGGCCTGGCTGCTCGCTCGCCCATGCGTTTTATCCTCTTTGAAGAGCTGCTTAGCAATAGCACCGAGCCCCATTGTTATGCAACATATGCAATATTATTGACATATTGTACCATATGGTTCAATGTTGCCTGTCTGGAGAGAGTGGGAGGCTCGCCATGAACGCCGAATTCCAGGGCCAGAACGGGGTCATCACCGGTGCCGCGCGCGGGCTCGGCCGCACCGTTGCCCGGATGTTTGCCGAGGGCGGCGGTGTGGCCGTAATGGTGGATATCGACCGTGAGGGTGTGGAGAGTGCTGCAGCTGAATTGCGCGGGCGGGGCCTTGCCGCTCATGCCGTCGCGGCCGATCTTGCGCAGGAGGAGGAGCTTGCAGTCCTTCGCGGCCATCTGAAAGAGGTGTGCAATGACCGTCTAGACCTCCTCGTCAACAACGCAGGAGGCTGGCGTCACGGGCGTGCGGCTGAGATCAGCATGTCCGATTGGGAGTGGACCTTCCGCATCAATGTGACGGCCGCCTTTTTGACGACCCGCGCGCTGATGGACCTGATGATAGCGCGGGGGGACGGCCGGATAGTCAATGTCGCATCGACCGATGCGCACCGTGCCAAGCCAACATTGCCGCATTACGCCGCCGCGAAGGCGGCGCTCGTCTCGCTCACCAAATCGCTTGCCGAAGAACTAGCGCCGCACCAGGTGCTGGTGAACGCGGTCAGCCCTGGTGCGATCGCGACGGAAGCGGCCCGACAACAGCAATGGTTTGCAGAGCGCATCAAGTCGATCCCGCTGGGCAGGGCCGCCGAGCCGGAGGACATAGCGGAGGTGATTCTGTTTCTCGGCTCCCGCAGGAACAGGTTCGTCGTTGGCCAGACACTGATGGTGAACGGAGGAATGTTGATGGCGTGAATGATGCCAACTGACTTCGGCTGTCGACAGCCGCAGCGCGAGGGGAAACAAGACCGCTAACCGGTCACATAATGATAGGAGGATCAACAATGGCAAGTTCAAGGCAGTGCAAGGTAACACGCCGCACCGCGCTCGCCGGTCTGGGCGCCACGGGAATGGCGCTGGCGATGCCCGGCATTCTGCGCGCCCAGTCGAGCCAGCTCGTCATGGCAACGGGTGGAGGAAAGCTCGATGACGCATATCGCACAACGATCTTCAATCCGTGGAAGGAGGGCTACGGCGGCATCGATGTCATCACCACCAGCAACGAGGGCGCTCGCCTAAAAGCCATGGTGGAACAGAACAACGTCGAATGGGACCTCATTCAGGGGCCGGCGGAGGAACTGGTTGTCTATGCCCGCGAAGGTTTGCTGGAGCCCATCGATTTTTCCGGGATCGATCGCGACAAGATGATCGAGGGATCGATGCACGAGCACTTTGTGCTGACGGATCTGGCAGCTCATCACATAGCCTGGAACACCGATAATATTTCCGGTGAAGGCCCCGGCGACTGGTCCGCGCTGTTCAATCTGGACGGACGCATCAGTCTCTGGAAGAAGCCCTTCCAGACGCTTGAAGTTGCGCTTCTGGCCGATGGCGTCAGTCCTGCCGAGCTTTATCCGCTCGACATAGATCGCGCCTTGGCGAGCCTCGATAACGTCAGCGACAAGGTACTGTGGTGGGATACTGGCGCTCAGGGCGCGCAGATGCTGATCGATGGCGAAGTCGATGCCGGCTCCACCTGGAACGGCCGTGTCCATGAGCCTCGCAAGGCTGGCGCTCCCGTCGATTTTCACTTCAATCAGGCCGTCCTTGTCTCCGATGCTTGGGCAGTTCCCGCAGGAGCTCCGAACAAGGAGAAAGCGCTGGAGCTGCTTGCCTACGCCCTTTCGGCGGAAGCTCAGGCTGCCTTCGCCAAGGCTATCCCCTATGGGCCCGTCAATACGGATGCGGAGGCCCTGCTCGATGAAGAGGTGAAAGCCGACCTGCCCAAGCTCGACGGAAGCTCCGTCATGCTCGACGTCGATTACTGGGCCGATCACTCCGCCGAGGCGACCGAGCGTTTCAACAATTGGCTGCTGGGCTAGGGGTAACTGGCGGGCTCGCCCGCCAGATCCTCGGCGAGTTCGACCGCCTCGACCCGTCATAATGCGTAACAGGGCGCTACGCTCATGCAATCACATGGTGCGACAGTGACGCGGTCCCCTCAGGAAATCACGCCGGCGGGGGAAGAGATCCGGGCGTGGAACGCATCGCGGCTCTATCGTTGGCTTCTTGTGGCACCCATCGCTTTCATCGGTCTCTTCTTTTTGTGGCCGATAATGTCAGTGATTCACCGCAGCTTTGTCGATCCCGTCCCCGGCCTCGGCAATTACGAGCGGGTGCTATTTGCGGGACCTTACCTCAAGAGCCTATGGATCACCCTTCAGACGGCAGCCATCGTAACGGTGCTATGTCTCGTCATCGCCTACCCAGTCGCCTATGTCATGGCGCGCGCCCGCGGGAACCTGTTCGCATTAATGACGGCGATGGTCGTCACCTCGTTGTGGACCAGCGTGGTCATCCGTTCCTATGCGTGGATGGTCGTGTTTCAGCGTCGGGGCGTTCTCAATCAGGCACTCGTGGCGACCGGCATCACGGAACATCCTGTCAATTTCCTCCCCGGTACCCTGGCCGTCAATGTAGGCATGGTACACATCATGCTTCCCTTCATGATCCTGCCGCTGCTTGCGAACATGCGCAGCATCGACCGTTCGCTGGTTCTAGCGGCCGGTGTGATGGGAGCGAGTCCCTGGGCGGCATTCCGCAGGGTATTCCTGCCGCTGTCGATCCCGGGTATCAGCGCAGGCTCGGCGCTTGTCTTCATGATGTCGCTTGGCTTCTTCATCACGCCTTCGCTGCTTGGCGGACCGCGCCACATGATGGCTGCCGTCATGATCGAACAGCAGGCCAACAGGTTGCTCGACTGGGGTCTGGCCGCCGCACTCTCTAGCGTTCTGTTGCTGCTTACCGTTTCGATTTATCTCTTGTACCTGCGCGTCGTGCGCCATGCGGAAGGAGGGTTCGCCCATGCCCGCTGAGATCACGATGCCGCTCCGCTACCGTATATTCAACATGCTGCTTCTGGGAGTGGCGTGGGCCATCCTGGTCTACCTCGTCCTGCCGCAATTCATCATCTTGCCTCTGTCCTTCTCAAATCAAAGCTATCTTTCTTTCCCGCCCTCCGGCTGGTCCACCGAATGGTACGTCCGCATCGCTGAGAACCCGGCATGGAGCCAGGCGGCGTGGAACTCCCTCGCTATCGGCATCCCGACGGCATTCCTGTCGATGGTGTTCGGCACATTGGCAGCGCTTGCAGTTGCGCGCGGCGGACTGGGAAGGGCAGGTCTTACTGCGGCTTTCATCGTCGCACCGATGATGTTGCCGCATGTGATTCTGGCGATCGGCCTCTATCCGATGATGCTGTGGCTGGGACTGCTCAATTCCCACGCCGCAGCGATCGTCGGTCATACCGTAATCGGCATTCCGCTGGTCTTCATCACGGTCAATGCCGCACTTTCGCGTTATAACCTGGCCCTTGAACTTGCTGCCATGACGCTGGGTGCAAATCCATGGCAGACTTTCTGGAAAGTGACCTTCCCGATGATCCGCACAGGGGTGGTCATCGGCGGGATCCTTGCCTTCGCAACCTCCTTCGATGAACTGATGCTGGCACTGTTCCTCACCGGCGCCGGCACCCGCACTTTGCCCAGACTGATATGGGAACAGATGAACGATTATCTAACGCCGACGATTGCCGCCGCCGCGACACTGATCTTCGCTTTCACGCTCCTTCTGCTCATCATCGTTTCCATCCTGCAAGCCCGGAGCGGGAGGGTTGAATCCCATGGCTGAGCGGGGCGCAAGGCTGACGCTATCGGGTGTCGAGAAGCAATACGGGAAGGTCGTTGCATTGCACCCGACCGACCTCGAAATCGAGCCGGGTGAATTCTTCTCGCTCATCGGCCCGAGCGGATCGGGCAAGACCACGCTGCTCGGCACAGTTGCCGGTTTCACACCGCCGACTCGTGGAAGGATCAGCGTCGATGGAACGGATGTGGTCGCGGTGCCCCCTTACAAGCGCAACATAGGAATGGTCTTCCAGAACTATGCGCTGTTCCCGCACATGAACGTTTTCGAAAATGTCGCCTTTCCGCTGCGGCTGCGCAAGCTCCCGGCCGATGTCGTGCGCGAGCGGGTGGAATCGATGCTGCAATCGGTACGGCTGCCCCACGTAGGCAACCGGATGCCAAGTCAGCTTTCGGGGGGCCAGCAGCAGCGGATTGCTCTCGCCCGTGCGGCTGTTTACGGCCCGCGCATGCTGCTCATGGATGAGCCTCTCGGCGCACTCGACAAGAATCTGCGCGAGGAAATGCAATTGGAGATAAAGGCATTTCACGGCCAAGTGGACGCTACCGTACTTTACGTCACGCATGATCAGGACGAGGCGGCCACCATGTCGGACCGGCTGGCGATCATGAACAATGGTCGGATCGTCCAGCATGGTACACCTCGCGAACTGTACGAGCATCCGCGCAACGCTTTCGTTGCCTGCTTCTTGGGCAGGGCCAACCTGTTTCGCCCCATCGATGGGGTAGAGAGCACTGCCGGCGGCTATCGGCTGAGCGTCAAGGACGATGTCATTCTGAACGCCGTGAGCGCCAGGACCGGCGCGTTTACAGAGCGTGAGGCGGTGATCTGTGTGCGGCCAGAGGCTATCAGGCTCGAATCGCCTGATTTCAAAGGCGATGGGAACGGGACCAATGTCCTGCGTGGCACCGTCATCGATGCCGTCTACACCGCGGGAACTCTCCGCTACCAGGTCGATGCCGGAACGGGCTCTCCCGTCTCCGTATGGCTGCCCTCGGTGCGACAGTCGGAAATGCTGGCTGCCGGCGAACCTGTCACGCTTGCCTGGCCGGCCAATGCAACCTTGCTGATCCCGGAGGAATGAGATGGGGACGCTTGACAACAAGATCGCGTTGATCACCGGAGCGGGGGACGGAATGGGTAGGGCACATGCCGTTCTCATGGCCCGTCGCGGCGCCGATATCGCCATTGCCGACATCAATGAAGAAATGGCCCGGGAAACGGCCGAAATGGTTCGCGCAACGGGAAGGCGCGCGCATTACGCCGTGGTGGACATGGCCGACACGGAAGCCGTCATAGAGATGGCGCGCGAGGCTGGACGGATGCTGGGGCGCATCGACATTCTCGTCAACAATGCCGGGTTCGGTCAACGCGCACTGATCGAGGAGATTCGCGAAGAGGATTTCGACCGAATGATGGCCGTGCATGTGCGCGGGTCGTTCTTCTGCACACAGGCCGTAGTGCCCGCAATGAAGGAGGCTCGCTATGGCAAGATCATCAACATCTCCTCCATCTGGGGAATGGCGGGAGCGCCGGTGGCATCCCATTATTGCGGGGCGAAAGCCGCTCTCCTCGGCTTCACCAAGGCATGGGCGAAGGAACTGGCTCCCTGGAACATCCATGTCAATGCGGTGGCCCCCGGTGGTGTGCGCTCGGGTGGGCCGACCAAGCTCGATAATTCCGATGTTCTGAAAGCAAAGGAGGAGAAAGTGCCGCTCAAGCGCTATTGCGAGCCGGTCGAGATCTCCTACGCCGTCGCCTACCTCGCTTCGCCCGAGGCCGATTTCGTGACCGGCCAGGTGATCAGCCCGAATGGCGGCGAAACCATCGTTGGCTATTGAGGAGGATTGCGCCATGACAAAGGACCCCAATAGCCTTGAAGGCAGGATCGCCTGGATCACCGGTTCGGGACGGGGAATGGGCCGCGCCCATGCCGAACTCCTGGCCAGCCGCGGAGCCGACATCGTCATCCATGACGTACTGCGCGAGGAAGCGGAGGAGACCGCTGCCGCCATACGCGCCACCGGGCGCCGCGCGATGGTCTTCAACGATGACGTAACCGATGCTTGCGCGATGCGAGCGCTCGTGAGCCGGGTGGAGGCGCAGCTCGGCCCGATCGACATCCTTGTCAACAACGCCGGTATCGGCGAGCACGCGGAAATTGAGGAGATCACGCCTCAAATGTTCCAGCGCATGTTCGACATTCATGTGCGCGGCACCTTCTTCTGCACGCAAGCGGTTGTGGGCCGGATGAAGGAGCGACGCTTCGGCCGCATCGTCAACATCTCGTCGATCTGGGGTATGAACGGCCATCACACTGCCTCCCATTACTGTGCCGCCAAAACCGCAGTGCTCGGCCTCACGAAGGCATGGGCAAAGGAGCTGGCTGGCTTCAACATCCTCGTCAATGCTGTTTGCCCGGGCGGCGTGCTTACGGAGATGCCGATCAGGGTCCAAGGCATGGAAAAGATCCGCGCCAAGGAAAAGCTGGTGCCGGTCGGCCGCTGGGCCACGCCCGAGGAGATATCGTACGCGGTTGCGTATTTCGTCGCGCCAACCGGCAATTTCGTGACTGGGCAGGCCATCAGTCCCAATGGCGGCGAGACGATTGTCGGCTTCTAGAAAGGATAAAACTATGCATTTCGGCCTCTTCTGTCTCATGACACAGCGCGACAAGGCCAAGTCGCCGGGCACAATTTACAAGGAAACAGTCGAGCATGTTCGAATGGCCGAGCGCATCGGAATGGAAATTGCCTGGTTCGCGGAGCACCACTTCTCGAACTATTGCCTTTGCCCGTCGCCCTTGACGATGACCACCTATATGGCCGGCCAGACCAGCACCATTAGATTGGGACCGGCCGTTATTGTGGCCCCGCTATATGAGCCAATCCGCCTGATGGAGGATATCGGCATGGCGGACCAGATCAGTGGCGGCAGGCTCGTGCTCGGCTTCGGAACGGGCTACCAGGAATACGAGTTTCACAAGTTCAGCCGGGACCTCAAGCAGGCGCGCCAGGATCTTTTCGACGTGCTCGATCTTGCCGACTGCTATTTCAATCAGGAAATCTTCCGCTTTTCCGGGCGTCATGTAAATCTTCCGGAAACGGCCTTTTCCGTCCGCCCGGTGCAGAAGCGGCCGCAAATCTATGTCGCCGGTATGGCAGGGGACATTGAGGCTCAGCGTAGGGCAGCGGAGCGAGGTTACATTCCGTTCTTCACCACGGGCTGGAACAGCTCGGAGACGGTGGCCAAGATCAGGGAAACACTTTCCGGGACTTTTGCTCAAGCCGGTGGCGAGGTAGCGGCAATGCCGTTTGCCATCCAGCGTTACGTCTTTGTCACCGACAGTCGCGAAGATGCCCTGAAGGCGGCTGACGGGGCGCGCTATGTACGCCGAATCGCGCAGGCCATGCGTGGCAAATATGGCGAACTCGAAGGTGCATATTTGAAGGAGGTGCCCGCTGCGGACGAGCCTTCGCTGGAGGAGATCGCCGAGCGCTTGCCTATAGGCGACCCGAATACCGTCGCCGAACGGCTGGCGCGCGACATCGAGTTACTCAACCCGCATCATATAAGCTGCTTCATGGCCATACCCGGACTTACCCAGCAAGGCATACTCGCCTCGATGGAGCGGTTCGGCTCGGAAGTGATTCCGCTGCTTGAGCGTCGTTACGGCGATCTTTCCCGCCTTGGCACCCCGATGGCAAGCAATGAAACGGCGCCGAGGCAGGACGTTGTAGGAAGGTAACATACTTATGCCGCGCAGTGGGCAGCGTCCCTTCGTACTTGGATTGGGCGGAACATCGCGGGGCGGGTCCAGTTCGGAACGCGCAATGCGGGTCAGCCTCGCTCGCGCTGCCGAAATGGGTGCGGAGACCGCTGTTTTCTCGGGCGAGGACATGCTTCTGCCCATGTACAGCCCCGCGGAGATCAAACGCAGCCCGGCCGCCCAAAGGCTGATTGGCCTCTTTCGGCGGGCCGATGGTATCATCCTTGCATCCCCAGCCTATCATGGAACGATCTCGGGGCTGCTCAAGAACGCTATCGACTATGCGGAGGACCTCCGGTCCGAACCGCGCATATATTGGGACGGATGCGCAGTCGGTTGCATCTGCTGCGCAGGGGGCTGGCAAGCTGCAGGGCAGACTCTGGCTACGCTGAGAGCCATTGTTCATTCGCTACGGGGATGGCCGACGCCGATGGGTGTTGCCTTAAACACTTCGTTACCGATTTTCGATGCCAAAGGTGACCTGGTGGACGAGACGGCCCGGCGCCAGCTTGAGCTGGTGGGAACGCAGGTGGTCGAATTCGCCATGATGCGGGTGCGGGTGCGTAAGGAGATGAACGATGGTTGACGCATCCGCGGCATGCTGGCAAGCCGGCTAGCCGTGGCCAGACAGGAGCGACAACAGTTGAAGACGGCGGAGCATGCCTCTGGTGCGGTGCAGGGTACGATCGTCAATGTGCTCAAGGCGCGGTTTCCCGAACTGAGTCCCCGCCTGCGCAAGGCAGCGCGCTATGCCATCGACAATCCGGAGGAGATAGCCGTTCATTCCATGCGCTCCGTCGCCAGGCGGGCAGGCGTGCACCACAACGTCATGCTCAGGCTTGCCCGGGAAATAGGCTATGAGAGCTATGACGAGTTCCGTGATCTGTTCCGCAACATCGTGATGAGCGGTCGCCGGGCAGACTGGCTCCATCGCGCTCAAGCGATTCGCGCCAACTATCCCAAGGGACCCCATGGGCGCTTGATCGGCGAATATGTCTATCAGGAGCTCACCAACATTCAGGAGACCTTCGGTGAAATGGCGGTCAACAGTCTGAACCAGGCCGTAAGCCTCATTGAAGGGGCGAGGCGGGTCTATGTGCTCGGTCTTCGGAGCCTTTTTCCGGTCGCCTACTATTTTCACTATGTATGCCGGATGTTCGACAGGAAGACGATCCTGCTTACCGGACTAGGCGGCACCTTCGCCGACGAACTGCGCGATGTGGGAGATGGCGATGTCCTGATCGCCTTCAGCTATCATCCCTATGCGCGCGATGCGGTAAAGGCCGTGGAATTTGCACGCCAGCGGGGGACCCGTATCATCGCCATCACGGATAGTCTGGTCTCCCCCATCATCGATGCTGATAGCCTCAACCTGATCGTCAACAACAATTCCAGATCGCTCTTCCCAACGCTCCTGCCCGCTTTCGCCTTGGCGCAGGTCCTTGCGACGCTTTTGGTATCGGAAGGTAGTGAGGAAACCATCGCGGCCATTGCCCGCAGCCAGGAGCAGCTCGACAATTTCGGCGTCTATACGGAATAGCCGGCGGGCGGCGGCTCTTCTGATCTACAGCACTTGTAGATGTGACGTTTGCGTTCGCGTGTGATTCACCTTGGTGGAGGCGAATGATGGAAAAACACTGGGCGCAGATCTTCGGTCATCCTGATAACTGCGAACGAAGGAGCTTCGGCCCGGCACACGGCGGCGCGGCTTGGCGCTGGCGTGTCGAGCGCGATTCCTTATACGAGGGAGGATCGGCGAGCGGCAGCGCCTTCCGCCTCGATGCGCATGAAGCCATCATCGTCGGGCGACACCGAACAACGCAAGGATATCACGCTGAACGAGAATGGTGGAGCAGTCGATGGGCATTCAGCCGGAGCATCCCGACATCGTGAAGCGCCCGTCGGACCTGGTTTGGCGGCCAGCTCTTCCTCTATCCGGCAGCTCGTGTTCATCTGCGAGACGGGCTGTCGTCGAGATGGCACGCCGGCGTGCAAGAGCGCCACGCGGCACGCGACTGGCCGGGCTTGCCGGAGGCCATTGGAGAACACGACCTTCGCCGGCGCGGTGCCGCTTGCGGGCATGACTGTTGCCCTTTTGCCTATGAAGGCGTGCATGAACGGCACTGTTCCTGACATTATGTCGAGCAGGTGCAGGTCCCGAGACTTGTTGCAGGGCAAAATCCTCGCGATGGACAACCTGCCGGCCCAAAAAGGCCGCAGGTGCAATGCGATCGAGGCGGCAGGCGCTATCTGCCGCCTTAAAGGCCCGCACGCGATCCCTTCGAGAACGCCTTTTTAGGTCAAGGCGCTGCTGCGCGAAAGGCCGAAGGACCATCGCCGCTCTGTGGGACACCCCGGGGCTCAACTTCGACCTCTTCACTCCCGGCGGATGCGCGAAATGCTTCAAGGCAGCCGGATATCACCCGAACTAAAGAAGATGTGCTCTAGTTTAGTCCTTGACCGCGCCGACGAGAAGGTTGTTCTCGTCCTTGAGGTTGAGCCAGCGGCCCGTATGGTCGCTCGCCTGGCGCTTGAGGAATGTGTACTCGGTGTGGCTCCACAGCCTCACATCAGAATGCAGATTATCGAGGATATAATCGCCGCGGTCGGTGCGGATGGTGAGAACCGCGTGACCTTCCCCGTCCGGCTTGCGGACAACCGTGATCAGAAGATTGGCGAGATCGAGGCCTGCTTCGTGCAGCCGGCGACGCTTCTCCAGCACATAGTCTTCACAATCCCCGGCCCCGTTCACCGGATAGGTCCAGAACTCCTCCTTGCCATAGAGTTCGCGATCGCTCATCGGCCTTATTGCCTTATTCACATCGGCATTGACCTTGACGATCAGGCTCCACACATCCTCGTTCGTCTTTAGCGGGCCGTTGTCCCGCGGTCTAAGCGCACATTCGCGCGGATTGTTCTTGCAGAATTCGTAATGGCCAATCGGCTGGGACGTGAGCCCACCCGTCACCATCAGCCCGGACCCGGCAGCAGGACCACTTCCCACGCCGAGCAGAGACAAAGAGAATCCTAACGCGGTGATGAAAACCACCCGCCTAGCAGCCATGGCAGCCGCTCCCCAACCGTTTCTTTCGTTAATGATAAGTTAACGAAGTTCTAGTGGGCTCTGTCAACGGCAAAAGCGGAGATTCTATGGCTATGGTTACCGGACACCCGGTTGACCAGTGGATAAGCGCCGGCTTTTACTCTCAGCGTGTTCAGGCCGCCACACCTTTCGCGCTCCAATCCTCATCATCCGGAAACGCGTGCCTGCTCGCCGAGAAAGCGGAGGATGGCGGGCAGGATTTCAGCTTTGAAGCGCGTGCCGTTGAAGACACCGTAATGGCCCACTTCGGGCTGCAAGTGGTGCATCCGCTTGCCTTGCGGGATATTGACGCATAACGAGTGCGCTGCCTCCGTCTGCCCCACCCCCGATATATCGTCCTTGCCGCCCTCGACGGTCATGAGCGCGACATTGTGAACCGCTCGCAGATCAACGGGTTGGCCCCGGTGCGTCATTTCTCCTTTGGGCAGAAGGTGCCGGATGAACACTGTGTCCAAGGTCTGCAGGTAGAATTCGGCGGGAAGATCCATCACCGCGAGATACTCGTCATAGAACTCGCGGTGCTTCTCCGCCGAATCTCCGTCGTTCTTCACAAGATGCATGAAGAACTCGCGGTGGGCGGTGATGTGACGGTTCAGATTCATTCCCATAAAGCCGGAGAGCTGCAGGAAGCCTGGATAGACGAGCCGCATCATGCCCGGATTGGGCCATGGCACCTGCATCACAACATTGTTGCGGAACCAGGCGAGCCCGCGCTCTTGGGCCAGCCGGTTGATGATAGTCGGGTTGCGGCGGGTGTCGATGGGGCCGCCCATCAGAACCATCGCGGCGGGCAGGTTGCGGTCGCCCCGCGCCTCCATGAGGGCCACCGCCGCGAGCACCGGGACGGACGGTTGGCAAACCGCCATGACACTGGTGCCGGGGCCAAGCCGGCCGAACATGGCCATGAGGTAGTCGATATAATCGTCAAGGTCGAAGCTGCCCTGCGATAGTGGCACCATGCGCGTGTCCGCCCAATCCGTAATATAGACGTCAGCGTGGGGCAGCATCGCCTCGACCGTTCCGCGCAGCAAGGTGGCATAGTGGCCCGAAAGAGGCGCCACGATTAAAAGCTTGGAATCCGAGGCGTAATTTGCAGGCAAATCGCGCCGGAAGCGCAGGAGGCGGCAAAAGGGTCGCTCCCAGATGACCTCCTCATGGACGTCAACCTGCTTTCCTTCGATTACTGTAAAGCCAACGCCGAACTCGGGCTTCCCATAGCGCCGTGTTGTCCGCTCGAACACTTCCGCAGCGGCGGCAATAGAGCGGCCCCAAGGGGTTTCTGATACTGGATTGAGCGGGCTTGAATAGAGGTGCCTGATCGCATCAGCGCAGGCCCGCGCCGGCTGAAGCGCGGCATGTTGAAGCTCATAAAGCTGATAATACATCAGCGCACCTTTCCGGGGTGCGGGGAAGTGTTGAAGCCGCCCCGGTTTTTACAGTACCCGTGCGCCTGCAGAACGAGCAATGGACGCCGTACCCTGTTGAACTTTCGCATCTTCCCGGAGCCGCTCAGGCGCTCCCGTCGATACCGTTGGTGCGGCATAACGTACCGTCATTTTGCTGCAATGCAACAAAATTACAACAAGGCCCGTCCGATGGGGCCACCTGCTGCAGCGGAATGGCATCACAAATCCGGTGGGGGCTAGTGTTTGGCCGATCCGGATGCTTTATTCGCTCGGTGCGATGGTCAATCGATGAGGGCGCAGGCGGCAAGGCTCCTCCGAGACCATCGGTCACAACTCGATACCCGCCCAAGAACGCAAAACTGCTTTGCAAATGCCGGATACGCTCAAACCTGATGCATGCCGCCCTTACCAAGATGTCGCGCCGCGGCACGCCGCGAATACCCGCTTCGACAAACGCAACAACCCCATGGCGCAGATCCGCCGAATAGCTCTTGCCCAAGATCCTCCGCAATCCTGGCAAATCACGAGCAAGGCCCAATCTTTCGATTCAGATTTACAAGCCGATGCTCTTAGCGCGGGCAGCAGGGCAACGCCCGCCGCCAGCTGCTCCTGAACCTGGCGCATTGAGCCGCGCGGACAACCGGTCCATGTAAGCGTTGAAGAGCTGACCGACACCAGCCAGATCGCACCGGAAAGGCTTGCTTGGAAGGTTCTGCAGGTTCCTCCAAAACCTAGCTGTTGCCGCGGAAGGCATGATCCTTCCGCAGCCTCGCCTCCAGTCCCTCACATAGTCGATACAATTTGAGAATCCTGGTTCCAGCGGAAGCCGCAGAAGTTAACACTCTGGGCTTATCCGCGCCAGAATCATGCTTGGGACGCGTCTGCGAAGCAGCGGCTAGCAAGTTTGACCCGTGGCAGATAACGGCAATTCACCGATCCCAGCCTGCATCTGCCGCATAGCCACTACTGCGGCGGTGCCTCCGCCGCGATCGCACCCGGGGGAACGAGGCGCAGCATGAAGGTCGACACCTCCTCTCCGGGACCGAACGGACCTGGCACAGCATTTTTAACCGGCTCGATTGTCTTTAGATATTCCGCAATTGCATTGGCGTCCTCAGGCGTCAGGTTGGCCAGCGCATGATAAGGCATGATAGGGGCCAGCATCCGCCCATCTGGCCGCTCTCCGGTCTGGAGCGCCGTTACGATTTGCTCGGTCGTCCAGTCTCCTATTCCGGTTTCCTTGTCAGGCGTAAGGTTCCTGCCTACGAAAACTCCCAATCCGGGAATCTCGAACCCGACGTCAGAGCCGCCGAGGAAACGCTCCGGATCGGCACTGCCAAAGAAATAGCCGGGCGTATGGCAGTCATTACAGCCGGAGAATGAGACGAGATATTCCCCGCGCGCGACATCCGCCTCATCGGCTCTTGAGGACAATGGCGAGGCAAGCAAACCTGCCGCAGCCAGCACTGTGAAGCTCATTTTCTTGAGTAGTATCGTTGTAAACGGCATTGTTCCCCTCCCTTACGGGTGAGTTGTTGAAGTAAGTGATACAGAACTCCTCCCATTCCTGTGCGCTGTACCTCCTTCAGTTCATTCGCATGCCGTGATCGTTGAGCGTGCTGCCCAGAGCAAGCTACTCTCTAGCGCGCTCTCGTCGACGATTCAGTCGCAAGTTGTGTCTCCACGACTGCCTCTTATAGTCTATCTGATAGCTGACTGGCACTTTCCCGGCACCCAGATTGATGCCGATCGTGGAACTGGCCATCGGTCCGTATTGGCGGCTGTCCAGATGCCATCAGCCACTGAGTTGCCACTTCCATTATGGAAGGCTATGGCAACGCCGCAAAGCTCCTGCGGGGGCTTCGACTTCAGCTCTGGGTTGAGTGACACCAAGCACGGGCGCACAACGTCATAGTTGCAGTTTTCAGAGTAGTCGCGAGACAGGGTTGCCATGGCTCCTCCGGAGCAGGCGACGCATAGGCGTTTCGTCAGAGTTCTTTTCGTAAAGTAGCCGGTTCATCCAGTCCCGGCGGCAATCCAACACAACGAAATGTCACGCGCATTAGATGGAGATAAAATTCTACAGCATCGCCGCTTGCGGTCAAGCGAGCTTGAGCCCGGACTCTTTTTTATGTGCCCTTCGCAGCAATCCGATGCAGTCAAGCGATTAACATGCGCCATGTTTCTGCGAACAGGCCAGCACGCGGCCGGCCGGGTTATGCTGATCTATCTACCTCAGCATGAGGCGCGGCCTGCATGACGTGTCACGGCAGAGATGGCCGGCGAGTGTGCCAGTTGTGAGCTTGCTCATAGGCATGCGCGATCGTGAATAGACGCGCTTCATCGAAAAAGCGCCCGACGAGCTGGATCGATAGCGGCAATCCATCGCCGCTGAAGCCAGCAGGCACGGCAATAGCAGGATGGCCAGTCAGATTGAACGGTGCGGTAATCGGGTGGCTGCGCCGCCACGGACCGTCGTCGACCTTGTCGAGCGGCACCGGCGGTGACGATGCAGTCGCACACAAGATGGCGTCGTAGCGTTCGATAATGGTGTCGAGCTCGGCAGTCAGTCTGCGCCGAACCCGCAAAGCCTGGACAAGATCACCGCCAGTCACCAGCGCGCCAATGCTCAGGCGCTCGCGCGCCGTGCGCCCATAATCCTCGGGTCTGGATGCCAGGTTCTGCCGGTGGATGGCGAAACCTTCGGCAAGGATGATCGTCCAGGTGGCGGCGTCGAACAATGCGCGCGGCGGAAGCTTTACCTCTTCGACCGTCGCGCCCAGCTCGGCATAGCACCGTGCGGCTTCTGCCACGGCCGCGGCGGTTTCCGCGTCTACGCTGGACTCGGCATTGTAATCGTGTGCAACACCGATCTTCAGCCCGCGAAGCGGACTGCCGATTTCGGCCAGATAGTCCTGCGGCGTAAAACTGGCCGAGCCGGGGTCTTGTGGATCGTGCCCAGCAATAGCCTGCATGGCCAGCGCGCAGTCCTCTACCGTGCGCGCTATCGGCCCGACAAAATCAAGGCTGAAGCTGAGCGGAAGCACGCCGCGGCGGCTGACCGCCCCATAGGTGGGCTTGAGGCCAACGACGCCGTTGCATGCGGCAGGAAATCGGACCGACCCGCCCGTATCGGTGCCAATAGCGAGCGGAACCATGCCGGCGGCGACGGCGACCGCCGAACCAGAACTGGAGCCTCCGCATGCATGGCGGGAACTCCACGGATTGAGTGCGTTCGGCCAAGGAAGGACGTCTGTGGGCGCGCCACGGGCGAACTCGTGTAGCGACAACTTGCCGACGACAATCATTCCCGCGGCTTCAAGCCTTTCGGTTACGCCGGCGCTGGAGGCCGCGATGTTGTTCGCCAGAATTTTGGAATGGGCAGTGGTCAACACGCCTTCCACATCGATATTGTCCTTGAGAGCAACGGGGACACCATGCAGCGGCCCGCGGCGGTGCCCTCGCTTTAGTTCTTCGTCGGCTTTTTCTGCGGCGGCGCGCGCCCGTTCCTCCGTCACTGTGATAAAGGCGTGGACTGTGCTATCGACGGCACTGATCCGTGCAAGCGATGCCTCGACCAGATCGCGTGAACTGACCGCCCCTTCGGCAATCATCCGGGCAGAAGCGGCGAGAGAGGGAACCGGAGCTGTCATTTCCTGTTCTCCGGGACGGCAGGGATCTCCAGCCCGGCAGGCTCGGCGGTCAAAGGTGTTTCATCCTCGTGCAGGAGGGCGGCAAGCTCGCGGTAACCGGCATAGGCCTGGACCATCAGCTCGTACCGCTCCTTCGGCAGCTTCAGCCCGGCGCGGGCAAACCCTGCAATGAATTCCCGTTCTATCGCAGCATCCATTCCGTCACCCTCCTCTCGTGTTCACATGGGGGTCGGCGCCGGCGCATGCCGGTGCCATTCTGTGTCGCGTTGAAATGCATCGGCAGTACGTAGCAGCCGTGCTTCGGCGAATGGCCGCCCCGCCAGTTGCAGGCCGATGGGCAGGCCACGCGGATCGAAACCGCAGGGAATGCTGATGGCGGGTAGGCCAAGATAGCTGAACTGCCTGGTGTTCTGGGACGGCGACAGGAAGCGTCGTACAACACCCTCGGCTCCGCTTTCGATGTCGGTTTCGGCTCGGGTCGGAATCATCTTCGCGATGGTGGGCGTGGCGAGCAGGTCCACCTTAGCAAAGACCGGCCCGGCAAACTCCGACAAGACCGACGCACGCCGGCGCAGCGCCTCGACGTAAAGCGCGCCTGGAATTGCGTAGTTGGGATACATGCGGCCGCTGACGCTGCTGGCATAATCGTCTGCGCGCTCCCGCATCCATTGGGCATGGCAGGCGGCAAGCTCTACCCGGCTGACGACTGCCGAACAGGCGGTAAGCGTATCCATGGCGGGCAGATCGATCATGCAAACGCTCGCGCCCCGCCCCTCCAGCACCTCAAGTGCGTCTTCGAACGCTGCCTGCACTGCATCGTCCACTTCCGCGGCGAAGCCATTGCGCGGAATGCCAATGCGCAATCCCCGCAAATTGCCGTTCAGCGCGGCCCTGTAATCAGGCACCGACCGGGCACTGGACGTTGCATCGGCCGCATCGGCACCGGCGATCGCCTGCAAAAGGATTGCACAATCTTCGGCCGTACGGGCCAAGGGGCCAATGCAGTCCATGGAGAAAGATAGCGGCATTGCGCCATGCCTGCTCACGCGCGACCATGTCGGTTTCAGGCCAGTTACGCCGCAGCAGGCGGCAGGTATGCGCACAGACCCTCCGGTATCGGAACCGAGCGAGCCGAACACCATGCGCGCGGCCACCGCAGCACCGGACCCCGAGGAAGATCCCCCGCTTATATAGCCGGCATTCCATGGGTTGCGGCAATCGCCGAAATGAGGATTGTGGCCGGTCGGTCCTTGTGCAAATTCCGCCATGTTGAGGCCGCCGATCGTGATCGCTCCGGCTTCCTCCAGCCGAGCGACCGCAGTTGCCCTGCCTTCGGGACGGTGCTCGGAGCGTATCTTCGAACCGCAGGTCGCAAGCTTTCCCCGATTGGCGAACATATCCTTGTGGGCAAGCGGAATTCCATGCAGCGGCGGCAGCTCTTTCGCGGCGGCGCTCTGCCGATCCAGTTCACGGGCGGCCGCAAGCGCTGCCTCTTGATCATGCCAGATGAATGCATTGACTGCCGGTTCGTCACGCTCGATCCGCTTGAAGCACGCCGCAACAAGCTCCTCCGCCCCAAGGTCGCGGCGCTGAATGGCGGATGCAGCTTCCGCCAGCGTCATATCCGCAATCGAGTGGTTCATCGGTCAGCGGTCACGGCAGGTCGACAGGATCAGCAAACTGCTCCAGCGCAGCCGGATAATCGGCAGGCTCGTCATCGAAATTGGAAGGATCCAGCTTCGCGAAGGCGGATGGGATAGCCTCGACATCGCGGGCGAATGAAAGAGCGGCGGCGTTGGCGGGGACGATACCCCACCAGAAGCTTATCGCTTCCTGAATCAAACGCAGTCCATCCCGTTCCACGTCATTGGTCATGACGCGCAGCGAACTTCCTTCGCCGTGGCAGAATCGGCGAGATGGGTTTGGTCAACCCCATTGCTCGCTTCGATCTCTTCGGCGAAATGGCAGGCGACCTGCAATCCGCCACCCCTATCGCGCAGGGCGGGAGCTTCTGCTGCGCACCGCTCTCGTGCGAAGGGGCAACGTGTGCGGAAGGTGCATCCGGAAGGCGGATTGACCGGGCTCGGTACATCGCCCTCCAGCAATTCGACCTTGTCTTTTCCGACCGCGTGATCGGGGATCGCGTTGATAAGCGCCCGCGTATATGGGTGATTTCGCCGCGACCAGACTGCTTCAGCCGGACCGATCTCGACGATGCGGCCAAGATACATGACGGCGATTCGGTGCGAGATGTAACGCACAACCGCCAGGTCATGGGAGATGAAGAGATAGGCCAGGCCAAGCCGCTTCTGCAGATCAATGAAAAGATTCAGAACCTGCGCCTGAACGGATACGTCCAGAGCCGATACGGCTTCGTCGCAGACGAGCAGGCTGGGCTCCAGAGCCAACGCCCGGGCAATGCTGACACGCTGGCGCTGTCCACCGGACATTTCGTGTGGAAAGCGTTTCAAATGGTAAGATGCCAATCCGACCTGCTTGGCAATTTCTTCTACGCGCTTGCGCCGCTCGCGCTTGCTGCCGATGCGGTGAACCATGAGCGGCTCTTCGATAATGCGCCCAACGCTAAGGCGTGGATTAAGCGCGCCGCTGGGATCCTGGAACACCATCTGCACTGCACGTGCACGCGCAAAGCGGTTGATGCCTTTGCCTTCATCCTGGACGCCGTCGAGCGTCAGCTTTCCTTCGGTCGGCTGCGATATCCCGACGATACACCGTGCCAGCGTGGACTTCCCGCAGCCGGATTCGCCGACCAGGCCCAGCGTCTCGCCGGCGTCGACATGGATGGTGATGCCGTCGACAGCGCGGAGCATTCCCCGGGGCGTCTTGTGATGGACCTTGAGGTCCTCTGTCTGGAGTACCGTCGTCATTGTTCAGTCTTGCCTGCCAACGGGATGGAAACAACGCACCGCACGATCTGCTTCAAGCGTCGTGAATTGGGGGCGTACAGCCTTGCAATCGTCCTGCGCATAAATGCAGCGCGGCTGGAAGAGACAGCCCTCTGGGCGCGCCGTGGGAGGAGGCACAGCACCGTGGATGTCCAGAAGCCGGTGCCCCTGTACAGAAAAGCTTCCATGCGGACGTGCCGCAAGAAGGCCGGCAGTATAGGGATGGCGGGGATTATCCAGCACCGCATCGACCGGTCCCTCTTCCACGACCGCACCGGCATACATCACCACAATGCGGTCAGCGACTTGCCGCACGACGCCGAGATCGTGCGTGATGAGCAGAAGCCCCAGGTCAGCCTCGCGCTGCAGCGTTTTCAGCAGTTGGAGAATCTGGGCCTGGACCGTCACGTCCAGCGCCGTGGTTGGTTCATCGGCGATCAGCAGCGATGGATTGCAGGCGATTGCTATTGCGATGACAACACGCTGCCGCATGCCGCCAGACAGACGGTGCGGATAGTCATGAAAGCGCTCCGCGGCATCCGGAATGCGAACCTGTTCGAGCAGCTCGATAGCCCTCTTTTCCGCCTCTGCTTTGCTCATCGGCTGATGCGCGCGCAACACCTCAACCACCTGCGCCCCAACCGTCAGGACGGGATTGAGAGCGGTGAGCGGCTCCTGAAAGATCATGGCCATGCGGTTGCCGCGATAGTGGCGAAGAGCTTTCTGATCGAGGTTAATAAGATTCGTGCCCTCGAGCTCAATCGCACCGCCTGTTCGGAGGTTCTCCGACAGAAGCCCCATGACAGACAAAGCCGTCAAAGATTTTCCGCAACCCGACTCGCCAACCAGCCCGACCGTCTCGCCCCGGCGAACGGTGAAGTTAACCTGCTCGACCAGTGGAACCGCATCGCCGTAGCTGATCGACAGATTCTCCACGCTGAGCAAGGGAGCAGCAGGAGTAAGGCTCATGATCTTTCCTTAAGGCGTGGATTGAGGACGTCGTTTAGCGCGTCACCAAGGAGGTTGAGCGCAAGAACGGTCAGGACCAAGGCCGCAGCGGGAATGGCCGTCATGTACCAGGCTGTGCGCAATGCTGCACGTCCATTGCCGAGCATGGTGCCCCAGCTCATGGCGTTCGGGTCTCCGAGGCCCAGGAACGAAAGGCTCGCCTCGACAATGATCGCTGTCGCGACCAGAACGGAGGAGGCGACGATGATGGGCGCAAGACAATTCGGCAGTATCTGTGTGAAGATGATGCGCAGGTCCGACATTCCAATGATGCGGCAGGACTGGACGAAGTCATAGGTCCGCAAGCGCAGGAACTCGGCTCTTACAAGCCTTGCGATCATCGGCCACGAAACGATTGCGATGGCTACGATGATGGTTACCAGAGACGGTCCGACGATGCCGACAATCGCAATGGCAGACAGGAAGGAAGGAATGGTCTGCATCGCGTCGGTGAGCCGCATCAGCACGTCGTCGATCCAGCCGCCGTAGTAACCACTCAGTCCACCGATAATCGTGCCGATAGCCACGGAGAAGATCGCGGCTGCAGCGCCTACTGCAAGAGAGACGCGGGAACCGTGGAAAAGGCCCGCCGCAAGGTCGCGTCCGAGCGAATCCGTGCCAAGTGGCAAAGCCGGGTTTTGGCCTGGCCAGAGGCGGGGCGAGCCGGAAAGGCTCCACGGCCCGGATGGATAGAAATAGCCAGCACCCAACGCCATCCCCAGCACGAGAAGGAGGAGCAGCAGTCCCACCAGACCGCTGGGATGGCGCAGGAGCCTTGCAATCAGAGATTGGCTGCCAGAGTTCATGTGAGTTCAACCCGGGGATCAAGGACCATGTAGAGCAGGTCGATGATGAAATTGACGACCACCACGCTCAGGGAGCTGATGAAGAGGACACCCAAAAGAAGGTTAGTGTCCCGCTCGAAAACTGCGTCGAACGCAGTCCGGCCCATGCCTGGCAGGCCGAAGATGGTTTCAATCAGGACAGCGCCGCCAACCAGCGCGCTGACTTGAAGGCCAGCCATGGTGACCAGCGGAAGCATGGCGTTACGAAGCGCGTGCACATAGATCACGCGGCGTTCGGAAATGCCCTTGGCCCGTGCCGTCCGAACATAGTCCAGCTTGAGCACCTCAAGCATGGCAGCACGCCCGATCCGCCCGTAGATCGCGATGTAGAATGTGCATAATGCCGCCACTGGCATGGCAAGATGTTTTGCGACATCCCAGGCATAAGCAAGCCCGGTTGCTTGCGTGCCCACCGTGGCAAAACCCGCAATCGGCATTACGCCCAGGAACACAGAGAAAAACAGGATGAAGCAAATCGCAATGACGAAGGACGGTGTTGCGTAAAAAAGCAACATCACCATCGAAATCGCCAGATCGATGGGTTTGCCCGCATTGCGCGCGGAAACGACGCCGAGCAAAGCGCCAAGCGTCATCGAGACGACGACGGAAGAGGCGACAAGGATGGCCGTTACCGGCCATCGTTGCATAATGACATCCAGAACTGGAGCCGCGTTCAGAGGAGAATAGCCGAAGTCGAGCGTGACCAGCCGCTTCATGTAGAGAAAAAGCTGAACAAGAAGCGGCTGATCGAGGCCGTACTGCGTGCGCAATGCGGCCATCTGCTCGGCGGTCATATCAGAGTTTCCGGCGAGCACGTCGACTAGATCGCCAGGTGCCATCTTCAAGAGGAAGAAGCTACCGACGATGACCAGCAGCAACACCAGGACTGCCTGGCTGAGCCGCCGCAGGACATAGCGCGGAAGCGGACCACTGAGAAAGTGGAACGGTACAGCAGTCTGCCTCGTAGCTGAAGTCGGGCTCGCACTCACGGTTTTACTCCTCGATCCAGCAGTTTGCCAGATTGCCTAAGGCGCCTACGGCATCAACCGTGTGATCCTTGACCTTCCGCCACGCAATTGTGGCGCGGGTCGTGTGGACGACTGGCAGCGTCGGAAGGTCGGTCATTGCGATCTGCTGGAACTTTGCAAACTGCTCCTTGCGCTTCTCCGGATCGAGTTCGACCTGCGCGGCTTCCAGCAGCTCGTCGACTTCCGGATTGGAGTAATTCGAGGCGTTGGAGAATGCGACGCCGGGCTTGAAGTTCTTCGACCAGTAAAAGCGCTGAACTCCGATCGTGGGATCGGCACCCATCGCCGCGGTGTAGAGGCACAGGTCGAAATCGCGGTCCGTCCAGCAGCGCTTGATGAAGACTGCATAGTCCTGAGTGCGGATCGTAAGCCGGATGCCAATCTGGCGGAGCTGCTCACGGATGTACTCGGCGGCAATCAGCGATTCATCACCATAGGGCGTGGGATCGATGGTCAGGTCGAAGCGCACGCCGTTCGCGCCGCGCGGGTAGCCAGCCTCATCGAGCAGGGCCTCAGCCTTGGCGAGGTCATAGGGATAGCTCGGAACGCCCTCGGTCGTGAAGAACGCGCGCTGCTCGTGGTGGAGCGGCGTAGCTCCCGCGACGCCAAAGCCGTGCCAGACATTGTCCACGATCCATTGGCGGTCAATGGCGTGAGCAATGGCATGCCGTACCCGCGCGTCCTTGAAGATCTCGCGGTCAAGATTGAAGTCCATCTGATGATTGCTGGCGGACGTCTCGTAGCCCTCTTCAACCATTTCGAAGTCGGGAGATTCTGCAAGCCGCAGCGTGTCGAGCGCGGGCAGGAAGTTGAGGAATACGACGTCAGCCTGGCCCGATTCCAGCATTGCCGTGCGCGTCGAGGCGTCGGGAATATACTGCACGATGATCCGGTCGAGATAGGGCTTGTCTCCGTCCCAGTAGTCCGGGTTGCGTTCCATGACGATGGAAACCCCGCGCTCATAGCTTGCGAGCTTGAACGCGCCCGTGCCAATCGGGTTGGTATTGGCCGGGTTCTCCATGATGTTCGTGCCCTCGTAAATGTGGGCAGGCAGAATCGGCGACTCGCGCCCATCAAGCGCCTTCATGATGGCAGGGGCGGGCCTTGACAGAACGAAGATCGCGGTCAGATCGTCCGGTGTCTCAACCGTTTCGAGATCGGCGAAGAGCGAGCGGCCACGGCCATGATGGACCTTGATGACCTCCATGAAGGTGAAGGCCACGTCCTTTGATGTGAAGGGCTCGCCATCATGCCATTTCACGCCCTCGCGCAAATTGAAGGTGATGCGCTTGCCGTCCTCCGAAATTGACCAGCTGGTCGCCAAGGCAGGCTTCTCGACCATCCCATAATCGTAGCCCAGAAGGCCATCGAAGAACTTGGGCGAGAGAAACGATTCCGGCCCGGAAGTGGTGATCGCCGCATTCATGTATGTGGTGCCTGGCCAAGCAACCGTGGTTAGCGTACCGCCATGCTTGGGTGTCTGCCCCTGCGCGAAAGCCGAGCCAACGGAAGAACCGATAGCTGCCGGGAATGCTGCGCTGGATGCCAGACCGGCAATAAACCCGCGCCGGTCGATATGAAAGATCTGTTTCTTCACCCTAACTTACCTCCTCTTCAAAATTGCGCCTCTTTAAACGCAATTCGATGTCCTTACCCTTGGATGTGCTCTGCTCGCGACAGGTGGAAAGCAAATCACTCTGCCTACTGGTCATTCTGTCTGACAAAAACTCCCCCTTGTCTGACAAAAAAGCTCACATTGCAACCTGAATCTGTCAAGGCTGTTTTTCCGTGTGCGGGCCAATTTGTCGTTTAACCGTATGCTTTTATTATGCTATTCTCCGCTGTCCGCTAACAGACAACATCATTGCCTGCCCACGACAACGGAAACATTGTCCGGCAAAGTTTCAACTTTGATGGGCTGCATCGCTAACCAGAGTGTTGAGAAGCCCCGCCACCGCAACGACACGCCTGTCCGCAAAACGCGGAGCGGTAACGGTCAATCCAACCGGCATTCCGTTCGGCCCGAAGAAGCCAGGCACATTGACGCAAGGTGTGTGTAGCAGAGTCCATATTCGATTGAAGGTCGCCGCGCCGGTATTCTCCAGTCCTAACGGCGCCTCCCCGGCCGTGCTTGGGGTTATCACGCCATCATAGGGCGCCGCAAGCTCGTCAAATCGGGCGCGGCATTCCGCCGCCAGGTTATAGGCCCGGCGCAGATCCGCACGGCTGTAGCCGGCCTCATTGCGCATCGTTGCTACGAGCTCGGGATAGAGTGTATCGCCCAGCGCCATGAATTCCGGAAGGAAAGTGCTGCGCATTTCACTCTGCATCACCACCTTATGGGCGCCGGTCAAACCGGCGAATGGCTCAGGAAGCTCAAGACACTCGATCTTTGCGCCCGCCTTTTTCAGTAAGGCGGTACAGCGCTCCATAGCATCGCGCGTTGCCGGTTCGGCCTGGTCCCACACGGGGGAATGGCAGATCGCAATCCTTGCGCCGTCAAGCGCTTCAGGAAGGGTATGACCATCATCCTCGATCGAGAAGACATCGCAAAGAAGGGCAATGTCCGCTGCCGAGCGGCCGTACCAACCGATCGTGTCGATGCTGGGCGCACAAGCTTTCATGCCTTCTGTCGACACGACGTTCCATGTCGGCTTCATGGCAAAGACGCCGCAATAGGAGCCAGGCCGGATAACGGAACCGCCGGTCTGCGTCCCGATTGAAAGGGGCACCTGGAAATCAGCGACCGCAGCAGCAGAACCGCTGGACGAACCACCGGGAGTGCGTGACGGATCATGCGGGTTGCGTGTCCGGGCGCGCCGTCCGTTCACAGCGAATTCCACGGTGTCATTCTTACCGAAGATTACCGCTCCGGCAGCCCGCAACAGGGCGACCACCGCCGCATCCATCTTTGGGTGATGCGATGTGAAATGCGGCGAATTATAGGTCGTCGGCAGGTCGTGGGTAAACAGAATGTCCTTGATGCCGACCGGAACGCCATGCAGAGCGCCCTTTGCAGGCTCCGCGTCCCGCGCGGCAGCCTGCTTCCGGACCATTTCCGGATCGAACACGGTCCACGCGCGCACATTCTCATCGCGGGAAAGAGTGCGCGCAATGCAGCTTTCTGCAAGGGCAGATGCGGTCAGCTCTCCCCTTGCAATGGAGGCGGCGGCTTCGGATGCGGTCAGCCCGAAGGCGGCATCCGCTTGCGCGGTCGGACCTGCCTGACGCTTCGCGATCTCTTGGCACTTGCTCATTACATGCTCTCTCATCGCGCAGAGGCGCGTCTTATTTCGACGTGCTTTCTACCCAGTAGCCGCGAATCTCCTCGCCGGTCGCCGCGCGCGTATCCGGTGTTGCCAGGATGCGGCCGAGCAAGTTGTCTATCGTGCGGATCTGCGCCGGCAGTCCCGCAACCCATGGGCTGAGGGAAAGTGACAGTATGCGTCCGCCTCGCGTGTCCGCCTCCTGCCGCAGACACTGGCAGGCCATTTCGATCTGATGCGCATAGACGGCGGAGGGCAGCGCCTGCTGGTAGAGGATCTTCCGATCGGAAAGATCGTAAGACAGCGGCATTTGCGTCAACGTGGCGTTTGCCGTCGAGAAGCTGTACGGCATATCGTCATTGATCCAGTCCGCGATATAGAGGGCGCCCGCCTCGGCAACCAGGTCTGGCGTATTCTGGGATTGGGAATGGGCGGGCGAATGCCACCCGGTTACGGCCTGACCCGACAAGCGGCGCAGCTCGGCGAAAGAGCGTTGCACCTGTTCGCGTTCGGCTGCTTCGTCGAGCCCGCCATAATGCAGATGCCCCATATCGGTGCCACTGGCAGCGATCTCCCAGCTTCGCTCGACAATGCGATCGAGCAGGTACGGATAGCGAACCGCCACTTGCGAGTTCATCGCGACGGTTGGCTTGATCCCGTGACGGTCAAACAGCTTCATCAGGCGGTAGAAACCGACCCGGTTTCCGTAATCGCGCTGGGTATAGTCCCAGACGCTGAGACCCGGCCTGCTCATGCCGCCAGCCGGAATAAAAGGTTTGGACGGCATGTTCAGCGGAAAATGCTCCAGGTGAAGCGTCACCCAAACCAACAGCTTTGCGCCATTGGGCCACGTTACCGGCTTTGCCGTCGCCAGCCGCCTGTACTCATATCGGTCGTGATCCATGCCGGGACCACGATGCGGATATTCGAAGTAGCTCGGCTCAATAGTCATGCCGCCGCCCCTTTCACACTGTCGATGAAGGACTGGGCCTCGTCATAATGATTATCAAGGTACCATTTTGCGATTTCCCGACCGGTCGCCAGCCACACGCCATCGTGCGACGTGATGTATTTGAGCGCCTCGTCCAGGAGCCACAGCCTGTGCGGCTGTCCGATGAGGTAGGGGTGAAGCGGCAGGCACATGACAGTGCCGCTTTCCTCGCCCTCCTCATAGAGCTGGTCGAAATGGTCCTTGATGAGCTGCAGATAGTCCTGCGGCGAAATATTGCGGAAGTTCAGCACAGGGACGTCATTGACGTCCATCATGTAAGGCACGCTGACGAAGCGTTTCCCCGACCGCGTCTTCACCGGCATCGGCTGGTCGTCGTGGAACAGGTCGAGCGTATACAGCAGGCCCTCCTCGGCGAGCAGGTCCTGCGTCGTCGCCTCGTTCGAGATGGCGGGCGACAGCCATCCGTCGAGACTCTGGCCGGAGACGCGCTTGATCGTTTCACGGCTGTCGCGGATGATTTCACGCTGCTGTTCTTCCGTCATCCCGTAAAGATAGCGCGTGTTGTAGATGCCGTGGCTGAAGAGTTCCCAATCGAGCTCGCAGCAGCGTTCGATGATCTCGGGAAAATGATCGCACAGCGCCACGTTGAGTGACACCGAGCCGCGCACGCCATATTTCGCCATGACGTCTGCCATGCGGTCGAAGCCGACGCGGTTCCCGTAGTCGCGCATTGAATAGTTCAGAATGTCCGGCTCCGGCCGATACCAGACGCTGCGGGCAGCACTTGGCGGCGGGGCATACTCATAGAACTCGATATTGGGCGCCACCCAGAACGCCAGGCGCTTGCCGCCCGGCCAGACGATCTTGGGCCGGTTCAGATAGGGCGCGTAATCATAGTTGAACGGTTCAGACAGCATCGGAAAGCTCCGCTGTGGCAAGGCCGCCCAGATCGGCGATCAGTTTGCTCGTCGGTACAACGTCACCGTACTTGACGGCGATGTCGTAAAGCGATGCGTAGTGAGCCCAGTCCTCACGATCGGCCACGCATTCCTCCGGCACCACGACGCGATAGCCATGGGACATAGCGTCCACAACGGTTGCGCGGACGCATCCTGACGTGGCCCCTCCGGTCACGATTACAGTGTCCACCCGATTGAAGGTCAGGTAGGATGACAGGTGGGTCTCGAAGAATGCCGACGCCATACGCTTGTGCAGTACAAGGTCCCGTTCGCGGTCAATTTCGAGACGAGGATCTATTTCCGCCTGTTCCGAGCCGTGCCCGACATTCTGCAAAGCCAGTTCGGATTTGCTTCGCACGCCCCACCAGCCGCAGTCCACACCGCCGCGAAGATAGGCCACATAGGTCCAGATCACCGGCATGCCGAGGGAACGCACAGTGCGCGAAAGTTCATTCACCAGCGAGAGCTGCCGGGGGTCCGCCTCATAGGCAGTCGGGAAGGTGGCAGTATCGGTGTAGCGACGCTGCAGGTCCACATTGAGCAGGGCGACGCGCTCGCCGATGCCGAATGGCGGAAGCTTCGGGGCGCTCTTATACGCCTCAAAGATTTCCTTCATCGTCTTGTCGGAGGTTATCATCGCCCCAGCCCTCATGCACGAACGAGGCGGATCGCGCCGCCATGTGACAGGGCCAGATCCAGCACCTTGCCGCCGGCCGGCAGGTCTGGATCAGTTGAAGCAAGCACGACCTCCAGGATTCGCCCGCCTGCCGGGGCGCCGGCGACGTTGGCTGGCGCGACATCGATCCACGTTTTTCCAAATCCGATGCGGCGGTCGCCTGGATTGTCTGGCGATTCACCGGCCTCCTTGCCGCCGATCGCCACAAGCGTCTTGATCACGTCATCCACGTTTTCGGTAGAAAGACGGATACCGAGCATCGCGTTTGCGCCATTGGCATGATCCGATGGTCCGGGAATGCGGTGCTCGCGCCCTTCATTATCGGAAACCACGAAGGGCAATGCATGATCGCCACCGGCGCCCCTGCCCAGCATCAGCAGGTCGAGGCCCCATTTGTGGCCACCTTCCACAACGTTCGCTACCTCGACGGGGCCGCTGATGGGAAAGCCGGCCTGTTTCAGTTCTGCCGCAAGAGCATTCGCGTCCCCAACGGTGAAGGACCAGTCCGCATGGCCCTCCCCAGCCTCAAGGCAGGGGCCGAGCCTGTGCTTCGACATTGCCTCCGGGCTGCTGAAGGCGGTGAGCAGTATATAGGACCCATCCGCCAGCGAGATGAAGCGAAATACCGTCGAACCGTGGCTGGCGTTCAGGTCCGCCCGCTCCAGAACCGTAAAGCCCAGCCTCGTGAAGTCGGCGGCCGCCTTCTCCAGATCGTGCACCAGCGTAACCACATGATCAAATGGCAGATTCAATCTTCCGGTCCTTCTCGTCATTTAACCAATTTGAAGTCGCCGCCTTCATGCTGCACCGGCGGACGATTGACTCTGAGCGGCGGCAGTTCGCCGGCAAATTTTTCGACCTCAACAAGGCATGATTGGGCAGCACAGCCCTGCCCGAGCTCGGAGGTGCCGATATCGCGCGTGAGCACATTGGGATTGCTGTTGCGGTCCCCCGTGCCATCGGGATCGTAGGTCGCTCCGGTCGGCAGCAAGGCAACGCCGCGCGTCAGGCCATCGTCGAGGCTAGCAATCGCGAAGCAGGAGCCACGTTCGTTGAAGAGGCGAACCGCATCGCCATCATTGATCCCCCGCATTGCGGCATCCTCGGGATGAATCCGCATGACCTCGCGCTCGCGGACCTTTCCTTCGCGGCTGTGGGCGCTCCAGTCCATCTGGCCGTGCAGCCGGCGCTCCGGCTGTGGCGTCAGCAGATGGATGGGATAGGTCCGCGCCAAGTCGGCGCCGAGCCATTCCTCAGGATCGAGCCAGACGGGATGGCCTGGCTGTGCCCCATCGGTCATCTCCCTGATCCGGGTACTGCCAAGCTCAATCCGGCCCGACGGTGTCGGCAGCCGGTTTGCAACTGGGTCGTCGCGGAAATCCGCGAACATCACATAATTCTCCCTGGGCTCGGGCATTTCGAAATAACCCGTTTCCCAGAATTCTTCGAAGCTGGGCGGTTCGATGCCCCGGCTCGACAGATTGCTGCTGATTTGCGCCCAGGCAAAACGCACCCATTCATCCGCCGACCGTCCTTCGGTAAACGCCTCCTCAGCGCCAAGGCGTGCAGCCAGGGCGGCGAAGATCTCGTAATCATCGCGGGATTGGCCCACCGGCGGCACCAATTTGTGCATGGCGAGGATGAAAGGATCGCGCGAGGCACCGCCGATATCGTTGCGTTCAAGCGATGTTGTGGCCGGCAATACGATGTCGGCATGGCGCGCGGTGGCCGTCCAGTAGCATTCATTGACGATCACCGTCTGCGGCTGGCGGAAAGCTTCACGCAGGCGGTTGAGATCCTGGTGGTGATGGAATGGATTGCCGCCAGCCCAGTGAACCAGTTCGATCTTCGGATATGTATAGTCCTTTCCGTCGAAGCGGAAGGACTGGCCGGCATTGAGGAGAAGGTCGCTTACGCGCGCGCAAGGAATGGCGAATCCCGTTCCATTTTCCCCGGTCGGGAGGCCGTAGAGCGGCGTGGCGTAGCGCGGATTGCCCATGCCGTTTGACGAGCCATAGCCGAACGCGAACCCGCCGCCCGGAAGGCCGATCTGGCCAAGCATCGCAGCAAGCGCCACGGTAGCCCAATAAGGCTGCTCCCCATGACGGGCTCGCTGCAGACTCCAGTTGGCGGTAACAAGTACGCGCTTGCCGACAAGGCTGCGCGCGAGCGCGGCGATTTCCTGCGCAGGAATGCCGGTAATGGCTTCAGCCCAGGAAGGCGTCTTGGCTTCCCCGTCCGTCTCGCCTACCAAATAGGCAATCAGGCTTTCGGCACCGCTGCAGTAGCGGTCCAGAAACTCCTGATCGTGGCTCCCGTCGCTCACCAATACCTGCATGATCGCAAGCAGCAATGCGGTATCAGTGTTCGGCCGGATTGGCAGCCATTCGCACGGGAAGCGCGGATCGACATCGCCGCGATAGGGGCTGACATTGACGATGCGCGTGCGGCCGGCAACGCCGTTCAGGAATGTTTCATAGCGATGCTGGCCGAAGCCCCCGGAATTCACTTCCCAGTTCTTCTTTGGGATGCCGCCCAGCGCGAGCATGACATCACAATGATCGCGTATTGTCGCGAAGGAGGTGACGGACGAGCCGATCGCGTTCGTCACGCCGACGACGCGAGGCAGGAACGCCATAGCAGCACCGTAGCTGTAGTTGGTCGTCTGATCCGTGAACCCGCCAAGCGTATTGTAGAAACGGCGTATCAGTGTCCGCGCATGATGCACCCTGCCCGCGCTTGACCACCCATAGGAACCGGCGAAAAGCGCTTGGTTGCCGTGCTCTTCACGCACGCGGCGTATCTCCGCTGCAGCGATATCCAGGGCCTCGTCCCATGGGACAGCCACGAAATCGTCTTCGCCCCTTCTGGCGCCGCCATCGCCGGCCAGCCACCCCTTGCGAATGACCGGACGCTCCACACGCATGGGCGACGTCAACATTTCCGGCCAGACACCGATCAGCGGAGTGGGATGCGGGTCATGCTCGAAGGGTGATACGGAAACAAGCTCTCCGTCGACGACCTCAGCCCGGAACGCGCCCCAATGCGAGAGTGAGCGCAGGACCGCCATTAACGTGCGCCTTTCTCATCGGATATCGCAGGCAATCTGGACATGGCCCCTCCTCTCGATCCTTTGGCTGGAACGTTAAGACATAATATTTGAAACGTCAAGTTGCGTAATTTTGACGGAAATGTTATGTCACGAAAAAACGGTGCGCTGCAATGGCGTGCCTTGTCATGGAGCGGCAATACCGTTCGGAGAAAGTCACAGTGAAACGGTTCAATATCAGGCAGGTTGAGGCGTTCCGCGCTGTTGTCACGCTCGGCAGCATGACCAAGGCTGCGGAACTGCTGGGCATTTCTCAACCTGCTGTGAGCCGTCTGATGATGGACTTTCAGGAGGCGGTGGGCTTTAAATTGTTTCGGCGCCAGCGAAACGGTGCAGAGGCCACCGAAGACGCCAGGCGCCTTTTCGAACAGGTAGAAAAACTTTTCGTCGGCCTTGAGGACTTGAACCATCAAGTCCACGCCATTCGCAACCTCACATCAGGAACGGTTTCAATCGTTGCGATGGGCCTCTATGCCAACGGCCTGCTGCCCGAGATCATCGCCAAGTTCGGCACCCGGTTTCCTGACATTGAAATCAGACTCGATACGCAGTCACAGGATGGAATCGCCGAATGGGTTGCCGCTCGCCGCTCCGACATAGGCGTTGGAACGCTGCCTTTGCCGAATTCGTCCATCCCTGTACGCGAACTCCTGTCCAGGCCGGCTATGTGCGTCTTCCGTGCCGACCACGAGCTGGCTTCACGTGATGAGATCCGCGCAGCCGACCTTGCAAATCAACCCTTCATCAGCTTTCCGCGCGGTACCCCGTTCCGCTTCGAAGTGGATACGCTCTTTGATCGTGAAGGCATCGATCGCGTGATGATGATCGAGGCAACCACGCACGAAGCGGTGTGCAATCTCGTGGCGGCGGGTCTCGGCTTATCGATCGTCAGTCCCTACTCGCCGCATTTGAGGCGCAATCCGGATCTTGCCTTCCGCCCTTTTACTCCCGCCATCCCCATCGTTCTCGGCGTCGTAGGCGATCCGGACGAAATGTCCGTGGCAGCGAAGCAGTTCTACGACTTCCTCATCGAATATGTGGAGGGGATCAAAGCGCGCCGCCGCGCAGCCGAGGCACGTAGCAAAAAGAAGACACCTTAAATCCACCTCTGAAATTAGGCTTTTCGATGAATATCCAGACTGCCAGTACTCACCATTTCCATGTCGTACCCGAAGAAACGGAGGTCGTCATCGTCGGTGGCGGCATCATCGGCGCATGCACTGCACTACACCTTGCCCAGCGCGGCATCCCCACCGTCCTTTGTGAGAAAGGCACCATCGGGGAAGAGCAGTCCAGCCGCAACTGGGGCTGGGTGCGCAAGATGGGACGCGACATTCGCGAGATGCCATTGATGATCCATGCAATGAAGCTTTGGGACGAGCTTCCATCCGTGATCGGGGCAGATGTTGGTTTCCGCCGGCGTGGCATCACTTATTTTTGCGACAAAGAAGAGGATATGGCGAAGTACGAAGCCTGGATGAAGGCCATGGAGCCATTCAATCTGGACACGCATTTCGTCAATCGGGAGCGCGCCAACGAACTTGCTCCTGGCAATACGCGCAATTTTGCGGGCGGGCTGCACACGCCATCGGACGGATATGCGGAGCCGCATCTAGCCAGCCGCCTCATCGCCGAAGGTGCCCGCAAGCTCGGGGCGCATATCGTAGAAGCCTGCGCGGTACGGGGTTTTGAAACCGCTGGCGGGCGCGTTTCCGAAGTGGTGACTGAAAAGGGCCGTATCCGCTGCAAGACTGTTGTCCTGGCCGGCGGCATCTGGTCAAGCCTGTTTGCGCGTCATCACAAGGTGAAGATCCCGCAGCTGAAAATGCTGTCTCAGGTTATGCGCACGCGCCCCATCGCGAATGGTCCGGAAGGGTGCGGATCGGGCAACGGCTTCGGTTTCCGCCGGCGCAATGACGGCGGCTACAATGTTGGCATGCGCTCGGCCCATCCTGTCGACATCGTGCCGGACAGCTTCCGCTATTTCAAAGATTACATCCCTGCACTGAAGAACGAGTGGCGGGCGATGAAATTCCGCATCGGCAAACGGACCTGGCAAGAAATCATGATGCTCGGAAGCTGGAAGCTGGATCAACGCTCGCCCTTCGAAACGTATCGCATCATGCGTCCCGAGCCCGGACACGCGATTCTCGATCAGGCGACGATCAATATCAAGAAACTGTTCCCCCAATTCGCGAATATGGTGGTGAACGAAAGAATGAGTGCCTGGATCGATGTCACTCCCGACGCGATCCCGACGATTTCCCCGGTGGAGGCAATTCCTGGCTTCTTTATCTCGACAGGCTTTTCCGGACACGGCTTCGGAATTGCGCCGGCGGCAGGCCAGCTCATGGCTGAACTGATTGCCGGAGAGACCCCGCATGTCGATCCGGAACCATTCCGCCACAGCCGCTTCATCGACGGATCTGAGATTGTTCATTGGCCGATCGGCTTCTGACGCTCGCAAGGTGAGATCCGCTACGCGGGCAAATACAAGACGGCAGGCTGCATTTACTGCCGTCTTGCGACAAGGGAGAGCCTCGTGACTTTCTTTAGAGCAAGCGGCGCTTTTCACCGGAGGTGAGAGGAGCCGCCGCTAATCTTTTGAGTGCAAGCATTTGCGTTATCCCACTGGCCGCAAAGTTCCGGTTACCAAGGCGAGGCACGGCTTGCCGAGAATTCTTGCAGTGAGTCGCATGACGGGCAGGCGGGACAACGCAAAGCGCCTCCCCCGCCTCCTCTAATCAGGCCGGGCGCAGTTTCCCGAGGCCCTCGGCGAGGTCGGCCTGCAGGTCCTCGACCGCCTCAAGGCCAATGTGAAGCCGCAGGACAGGGCCCTTGCCATCCCACTTCATGACCTGTCGCGTCTTTTCAGGATGTACCGGCAGGATGAGGCTCTCATAGCCGCCCCAACTGAAGCCGATGCCGAAATGGTGCAACCCATTCACCATCTCCCGCACCGATTGCGGATCGCATGGCTCCAGCTCTACAGCAAACAGCCCGCAGGAACCGGAGAAGTCACGCTTCCATATTTCATGGCCGGGGAAGGAGGAAAGCGCGGGATGGAGCACACGCGCCACTTCCGCCCGTGTTTCCAGCCATTTTGCAAGAGTAAGTGCGGAAGCTTCGTGCTGGCGCAGGCGCACCGACAGGGTGCGTAGTCCGCGGAGCCCGAGATTGCATTCCTCGGAACCAGCAGCAGCACCAAGATCTTGTGTAGCCTGACGCACCGCATCATAGGTTTCGGCGGTGGCCGTCACCGATCCCAGCATCGCATCCGAATGTCCGACAATGTATTTGGTGGCGGACTGCACCGAGACGTCGATGCCGAGCGACAGGGGCTTCAGGAAGACAGGCGTTGCCCAGGTATTGTCAATGATCGTGCGAATGCCGCGCTCGCGCGCCACCTCCACGATTGCCGGAATATCCTGTATGTCGAACGTGCCGGAGCCAGGCGATTCCAGATAGATTACCCGCGTTTCCGGCCGGACAAGGCTGCCAATATCCGCCCCGACGGCCGGATCGTAAAAGGTGGTTTCAATACCGAGCCGGGCCAGCATACGGTTGCAAAAGCGGCGTACAGGTTCATAGACGGTGTCGACCACCAGAACATGGTCGCCTCTGTCAAGAAACGCCAGCAGCGCGGCAGAAATAGCAGCCATCCCCGAAGCGGCCGCTATGGTACGATGTCCCCCTTCGAGCTTGCATATCGCCTGTTCAAACGCAAAGGTCGTGGGCGTACCGACGCGGCCATAGAACGGGCCGTCAAACGGCGTCGCCGCCGCCGCCTCGAAATCGTCGAGCGTATTGAACAGGAAGGTCGAGGCGCGGTGTACGGGAGGATTAACCGCGGTTGCACTTTTCCCATGCTCGCGGCCGATCTTGGTCAGCAGGCTGTCCAGTGAGAGGGGCGTGTCTGCCGAATTCATGTCAGATCGACTCCTTTGGAAGATCATCCCGCTGGCCCCATTCATGCCAGGAACCATCGTAAATTTTCCAATCGGTCTTGCCGAGGCGCGCGAGCTGGAAAGCAAGAATGGCCGCGGTCACGCCCGAACCGCAGGTAGTGATCACAGGCCGCTCGATATCGACCCCGGCGTCACGGAAGATTGCCTCTGCCTCCTCCGGCGAAACGAATGTAAAGTCGCCTTTTTGCGGGATCATGCGGCCCCATGGGACATTGATCGCGCCGGGCATGTGCCCACCCGCCACGCCGGGATATCCCGAAGGCAGTTCGCCGATAAAACGCTCGGTGGTGCGGGCGTCCGCCACCACTGCTCCGCCATTTTGAATCGCATCGAGGACATCGCGCCAAGTTGCGACCTGGCCAATTGGCTCGCGTGCGATGAAGTCCGATTGCGGAGGCTGCTCCGCTGGGCCCTGTTCGACAGGGCGCCCCTCGGCCTTCCAGCGTTTCCAACCGCCATTCAGAACCCGCACCTTTTCATGGCCAAAGATGCGGAACATCCACCAAACGCGTGCCGACACGTAACTGGAATCGTACACGACGACGAGGCTGTCGTTCCCGATGCCGAGTTCGCGCGCGACCTCAGCGAAACGTTGCGCGGAAGGAAGCATGTTCACATAGGGAGACGTTTCATCCGACCCCTTGTCGAGATCGAAAAAACGGGCGCCCGGAATGTGCTCCTGCTCGAACTCCGCGCGGGCGCTCTTCTCCAACTCCGGGATATACCAGGAGCAATCCAGAATCACGACGCCCGGGTCGCCCAGCCTCTCCTCCAGCCATTGTGGCTCAACCAGAAATGCGTCCATCTGAATCCTCCTGAATGTGCAGCTATCATTCTTTTATTGTCTGACAGTTGTCGACAAGGTAGCTCCGTCCAAAGGGCTCGACAAGACACTTTCGATGCCACTCTGTGTTGATTTTGCCGGAAGGTTCAGATTCGGATTGACAACGTTCTAACATGTGGTCAACTTTTTGTCTGACAATTATGGAGAAGCTTTGTGACCTCGTCTGTTGTGGATGAAGCCCGATCGAGTGATGGCAGGGGGGCTTTCGGACTCGATGTAGAAGCTGTTGCCCTCCATCTTGCACAACATGGCATTGAACTCGACCGTGCAGCCGGCGCGATCCAGCTTTCGGGCGGACTATCCAACCTGAACTACCTCGTTCGGGTGAATGGCGAGAAGGCGGTCCTGCGGCGGCCACCGATGGGGGACCTCCCGCCCGGGGCGCATGACATGGTCCGCGAGCATCGCGTCTTGTCGAGGCTGGGAGAGGCATTTCCCCAGGCGCCCAGGAGCTTCCACCTGTGCGATGAGCTGTCGGTGATCGGGGTGCCTTTCCAGTTGCTCGAATACCGGTCCGGCCTGTCGATCCGGGGCGACAAGCTGCCGCCCGAGTTCGACGCGCAAATGTGCAACGCCCTCTCAATCAGCCTCGTGGAAACTCTAGCCGCCTTGCATGCAGTCGATGCGGAAGCAGTCGGACTGGGCGATTTCGGGCGGCCTGAGGGTTTTTTCGCCCGGACAACTGCTGGCTGGATGCGCCGCGGGGCTGCTGTTGCGCAGGATGACTCGACGCTCAAGGCAATTGAAAAAATCGGCACATGGCTGGAGCGCAAGCAGCCGGAGGCACTGCCTCCCACTCTGCTTCACTCCGATTTCAAGCTTGATAACTGTATGCTCGGCGAGAACTGCCGCATCACGACGGTTCTTGACTGGGATATGGGGACCCGCGGCGATCCATTGATGGATCTGGCCACGCTGCTCAGCTACTGGACCGAGCCCGCCGATCCTGAATGCATGCATCTGCTGGCGCAGATGCCTACTGCGAACCCCGGCTTCCTGAGCCGGGCTCAGGTCGCCGATGCCTATGCGCGGGCAACCGGCCGGCCGATTGATGATCTGCCGGTCTGGCGTATCCTTGCGATGTTGAAGCTAGGCGTGGTGTTTCTCCAATTGCATCGCAACTGGGTCAACGGGATCGCCGGCGACGATGCTTATGCGGGGTTCGCCCGGCTCGGTGCCGACCTCATCGATTTCACCCTAGCCTCCCTGGATCAGCCACTTTAAGGAGAAATTTAATGGATTTCACTGTGCCGCCGGAGCTGGCTGAGCTTGCAGAAGAAATCGGCGCGTTCGTGCGCAACCAGATCATCCCCCTGGAAAAGGACCCGCGCTGGACCGACCATGGACCGACCGAGGACTTCCGGCGCGAACTCGTGGATCTGGCCCGCAAGCACGGCGTTCTCGCGCCGCATGCCCCGTCCGAGTATGGCGGCCGCGATCTCAGCCATTTCGGGCGGGCCATCGCATTCGAGGCTGCCGGATACTCTATGCTCGGCCCGATCGCCCTTCATTGCGCCGCGCCCGACGAAGGCAATATCCATTTGCTGGATGTCGTTGCCGACGAGCGGCAGCGGGAGCGTTGGCTGAAGCCGCTTGCTACCGGCGAGGCACGTTCCTGTTTTGCGATGACCGAGCCAATGGGCGCAGGCGCCGACCCGTCGCTTCTGGAAACGTTGGCCGAGCCGGTAGACGGCGGCTATCGCATTCGCGGGCGCAAATGGCTCATTACAGGCGCTCAGGACGCTGCCTTCACCATCGTCATGGCGAAGATGGCCTCAGGTGAGCATGAGGGCAAAGCCACCATGTTCCTCGCCGACATGCCCAGGCCGGAGATCGTTCTGGAACGTCAGCTCGACACGATGGATTCCACCTTTACCGGCGGCCACTGGGTTGTCCGCTTCGACGACCTCTTCGTGCCGGAAGAAGACGTGCTGGGTGCAGACGGAGAAGGCTTTCGCTATGCCCAGGTTCGCCTCGCGCCAGCCCGCCTCACCCATTGCATGCGCTGGCTTGGCGCAGCGGTGCGGGCTCAGGACATTGCCCGCGATTACGCTAACCGTCGCACAGCTTTCGGCAAGCAGCTCGTCGAGCACGAAGGCATCGGCTTCATGCTGGCGGACAACGACATGGACATCTACACGGCAAGGCTCGCCATCTGGCACACTGCCTGGCTTCTCGACCAGGGGGAGCGCGCCAGTGCGGAAAGCTCCCGCGCCAAGGTGATCTGCTCAGAGGCAATCTGGCGCGTGGCCGACCGTTGCGTCCAGATTCTCGGCGGACTCGGCCTGACGCGCGACACGGTGGTTGAACGGTTCTTCCGCGATGTGCGTGCTTTCAGGGTTTATGACGGGCCATCGGAGGTTCATCGCTGGGCACTTGCTCGGCGCATGCGGGAGAAGCGTTAATGAGCATCGATCTGAAAACCATGTTCGACCTGAGCGGACGCGTCTGTGTCGTGACGGGCGGCGGGCGCGGCATCGGCAAATCCATCGCCACCGCCCTGGCTGCGCATGGAGCGACGGTCGTTATCACCGGGCGGACCCAGACGACGCTCGATGCCGCTGCGGAAGAGATCAGCCATGCAGGAGGCAAGGTCGATGCAATCACGGCGGATGTCTCCAGCGAGGATGATGTGGAGCGCCTGGCGCGGGCCGTTGAAAAGCGGCACGGCGTAGCAAAGGTGCTGGTCAACAATGCGGGCGTGAACGCCATCTACAAGAGGGTGGAGGACACGACGCTTGCCGAATGGAACGAGATCATCGCCACCAATCTGACAGGCGTGTTCCTGACCTGCCGGGCCTTCGGCCGCGGCATGCTCACCGCCGGCTCCGGCAGCATCGTGACGATATCCTCGATCGGCGGCAGGGTTGGCCTTGGAAAGACGGGCCCCTATTGCGCCTCGAAGGGCGGCGTGGAACTCTTCACCCGTTCACTTGCCATCGACTGGGCGCCGAAGGGTGTACGCGTCAATACCGTTGCTCCGGCTTATGTCGAAACCGATCTGACCGCCGGCCTTTCAGAGCATCCGGTGCTGTCGGAACGGATCACGCAGCGGACGCCGATGCGCCGCTTCGCTCATCCCGACGAGATTGCTGGGGCGGTGGTCTACCTTGCATCCGACGCCTCGCTTTACGTCACCGGCCAGACCATCGGGGTTGATGGCGGATGGACGGCGGCATGAGCGCGCAACCGGAGACGAAACGGCTCGCTTTGGAAGGCGTGGTTGTGCTGGACCTCACCCGTCTGCTGCCCGGCGCATTCTGCTCGCAGATTCTTGCCGACATGGGTGCGGAGGTCATCAAGATCGAGCACCCGGACGGAGGCGATTACAACCGCTCGTGGGAGCCGAAGGCCAAGGAGGAGTCCGGCTCCTTCCTGCTTTTGAACCGTAACAAGAAAAGCGTTACACTGAACCTCAAGAATGGACGTGCAAAGGCGGCGTTCCGCCGTCTGGCGGCAAAGGCCGATGTAGTGCTCGAAGGCTTCCGGCCAGGCGTGATGGAACGGCTCGACCTGTCTTACGAGACGCTGCGCAAGGACAATCCGGGCCTCATCTATTGTGCCATCTCCGGCTACGGCCAGGACGGCCCGATGCGCCTGTCTGTCGGGCACGATCTTAACTACCTTGCCATTGCAGGCGCCCTGCAACTGTTCGCACGGCCTGGCGAGGGCCCATCTGTGCCCGGCCTTTCCATCGCCGACGTGGGAGGCGGCTCACTGATGGCAACGACCGGCATCCTTGCGGCGCTGCGTTCTCGCGACCGCACCGGAGAAGGCCAGTTCGTCGACATTTCTATGACTGACGGAACGGTGGCCTGGCTTGCGCTGCACGGCGCCGACTATCTTTTCGGCGGCATCGAGCCGAAGGGCGGTGAGCGGCCTTTCATTGGCCAGGCGCCATGCTATGGGATTTATCTATGCGCCGACGGCCGTCACGTCGCGCTGGGAGCGCTGGAAGCCCACTTCTGGGACCGGTTCTGCGAGCTGATCAACCTGCCGGCTGACATGCGCACACACTATCCTGAAGGCGAGGATGCTGACCGCCAGCGCGCCTGCATTGCTCGCACCATGCTTGAGCGCTCCCGCGACGAATGGGTCGCTCTCGCGGAGGAGGCCGACATTCCGCTGTCCCCCGTCAATTCGATGGAAGAAGCTTTCCGCCATCCCCAGCTCGTCCATCGCAAAATGCTCCAGCACATCGACCATCCGGTGGAGGGTCGCATTCCTCAGCTCGGCTTCCCGATAAAATTGTCAGAAACGCCCTGCGAGATGCGCGATCCACCGCCGCTTCTGGGGCAGCACAATGATGCGGTGCTGGCAGCCGCCGGCTACTCGCAGGAGGAAATCCAGGCGCTACGCCAAGAAGGAGCGATCTGATGAAGACGAAGGGTGGAGTGCCGCTCGTGCGCGGCGATGCAAGCTATGAGACGTTCCACCAAGCATTCCGGTGGGAGGTGCCGGCACAGTTCAATTTCGGCATCGATGTGGTCGACCGCATGGCGCGCGACCATGACGGACCGGCATTGATCGCCCAGAACGCCTCCGGGCAGGTTCGACGCTTCACCTTTTCCGACATTGCCAGCCTGACCGACCGGCTTGCCAATGGATTGCGCGCGCGGGGCGTCAACAAGGGCGACTTCGTTATCGTCATGCTGCCGCGCATCCCCGAATGGCAGATTGCCGTCGTGGCGGCCCTCAAGCTTGGTGCGGTGCCCATTCCCTGCATCGAAATGCTGACCGAGAAGGACTTGGCCTACCGCATTAGCAATTCTGGCGCGCGCGCCGTCATCTGCCGTGCCGAGCAGACGGGGAAATTCGCGGCTATGGCCGACGCGCTCGACATCCGCGTCAGTGTCGGGGCGACAAAGGGTTGGGACGAATTTGACGAGGTCATTGCCGGCGCGCCGGCACAGTTCGAGCCGCCAGCCGTCGCCGCCGAAGACCCGGCAATTATGTACTACACCTCCGGTTCCACAGGAAACCCCAAGGGAGTGTTACACTCATCGCGCGCACTTTATTCTTGGTGGGTCTCGGCCGCCTATTGGCTGGATCTGGAGCCCGGCGACCTGATCTGGTGCACAGCCGACACCGGTTGGAGCAAGGCTGGCACGAGCATCCTGTTCGGTCCGTGGGCCCGCGGCGCGTGCTCGCTGTTTTACGACGGCCCGTTCGACCCGGCAGAAAGGCTGCGGATGCTGGAGCGTCACCGCGTCAATGTCTATTGCGCGCCTGCGACGGAACTTGCGCGGGTGGCCGAGGAAGCCGGAGCGGGCTTTGACCTTTCCGCCTTGCGCCGCACCGTTTCGGCTGGTGAGGCAGTAAGCGCGACAATCAACCGGAAATGGATAGAAGCGGTCGGCATGCCGGTTTGCGAGGCCTATGGCCAAACCGAAGCACTGATGCTGGTGCTCAACTATCCTGGCGAGCCGGTCAAACCAGGCTCCATGGGCCGTCCCTCGCCTGGCAGCACCATTGCCATTGTCGATGAAGAAGGGCGCGAGCTGCCCCCAGGAGAGGAAGGAGACATTGCGCTCCTCACTCCCAACCCGCAGCTCATGCTGGGTTACTGGAAAGAGCCGGAGAGGACGGAAACCTGTTTCCGCGATGGACCTGCTGGCCGCTGGTACATAACCGGCGACCGGGGCGTGAAGGACAGTGAAGGTTACCTTTGGTATGCCGGCCGCATGGACGACATCATCAATTCGGCTGGTTATCGTATCGGCCCGAGCGAGGTCGAGGACGTGCTGCTTGCGCATCCCGCGGTGCAGGAGTGTGCCGTGGTCGGGAAACCCGACCCGGCGCGCGGCGAGATTGTAATGGCCTTTATTCAGCCAAGGGACATGAAGGAGGCTGACGCTTCCCTGGTGCGCGCACTGCAGGACTACTGCAAGGCGCAGACGGCCCCCTACAAGTATCCGCGGGAAATTGTCTTTGTCGATTCGCTGCCCAAGACGCTGACCGGCAAGGTGAAGCGAAGCGAACTGCGTGAGAGAGCGGCTAACGAGGCGCGTTTGGCATGACTTGGCAGAATGCTTCCGAGGGGAAAGATGCCGTTGCCACCATAAGGGTCGAAAGCAGGGATCGCACACTTCCGGCCTTTCGAGCTGTCGCGCGCGTTCTTGAGCGCCGGATACTTGCCGGCGAACTGCCTGTCGGCGAGTCGTTGCCTAGTGAGCTTTCGCTCGCCGATCATTTTGGCGTCAGCCGGTCGACCGTACGAGAGGCAATCCGCGTTTTGGAGCAACGTGGGCTGATCCGGCGGGAAAAGGGCCGCAACCGGCTGCGCATCACCGCGCCTCAGGCAAAGGAAATCAGCGCCCAGATGAAGACCGCTTTCCTGCTGCAGGAGACGACTTTCGAGCAGCTTTGGGAAGTTCTGAGCGCGATTGAGCCCGCATGCGCGGCAACGGCGGCCTTAAAGGCAACCGAACCGGACCTCAAGCTGATCGAAGACAATATCCGCCGCAGCGAGGCGGCAATAGACGATGTCAGCGCGCTTGTGGAACTGGACATCGAGTTCCACAATTTGCTTGCCGCAGCAACCGGGAACAATGCCCTGCAGATGAGCCGGGAAACGGTTGGAGAACTGTTCTACCCTGCGTTTGCGAAGGTAATGGCCCGCCTCAATGCCGGTGAACGCCTTCTGCTGGCTCATCGCAAGATATACGAAGCGATCAGCAGCGGTAACGAGCGGGAAGCGCGGCTTTGGATGGATCGACACATCGGGGATTTCCAGCGCGGTTGCGACCTTGCTAATCTGGACTTCCGGTCCCCCATTTCCGGTGCCATGCCAGTCGCAAACCACGGTTGAGCAATATGGCGCAACGCCTGCGCTGTTCACGTCGAACCGCCTTGCGCAAGCATAGTCCTGGGGCGCTAAAGGGCCTCGCATTCGCCATTTCGACCTTGGCCGTAACGCCCATCAAGTGGAGATAACATTCATGCAGATCAAGAACGGGGTTTTTATCGTCACCGGTGCTGGCTCAGGCCTTGGCGCGGCAGTGGCGCACTCCTTCGCGGAGGAAGGGGCTCGGCTGGTCCTTGTGGACATCAATCGTGACGCGGTCGAATCGGTGGCATCGGAACTGGGGGACATTGCTGTCGCTGCACATGCCGACGTGACGGAAGAGGCCGGCGGTCAGGCCGCCGTGAAGTTGGCTCTCGATAGGTTTGCCCACGTCAACGGGCTCATCAACTGTGCGGGAATTGCACCAGGGGAGAGAGTGGTCGGACGCGAAGGCCCGCATCGCCTGGACAGCTTCGCCCGGGCGATCAGCATCAACCTCATCGGTACATTCAACATGATCCGGCTTGCAGCCGATGCAATGGTGAAGGAAGAGCCTAATGAGGATGGTGAACGGGGCGTCATTATAAACACCGCATCGATCGCCGCGTTTGACGGCCAGATCGGGCAGGCCGCGTATGCGGCCTCGAAAGGAGGCGTTGTTTCTCTTACATTGCCAGTCATGCGCGAGCTTGCGCGTTATGGCATCCGCGTTGCCACCATCGCTCCGGGCATCTTCGAGACTCCGATGGTCGCGGGATTGCCTGCAGAGGTCCAGAAGTCCCTGGGCAGTAGCATCCCGTTTCCGCCACGCCTTGGCAGGCCAGCGGAGTACGCCGCGCTCGCGAAGCATATCTGCGAGAATCCGATGCTCAACGGCGAAGTCATCCGCCTTGACGGCGGGATTCGCATGGCACCGCGCTGATGCCGTTTAATGCTCGATCGGAACAGGAAAGAAGCAATGACCAAACATGACCCCATCGTTATCGCCTCTGCCGCCCGGACGCCAATGGGAAGGTTCCAGGGTGACTTGAAGGATTTGACCGCTCCGCAGTTGGGAGCGAGCGCGATCCGTGCGGCTGTTGAAAGATCAGGCGTTGCTCCCGAGAACGTCGATGAGGTCGTTTTTGGCTGCGTCCTCTCGGCAGGGCTGCGGCAGGCTCCGGCGCGGCAAGCTGCAATCGAGGCCGGCCTTCCGCTCGCGGCGGGCGCAACGACCGTAAACAAGATGTGCGGCTCGGGAATGAAAGCGGTCATGTTCGCGCATGACCTCATTGCAGCGGGCAGCGCGAACGTGGCGATGGCGGGAGGCATGGAGAGCATGACCAACGCCCCATACTTGCTGGACCGCGCGCGCGACGGATACCGCATGGGACACGGGAGCGTCATGGATCACATGTTCCTGGACGGCCTCGAAGATGCCTATGATAAGGGCAAGCTCATGGGCACCTTCGCCGAGAAATGCGCCGAGAGCTACCAATTTACCCGCGAGGCGCAGGACGAATACGCCTTGTCCTCGCTTACCAGAGCCCGCAAGGCTATCGAAGATGGTAGCTTCGCGTCGGAAATCGTTCCTCTCAAGGTCGGGTCCGGCAAGGCAGAACGGGAAGTCGCCCAGGATGAACAGCCATTCAAGGTAAAGCTGGAAAAAATCCCCACGCTTAAACCCGCTTTCCGCGAAGGAGGAAGCGTCACGGCAGCAAACTCCAGTTCGATCTCTGATGGTGCCGCAGCTCTCATGCTGATGCGCCGTTCGGAGGCGGAGCAACGGGGGATCACCCCGCTTGCCGCCATTGCGGGTCACGCAACGTATGCGGACGCGCCGAACCTGTTCCCGACCGCTCCCATCGGCGCGATCAAGGCTTTGTGCTCGAAGACCGGTTGGGATCTGAAGGATGTCGATCTTTTTGAGATCAACGAAGCCTTTGCGGTCGTGGCAATGGCTGCCATCCAGGATCTCGGGCTTCCGCGAGACAAGGTGAACGTTCACGGCGGCGCCTGTGCCCTTGGACATCCGATCGGTGCCTCGGGGGCCCGCGTGATTGTGACTTTGTTGGCTGCTCTGGAAAAGTACGATCTGAAGCGCGGCATTGCCTCGCTTTGCATCGGGGGCGGCGAAGCAACCGCGCTCGCCATAGAGCGACTGCACTAGAGCAACGGCCATTTAACGGGACGCGTATCGGCTTCTTGAGAAAGCTCCAGCATCCGGTTTTGCTGAAGAGGTTGCAGATGTTCCGATTGCTCTCCAAAGGCCCTTGAAGGTTCTGGCTGCGGCGGCGCGCGGGTGTGTCTTGAGTTTGGCGAAGGCTAACTGAACAGGAACCATGCGCCGCGCTGCTCTTGTAAATTGCAAGGTTGCCGAGGATGACGACGCGGCCCTTCGTCAGTATCGGCGCGAGTTGAGAGGCGTCGCAAGTGTCGAAAGCCGCAAGGTTGATCGTTTTCGCGATCACCTAGGGCAGGGATTAGCCAGACAGCGCAGGCAGGCTATGAAGGTCTGACTTTTCCAATGAACGAAGGCGCGTTGGCAAGGAGCCTTGTGCCGCTGGCTGCGGCCTTGGCCATCGGCCGCTCCGATTGGAAAAGCTTCGAAGCGAGGAACCGGAAGTCCAGCGGACGCTCTTGACGCGCCCGCCCTGCCGCCCCGTACTGCCTCAATGTCGCGTCAGCTTGGCCGCGAAGCTCGCGCTAACGTCAAGATAATGGCTAGTGCTAATGAAGCCGCCTCGGCAAACGCAACATCCTGCTCGCGCAGATCTGACGAATAGATCTTGCCCATGATCCACCTTCAATCACGGTGGATTTCAACCGGACCGAAAGCGAATTTTTTTCCGATGTGCTAGGCGCAGGATTCTTTGATCAGAGCCAAGATGACGACTGCCGAAAGGAAGATTTAGTTACAGCGGTCGCAGCGGATCGCGATGCGCCAGTTCGTGAGCTTGGCGAACGTCGTATGCGGCGCTGGGATAAAGCGTTTCGTCGTAGCAACCGGCTGCTTGTGGCTTTTCATCGGGCGGAGCGCTTGCGAAGCCAAATCGGTGCCGCCTCCTTTTTCGTCGATGAGGTCGGAGCAGCGCGGTGAGCATGAACCTTGCGACCGACGCCGCTCATCTGGCATTCCGACAGCACGACCAGCGATTGGCCATCGGCGTCATAGACGGCGTGAAAATTTGGAGTTCAACCGCCTTTCGTCGGCCGAAACGACGGAGAACATTTCTCTCTGGGCAAGATCGTTGCGTGCGGGAGACCTACGGCAAGTAAAGAGCGGATAGGAATGAGGCAATGGTGCCCAGGAGAGGACTCGAACCTCCACGACTTGCGTCACTGGTACCTGAAACCAGCGCGTCTACCAATTCCGCCACCTGGGCTGGGTGCGCAGCCGATGTAAGCGGCGCTGCGCGTTGTGTCAACGCGATTTGTAAGATTTTGGCCCTGAGCGGGAAAGACCGCCGCAGCTTGTGAACTTTTGGGTTTTTGCGCGAAGGCCGGGTTTCGATGAAGCCGCTGCGCATTATTGAGCCGGCTTCGAGGAGATGGGGCGGCAGATGCGTTGCCAGCCCCTAAATGATACGCTCCCGGCAGGTCAATGATGGCCCACCGCCCCGCCTCAACCCTCCAGGATTTCTTTGGAGGCGACGGTGGAATCGGCATTCAGCCGGTAGATGAGAGGAACGCCTGTAGCGAGCTCAAGCTTTGCGACCTCGTCGCCGGCAAGACCGTCCAGCACCATGACGAGCGCGCGCAGCGAATTGCCGTGTGCCGAAACGAGCACCGTCTGCCCGCGCAGAGCGCGCGGCAGTATCATCCGGATGTAATAAGGCCACACGCGCGCGCCCGTATCCTTCAGGCTTTCGCCGCCCGGCGGCGGGACATCGTAGGAGCGGCGCCAGATATGCACCTGTTCGTCGCCCCATTTCTTGCGTGCATCGTCCTTGTTGAGGCCGACAAGATCTCCGTAGTCGCGTTCGTTGAGCGCTTGGTCGCGGATCACTTCGAGCGAGGAAAGCCCGAGCACGTCGAGAATGTGGTCGTTCGTCATCTGGGCGCGCTTGAGCGCAGAAGTGAAGGCAACGTCAGGTTTCAGCCCCTTTGCCTTGATTCGCTGTCCGGCGGCTTTCGCCTCCTCGTGCCCGCGTTCCGACAGGGCAACGTCGCGCCAGCCGGTAAACAGGTTCTTAAGGTTCCATTCGCTCTGGCCGTGACGGACGAGAATTAGGGTTCCGGACATGGTTACTCCCTTAAAGCTTTGAGACGAATTCAGGCAAGGCCGAGGACATCGAGCATCGAGTAGAGGCCGGGCTTGCGCTCCCGCGCCCAAAGTGCTGCCTTCACCGCGCCACGGGCGAAGATCACGCGGTCCTCCGCGTGGTGGGAAAGCACAATACGCTCGCCCGCGCCAGCCAGAATGACCGAATGCTCGCCCACGACGGAGCCGCCGCGCAGGGAGGCAAAGCCGATCTTGCCCGTCTCCCGCTGGCCGGTATGTCCGTCACGTGCGCGCACGCTTACATCCTCCAGCTTTACGCCACGGCCCTCGGCGGCAGCCTGGCCCAGAAGCAGCGCCGTGCCGGAAGGCGCGTCCACCTTGTGGCGGTGATGCATTTCGACAACCTCGATGTCGAAATCATCTGCCAGCGCCTGCGTAGCCTGACGTACGAGGACGGCAAGAAGATTGACACCCAGGCTCATATTGCCGGATTTGACCACCGTGGCATGACGCGCTGCCGCCGAGATTGCCGCCTCTTCCTCGGCTGAGAAGCCTGTTGTGCCGATTACGTGAACGATCCGGGCCTGTGCGGCATAGCCGGAAAATTCAACCGTAGCTGCGGGCGCAGTGAAGTCGAGCACCCCGTCGGCCTGGGCAAAGGCTGTCAGCGGGTCATCGCCGATCGAAACATCGATGGTGCCGATGCCGGCAACCTCTCCGGCATCCCGGCCGAGATATGGCGAGCCGGTGCGCTCGATCGCGGCTGCCAAGCGCACGCCGTCCATCCCATGGATGGTGCGTATGAGCATCTGGCCCATGCGGCCACCCGCCCCGACAACCACCAAGCCCATATCGCTCATCGGCGCTGCTCCATCATTTCCGTCGCGACTTCATCGTTTTTCGTGTCCACGCCTCCGGCATTGTCAAGAAGGTCCTGCCCTCTTTCCATCTGCATCCGGTAAAAGCGGGCATAGACGCCGTGGGGCATCCTAACAAGCGCTGAATGGGTACCTTCCTCCACCAGCCTTCCATCCTCCAGCACCACAATATGGTCGGCATTGACGACCGTGGAGATGCGGTGGGCGATGACAAGCGTGGTCCGCTTCTTCATCATCCGCTCAAGCGCCTGCTGCACCTTGGCTTCGGACTCGTTGTCAAGAGCCGAGGTTGCCTCGTCCAGAAGCAGGATGGGCGCATCGCGCACGATGGCGCGGGCGATGGAGATGCGCTGGCGCTGTCCACCGGAAAGCGTCACGCCATTTTCGCCCAAGAGCGTGTCATAGCCCTGAAGCTGCTGCAGGATGAATTCCTCTGCATTGGCAAGCCGGGCCGCCTCCTCCACTTCCGCGTCACTGGCATCGGGACGACCGTAGCGGATATTGTCACGGATCGAGCCTTCGAAGAGATACGGATGCTGTGAGACATAAGCGACGGCCGAGCGCAGCGAATGCTTCGTCACGCGGCTGATATCCTGCCCGTCAATGTAGATCGTGCCATTGTCCAGATCGTAGAATCTCTGCAAAAGCGCGAAAAGTGTCGATTTGCCCGCGCCGGAGTGGCCGACGATGGCGGTGGTCTTCCTCCCCCCGGCCGCAAAATCCACGCCCCGCAGCACTGGCATCTGCTCGGCATAGGAAAAGCTCACATTTTCGAAGCGGACATGCCCGGAAGATACCTGAAGCGGCAAAGCACCAGGCATGTCGCCCTGCTGCGGTTCGAGATCGAGAATTTCGTAGATCATGCGGGCATTGACCAGTGCTCGCTCAAGATTGACCTGAAGGCGCGCCAGCTTGCGGACGGGATCGTAGGCAAAGATCATGGCGCCGATGAAGGCAATCACGGAGCCGGGCGGCACGCCCTGGTTGGCGGCTCGCCAGCCCGCATAGACGAGCACCGCGGCGACGGAAATGCCGACAAGAATCTCCGTTACGGGCGTTAGCCGCTCCGACACGCGGGCGATCTTGTTGGAGCGTTCCTCCGCGCGGTGGATGAGGGCTCCCATCTTTGCCGAAAGCGCCTCCTCCATGGTGAAGGCCTTGACAATGGCAATGCCCTGCACCGCTTCCTGCATGGCACCGAGAAAGCGCGAATTGATCTCCACCGCCTCCCGCGTGATCTTGCGCAGACGCCGCGTCAGGTAGTTGATGGCGTAGATCATCGGCGGGCCGATGAGGAAGGCTACGAGCGACAGCAAGGGATCCATATAGATCATCACCCCAACGAGGCTTACCAGGGTGACCACGTCGCGCGCGGCGGCGGCGATCGTCATGTTCAGCAGATCGCGTATGCCCGTGACATTCTGCGCGATCCGGGCCGAAAGCTGGCCGGAGCGGCTTGCCGTAAAGAAACCTATGTCGAGGCGCATCAAATGCTCGAACAGGCGCCGCTGATAACGGGCGACGATGTTGTTGCCGATCTGGGCAAGAATCACTGTTTGTCCGTAGACGGCAAAACCGCGCAGGATGTAGACGATGACAAGGACCCCGCAGTGCCAGTAAAGCGTGGACCATTCAGCGTCCACGAATCCGTCATCGACTATGGGCTTGAGTATGTAGGCGCTATAGGCGGTGGTCGCGGAAATCACCAGCATGCAGAGCGCGGCAAGACCGTATTGCGGGAGGAAATCGCGAAAATTCTCCCGGAAGACGCGATGGACGACAGCTAACACCTTGTCGGCGTCATCCTGTGCTTTGAGTTTTTTCCTTGCCAAGAATGCTTGTCCGTTTTGCCGCCGGCACCGCGCAATATGCGAATGGCAGCAGCCTATGCCCTATCACGAGCCGACATGCAATTGGCCGGTTCTTTCGCGCGGGTCAGTTCCTCAACGTGCCCGCCAGCGCCGCCCCGCCGTTTCCACGCCGAAGCGCCCGGGCGTGCGCGCGTAAGCCCCCAGGCCGCAGACTGCGGCCATGGGATGGGTAATGACATACACGGGTATCTCCGCCATCAAGGTCCTATGCGGAGCCTTGTCCTCGAATGCGGCGCGGAAAACGCCATTCCGTAGCGCAGGGACGATCTTTTGGACAATACCACCGGTGAGGAATACACCGCCCTGGCTCATGAAGATGAGACCGAGATCGCCCGCGACGCGGCCGAGATAGGTAACAAAAAGATCGAGCGTCTCTGTTGCAAGCGGATTGCTGCGCTCAAGCCCGGCCGAGGTGATTTCGGCAGGGTCGGAGAAGGGCGCTTCCTTTCCGTCTGCCGCCGCTATCGCGCGATAGAGATTGACAAGGCCCCGGCCGCAGAGAACCTGTTCGGCGGAAATGCGCCCCTCAATCCTCTCAAGATGCGGAAAAATCTCGTAGTCACGTTCCGTGCGCGGTCCAAGGTCGATATGGCCTCCTTCGCCGGGGAGGGGAATCCAGGTGTGCTGTGCGTGCACAAGGCCAGCCACTCCAAGCCCGGTTCCCGGACCCAGAACAACACGACTGCCGACCGTTTCTGCGCTTCCACCGCCGATCTTTTCCAGATGCGCCTCTCCAAGCGCCACGACCGCTAGCGCCTGGGCCTCGAAGTCGTTGAGGACGATCACATCGCCGAAGCCGAATGTCTTCATCATCTGCTTCGGCCGCACTACCCAATCGCTGTTGGTAAGATCGATTTCGTCGCCATCCACCGGGCCTGCGACCGCCAGCACGGTAGACCGCGGCAGCAAGCTGGTCTGGTCCAAGACACTCTGGATGGCGTCGTCGATCGTCGGGAAATCGGCGGTAAACAACACGGGAAATTCCCGCGGCTCCGCGTAGGAGTCGACGACGATGGCAAAGCGCGCGTTTGTGCCCCCGATATCCCCGATCAGGATTGGAAAATCCAACACTGCATCAAGATCCGTCTGATAAACCATCTGGCCTTTCAAGCCTCCTCAATTCCGGGGTCCTGGGGAGGCGCCTGCCTGTTCCTGCCGCAGAAGCGCCTCGGCCGTGGCACGATTCAGCGCCATAGGAATATCATAGACGATCGCCAGCCGCATCAATGCCTTGACATCCACGTCATGAGGCATGGAGGTAAGCGGATCGACGAAAAAGATCAGAAAATCGATCCCGCGTTCCGCAATCAGCGCACCGATTTGCTGATCGCCGCCCAGCGGGCCGCTTTTCAGGCACCGGATCTGAAGATCGGGACAGGCTTCGGCGATATGCCTGCCCGTCGTGCCTGTGGCTACCAAATCGCAACCGGCAAGATAAAGCGCGTGATCGCGGGCGAAGCTCACAATGTCGTCCTTCTTCTGATCATGCGCTATTAGCGCGACGCGCGGTCTTGCCAAAGGTCTTGTCCGAGCATGTTTGCGGGCTGGTTTAAATCGGTTGAAGCGATTGTATAAGCGAGCGTCGCGGCCATGCAAAGCCCTCCCTTAAACCAGTTCCGCCACGATCCACATAGCATTCAGGCCGCCAGTTTCTAGCTCCAGGTTTTAATGCGCTGGCCGTGGGCTCGGCACGGGAAGCTGCTCCGGCTGGAGAGAAAGCAGATAAGAAGCGGGGTCCACGCTCCCGGCCGGAACCGGAGGCATTGTAGCCGCGATGGCCGGTAACGCGCCCGAACCCGTCAGCGTCACTGTCGCTTCGGATGGCGGGGAAGGAGCGTCCAGCACCGCCTGGCAGGCAGTGGGCAAGGCGGACATTCTCATCACGTCGCGCGCCCTGGGCTTTGCCGGACCCGCGGCAGGTTTCCATGGTTCTTCGGTGAACCACCAGGCAAGCGAGCTGTCGCAACCCTCACCGGGAGGAGGAGGGGTCTGAGGCGTGCAGCCGGGGGAGCCGTCCGGGCAACCGATGCGGAGATGGAAATGATAATCATGGCCCCAGAAGGGGCGGACCTTCCTCAACCAGCTCCGCTCGCCGCGGACCGTGTCGCACAGCTTCTTCTTGATCCCCGGATGCACAAGTATGCGTTCCACTTCGGGATAGCTCGCAGCACGCCTCAGTACCGCTTCATGGGCGCTGGTCCACTTGCGATCATCGACATAAAGGGAGTTGTCCCGCAGCATTGAGACAGCGCTTACGCGCTCACGTTCGGCCACGCTCATGCGCTTCACCGGCATGGGCGTGAACCATATGTCGGCATCCAGCCCGATCTGGTGTGAGGCATGGCCGGAAAGCATCGGCCCGCCGCGCGGCTGGGAGAGATCGCCTACGAGCAGGCCTGGCCACCCATCCTGGGCAGCTTCACGCGAGAGTTTCTCGATGAGGCGCACCAGTTCCGGATGGCCCCAGCGGCGGTTGCGCGAAAGGCGCATTGCCTGCCAGTGCGGGCCATCCGCGGCAATCGCGATGCCGCCTGAAAAGCAGCCCTTGGAGTAAAAGCCGTAAACGGCAGGCGGGGTGGCCGCAGGCAACCTCTTGGCGCCGAAAAGATCCTTCGCCAGCGGCTCGGCCTTTGCCGGCTCTCCCCATGAAAGCGCAAAAGCAAGGCAGGCGGCACCAAGCCGCACGAGATGAGATAGCCGCATCGTTCCCTCCTGGGGGGGCAGGATCATCGCGAATCATAGCATATTTGCGGCATCCATTCTTTCCGTTTCGCCTGCCACAATACTTCCAGCCCCATGCGGTAATGGGGATAACGCAGCCGATATCCGGAGGCTTTCAGCTTCGTGTTGGAAACCCTTTTGCACTCGCTATAAAAGGAGCGTGCCATCGGCGTCATTTGCGCTTCGTCAAACGGAATCTCGGGCGGAGGCTCGAGGCCGGCCAGCTTCGCCGCATAGGCCACCACGTCCTGCGGCGGTGCGGGCTCGTCATCGGCGATGTTGAAGATCCCGCTGGCGTTGCGGTTCATCAGATGATGGAGCGCGCCTGCGATATCGTCCACATGGATGCGGTTGAAAACCTGGCCGGGCTTGACGATGCGTCGGGCAGTTCCCGCGGCGAGGTTGTCAAGAGCATTGCGGCCGGGGCCGTAAATGCCGGGAAGCCTGAGAACGGCAACGGGAACGGCCTGTGCCCGGCCAAACGCCATCCAGGCCTTCTCCGCCTCCAGACGCATAAGGGAGCGCGGGGAAACTGGCCGACATTCGCTTTCCTCGTCCACCCAGGCGCAGCCATGATCTCCATAAACGCCCACGGTGGAGAGGTAGGCCGCCCATTTCAGGCAAGGCATGGATTGGAGGACGCGCTCAAAATCCGCCAGGACGGGCTCGCCCTCCTTGCCTGGGCCAACCGTGACGATCAGATGAGTTGTTTCTTCCAGAATCGTTCTTGTTGCGCCGGAAAAGCCATTTCCGTCATAGATAAGGGGATGGATGCCTTCACGCGAAAGCATACTTGCCCGCTCACAGCTGCGCGTGGTGCCTGCCACAAGGTCGAATTCGGGAAGAAGCTCGCGCGCGATGGCGCGACCTGAATAGCCTGCTCCGAATATGAGAGCCTTCCGTTTCATCGGCCAGCCATCCATCCGAGGGCGTGTTTCCACTCCCCTTGAACGTCCGTGTCCGTCTCGTATTGCTGAAGGTCCCGCAGCGCCTCGAAGGCGTGCGGCTCCATCAGCCGAGAAAGTGCCCAGATGGCCGCCCCGCGAACCAGAGGGGCTGGATCCTCGGCGAGGCGCCTGCAAGCGGGAACAAGGCTCTTCTCGCCCGAATTTCCAGCAGCGATAAGCACGTTGCGAAGGAAGCGGTCGCGGCCGATCCGCTTTACGGGCGAGCCTGAGAAAAAGGCGCGGAAAGCTGCATCGTCCAGCTCCAAAAGTTCAGATAGCGGTGGAGCCTTCAGCTCCTCGCGCGCCTTCAGCTTCGCCTCAGAGGCTTCGCGCGCAAACTTGTTCCACGGGCAGACGGCAAGACAATCGTCGCAGCCATAGATGCGGTTGCCCATTCTTTCCCGGAACTCCTGGGGAATGGGCCCTTTGTGCTCGATGGTAAGATAGGAAATGCAGCGGCGGGCATCGAGCTGGTACGGCGCCGGAAAGGCTTCGGTCGGGCAGATGTCCAGACAGGCGCGGCAGGAGCCGCAATGATCTTTCTCCGGCCGATCTGCCGCAAGCTCCGCGGTGGTGAAAATGGAACCAAGAAAAAGCCACGAACCAAACTCCCTGCTCACAAGGTTTGTGTGCTTGCCCTGCCAGCCGAGACCGGAACCTGCCGCCAGCGGCTTTTCCATCACCGGCGCGGTATCGACGAAAACCTTCACCTGCGCGCCTGTCCTGGCCGCAACCTTCCCGGCGATCTGCTTCAGCCGCCCCTTGATGACATCGTGATAGTCGCGGTTCTGTGCATAGACCGAGATGGCACCGCGATCCCGGCGCGCAAGCACGGCGAGCGGATCATGGCCAGGCCCGTAATTCATGCCCAGCATGATGATGGAACGTACATCCGGCCAGAGAGCGCGCGGATGGGCGCGGCGCATTGCCGTCTCTTCCATCCAGGCCATGGTTCCGTGGCGGCCTTCCTTCAGGAAATGCGCAAGGCGCCCCGGGGCCATGGGCGCTGCTTCGGGCGAAGCTATCGTCACCACATCGAAGCCCGCCGCGCACGCCTCCATCTCGATCAGCGCGCGAAGGCGTTCCGGCCGTGACCGCACAGCAGTCATCAGAAATCCAGATCGGCATAGTGGGAGGCGGGTGAGAGGCCGCGCACACGGTCGCTCAACAAAGGTCGGAAAGAGGGGCGCGATTTCATGCGGCTGTACCAGTCGCGCGCAGCCTCATACTCGCGCCAATCGATCTCTCCCAGATAATCGAGAACGGACAGGACGGCAGCGGCCGCCGCGTCCGCATAGGAAAGCTGCGGTCCGGCAAGCCAATCACGCGTAGCCGCCAGCCAGTTGGTGTACTTCATGTGCTGGCGCACATTGGCGCGAGCGGCGCGTATCGCTGCCGAATCGGGTGCGCGTCCGCCCTCGGCGTCCATGAGAGGCTTGAGCGCGCGCTCCCGCACCAGATGCTTTGTCACCTCGTCTTCGACCTTGATCAGATACCAGTCGACCAGCCTGCGGATTTCCGCCCGGGCGAGTGAGTCCTCTGCCATCAGCCGCCGTTTACGCTGGAACGCGCCTCGCGTTTCGTCGACATATTCCGCAATAGCCGTGGCGCCCACTATGGCATGGTCGCCTTCGGCAAGCAGGACGGGAATGGAACCGGCCGGATTGAGTGCCAGAAACTCCTTTCTCCTTGCCCAGGGCCGTTCCTCGATAAGGGCCAATTCTTCGCCATACTCGCCAAAAATCAGGCGTACGAAACGGCAGGAAGCATATAGCGGATGATGAAACAGCGTCAGCATTGTTGCCCTTTTCGATGCGGACAGCCCCATGGCGCTCTGGTCAATTCGTGCTTGCGGCGGTAATCCTCGCAGCCTGATTCCACTGCCATGCGCCCGAGCTATAGGTGTAGATGCGGGACCTGACAAGCAACCCACCGCAAGTGACCGATTCCCACGAAACCATAGGAGAAGGCGTGCCAGACCAGACCATTGTGGAAGCGATCCTGCTGGGCATTCTTGAGGGACTTACCGAATTCATTCCCGTATCTTCCACGGGACATATTCTTCTGGCTGGACACTTTCTAGGCTTTCAATCTACCGGAAAGGCTTTTGAAGTCCTCATCCAGCTTGGCGCCATCGCCGCCATTTTGACCGTCTATGCCGCCAGGCTGCGGCAGATGGTGATCGACCTGCCGCATGACCGCGCAACGCAGCGCTTCGTGATCGGCATTCTGATCGCCTTTTTTCCTGCGATGGTCATTGGTGCTGCTGCCTATAATATCATAAAGGCAGTGCTCTTTGAGACGCCTCTGCTGATCTGCATCATGCTCGTGCTTGGTGGTATCGTGCTGCTGTGGGTCGACCGTTGGGCGAAGGAGCCCCGTTATGACGACATCACGCAGTTTCCCCTTCCCGTCTATTTCAAGATCGGCCTTTTTCAGTGCCTTTCGATGGTTCCCGGCACTTCACGCTCTGGCGCGACAATTGTCGGCGGGCTGTTGCTGGGTGCCGACAAACGTGCAGCGGCGGAGTTTTCCTTCTTTCTCGCCATGCCGACCATGGCGGGGGCCTTCGCTTACGACCTTTACAAGAACTACAATTTGCTGACCACGGCTGATGTGAAGATCATTGGCGCAGGCTTCATCGCCGCCTTCGTCGCTGCGCTTTTTGTTGTCCGCCGCCTTCTCGCCTATGTTTCGCGGCGCGGTTACAGCCTGTTCGGCTGGTGGCGGATTTTCGTCGGCACGGTTGGCATGGTGACGCTTCTCCTGCTGGGATAAGCCATTCTTCCAGCAACTCCACTAGCTTCCCGCAGCCTTTCTCAACCCGCTAATGGTTTCCTGATAGGCTGCCCCTCCGCTGCCCTTGAAGACAGCGGAGCCCGCCACGAGCACATTAGCGCCGGCCTTGACCACCGCGCCGGCCGTCTCGGGGGCAATGCCACCGTCCACCTCGATGTCTATGGGCCTATGGCCCACAAGCGCCTTTACGCGACGGATCTTGTCCAGCATTGCGGGTATGAACGCCTGGCCGCCAAAGCCGGGATTGACAGTCATGACGAGGATGAGATCCACCTCGTCAAGCACGTGCTCGATCGCGCTCACCGGGGTCGCAGGATTGAGCGACACGCCTGCCTTTCGGCCGAGCTTGCGGATTGTCTGCAACGAACGATGCAGATGGGGTCCGGCCTCTGCGTGGACCGTGATGATGTCGCAGCCTGCCTCGGCGAAAGCCGCAAGATAAGGATCGGCCGGAGCAATCATCAGATGGCAGTCAAAAATCTTGTCGGTGCGATCGCGGATCGTCTTCACTACAGGTGGCCCAAAGGTGATGTTGGGCACAAAATGGCCGTCCATGATGTCAAGATGGATCCAGTCCGCGCCAGCGGCGGCCACGGCCTCCACTTCTTCGCCAAGACGTGAGAAATCGGCAGACAGGATGGATGGGGCAATGAGTATCGGACGGGCGGACATGGCTTCCTCTGCGGCGGTGATGCTCCCGACTAGCTTTTCAGCGGAATGTTGTCGAGATGCCTGTCCCTATTTCAAAGTCGCGTCACCATCCGGTGGGACGGCGGATGCATCATCCGCACCAGGGTTATGGGCCGCTCGCCAAGCCAGGTAATCCGCTCACCGACAAAGACGGGTGCGGCTTCATTGAGTTGAAGCAAGGCCGCTTCTTCCGGTCCCGCCGCAGCGGCGCAAAAGGTGAATTCCGCCTCCGTAAAAGGCGCGTTCTCCACCAGCCATTCATTGGGGCTCGTGGCGTTGAAATCTGCCTCCCGGGCCTTCGGAACGGCTTCGAGATTGATCCACCGTTCCTCAAATTGATAGGGGGTGCGGTCTGCAAGGTGCAGACAGCGCACATGAAGACAGGGCGTCTCTTCAGCAAGCCCTAGTCTCGCGCGTACCAGCTCGGGAGCGGCTTTCTCGATGCGCGAAAGCAGTCGGTATTGATAAGCCGCCCCCTTCGCCTCGATTTCCTGCCGCACGACGGGAATGACGAAACGTGCCTCGCGCACCGGATGAAGCGCGACGCGGGTTCCTGCCCTGCGCCGGCGCTCGATCAGCCCGGCACGCGCAAGTTCCTGCAGGGCGCGGTTGACGGTTGCACGGGCTGCGCCGAATTCACGCGCTAAAAGCTCCTCGTTGGGAATAAGCGCGCCGGGAAGCCAGAGCCGCCCGGAGATTCGCCGCGCAATCTCGTCGCGTATGACCCGGAAGGAGGCGCGCTCGCTCATAGCGCTTGCACCAGGCGGCGGACCGTTGCCAGGTAGCGATGTGTGATCGCCTCACGTGCGACGTGCCGCCCTCCGCGCACCATGTGCCGGCCCGCGGACCACAGGTCGGTCACGGCGTCATTGCCTCCGCAGAAGATCCAGCTTTCCAGAATGGCATCCTTCCCCACGACCGCGGTGAGCCCACCAGGATCAATTGCCACCATGTCCGCCCATCTCCCCACTTCCAGAGAACCGCTATCGCGTCCGAGCGCCCGCGTTCCGCCCGCCAACGCCGCCTCGTAGAGGGATCGCCCGCAGGACTGCCCTGGCTCGGCCATGAGAGCACGGGCGTGTTGCTTCAGCCGCTGCGAATATTCAAGCTGGCGCAATTCCTCGGCCACGGAAATGCGAATGTTGGAATCGGTACCGATGCCGAATATGCCCTGCGCCTGGCGGAATGAGAGCGCATTGAAAATGCCGTCGCCCAAATTGGCTTCCGTTACGGGGCAGAGCCCTGCCACGGCGCCGGAACGGGCAAGCGCCTCCGTCTCAAGGGCATTCATGTGGGTGGAATGGATGAGGCACCAGCGCTCGTCCACGTCGATTTCACGCAGCAGATATTCGACAGGGCGCTTGCCGAAGACCTGAAGCACTTCCTCCACCTCCGGCACCTGTTCGGCAATGTGCATATGGATGGGTGCATCCGGCCGCAAGGATGCGACCGCGCCAACCTGCTCGATGGTTGCAGCACGCAGGGAATGGGCAGAAAGGCCAAGTCGTGCATCCGGGGAAAGCCGGGAAAGGTGCCTCTCAGCACCTTCTATCAGCCTTGCAAAATCATCCATAGCATTACCGAAGCGCAATTGCCCGCCCTTGAGCGGGCGGCGGTCAGCGCCGCCATAGTGGTAAAAGACCGGCAGCAGCGTAAGGCCGATACCTGTCTCGTGTGCCGCCTCGACAATGCGTGAGGAAAGCTCGGCAATATCAGCATAAGCCTCGCCGCCTCGCTGGTGATGCAGATAATGAAACTCTGCCACGGCACAAAAGCCCGCTTCCTGCATTTCCATAAAAGCGAAGGCTGCAATGGTCTGGACATCTTCCGGGTGAAGCTGGTCGAGGAATCGGTACATCACCTCGCGCCACGTCCAGAAACTGTCATGGCCTTCCATGCTGCGGCGCTCGGCAAGGCCCGCAAAGCCGCGCTGGAAGGTATGGCTGTGAAGGTTCAAGATCGCAGGAAGGAGGACCGGAACCTCAAGGGCACCGCCGGAACGTGCATCGGACGAGATGGAGGCAATGCGCCCTTCATCGTCGATTGTCAGGCGGACATTGTTTCGCCAGCCGGCAGGGGTGAGGGCAGTGTGCGCGAAAATCTCTTGCATGGGGCGCCGATCCTGGCTTAAAAATGATTTGTATAGACATATATTTTAACGTCTAGACATAGGGCAGGCAAGAGCAGCGATGAAGCGACTCCTGATTACGGAAGCCCGGCTGGCCACCATGGTTCCCGGCGCTCAGCCTTATGGATTGATTGAGGATGCAGCGATCGCCGTGGAAGGCGGGCACATCGCTTGGGCAGGTGCGCGTGCCGGCTTGCCGGCTGAATGGGCAAGGGCGGAGCAGGTGCGGCTCGAAGGGCGGCTTGTAACGCCTGCGCTGATCGACTGCCACACCCATCTTGTCTTCGGCGGCGAACGGGCAAGCGAGTTCGAGATGCGCCTCAAGGGCGCGAGCTATGAGGAAATCGCGCAGGCGGGCGGCGGCATTGTCTCGACGGTGGCTGCCACCCGCGCCTTGAGCGAGGATGAGCTTGTTGCGGCGGCGCTGCCGCGCCTTAACAAGCTTATGGCAGAAGGCGTCGCGACGGTGGAGATAAAGTCGGGTTATGGGCTTTCCATCGAAGACGAATTGAAGATGCTGCGCGCTGCGCGCCGGCTTGCAGCCTTGCGGGGCGTTCGGGTGAGGACCAGCTACCTTGCCGCCCATGCGGTGCCGGTCGAATATAAGGGCAGACGCGATGCTTACATCCATGAAGTCGTGCTGCCGGGGATGGAGGCTGCACACGCCGAAGGGCTTGCAGACGCCGTGGACGGTTTCTGCGAGGGCATCGCCTTCTCGCCGGAGCAGATGGCCAGGGTGTTCGAGAAGGCACGGGCCCTTGGCCTGCCCGTCAAGCTTCATGCGGAGCAGCTTTCCGATTCGGGCGGGGCGAAGCTTGCCGCGCGGTTTGGGGCGCTTTCTGCGGATCATCTGGAATATCTGGAAGAGGAAGGCGTGGCGGCCATGGCCAAGGCCGGCACTGTAGCCGTACTACTTCCGGGTGCCTTCTACACGCTGCGCGAGACGAGCGTTCCGCCTGTCGCAAGCCTGCGGCGGGCGGGAGTGCCGATTGCTGTGGCAACCGACTGCAATCCCGGAACCTCGCCGCTTACTTCTTTGCTTCTGGCGCTCAACATGGCCTGCACGCTCTTCCGCCTGACGCCGGAGGAAGCGCTTGCCGGCGCGACGCGGCAGGCCGCGCGGGCACTTGGCCTTGCCGAGGCACTCGGCACGGTGGAGCCCGGCAAGCGAGCGGAAATAGCTGTCTGGAACGTCGAGCATCCCGCGGAGCTTGCCTATCGCATCGGCTTCAATCCGCTCGACCGCCTTATCGTTGGAGACGTTGCATGACACTGGTCATCACGCCAGGCAAAGTCACCATTCAGACGCTGGAGCGCATCTGGCGCGAGCAGATGCCGGTGCGGCTCGATCCTTCCTGCCATGAGGCGATCAAGGTTTCCGCAAGACGCATCGCCGAGATCGCAGGCGGGGAAGCGGCCGTCTACGGCGTCAATACGGGGTTCGGCAAGCTCGCCAGCGTGCGCATAGCTGCCTCTGAGGTTACCACCTTGCAGCGCAACCTCATCCTCTCCCACTGCTGCGGCGTGGGCGCGCCCATGAGCCCGGCAATCGTGCGCCTCATCATGGTACTGAAGCTGATGTCGCTGGGGAGAGGCGCATCTGGCGTGCGGCTGGAGATCATCCGCCTGCTGGAAGAGATGCTTTTACGCCGCGTCATCCCTGTCATTCCGGAAAAGGGTTCGGTTGGCGCCTCGGGCGACCTTGCCCCGCTCGCACACATGACGGCGGTGATGATAGGCGAGGGCGAGGCCTGGTATAAGGGCGAAAGGCTTGCCGGCCGCAACGCCCTGGAAAAGGCCGGGCTTGATCCCGTCACGCTTCAGGCCAAGGAGGGTCTGGCGCTCATCAATGGCACGCAAGTCTCCACTGCGCTGGCGCTTGCGGGGCTCTTCCGCGCCCACCGTGCGGCCCGCGCGGCTTTGATCACCGGCGCGATCTCCACCGACGCGGCCATGGGCTCATCCGCGCCCTTCCATCCGGAAATACACGCCCTGCGTGGACATCAGGGACAGATCGACACGGCGGCTGCCCTCTGGAAGCTGCTGGAGGGATCGGAGATCCGCGAAAGCCACCGCGAGGGCGACGAGCGGGTGCAGGACCCTTATTGCATCCGCTGCCAGCCGCAGGTGGATGGAGCCTGCCTTGACCTTTTGCGACAGGCTGCGCGCACCCTGGAAATCGAGGCCAATGCGGTCACCGACAATCCGCTTGTGCTATCGGATGGTTCGGTGGTCTCGGGCGGCAATTTCCATGCCGAGCCGGTCGCGCTTGCGGCGGACCAGATCGCATTGGCGATCTGCGAGATCGGCTCTATTGCTCAGCGCCGCATTGCACTGCTCGTTGACCCTGCTCTTTCCTTTGACCTGCCGCCCTTCCTGACGCCTCGCCCTGGCCTAAACTCCGGGCTGATGATCGCCGAGGTGACCTCCGCTGCGCTGATGTCGGAAAATAGGCAGATGGCGCACCCCGCCTCGGTCGATTCCACACCGACCTCCGCCAATCAGGAAGACCATGTGTCCATGGCCTGTCATGGGGCGCGCCGGCTGCTTGCAATGACCGACAATCTCTTTGGCATCATCGGTATCGAGGCGGTCACCGCCGCGCAAGGCATCGATCTGCGCGCGCCGCTGAAGACCAGCGCCGAGCTGCAGAAGGCGCATGCGGCTATCCGCGTTGCAGTGCCGGCGCTTGGCGATGACCGCTTCATGGCATCCGATCTCGAAGCGGCTATCGAGTTGGTGCGTTCCGGACGTCTCAATGCCAGCGTCTCCCCAAACATCTTGCCGGAACTGAAGAGCGAACAATGAAGCCTGTGGAAGTCGTCGAAGGCTCTTCGCCTGTCATCCTCGGCTTCCCGCATGCGGGAACCTTGGTGCCGGAAGACATTTGGGTACGGCTGAACGATGAAGGGCGAAAGCTGCGCGATACGGACTGGCACGTTGACCGGCTCTATCGGGATCTTCTGCCGAACGTGACGACCGTGCGCGCTGTCTTCCACCGTTATTGCATCGATGCCAACCGCGACCCCACCGGCAAAAGCCTTTATCCAGGGCAGAACACGACGGGCCTCGTCCCGCTTAGTGATTTCGACAACCAGCCGATCTGGCAGGAAGAACCCGACGATGCGGAGATCGCGCGGCGGCTCACCGCCTTCCACCGGCCCTATCACGCGGCCGTGGAAGCGCAGATTGAGCGCGTGAGGGCGCTACACGGTATCGCCGTGCTCTATGACTGCCATTCCATCCGCTCGCGCTGCCCCTTCCTGTTCGAAGGAACGCTGCCCGATTTCAACATCGGCACGGACGGTGGCCACACCTGCGCCGACGCCTTCGAGCGCGCAGTGGCGGAAATCTGCGCCGCCGCAGAAGGATACACCCACGTCGTCAACGGCCGTTTCCGCGGCGGCTGGACCACCCGCCACTATGGCAGTCCGCAGGATGGCGTGCACGCCATCCAGATGGAGCTTGCCCAGCACACGCACCTCGAAAGAGAGAGCGACCCATTCGCCTATGACGAGGAGAAGGCCGGGCGCCTGCGCATCCATCTCAAAACCGTGCTCGAGCGGCTGGAGGAAATCGCCCTTTCCATGAAAGAGGACTCTTGATGACCAATCCGCGCCACAATATCCGTGAGGTGCGAGCCCCCCGGGGCACTGAACTCAATACCAAGAGCTGGCTCACCGAAGCGCCGCTTCGCATGCTCATGAACAATCTCGACCCTGGCGTGGCGGAAAATCCGAACGAACTGGTGGTCTATGGCGGCATTGGGCGGGCGGCGCGCACCTGGGACGATTTTGACCGCATTATCGCAACGCTCAAGACGCTTGAGGAGGATGAGACGCTGCTTGTCCAATCCGGCAAGCCGGTGGGCGTGTTCCGCACGCACCGGGACTCCCCGCGCGTGCTCATCGCCAATTCCAACCTCGTGCCCTACTGGGCTACGTGGGACCATTTCAACAAGCTCGATCGGGCTGGCCTGATGATGTACGGCCAGATGACGGCAGGCTCATGGATCTATATCGGTACACAGGGCATCGTTCAGGGCACCTACGAGACCTTTGCCGAGGCAGGCCGCCAGCACTATGGCGGCAACCTCAAGGGCCGCTGGATCCTGACCGCCGGTCTTGGCGGTATGGGCGGGGCGCAGCCACTGGCTGCGGTGATGGCCGGGGCCTGCTGCCTTGCCATCGAATGCGATGAAAGCCGCATCGATTTTCGCCTGCGCACCCGATATCTCGATGAGAAGACGGCAAGCCTTGACGAGGCATTGGCCATGATCGAGCGCTGGACGAAAGCGGGCGCGGCGAAGTCGGTCGGGCTTTCAGGCAATGCCTCCGAGATCTTGCCGGAACTGGTGCGGCGTGGCGCTCGGCCAGACATCGTCACGGACCAGACTTCCGCGCACGACCCGATCAACGGCTATCTTCCCAAGGGATGGTCGCTCGCCAAGTGGAAAGAAAAGCGCGAGAGCGATCCGAAGGCAGTGGAGAAGGCAGCCCGCGCCTCGATCCGCGAGCATGTGGAAGCCATGCTTGCCTTTTGGAACAGGGGCATCCCGACGGTGGATTATGGCAACAATATCCGCCAGGTGGCGAAGGAAGAAGGCTGCGAAGACGCATTCGCCTTCCCTGGCTTTGTGCCGGCATACATCCGCCCTCTCTTTTGCCGCGGCATCGGACCGTTCCGCTGGGCGGCCCTTTCCGGCGATCCGGAGGACATCTACCGCACGGACGAAAAGGTTAAGGAGCTTCTTCCGGACAATGAGCACCTTCACCATTGGCTCGATATGGCGCGAGAGCGCATAGCCTTTCAGGGTCTGCCGGCGCGAATCTGCTGGGTGGGCCTGGGCGACCGTCACCGGCTTGGCCTCGCCTTCAACGAGATGGTAACGAAGGGAGAGCTGAAGGCGCCCGTGGTGATCGGCCGGGATCATCTCGATTCCGGCTCTGTCGCCTCGCCTAACCGCGAGACGGAAGCCATGAAGGATGGCTCGGATGCGGTGTCCGACTGGCCGCTTCTTAACGCACTCCTTAACTGCGCTTCGGGCGCAACCTGGGTGTCGCTCCATCACGGCGGCGGCGTCGGCATGGGTTTTTCCCAACACGCGGGGATGGTGATCTGTGCCGATGGAACGGAAGCATCCGCGCGCCGCCTCGAACGGGTGTTGTGGAACGATCCCGCAACCGGCGTCATGCGGCATTCGGATGCCGGCTACGAAGAGGCGCTGGAATGTGCCCGGCAACATAAGCTCAATCTGCCGGGCATCCTGAGTTAACGGGTGGCACGCAGCTCGTTAGGTCAGGCTTTTGTTTTTTCGAAATTTCCAGACGAGAATCGGTACCCCTGTTTCCCGGGCGCTGATCTAGCCGATGGCCAGCCACTGGCTCATCCTCCTTGTGGTCCTAGGTCGGGAAGCATATATCAATGCTACGCTGGGGGGCGACGGCATGCCTCCAAAATGGCTGAATTCCATTGATCATGGAACGCCCGTAGGCGAATATGGCCACTGGCGGCCCCAAAGGTACTCTTCGGCAGACTTCGACAATCTGTCACGCAAATCGTCTATGCGTCGCGATCTGCGAGGAATGAATCAGTGCGGTATGCGATCTATTTCACGCCAGAAAAAGAAGATGCGCTGACGCAGCATGCCGAACGTTGGCTCGGGCGCAGCGCTTTTACGGGCGCGATGCATCCACCCGTCGCCGTGGGTTCCTTTACAGCCGCCGAAATTGCCTTCCATACGGCGGCTGCCCGCCGCTATGGCTTTCATGCCACGCTGAAAGCGCCTTTTCGCCTTGCCGCTGGCAGAAGCGAGAGCGAGCTTGTTTCCGCACTTTCCCGCTTCGCGGCGGAGCGGGAAGCGTTCACATTGGACGGCATCGCGCTTGCGCGGCTTGGTCGTTTCTTCGCTATCGTGCCCGCCGCGCGCTCGCAACGGCTCGATGAGCTTGCTGCGGATGCCGTCACCCAGTTCGAGTCATTCCGTGCGCCGCTGACACCGGAAGAAGTCGAGCGCCGCAACCCTGAACGGCTGACGCCAGCGCAACTCAAGAACCTCCATAAATGGGGCTACCCTTACGTGCTCGATGAGTTCCGCTTCCACATGACTTTAAGCGGGCCGGTTCCCGAACAGGAAGCAGAACGGATGGAAGCGGCGATCTCATCTTTTTTCGGGCCCCTTCTTTTTGCGCCCCTCAAGATCGCCTCGCTTGCTCTTTTCGTCGAACCGGAGCCGGGGGCACCGTTCCACGTTAGATCCCTCCACGCAATTGGCGGAGAGAGGGCAAGAAAGATTGCATAATATGCCAGGTGAACTTGTACTGAAGAATGCCCGCGTCGTGCTGCCGGATGAAGTGATCGACGGCAGTGTTCTCATTCGGGATGGGCATATCGCGGATGTGGGTCCGAGCCAGATGGAGGGGGGTGCCGATATGGAAGGCGATTTCCTCATTCCCGGTCTGGTCGAACTCCATACCGATCACCTGGAGCGGCACTATTCTCCCCGGCCGAGGGTACGGTGGAATCCGGTGGCTTCCGTCCTTGCGCATGATGCGCAGGTGGCCGCATCGGGAATTACCACTGTTCTCGACGCGCTGCGTGTCGGCCTGGATGAAGATGCGGATGTGGACGTAAGCGAAATGCGACGGCTTGCAGACGCGATTGAAGAGAGCGCGGCAAAGGACCGCTTGCGCGCCGAACACTTCATTCATCTTCGCTGCGAAGTATCGGCCCCGGATTGCCTTGAAGGTTTTGCCCTTTTCGAGAACGACCCCCACCTGAAGCTCGTTTCGTTGATGGATCATGCTCCGGGCCAGCGGCAATTCACTGACCTCGAAACCTATGCCGCGTACTACAAAGTGTACATGAACATGTCGGATGAGGAGTTCCGGCGCTTCTGCGAGCGCCGGATCGCAGAGTCAGAGGAAAATTCGCCAGCCAACAGGCGTTCCATTTCGGAGGTTTGTCGCGCAAATGGCATTATTTTGGCGAGCCACGACGACGCCACGATCGCCCATGTGGAGGAGGCGGCCGCCGATGGTGTGCTTGTGGCAGAATTCCCTACCACAGCAGCTGCGGCCAGCGCCTCCAAGGAGGCTGGGATGGCGGTCCTGATGGGTGCACCTAATGTGGTGCGTGGTGCTTCGCATTCCGGCAATGTCTCCGCGCGGGAACTTGCCGAAAGAGGTCACCTCGATATCCTTTCCTCCGATTACATTCCCTTTAGCCTTGTCCAGGCCGCCTTCTTCCTGGGCGAGGTAGTGGATAGCATCAGCCTTCCGGAAGCGGTTGCCATGGTCTCGAAGAACCCTGCGGAGGCCGTCGGTTTTAAGGACCGGGGCGCAATTGAGATCGGGCGGCGCGCCGATCTGGTGCGCGTGCGGCTTGATGACGGCATCCCGGTCGTGCGTACGGTCTGGCGCGAGGGGCGCCGCATTGCCTGATGATTCGGGCTTTGTTCGAAAAGTCGCGCCACGAGGGGACATTCCCCTTGAGACAGGGCGTCTTTGTCGCCGTCGCAGGCCCTTCCGGCAGCGGCAAGGATTCCGTCCTCGCCTATGCCCGCAGCAGACTGGGCAGGCTTGAACGCGATATCGTCTTTGCAAGACGTGTGATCACCCGGCCTTCCGATCCCGGGGACGAAGAACACGATACCGTATCGAAGGCGAAGTTTGAACGCCTTGAGGCGGCAGGAAGCTTCGCGCTTGCCTGGCGCGCAAACGGCCTCTGCTACGGTCTTCCTGCCGTGCTGGACGAAGAGATGCGGCAGAATCGCGTGGTGGTAGCGAATGTTTCACGTGCCGTGATCGAGGAGATCGGCAAGCGTTATGCAAATGTCATCCCGGTAATCATCAGCGCGCCGAGGGAAGTCCTGGCGGCGCGCCTCGCCAGCCGCGGGCGTGAGACAAGGCGGGCAGTGCTGGCCCGCCTAGCCCGTGGCAGTACCAACGAGCTTGCCGTTGCCGGGGCTTTGGAGATCGACAATTCTGGCCCGCTGGAAATCGCCGGAGATCGCTTTCTTGAGCTGCTGCGCAGGGCGGCTGCTCGCAGCGACGTTTGTGATACGCTCTGAACGGCAGGCGCGCTTGCGCCCTGCGGAGTACTCAAGGCGGCACGAATGGTTCTCAAGGCGGAATTGCACTGTCACATAGAGGGAGCGGCATCCCCAGCGCTCGTTGAGGCGCAGGCGCAGAGATATGGAGTGGATGTTTCCTCCTTAATTCGGGACCGGTCCTACTATTGGCAGGATTTCACAACCTTTCTTCTAGCCTATGATCGGGCCGCAAGCCTTTTCCGCACACCGGAGGATTATGCACTCCTTGCGGAAACGCACCTGACGGGTCTTGCGCAAGGGGGCGCTATTTACGCGGAATTCTTCACATCTCCGGACCATGCCATGCGGGCAGGGCTTTCGCCGGAAGCCTATACGGAGGGACTTACCGAGGGGATCAGGCGCGCCCGCTCATCGACCGGGATCGAAGCGCGGATGATCGTTACCGGCGTCCGCCACTACGGAGTGGAGGCCGTCGAGCAGGCGGCGCGTTTTGCCGCCGGCTGCGGCCACCCCTTGGTGACGGGTTTTGGGATGGCCGGAGATGAGCGCGTCGGCCGCCCCCGCGATTTTGCACGCGCCTTCCAGATTGCCCGCGAAGCGGGCCTCGGAATCACGGTCCATGCCGGCGAATTCGGCGGAGCGGACAGTGTGGAAGACGCCTTGAACCACATTAATCCTTCCCGCATCGGCCATGGGGTGCAGGCAGCAACGAAGCCCGACCTCCTACGCCGGATCGCGGAAGAAAAAGTAGTGCTGGAAGTCTGTCCCGTCTCGAACGTGGCGCTGAAGCTCTTCCCGAATTTCGCCAGTCATCCGCTGCCGCAATTGCGGGCGGCGGGGTGTCTTGTGACGCTCAACTCCGACGACCCCCCGCATTTTAGGACCAGTCTGGCCCGTGAGTATGAAGTCGCCGCCCAGTATCTCGGATTTGATGACGCAGCGCTGGACGCAGTCACGCGCACGGCGGTGGAAGCCGCCTTCGTGGACGAGGAAACCCGCACCGCGCTCCTTGCGCGCTTGGCGAAAGCGTAGCCGGGTGACGCGCCGGCAGCTTCACGCTTTGCGGGCTGAAAGAGAATGTTTCCGCCTCTCGCCTTTGGGACGGAGGCGGATGAGAATGTCGACATGGGAAATTTCCATGTCTTCAGGCGGTGACGGAAGGCGGGCTACGTCAACTGAACCGTCAGGAATGTCGACGAGGCGGTTTTCACCCTCCAGGAAGTAATGGTGATGGTCCGACGTGTTGGTGTCGAAATACGTCTTCGACCCTTCTATCGGCAGGATGCGCAGCATTCCCGCCGCGGTGAATTGATGCAGGGTGTTGTAGATGGTGGCCAGTGAAACACGGACGCCCGCCTTCAGTGCTTCTTCGTGCAGTTCTTCTGCCGAGACGTGACGGTCGCCATTGGAAAAGAGCAATTCGGCCAGCGCGATGCGCTGCCGGGTCGGGCGCAACCCTGAAGCGCGCACGCGCTTCTCCAGCGCAGAGACTGATATTTCGGCGGCGGCAGCTGTCAAGAAAGCTTTCCTGCTTTTGGCCCAATTCTGTTCAAAATGGCGCTTAAGGAGCGCCTGATCTTGTATTCACATATATTCCGGGGTGTCATGCCAATCAATAGCAGGTCTGGCGGGCGCGACCAAAGGCTAGATTCGGCTCGAAGCGGTTTCCTACCTGAAAGAAGCTGTGATAGAGAGTTCCGGATTCAGCACCCGGGCCGGCAGCACGTGCAGGCTTTGGGACAGGGAATGGCAAAACCAGCCCGGTGCACGGGCGTGAACGAGAATGGGATTCATGGCGCAAACAAAAACCAGCTACGATTACGAAGACCTTCTGGCCTGCGCCCGCGGCGAATTGTTCGGGCCGGGAAACGCCCAGCTTCCTGCTCCACCTATGCTGATGTTCGACAGGATTACCGAGGTCAGCGCGGAAGGGGGCGAATTTGGAAAAGGCTTTATCCGCGCTGAGCTCGACATAAAGCCGGACTTGTGGTTCTTCCCCTGCCATTTCATCGGCGATCCCGTGATGCCAGGATGCCTTGGGCTGGATGCCATGTGGCAGATGACCGGTTTCTTCCTCGGCTGGCTCGGCGAGCCCGGAAGGGGCCGCGCGATCTCCACCGGCGAGGTGAAGTTCAGCGGCATGGTCACGCCGAAGAACAAGAAGGTTGAATACGGGGTGGACTTCAAACGGGTGATGCGAGGCCGACTGGTGCTCGGCACCGGCGACGGCTGGCTTAAGGCTGATGGGGAGACCATTTACAGGGCGGCGGATCTGCGTGTCGGCTTGTTCAAGCAGGATACTGCCGCCTAGAGGAATTCGAGGAAGCGGATACGTTTTTCCGCAGGGAGTTCCCCAGAATCAGGAACTAAGATCATTTCAAAGTTCCATGAAATTCTGAAATGACCTTAGTGTTCGAAAGTATGCGGGCGATCCGCCGCGCTGAAGTCTAGGGAGAGCCACATGAGACGCGTTGTAGTCACCGGTGTCGGCATTGTATCATCCATCGGCAACAACGCCGATGAAGTCACGGCATCGCTGCGCGGTGCGAAGTCAGGTATCACTTTTTCTCAGGATTTCGCCGATCACGGCTTCCGCTGCCATGTCTGGGGCGCGCCGACGCTCGACCCTACAGAGCTCGTGGACCGGCGCGCCATGCGCTTTCTTTCCAAGGGGGGCGCCTGGAATCACGTCGCCATGGAGCAGGCGATTGCCGATTCGGGCCTTGATGAGAAAGACATCAGCAACGAACGCACCGGCATAATTATGGGTTCCGGGGGCCCCTCCACGCGCACCATAGTGGAAGCTGCGGACATAACGCGTGAAAAGGGCAGCCCGAGGCGCATCGGCCCCTTCGCCGTTCCAAAGGCGATGTCATCGACCGCTTCGGCAACGCTGGCCACCTGGTTCAAGATCCATGGGGTGAATTATACGATCACTTCGGCCTGCTCCACCTCCGCCCACTGTATCGGCAATGCCTTCGAGCTCATCCAGTGGGGCAAGCAGGACGTCATCTTCGCCGGCGGCCACGAGGATCTCGACTGGACCATGTCAAACCTCTTCGACGCCATGGGAGCTATGTCGTCCAAGTTCAACGACACGCCCGCCACAGCCTCCCGCGCCTATGACGTGAGACGCGACGGGTTCGTGATTGCGGGCGGAGCCGGCGTCTTGGTGCTGGAAGAACTGGAGCACGCCAAGGCGCGGGGTGCAAAGATCTATGGCGAGGTGGTGGGCTATGGCGCCACCTCCGACGGCTTTGACATGGTTGCGCCTTCCGGCGAGGGCGCCGTGCGCTGCATGCGCCAGGCGCTTTCCACCGTTGATGGGAAGGTGGACTACATCAACACGCATGGCACCGCGACGGAGGTGGGCGATTCCCGCGAAGTGGCAGCCATCCGCGAGGTGTTTGGCGACGATATGCCGAATATCGCTTCCACAAAGTCGCTGACCGGCCATTCGCTGGGGGCGGCTGGCGTGCAGGAGTCCATTTACGGCCTTCTGATGATGCAAGCCGGCTTCATCGGCGAAAGCGCCCATATCGAAGAACTCGACCCGGAGTTCGAGGGCGTGCCGATCGTGCGTGAGCGCATCGACGATGCCAAGATCGACACCATCCTGTCGAATTCGTTCGGCTTCGGCGGCACGAATGCGACGTTGGTCTTCCAGCGTTATGCGGGTTGAGGAAAGGTTTATGGAATTGTTGATGCAGGGCAAGCGCGGCCTCATCATGGGCGTCGCTAATGATCATTCGATCGCATGGGGAATTGCAAAGACACTTTCCGCGCACGGAGCGGAACTCGCCTTCACCTATCAGGGCGAAGCTTTTGGCCGCCGCGTGAAGCCTCTTTCCGAACAAGTCGGATCGAAGCTGCTCTTGCCTTGCGACGTGGAGGACAGCGCCTCCATCGCCAAGGTATTCGAGGTGCTCGCCGACGAGTGGGGAGCACTCGACTTCCTTGTCCATGCCATCGGTTTTTCGGACAAGAACGAACTTAAGGGCCTTTACGCGAACACCACGCGCGACAATTTTATTCGCACCATGATTATCTCCTGCTACTCCTTTACGGAAGTAGCGCGTTACGCGGCCGCGATGATGGAGAAGGGCGGCAGCCTTCTCACGCTCACCTATGCGGGTTCGACCCGCGTGATGCCCAATTATAACGTGATGGGAGTTGCCAAGGCCGGCCTGGAAGCAAGCGTTCGCTATCTGGCGAATGACTACGGTCCGCAAGGAATCCGGGTGAACGCCATATCGGCCGGGCCGATGCGCACCCTTGCCGGAGCGGGAATCTCGGATGCCCGCCATATGTACAGCTACCAGCAGCGTAACTCGCCCTTGCGTCGTACCGTCACCCTTGATGAGATCGGCGGCTCGGCGCTCTATCTGCTTTCCAGCCTTTCCTCCGGCGTGACGGGCGAGATCCACTATGTGGACTCTGGATACAATATTGTCTCCATGCCTGTGCTGGAGGAGTTGAAGCGCTCCGGTGAAGCGGCCGAAAGGGGCGAGGTGAAATAGAGCCTTTGAGGTTTTGGCGGAGGCATCTCCGCCAAGATGGAGTCGTCGATGCTCGCCGTGCTGGATGGGGGCGCGGGGACCTGCCATGTGCCGCCATGTCTCCTCGATGTTTTGCTTCCGCCCACCCACATCCGGTGCTTGATCCTGGTAAGGGCTTTGGATTGAGGCAGATGCCACAGCCTGGTGCCGGCGGCTTTGATCCTGCCGGACGGCGGCGGACTTTTGGGCTCGCAGGTTGTCCTTGATGACGATATCACCGGGCTGAAGAACCGGCACAACTGCTGCCTGGCATAGGCACGGAAGCACTGGCCGTTGATCGACCATCGAGGACGCGAGGCGCGGTCAGCCGGTCGTGGCGCAACGCGGTTGAGCAAGATCAGCGTCTTCCAGTTCTATGCGGGCAAAGGGCGCAGGAGCTTGCCCTTTGGCACCCAGCCACAGAGCGCCACAATATTGTTCTTGATCCAGGTTTCCTCGATGAAACACAGCCATGCCGGATAAAGACCGGGCTGAACGGCACGCAATCCTTGCCGCCGGGGCAATGTCGGCGGGGCCTGCTCAAGGGCTGGGGCCACTTCATCGCAGAATGATACCAGTAACGCCGAACCGCACCGCCACCGGCAGCTTTCGCAGACCTGTACCGTCCCAACAACACGCTTGTGAAGATCATCGGAAAGAGGTCGCATCATCCGATGCTGGCCTCCAATCCAGCCAGCATCCTCAATCACCTAACAGCCGAAACGTAAGCCAACGATCCAGCTAGGACCTGAACTGCCTTAAAGATTTGGCTACCCTCCAGAGGGGTGCAACAAAGCCTCTCAGATCCTGTCAGTATCTCACGGAAACACCGCCAGGCTTCAAGCTTTTGTAACCGGTATTATTCCTGAAAAGGCCCTACCTCTCTGCCCAAAGCACCTTGTAACCTGCACTTCGCACCAGTTCGCCGCAGCGGGCGAATGCAACTTCCATCACCTTTTCATAAGGCAAGCCGCGGTTTGCGACGAGAAAAAGCTGTCCGCCCGGCTTCAGCGCCTTTGCCGCGGCCGCAACCATGGCAGAGCCCATATCCGGCTCGGCAGCACGGCTACGGTGGAATGGCGGATTCATGACGATGGCGTCATAGCGATGCGAAATCGTCTCTGCCAGTAGATCATGCCAGAAGAAGCGGCAGGACGCTCCGGGTGCATGGACGGCAAGATTCTGCCGGGCAGCCTCCAGCGAGGCATGATGGGCTTCGTAAAGATCGAGCGTGGCGAGTGAAAACCGCTCCGCCAGGCGCAAGGAGAGATATCCCCAGCCGGCGGCGTAATCGGCAACAGCGCCTGAAATATCGCCAGGAAGCGACTCTGCCAGAAGGTAGGAGCCGGGATCGACCGCGCCTTCCGAAAAGCTCCCCGCTGCCGTCGCATATCCTTCCGTAGTGGCGAGCGGCGGCAACGAAAGTTCCGCAAGCACGTCTTCGTCAAGCTGGGCGGGCCTTCGCAGCCAGAAGACAACACCGTGATGCTTTGCAAGCTGCTCTTCAAGTGGCAGCAGATGGGCCATTCGCTTGGCTACGCTCTGGGCTCCATCCTTTTTCATGCCCGCAGCGATAACCAGGCCGCCGGGACGTACGCATTGGAGGGCGGCAGACAGCCTCTGTGAATTTTCACGACGATGGCGGCCAAGAAGCACAAAGGCTCCATCGTAGCCATCGCCTTCTGGAAGCGGCGTGACGGGAAAACCCGCTTTCGTCAGGGCAAGAAAGTCCGGCCGGAACCCTTGCACGAGTTGAAGCTCAGCTGAGAACTCCGGAGGCAGCCGAAATCCTGCCGCGGCGCCCAGAATAAGAAGGCGCTGGCCTGAGCGCGGAGTGTCGATCATTCCTCGTTTGAACGGAAACAGAAGGCTGGGAAGCGCATCGTTCATGAAAATGCATGAAGCTCCTCTGCGGCTGGTGAACCGGTGCGGATGGTCCACATGATCCTGAAACACATAGGGCGCGGCAAGACCGCGCCCCTATCATCCCCGGCGGGTGATGGCTTCAGTGTTCGGCTTCCTGAGCCTCTTCCTTCTTCTCGCGCGGGATCTCTTGGCCGGTTTTCTGATCGACCACCTTCATGGAGAGCCGGACCTTTCCACGCTCGTCGAAGCCCATGAGCTTGACGAAGACCTTATCGCCTTCCTTGACGATATCCGTAGTCTTCTGCACCCGTTCCGGCGCAAGCTGCGAAATATGGACCAGGCCGTCCCGCGGGCCGAAGAAATTCACGAAGGCGCCAAAATCGGCGGTCTTCACAACCGTGCCTTCATAGATCTCGCCAACCTCTGGCTCGGCGGTAATAGAGTGAATCCACTTCTTCGCCGCCTCGATCTCCTTGGCATTGGAAGAAGCGATCTTCACCGTACCATCATCCTCGATATTGATCTTGGCGCCCGTCTTTTCGACGATCTCGCGGATGACCTTGCCGCCCGTGCCGATCACGTCGCGGATCTTGTCGGTCGGGATGTGCATCACTTCAATGCGCGGTGCGAACTCGCCGAGCTCGCCGCGGCTTACCGAAAGAGCCTTGCCCATTTCCTCAAGGATATGCAGGCGCCCGTCCCTTGCCTGTTCAAGGGCGACCTTCATGATCTCCTCGGTAATGCCGGTGATCTTGATGTCCATCTGCAGCGAGGTCACGCCCTCGGCGGTTCCGGACACCTTGAAGTCCATATCGCCCAGATGGTCCTCGTCACCTAGGATATCGGTAAGCACGGCAAAGCGCTCATCCTCCTTGATGAGGCCCATGGCGATACCCGCGACGGGTTTTGCCAGCGGAACGCCCGCATCCATAAGCGCCAGTGAGGTGCCGCATACCGTGGCCATCGACGAGGAACCGTTCGACTCGGTAATCTCGGATACGACGCGGATGGTGTAGGGGAACTGCTCACCCGTCGGCAGCAAGGGGTGCACCGCGCGCCAAGCAAGCTTGCCATGACCGACCTCCCGCCGTCCGGGAGAGCCCATTCTGCCCGTCTCGCCGACCGAATAGGGCGGGAAGTTGTAATGCAGGAGGAACGTCTCCTTATAGGTGCCGGTCAGGGAGTCGATATACTGCTCGTCCTCGCCGGTGCCGAGCGTGGCGACCACAAGTGCCTGCGTCTCGCCGCGCGTAAAGAGCGCCGATCCGTGTGTGCGGGGAAGCACACCCACTTCCGCGACGATCGGACGGACGCTCTTAAGGTCGCGCCCGTCGATGCGAAGGCCGGTGTCTAGAATGTTCCAGCGTACGATCTTGGCCTGAAGCGCCTTGAAGACAGTGGCTACCTGCTCGGGAGTCCACTTCGCTTCCTCGGCTGATTCAGCAGGAAGGAACGCCTCCTTCACCTTCGCCTTGGCCGCATCGACAGCATCGTAGCGCGCCTGCTTGTTGGTGATCTTGTAGGCTTCGCGCAGGTCTGCCTCGATCACCTTAAGCATCTCGCCTTCCAGCTCGGACAGATCCTCGGGAAGGAATTCCCGCGGTTCCTTCGCAGCCACTTCGGCAAGCTTGATGATAGCGTCGATGACGGGCTGGAAGCTCTGGTGACCGAACATCACCGCGCCCAGCATGACATCCTCTGGAAGCTCGTGCGCTTCCGATTCCACCATCAGAACAGCATCGTTCGTGCCGGCGACGACGAGGTCAAGCTTCGTCTCCTCCATCTCATCCAGATGAGGATTGAGCACATACTGGCCGCCGATGTAACCGACGCGTGCTGCCCCGACAGGCCCCATGAAGGGAACGCCGGATAGCGTCAGCGCCGCCGATGCGGCAACCATGGACACGATATCCGGATCGTTCTCTAGATCGTGCTGAAGAACGGTGACGACCACTTGGGTGTCGTTCTTGTATCCCTCTACGAAAAGGGGACGAATCGGCCGGTCGATAAGGCGGGAGACCAGGGTCTCCTTCTCACTCGGGCGCCCCTCGCGCTTGAAATAGCCGCCCGGGATCTTGCCAGCCGCGAAGGTCTTCTCCTGATAGTTGACCGTCAGGGGAAAGAAGTCGATACCCGGCTTCGGCTCATTGGCTGAAACAACTGTGGCAAGCACCACGGTTTCGCCATAAGTGGCAAGCACCGCGCCGTCTGCCTGACGAGCGACCTTGCCCGTTTCTAGGGTAAGCGGACGCCCACCCCACTCAAATTCAACTTTATGTTGATTGAACATGTCTTGTCCTTAACTTTCGGAGCCCGCACGGAAGCGGAACCCGCTTTCTCTTCCTTCGAGGACGAGCCATGGGCAAGACAACGGGAGGCTTGCTTCATGCGCCGTGAAAAGCGGCGGTCAAGCATCCTGCAATCCTGCCCCATGACCTGTCCGTCAACGGCTTTCCGTCATTTTCCGGAAAGCCATTAAGCCGGCGGCGGGCGCTCCTGAAAGGAACCGCCCGCCGCCAAAGCTTATCGACGCAGTCCGAGCCTTTCGATCAACGTCTGGTAGCGGTTCTCATCCTTCCGCTTGACGTAGTCGAGCAGACGACGGCGCTGCGAGACGAGCTTGAGAAGACCACGCCTGGAATGATTATCCTTCTTGTGGTCCTTGAAATGCTCGGTCAGGTTCTTGATGCGCTCGGTCAGGAGTGCGACCTGGACTTCAGGCGAACCAGTGTCGCCATTAGCTGTCGCGAATTCCTTCAAAATCTCCTGCTTGCGCTCGGCAGTAATCGACATCAGCTTTCCTTTCTTCCTGATAGGGAACAGCCGCCCATGGCCGGGATGTCGTCCAGCAAGGGCCGTACATTGCGCAGGCAGCGCGATGTTGCGGCGCATATAGTGCATAATGGTGTAAATTGCCAGCAAAAGGATTCAGGACGAAAGAAGCTTGTCCTGCTGGCCGGTCTCTACGATCCTGTCAGGAACGATCTGGTGCACGGGCATGCGGAAAACGCATTCCAACCCGTCGTCGTGAAAGGTGCGGCAGATTTCGGCATCGAGGGTGCCGCCGAGCATGCGCTCGATGATCTCCGTGCCGAAGCCGCGCTTGACCGGCTTGCGAGGCAGTTGCGCTCCCTGTTCGCGCCAAGTGATCACCAACACATCGTCCTCGACCTTCCAGGAAACGGAAAGCTGCCCGCCGCGAACGGAGTAGGCTCCATACTTGGCTGCATTGGTCGCCATTTCGTGGATGGCAAGGCCGATGGTTTGCGCCGCCTGGGTAGATAGCCGGAATGTAGGACCGGAAAGATCCAAGCGCTTCGGATCATCCGGGCGGAAAGGCTCAATCTGGGCGATGAGGAGCTCCCGAAGAACGACGCCGCTTGCGCCGCCTGCGATCAGGAGGTCCGTGGAGCGAGCAAGCCCGTAGAGGCGTTTCTGGAACGTGTCGAGAAAGGCAGGCAGCGAGCGGGCATTGCGCGCCGTTTGTTTTGCCATGGACGCCACGACGGTGAGCTGGTTCTTTGCCCGATGTGCGACTTCACGCATGAGCAGCCGGATCTCGTTTTCCGCCGTCTTCCGGTCTGCGGCGGCCTCGGCCAGTGCAGTCGACACAGTGGCCACCTCGGAAATCGGATAGGGTACCGCAACGATGGCCTCTCCGGCGCCCAGACGGCGGGCATCGATGGCAAGGTGGCGCACGGGCTTGGCGATTCTGCGGCCTAATATCCATGCAGCGCCGGTGCCGATGGCGATGGTCAGAAGCGTTCCGGCGAGAAGCTGCCAAAGCGTCCTACGCATCGGCTCTTCGATAATGGCCGATGGTGCCCAGACGGCCACCTGCCACCCGCTGAGATTGGATTGTTTAACGATCGTTACAAAGGATTGGGGTGCGCTGTCTTCTCCCAGACGCGCCACCTGCGGCGATGAAGCTTCCAGATCGAGAAAGAACGGCTTGCCTACATCGGCCGGTGCGAAAGACGAAGCTATGACAGTGTCGCCGCGGTCCACCAGCGAGGCGTTCCAGCCGCCACGCAGCATCTGCTGGGACAGCGTGTCCGTGATGGTGTCCGCGTCGCGCGACAGAACCAAAAGGCGCGGCGGGTGTCCTTCCGCAAGGAAGGGAAGTATGACGTTAAAGACCCATGTGCCCGAAGTTTTCCCATAGAAGACGCCGGAGATCGCAATATCGCCAGACTGGAGCGCCTGAAGGGCCGATCCGGGATCGGACGTGCGGCCAAGCGATTCACCATAGGGAACCCTTGTATTCAGAAGCTGCCGCATCTCTTCATCAAGCAAGACGAGATGTGCGCCGCTGCCTACCAGCGCCGATTTTGCACGACTGTAGAAATCCTCATATCGACCCGAAGCCAGGGAGGGCGTTGTGGAAAGCACGCGCAGCGTCGTTATCATTCCGCTAAGTTCCCGGTCGATCGCCTCGGCAATGGAACTGGCCATTGCTGAAGCGAGCGTCTCCACAACCTCGCGCTGTGCAGCGTCATTGCGTTGAAGCAGAGCAAGCGATACCGCAAGCGCGGGAATAATGGTGGCCAGGATCAGCAGGAACAGGAAAAAGCCGATCGGCTTTGGGCCCGCCAGCCGTTTAAGCAAGCCAGCCCCAACGTGATGCTTCGCGTCGGGACTGCTGGTATCGGTATCCGTCTCTCCCCGTGGCATGGCACCAAAAATCCAACCCGGATTTGTGTTCAACGCCGAAGACGAGCAAGCGTTGCACTATGGCTTGTGGGAACGCGACAATCAGACGCCAAATACCCGTTTCGGCTTGAACATACCAGCTTCAACAAATCCAATCGCAACAAGGCGGCCCCTGGCGCTCGCCCATGCCTCTGGAGCATCGAGCGGGGCATCTCGTCCGCGGACGATCACCGGATTGCCGAGCCTCAGCCGACTGGCGGCATCGTCGCTCAATGCAATCTCCGGCAAACCGTCAAGGGCGGCTGCCGTATTGAGCAGGAAGGCGTCAAGCGCTGAGAAGCGCTCGCGCTCTTCCCCGGCTGCCTCTGCCGCCTCCTCCAGCTTCCTCAGAGGCACAAGCTGCTCCTCACCAAACGGATAGACCTCGGTGCGGCGTAGGTCGGCCACATGCCCGAAGCAGCCGAGATCGCGTCCCATATCGCGCGCCAGTGAGCGAACATAGGTTCCTTTGCCGCATTCCACCTCGAACACGGCCTTTCCAGATTCAGGAATGGAAAGGAGATCGAGGCGGCCGATTTCCACCTCGCGCGCGGCGATCTCCACTGTCTCGCCCTCGCGGGCCAGATCATAGGCACGCTCGCCGCCAATCTTTACCGCCGAAAATTGCGGCGGGGTTTGCATGATTAGCCCGGTATAGCGCGGCAGCAGAGCCTGAATTTCCGCCTCGGACGGGCGTTTGTCCGATGTCCTGACGACCGGCCCTTCTAGATCGTCCGTTGAGCGTTCTTCGCCCCATGAGACCGTGAAACGGTAAACCTTGGCCCCTTCCATGACATAGGGCACGGTCTTGGTTGCGTCACCCAGAGCGATCGGCAGCATGCCCGAGGCAAGCGGGTCAAGCGTGCCTGCGTGACCCGCCTTTTGCGCTGAAAACAGCCATTTCACCTTCGAGACGGCTTCAGTCGACCCCATGCCGGCGGGCTTGTCCAGAACCAGCCAGCCGGAGATGGGCCGACCCATCTTTCTTCCACGCCGCCCCATCAGGAAGCGCCTCCCAATTCATCCTGTTTGATTCCCGCAGAAGTCGGGGCTGGTTGCCGCAGCATCCAATTCATTATTCGTCATTCTCCTCATCATGCCCCAGGTCGCGCGCCACTTCGGGCGACCGCAGGATGCGGTCGATCCGCTCGAAATTGTCGAACGCCTTATCCAGCCGGAAACGGAATTCGGGCATGTATTTGAGCTGGCGAAGGGCCGGGGTTGCCCGACCGCGAATGAAGCGCGCGTTGCGGTTGAGGGCGGCCACGACCGGCTCCTTGTCGTCGAGGCCCAGTGGCGAAACGAAAACCGTCGCAACCTTCAGGTCCGGCGACATCCGCACCTCGGAAACTGAAATCACCACGGCCTCAATTTCCGGATCGCGTATTTCGCCGCGCTGCAGAAGGGTGGCGAGTGCATGGCGAACCTGTTCGCCTACGCGGAGCTGACGTTGTGATGGACCGGTAGATGGCATTGCTATTCGATCATGCTCGAAAAAGATGACAGGCCAGCCGCCCGGCCCTGCTTAATAATAGGGCATGCCGCGCAGCCGCAACGGCCACGACGGCGCAATTTTGTGCGGCCGCCAGCGCGCGGCGGCCGCTCAAATTACAGGCTGCGCGTCACCATCTCGACACGGTAGGCCTCGATGACGTCGCCGACGCGGATGTCCTCGTAATTCTCGAAGGCCATGCCGCACTCCTGGCCGGCTGGCACTTCCGCCACCTCGTCCTTGAAGCGCTTCAAGGTCTTCAACTTGCCTTCGTGAATCACAACGTTGTCACGGATCAGGCGCACGCCTGCACCACGCTCCACCTTGCCTTCCGTTACGCGGCAGCCGGCAACCTTGCCCACCTTGGTGATGTTGAAGACCTCCAGAATCTCGGCATTGCCCAGGAAAGTCTCGCGCCGCTCTGGCGAAAGCAGGCCGGACATGGCTGACTTCATATCATCCACGAGATCGTAGATGATGTTGTAGTAGCGGATCTCGATACCCGCCTGCTCGGCTGCATCCCGGGCCTGCTTGTTGGCACGGACATTGAAGCCGATGATGGCCGCATTCGAGGTCTCGGCCAGCGAAACGTCGCTCTCGGTGATAGCGCCAGCGCCCGAATGGACGATGTGGGCGCGCACCTCGTCCGTGCCGAGCTTCTCCAGCGCATTGACAATGGCCTCAACGGAACCCTGAACGTCACCCTTGATGATGAGCGGAAATTCCTTCACGCCCGATGTCTGGAGCTGAGACATCATCTGCTCCAGCGAGCCGCGCTGGCCTGCCTGGCGGGCCACCGCCTTCTCGCGCGCCTTGCGCTGGCGGTATTCGGAGATTTCGCGTGCCCGGGCTTCTGTATCCGTCACCGCAAAGCGGTCGCCCGCCTGCGGCGTTCCCTGAAGGCCCAGCACCTCCACTGGCGTGGATGGGCCGGCAGACTTGATCTGCTCGCCACGATCGTTGATGAGCGCACGTACGCGCCCCCACTCATTGCCGGCAACGAGGATGTCGCCCGGGCTGAGCGTCCCGGCCTGTACGAGCATGGTGGCAACCGGGCCGCGGCCGCGATCGAGCTTGGCCTCGATAATGACACCCTCTGCCGTGCGGTTCGGGTTCGCCTTGAGTTCCAGAATTTCTGCCTGAAGCAGGACAGCTTCGAGTAGCTTGTCGAGATTGATGCTCTTGAGAGCTGAAATCTCAACGTCAAGCACATCGCCTCCCATAGATTCCACGAACACGTCATGCTGGAGGAGCTCGGTGCGAACCTTCTGCGGATTAGCCTCCGGCTTGTCCACCTTGTTGATCGCCACGATGATCGGCACGTTCGCCGCCTTGGCATGGTTGATGGACTCGACCGTCTGCGGCATCACGCTGTCGTCTGCCGCAACCACGAGGATGGCGATATCGGTCGCCTGTGCGCCGCGGGCGCGCATTGCGGTAAATGCGGCGTGTCCAGGCGTATCGATGAAGGTGATCGTATTGCCTTCATGCTCCACCTGATAAGCGCCGATATGCTGGGTGATGCCGCCGGCCTCGCCAGCCGCGACATTAGCTTTGCGAAGCGCATCAAGCAGAGACGTCTTGCCATGGTCGACGTGGCCCATGATGGTGACGACCGGTGGTCGCGACTGCGTATCCTCGGGACGGTCCTCAATATCGAACAGCCCCTCCTCGACATCCGATTCGGCAACGCGCTTGACCGTATGGCCGAACTCGACCGCGACCAGCTCCGCCGTATCCGCATCGATCACGTCGCCAGGTTTGATCATCTGGCCCTGCTTCATGAAGTATTTCACCACATCCACCGAACGCTCGGCCATGCGGCTTGCAAGCTCCTGGATGGTGATGGTCTCCGGCAGCACCACTTCGCGCGAAACCTTCTCACGCGGCTCCTGATGCATTGCACGCTTGAACTTTTCCTGCCTGCGGCGCATGGACGAGAGAGAGCGGCCACGCGCACCCTCGTCGTCAGACAGCGCAGAGTTGAGCGTCAGCTTCCCGCGGCGGCGCTGTTCGTCGGTACGCGGCTTGGCCGGACGCGGAGGGGCTTCGGCTTTCACCGCGCCACGCCTTCCTGGCACGCTACGGCCCTTCGCCTCTTCCTCCTCGTCGTCGATCTCCTTGGCCGCGACGGCCGGCTCCGGTTGTGCCGGCGCCGCACGGCGTCGGGCTTCTTCCTCGGCGCGCTGTCGGGCCTCGGCCTCAGCCTTCACGCGGGCTTCTTCCTCGGCCTGGCGGCGAGCAGATTCCTCGCGCTCGCGCTCACGCCGGGCTTCTTCCTCGGCTCGGCGCTCAGCCTCTTCGGCTGCCCTCTTGCGCTCCTCGGCCTCGCGCAGCTTGGCATCCTGCAGCGCCCGGCGGCGAGCCTCGATCTCGTCCGAAGAGAGCTCATTAAGCACGACGCCGGAGCGAGCAGCAGATTGCTGCGGGCGTGGCCGCCTTTGTTGCTGCTGTGGCGCAGGCGCGGGAGCAGGAGCGGCGGCCGGCTTCGGGCGCGACGGCGCCACAGGCTCCGCACGTTCATCGGGCCGCAAGAACTTCCGCTTCTTCGTCTCCACGACGACAGCCTTGGTACGCCCATGCGAAAAGTTCTGGCGCACCGTGCCTTGTTCCGGCCGCTTGAGCGTCAGCGTCTTCTTCGGGTTGACGCTCAGCGTCTTGTCGTCACCAGTTTTCGTATCAGTCATTCCATGTCCTCTGCGGCATCGGCCGCGCTCGACGATTTCATGCCGGGGGAGCCGCGATATATCGCAAGCGTCTCGATGCGCCTTAACGCTGCCACGCCCGGCCCCCGGTCGAGCACGGCAGCATGTATCACATTTGTCGCCCCTAATGCCAAACTCATTTCCGATTCTGAAAAGAGTCTGTATGCCGGCACCTGGGCAGAGACGGCATAGGATGCCGCCCTGCGCGCGGATGTTATCCTGCGGACGCCATCTTCTGCGGCATCCAGCGCATGCAAAACGGCCACTGCCTTGCCGCCACGCACCGCCGCTTCCACCTTTGTAGCACCCAATGCCACGGCTCCGGCCTTGCGCGCAAGGCCAAGGGTACCCAATGCGGCGCTCGCCATCAATGAATCGACGGTTTCGGCCAGGTTCGGCGGAGGGTTTAGCGGCATCTTCAGCGCCCGGGCAAACAGGTTCTTCGCCGCCGCCTTCTCCACCAGTGCCCTTTCCGCACCAACCCAGCATCCCCTTCCGGGAAGCTTATGCTTCAGGTCGGGTACGACAGTGCCGTCCGGTCCCGCAACAAACCGGATGAGTTCATCCGGCTGTCGCGCCGTGCGCGTCACTATACATGTGCGGTCGTTCATCGCGTTTCACAAGACCCGGTGTTGCGGAAGCCACCATGAGGCCGCCTCAGCCCTCTGCCGATTCGGCAAGCTCTCCTGCCTCGTCCGCCAGGCTTTCCTCTTCAATCCAGCCCATCCGCGTTCGCGCAGCCAGCACCATCTGCTCGGCCTCAGCCCGGCTGACGTCGAAGTCAGACAGGACGCCGGGGAAGAATTTCGTCTCCCCATCCTTGCGCTCCTTCCAGCCTACCAGATCGTCGACGGCATAGCCGGCGAAGTCCTCGATGGTCTTCACGCCATCCTCGCCCAGCTTCACCATCATGGCCGTTTCTATGCCGGGGATCTCGCGTAGTTCGTCGGCGACGCCAAGCTCCGTGCGCCTGGCGTCGTTCTCCGCTTCGATCCTCTCCAGATACTCGCGCGCACGAAGCTGGATTTCCTCGGCCGTCTCGCCGTCGAAGCCGTCGATAGAGGCTATCTCGCCAGCCTCGACATAGGCCAGCTCCTCGATGCTGGTGAACCCTTCGGAAGCAAGCACCTGGCCCACCATCTCGTCGACGTTGAGCGCGTCCATGAAAAGCTTCGAACGCTCGACAAACTCCTTCTGCCGGCGCTGTGACTCTTCCACCTCGGTGAGGATGTCGATGTCCCAGCCGGTGAGCTGCGAGGCAAGGCGCACATTCTGGCCCCGCCGGCCGATCGCCAGTGAAAGCTGGTCGTCGGGCACCACCACCTCGATGCGCTCGGCATCCTCGTCAAGCACCACCTTGGAAACTTCCGCCGGCTGCAGCGCGTTGACGATGAAGCTGGCCGCATTGTCGTTCCACGGAATGATGTCGATCTTCTCGCCTTGAAGCTCGGCCACCACCGCCTGTACTCGGCTTCCACGCATGCCTACACAGGCGCCCACCGGATCGATGGAGGAATCGTGGCTGATGACGGCGATCTTGGCGCGACTGCCCGGATCGCGGGCGACGGATTTGATCTCGATGATGCCGTCATAAATTTCCGGTACCTCCATGGTGAAAAGCTTCGCCATGAATTGCGGGTGCGTACGCGACAGGAAAATCTGCGGACCGCGCTGCTCCCGCCGCACGTCATAGACATAGGCACGCACACGGTCGAGATATTTGAACGTCTCGCGCGGGATCAGTTCGTCACGTCGGATGATGGCCTCGCCGCGACCCAGATCGACGATCACATTGCCATATTCGACCCGCTTGACCGTGCCATTGACGATTTCGCCAATACGGTCCTTGTATTCTTCGTACTGCCGGTCACGCTCCGCCTCGCGCACCTTCTGGACGATGACCTGCTTCGCCGACTGGGCAGCGATGCGGCCAAAATCCATGGGCGGAAGCTGCTCGGCGATGAAGTCGCCCATTTGAGCATCTGGGTTCCGTTCCCGCGCCTCCGAAATCGGAATCTGGCGAGCGGGTTCTTCAACCTCTTCCACCACTTCCATCAGCCGCTGCAGTTTCATCTCGCCGGTCTGCGGGTTGATATCAGCGCGGATATTCGTCTCCTGGCCGTAGCGGGAGCGCGCTGCCTTCTGAATGGCGTCCGCCATCGCGGCCAGCACGATCTCCTTGTCGATGGATTTTTCGCGAGCCACCGCATCGGCGATCTGCAAGAGTTCCAGTCTGTTTGCACTGACTGCCATGTTCATTCTCCTCGATATGCGACGGTCGGACGGGCCGCTACCGCAAAAACCTATTTCTCGCCGGCCTGATCTTCGCTTGCCGGCTCTCCGCGGCGGCGGGCCTTCTTGCGCTGCCGCCGCTCTTCCTTGTCTTTCTTCAGAGCTTCGCGGATGAGGGCATCGGTCAGCACCAGCTTTGCGCTTTCAACAGCGTCAAGAGGTATCTCGACCAACGCTTCCTCGCCCTCCGCGACCGTTTCGAGCTCCACCGTCACCGTCTCGGCAGACGCGCCCGCAACAAGCCCGCGAAAGCGGCGGCGGCCACCCACCAGCACGGACGTTTCGATCCTCACCTCATGGCCGGAAGCAGCCTGAAAATCACCAAGCCGTACCAGCGGCCGGTCGATGCCCGGAGAAGAGATCTCCAACTGATAAGCGCCTTCGATGGGATCCTCCACATCGAGCACAGGCGAGATGGCAAGACTGACCTCTTCGCAGTCCTCCACCGTCATGGTGCCGTCAGGCTTTTCGGCCATGATCTGCAGCGTCAGCCCGTCCTGCGAGGAAAGCTTCACGCGCACAAGCCTGTATCCCAGCGCGTCGAGTACCGGCATGACAATACCCGCAACGCGAGCCTCCGTGCCACTCTCGCGAATGATGCGGTCGTCCTGCATCCGCTGCAATACCTCTACGCAATGCCGCTAACAAAAAAGAGCGGGACCGGGTGGACCCACTCTTCGTCTTAGCGACCAAGAATTTGAAATGAATATAGCTGCTCAGAGAGCTCCTTTCAACCCACCCCCTTATTATTGCTGCAATGCACAAACTGCATGGTTGCGTTGCAAAATCGCAATGGTTCAACGCAGGCCGAATGCTTATCTACAAAGAGGAGAAAACACGGAGATTATCATGCGTTCACACAGTATTATTGGTCCCATTGGCCGGCTTTTCGACGTCATGGGCAGTGCGATTGCCGTCACTGGTGCGGTGCGGGAGCGGCGGCAGCCCCGCGATGAGGACCTGAACCGCCTCGGAATCGACCCGGTTCAGTTCCGCAAGATCAGATATTGATACGGTTCATGCGCGAATGAAAATGAGATAGGCGGGCTTCCGCCCTTCTCTCAAGGCTTTTTCCTCGTAACGGGTGCCTGGCCATCCCCGAAACGGCAAGCGCCAATCGTCCGCACTTTCGGCTTTCCATTTGAAGGCAGGGTGAGCCTGGCAATGAGCGATGGTCCAGTTCACATAGGAATCGATGTCGGAAGCAAAGCGGAAGACGCCGCTTGGTTTCAGCACACGTGCAAAGCGGTCCAGATTGGCTTCGTTGACGAAACGCCGCTTCCAGTGCCGCTTCTTTGGCCAGGGGTCCGGGTAGAGCAGGTCTATGCCTGAGATCGAGCTTGCCGGCAGCCAATCAAGCAGGCGCGTGGCGTCATCATCGTAAAGGCGAAGGTTTCCGGGCACTTCGTCCAGCGCCGAAACCAGCTTGGCCATGCCGTTGATGAAAGGCTCAACGCCGATGAAGCCCGTACGGGGCCGCTCTTTCATTTGGGCCAGAAGGTGCTCGCCGCCTCCGAAGCCGATTTCCAGCCAGGCATCCTCCACTTCCTGTGCAAAGAGCGTGCGCAGGTCGTCGGATGCCGGCTCTTCCAGATTGAGCCGCAGACGCGGCAACATCTCCTCAAGCGACGCCTCCTGCCGCCTGCGCAAGCGCTTTCCACGTCGCCGGCCAAAGAACCCTTCGGTGGATCGTTCAGGATGCTGGCCCATCATTGCTTCTGATTTCTGCTTCGGCAGGAAAGATATTGCCCCAACGGCTTCAAGCCGCCTTCAAACGAGGCGCGCAAGATAGTGGCAAGGCTACTTCCAAAGTCCTCAGGCTGCCGCGGCCACCGCTTTTTTCAAGGCTTCCACCAGGTCCATGCGCTCCCAGGAAAAGGAACCGTCACGCCCGGGCTTGCGGCCGAAATGGCCGTAGGCCGAAGTCTTGGCATGGATGGGCTTGTTGAGATCCAGATGGCGCCTGATTCCGGAGGGGGAAAGGTCCATCACCTGCCGGATTGCCATTTCCACTTCTTCCTCGGATACCCGCCCTGTCCCATGCAGGTCCACATAGATCGACAATGGCTGAGCAAGGCCAATGGCGTAGGAGAGCTGGATAGTGCAGCGATCCGCAAGCTCCGCCGCCACTACGTTCTTTGCCAGATAGCGCGCAGCATAGGCTCCGGATCGGTCGACCTTGGTCGTATCCTTTCCGGAGAAGGCGCCGCCACCATGAGGAGCCGCGCCGCCATAGGTATCTACAATGATCTTGCGTCCGGTAAGCCCCGCATCGCCATACGGTCCACCGATCACGAACTTGCCCGTTGGGTTGATGTGCCAGCGGCAATCCTCCGCAATGGGTAGGCCGCCTTCCGATAGCGCCTGCCGGACGTAAGGCTCAACCACCTCACGCACCCTGCTTGAATCCCATGTCGGATCGAGGTGCTGGGTTGAAAGGACAATCTCTGTAACAGCACTCGGCTTGCCGTCGACATAACGCACGGTCACCTGGCTCTTTGCGTCGGGACCAAGCATGGCGGCATCGCCCTCGCCGGCCTTGCGAGCCTCAGCAATAAGGCGGAGAATCCGGTGCGCATAATAGATGGGAGCAGGCATAAGATCGGGTGTTTCCCGGCAGGCGTAGCCGAACATAATGCCCTGATCGCCTGCGCCTTCCTCTCCTTGCGCGTCGGCGGCACTATCCACACCCTGCCCAATGTCGGGCGATTGCGGGTGCAGAAGCACGTCGATCTTCACCGTCTTCCAGTGAAAGCCTTCCTGCTCGTAGCCGATCGAACGGATTGCTCGGCGCGCGGTGGAGCGGAACTTACTCGGGTTGATTACCGGCTGGCCCCGCTTGTCCAGAGCAATGTTCCCTTCTGCGTCGCGCTTGAGCAAAGTGTCGGGCACGCGCACCTCACCGGCGATGACCACGCGATTCGTGGTCGCCAGCGTCTCGCAGGCGACGCGGACCTTCCAAGGATCCATGCCCGCCTTTTTCGCTTCACGATAGACGAGGTCGACAATCTCGTCGGAAATCCGGTCACAGACCTTGTCCGGGTGCCCTTCGGATACGGATTCACTGGTGAAGAGATAAGACCTGCGAGCCACGGGTAACCCCTCTGAGAAAACGCTGGCACAAAGTGCCAGCAAAGGCGGGCACCTTGTTAGCCAATCATTACAGAACCGGTCAAGAAGTTATGCCGATGTTACTCCGGCACAGCAGGCTCGGCCGCAAGTGCCTTCACAAGATCGAGAACCCTGCGTCGCACCTTGGGATCGCTGATTTTCACGAAGGCACGGTTGAGCTGAATACCTTCGGAACTGCTCAGAAAGTCGGTTACAAAAGTTGCGTTGTCTTCCCCAAAGCCAGAGATGGCTCCGTTGCCTGCCCCATCCGGCGCGCCATCAAAAAAGAACGAGACGGGCGCGTTGAGAATTGACGCGATGGCCTGAAGCCGGCTTGCACCGACCCGGTTGGTTCCTTTTTCGTATTTCTGGATTTGTTGGAAAGTGATGCCCAGGCTTTCGCCCAGCTTTTCCTGGCTGACGCCAAGCATGTTGCGACGGAGCCGGATTCGACTCCCCACGTGCACATCGATTGGGTTTGGTTTCTTCTTGTTAGTCATGTATCCCTCGCCGCTGGGACAAACTAATAATATAAACCGACGAGGTCACGCCCCCCTGAATGCCAGGCTAATCCTCAGCTTTGGCGCGAGCAGTCGGCGTAACCTTATGCGTAGGACATGCTGCGGATGTCAATTCCGTCTGACACAAATGCGCGACCTAACCATAATTAATAACGCAAACAGTCCAAAGACTCCACAAAACACCAGTCCTGCAGGGACAATACTCCGGTTCCAAAGCACATTGCTCTTGGTGAGGGGCAAGGAGACGTCCAAGTAACCACGCACGTTATTTGCAAGCCCGGCCAGAATTCGGCCGCGCGCATCTATGGCTGCCGAAAAGCCGTCTGGAAAGGCGACCACTATCGGCAATCCAGCTTCGAGGGCGCGCAATTGTGCCTGGCGAAGATGCTGCTTGGCGCCGGCGGCCGTAGCCGGTTGGAGTGCCGGATTGACGATGATGTCTACTGATTGATGAACCGACTCGGCAATTCCGGGGCTGGCCACTTCTGTCCCGATGAGCGGCAGAAGAGTCATCCCCTCTGCAAGGGATAAAGGGCGCCGCGCCGCGCCAGGCCGAAAGCCTTTGCCGGGCGGCAGCGCCGAATCTTGAGAAGTGCCGAAATTTAGGAAGGAGCCATCAATGGCAGGAGGAAGCCTCACCTTGTCGCTTGCGTCGATGATTCCCTTTCCGGTAATGGCCACGACCGAATTGTAGAAGTGTCCTTCATCATCCTTGCGCAGCGCGCCCGTGATCAGGGTTCGTTGCGAACCGGCAAGTGCGGCCAGGGTTGAGAGAAGGTCTGGACGGTCAGCAAGCACAAAGGGAATAGCTAGTTCCGGCCAGATCAGCAGCGCAGTGGGCCTGCCGTTTTCTGAAGGCGGTGCTGTCGAAAGGTCGAGATAAGCTCGGAAGAGTTCGTCGAAATCCGCCTGCGCGCCGGAAGCCGGCTGGACGATCCGCACGTTTACTACATCTGAGGGAGCTGGAGTGCCTGCCAAACGGTAGTATCCGTAGCCGGCCTGTATCGCGACAAGGATGCAGGCAAGCGCAAAGCCAGCCGTCACCTGCGTTCGGGTGCCCAAAAGGGCGGGTACGGAAGAAACGAAAACGGCAAGCGCGCTTACACCGGCAATGCCGATCAGTTCCGTGAGTTGCATGAGCACGGGTACAGGCATTGCCGCGTAGCCGACGACGTTCCACGCAGAGCCGATGGGAACAAAGGAACGCAGCCATTCCGCAAGACCGAAGCCGAATGCCAGGGCTGCGATGCGACCAACGCCATCGCTCCATAGAGAGCGGGCAACCAGGGTCGCAGCTCCGTAAAAAAGTGCAAGCAGGGCTGGCACAGCGACGGTGGCGAGCAGAACGGCCCAGATGCTTTCCGTCGTAATCCTGAAAGGAATGCCAATCCACCAGGCAGATGCAAGAAAGTAGCCGAAGCCGAACCACCAGCCGGCAGAGAAAGCCGGCAGAAACCGCGCGAAAGGGCCGCCCGTATCTGGCTGTCCGTCCAGCAGCCAGACGAGTACGGGAAAGGCGAGGAAAAAGGCGGCGGGAAAATCGAGTGGCGGCAGGGCAAGGCTCGCTCCCGCGCCGGCGAGAAATGCCGCGCCGCGTCGAGGCCATCCCCACAGCAAAATGAACCGCCCTGCCAGATCCTCCATCGATCCCCGCCAGAAAGAATCAGCGTCCAAGACTTAACAGCCGCGTTGCCCGCCGCAAATGGCTCACGGGCGCGCGGCGCTATCCCGTCTTTCCGGAACGCTCGTACCTGCCGCGGAACCAGTTCAGCACTTCTTGCAGGATGACAAGCCCCGCACCCACCGTGATGAAGGCATCGGCAAGGTTGAAGACGGCAAACGACCAGGATGGCGTGTGAAACCACACATAGTCCACGACATAGCCGCGCACCACGCGGTCGATCAGGTTTCCGAGTGCGCCGCCGATGATGAGCACGAAACCGAAGCGGGCAAAATGCTGGTTTTCATTCGTGCGCATGGCGATGATCGCAATAAAGATCACGATACCGATTGACAGAAGGCTGAGCCATAAACCGCTGACTGTCGAGAAAAGCGAGAAGGCCACCCCGGTATTGCGCGAGTGCAGGAGTGCAAGAAAGGGAAGGAGATCGACTTTTTCATACAGCGTAAGATTGTTCTCAACCAGATATTTGATCGCCTGATCGAGCAGCACGGACAGGCTCAGCACGGCGCCGTAGCCCAAGATCCGGGACTTCTTCATCGCATGGCCTCTGCTTCTGCCGGCAAAGCCGTGCGGCGGATTTCATAAAGCATGACACCTGTGGCCACCGCGAGATTGAGCGAATCGGCGCGGCCTGCCTGCGGAATGCGCACCAGCCGGTCGCAGGCTTCCGCCAACCTGTCGGGCAGGCCCTGCTGTTCGTTGCCCATCAGAAGCAGGATTGGCCCCGCCCTGTAGTCGACGGACCGGTAATCAACCGAACCGGCAAGATGCGTGCCCACCACCAGACCGGGAAAATCGCGCCGCCAGGCAAGGAATGACTCTTCATCGGCACGGGCGAGCGGCACGGCAAAGAGCGAGCCCATGGTGGCGCGCACCGTCTCGATGGAAAAGGGGTCGGTGCATTCGCCAACGAGGATCACGCCCTTCGCGCCCACCGCATCCACGGTGCGGATGATTGTTCCCAGATTGCCGGGATCCCGTACGCGGTCGAGCGCCACCCAGACATCATCCTTTGCAGGACGAGTGTCCTTGAGAGAATGGTAGCGCTGGGCGAAAATGCCCATCACCATCTGCGGATTGTCGCGGCGCGTAATGGCCGAAAGCACCTTCTGGCTGACTTCAAGCACCAGTGCGCCTGCCGCTACCGCCCGCGCCGCTACCTTCTCCACCTTGGCATTGCCGCGGGCCGTCTTGGCATAGACGAAGGTTCGTATCGTCCAGCCGGCATCCAGCGCGTCGATGACGAGCTTCAGCCCCTCCGCCATGAAGGCCCGCTCGCGGTCACGGTACTTCTTCAGGGCCAGCGCCTTGATTTCCTTGACGAGCGGATTGGTAAGGCTTGTAACCTCCCTCACCCGTCCGGGCACACGCCTTTTGCTTTCATTCATCGTGCCACCCAGCGAGCAAACAGCGAGGTGGAAAGCGCCCTGCCGGCGGATTTTTCCCGAATGACAAGCTCCCCCGATTCCACCCGGCCGCCCATGCCGGCAAAGATGTCGCGCATCAGCGTATGGATGGAGAAAAAGGAGGCGCGGATCGAATAGGCCGTCAACACCACCGCGAGGGGCCGGGGTGAAAGAATCGCGCGGCAGGTCTCGGCAAGGTGGGGCAGATGCTCGAAAAGCTGCCAGACCTCTCCCTTCGGCCCCCGTCCGTAGGCGGGCGGATCGAGCAGGATGATATCGTATGCGTTCCCGCGCCGCACCTCGCGCTCGGCAAATTTCATGGCGTCCTCGCAGATCCAGCGGATCGGCCGTTCGGAAAGGCCCGCGACTTCCTGATTCTCGCGCGCCCAGGCAATTGCCTTCTTGGAGGCATCGACATGGGTGACGTGAGCGCCCGCGCGCGCCGCCACCAGTGAGGCAAGGCCCGTATAGCCGAAAAGATTAAGCACCTTGACCGGCCGTCGGGCCGCCGTGATCAATCCTTCCATATGGTCCCAATGGGTCGCCTGTTCCGGGAAAACGCCGACATGGCGAAAGGAGGTGAAGCGGCCAAGGTAATCGAGCCCGTCATGACGCATTGGCCACGTCTCGCCGAGCGGCGCTCTTGGAAAGCGCCACCTCCCCATGCCTTCCTCGTCCGTGTCTCCGGTGAAGACCGCATCCGCCTTGGCCCATTCCTCCTCATCAAGGACGGGGAGCCAGATCGCCTGCTTTTCCGGCCGGATGATCCGGTAGGGGCCATATTGCTCCAGCTTGCGCATCCCCCCCGAATCAAGAAGCGCGTAATTCTGGTTGGGCAGGACTTCCAGGATAAGTGGCAGCTTCTCGTCGGGTAGGGGCCCGCTTCGCGGCGCGGAATGGCGGGCCGCCGAGCCGACCGACCCTTGCCTCCCGGCGCTACGCTGATGGCGGTTTTTCTCCCGCAAGGAACTGGGCTGCCTCTCGATCATTCGAACGCACCGCTTTTGTCATAGCGGTCCAGCCTGCGCAACATGCCGGACCGATTCTCTCAACGTCTTCGCCTGATCTTTTATTCCTGTGTCAGACGCCGGATGGAGGGGCAAGGGCGGCGCGGGACCGTTCCTCGGTGGCGGGAAGCGTCTTCGCCTCCCGCACCCGTTCGCGGGCTATGCGACGGTAGCGCCCCTGCCTGAACCAGGTGACCACGCCGCCGATGATCACTCCTAGAATGAGGGCGATAAAGAGAAAGACGAAGAGCGGAAGTTCCACGGTAAGCGCTGGATTTCCCGGATTGAACGGGTCGATCGTAAACGGAACCGCTGCCCGGTTCGCCACGGCAAGTGCAATCAGGATGATCGCCAATGGCAGAATGATGATGACGGCGACAATGCGTTGCAGCATGAGCTGTATCCCTTTCGGACCGTTACTTGTCCGCATTCAGCCGCTCGCGCAACTCCTTGCCGGTCTTGAAAAAGGGAACCCACTTTTCTTCCACGTGAACGGCCTCGCCGGTGCGGGGATTGCGGCCCGTCCGGGCCGGGCGGTGCTTCACGGAGAATGCGCCAAAGCCGCGCAACTCAACGCGATTGCCCGCCGCAAGCGCCTCCGTGATCTCGTCGAAGATGGCGTTCACGATATTCTCCACGTCCCGCAGGAACAGATGCGGATTGCGGTTGGCAATGGTCTGCACGAGCTCAGACTTGATCATGGCTTTCTTCCGCCGCTTTGACGCTCCAGATATTCCCCTGAAAACATTCTTTTTTTCATTCCGGCAAGCCGACTTTTTCAGGTTGCCAGAGTGACAGAAGGCCGTCAAGGAAGATGCGATCCACCCCGAGAAGGCGAACCAGATCGTTTTGTCGCGACAATCCTATATACTCGGCCAGAGAAGTAGCAAAGCCCGGCAGCAAAGGGAAACCGCCGGATTCCCGGGGCTTCCACTCGACGATTTCAAGATCCTCGCTCACGCCCTGCTTGTTCAGCCAAGCCCGGGCCTCATGCTCGCCGCCGAGCGCATCGACAAGCTTCAGCTCCACTGCCTGGCGTCCGGTGAAGATCGAGCCGTCCGAAAGCGAGAGCGCTTCGGCCCGCGTCAGGGGCCTGCGTTCCGCGATAATGTCGACGAACCAGTTGTAGCTGTCGAGAAGCATTGCCCGTAGCATCTGGCGCTCTTCGTCGGTGGTGGGATTGAAGGGCGAAGGCTCTGCCTTCAGCGGCGAGGATTTCACCTCCTCTACCTTCACGCCGATCTTGTTCAAAAGCTCCGTGATTTCCGGAAACTGAATGATGACGCCGATCGAGCCGACAATCGAGGTCTGGCGCGCTACGATGTGGTCAGTCGCATTGGCGACCAGATAGGCGGCGGAGGCCGCCAGCGTCCCAATCTGTGCTGCCACCGGCTTCTCCGCTGCCAGCCTGCGAACCGCCTCATAGACCGCCTCCCCGCCGGCCGTGGTTCCCCCAGGGGAATTGATTGTGACGATCACTCCCGCGGCCGTCTTCGACTTGCGGAGGTTTTCAAGGACTTCTAGCAGTCGCTCATCCTCGGTGATCGTGCCTTCGATCCGCACCCGGGCGATATGTTCGGACGAAAGACCGAGCCTGTCCGCCATCAGCCAGCGGACCGATGCCGCAAGCGCCAGGGCGAGGACAATAAACGCTGCCGCCCGCCAGAACGTCAATTTGCGCCTGAGTCGACGGCGGTCGACCAGGTCATCGGCTCGCGTGGACATGACTGGCCTCGTTCCTGCTTTTCTCGCTTAAAGTTTATGAATCCGTGATACTCTTGTCTTTTAAACAAAGCTGCGCATATGAGCTACTTGGTCACAGCCTGCGCTTAAGTGAAGCCACTGGCCTGGCCATGTCTGGATGCGCAAAATGGCCATATTACGGTGCGAAGGCAGCGCCGGCAGGCAGGACAGGCTTAGCTGGATGGCGCGAAGGCGTATGAGGTCCTGTCGCTTACAATGACTGCGCTGGAGCCTCTCCCACGTTTGGAGCAATGATGTATGGTGCAATGAGGGATGAGGGCGGCAGCCATACCGGCGCGCACGCGATCCGTCGAAGTGAGCGCGGAGCAGAGGCTTTCCTAAGCGCTGCGCGTCATTCACAACGTGTTCGCAAGCTGAAATTCATCCTGCCGGCGGTCGCCATCACCATCGCCGGAATCTTCTTCGCCTATTCGCTGATCGTATCGAAAGGCGCAGGTCCTGTGCAGCTTGATTCGGCCTCTTTCGAGGACGGGGACCTTGTCATACACAATCCATCGCTCGACGGCTTCACAAGCCGGAATCTGCCCTATCAATTGACGGCTGCGCGCGCCCGGCAGGCCATTGGCTCGGCCACTGGAGCGATAGCCCTTGAGAAGATCGAGGCGACGCTGCCGATCGATGAGAAAAACCGGGCGACGATCATTGCGGGAGCCGGCACCTATGACCGAGAGAACGACCGGGTGCTTCTCTCCGATTCCATTACCTTGCGAACCACTTCGGGTATTGTGGCGCAGTTGCAGTCGGCGCACGTGGATATACTATCACAGGATCTCAGTACCGACAGGCCTGTCGAAATCCAGATGGATGGCATGAGGGTGCGCGCTGACAGTTTTCACGCAAAGGATGGCGGGCGCAGACTGGTTTTCGAGAATCGGGTGAAAGTAGAGCTTGACCCGGCACGGCTGAGGAAGGAGTAGGAGGGGGAATGACGAGGGGTCGAAGCATACTGGTTGCAGCGGGGCTTTTGCTGCTGGCAAGCGCGTCACTGGCGCAGGAAGGCCGCCGGTTCGACGGTCTCAATCTTTCCAACGATGAGCCTATCCAGATCGAGAGCGACCGCTTCGAGGTCGATGAAAACCAACACCTGGCGACCTTTTCGGGCAATGTTTCCGTGATACAGGGGCCTACCATCTTCAAGGCGTCCCGCATGAAGGTGTTCTATCGGTCCAATGGAGGTTCCGCCACAACCGGCAGCGCAGATATCGAACGCTTGGAGGCCGATGGCGGTGTGTACGTGAAATCGGAAAACCAGGTGGCGACGGGCGATCACGGCACTTTTGACATGGCAACGGAGGTTCTCGTACTTTCCGGCAAGGAGGTCGTGCTCTCCGAAGGTGAGAATGTGATTGTGGGCTGCAAGCTGACGGTCCAGATAAAGTCAGGCCAGGCGACGCTTGAAAGCTGTGAGGAGGCCGGCTCCACGGGTCGCGTCCGCATGCTTCTGTCGCCGGGATCGCAGAGCCGGTAGCAGCCTTGTCCATCCTCAAGCGCCTCAGGGGCGACATAGCAGCAGAAAAGGGGTCGGCTACGAACCCTGACCGCTTCAAGGGGACGCTTATTGCCCGTGGCCTATCCAAATCCTACAAGAACCGGCAGGTGGTAAGCGGGGTCTCGCTAGGCGTGCGCGCCGGAGAGGCCGTCGGCCTTCTCGGCCCCAATGGAGCGGGCAAGACGACTTGCTTCTACATGGTCACCGGGCTCATCCCGGTCGATCAGGGTTCAATCCATATTGACGGCTACGATGTAACCTCCATGCCGATGTACCGCCGAGCTCGGCTCGGGATCGGCTATCTGCCGCAAGAAGCTTCCATCTTCCGCGGGTTGACAGTGGAAAACAATATCCGCGCCATCCTGGAAATGGTGGAGAAAAGCCGCAAGGAGCGGGAGCGGACCTTGGACGCGCTCTTGGAGGAGTTCCATATCAGCCATTTGCGGAAATCGCCGGCCATCGCGCTTTCAGGCGGCGAAAGGCGTCGGCTGGAGATTGCCCGAGCACTGGCAAGCCGACCCAACTTCATGCTGCTCGACGAGCCCTTCGCGGGCGTCGACCCGATTGCGGTGACCGATATCCAGCAACTCGTCCGGCATCTCACCGCGCGCGGGATCGGCGTTTTGATCACCGACCACAACGTGCGCGAAACGCTCGGCCTTATCGATCGCGCCTATATCATCCATGCCGGGCAAGTGCTTACCCATGGCAGGCCGCAGGACATCGTTGGCAATGCCGACGTGCGCAGGCTCTATCTCGGCGAAGGCTTTACGCTCTAGAGCAACGGCCATTTAATAGGACGCGTGTTGGTACGAGCTGAGTGGCGACCCACGTGCCGAAAGCCACACGGTTTGCGTTTTCCAATGACCGGAGGGGGTTGGCCAGGAGCCTTGTGCCGCTAGCTGCTGCCGCGCAGCCGCGCCATTTTGGTGTTGAAGTCGATCGTCGACAAAGACCATACGATGGGTTCTAACCGCATCCTCGGCTGGCGCAGATTGTTCCACAACACTGTCCGATCCGAACCGCCGCGCGCGTCTTCCGGCGCGATCAGGGCTTACTTTTATGTGCAGCCGCCGCGAGAACCGGGGCAAATTGGCCGGATTGCCCGCATATCATGCTTCGCCGCCAGCCGATCTGCCAGTTCGACATGTTAATATCCGGCTGGCCCCCAACGCGCTGATGACAAAAGCTTCGAAAGCGAAAGCCGGAAGCCCGGCGGCCGTCCTTGATGCGGTGGCTGTCGTCCCTGGAAACTCCACACGCTGCATCAGCTTGATCGCAAAGCTCATTTCTTCCGGCTCTTTTCCTTGACAAGCAAATACTGGGCCACTTCTATTCATCACGCACGGGGTGGCCGTGTTTTCGGGGGAGTTGAAGCGGTATGGCGTTGTCGCCGAAACTGCATTTGCGCCAGACGCAATCGCTCGTCATGACGCCGCAGCTTCTCCAGTCGATCCGGCTGCTGCAGCTCGGTCAGGCTGAACTTGACCGCTTCATAGCCGAGGAAATCGAGCGCAACCCGCTGCTTGAGCGACAGGACCCTGCCGAAGAAGCGCTGAAGGATGCGGAGGCGGCGGGCAATCTGGATGAGTCCGGCTACTCTGCGCAGGCGATAGCGGAACAACTGGACACCTCCCTGGAAAATGTTTTCCCGGACGATCCGGGACGGTGGGACCCGATCGGCCCGGATCTTTCCGCTCAATGGCGCTCGGTCCGCGGCATAGGCAACGTTGGCGCCGCCGCGGTTGACGGCTGGACGCCCGAAATGTCTGCTGCCGCTCCGGTTACGCTGCGCGATCATTTGCAGGACCAGATCGCTATTGCCTGCCTCGAAGCGGCTATGCGCCCTCTGGTCGATGAATTGGTGGGGGAGCTGGACGACGCCGGGTATTTCATCGGCAGCATAGAGGAAATCGCCGAACGTACTGGCGCCGGCCAAGCGATGGTCCGCAGGGCGCTCCAAATCTGCCAGACATTTGACCCGCCCGGGCTTTTCGCACGGGATCTGTCCGAATGTCTGGCGCTGCAGCTTGCAGCACGCGATCGGCTGGACCCGGCCATGCGAGCTTTGCTTTCCCGTCTCGACCTCCTCGCAAAGCGTGATTTCCGGGCGCTGAGGAAGCTTTGCGGCGTGGGCGAGGAGGACCTCGCCCACATGCTTGCCGAGATCCGCACGCTCGATCCGAAGCCGGGCGCCGCGTTTTTTGCCGCGCCGGCACACCCGATCCGGCCGGATGTAATCGTGCGCCAGGCGGGCGATGGGAGTTGGGCGGTCGAACTCAACGCTGAGGCGTTGCCTCGCGTTCTGGTGGCTGAGAGCTACTTTGCCCAGGTCTCATCCCGCGCCAGCAAGCAGGAGAAGCTTTTCCTTTCAGAATGCCTTCAGAACGCCAATTGGCTGGCCCGCAGCCTCGATCAGCGCGCCCGGACTATTCTCAAGATCGCTTCTGAGATCGTGCGCCAGCAGGATGCCTTTCTCGCTCATGGCATCCACCACCTGCGGCCGCTGAAGCTCAAGACGGTAGCCGATGCGGTAAGCATGCACGAATCGACCGTCAGCCGCGTTACCGCCAACAAATATATGATGACGCCTCGCGGCACCTTTGAAATGCGTTATTTCTTTACTACCGCCATCGCTGCGGCGGATGGAGGGGAGGCGCATTCTGCCGAAGCTGTTCGCGAGCGCATCCGCGGCCTGATCGAGACGGAAAGCGCCGAGGAGGTTCTATCGGACGACGCTATCGTTAGCCTGCTGCGCAAGGAGGGCATTGGTCTTGCCCGAAGAACCGTTGCCAAATATCGCGAAAGCATGAATATTCCCTCCTCAGTGCAACGACGCAGGGAGAAGAAGGCGCTTGCCGGAGCCTGTGCATAGCAAAACATTCAATTCCACTACCTGCGATTGACAAGCGCGAGCGAAGTCACTAGAAGCCCGCCCGCATGAGACAGCAGCTTCGGCGATCGGCGTCTTCCGCCCGCATTAGGCGAAACTTTATGAACTTCTACAGCCGGGGTGCCATCCTTCTGCGTACAGGGTACATTGTACGCGCGAGTCATGTGTATAACTCCCCAATGGCAATGATATTCTGACCAGGAAAGGTCGTTCTCCATGAGCCTCCGCATTTCTGGCAAGCATATGGACATAGGCGATGCCTTTCGTTCGCGCATTGACGGTCGAATCCGTGACGCGATCGCGAAATATTTTGATGGCGGCTTTTCCGGACGCGTAACGGTGGAAAAGACGCGTGGACGTTTTTCAGCGGACTGCTCCCTCCATCTGGATACCGGCGCCGTATTGCAAGCTGCCGGGGAGGCGCATGATGCGCAGCTGGCCTTTGATGCGGCCGCCGAACGCATTGAGAAAAGACTGCGTCGATACAAGCGTAAGTTGAAATCCCATGCTCCGGTCCAGAACACGGACGGAGCTGGGGAAATTGCTTACCGCGTGATGGCGCATTCGAACGAGGACGAGGAGGTGCCGGAGGATTTCGCGCCGGCCGTGGTGGCAGAAACACGTATGCCGCTTCGAGCCATGTCCGTCGCTTCCGCTGTCATCGAACTCGACATGAAAGACAGCCCCGTATTCGTATTCCGGAATGCCGGAAGCAATGAGGTCAACATCGTCTATAGACGCCCGGACGGCAATATAGGCTGGATCGATCCTTCGGCGGCCTCCGGCAGCTAAGCTGGTTTCCCAGCTAACTGGTTGCTGGGCGAGGGATGTGGCCGAAGCAGAGGATGCACATAATGGATCTTAGCGATCTGATCGAGGTTTCGGCGATCCTGCCGGCCTTGAAGGCAAATTCCAAGAAGCAGGTCTTGCAACTGGTAGCGGAGAAAGCCGCAGAAATCACGAGCCTGCCCGAGCGCGAGATTTTCGACACCATTTTGCAGCGTGAGCGGTTGGGTTCCACCGGGGTTGGCAACGGGATTGCCATTCCCCATGGCAAATTGCCGGGCATCAAGGAGATCACGGGCGTCTTCGCAAGGCTTGAAGCACCTGTCGAATTCGACGCGCTGGATGACCTGCCGGTCGATCTGGTATTTCTGCTTCTGGCGCCGGAAGGGGCGGGCGCCGACCACCTCAAGGCGCTGTCCCGGATTGCTCGGGTTCTGCGCGACTCCGAGACGACGGCGAAGATTCGTGGCACCGACGACGCCGCGGCCATCCATACCTTCCTTGTCCAGGCACCAGCTTCTACGATCATCTGAGGCGAAAAGACAGATTAGGCGGAACGCGCGGACAAAAAAGGGCCGCTGAGATGCGGCCCATTCGCTTCAAGCTTCAGTTTCAGATCATGCGCCCTTAAGGTGCATTTTGGCGGCACACCGGCTCAGTGTAGGCTAACCGGCTGCAAATCGTTCTGGAACGCTCCCGCAAGTGCTGCATCACGCCCGTCTGCGAGCAGAATGGGCTGGCCATTCGCCGCGAAGAGCGCCCAAAGCTTCGTTCCGGGGGCCATATCGGGCACGCCGGGGAACTTTACCTTCAGCTCGGCGGCATCCATCTCGCGCATATAGGCAATAGCCCCTTCGCCAATATCGGCGAGCTGTTGGGGAGTCACCCTGATCCGGTTGTCGTTCTGGGTCATATTAGCCTCCTATCCTGCGGGCCGTCCTATCGACCAACCCGCTCAAGAGCTCAGTGGTTCCGACGAATTTCCACGGCATCTGCCTGTTGCCTCAGTCCTTCACCGAAATATTGATCTTCCTTACAAGCCGCTCTGGCTGGGGGCGGTCCAGGTCGATGGACAACAGACCGTTCCTGAGTTCCGCACCGAGAACCTGCATGCCATCGGCCAGCACGAAAACCCGCTGAAACTGCCGCGCGGCGATCCCACGGTGCAGATATTCGCGCTCGGTATCGTCCGTCTGGCGCCCTCTCACTACAAGCTGGTTTTCCTCAGTGATGACTTCCAGATCCTGTTCGGCGAAGCCTGCCACCGCCAGCGTGATTCGAAGCTGCTCCCCACGCCCATCGGCGTTGCGAAGGCGTTCAATGTTATACGGAGGATAGCTGTCGCCCGATTTCGCAATGCGCTCGAGCGTCTTCTCCATACTGTCGAACCCCAGCAGAAGCGGGTTCGAAAAGGGCGTCATGCGCGTCATGGTTCCTGTCCTCAACGAGCGACGTGGAAGGGCAAAAACCCCAGGAGGGCGTCTTTGCCGGCTCCCTTGATATGGTCGATAGAAAGAATGAATTCAAGAAGGTTGCAAAACGCCTTGCGGGGCCGGCCCCAAAGCATGGCTAGCGAGCAAGATCCGCAACCAGCGCGTCAAGAACCACCATGCCGGACGGGGTTGCGCGCAGGCGCGAATTGCCAACGGGTGCGACCAGCCCTTCCTCGCGCAGAACCGCCACCCGCTCAGGCGACAATGGATGGCCTGCAAGAGCCTCGTAGCGCTGAAGGTCGATGCCTTCGACAAGGCGCAAGCCCATCAGCAGGAATTCGTCTGCCTCTTCCGAGCGCGTCAGCAGCTCACCACCGGTCGCGCCCGTGCCTTTGGTCTCCACCAGCGCAAGCCACGTCTCCGGATGCTTCTCGGTGAAGGTAACAACACGGCGACCGTCTTCCAGGAACCGCCCGTGCGCGCCGGGGCCTACGCCAACATACTCGCCATAACGCCAGTAGATGAGGTTGTGCCGGCTTTCAGCGCCTCGTCGTGCATGATTGGAAATTTCATAGGCGGGCAGGCCGTGCCTTGACGTCACCTCTTGCGTTGCCTCGTAAAGATCGGCGGCAAGATCGGTATGCGGAAGCTGAAGCCGGCCCGCCTCGCGCAAGACGTAGAAGGGCGTACCTTCCTCGATCGTGAGTTGGTAAAGCGAAAGGTGGTCGGCAGCGTGGCCGATGGCTTCTTCCAGCTCTGAGCACCAGGCTTCCACAGTCTGGCCAGGCCGGGCATAGATAAGGTCAAAGGAGATGCGCGGGAAGATCGCGCGCGCGAGCCGAATGGCCCCCAGTGCCTCCTCCACATTGTGCAGCCGGCCGAGGAAGCGCAGGTCACGGTCGTTGAGCGCCTGCACCCCGAGCGAAACCCGATTGACGCCTGCGGCGCGATATCCGCGGAAGCGTTCCGCCTCCACCGAGGAGGGGTTGGCCTCAAGCGTGATCTCCACCCCGGGTGCGACCCGCCAGTTTGCGCCGATAGCGTCGAGGATGGCGCCAACCGTAGCCGGCTCCATGAGCGAGGGGGTGCCGCCGCCCAAAAAGATGCTCGAAACCGTACGCTGGCCGGTACGTTCCCGCATGGAGGCAATCTCGCGAGCGAAGGCAGCAACGAACCGTTTCTGATCGACCGGCTGGTGCCGCACATGGCTGTTGAAGTCGCAATATGGACACTTGGCCGCACAGAAGGGCCAGTGAACATATACGCCAAAGCCCGGCCCGCCGTCCGGCTGCTGCATCATGCCAGCCGCGCCTCCGCGAATTTTTTGAAAGCCCGGGCGCGATGCGAGAGCGCTTGTGCGTCTCCAGGTCTCCAGCCGTGCTTTTCCTCGCCCGTCATTTCACCGAAGGTTCTGTCGTGACCGTCCGGCTGAAAGATTGGATCGTAGCCGAAGCCGAGCGATCCACGCGGCGGCCAGACAAGACGGCCTTCCACCTCGCCGCGGTAGTATTCCGCTTCTCCATCGGGGAAACAGAGGCAGAGAACCGCCACGAAACGTGCGCGGCGCGCTTCGGGCGTCACCCCGCCTTTTTCCCGAAGGAGTGCTTCCACCTTCTCCATTGCCTGGCTGAAATCACGCTTCCCGTCCGGCAATGTCGCCCAGTCGGCTGAATAGACGCCGGGAGCACCACCGAGTGCGTCGGCGCACATTCCCGAATCGTCGGCGAGGGCTGGCAGGCCAGTCGCCTTCGCGGCCGTGAAAGCCTTGATATAAGCGTTCTCCTCGAACCGCGTACCTGTCTCTTCGGGCTCGTCCAGCCCGAGCTCGGCAGCAGAGCGGATCTGGTAACCGAAAGGCTCTAGAAGCTCGGCAAACTCGGCAAGCTTGCCCTTGTTGTGGCTTGCAAGAATGAATTTCCTGTCCGGTATGGGTCTCACTGCAGTCCCCAGATGCGTGGCTCCGCAAATTCCAGCGAATTGCCGAATGGATCACGAAAATAGATGGAGCGCCCTCCCTTCGGCCACTCGAAATCGGCCTCGATTTCTATATTCCGAGTTTCAAGCTTCCTTTTCCACATTTCGATCTCGGAGGCGGTGGCAGCGAAACATAGATGCCCTTCGCCGCGGCACCCATGGGGAGGCACGGGCAGGCGCGCTTCCGGTGCTGGTGGCACTTTCGTCGCTTGCGGGTCGAAAAGGAGCAGCACCATGTCACCGCAACGGAAGAATATGTGCCGCCCCTCGACACGAGCTATGCATTCAAGGCCCAGAACGTCGCCATAAAAACGCTCAGCCTCGTCGATATTGCTCACATAAAGCGCTGCTTCGAGTATTCCGGAGGGCCGCATTTCAGCACCTCTTACGAGACGGCCATTTTCTGTAGTTCCACCAGCCGCGAAATGCCCTTCCTGGCGAGCGCCATGAGTGCGGCAAACTCCTCCTCGGAAAAGGTAGCGCCCTCCGCGGTTGCTTGAACCTCCACGATTCCGCCCTGGCCCGACATCACGAAATTGGCATCGGTTCCCGCCGCCGAATCTTCGGCGTAATCGAGATCGAGAACAGGCGTTCCCTCATATATGCCGCAAGAAACAGCAGCCACATGGTCCTTCAGCACGCGTCCGATCGAGACCATCTGGCGCGCCTGCATCCAGGCAAGGCAATCGTAAAGGGCGACGAAGCCGCCGGTGATGGCTGCGGTGCGCGTTCCGCCGTCGGCTTGCAGCACATCGCAATCGACGGTGATCTGGAACTCGCCGAGCGCCGCAAGGTCGACCACCGATCGAAGGCTTCGGCCGATAAGACGCTGGATTTCCAGCGTGCGTCCGCCCTGTTTGCCGCTGGACGCCTCCCGTCGCATGCGCTCGCCGGTCGAGCGCGGCAGCATTCCGTACTCGGCCGTTACCCATCCCTTTCCTGAGTTGCGCAGCCAGGCAGGCACTTTTTCCTCCAGACTCGCTGTACACAGAACGTGCGTGTCGCCAAACCGGACAAGGCAAGAGCCTTCCGCATGTTTGGATATGCCGCGCTCGAAGCTGACGGCGCGCATCTCGTCCGGTTGGCGTCTGGATGGTCGCATAGTTTCGCCCTTCAGGGTCCCAAGTTGCACAGTTGGCGGCTATAGCTTTGCGGGAGCAGCGATGCAAAGGAAAACCTTACGCTGCGCCGCGAACCCGGCGATCATGCTTCATCTTCGTCACCGTGGCCAGCGCCTCAAAGCCTGCCCTCGCAGAGGCTTGCGTATAGTTGTGTTTGCTGCATCCCGGCTTATATTTTTGCCAGGAGAATGATGCCATGACCAAGCCCATTACAGACCAGGCACTTCAGTTGCTCGACACGCGTTCGCGCGACATTTTCCGGATCATCGTCGAGAGCTATCTGCAGCATGGCGAGCCGATGGGCTCGCGCAATCTGTCGCGCCTCCTGCCGACACAGCTTTCGCCCGCCACCGTGCGCAACGTGATGAGCGATCTGGAGAAACTAGGCCTAATCTATTCGCCGCATGTTTCGGCCGGGCGCCTGCCCACCCAGCAGGGCCTGCGCTTCTTTGTTGACGCTTTCATGGAGATTGGCGACCTAACGGAAGAAGAGCGCAACATCATCGAGGCGCAGATCAAGGCTTCCGGCCGTGGCCAGTCGCTGGAGCACATCCTCACGGAGGCAAGCCAACTGCTTTCCGGCCTTTCGCGGGGTGCGGGTCTCGTGGTGGCGTCCAAGACGGAAGCGCCGCTGAAGCATATCGAGTTCATCCAGCTTGAGCCGCGGAAGGCGCTTGCCATTCTCGTTTCACAAAGTGGCGACGTCGAAAACCGTGTTATCGAGGTTCCTGCCGGCGTGACAGCCTCTCAACTCAATGAAGCGTCAAATTTCCTCAACGCCCATATCCGTGGCCGGACCCTGGCGGAGGCGCGCTCCGAAATGGAACGGCTGAAGGAAGAAACGCGCGCCGCGCTCGATACCCTTTCCCAGTCGCTGGTAGAACAGGGGCTTGCCATCTGGGCCGGAAGCGAACACGACGTGCCGGCAAGGCTGATCGTGCGCGGCAGGGGGAATCTTCTGGAGAACGTCACCGCGCAGGCGGAACTGGAGTTGCTGCGTCATCTCTTCGAGGATTTGGAGACCAAGGAAGGCTTGATCCAACTTCTGGAGCTCGCTGAGGAAGGACACGGAGTGCGCATCTTCATCGGTTCGGAGAACAAGCTGTTCTCGCTATCCGGTTCCTCGCTGATCGTGGCGCCTTATCATGATGAGCATTCGCGCGTGATCGGCGCGCTGGGCATCATCGGCCCCACGAGACTGAACTATGCGCGGATTGTGCCGATGGTAGACTATACCGCGCAACTTGTGGGACGCATGCTGCGGTAATCGGCAGGAATTCGGCTTTGTGCGAGCAGAGTCGGGGCGGTAGAAGCCCGTAGCCATCGGGCAGACCCTTGATTTTGCCGCCGTGAACCTCGATATCCGGCGCGACCTTCGCAAAGCGTTGCATTAAAGTGGACAGGAAATGAGCACGCATCCAAAGGACGACAACGCACCCCAGAACCCACCCGCCGAGGAAATGGCTTCCGCAGCCGGGGCCGCGCCTGCAGAGATTGAAGCGGGCGATGTCGAGGTGACGGAAGAAGATGTGCTTCTCCGCCTAGCCCAGGAGAATGAGGAATTGAAAGAGCGCGCCCTGAGGCTTGCTGCCGACATGGAGAATCTGCGCAAGCGTACCCAGCGTGACGTTGCTGAGGCGCGCACCTACGGCATCGCCAATTTTGCGCGCGACATGCTGGGCGTATCAGACAATCTGCAACGTGCGCTTCAGGCTGTCCCCGACGAGGCCAAGGCTGAGGCCGAGCCTCGGTTGATGGCGCTGGTAGAAGGCGTGGAGATGACCGAGCGCGCCATGGTGGCGGCGTTGGAGCGGCACGGGGTGAAACGGATTGATCCCGAGGGTGAGAAATTTGATCCCCACTTCCACCAGGCGATGTTCGAGGTGGAGAATCCGGATGTACCGGCGGGCACCATCGTGCAGGTAGTGCAAACAGGATATGTGATTGGGGAGCGCGTGCTGCGGCCTGCCATGGTGGGCGTCGCCAAAGGCGGAGCGAAGGCGGAAGCGCCTACCGAAGACAATCCGCAGGCAGACAGCGCAGCCTAGACGTTAAAACAGCAGGCGAAGTAAGACTTGCCTGTATCCTGATCCGATCCGGCAACACCTTGCCGAAGACCGGTCCGCGGCCGGAACTGTCGCTGATTCCTTGCCTTGCCGGCAGCTTTCCCATGGCTCAAAGCTGCACGGCTGGCTCTAGACGTCCTTCTACATCGAGATCCAGTATAAAGGTCTTGCCGGCCAGCGGGTCATTCTTGAGGCCTTCCTCGTCCAACCCCTTGGAAGCGGAGGTAACCGCCAGCTTCCGCGCGTCGCGACCGATGAAGGCCGGGCAGGTGACCTGGCGCGCCGGCAATTTTACTGAGCGGACAAGCTCGCCGCGATGGTTCCAGACATCCAGCCGCCCGCTCCCGAATCGGGCGTTCCAGATCGCACCATGCGCATCGACTACAGAACCGTCAATGCCGCCCGGCATCTCGTTCCCTTCGATCGTCAGAACTGGATCGTCCACCGGCAGCCCCATCTCAGGATCGCAGGCCACGCGGTAAAGCCGGTTTTCGCCGGTATCCGAGAAATAGCCGATGGTACCGTCCTGGGAAAAGCAGATCGAGTTGGGCGTGGTGATATGGGAGAAGAGCCGGCGCAACTCGCCCTTGAAATACCAGTAAATTGCGCCCTCCTGCTCCTCTCCTTTTTTGCTCATGGTGCCGAACCATAAGGCGCCGCAGGGGTGAGCCCGCGCATCGTTTGACCGCATGTCAGGCCGGTCGGCCTCCACCTCGTGGAGCATGGACAGCCTGCCGGTTGCGATCTCGCGCAGCATAAGGCCCTTTTCAGTGACCAGAAGGTGGCTGGCCTCGTCTAGCCGGGCAAGTGCGCTCGCCATCACGGGTAGGGCGTGAATCCTTGTTTCGCCACCCGCAAGAGGGTGCTCCAGGAGTTTTTGCTCAAGGATGTCGAACCAAAAGAGCGTATCGCTATGGGGCTCGTAGATGGGCCCCTCCCCCAGCTTGCATGCAACTTCCGATAGTACTGAAGCGGCGATCTCGGTCACAGCACTCCTCCGTCTACGATCAGCGTCTGTGCCGTTATGGCACTCGAAGTTGCCGAGGCGAGAAAGAGACAGGGACCAACCATGTCATCGGCCACCAGCTCTCTTTTCAGGCACTGGCGCTCCAGATGGGACGCAAGCCCTTCGTCGGTAACCCAGAGTGCTTTCTGGCGTTCCGTGATCACCCAGCCGGGTGCGATGGCATTGACGCGTATACCGAAGGGCCCCAGTGCTCCCGCCAGCCCCTTGGTCAGACCCACGATACCGCCCTTTGCCGCCGTGTAGGCGGGCATGCCGCCATGATTGATCATAAAGGAAGTCGAGGTGAAGTTGATGATGGAGCCGCCGCCCGCCGCCTTCATTCCAGGCACCACTGCCTGAATGGCGAAGAAGTGCGGACGCAGGTTCACAGCATGGTTATCCTCCCAATATTCGGGCGTCACCTCCTCGATCGCGTGGCGGTCGTCGCGTGCCGCATTGTTAACGAGAACGGAAACAGGCCCGTTCACGTCTGCCGCTTCCGCTGCGGCCTGTCTTAGAGAAGCGATGTCGCGCAGGTCCGCCTGCAGAAACAGGGGTGTCCTGCCGAGCGCATCATGCAGCTTTTGGCAAAGGGCGCGGCTTTCGTCCTCCGCGAAATCGATGAAGGCTACATTCGCCCCCTGGCGCAAAAAGCCCTCGGTCAGAGCTGCCCCTATCCCGCTGCCCCCGCCGGTGATCAACACCGAGGCGCCTTCGATGTCCGGAAAGACTCCCGCAGCCATCCTAGTGTGCTCCTTGCCTTTCAGGCAATCTAGCTCGCGACCGCCGTCCTGCAAGAGCCACACCTTGATGATGCCGTGATCAGAATGCGGGCGGCGGATCACCCCACTTTTAAAGCAGGATTAATGCAGTTCTGCCGCGCATTCATGTAGAGCGCGTCAATATGACCGGTAATGTCAACTTTATATTGACAAGCATTCGCCGTCGTCGCATTTAACTGGCGTAAAACGCGTTCCGATGTCTGGGGCCTGAACCCATAACATTGAAAACGCTGCTCCCGCTCTGCGGCTGTTGGCGGGTAGGCAGCGGTTTTTTCGAGGGTTTCATCGCCGGTATCGGATTGGGGTACCTTGCTCCCTGGAAAGATCAGCGGAAGCCATGCTCGTCTGCCATTGCAACCTCATCACCCAGAAAGAGATCGAAGACGCCATCATCGTGATGCTCGATGAGGATCGGTGGCAACTTATTGTGCCCGCGAAAGTTTATCACGCTATGGCAAAGCGTGGCCGGTGTTGCGGCTGTTTCCCGAATGTGGTGGAAACCATTATTCGGGTAACCGAAGAATATCACGGCCGTGCCGGTGGTGGCGACGTGGAGACCGTGACATATCTGGATCGTGTCCGCGCCCTGCGCGATAAATTCGGGAGTAAGTTCATTGAAAGGCGATACAAGGGTCATAGAGCGGCTTAACGAGGCTCTTTTTTTGGAGCTCGGCGCCGTCAATCAATACTGGCTTCATTACCGGCTGCTGGAGGATTGGGGCTACACCAAGCTGGCAGAGAAGGAGCGCGCAGAATCCATCGAGGAAATGCATCATGCCGATAGGATCATCGAGCGCATCATCTTTCTCGAAGGCCACCCCAATCTGCAAACTCTGGCGCCTCTGCGCATCGGGCAGAACGTAAAGGAGGTGCTCGAAGCGGACCTGGCCGGCGAGTTCGATGCACTCGACTCCTATAAGCGGTCGCGTGAGATCTGCCATGAGGCGGGCGACTATGTCACCATGAAGCTCTTTGAAGATCTTCTGGAAGACGAAGAAGGCCATGTCGACTTCCTGGAAACTCAGCTTGCCCTGCTGGAGGACCTTGGAGAAGAGAAGTACGGTCTTCTAAACGCCCACTCGGCAAAGAAGGCCGATTAGCCCTTTAGGCGCTATCTTTCCGGCCGATCTTTTTTCCTGATGCTCACGCGGAAGCGGCTGTAGCCAAGGCCTTTTATGCTGCGTCAGGGGCAGTGCGAGGCTGCCCCTGCCTGTTCGCGCCCGATAGCGGCCTGCTTTTTCCTCTCTCCCCGCTTCTACCGCGCTTTATTCGCCGTAGCGGATATATCTGCTTGCGCCATGATGCGCTGGCTTCGATATTAAACCTTTCGGTTGACAATCGGTTCGCTTTCTTTATTGTAAACTACATGGTTGAAAATTCCGCAGTCCTCGATGCAGTCTTTCACGCGTTGTCCGATTCTACCCGGCGAAGGATGCTGCGTGCTTTAGCCAAGGGAGAGCAGAGCGTCAGCGCGCTGGCTGCGCCATTCTCCATGTCCCTTGCGGGCGCATCTAAGCATGTGAAAGTTCTGGAGCGGGCCGGGCTGGTGCGCCGCAGGGTCGACGGCCGCATTCATTATTGCCGGCTCGATGCCGCGCGGCTTGCGGAGGCCGAGGCATGGCTTCGTCACTACGAACGGTTCTGGAACAGGCGGCTCGACACCCTGGAGGCGCTTCTGCGCGCGGAAGATGACCAGACGCGGAAGGGGGATATCGCATGACATTGCGAATGCAGGAGGACCCCATGGCAATCTGTCCGATCGTTAGAGCCCAAATGCTTATCCGCAGGCCGGTGGCGGAAGTCTTCAATGCCTTTGTCGATCCCGCCATAACAACTCGTTTCTGGTTCACGCGCTCGAGCGGGCCACTGGAATCAGGACATTCGGTAAAATGGGAATGGGAGATGTACGGCGTCTCCGCGGACGTGCGTGTCAAGCAGATTGAGCCGAACCGCCGCATCCTGATCGAATGGGATGAGCCGCCGACGAGTGTCGAGTGGCTGTTCACCGCCCGCCCGGACGACACCACGCTTGTCGTCATCACCAATCGGGGCTTTTCCGGAGAAGATGACGCCGTGGTGGCCCAGGCAATAGATTCAATGGGCGGCTTTTCGCTGGTGCTTGCGGGCGCTAAGGCACTGCTGGAACACGGTATCGAACTCGGTCTGGTGGGCGACCACCACCCTGTGGACTGAAGCCAAGGGAGGATGGGATGACGCTGAATAGTGGCGAAACCGTTTCCGGAAAAAGGATTGCCGACGACGCCGTCAGGATCGAACGGCTCCTGCCAGGTTCCATGGAGCGAGTCTGGACCTATCTCACCCAGTCGGACAAGCGCCGTCTCTGGCTAGCCGCGGGCGAGATGGAGCTGCGCTTGGGTGGCCGCGTGGAGCTTCTTTTCCGCCATAAGGAACTGTCGGACGAGGCGGCGCCTGCCCGTTACAAGGAATTTGAAAACAGCCCCGCAATGTTCGGCGCGGTGACAGAATGCGACCCGCCGCGACTGTTAGCCTATAGCTGGCCCGGGGACGATGGAGCAAGTGAGGTGCGCTTTGAGCTTTTCCCCGAAGGCGAGGACACACGGCTTGTGCTCACGCATCGCCGCCTGCACGAGGCGAAGGCGATGATCAGCGTTGCGAGTGGCTGGGAGGCGCATCTTGGCATTCTCGAAGACCGCCTCGCCGAGCGCCCACCACGCGGCTTCTGGTCGGAACATGACCGGTTCGAAAAAGCTTACAGAAACCTGTTCACACCTCCAGCTAGCTAAGGACCGTGGGAGTTTAGGTTTGACCCGTGCGACGTCAATGGGCGAATGTCCGGGCTGAGCAATGATGTTTGCTGCGGAAGGGATCCGCCGAGCAAGCGCTATCGTCAGGTGGGTGGTTTGGCTTTGGCCTGCGACAACCAACACCCGTAATCCTAACGTTAAGAATGACTTTTTTGCAATCGTGGATCATTGCCCAAACGCATCGCAGGGCTGTGAAGGCGGCCATAGCGGCCCGCCTCGTTCGTTCCTCACTTCAGCACGTACGATAATCAAGTGGTCTCGAAAAATGCCATGGCACTGTCGGACCATGCACGCTCACGATATTTGATATTGCCGAAGAGCAGCTTCATCAAGCTCCAAGCCAATGCCTGGCGCAGAGGGCAGCGATACGGATCCATCCTTCAGGAGAAGAGGTTCTTTCACAATTGTGCTGGCGCGTTCGGCAAAGTTCACGAAGTATTCAGTGATCAGGAAATTCGGCATGGTCGCGCAAGCCTGTATCGTGGCGGCCAATCCCACGGTAGGGCTGTTATAATTGTGTGGTGAAACCGCAACGAGGCAGGCATCCGCCATCGCGGCAATCTCGGTCAGTTCCAGAATGCCGCCGCAATTGGTGACATCGGGGTTAATGATGTCGACGGCACGAGCCGCAAAGAGGGGGTTGAACGCGCTCTTGCTGTAAAGATCCTCCCCAGAGACGACAGGAATGCCGCAGGCGCGCCTGACCTCAGCAAGGCCTTCTGGATGGGAACTTGGCACTGGTTCCTCAAGCCAGTAGGGATCGAAGGGAGCGATGTCACGCGCGACGGAAATCGCGCTCGCAGTGGTAAATCTGCGGTGCGCCTCGATAAGAAGCTCTACGTCGGGGCCGACCGCCTCTCTGATGGAGCGAACGCATTCCTTTGCAGCCTGGCGGTCGCCACGGCTGATGAATGGCCGCCATGGACCAGGAAATGGATCGAATTTTAGTGCCCGGAAGCCCGCTTCTATCAGTTCGGCAGCCTTGCGGGCTCCTGCCTCGATCGCCTGCGTGCTGCCGTCGAACTTGCGCAACCATCCATTGGCGTAAACCTTGAAGCTGGACTGGCATGCCCCGCCGAGAAGGTTGTAGACGGGCTGGCCGACCCTCTTGCCGACGATATCCCACATAGCGATCTCAATTGCGCTTACCGCACAGTGGAACTCCAATGAGCCACGCTTTATGGCAAAATCCAGAAATGCGGTACGCTTGAAATCGCGTATGGTGTGAATGCCGCGCCCGATTATTTGTCGGCCGAGTTCTTTTATCAACGCCAGCACAGCCGCCTCGCGGCCTGTCACGGTATAGGCTTCACCCCATCCAACATGGCCGCTGCTGCTTTCCATCCGCACGAACAGCCACGCCTTCGGCCCGCCGGAGTCTATGAGGAAGGGCTCGACATGCCTGATGGTGTCATTCATCCTGCCTCGCCTCCCAACAGTCTTCCAGGCTGCGGAGCCTGAACTTCGTGGAGCTTCAGCCGGGCATCCAGCCAGCTTCGATCCCACGTTCCCGCCCGGATCTGGCTTTCCTCAACCATTTCGGCAGCCATCTTCGCCTCGGCGGCTGCGATCACCTCGTTGGCCCTTGCCCTGGGAATAACCGCAACCCCATCCTCGTCGCAGATAACCAGATCACCGCACTCGACCACCAGGCCGGAAATGGAAACGGGGCCGCGCAAGGCTCCGGGACCATCCTTATAAGGCCCAAGATGGGAGATGGCTCTGGCAAAGACGGGCGGTGCCGATTCTTGAAGCTCTGATAAATCGCGCACGGCACCGTCGACCACCAGTGCCGCGATTTTTCTCGTCGCCGCGTAAAGACCCATGAGGCCGCCCAGAAGAGCCCGGTCCTCGGCCCCGCCGCCCGCCACCGTGACGATATCTCCGGGCGCAGCCATGTCCAGGGCCTTGTGCAGCACAAGATTATCGCCGGGTCTCGTACGTACCGTAAAGGCCGGGCCGACAACGACTCCACCCGGCCTGAGTCCGGAGATCGGGCGAATTCCAGGAGCACCCGACCAGCGGTCAAAGGCATCGGAGACATAGGATGTCTTGAGGCGGGAAAGCCGCTTCAGAAGTGCCTGATCAGGAGATGGCGGTGCCGGAAAGAGTGTGCAGTTCATTATACTTTCCTTAGATGAGCTGGTTCAAAGCCACTGATGCGCCTGCCTCCTCTGGTCCGGAACGAGCACGGAGCCTTCTTCAAGGGAGACAATGGGAGCATCGGGAATGGAATCATCGGAAGTCTTCGTTCAGAACCTTAACAGGCCTTATCCATTCCTTCGGGATATCCATGCCGAAGCCCGGCGCATCGGACGGTCTGACCTTCCCGTTTTCAGGAACGGCGACTCCCGGTATTCGCGAGACCTCCGCGAGCGGCACGCCTGGGTCAGAGCCCATCCAGTATTCCGCGACCGCCGCCTCCGGCGCGGCAATATGGAAGTGCTGCCCGTAGGCGTTGTTCGCTCCGAAATGCGGGATGGTTGCCACGCCAAACGATTCTGCCAGATGATAGATCTTCAAGAGTTCGGAAAGGCCGCCGCACCAGCGTATGTCGGGCTGGATGACGTCGACGCAGCGGCGCTCAAGTAGGGCCCGGAATGCGTGCCGGCCATGGTGATCCTCCCCCGTCGCCCAACACACCCAGCCTGCACGCCGGCGAAGCTCAAGCAGGCCATCCATGTCCCATGGCATGAGCGGCTCCTCGATCCAACGAAGAGAATAGGGTCGCAGGCGCTCAGCGATCCTCACGGCAAAGTCGACATTGAAGGACATCACCGGATTGTACATCAGCTCGCGGTCGCCCACGGCGTCGCGCGCGGCGGCAACCTTTCGCTCGGCCAGGCGTAAGCCATCCTCCCCGTGATCGTAATGGACGGGGTTGCTGATCTTGAAGCGCTCGAATCCCAATTCGATTGCCCAATCGAGATCGTCGCTCGTGCAGTAGCAGTTTATCGCCTCGCGCACAGGACCGCCCAGCAGTGAATAGACTGGAACCTCCAGCAGCTTGCCCTTGAGATCCCACAGGGCAAGATCCACCGCGCTGCGAGCGATGCAATTGATGCCTTCCCCTCCTGTCCGCTGGCTGGCGCGCCACATGATGTCGGCCAGATACTCAACGGCAAGGCAATCTTTGCCGAGGATCAAGGGCGCGTAGATTGTCTCCACTGCCGCCGCAACAGGACCGCCCCAACTCCCCTGACCGAGACCCCAGGTGCCATCCTCAGCGACGACCTGAACCCAGAACTCACCGGGGATCGCGCCGGGTATCCGTGTGTGAAGAGCCGAGAACTCCGGATATTTGTTGATCGGAAATGCCCGCGCGGCGGCGCGGTTTGCATTCGGGCGACGGGAAGGCGGCAAGGCTTTCTCAGGATAGTCAATGACGACGATGTTGACCGAACTGATCTTCATACTACCGCTCCTCACCAACGGACTTCTTCAGCCTGTCCCACACCTCCGCCGCATCGCGACGCCCAGGTCCTGCTCCGCACCGGACAGTATCCCACAAGGCTCTTTGGACCTCTTCGTTTATGGGTGTCGCGAAACCGTGGAGGCGGCCAAGCAGCACGATCTCCCCATTGAGGAAGTCGACTTCGACCGAGCCTGTTTTCCGGGCAAGGCTTTGCCACGTTGAACCGCCCGGGCGCTTCCTGTCAGCCTGCGGATCATAGGTGAGGATGTCTTTTCGACGCGCGCTCATCTCCTCTGCCGTGGCATGGTCAACCTCAGCAGCGTGCAGGCATGCTTCGGCCTCCTCCCTGACTGCTTTCAACAGATGTTCACGCGCCTGAGATGGCGCAAATGCCGCCTGTACGCCCGTGCCTACATTTTGAAGCAGCTTGGCATATTTCCAGCGCATGATGTTGGGCACTGCACGGGAGCTGAAGCCGGCCTTCGAAAGGTCCTGCGCAATGCTGACAGCCTCTGTGTCGATACCGCCGGGATAGCGCCCCAGGTCGAGGATGCCGGCGGACGGGTATGCGGGATTTTCTACCTTTCCAGCAGCCACGAATACTGCTGCCACACGTACCGTGAGGCCATAAACCTTCGAGAAGAAACGCTGTGCGCTCCTCTCGTTCTCAACTCCGTTCTGCGCGCATATGACAGATATGGAGGGCGGAGCAGCAAGGCAGAGCGTCCGAAGCGCATCAAGCGTATGCTGCGATTTCATGCATAGAAAAACGCGGTCGCCGTCGCGAATTTCCGCCTCGTCCGGGTGAGCAACCGTTGAAATCCTGAGACGTTGCTCGCCCTTGCGGCTTTGATAGATCAGCCCGCTTTCGCGCAGAGCCTCAAGATGCTCGCCCCGCGCGATCAGCACGACCTCGTAGCCGGCGTCCGCTAGTTCGGCGCCTATAGCACAGCCGATCGCACCGGCGCCGTAAATCACGTAACGCATTGGCTATCCGTCCTTGCACCGGAAATGGTCATGCTTGCGCCTTCTGCGCGCCTAGCCCATGCCGGCGGCGGTAATAATGCATCCACCCGAACACCGAAGCGATCACGGCACTTGCCAGCACGGTGATGGTGGTGGCCACGGCCGCCAGTTCGCCGAATTGCCCGGATTCCCAGATATCGATGATCACGAAACCGATTACCGGATAGCGGACGCCTGCGAGCATCGAGGAGGCCGTCAGCTCGCCGATCATCAACACGAACACCAGCGCGGCGCCGGAAAGCATCCCCGGCAGTGTCAGCGGCATGATGATCTTCCGGAAGGTACGAGCCTCCCCGGCGCCCGCCACTTCAGAGGCTTCCACCAGCTCCTTGCCGACCTGCGCGAATGCCGAACTTGCGGCAATCGAGGCTTCCGGCAGGTACATGACGATGTAGGCCAGGAAAAGGATCAGCAGCGTTCCTGCAAGATGAAGCGGCGGCCCGCTGAAGGCGACAAGGAACCCGATGCCAATCACGACATGCGAGAACGCGGCGGGAAACTTGGTGACGCCGTCCACGATTGGTCCAGAGGACGCGTTGCGGCGGATATAGAGCGCAAGTATGCCCGCGATGACCATTGCCGTCACGCCTCCGGTAACGCCAAGCAGCAGGCTGTCGAACAGCGCTTTTTGGGTAAGCTGCTTCGTGAACAGGATGCGCTCATAATGCGCCAGCGTCAGCGAGGACCAGGAGATGCGAGGGCTCCAGAAAGGCTGCAACGAGACTATGACGAGCGCAAAAACCGGAAGGATCGAGGTAATCGCAAGATAGCCGATCATGACAAGCCGGGCTGGCCATTTCCATGCGCCGAGCAGAATCGCGGCCTGGCGGTTGCTCTTGCCGGAAATCTGGGCGTAATGCCCTTTGCTGACAACCCGCCGGTGCAACGTCCAAACGGCAAAGATGAATACGAGAAGCAGGCTGGCAAGGCTTACCGCCTCGTCGGTGCGCGGCGGATACTCGTTGGTCATCGTCTGAATGATGCGCACCGAAAGGATGTCGATATTGGCGCGGGTGGCGATGATCGCCGGAACCGAATAGAGCGACATGCCGACCATGGTTATCAGAAGCATCGCGCCGATGAGGGCTGGCCGGATAGCGGGTAGAGACACACGCCTCATGGTCATGAACAGCCCGGCCCCGCTCGCACGGGATGCCTCTTCCAGCGAACCGTCGATGTTTCGCAAGGCGGAGGCGACAATGACATAGACATAAGGGACAAAATAGAGGGCATAGACGAAGATCAGGCCGCCCCAGGTCTGGATATTGACGCGGATACCGAGACCGAGCTGGTTGATTGTCAGATCCAGCCATCTGTTGATGAAACCGACGGTGGGCGAGCCGAGAAAGATCCAGCCAATTGCCAGAGCCACCGTCGGCAGAAGAAGGGGGATGAGGGGCAGGAGGTCGCCCACGATACCAAGTCGGGCGTCAGTCCGTTCGTTCAGCCAGGCAAATATTGATGCGGTGACGAGCGCCAGCGCGCCGCCGCATACAACCGCCGCAAGAGTGTTGAACAGGACTCGGGGCAGCCATGGCGCAGTCAATGTGGCAGCGAAGGAGGAAAGGTCAATCTCGCCCCCTTTAGTAAACGCCCTGATGATTCCCCATCCGACCGGATACACGATCAGGAAGAGCATCAGGCCGGCCAGGGACCAGGAGAGAATGGCAAAGAAGGGGATCCGCTCAAGCGTTCCCTTGGAGATGATAGGTGTGGCAGGACTGCCTGTTCCGGAGAAACGCTGCCCGATCTGCGCCTTCATTGGCGCCGCCCTCCTTCGGCTGAAAACAGCAGCACGAATTCGGGATCGAGGCTGAGTGTGACCGTCTCGCCTTCGCTCAACTGCTGACGGCGGTCGGCCCATACGCGCAACATCGTCCCGCCTGCCTCTACTAAGATTTCGCGATGTGCTCCGAGAAACTCCCGCGCGATGACCTTTGCCTGCACAGTATTTGCGGCGTTCTCACCCTGCGCCAGCAAGCTGATCCTTTCAGGGCGGCACATGAGCGTCACACGGGCGCCGTTTGCCGGCGCCTGACCGCTCTTATCGCAGACCGCCTCGACCGGGCCGAAGGCTGTATCCACCCGCGCTTTTCCCGCTTCGCAGCCGACCACCGTCCCCGCCCAAGTATTCGCGGTGCCAACAAAATCCGCCACATAGAGCGAGGCCGGATTGTCGTAGATGGTTTCTGGATCAGCAAGTTGCACGATCCGGCCGCGATCGATGACCGCGATGCGGTCGGCGATGGCCATCGCCTCAGTCTGATCGTGCGTTACATAAAGACCGGAGAACCCAAGTCGTTTCTGCATCGATCTGATTTCAAGGCGCAACTGCTCACGCACCTTGGCATCTACATTGGACAAGGGTTCATCGAAGAGTATTACGCGCGAATCGCCGACAACGGCGCGGGCAAGCGCCACGCGCTGCTGCTGTCCGCCGCTGATTTGCCCCGGATGGCTTGCCTCCAATCCAGCCAGCCCGACCATTTGCAGAGTGCGCGACACCCGCTTATCGATGTCGGAGCGCTTCATCCCTCGGGCCTCAAGAGGATATGCCACGTTCTGATGAACGCTCATATGCGGCCATAGAGCATAGGACTGAAAGATCATGCTCGCCGGCCGCCGGTTGGGCGGAAGGAAGGTCTCCCGCGCCGATGAATAAACCAGTTCTCCGGCTATGGATATTTCGCCACTGTCTGGCCGCTCCAGACCAGCTACGCACCGCAAGAGCGTCGTCTTTCCACAACCGCTGGGCCCGAGGAGGACCACCATCTCCTGCTGTCCGACTGTAAGATTGACGTCATTCACCGGCACGACCTCGCCTCCGCCGGAACGGCGGAAGCGCTTCATCAGTCCCCGGACCTCGATGGTGCTGACGGACTGTGCTGCAACCTCGCGGACTACATCGGATGCATACACAGAGTTGCGTGCCAGGGTCTCGCTCATGACGCTTCAGCCATCCACGCCAAGCAAGCTCAGCACCTCGGCGCGTTCCTCAGCCGAGATATCGAACCGTGCGGGGTGAAACTTTTCCGAAACCGGATCGCAGCCTTCCACTTCCGGATGAGGCGACGAGTAGCCGCCGGTAGAACATTCAAGCTGCTGTGCCGCACCGGACAGGAACCAGTTAAGGTACAGCCGTGCGGCATTCGGATGGGACGAGTTCACGGGCACTCCGTAGTATTGAACGATGCCATGGGCAGGAATGTCGGAACCGCTTGAGGGCCGAACCCGGTCGATCGGCGCACCCATCGCCTTTGGTTCGTTCACCTGCGACACCGTCACCGGAAAACCGATCAGAGCCCCGCCCGCACCGACCTCTTGAGAGGCGGGCAGCCCAGCCGCCGCGAAGGTGCAGTTCTGTTCGCGCAACTTCACCAGGAACTCGTCTCCATAGGAGACGCGCAGCAGATGATAGAAGGAGACGAAAGTGGGCGATGTCCGAGGATCGATCATCAGACAGCGCCCAGTGTAGCGCTCGTCAAGGATATCTTCCCAACTTGTCGGAGGATCCTGAAGCAACTCTGTGTTGTATACCAGCCCGTGCTCCGAAAAGGATGCATGAAGGTAATTCTTTGTCTTCGCGGACTCAGGCCAATGCACCAGATTCGGAATCAGCTCCTCGGTCATGGGCTGCCACCAATCTTCGTGCACTTCGAAAAGGTCGGTGGTAGCGGAATTGAACAGATCGGCCTCATAGACGGAGGACGCAACCTCGTTGCCGTAACGGGTATTGAGCGCGCCTGAAGGCAACCGCAGCACATTGACGTTGATGCCTGGATATTCTTTCTGAAACGCCTCAACCAGGATCGCAACGGTGGCCTCGCTGGAGGACGTGTAGAAGGTCATCGTGCCTTCTTCACGCGCCGCTGCGGCCAGCGCCTCCATCTCGCTCTCCGAGACCTGGGCTGAAGCAGCCGATGCCATCATCACGGCTCCAGCCAAAACGCCGCACGCACGAGTGAAAGCGAAATTCATCATGACACCCCTCCCTGGGCTACTCTCCTGACACGGAAGGGGTAGTAGCTGCTGAAAAGCACGTCAAGCGGAATTGTCGTCAATCTGAAAAAAATAAGCGCTTAATGTCAACAATATCGCCGACTGATCCTATTTATTGACTGCATTCTGTAAGTTCTGTGCTATGATTGTTGACATTGGGCGCAACGACGAAATTTATAGTAGCCACTTTTCACAGGGAGATTTTATGTCGACGGCATCATCGATCCGGGACCAAATCGAACAGGCAATTCTCGCTGGCGAGCTGGGAGCCGGGCAACGTGTGTATGAGAATGCGCTCGCGACGAAACACGGTGTCAGCCGCTCGGTGGTTCGTGAAGCGTTGCGATCTCTTGAAAATGAAGGGCTGGTGACCTTTCTCGAAAACCGTGGTGCCGTGGTGCGGCAACCAACCGTTTCCGACATCCTAGAGCTTTACGATGTGCGGGCTGGATTATCCGCCACAGCGGGTAGGCTTGCCGCTTCCAATGCATCCACCGCCCAGATAGAGGAACTTCGCGAATATCAGAGTCAGATGACAAAGTTGCGCGACCTTGATTCGGAAGCTGAATATGATCGGCTCAACATCGCGTTTCACGACCTTATCTTCATCGCTTCCGGTAATCAGCGGCTCAAGCAGATACATGATGCTGTATCCAAGGAGATGAGGCTGTTCGTAAGGCGCGGTGTCGCAGGTTCGGGTGGTTTGCGAATGTCCTGCTTTGAACATGAACGCATTCTCCAAGCCCTCATGGCGGGTGATGTGGTTGAAGCAGGGAATTCCTTTGAGGCGCATATCTACAGCGGCAAGGCGCGCATGATGCAGAATATGTACTCCACCCAAGACCCTGCTTTTGCATGAAGCGCAAGAAGTGCCAGGCCCGCAACGGAGCGGACTGGCCGCCGAGGGCTCCAAGCGAAGGATCCATCTTCGCATCATCCCTGCTGCGCGGCTCAGTTGGGGAACGAGACCGACCGCTTCGCCGATCCGTCATTCTGATAACCAGGGGGACCGTGGCTATCGAGGACTGCCCCGCAGATCACCCTCGATCACCCGCCTAGCGCAGTTAGAACACTCGCGCAAACCTGATGAAGCCGGCGGCCAAAGCCGGCTGGGACTGCTGCGGTAAAATTGCACGCTGGTGGCGCAGCGGCCCGCAGCGCAGGGGAGGGTCAGCTTAAGCAAGGCACGGGGCACGCCACCCTCATGGTCATGTCGCCGGCGCCAAAAGCCTCAAGGTACATGACCCTATAAGTGTACATCTTTAGCTAGCCGACGTCGCGTGCCATCATGGCTGCGAAGATGGGTATCAGAGCAAAGACGGCTAATTCGGCCACCAGGAAACGGCGTGCGGCGGCAATCTCCACGTCTGGAACGACATATGTCCCCGCTTGCCGCGCGGCGCGATGCCATTGCAGGATTTTCATGGTCGGCCTGATGGAGATGAGGGCAACCGCCAGAAAGGCGGCCATCTTGCCCCAGAAGGCATGGTTGGCGACGTAGAACTCCCAGCCCTTCAGGCCGTAGATGACCCGGCCAACGCCCACAAGGACAAGTGTAAGCGCGACCGCTCCAAACACGCGGTCAAGGTGGGCAAGGATCGACAGGTTCCTCCCTGCAAGGCCCTTGCGCATCAGGACGAATTCGCCAGCCAGCGTTCCCGCAAGCAGGAACATCAACAGATGGTGCAGAATGGCAAGCAAGAGGTCGGTGAACATGTCCCCTCCAAACAGTGAGCCCAGTACCAGTGATGCACCGTTTGGGTTGAACCGCAAGAAGGCTCTTGCCAATCTCCGACATGACGTGAAGCACTGGACGTACCCAAGACTGCTTTATCCGGCAGTTTGAAGACGAACCTGAACGGCTTGCGGACTGGTCACGCCTGGATGCTAGATAAGCCCCGCCTGCTGGCCGGCGTGCTTCAGGCTTGTCTGCAAGCGCGGGCCGACCTGCTGGATGACTAGCCCGGCCGCGAGCGAGCCAAGCCGGCCGCAATCAGCCAGGCTGAGCCCCTTGGTGTAGCCGAAGAGAAACCCTGCCGCGTAAAGATCACCGGCGCCGGTCGTATCGACCACCGTGTCGACTCTTTCGGGATCGACAGCGATGGTCTCATCCCCACGGATGACGATGGAGCCGCGTTCCGAGCGCGTGACGACACCGAACTTGCAATCGCCTCTAAGCGCGGCAAGGGCAGTCTCTAAGGAAGACGTCTGGTACAGCGAAATGAGTTCATGCTCATTGGCGAAAACGAAGTCGACCGTGCCGGAGCGCATCAGTTCCAGGAACTCCTCGCGATAGCGGTCTACGCAGAAAGGATCGGAAAGCGTCATCGACACCTCGCGTCCCGCTGCATGTGCGATTGCCGCTGTTTTCCGGATTGCTTCCTTGGCGAGGGGCGGATCCCACAGATAACCTTCGAAATAGGTAATCCTGGAAGCGCGGACCTTTTCCTCTTCCACGTCTTCCGGCCCGAGCTCCATGCAAGCCCCGAGATAGGTGTTCATGGAGCGCTCGCCATCCGGCGTGACGAAGATCATGGAACGTGCCGTGGGAGGGTTTCCGTCGAGAGCCGTCGTATCGAAAGCAACGCCTTGCGCCCGGATGTCATGCCTGTAGATCGTGCCGAGCTGGTCGTTCGAGACTTTTCCGAAGAAGGCGGCCCTAGCGCCGAAACTTGCAACCCCGGCGGCGGTGTTGCCCGCACTTCCGCCGGAGGTCTCGATGGCGGGGCCCATGCGCTGATGGAGAAGTTCTGAGCGGTCGACATCAATCAGGTTCATCGCGCCCTTGATGATACCGTTCTCGACAAGAAACGCGTCATCGCAGCGCGAGATGATGTCGACGATGGCATTGCCAATGCACAGAACGTCGTAATCGCTCATGAATATCTCCGCGTTGGAACCTTAAGCGTCCGAGCCCGCCGGGGGTTTAACGCCTTCCACCGGTTTTGCAAATACGAAGGATGCGCTCGCTTGCGTGTATGCAGCCTTGTGCATATCTGGCAAAAGAGGCCTATTGCCAGGAGAGGGGTCCGTTATGATCTTCGATGCTGCGCGCGCCGCTGCCAGGCAGCTTTTCTCGCCGCCTTTCCGCTCTGCCCTATACAAGTCACTGGGCCTGACGCTCCTTATCCTCGCAGGCTTGTGGGTGGCCCTTAAGGAACTATTCGAAGCATTCGCGCTGCCCTGGCTCGAGGCGCTGATGCCGGGCCTGCCGGCCTGGGCTGGCTGGCTCGGGCTTCTTGCCGCCATTGTCGCCGGGATCGGGCTCGCCTTGGCCCTTGCCCTGCTTATCGCGCCGGTGACGGCGATTGTTGCCGGCATCTTTCTCGACGATGTTGCCGAAGCGGTGGAAAGGCAAAGCTACCCGCAGGATCCGCCAGGGGTTGCCGTGCCACTTTTGCGCGGCATTGTCCTGTCGCTGAAATTTTTCGGCGTGGTCGTGCTCGGCAATATGGTGGCGCTACTCCTGCTTCTCGTGCCCGGGGTAAATCTTATCGCCTTCTTCGTGGTGAACGCTTATCTGCTCAGCCGCGAATTCTTTGAATTTGCTGCAATGCGCTTTCGCACCGAGGCCGAGGCGAAGGCCCTGCGCCGCCGTCATTCGGCCACGGTGTTCCTTGCCGGTTTCGTAATCTCTGCCTTCCTGTCTGTCCCGCTGCTCAATCTGCTGACACCGCTTTTTGCGGCGGCGATGATGGTGCATCTGTACAAGATGATCTCTGCGCGTGAGGAGAGGCGCGATCGCATCGCCGCTGCCGCTGCCACTGGCGACGTCTAGCTAATTCATGACGCCATTCTGGGTGAGCTGAATTCCGGCAGGACCGAGAATGACCGCAAAGAGGACCGGAAGGAAGAAAAGGATCATCGGTACGGTCAGCTTCGGCGGCAGGGCCGCCGCCTTCTTCTCCGCCTCGTTCATGCGCTGATCGCGGCTTTCATTGGCAAGCACCCGCAGCGCCTGACCGACGGGCGTACCGTAACGTTCGGCCTGAATGAGAGCCTGGGTAACGCTCTTGACCGCCTCCACGCCCGTGCGGCTAGCAAGGTTCTCATACGCTTGCCGTCGCTCCTGAAGGAACGAGAGTTCGGCCGTCGTCAGAACGAATTCCTCCGCCAACGCAATGGATTGTGTGCCAATCTCATCTGCAACCCGGCGGAAAGCGGCCTCCACGGAGATGCCGGACTCCACACATATCAAGAGAAGATCCAGTGCGTCCGGCCACGCGTTCTGTATCGATTGCTTGCGCCGAGTTGCCTTGTTGGAAACGTAAAGTACCGGCGCATAGAAGCCGGCATAGGCGGCCAGTATGCAGATGAAGAGGCGGATGACGAGAGGCTGCCCGGGAAGTGCGTCGAGAACGAAGACATAGAAGGCGCCTAACGCCAACCCTGCGAAGGGCAGAACGAGACGGAAGAAGAGGAACTTCGTCAACGGGCGATCGCCGCGGAAGCCAGCGTTTCTGAGCTTGGACGCCGTCGCCTCGTCGGCGAGCGCCCGACGCAGATCCAGCCGGTCGACAATGCTTCGGATGTGCGCTGCGTCGTCCTGGCGCAGGCCCGTGCGGCGGCGCCGGTCGGCTTCAGCGGCAAGGCGCGCGCGCTGCTTTGCTCTCAATTCGTCCCGCTCCAGCGCAACAGCTTTCATTCGCGCTCTCAGCGTGTCTCCGCCGCCTATGGGAATGATGGTGAAAATGGTGGCAAAGACCGCGATCGACACGAGAAGCGCGATGAGAAAGCCGGGATCGGTAAGCGTATCGACGACATTCCCGGCCATTTCGCGCTACACCTCGAAATTGATCATCTGACGCATCATGAAGATGCCGATCGACATCCAGATAGCGGAGACGCCGAGGATGAGATGGCCGACGCTTGTAGTAAAAAGCGGCATGATATAGCCGGGCGTAGTGAGGAAAACCAGAAAGGCCACGACTACCGGAAGGGCCCCGATAATGGCTGCGGATGCTTTAGCTTCCATAGAAAGAGCCTGCACCTTCGCCTTCATCTTCTTGCGCTCGCGCAGAACGCGGGAGAGGTTGCCTAGCGCTTCGGAAAGGTTTCCGCCCGCCTGGCTCTGAATCTGGATGACGATGCCGAAGAAGTTGGCTTCCGCGCAGGGCATGGTCTCGGCCATGCGCAGGGCAGCGTCGGCCATGGGAAGGCCAACATGCTGAGCCTCGACCAGGCGGCGGAACTCAGTGCGTACCGGCTCATTGGATTCACTAGCAATCATGCGGACCGCGTCGTTGAGCGGCAGCCCTGATTTCACGGCGCGCACGATGATGTCCAACGCGTTGGGAAACTCTTCCAGAAACGCCTTTATCCGCCGCTTGCGCAGGAAGGCGACGAACCAGCGGGGCACGCCGAAGGTGCCGGCCAACAGCGCCCCAAGCGCTGCAAGGAGCGGCGCTCCTGCGAGCAATGCGAATAGGGCCAGGGACAGGCCGCAAACTCCTGAATAGACATAAAACCGGCGCATGCTCATCTCGACGCCGGCCTGGCGAAGCTGCACCTTCAGCGGCGGCCGGTGAATATAGCGGTCGCGGTCCTTCTGCTTGGCATCCAGATCATTCAAGGATTCCTGGATCGACTTGCGCCGCTTCGCCGCCTCGGCCGCCCTGTCGCGAGCGTCGCGTGCAAGGTTCCGGTCGGTTTCGGCGTTGCGGATCGTCTCCAGCCGTCGCTCCGCCTTCTTCTCTTCCGCCAGCGAGTTGAACAGCAGCGCATAGGCGACCGCCCCGGCGCTTGCAGCCGCCAGCACTATGAAGCCAAGAAGCGTCAGGTCCATGCCAAACATCAATCCGACTTTTTCTCCATCGCATCCAGCACCGAGGCCAACCTTGCCTCCTCGCCGTAATAGCGCGCGCGCTCCCAGAAGGCGGGCCGCCCGATTCCGGTGGAGACATGCCGGCCAAGGATGTGCCCACTTGTATCTTCCCCCCGTATGTCGAAGAGCATCAGATCCTGCGTGATAATCACGTCGCCCTCCATTCCTACCACCTCCGTGATGTGCGTGATGCGGCGCGAGCCATCGCGCAGGCGGGCGGCCTGGATGATGACGTCCACGGAGCCGACGATGATTTCGCGCACCGTGCGCGGCGGGAGCTGGAACCCGCCCATTGCCATCATCGATTCAATTCGGTTGAGGCACTCGCGCGGGCTGTTGGAATGGATCGTTCCCATGGAACCGTCATGGCCGGTATTCATGGCCTGTAGCAGGTCGAAGACTTCAGGGCCGCGCACCTCGCCGACAATGATGCGTTCCGGCCTCATGCGCAGGCAGTTGCGCACGAGATCACGCATCGTCACCTCGCCTTCCCCTTCCAGATTGGGAGGGCGCGTCTCCAGGCGGACGACATGGGGCTGCTGTAGTTGCAGCTCCGCGGAATCCTCACAGGTGATGATGCGCTCGTCTGCGTCGATGAACCTGGTCAGGCAATTGAGGAGGGTGGTCTTGCCGGAACCAGTACCTCCCGAGATGAGAATGTTGCAGCGTACCCGGCCGATGATCTTGAGAAGCTCTGCGCCTTCCGGCGAGATGGCGCCGAATCGAACAAGCTGATCCAGCGTCAGCTTGTCCTTCCGGAACTTCCGGATAGTGAGGGAGGGACCATCAATGGCCAGCGGCGGCGCGATCACGTTAACGCGCGAGCCGTCCGGCAGACGCGCGTCGCAGATCGGGCTCGACTCGTCGACCCTGCGGCCCACCTGGCTGACGATGCGCTGGCAGATGTTGAGAAGCTGCTGGTTGTCGCGGAAGCGAACATTGGTCTGCTCGACCTTGCCTTGCACCTCGATATAGACGTTGCGCGCCCCGTTCACCATGATGTCAGCGATCTCGTCGCGGGCAAGAAGCGGCTCCAAGGGGCCGTAGCCGAGAACGTCATTGCAGATATCGTCGAGCAGTTCCTCCTGCTCGGCAATAGACATCGCGAAGTTCTTGATGGCGATGATGTCATTGACGATGTCACGGATTTCTTCGCGCGCGCTGTCGGCATCGAGCCTTGCAAGCTGCGATAGGTCAATCGTGTCGATCAAAGCGGAGAAGACCTGACTCTTTGTGTCGTAATAGTCTTCGGTGTGCTCGCGGACACCATGCGAGAATGCTGCTCGCGCGGTACGCTCCGGCGAAGCGGCTCGGCGCGGTGTATCCGGCGCCGGCGGAAAGGGCGCCGAGGTGTATCCGGCGCCGGCGGAAAGGGCGCCGAAGGCAGATCCGCCTGGGCCGGCGCCGGGCGATCCGGCGGGAGCAGCGCTTCGTCATTATCGCGGGACGAAGCGACCGGTGCAGCGGGCCTCTGCAATCCACCTCCTGTCGGGCCGGCGTTTCTCCTGCCGAACATGGCCGTCTACTTCCTCCTGCCCAGACGGCCGAAAAGCGCACCGAGGCCGATCTTCTTTTTCTGCCTGATCTCGCGGCGGCCGGTCAGCACATGCGCCATGTCGTTGATCGCCTGGACGATGGGGTGGTTGGCGTCCGTTTCGCCGAGCATGCGGCCGCTATTGGCGGCTTTGCCGAAAAGCTGCGGTTCGAAGGGGATGACTGCAAGGGGCACGAGCCCCAGCGCATCGGCGAAATCATCCACGCCGATCTCGGGCCGCTTCGGGACGTTCGTCTGGTTGATGATCAACCGGGGAGGATCGTCATTCGGCCTGAGCTTGCGCAGCGTATCGATCAGATTCTTCGCATTGCGCAAATTGGCGAGTTCCGGCGTGACGGTGAGCACGATATCATCTGCCCGCGCGAGCGTGGTCTTGGTCCAGCTCGTCCACAAATGCGGCACGTCGAGCACTACCACCGGCGCGGTGCGCTGCGCAGTATCGATGATATGAACAAACGCTTCCGCATCGAAATCATAGACGCGGTCGAGCGTCGAGGGCGCGGCCAGCAGAGAGAGGCCTTCGGCACATTGCGCAAGAAGCCGGTCAAGATAGACCTCGTCAAGGCGCTCCGGTGCAAAGACCGCCTCGGCGATGCCCTGCGGAGGGTCCTGATCGAAATTGATATTTGCGGTGCCGAAGGGCAGGTCGAGGTCGACAACCATCACCTCGCTCTCGAACAGTTTTGACATGGCCCACCCGGCGTTGTGCGCGAGTGTGGAAGAACCGACCCCCCCCTTCCCCCCGACGAAGGCCAGCGCTTTGCCTATAGGGCCGGCGCTAGGATCGGTGAAGATGCCGGCGATCACGCCAACAATATCCGGCATGGAGACCGGTGCCACCACATATTCGGATATGCCCGTGCGGATAAGCTCACGATAGAGCCAGACGTCGTTGTAATGGCCAATCACCACGACCTTCGTACCGGCGTCGCAGACCTCGGCCAGTTGATTGAGCGAATCAATCAGTTCCCCAGGCTCGGTACGCGATTCCAGGATAATGAGATTTGGCGTGGCGGCGGACTGATAATATTCGATAGCCGCCGAAATTCCGCCCATGTGCATCTTCACATGCGTCTTGGCCATGCGCCGGTCCGCGCCAGCCTTCTCGATCGCTTCGGCCACGGGGGCCGTCTCGCAGAACACCTGAATAGAAATGCGAGGCAAAGGGCGTAATGACTGGAGAGCTGCGCTTGCGCTTTCCTCTTTCCAGTTGAAGGTATGCTCAGTCTTATAAGCCAGATTGGTCATGGAGCGCCTGCAGTACTAGTCATAGAAGACTTCGCTATTTTCCCAGAACGATTCGGAAATCCTGCGGTTCTTGTAATCGTTGATGGCGTGGCCCCTGTTCTCCGCGTCGATGGTCGTCATCTTGCGCGGCCCGAGTAAATCCATCGGATTGGCGACCTGGGCGGCGAGATTGTTCTGATAGGCGCAGCCGAAATTGGCGTAGTGGCGGTTCTCATAGTTCTCCGTAAGATCGGCCGGCCATCGGCCGCATGGCCCGACCGTCGCCTTCAGGCGCGAAAAGGTCAGCCTTATCGGTGCAACATCTGCCGGAGAAGCCTGGTAAGCGAGGATCTGGACGTAGCCCTGGGGCACGCCGTGCTTTCTGAGGGAAGTTGCCATCTCGCGGGAGACGCTCGCCGCTGCGGGTGAATTGGCTGCGCCGTCCGGCACGAGAATAGTGACGACGGATTTGCCGCTTTCGCCATAATTGTCCATGAAGCCGGCGATCGCAGCCTCCTGCTGCCCGCTGAGGCGATAGGAAAGGATTCCGACCGGAATATCCAGCACCTCCTCCCCCTCCGTCAGTACGATCGGATGGTTGGTCCGGTAATCGTCCGGAACAGCGCCGACAATGACCGAGTCTCGGTGGGTGCAGCCTGCAAGAACGCCTGCCACTGCCACAACCGCTGCCATCCATTTCATCCGTGGTGTGGTCATGGCCGTTCCGTCACTTGTAGATATAGCCCACGACGCCGTGATAGCGTCCGTTTGGCAGATCGGTCTTCATTGCTCCGAAGACGCGGTTAACGCGTCCCAGGAACACGCCGGCGCCGTCGCTGGGAGGGTTGAAGTTGTCGTCGGGCTTTGCAAGGGCAGTGCGCGCGACAGGGCGCGCCAGATAGGGTGTGACGATGATGACAAGTTCCGTCTCGTTCCGCTCGAAGGAACGGCTGCGGAACAATGTGCCCAGTACGGGGATCCTGGAGATGCCGGGCACGCTGTTGATGACCTGCCTGACATCGTCCCTGACAAGCCCCGCAATCATCATCGAACCGCCGGAGGGAAGCTCCACCGTCGTGTCAGCCAACCGCTTGCGAATGGAAATCACGTTCATGCCGGGCGGATTCCGCCTGCCGCTCGAAAGAGAAATCGATCCGTCGGCCGTAGGCTCAGAGACCTGGGTCCTGATCTTCAGGCTGATGCGGCCAGGCGACAGAACCACCGGCTGGAATTCGAGCCCTATGCCGTAATCGATCTGCTCGATCTCGTAGGTGATCGAATTGCTGTCTTCGTCCACCTTCTGATTGCGGGCGATATTGAACTCGCCGCCAACGCGGAAGGTCGCCTTCTCCCCCGAGACCGCCGTAAGGGTCGGCTCTGCAAGGGTCTTCATCACCCCGGCTTGCTCCATGGCATTAAGAAAAGCATCCAGCGTCGAACCCGTGACACCGACGCCGGAATTGGCGAGCGGCGTTCCAAGCCCGGCAAAGTTGTCGACAATCGCGCCCCACCTTATTCCGTCCACGCTGCCGGAGCCGATCATGTTCACGCCGAGCTGCTTCATTACAGACCGGCTGACTTCGGCGACTGTGACCTTTAGCGTTACCTGATCCTCACCGACGATCTGGAGCATGTTGACGACGCGGCTTACCCGACGTTCCGCATCGGGATTGTTGATGGCGACGCCGCCACCATCGGTAGGGGCTGCCGCGGTCTGCGAATATTGTCCCGTCGTCGCTTCGCCGCCTGTGACGAAGATTGTCGCAAGCTGTGCGGCGCGGGAAGCGTCGAGAGGGGTCTCCACAGTGCCCGTCAGCACAACATTGTCGTTTATGAGTTCAACCTGGATGTTCGAGTTGGGAATGAATCGCTTCAGGTGTTCTTCAAGGCCGGCAACATCGCGCTCCACCTCCACATCGAGACTGGCAATCTGCTCGCCATTGGAGCCAAAGACGAAAATGTTGGTCTGGCCCACCTGCTTGCCAAACAGATAGATGCGGCGGGCCGTGCGGGTAATGGCATCCGCAACCGCCGGGTTTGCGACGAGTATGTCATAGGCGTCGTGGGGCAGGTCGATCACGAGTGACTTGTTGAGCCCCAGCTTTATGCGTTGCAGCCCGGCGCCACGCGCTTGGATGATGCCCTCTGCATGAGCGGCCTTTGCCAGCATGGGAATGCCTGCCGGAGCGGCCAAGGCAAGAAGGCTCGCCCATGCAATCATAAAGGCGCTTGCCATTCTTCCTCTGCGAAGGTCCGGCCTTGTGTTCATCTACGCGTCCCCACAATCGTGACCTCGCCTGAACGTATAAGGCGTATGCTGTTGCCGCGTCCGGAACCGGTGACGAGATATGATCCCTGATTCACGGGCTCTTCGCTGACATCGGCAATCGACCGCAAGGAAAGCGTCAGCCGGTCGGCCATTTGCTGAGCTGCAGTAATGACTTCAGCCTGCTCCGGGGTTAGCTCCAGTGTAGCTGTCTCTCCGACTTTTACCCGGCGGCCTTCCTCGTCCTCATGGATCGTCTGGTCAATCGCAAGAACACGGATGTTCTCCAGGATCGTCTCGGTGATGTAGCCGCTGGGAGTGGATGCAGTGTCGGAGCGGCGCGTGATAATGACATCCACATAGTCTCCCGGCAGGATGAAGCCGCCTGCGGAAGTGGCAGCCGCAATGTGCGTTGCCACGGCACGCTTTCCCGGAGGAAGGATCGCCGACATCAGGCTCTGTCCTTCACCGATCAGTTTCGAGCGCTTGAGGGGCTCTCCCGCATAAAGTGACACTTTGGCGGCCGCGTTCTTCAACTCCTCGATCGCATCAGGCTCTTGTTCACGGGTGATAAAGGTGCTGTTGACGGAACCCGCAGGCCAAGCCTGCCACCCTGTTGCATTTCCCACGGGTTCGCCCAGCGGCACATCGCGCGTTACGATAAGCACCTCCGCCAGTTCCATGGCGGGTTCGGCAGGCTGGGCTTCAATGATTACCTGCTGCGGCTCTGCAGCGACGAGGTTCTTGGCCATATAGCCGGCGCCGATAGCGGCGGCGACCGCAACGCCCAGAATAATGATGCGGGATTTGTTCATCCGTGCGCCCCCTCGCATGCGGTTGCACCGCAAACTGGAGCGACAATGATCAGGGAAACGTCAAATTAAGGTTAATAAAACCGATATGGGCATTGTTAAGCAAAGGTTGGGCCGCGAAACGCTAAGAAACAGTGCGCCGCGATAAAGCAAAATTTATACAAATTTTACCCTGTTGCCGAAGACCCGCCGTCATCGAGCCCCCTAACGGAACGTCCTTCCCCCGGTAACGTTTTTCCCGTTGAAGAGATGAGAGTTGAAACACGAGACATGAAATGCCGCGAAAAAACGACAGAGCGGCGGCGGCGCCGGGAATGGCGCGGCTTTTAAGCCGGCAGATACGTCGTGCGGAGAACATTCGCTTTCTCCGCCGATTGCCAGCTTTCGAGCTTCGACGGGAAATCCCGGAACAGTGGCTTGAACTGCTTGGTAAGCTGCAGGAGGCTGAAGGCTCTTCAAGCGCCCCAGATACATTACGGCACTGACCTGCGCCCTGCACAGCGCTGCCTATGAAGGCGAGCCGGAATAAAGGACACTGCTCGACCGGATTGACGTGCTCAAGGAGACCCTCGGCGAAGCGCCCAGAGTGAGGGTCGCCAAGCTCGCCAGGATGGACACGATCGCGGCGCCCAAGATCATAGCCTCAGGCTTCGGCAACATCGGCTTCGAAATGATCGCCGGTCCGCTGTTTCAGTCGCCGGAAGAAGTGGCCGACCCTGCGGCTAGATCGAAGGTGCCTGTGGCGGGCATCTCCTCGCTCGCCGCCGACCACAAGACGCTCGACCCGCAGTTGCTGGAGACGCTGAAGGCGCAGGATTGTGGGTGTCTGAGATTGGCGCGCGTCATCTGAAGACCGCGCCACCCTCCATCCCACCGATCCTGTTGCAGATAGCGGCAACGAGCCGCTGAGTTGCCGCCGAGGGCTCGATCTCAGCGTGCAGGCATATCTGGATGCGTGCCAACTCCAGCTCCCGGCTCGCCACGGGCACGTGGACCAGGGAACCCATGCTGATCTCGTGCTCGATGGCGAAGGCGGGGAGAAGAGCAATCCCCATGCCGTAAAGCGCGAACTGCCGGGTCATCTCGATGGAATTCGTCGCCATGCGCAGTTTCAATTCAAGACGCTGCGGTTTGAGTGCGTTCTCGACTAGATGACGGACGCCGAACGAACGGTCGGGCATCCCGAGTGGCTCATCCAGAAGCTCTTCCAAGGTGACCTGCGAACGGCGGGCGAAGGGATGGTCGGGGGCCATGATCGCATAGACGGGCTGTCGGAGCTCGGCGACGCAGCGAACATTGCTGCGTGGGTAGGGCTGGAAGGCAATGCCAATATCCGCCCGGTCATCGCCGACGGCCTGCATGACCTCATCGGTGCTGCACACCTGAATCTCGTAGGTGAGGTTGTGATAGCGCTGGCTAAAACTCTTCAGGAACGAGGGCAGAAAGCCGGAAAGTGCGCCTTCCACCGTCGCGATCGCGATATGCCCCACCTCCAGCCGCTTGAATGCGTCGAACTGGGAACGCAATCGATCCCATTCGCGATCCCGTTTGCGCGCAAACTGGTTCAGCAATGCACCGGCATCGGTGAGCTTGATCCCTTTGGAGTGACGGACGAGAAGTTCCGTGCCGAGATCGTGCTCGAGGCGCGCGATCATCCGGCTGATCGAGGACGGGGAAACGTGCATCGCGTCCGCCGCCTTGCGGATCGACCCAAGTCTGACGACCTCGATGAAATACGCGAACGCAATCTCGTTCATTGGCCTTCCCCCGTCGATCCCGAACCGCAATAGCATCAACCGCGGCAGGCCGACAGGGCCGAAGATCGCGATCATACGGCAGGACAGCTGGAATACGTACGCGGCTACCGGTGTTGCGTTTCGCGCAACGCGGTGTGCGACTGATGCTTCTTCTTTCCGGGCGAGGTGCATCCTACCATCCCTTCGAGTGGGGGCGTAGAATGTCTCAGGGGGAATCCATCACTGGACATGGGCGTCGCAAGACAGGCGCTGCTGCACGGTGCGCACTCTCTAGCACGTCCGGCGAGGCAAGGGGACTTCGCGCATGACGATGGTGCGCCGCATCAAGGACAAGCTTGCCAGTGGTCAGCCAGTTCTGGTGGTCAATCCGGGTGGCGCGGCCTTTCCAGTCATTGACCCGATCGCCAGCGCCGGGGCCGATTGCCTGTTCATAGACTGCGAGCGAACGCCGGTCTCGGTGGAGAGCGTTCATATCATGGCCCGGATGGCACATGCGGCTGGGCTGTGCGCGGTCGTGCGCGTGCCGACGCCCGATCCCGCGCTGCTCATCCGATACATCGATTGCCGGGTCGATGGCATCGTGCTGCCGCAGGTGGAATCCGCAGCGGAATGCCGGCAACTCGTAGAGGTTGCGCGCGATGCCAGCAACGGACGCGAGGGCGACCTCCTTCTCATCCCCCAGATCGAGACGATCGAAGGGCACGCGCGACTGGAAGAGATCGCCACGTCTCCGGGTATCGACCTCGTGCTGATCGGGCCGAATGACCTCGCTTTGTCGATGGGACATCCCGGCAACCCCCGGCATCCGGACGTGCTGGACGCGGTCGAGGACATCATGGTGCGCTTGCGCAGGGCCGGCTGCGCATTCGGGCTTCCCGTCGATGAAGACAGCGCCGCCCTGTACGTCGAGAAGGGGGCGGGATTCCTGTACCTGAACCTGCATGCCCTGCTGAAATCGTCCCTGTCGAGGCTGTCCGGCATTATCCGAGATTTCAATGGAGAAAATGAATGAGCATGCTGCCCCGTGATCGCGCACCCTACAGCGCAATCATCGACCGCCCTGCACTCAAGCTGCCGGATGGCGCACGGGTGGTGATCTGGAGCATCGTGAACCTGGAAGTCTGGGATATCGCGCGCCCAATGGCGAGGCAGGTGATCCCCGCGCCGACGGGCCAGGCCCTTCTCCCGGACGTTCCGAACTGGAGCTGGCACGAATACGGCATGCGCGTCGGCGTCTGGCGCTTCTTCGATCTGTACCGTCGTCTCGGTATCAAGCCGACCCTCTCGATCAACGCCCGCGTCTGCGAGGACTATGAGCGGGTCGCGCAGGAAGCACTGAAGGCAGGCTGGGAGTTCATGGGCCATGCTTATGAACAGGGCCCGATCCACAAGATCGAAAACCAGCGCGAAATGATCCATCGCACGATGGACATTCTCGAAAAATTCACCGGCCAGCGTCCAAAGGGCTGGCTCGGGCCTGGGCTGACCCAAACGCTGGAGACGCCGGACCTGCTCGCTGAGGCGGGTGTGAAATACATTGGCGACTGGGTCTGGGACGATGAGCCTTGTGAGATCGCGACGGAAAACGGGCCGCTGGTCACGCTGCCCTATACCGTCGAGCATAACGATATCCCGATGATGGCTGTCGCCAACCATGAATCAGGCTACTGGCTGGATCGCTTCAAGGACAGCCTGGACCGGCTTCACGAGGAGGGCGCGAACCGCGCCAAGATTCTTGCCGTCGCCGTTCATCCGTACATCTCGGGCCAGCCGCACCGGATCAAGTATCTCGAGGCTGTCTACGAATATGCCGCAAGCCTCACGGGCGTCGTGTTCTGGAACGGAGAACAGATCCTGGACTGGTACGAGGCAGCGCGGTCGGATGGATAGCCTGTTCGCCCCGGGGAATAACCGCCGTCCGCGCCGACACGTCAGCGGAGTTGGAAGCAGATGAACGGGCTGAGCTTGCTCCAGATCCTGAACGGGCTCACATTTGCCGCGCTCCTCTTCATCGTGGCCTCCGGCTTCACGCTGATCTTCGGCCTGCTGCGCATCGTGAACCTCGCGCACGGTGCCCTGTACCTGGCGGGCGGGTACGTCGGCTATTCCGCCGCAACAACGACCGGCAGCTTCCTCATCGGCACAATGGCCGCGATGGGCGCGGTCGCGCTGATCGGTCTCGTGATCGAACGCGGCCTTCTCCGGTTCGTTGGCGACAACGAGATGCGCCAGGTGCTCCTGACGCTGGGTGTCACCTTCCTGCTCAACGACATGCTGCTGGTGCTATATGGCGGCGACACCTTCACCGTCCCTGTGCCGGAGTTGCTGCGGGGTGCGCTGAACTGGTCCGGCTTCTTCTACCCAAAATACCGGCTCTTCGTGCTTGGCCTGGGCATCGCCGTCTTCATTCTGCTCTGGCTGCTGCTCAACCGCACGCGCCTCGGGGCGCTGATCCGCGCCGGAGTGGATGATGCGGAAACGATTGCCGCTCTCGGCGTCAACATCCGTCGCATCTTTCTGTTCACGTTCCTCCTTGGCGCGGCGCTGGCCGGGCTCGGCGGTGTCATCGGTGGTGCGTTCCTGACACTTTATCCAAGCGCCGACGCGGAAATCCTCGTGTTCTCCCTGGCCGTCGTGATCATCGGCGGTCGCGGAAGCCTTCTCGGGGCGGCGGTGGGTGCTATCGCTGTCGGCATGCTCAATACCATAGGGCAGGTGATGTTTCCGGAGCTCGCCTACTTCGTGATTTTCGGACCGATGGCGCTCTTGCTCGCCTTTAGACCCCTGGGCCTGTTTGGAAGGTCAGTTTGATGACGGCTAGCTTATCATCCGATTCAGCGGCTGCAGCGGGCGATCTCAGCACGAGCCGCGTAGGCAAGGCTGCAACGGTCAGTGTCCTGCTCGGCGCGCTGGTGCTGGCCGCGCTTCCGATGGTGCTACCGAACTACCAGGTCAGCGTTCTGACCGAGGTGCTGATCTTCGCGGTGCTTGCAATGTCGATCGACATGCTCGCCGGCTACGCGGGTCGCACATCCCTGTGCCACGGGGCCATCTTCGGCACCGCTACATACATGACCATCTGGCTGGCGCAGGATGGCAGCTCGATAGCAGTGGCCATGATCGCGGGGGTGCTGATGGCAACGATGCTGGCTGCCGTGTTCGGGATGCTAGCGATCCGAACCTCCGGGGTCTACTTCCTGCTGCTGACCTTGGCACTTGGTATGGTGGTGTGGGGAATCTGCCTTCGCTGGACCTCCGTCACCGGCGGCGAGAACGGGCTTCGGGGACCGGGCCGGCCTGAGTTCCTGAATGATCACGTATCGTTCTACTACGTTGTGTTCGTATGTGTCGCGCTCATCACCTTGGCGATGTGGCGTATCGTTCGTTCGCCCTTCGGGCTGACGATGCGGGGGATCCGCGACAGCGAAAGCCGGATGCAGGCCCTAGGATACAATGTGCCTCTGCATATGTTTGCCGCCTTCACGATCTCCGGCTTTTTCGCAGGCATGGCCGGGGCACTGTACGCGGTGTTCAACAACTTCGTGAGCCCATCTGCGGTGGCGCTGGTCCTGTCGGTGGAGGGTCTGCTGATGACAATCGTCGGCGGCGTCGGAACCTTGTTCGGCGGTTTCATCGGGGCCGCTGCAATCATCGCCCTTGAAAACGTTGTCAGCCTCTACACGGAGCGCTGGCAGAGCGTGCTCGGTGCGGTCTTCATCATCATCATGATCTTCGCTCCTGACGGAGTGCTGGGTCGATTGAAGGACGGCTTTGGCAAATGGACCAGCCGTAGTTCCCGGTGACGATTGCCGGGGCTAAGTCAAGGGGGAAACAAATAAAATGAGGAGTAACACCATGGACCGCAGAACATTCCTATTTGCAGGCGGCTCGTTGGCAGCGAGCATCCCTTTGTCGGGGTCGTGGATGGCGCGGGCGCAGGGCGAGCCAATCCGGATCGGCCTGATGGCTCCGCTGACAGGCGTGGTTGCATCCGGCGGCCGCGAGATGGTCGACGGCTTCCAGATGTACTTCGCCGAAAAAGGCGGGCTGATTGCCGGCCGGCCTGTGGAGATCATTGTCGAGGACGATGGCGCCAATCCTGACATCGCGTTGCAGAAGGCCCGCCGACTGGTCGAGCAGGCAAAGGTTCATCTCCTTTTCGGCAACCTGCTGGCCAACACCGGCCTCGCGGTCGCCAACTATGTGGAGTCGACCGGAACGCCGTATTTCATTCCCATCATTGCCGCCGATGACCTCACGCAGCGCCACCGGATTTCCAACGTCATCCGCGTGGCGGGCTATTCCGCGAGCCATTTCCCGCGGCCGCTGGCCGACTGGGCGCTGGCTCAGGGATGGCGGAAGGCCGCCACGATCAGCCAGGACTACACCTTCGGTCATGAGCAGTGTGGTGGCTTCTCCCAGGTGTTCCGCGCCGGCGGTGGCGAGGTGATCGGGCAGTTCTGGCACCCGCTCAATACGTCCGATTTCAGCTCGTATCTCGGTCAACTGGCGGGGCTCGGCGTCGACGTGATCTTCGCCATGGAGACGGGTGCCGACGCGACGCGCTTCATGCAGCAGTACCGTGATTTCGGACTGAAGGGGAACATCCCGCTGATCGGCGCAATGAACATGACCGATCAGTCGGTCATCCGCACGATGGGCGACGAGGTGGAAGGAATCGTCTCGGCGGCGCATTTCGCAGAAGGTTCGACCGTTCCTGCAACTCAGGAATTCGTTGCCCGATACGAAGCGGCCTACAAGAACCTCCCTTCGCTGTATGGCTTTGCGATGTATTCTGGGGCCATGTGGATCGACGAGGCGTTGAAGTCCATCGATGGCGACATCAGCGACACGGGGGCATTCCTAGCCGCAGTTTCCAAGACGGAACTGACGGGCTCGCCGCTCGGTACGGCAGTGAAGCTCGACGACTACGGCAACCCGATCTACGACGTTGTCATCCGATCGCTTCGAAAGCGTCCCGACGGTAGGTTTTGGAACGAGCCGATTGCCGAGTATCCGGCGGTATCCCAGTTCTGGACGTACGATCCCGAGGAATATCTTCGCCAGCCGGCGTTCTCGCGAGACTATCAGGGCTAAGCTCGGGCACTCGCACCATGCATAACTGGTCGGCCTTCGGGCCGGCCGCAACCTACTCCCTGCAAGCAAGGTCGGGATGCCGTGCAAGACTATTTTCGGCTAGAGAATGTTACCGTTCAGTTTGGCGCGCTGGTAGCGGTCGACGCGGTCAGCATGGCTATCAGGAGTGGCGAGCGTCGGGCGATCATAGGTCCCAACGGAGCAGGGAAGACCACCTTGTTCAATGCGATGACTGGCGTGGTTCGCCCAACGCAGGGGCGCGTGCTGTTCGACGGCAACGACATCTCCCGCGCGCCAGTTCACAAACGTAGCGCGATGGGGATCAGCCGAACCTTTCAGATCACGAACCTGTTTCCTCGGCTGAGCGTTGCGGAAAACGTCCTCCTGGCGATGCTCGGTCACACACCGCGCAAATTCGCACTGGCCACGTTGCCGACCCTGAACCCAGACGAGGCGGAGCGCGGTGCCGCCGCTCTTGAGATGACCGGCCTCGGAAACCGGCGCCACTCGGTGGTAACTGAGCTGTCCTATGGCGAGCAGCGCCAGCTGGAACTCGCAATGGCGCTTGCGACGCAACCTCGAATTCTCCTCCTGGACGAGCCGGCTGCTGGGCTGTCGCCGCGCGAGCGCGTCATCGTCTCCGACATCATACGTGCGCTGCCGCGTGACCTCACGCTGATACTGATTGAGCACGACATGGATATCGTCATGAACCTTGTCGACTACATAACGGTGCTGAACAACGGCAAACTGCTCGTGGAGGCATCACCCGAAAAGATCAAAAACAACACGGACGTTCAGGATGTCTATTTAGGACGGGGCGGCCAGGATGCTTGAGGTGAGCGAGGTCAACAGCTTTTATGGCGAGGCGCACGTTCTGAACGATCTGAGCCTTTCCGTGGGAAAAGGCGAAATCGTCGCGTTGCTCGGCCGCAACGGCATGGGCAAGACCACGCTCATACGGTCGATCATGGGCGTTAAACCACCAAGCCGTGTTATCGGTAGCATTAAGTGGAACGGCGAGGAACTGATTGGATTGCCGTCCTTCGAGGTCGCAAGAAAAGGTATCGGGTACGTCCCACAGGGACGGCGCCTGTTTCCTTCTCTTACAGTTACGGAGCATCTCACTGTCCTCAAGCCGGCTCATGAGAAGACCGGATGGACCTTTGAAAAGGCTTTCGATTTCTTCCCGCGTCTCGCAGAGCGTCGGCAGAACCGTGGTGACCAGCTCTCCGGCGGCGAGCGACAGATGCTCGCTATAGCGCGCACTCTGATGACGGACCCTAACATAATCCTCATGGACGAACCTTCCGAAGGCCTTGCGCCGGTGATGGTTCGCCACCTCGAGAAGATCATGGCAGAGCTTAGGGGGGAAGGCCTCGGCATTCTTCTGGTCGAGCAGAATCTCTACAGCGCGCTAGACGTGTCGGACCGGCTCTATGTCCTCGAGACGGGGCGAGTGGTGCATTCGGATGTTACCGCCAACGTCGCCGCAAACCTCGACAGTCTCACCCAGTACCTCGGCGTACATTAGGGCCGCAAATCAAGTCCGATCAGGGGAAGTGCAGTATGGAAACCGACCGCCGTATTCGCACCCATGGGGTGCCGTTAGATGACGCTGAGCATCTGCAACTCGCAGAGCTCGCCGAGAAGCAGGGGGCGACGGTGGATCGTGCAGCCCAGCGTCGTCTCACCATCGATGCCGGTGTTCTCGCCGGCGCGGACCTTCTTCAACTAACGGAGAAGGTGAAGTGACTGCATCTTGCACGCTCGATATGCTCGACATGGTGCAGGGGGTTCGCAATGGCGACTTCACTGCTGAGGCTCTTGCGCGAGAGGCACTCGACAGGCTGGCCACCCTGGGCCAGCGCTATAATGCGATCATAGAGTTGCAGCCGGACGCCGCGTTGGAGGCCGCTCGCTCGATCGACCTTGCCAGAGCCCGGGGCGAGGAGTTGGGGCTGCTGGCCGGTGCTCCCCTTGCGCACAAGGACCTTCTCTATCGCGCCGGACGCCGCTGCACCGGCGGCTCGATCATCCGCAAGAATTTCGTTCCTGACACGACTGCCACGGCGCTTGAAAGACTGGATCAGAGCGGTGCGCTCGATCTGGGAACGCTGCACCTTGCCGAGTTTGCATTTTCACCAACCGGGTACAACCGACATTACGGACACGGACGCAGCCCGTGGAACACTGAATATGGGTCCGGAGGCTCGTCTTCAGGATCCGGCGCGGCAGTCGCTGCCCGGCTGGTGCCGGTGGCTCTGGGGTCGGATACAGGTGGCTCCTTGCGACACCCCTCCGCAATGAGCGGAGTGGTCGGCCTGCGTCCGACAATAGGCCTGGTTCCTAGGTATGGCTCGATGCCGGCTGCACCGAGCCTGGATGTTATAGGGCCGCTCGCCAGATCGGTGCGAGACGTAGCAAGAGTGATGCGAGTGATCGCCGGTTTCGACCCGCGAGACCCTGCCAGCGTGAATCTGAGCCTTCCCGTTTTCGAGGAACATCTTGGCAAGGATCTCCGCGGCATCAGCATCGCCGTTCCCACCGGCTACTACCGGGACCATACCGACGCCGAAGTCCAGCGCCTGATGGACGAGAGTCTTGCCGTGCTGAAAGAAGCGGGAGCGGTAATCGTTGAGACCACTCCGCCGGATATGGACCTTATCAATTCATTGATGACGGTGGTGATGACGGCGGAGGCTGCGAGCCTGCATCGGCAATGGCTGTCTGAGCGAGGGCAAGACTACGGCGCTCAAGTCCGCAGCCGCATAATCCCTGGCTATCAGGTCTCTGCAGTCCGATACCTCGATGCTCTCCGCATGCGGGCCGGGATCATCCGCGAATGGATTGAAACCGCGATGCGTCACGCGGACATGGTTCATATTCCCACGTTGCCAGTACCTGTGCCATCCATCTCGGCAACGACCGAGTTGCCCCCTGAAGAAGTGGCTGAGGTCATCGGCCTGATTACCACCTACACCCGCGGTATTGCTTATCTTGGATTGCCGGCACTCTCGATTCCATGCGGGTTCACAAGTAACGGCATGCCTGCCGCGTTCCAACTTGTCGGGCGCCCATTTGCCGAACCGGTTCTGTTTCGCGCCGGCGACGCCTATCAGCGCGTCACCGATTTCCACAAGCTAATGCCTCCGGGCTGTGATGCTTAAGCCGTTATTCGTCTCGGTCAATGACGCTATCCCGATGTGAGGGCGCAAAGCCGCCAAGGCAGAGCTTGCCTGCAAACTCTTCCTATCCCGAACTTCGCGGCGTCATCGTCGGACCGAATGGGGGCGGCGAGATCTGTCTTGCCATCGAGAGGGAGGGGATGACGTAGATATCGGCAGAACCATTCACCCGCACAACACGGCGGGCGAGACCATCGGTATGGCGGCTGAAGTGGTCTTTGCGTATGTACCGACCTGCCTCCTTCAGAGGCTCCATTGGCGACGTTGTGAATAGCCTCGCATTTTGCAGACGCCCTCGGCTTACATTTCTGCTGTCGTTCGGGTCAACGGGCGACAGCAACCCGTTCCTGACGTGCGCAGGCTTCAGGTTGTAGAACATTCCGATGTAGTCGAAGATTCAAGGAGGTTGCAAAATTTCGAACTGCCGGCGCGAATTTCGAACTGCCCCCAACCGCCGAAACCGACATCGACATCAGCGGAGGCTGCAATGCGGTGGCAACAAATAGATCTTAATCTGCAGAAGAACAGAAGCGCTTGAGAGGAGAATGGTAGATGATAACGCTATGGGGCCGCGCAACTTCAGCCAATGTGCAGATCGCCGCATGGGCCTTGGCCGAGCTCGGCCTGGATTTCGAACGTAGGGATGTCGGCGGTAAATTTGGCGGCACCAGCACGCCTGAATACGGCACCTTGAACCCCAACCGGCTGGTGCCGACCTTGCAGGACGGTGATCTTACGATGTGGGAAAGCGCCGCGATCCTCCGATATCTCGGGGCGAGGTACGGCGCCGAATCGTTCTGGCCCGCTGATCCGGCAAAGCGCGCTGCGCTCGATAAATGGGCGGAATGGTCGAAGACCAGCTTTCAGCCGACCTTCCTCGCCGGCGTGTTCTTGCCGCTTTTTGCGACGCCTCAGGCTAAGCGTGACATGGCCGCGGTCGCGAATTCCGTCGCCCGCCTGAAGTCGCTCACGGGCATAATCAACTCCCGCCTGTCCGACGGCCCGTATCTCAGCGGTGAATCGATATGCTTCGCGGACGTGATTATCGGCGTGCCCCTCTACCGCTATTTCACGCTCGCAGGCTTCGAACGTGCTGAGGCGCCGAACCTTGAAGCCTATTATCAACGGTTGACCGAACGCCCCGCCTATGTGAAGCATGTGATGGTCTCCTATGAAAGCCTGAGGGCTGTCGGATAAGATCCCGACACAAGACCAAATGCGCTCACCCCGAAGGTGGCCCACGTCAAGCCCCTCCTGGAATGGTTTGCATTATAGCGGAATGGTTTTGCGTTGGTCATATCCAGGGTTCTTGAATTAGTTTGAGTGTGTATAGGCGTGCAAAATTGACCCCGTAGGCGGGGTAATCGGCGTCCGACGGCCAGATGGTGGTAATCCTCAAGGCCGTTCTCGACGACGGGACCGCGGCGGTCGACGCCGCATGCGCGGAAGCGCTCGAGCAGAACGTCTGCTCGTCGGCTGTGATCCTCAACATCCTGGCCCGCCGGCGCGAGCTGCCCCCACAGTGACCATCCTCACCCCGGACGCGCGCTGTCCGCCTGGGCTTTCAAGCAGTGCGCAACGCTACGGCCCGCGAGCGGATCATCGATTTCGAGGCACCACGTATGGCGTAGGGGCAACTGAACTTACTGGCACTTCGTCATTAGTGTCAGTTAAACCAGCCGAAAGGTTCTTCGAGCCATGACATCAGCCTCCATTCGCGACTAACGAATGATTTCTCGTCCGAGAACGCCGATTTTGTCACGCGGTCCGGAAGCACCCCCGGTCGGACCGGAAGCTTGACAGCCGCAGCCATCACATTTTGTTGAATGCAGATAAGTTACGTTACTATATTATGAGCAAATTAGTGGGTTGCGGCTTTGCCGTTGTGGGCAGGGAAGATCACTTTGATGGAAAATGCTGTCATTTCGCCCCGCCGGAACAGCCGCCGACGCATGGGCGCAATTGGCGCCGCCTTACTTATTCTGACCGGATTGATCGCAATCCAGACCGTTCCGGAATTCATCCTTTTCCGTGAGCGACTCGTGCTGAACATTCTGGAACTGGAAAGCAGTATCGATCTGAGGCCGATTGATCTTTCAACCCATGACGGCCTGACGCTTCGCTCCTGGTATCATGCACCGGCACCCGGCAAGCCTGTCATCGTCTACTTCCCTGGGCGCATGGGAGACCTCATCCGCAAACCGGCCCATCTTTTTGAGCTGGCTGAGGAGGGATACGGGTTGATGCTCGCGGGATATCGCGGGTTCGGCGGAAACCCCGGCCGTCCGAGCGAGCAGATGCTTTATCGAGATGCGGCAACGCTCCTGTCCGCCGTGACAGCCGAAGGGTTGGCGCCGGATGGAATCGTGCTCTACGGCTATTCGATGGGCACTGGTATAGCCAGCTATGTTGCGACGCAGGCGCGGCCGCGCGCGCTTATTTTGGAAGCACCATTCACGTCGTTTCCCGCTGCCGTCCGCAAGCAGGCACCCTCCGTTCCTATCTGGCTCGTCCGCAGCCGGTTCGATACCGTGTCGCGCATCAGCAGCATCGATGTGCCGATCCTGCTCTTGGCTGGCGAGGAGGACCGGATTACCCCGCCGGACTTTGCCAAGGCTCTTGCCGCCATGAACGAAGGTTTTTCCAAACTCGAGGTCTTCCCCGGAGCTAACCACGTGAACATGATTCGACACGGCGCTCTGGATACGATTTCCGGCTTTCTCATCAACCTTGCCGGCGCCGCGGAACCAGAGCAAGCGGAGGAAGTGGCGGAGAGGGAGCTGACGCCGGGGCTCATTCCGGCGGTTCTGGAAGAGTGATCCAGAAACCGGCCTAGAGGGTAGGACCTCAGGCCGCGGCGCGCCGCCTGGCAATCCGCTTGCGGATGCTTCCGACATCGGCACGCGGCGTGGCGGCAAAAAGCGTCTTCGTGTAGTCGTGCTTCGGGTTGGAGAATACCTCGTCCCGTGTGCCGTACTCCACTGCCTCGCCAAAATACATGACCATCACATCGTCGGCGATGTAACGCACAACCGACAGGTCATGGCTTATGAAAACGTAAGTGAGTCCGAACTCATCCTGCAAATCGGCCAGCAGGTTCAAAACCTGCGCCTGCACGGAAAGGTCGAGTGCCGAGACCGGCTCGTCAAGCACGAGAAGTCTCGGATTGAGCATCAGCGCACGCGCAATGGCGATGCGCTGGCGCTGACCGCCGGAAAACATATGCGGATAACGGTTGAAGTGCTCCGGACCAAGTCCGACCTTCAAAAGCATCTGAAGAGCGCGATCACGCCGCTCGCTTGCTGACAGTTTCGAGTTTATGACCAACGGCTCCATCAGCACGTCGCCAATCTTCTGCCGCGGGTTTAGAGAGCCATAGGGATTTTGAAAGACGATCTGGACCTTCCGTCGCTGTTCCGGGGTCAGTGCCTTCTTGCTTATGTCGATCTTCTCACCATCGATAAACAGATCGCCTGCCGTAGGCGCATCTATCATGGTGATCATCCTGGCCAGTGTAGATTTACCGCAACCCGATTCCCCCACGATTGCCAGAGTCTTGCCACGCTTGACCTTCAGGCTCACTCCCTTGACAGCGTGTACCACGCGCTTCTGGCGGAAGAGACCGCCGCTGATCTCATAATCGCGCGCGATATTGCGCGTTTCCACGACAATCTCGCTCATGATTGGGCTCTCGTGTAAGGTGCGTCGTCGAGCGCAAAATCCGCAACCGTGGGGAGACGGTCGCCCACCGCATTCTCCGGCAGGGCAGACAGGAGCGCCTTGGTGTACCGATGCTTCGGCGACTCGAAAAGCGAAAGCACGTCGGCTTCCTCCATCTTGCGGCCCTTGTATTGAACCACTACGCGGTCGGCGGTTTCGGCGACAACGCCCATGTCATGGGTGATCAGAATCATGCCCATCCCGGTCTCGGTCTGCAACTCAAGAAGCAGATCGAGAATCTGCTTCTGGATCGTCACGTCGAGCGCGGTGGTCGGCTCATCGGCGATTAGCAGTTTCGGGTTACAGGCGAGCGCTATGGCGATCATCACACGCTGGCATTGGCCGCCAGACATCTGGTGGGGGAAAGATCGCAGCCGTGACTCAGGTTCTTTTATTCCTACCGCCCGCAGAAGCTCAAGCATACGTCTTCGCCGCGCGCTCCGGTCAAGATCCGTGTGTTGACGCAGCGTCTCTTCAATCTGAAAACCGACGGTGAAGCACGGATTGAGGCTTGCCACCGGCTCCTGGAAGATCATGGCGATATCCTTGCCGATGATCTTACGACGCTCTGAGGCGGTCAGGTTGAGCATGTCGCGGCCCTCGAACGCGATCCGGTCGGCTGTGACCGTCGCCGTCCAGGGCAGCAAGCCCATCACTGCAAGCATGGACACGGACTTGCCCGAGCCGGACTCACCAACGATCGCCAGCACCTCCCCCTCGTCGAGCGAGAGCGAGATGCCGTCGACAGCGCGCAGCCTGCCGCCAGCGGTATCGAATTCGACTGTAAGATTCTCGATTTCGAGCAGCGCCATCGCCTTACGACCTCTTTAGTTTCGGGTCCAGCGCGTCACGCAGGCCATCGCCCATCAGATTTATGGCCAGAACGGTAATGAGGATCGCAAGACCCGGAAATGTCACCACCCACCAAGCGCGAAGGATGAATTCGCGGGCCTCGGCCAGCATCGTTCCCCATTCCGGCGTAGGCGGCTGCGCGCCCATGCCGAGGAAGCCAAGAGCCGCGGCGTCGAGAATGGCCGTCGAGAAAGAAAGCGTGGCCTGCACAATGAGCGGCGCCGTGCAGTTGGGCAGGATTGTCTTGAACATCAGCCGCAGATTGCCTGCTCCAGCGACCTTTGCCGCGGTGACATAGTCCCGCCCGTTCTCGGCCATCACAGCCGCGCGGGTGAGCCGAACGAAATGGGGCTGCAGGACAAGGGCGATGGCGATCATGGCATTGAGCAGCCCCGGCCCGAGCACGGCCACCAGTACAAGCGCCAGTAGCAGCGATGGAAATGCCAGGATGATGTCCATAAGCCGCATGATGGCTGTATCAACAGGGCCACGGAAATAGCCGGCGATTAGGCCGACGATCACGCCTACCGTTGCCGAAAGGGCAACCACGACCAAGCCGATGAAGAGCGAGAAGCGCGCCCCGTAAAGGAGGCGCGAGAGGATGTCGCGGCCAACCGCATCCGTGCCGAGGATGAATTCCCAGCGCCCGCCTTCCTGCCACACGGGCGGCAAGAGAAAGGAGCCGCGAATCTGCATGGCCGGATTGTGAGGTGCGATGAGCGGGGCGAAGAGCGCCACGAGGACGATTAGGGTGAACACGATAAGCCCGACAACCGCTCCCCGGTTCTGGCGGAAATAGTACCAGAACTCCGAAAGCATCGCGCGGCGTGTGGCCGCTGTGTCGGGCCCGCCTTCCAGGCCGATCCCCGCGTCGGCGCTTTTCGGGTTGGTGGTGGCCATTGCCTATCCTAGTGCCTGATCCTGGGATTTACGAGACCGTAGAGCACGTCCACGAAAAGGTTCACCAGCATGATAATGCCTGCTATCAGCAACAGCCCACCCTGCACTACTGCGTAATCGCGCCGGAAGACGCTGTCGACCATCCACTTGCCGATGCCCGGCCAGGAAAAGATTGTTTCCGTGAGAATGGCGCCGGCCATCAGCACCCCGACCTGCAAGCCAATGGTGGTGATGACCGGAATGAGAGCATTGCGCAGGGCGTGCAATCCGATGACGCGGCGCGGCGGCAAGCCTTTGGCCCGGGCTGTGCGCACATAATCCTCGCTTAACACCTCCAGCATTGCCGAGCGGGTCTGGCGAGCAATGACCGCAAGTGGAATAGTGGCCAGCACAATGGATGGGAGGATGAGATGCGCCACGGCGGACTTGAATGCTCCCGCCTGACCGGAAAGCAGGCTGTCGATCAGCATGAAGCCGGTAACCGACGGGAAGAAATAAAGCAGCGAGATTCGCCCGGAAACCGGTGTCCATCCTAACACCCCAGAAAAAAGGATGATGAGCAGCAGCCCCCACCAGAAGATCGGCATGGAATAGCCTACAAGCGCCGCGCCCATAATGGTCTGATCAAGCCAGGAGCCGCGCCGAACGGCAGAAAGAATGCCCAGCGGCACGCCGAGCACGACGGCTATCAAGATGGCGCATAAGGACAGTTCAAGCGTCGCCGGAAACAGCGCCAGAAAATCATCGAGCACAGGCCGGCGCGTCACAATGGAATTGCCGAAATCGCCGCTTAGAACGCCGGCAAGATAATCCAGATACTGAATATAGAGGGGCCTGTCGAAGCCGAGTTGCTGCATGATCAGGGCATGGCGCTCCGGCGACATTCCGCGCTCGCCGGACAAGAGCACCACAGGATCTCCAGGCAGCACGCGGATGAAGGCGAAGGCGATGATGGAAACTCCGATGAAAGTCGGAATGAGCACCGCAAGTCGCCGGATGAGGAATCGGAACATTGCGCGTTCGACCTCCTTTTACCTCGGCTCAGAATATGAGCGAATAATCCTATCGGGAAATTAAAAAAAAAGCGCGCCGGCTTCCGGCGCGCTCCCCTAGAAGGTTTCAGATGGCCTATTCGACGAGATCCACACCTTCGAAAGCGAAGTCTCCCAGCGGGCTTTGCACGAAGCCTTCCACTTCCTTGCGCATCGGAACGATCGAAAGGGAGTGATTGAGCGTTGCCCAGGGCGCTTCGCGCTTGAAGACGACCTGCGCCTCTTCATAGAGCCGCGTCCGCTCGTCCGGATCGGTTGTTTGCTTTGCCTCAACCACCAAATTGTTGAACTCCTCGTCGCACCACTGCGCCCGGTTGGCGCCGCCGACAGCGTCGCAGCCAAGAAGCGTGTGCAGGAAGTTGTCGGGATCGCCATTATCCCCTGTCCAGCCCAAGATCACCGCGCCATCGCGGTTCACATCGCTTGAGCGCTCCAGATATTCGGCCCATTCGTAGGATACGATCTCAACATCGACGCCGATCTGCCGGAAGTCTGACTGGATCAGCTCAGCAGCACGGCGCGCGTTCAGCATGTAGGGACGGCTGACTGGCATCGCCCAGACTTTCATGGAGAGATCGGTGACGCCGGCCTCTTCGAGCATCCGCTGCGCTTCTTCAGGGTCATAGGGATCGTCCTCGACCTCTTCGTTGTAAGACCACATGGTCGGCGGAATCGGATTCTTCGCCGGTGTAGCCATCCCCTGGAACACAGCATCCACGATCGCTTCCTTGTTGATCGCCATGTTCAGGGCCTTGCGCACTTGTGGATTGTCGAAGGGCTCCATCTGCGTGTTGTAGGCCAGATAGGCGATATTGAGACCTTCCTGTTCCATCACCTTTAGATCAGGATTGGCCTTCATCTCCTCCACATCCGCAGCGTTCGGGAACGGCATCAGATGGCATTCGCCAGCGCTGAGCCGCTGATAGCGTACCGATGCATCGGGAGTAATGGCAAACACGAGGTCGTCAATCGCCTGTTTGCCGTTCCAGTAATCCTCGTGCGCGCGATAGCGGATCACCGCGTCCTGTTGATAGGCGACGAATTGGAAGGGGCCGGTCCCCAAAGGTTGCTGGTTCATGAGCTGCATCTGCCCGTCCGCCTCCAGCTTATCGGCATATTCCTTCGACAGGATGGAGGCAAAAGGCATGGCCAGATTGGCAAGGAAGGGCGCTTCCTGCTGATTGAGCGTGAAGCGCACCGTCATGTCGTCGATCTTTTCGATCGATTTGATGAGGTTCGGGAAACCCATTCCGCTGAAATATTCCCAAGAGCCGCCGGCAACGTACTGATTCCAGGGATGATCGCTCTTCCACTGCCGCTCGAAGGAGTAGATCACATCGTCAGCGTTGAAGTCACGTGTTGGCGTAAAGAAGTCCGTCGTCTGGAACTTGACACCCGGGCGCAGCTTGAAGGTATACTGCAGTCCGTCTTCGGAAATCTCCCAGCTTTCTGCAAGGCCGGGCACCGTCTCCGTTGTTCCCTGTTCGAATTCAAGCAGGCGGTTGTAGACGGTGTGTGCTGCCGCATCGAAAGTCGTCCCTGACGTATAAAGGCCAGGATCGAAGCCTTCCGGCGAACCTTCAGAGCAATAAACGAAGGTCTTCGCACCCGCCGCACCACTCAGCATGGTGGCGGCAAGGAGGGCGGCCGCGAATGTCAGTTTGGTTTTCATCGGGTTCTCCCTTTATATTATCACGAGCCTCCCCGGGGGCCCGCGAAAGGTTCATATAAGCAAAGTTCCTTGAGCGTGGGAACTCCCCGCCGTAGTGCTCTAACGAATTTCCTGAGGAGTTGATAAACTGCTTCGGGGAGCGGTATGCTGATTCCAACGGACATAGGGAGACATCATGGCCGGGTCCTGGATCGACGATGTGCTTTCCTTCTGGTTTGAGGAGGTTGGAAAGGAAGGCTGGTTCAGTGGTGGTCCGGATCTGGACGAAGCGATCCGCCGCCGCTTCGGTGCGCTGCACGAGGAGATGAGTTCGAATCTGGCCAGTGAGGCGATAGACGATCCGCGGGGAACACTGGCTGCGGTCATTCTCTTTGATCAGTTTCCGCGCAATATGTATCGCGGCACTGCAAAGGCATTCTCGACGGACGATCTGGCCATCCGGATCGCCCGCGAAGCGATTGAGCGGAAGTTCGATGAAGGCATGACGCCCGAACAGAAGCAGTTCCTTTACATGCCTTTTCAGCACTCGGAGATCTCGGCAGATCAGGAAAATGCCGTCATGCTCTTCAAGTCCCTGGGCAACGAGGAGGGGCTGCGCTACGCGATCGAACACCGCGACATTATCGAGCGCTTCGGACGCTTCCCTCATCGCAACAAGGCACTCGGACGAGAAAGCACGCAAGAAGAGCTGGCTTTCCTCGAAGAGCACGAGGGTTTTGGCCAGTAAAAAAGGCGTCGGCCTCACTTGCCGGTTAACGGGATAGCCATAACAGGCGTTCCCTTATCGGGGGGCATTGCCGCCTTAAATGTATCGGGCAGCTTGCCTGGCAGCGCCTTAAGCAACCAACTGCCCGGCAGGCGTCTTTCAGGGAGGAGACATTGGCAAGGACGACGAGCAACGGGAGAACGGATGTAGACGTGCCGGCAAAGCTGTCTGAACCAGACGGAAATCTGGCTGAAGCCGCTGACCGGCAGGCTACTGCCTCGAAGGCGAAGGCGCCGGAGGGCAAGAGGAAGCCGCGAGCGGCGGCCACCGCTGCCCGCGCCGAAAAAGATGCACCCCTCGTGAAAGAAACTGCGAAAGCGGAAACGCCTGCGCGCAGGAAAACGGCCAAGGCAACCGATGAAGCAAAGCCTGCCAAAGGCGGTGCGGCAACCAAGTCTCGCAGGGCGACGGTATCAAAGCGACGGGCTGAAACTGACTCCCGGACGAAATCGCGAGCCGCCAAGACGCCGGCGAAGACGGCAAACATTCAGGCGGCCAGTGGCTCGAAAGCGGTTGCGAGCAGAGCTAGGAGCTCTACCGGTGCGCGGCGGAGCACCAAAATCGCCGATAAGCCGTGGCTCAAGACCTATCCGGAAAGCATTGCCGCCGAGATTGGGCCTTTTCGGCATTCCTCACTTGCAGACATGATGCTGGAGGCCTGCCGCGTCTATGCCGACAGGCCCGCCTTCACGCTCATGGACAAGACGCTGACCTTCGCGGAGCTGGAGAAGGCATCGCGGGACTTCGCTGCCTACCTTCAGTCGCTGGGACTGGAAAAAGGCGCACGCGTCGCCATCATGATGCCGAACGTGCTGCAATATCCGGTCGCGATGATGGCGGCTCTGCGGGCAGGCTATGCCGTCGTCAACGTCAATCCGCTTTATACTGAGCGGGAGCTGGAGCACCAGCTACGTGATTCCGGGGCCGAGGCCATCGTCATCCTCGAAAACTTCGCTCATACGCTCCAGAATGCCATGAGCAACACCTCTATCAGGCACATCATCGTGGCCAGTATGGGCGATATGATGGGGCTGAAAGGGCACGTCGTGAATTTCGTCATACGCCGGATGAAGAAGCTCGTGCCTGAATGGTCGCTCCCCCATACAGCTTTCAGGCGGGCGCTGAAGGAAGGCGGATCAATGCGTTTCTCGCCGCCCGAGGTCACCCTCGATGACCTCGCCTTCCTGCAATATACGGGTGGCACGACAGGGACTGCCAAGGGCGCGATGCTTCTTCATCGGAACGTGCTTGCCAATGCGATGCAGTGCGACATCTGGTTCAGCGCAGCCTATCATGACAAGCAGAGGCCGGAACGGGAAGTATACCTCGCGGTCCTGCCGCTGTACCACATCTACGCGCTCACCGTGAATGCGCTCATGGGCATCCAGCTTGGCACACACAACATCCTCATTCCGAACCCGAGGGATATTCCCTCGGTCATCAAGGAATTCAGCAAGTACAGGGTGAACGTGCTGCCGGGGCTGAACACGCTTTTCAATGCGCTGCTCAACCATCCAGATTTCCAGAAACTTGATTTCAAGGACCTCGAACTTACCTTCGGCGGTGGCATGGCGGTCCAGCGCTCGGTCGCTGACCGCTGGAAGAAGCTAACCGGTTGCAAGATCACCGAGGGGTATGGACTTTCGGAAACTTCGCCGGTTGCCACCGCGAACCGGTTTGATACGGAGGAGTTTACAGGCTCGATCGGCCTGCCGATACCATCTACGGATGTCGCCATCCGTGACGATGAAGGGCAGGATGTAGGTATCGGAGAGGTAGGCGAGATCTGCATTCGCGGACCCCAGGTGATGGCCGGCTATTGGAACAGGCCGGAGGAGACCAAGGGTGCGATGACGAGTGACGGCTACTTCAGGTCCGGCGATATGGGGATGATGGACAAGGACGGTTATATCCGCATTGTCGACCGGAAGAAGGACATGATCATTGTCTCCGGCTTCAACGTCTATCCCAACGAAATCGAGGACGTGGTCGCCCAGCATCCGGGCGTTCGTGAAGTCGCGGTCGTTGGCGTGCCCGATGAACACTCGGGCGAAGTGCCCAAGCTTTTCGTGGTCAGGAACGATCCAAATGTCACGGAGGAGGAACTCCTAACATACTGCCGCGAGAAGTTGACAGGGTACAAACGGCCGAAATCGGTGGAGTTTCGCGACGAGCTGCCAAAATCCAATGTCGGCAAGATCCTGCGCCGGGAGCTGAGGTGACTGGCCAGACGTGTAGAACCCTGCCCGTTACAGTTTCCTGATGGCAACCTCCTGCACGAGGTGATTCCGGCCCTTGCGCAGGATGAGGTCGGCGCGAGGTCTGGTCGGAAGGATGTTCTCACGCAGGTTCTTCAGATTGATGTTGTGCCAGAGCTGCTCGGCTATAGCCCGAGCCGCGCTTTCGGAAAGCTGCGAATAGCGGTGGAAGAAGGACTTGGGGTTTTTGAAGGCAGTTTCACGCAGCCGCATGAAACGATCCACATACCACTGGTGGATGAATTCCTCCGGCGCGTCGATGTAGATCGAAAAATCGAAGAAGTCGGAAACGAAGGGCACTGCCTTGCCGTCAGCGGGCAGCTCCCTTGTCTGCAAGACGTTGATGCCTTCGAAAATGAGAATGTCCGGGCGGTCGATGGTCACATATTCCCCTTGGATAACGTCATAGGTCAGATGGGAATAGACCGGCGCCTGCAGATTGGGCACCCCGCCCTTGACGCCCGAGAGGAAGCGGAGGATGGCGCCGATATCGTAGCTTTCGGGAAAGCCCTTGCGGTCCATCAGGTTTTCACGGCGCAGCGCCTCATTTGGATAGAGGAAGCCGTCGGTCGTGACGAGATCCACCTTGGGGCTGGACGGCCAGCGGGTAAGCAGTTCCTTCAGGACACGGGCAGTAGTGGACTTTCCCACCGCAACCGATCCGGCAATGCCGATCAGGAACGGTGACTTGACGGCATTGTTCGCGTCGAAGAATGCCCGCCGCTGCCGAAAAAGCAGTTGCATCGCTTCGACATGCGCTGAGAGCAGCCGGGAGATGGACAGATAAACGCGCCGCACTTCTTCCAGATCAACCGGGTCGTTGAGAGAGCGCAGGCGCCGAACTTCGTCTTCCGTCAGGGTAAGCGGCGTATCGTTCCGGAACTTGGCCCATTGTTCGGCAGTGAAGACCCGGTAGGGGGAATAGCGGTCGGGCGAGACAAGCTGATCCCGCAATGTTTCTTCACTGTGGCTCGTGAGCCTGGTCGGGAGAATCTGATTCATGTCTGCGCTTTCTTTCGCGAGGCTTTTTCCTCAACGCCCGAACGGGCAGTGCGCGATTGCAACTCCGCCATCACCTCGTCCAGGGTGACGCCGGCAAGCGCCAGAACGACAAGCCAATGATACAGGAGATCCGCGCTCTCGGCGACAAGCGCCTTCCTGTCCTGCGCAATGGCGGCGATCACCGTTTCGACGGACTCTTCGCCAAGTTTCTTGGCCGCCTTTTCCATACCCGCAGCAAAGAGCCGGGCCGTCCAGGAATTGGGGTCGCCTGACCGGGACCGCGCAGCGATCACGGCTTCAAGGCTCGAAAGGTCAAACCTGGTCATGCCCTTGCCTTGCGTTTGTCTGGTCGAGCCGCATGGGTATGCCCGCGCGGGACATATGCGCTTTGGCCTCTGCTATGGTGTAAGTGCCGAAATGGAAGATCGATGCAGCAAGAACAGCGGCCGCGTGCCCGTCCCTGATGCCTTCAACCAGATGATCTAACGTGCCAACACCGCCCGAGGCGATCACCGGCGCCCGCACGGCATCGGCAACCGCGCGTGTAAGGGCTATGTCATAGCCCGCCTTGGTGCCGTCCCTGTCCATGGATGTCAGCAAAATCTCGCCTGCGCCAAGCTCCACCACACGCTGGGCGAAGGCGACGGCGTCAATGCCGGTGCCATGGCGCCCGCCATGGGTGAAGATTTCCCAGCGCGGAACTTCGTGTTCGGCAGACACGCGCTTCGCGTCGATCGCCACGACGATGCACTGGTTGCCGAACTTGTCGGCGGCCCGCGCGACGAAATCCGGGTCCTTGACGGCTGCCGTGTTGATCGACACCTTGTCGGCGCCGGCCAGAAGCAGCCGCCGGATGTCGGAAATATCACGGACGCCGCCGCCGACCGTAAGCGGCATGAAGCACTGTTCTGCGGCGCTCTTGACCACATCCATGATGGGCTTGCGGTTTTCCTGGCTCGCAGCAATGTCGAGAAAGCACAGTTCGTCGGCACCAGCGGCGTCATAGGCTTTCGCCGCTTCCACCGGGTCCCCCGCATCCACCAGATCGACGAAGTTCACACCCTTGACGACGCGGCCATCCTTGACGTCCAGGCAGGGAATGATGCGGGCTTTCAGCATTGGACGAGCGCCTTTCCTTCCTGCGCATCCCGGCTGCACCGGCATAGCTTCGGCCGACTCCTCAGCGTCATGTGCGCGGCTTCCGTAACATTGCAAGCGCCGCTTTCGCATCTATCCTGCCATCATACAGCGCACGGCCGGAGATTGCGCCTTCAAGCCTGCCGGCGTCTTCCCTGGTCATACGGTCTATGTCTGCCATGGACGCAAGGCCGCCCGATGCAATGACGGGGATCGTAACGGCATTCGCAAGAGCAATGGTTGCGTCCCAGTTGATGCCGGTAAGCACGCCGTCCCGGTCAATGTCCGTGTAGATGATAGCGGCAACACCTGCGCCTTCGAAACGGCGGGCAAGCTCAGCCGCTTCAAGATCGGATGTCTCTGCCCACCCTTCGACGGCTACCTTGCCTCCGCGGGCATCGATGCCCACTGCTATCTTTCCCGGAAATCTGCGGCATGCCTCGCACACGAGGTCCGGATCGCGCACCGCGGCGGTACCTAGGATCACGCGGGCAAGGCCCTTCTCCAGCCATGCTTCGATATGCGCGAGCGTACGAATGCCGCCACCAAGCTGAACCGGGTTCTTCGTGGCCTGCAGGATGGATTCCACGGCGGCGCCATTAACGCTATGGCCGGCAAAAGCGCCATCGAGATCGACAAGGTGCAACCATTCGAAACCCTGTTGTTCGAAAGTCTTTGCCTGTGCGACGGGATCGGAGTTGTAGACGGTGGCTTCGTTCATGTCGCCGAGCTTCAGGCGCACGCATTCACCATTCTTCAGGTCAATCGCCGGGAAGAGGATCACGGCTGCCACCTCAGGAAATTTGCAATGAGAGCAAGACCAAGCGTCTGGCTCTTTTCAGGGTGAAACTGGGTACCGGCGAGATTGTCTCGCGCAACCGCAGCGGTAATTTCGCCGCCATAATGGGTGACGGCAAGAACATCGGCGTCCCGCCTCGCGTCGAGGTGGTAGGAGTGCACGAAATAGGCGTGAAGCCCCTCCTTGCCCGTTGGAATGCCGTGAAAGAGGGAGTGAGAATGTTTCACGTGAATCGTATTCCACCCGATCTGCGGAACCTTCAGCGATGCATCCTGCGGCGCAATCTCCTTTACGTCGCCGCCGATCCAGCCGAAGCCTTCGGTAACGTCCTTCTCAAGGCCGCGCTCCGCCATCAGTTGCATTCCGACGCATATGCCAAGGAAAGGACGTCCTTTTTTTATTGCGGCCTCCTCTATCGCTTCCGTCATGCCCGCGATTTGATCGAGCCCCGCCCGGCAATCGGCGTAGGAGCCGACGCCCGGCAGCACCAGCCGATCCGCGCTACGCACCTGCTCGGCATTGCCGGCAAGCTCAATCTCGGCGGAAATGTCCGCCTCCACCGCCGCCCTCTCGAATGCTTTGGTAACAGAGCGCAGATTGCCCGAGCCGTAGTCTATGATCGCGACGCGCATCCTCAGGTCTTCCGTGGGTAGTCGATGAGACCTAATGCCGGGCTCGCGGTTTTCCGGCCGGCCGGTACGGTTTGCGTCGGCACTGAGGGAGCCGCGGCTGCCGGTCTTGGATAGGTATTCTCCTTGGCCATCGCATAGTGCCACTCGGCTTCCTCGCGGTTGGCCCCCTCAACCACGCCCCATTCGTGCCAGCCGCGTCTGCGCAGCGCCGCCGCCCGAAGCGCCTGGGCCTCAAGTCCGATAAAGATCGCAAGCAAAAGGGAAAGGGCCGTGGGAAAGAAGGTAGGCTCTATGAGCGAGCCCAGACCGGCAATAACGAGCCCCGCCACAACGAAGACGAGTGCCTCCAGCCACATGCGATGCCACAAGAACCAGATGAGCGGCAGAATAGCGGCCAGCATGGAAAAGCCGTCGCGGATAAGCAGCGCCGTTTCGGCCTTTCCTTCACCCGCCTCTGCCGACTCCATGACAATATAGCTCGCCATTGCGATCAGCCGTTCAACGTGCCCTTGGTCGATGGAATGGTATTCGGCTGGCGCGCATCCGGCTCACAGGCTGCCCGCAGCACCCGCGCAACGGCCTTGAAGCAGGTCTCCGCAATGTGGTGAGAATTAGCGCCATAAAAATTGGTTACGTGCAGTGTAAGCCCCGCATTATGCGCCAGGGCCTGGAAAAACTCCCGTACCAGTTCCGTATCAAAGGTGCCGATTTTCGCGGAGGGAAACTCCACCTGCCATACGAGGAAGGGCCGCCCGGAAATATCCACCGCCGCCCGGGTCAGCGCCTCGTCCATGGCAAGGTCTAGCGAAGCGTAGCGCATGATGCCGCGCCGGTCGCCCAGCGCTGCGGCAATGGCCTGGCCTATGGCGATCCCGCAATCCTCCACTGTATGGTGATCGTCGACCTGAAGGTCACCTCGTGCGGTCACCTTGAGGTCCATGAGCGAGTGGCGGGAAAGCTGGTCCAGCATGTGGTCGAAGAAGCCCACGCCAGTCTGTATATCGGAACGGCCCTGACCATCGATATCAAGCACAACGAAGACTTCGGTCTCGCCTGTCTCCCGGCCGATTTCGGCTCGGCGCGTCTGGCTCGCGGCCATGGATCTTTCCCTTTATGACAAAAGAGCCTGCCTTTTAGAGCAAGTGGGCGCGAAATTCCAGCGGGCATGCCGCTGCGGATGCGTTTGCATTCTTCCATCACAATCTTACATAGACGCTGAGGATTACGCCCGAGCGCCATCTCAGGAGCAGCTTTGATGAGTGACAACCAATCCATGCATGCAACGACCATCGTCACCGTGCGCAAGGGTGGCAAGGTAGTGATCGCCGGTGACGGGCAGGTGAGCCTCGGACAGACAGTAATGAAGGGAAACGCACGCAAGGTGCGGCGTATCGGTAACGGCAACGTGATTGCCGGTTTCGCCGGAGCGACGGCGGACGCGTTCACTCTTCTTGAAAGGCTGGAAAACAAACTGGAACAGTATCCGGAACAGCTCCTGCGCGCCTGTGTAGAGCTTGCCAAGGATTGGCGCACGGACCGTTATCTGCGCCGCCTCGAAGCGATGATGCTGGTGGCCGACAGGCACGTGACGCTCGCCTTGACCGGAAATGGCGATGTTCTGGAGCCGGAGCAGGGCGTGATGGCTATCGGTTCGGGCGGTAATTTCGCGCTTGCCGCGGCTCGGGCACTTGTCGATACCGACAAGAGCGCTGAGGAGATTGCCCGCAAGGCCATGGAGATCGCCGCCAGCATTTGTGTTTACACCAACGACAACATCGTTATCGAAGCGCTCGATGCCGACTGAACCGCAGATCGGTTTTACCCCGGTGGAACCGCGACATCGTCCAATGTTCAGGCAATGGCTAAGCATGCCGCATTTACGGGCGCGGTGGGGCGAGGCAGAGACAGAGCTGAGCATTTCCTGCGGTATGGTGGAGGGGCGTGATAGAACCGAGCCCTTCCCTATCCATGTTGAATGGCAAACGGGCGGCTACATCCAGCCCGGGTTCGTGCGCCACCATCAGAATGACGATTGGCTGAAGGAGCCTCCCGGGTTGAAGGAGCTGGCGCCGGCTGGCGTTGGCATCGACCGATCAATTGGCGATGCGAAAAGACTGTCCAGGGGCATTGGTTCGGCGGCTTCCAGTGCTTTTATAGGCAAGCTCCTCGCCGAAGGCCATAAGGATATCATCGTTGATCACGACGCGGGTAACCTGCGCGCCCTGAACGTTTACAGAAAGGCCGGTTTTCGACAGGTTCCGTCTCTATTTCCGTATCTAGAAGAGCGCACCGGAGCGTCTTGATCATGCAATTCGACCGAAAGTCTAGCGAGACCACGATATGACCAATTTCTCACCGCGCGAGATCGTCTCCGAACTCGACCGCTACATCATCGGTCAGAGGGATGCAAAACGGGCAGTCGCAATTGCGTTACGCAATCGCTGGCGGCGGCAGCAACTGCAACCGGGGCTGCGAGAGGAGGTGATGCCCAAGAACATTCTGATGATCGGCCCGACCGGCGTCGGCAAGACGGAGATTTCGCGCCGCCTCGCCAAGCTGGCCAACGCCCCCTTCGTCAAGGTTGAGGCCACGAAGTTCACCGAGGTCGGCTATGTCGGGCGCGACGTGGAGCAGATCATACGCGACCTTGTCGAGGCATCGATCGCGCTCACGCGTGAGAAGATGCGCGAGGGCGTGAAGGCCCGCGCGCACATGAACGCGGAAGAACGCGTCCTTGAAGCGCTGGTAGGAAAGACTGCAAGCCCGGCGACGCGCGACAGCTTCCGTCAGAAGCTCCGCTCCGGCGAACTCGATGACAGGGAAATCGAGATACAGGTGGCTGACACGGGTGCCGGCATGGGTGGCTTTGATATCCCAGGCATGCCGGGAGCCAATATCGGTGTGCTCAACATCAACGATATGCTGCAAAAGGCAATGGGCGGCGGCCGCTCGAAGTCCATCAAGACCACAGTGAAGGAGTCCTACAAACACCTGATCGACGACGAGTCGGACAAGCTTCTCGACCAGGAGGAGGTGAAACGCGTTGCGCTCACGACAGCAGAAAATGACGGCATCGTCTTTCTCGACGAGGTAGACAAGATCGCGGCGCGAGAGGGCGGTTTAGGCGCAGGTGTCTCCCGCGAGGGCGTGCAGCGAGATCTTCTTCCCTTGGTAGAGGGTACCACCGTCGCCACAAAATATGGCCCGGTGAGGACGGACCATATCCTCTTCATTGCCTCTGGTGCCTTCCATGTGTCTAAGCCTTCGGATCTTCTTCCGGAACTGCAGGGCCGTTTTCCGATCCGGGTCGAGCTTCGGGCACTGGAGAAGGAGGATTTCCGCCGCATTCTCACCGAGCCGGAGGCGAGCCTCATCAAACAGTATGTGGCGTTGATGCAGACCGAAGGTGTCGAGCTTGAATTCGCCGATGATGCCATAGATCGGCTGGCGGCCATTGCGGTCGAGCTCAATGCAACGGTCGAAAACATAGGGGCCCGGCGGCTTGCGACGGTAATGGAGCGGGTGTTGGACGACATTTCCTATAATGCGCCTGATCGGTCCGGAACGAAGGTGACGATCGACGCGGCCTATGTGGACGAGCATGTCGGCGATCTCGCCAAGAATGCCGACCTTTCGCGCTTCATTCTGTGATGCTTTTGCCACGGCATGGATAACCCGTTTCGACGCAGGGGTTTAGCGCTCGACTTGGCTTAGCCCTTTCCCTTACCGTGCCGCGGATTCTTGTAGAGATTCGCTTGGAAAGTGGGGGCTGGCGCTGAAATACGGCATCCTCGTGGGAGTTTTTTTGAGTCTGGCGATGCCAGCCTGGTCTGCACAGGCAGTTCCGCCAGGAAACCGCAGCCTGAAGCAGCCGGCAATCCCCGGCGCTTCCGCACGGCGGACGGAGGTGCTCCGGACCACATATCACGCGAAATATGATCGCATCCACCAGCTTCTTAGCAGGGATGCGGTGCTACGATTGAAGATCCGCAACGTAGCTGCCAGTTATGGCATCGCGCCCATCCACATCATCGGAGCGATTGTCGGAGAGCACACCTATAACGTCGATGCCTACGACCAGCTTCAAACCTATTACGTGAAGGCAATTTCCTATCTGAACAGCAGCTTCACCTTCTCCTATGGAGGGGAGAATCTGGACGATTTTATCCAGCGGCCGCAATTCGCCGCCTGCGATCAGAAATCAGGAAGCTATGCACTTTGGACTTGCCGGGAAGAGGTGTGGGATCGCGAGTTCCGCGGCCGCTCTGTAGACGGCAAGCGCTTTCCCAACGACCGCTTCAGCGCGGTATTCCTGCAACCCTTTTTCGCAGGCCAAACCTTCGGCATCGGCCAGCTCAATCCGCTGACGGCGTTGCAGATGACAGATCTAGTGCACGAGACGTCAGGTTTTCCGAAGATCGACCATCGTGACCCCCAAGGGGTCTATCGGGCGATCATGGACCCCGACATCTCCCTGGCCTATGTAGCCGCAACCTTGAAGACATCGATCCGCATTTACGCGAAAGTAGCCGGGTTTGATATCAGCACCAATCCCGGTATCACAGCGACCCTATACAACCTTGGAAATGTGGAAACACGTGCTGCCCGGCTAGCGGCCGAGAACAGGTTGCGCAGAAAGCAGGGCCGGCCGCTGAAGCTGCCTGAAGAAAACTATTATGGCTGGCTGATCAACGACAAGCTGCAGGATCTGCAGGCGATTGCCGCTGAATCTTAACGCGAGGCATGCTATTGGTTTCTTTGCCTGCGCTTCAGAATGTCTTTAAGGGCGAGATGGAGCTGCGATAGCTCCTCCTCGTTGAGATCTGCTATGTTCTGGGCAAGCAGATTTGCCAGCGCCGTTGCCTTCTCGGGAAGGCCCGCAGTATCGACGACGACGCGCGGATGCGAAAGCTCGGCCAGGCTCTGGAGTTCGTCCGCCTCGTCCCAGATGACGTTGAAATAGCCAATGATCTTCTGGACCATCGCCCAGTTGGGAGGGCTGCGCTTGCCGTGCTCAAGCGCGGAGAGATAGGCAGGGCTCACGCCGAGAGCGTCTGCCATCTCTTTCTGGCTGATACCGCGCGCACACCTGAGCGCTCTTATCTTCGCCCCAAAAGGCGTCATTAGGACCTCAACCGCCTTAACCGCACATAGAGCGCGCCGGAACCGCCGTGATGACGCGCGGCCGCATCGAAGCCGCTGACGATCTGCGAAAATGGGGCTGTGGCAAGCCATAACGGTACCACTCGGCGCAGCACCCCTTCAGGCTGCCCCGATCCCTTGCCGGTTATTACCAGCACGTGGCGGCGATCGCTGGCATGTGCCTGCTGCAGAAAGGACAGTAGAAGCGCGTACGCTTCTTCCTGGGTAAGACCATGTAAGTCTACTCGTCCCGCAATTTGGATGCGGCCGCGCGCAATCTTCTGATGCGTCGGCTGGTCGAGACGATGAGGAGACTGGATTGCTGCGCCTGCGGAAGGAGCCTCCGATTTTCTGAGCGGCGGCTGGTCATCAATCATCCGCTCGAAGGATTGATGCTCTTCGGAAGTGGGCGCATCCGGATAGGATTTGCCCGGCATCGCTTTTGCCGTTCGTGCAACGCGGCTCCACAAGATGCGGTCTTCCGTCGTCAGTTTCCCAGATGCGCGAGTCTTCATATCGATATCGCCTCAGCCACCGATCGCGGCAGCAAGGCAAAGAAATTGGCCTCGTGCCGGATCGTCCCGGCAGCTTCACCAGCCGCTTTTCCCGTTCCGATGAAGAGGTCGCCACGTGCGGCGCCCGTGATGGCCGAGCCCGTATCCTGCGCTATCATGAGTCGGCGGAATGGTCGCCCATCCAGATGACGGAGGCCAGGTGCATCGATGAAGAACGGTGTACCGAATGTGTGCAGGAGCCTGTCTACGGCAAGCGAACGCCCCGGTTGAAGCTGGACCTTTGCTGCTGCGATCGGTCCGAGTTCGGGATCGCAAGGTGGAGATTTCCGGAAGAAGATATAGGAGCGGTTCTTCCACAATATCTCGCTTTGCCGGTGTGGATGATCCGCCAACCAGGCTTTAATGCTTTGCATTGAAACCTCTTCCAGCGGAATTTCCCCGAGTTCCGCCAGAACGCGGCCTATCCCGGTAAAGGGGTGGCCCGATTTCGCGGCATAGGTGACGCGCAGTACTTCCCCGCCCGGCAGCGTGAGCCGCGCGGCGCCTTGCACATGAATGAAGAAGGCATCGATACGGTCTGCCAGCCAGCAAAGTTCGAGTCCCCGCCCATCGAGCGCGCCCCGCTCGATTGCCTCGCGGTCGTGATAGGGCAGAAGTTTCTCGCCTTGCCTGCGGGCGAAAGCAAGGTTGGCATCCCAGCCGGCAGGCCGGTTCAGGCCATCGACATCGGCGAGATCCTCTGGCCGGCGATGAAGCGGAAAACGGAAAACCTGCGTGCGCATGTGTGAAGCCGCAGCCTCTGGCTCGAAATAGCCGGTAACGAAACCCTGCCCTCCTTCTTCGGACCGGACATGGAAGGGGACGAAATAACGTTCAAAAAAGGCCTGCGCTTCAAACGGAGATACCGGATGTTTCAGTGAAGCGGCCCGTGCCCCGGCCTCCGCAAGGGATTCAGTACGAATGCCAAAGCTGCCGGTGCGGTATGGCTTGCTTTGCGAACGAACCGCAGAACGCGCGAAGGCTGCCAAGGCAGCCGATGGATCGTCATCGTGCCACCCTGGAAGGACGTGGAAGGAGACGCGGCGAAACAGCTCAGGCAGGCTCACGGGCATCCCTTCCCTGCCACCTCACGCAGAGGGCGGCATCATTCCTCTGCTTCGGTCGCCACCAGCTTCCAGTTGGGATCGCGTGAGCGCGTGTCACGGGCGAAGGTCCATACATCCTTGACCTCGGCCACCGTTTCGGGATCGCCGTCAATTACGTCGCCGGTACTATCCCGTGTTGCCGAAATCAACTCGCTGACTATGCGCAGCGTAACATGAGCCTCGCTGCCCTTCATCTCGGCGCCGACAATGGCTACCTTGTCGATACCGACAAAGGAGGATTCGATCTTCTCGGATCGCTTCTCCCGCTCATCAATTGCGGCAACGAAGCCATCATAAACTTCGCGGGAGAGAAGGCTCTTCAGCGTGCGCCTGTCTCCATCGGCGTAAGCCATTACGATCATCTCATAGGCAAGCTTAGCGCCTTCTATGAAGGAGTTGGGATCGAAAGAGGCATCCGCGTCCTTAATCGCCCTCATGCCTTTGTTAAGCTCGGAACCGGGCTGGGCAATAGAGTCTATGGCAGTATAGCGTTCAGCGTCGGGTGCGGCTTTGCGCCGCGGTAGCGATACGACGGCATCCGACCCATCCGCCTTTGCCGGCTCGGGCTGCCGCGAGCGGCCAGCGGTATAGGGATCGAAAGGCGGTCGCTCGTTACCGGTCCTCCGGCCGAGAACATTCCGTAACTGGTAGAAGATCACGATGGCCGCGACCAGAAAGAAAATCGTGCCAAAATCAAGGAAACCCATTGTATCCGCCAATGTCGCTGTATCGTGTTTGCGCCTGCCTGGGCTGAGCCCGAACACGAAGACATGGCGCTGCTGCGATTAGAAACCATATAGAACGCACAAGGCAATCATTCAAATCGCTGATCTTCGTTCCTATCTCCGGAAACGAATGTTGAGCAGCCAGCCGTGAGGTAAGTCCCAACGTGCGCTTTGCAATTATCCCGATAATTTTGCTCGCCACTCCGATCATAGAGATCGCCACCTTCATCTGGGTAGGCGAGCATATCGGCATCCTGGCTACGCTGGCGCTAATCTTCGCGACGGCGATAGCTGGCACAATCCTTCTGCGGATCCAGGGCTTTGGCATTTTCACCCGGATGCGGCGAACATTGGAAGAAGGCCAGGTTCCGGGTCGCGAAGTCGTGCATGGCGTCATGATTCTCGTTGCCGGAATATTGCTTGTGCTCCCTGGCTTCGTGACGGATACGATTGGCATTCTACTGTTCATACCGCCTGTGCGGGACCTTGCCTGGTCGTTTCTGCGCGACCGCGTTATCATCATTGGACCTGGTGGCAACGAACGGTCTTGGAGGCGGTCCCAGCGACGGGAAACGCGTACGATCGATCTCGACGTCAGGGAGTATTCGCGTTCGGACGGGAAAGACTCCCCCTGGCGCCGTCCCGACAGGCCCTCGGATTGACAGGCAGGACGCCAAACTTGTCTTGCCATTGGTGCCGTGTTAGCGACACCCACGATTTTGGATCGGCGCCCGGGCGGCGGAGGATAATTCTAGAGGATCACGCGAATGGCTGAAAAATCGAAGCAGACCGGAACTTCGGCGGAGGGGGCGCCGGCGGACGTCGACAACCAGAAGGCAGGTGCCGAGCAGAAGCAGGCGGAGGGGAATTCCACGCAGCCGACGCTCAATGTTCTGGCTCAATATATCAAGGATCTGTCCTTCGAGAGCCCCGGCGCGCCGCAGTCACTGATCACGCGGAACAAGGCACCGGCCATCAACATCAATGTCAATGTCAACGCCAATCCGATCAGCGGAAATGACTATGACGTTCACCTGACGTTGAATGCCCGAGCGGAAGCCGACAACAACGTCGTCTTCAATGTCGAGCTCATCTACGGAGGCGTTTTCCGCATCCAGGGTTTTGCACAGGAGCATATGCTGCCGATCCTGTTCATCGAATGCCCGCGGCTGCTCTTCCCCTTCGCGCGGCAGGTGATCGCAGACGCGACACGAAACGGCGGCTTCCCACCCCTTCTGATAGATCCGATCGATTTTGCCCGCATGTTCCAGCAGCGGCTGGCTGAGGAACAGGCGAATCGGAAGGTGCAGGTTTCCTGACGTTACCATCCTGCCTGATCCGGAGACGGGCGAATGCTCCGTCTCCTTTTCGGACATCAGGCTATCTCCTGCTCCTCTGCAAGGATCTCTCCATAGAATTTGTGCCAGAGCGCCTTTTCGCCGATGGCGTCCACCAGCGCCGCATGGGCCTCCCGCTCGGCAGTACTTAGCCGTGATGGGAGCGGACGCGGCCTTGGCGGCAAGTCGATCGGTATGCGATCGGTTTGAGACGCGCCATTTTCTCCTTGGGCGACGATCTCCAGGCCAAAATCAGCCTGCCTTCCGCCGGCGAGCTCGATATAGACTTCCGCAAGTAGCTCAGCGTCCAGAAGCGCGCCATGCTTGGTTCGATGGGAGTTGTCGATGCCGTAGCGGCGGCAGAGCGCGTCGAGCGAATTGGGGCCCATCGGGTGCTTGCGCCTGGCAATCGCCAGAGTATCCACAACGCGTCCAGGCTCGATGCCGGGCTGATCCAGCCCCTCCAGTTCCGCGTTGATAAAGCCGATGTCGAAATTGGCATTGTGGGCGACAAGCTTCGCACCGTCGATGAAATCCAAAAACGCCTTCAGTATCTCACCAAATACCGGCTTGTCGGCCAGATCGGCATCGCTGATGCCATGCACGGCCTGCGCATCGGGATGGACGGAGCGGCCCTGCGGATTGATAAAGAAATGAAGGGTGCGTCCGGTGGGGAAGCGGTTGACCAGTTCCACGCAGCCAAGCTCGATCACCCGGTCGTCGCGCGGGTCGAGTCCTGTCGTTTCCGTATCGAAGACGATTTCACGCATCGAATCACTCCCCGCAAAAAGCATGGGACATGCACATGCTCCAAGGCAAGGCTATAGGCGGGATACTGTTCAGCTTTTCGTTAACTGGGCGATGATGTCGCGGACCGCCTGTCGCGCCGCCTCCATACCCAGGCTCGTGTCGATGATGAAATCGGCGAGGCGCCGTTTCTCCGCATCTGGTACCTGGCGAGCTATAATGGCTGAGAGCTTTTCCGGAGTCATGCCAGGCCGCGCCAGCACTCTTTCGCGTTGTATTTCGGCCGGGGCAGTCACAACCAGCACCTTGTCCACGCGTGCTCTGCCACCGGTCTCGAACAGGAGGGGAATGTCGAGCACGACCAGCGGCGTTCCCTTGCCCCGTTCTTCCTCCACGAAGAGGTCTGCATCCCGGCGCACCATGGGATGGATAAGCTCTTCGAGCCTCCTCATGGATTGCTTATCTCCAACCACGGCTTGGGCAAGCCGATCCCTGTCCACCTTGCCGCCGGCCGTGGTGCCGGGGAAAAGCGCTTCCACGGCCGACACCGCCTCGCCTTCATAGAGCCGGTGCACAGCGGCGTCTGAATCGTGTACCGGAACACCCTCTTCCTCGAACATTCGGGCTGTGGTGGATTTTCCCATGCCGATAGAGCCGGTCAGCCCGAGAATGATCATTGGCTCTTCTCCAGATCGGCCACCACCATGTCTCGCAAGGCGGAGGTAACTTCCGGCCGGACGCCGAACCAGCGCTCGAACCCCGGTACCGCCTGGTGCAGCAGCATACCCAGACCATCTGCCGTGACTAGGCCCCGTGCCGCGGCCGCAGCCAGCAGGGGCGTTTGAAGCGGCACATAGACGATGTCGGTTACGATCGCCTGGCCAGGCAACGCCTCAAGTTCGATGTCGAGCGCTGGCGTCCCAGCCATGCCGAGGGAGCTGGTGTTCACCAGCAGGCCGGTGCTTTCCAGAAGCTCGTTCCGCTTCTCCCATGGGTGAGCGGTTGCGCCGCTTCCGAAGACCTCGGCAAGATCGCGCGCCCGCTGCTCCGTCCGATTGACGATGCGGATCCTCCGCAAGCCGCGTTTCAGAAGGGCGTATATGACCGCACGGGCAGCGCCGCCAGCGCCAATTACCGTGGCTACCCCGACATCCGGCCAGCCCGGAGCATTGGCATCGAGATTGGCCGCGAAGCCGTAGGCATCCGTATTACCGCCGCAAAGCCTGCCGTTCTCTAACCACAGGGTGTTCACGGCACCGATGGCCTGCGCGGCTTCGTCCCGCCTTTCAACCAGGTTCCAGGCGCTCTCCTTGTGGGGGATGGTTACGTTTCCACCGGCATAATACCGGGAAAACTCGCGAAGAAAGGCAGGAAACGCCTCGGGCGTCACATCCCGTCTTTCGTAGGAACCTTCGATGCCGTGCTCCTTGAGCCAGAAATTGTGAATGAGGGGGGAGCGCGAATGGCCGATCGGGTGGCCGCAGACAAAAGCTCGGCGCGGCTCAACCATCTATCGCTCCTACTTCGCGCAATTTTGACAGAAGCGGAAGGAGGGGAAGGCCGACTATGGTGAAGTAGTCGCCTTCGATCCTGTCGAAAAGCTGGATGCCTTCGCCCTCTACCTGATACGCGCCAACGCTTGACAACGCCTTTTCTCCCACATTGGAGAGATGCCGGCCGATGAAGGCGGGATCGAGCTTGCGCATGGTCATGTTCGCAACGCTCACATGGCGCCAGACCACGTCACCCGCTCGCGCAAGGACAACAGCGCTGTTTAGCTGGTGGGTCTTTCCGGAAAGTGTCAGAAGATGCCGACGCGCGCCCTCCATGTCTGCCGGCTTGTGGTACAGCCGATCACCGAGCGAAAGCGTCTGGTCGCCACCGATGACCCAGCCTAATGGATTGCGTTCGGATACGTCGAGGGCTTTGGCTTCCGCAAGAATGAGGGCGACATCTTCCGCCGAAGCACCACTTCCTTCCAGCGGCGCTTCCAGCGCGCGCTCGTCGAGCTGGGGGGCAACGGCTTTCACCTTCAGCCCGGCATTTTCCAGCAATTGGCGGCGGAAGGGGCTGGTGGATGCCAGAATGAGCGGTTCTTTCTTGTGGGGCATGTTGTTGTGTTCCTGTTCACCAAGGCTTCCCACGCAACGCGAGAATGGCAGCAGCCGTCTCCTCGATAGATCGCCTGGTTACGTCGATGACGGGCCAGCCATGACGGCTACAAAGCTGACGTCCATAGGCAAGTTCCCGCACTATTGACGCCCGGTCCACATATGAATCGAAATCCACTCCTGAACCGCCAAGAACGCGGTTCTGCCGCACCTGAGAAATGCGTTCTGCCGAAGCCACAAGGCCGACAATGAGCGGCCGCTTCGCATTTATAAGCGCATCAGGCAGCGGCATGTCGAGGACGATGGGAATATTGGCCGTTTTGATGCCGCGATTAGCCAGATAAATACTGGTCGGCGTCTTGGAGGTACGGGAAATGCCAACCAGTATGATATCCGCTTCCTCGATGTCGGGGGGAAGCTGCCCGTCATCGTGCTCCATGGTGAAGTTCAACGCATCGATACGGCGGAAATATCCCGCATCCAGCACATGCTGGGCCCCAACGCGTCGGCCAGCGGGTGTCCCGAGGTAAGATTGGAAGACCGTCAGCACCGGTTCGAGCACGGAAACGCTGGGTAGCCCCATGGCCGCACAGCGCTCGTCGATGAGCCGGGCAAGCTTCTTGTCGACCACCGTGTAGAGAACAATACCCGGCTCCTCGTCGATCTCCGTCAGAACCTTCTCCAGCTGTTTTTCCGTGCGGATGAGGGGATAGATGTGCTCGATCGCTCGCGCGTTCTTGTACTGCGCTGCCGCGGCCCGACCGGCGGCCAGCAATGTCTCGCCTGTGGCATCGGAAATCAGATGCAGATGAAAGAAGCTCTGCGGCTTATGCACAGGGCGCCCCCGTTTCTGTGGAGAGTTGTTGATAGCGTGCCCCTTTTCCAAAGGCGAGCACCCCACTGGGGAAAAGATGGCAATTCATCCACAGCCAGCAGCGCACCGGAAAAGCTTATGCGCCTGTTGAGAAATCTGTTGACGGCGGATTATATTCACATAAGGCGATGAAGGGCGCGCTCGGCACTGAACCGGTAAGAGCCTGCCTTCCTTCCGCTTTTTTCGTCGATCCACAGCATTATTCACAGAGGATGACGACGCGGCGCGGCAAAATGCGCGACCCGAAAACGCGCGGCAACGTGGACAGGTTTTAATCCACACTGCAAACAGACTCATAGAATCAGAATCCTCTTAAGGATTCATTTATTATCAAATAGGTGAGAACTGGACGGTGGTGATGAAACTCCTTGACGTGCTGAACGGACAAACCGTCTTTCCGCCACCCGTGTGGATGATGCGGCAAGCGGGCAGATACCTCCCGGAGTACAGGCAAACGCGCCAGAAGGCAGGAGGGTTCCTTGACCTTTGCTACAACCCGGATCTTGCCGTCGAGGTGACGCTGCAACCAATCCGCCGTTTCGGATTCGACGCCGCCATCCTCTTTTCTGATATTCTCGTCGTGCCGCACGCGCTTGGCCGCGATGTTCGCTTTGAAGAAGGCGTGGGTCCGCGGTTGACGCCGCTAAAGCAGGACGAGGTCGATAGCCTCGATGCATCCCGCTTTCACGAGAGATTGGCGCCCGTTTATGAAACGGTCAGACTATTGAGAAGCGAATTGCCGGCACAGACGGCTCTGATCGGCTTCTGCGGCGCGCCATGGACTGTGGCGACCTATATGATAGCCGGCCGAGGGACACCCGATCAGGCACCGGCACGGCTGTTCGGGCACTCCTTTCCGGACGTTCTGCAGCGCCTCTTGGATACTCTTGCGGACTATTCTTCCGAATATCTTATCCGCCAGATCGAAGCCGGAGCGGATGCGGTGCAGATATTCGATTCCTGGGCGGGTGTGCTGGACGAAGCGAGTTTCCATAACTGGTGCACGCGTCCCGTGGCGCGAATCGTTCAAAAGGTTCGGGAAAGATTCCCGCAAGTGCCGATCATCGGCTTTCCAAGGGGCGCGGGCGCTTACTATGCCAATTACCGCACAGAGACTGGCGTGACGGCGTTAGGGCTTGATTGGACGGTTTCATGGTTGCAGGCTCGGGAACTGCAAGCAAAGGGGCCTGTGCAGGGCAATCTGGATCCAATGAGGCTTCTTGCCGGCGGAAAGGCCCTTTCCGAAGGCGTTGAAGCTATTCTTGAGCAATTGGGTGGAGGTCCCCTGATCTTCAATCTGGGGCATGGAATCACACCGGAAACTCCGATAACGCATGTCGAAGCGATGGTCAGGCAGATACGGGAGAGCAAGCGGTGACGGTACAAACCGAAAGCGAAGGAAAACGTGCTGCAGGGCGCGCCACTGGCGCCCTGTTGGTATTCGCCGTCCTCACGGTCTTGCTATTCCTGGCGGCACCGGACGGGCTCTATCTCTGGATCAAGGCTCTGCACGTTATTGCCGTGATCGCCTGGATGGCGGGTATGCTCTACCTGCCGCGGCTCTTCGTCTATCACGCAGATACACCGGCTGGCTCCGGCCAGGCGGAAACCTTCAAGATTATGGAGCTCCGGCTACTTCGTTTCATCATCAACCCTGCGATGATTGTGACTTGGGTTCTGGGGCTCTGGCTCGGCTGGAAGGGTTTCGGCTTTTCCGGTGGGTGGCTGCACGCAAAGATTGCGGCGGTGATCCTTCTGTCGGGCTTGCACGGCTATCTTTCACGTGCGCAGCGAATGTTTGCGGCCGACAAGAACACCAAGTCTGCACGGCATTGGCGTCTGGTGAACGAAGTGCCTACGGTTCTGATGATCGTCATCGTCATACTGGTGATCGTGAAACCCTTCTGATGTGTCTGGCTCAAACAATTCCCTTTTGGCTGAATTCTGAAAGGAACTTGAAAAGGCTTCTTGCGCTTTCCTGGGCGGGACGATAAAAGAGGACTTCCTTCCTCCCTGTCCGGTACCGCATTCTCCCGATTTCCGGACGGCCGGTGTCCCATACCCAGCCATTTTCGGTACCCCCATGCTACATCCAGAGCCCGCACCCATGCAGGAAATGAAACTCCAGGAGTTGAAGAGCAAATCGCCGACGGATTTGATCGCGTTTGCCGAATCACTCGAAGTCGAGAATGCGAGCATCATGCGCAAACAGGAGCTGATGTTCGCCATCCTGAAGAAGCTTTCCACGCAGGAAATAGAGATCATCGGCGAGGGTGTCGTTGAGGTGCTGCAGGATGGCTTTGGATTCTTGCGATCAGCGACGGCAAACTATCTGCCCGGACCGGACGACATCTATATTTCACCCTCTCAGATCCGGCGCTTTTCCCTCAAGACCGGCGATACGGTTGAAGGGCCTATCCGCAGCCCCAAGGAAGGCGAACGCTATTTCGCACTGCTGAAGGTCAATACGATCAATTTCGAGGATCCGGAAAAGATCCGTCACAAGATCCACTTCGATAATCTGACGCCGCTTTATCCTAATGAACGGCTCAGAATGGAGATAGAGGATCCGACGACCAAGGATCTTTCTGCCCGGGTAATCGATCTGGTGGCGCCGTTGGGCAAAGGGCAGCGCGGGCTTATCGTTGCCCCGCCGCGCACCGGTAAGACGGTTCTTCTGCAGAATATCGCCCATTCGATCACCACGAATCATCCTGAATGCTTCCTGATCGTTCTGCTGATCGATGAGCGGCCGGAGGAGGTGACCGATATGCAGCGGTCGGTCAAGGGCGAGGTGATTTCATCGACATTCGACGAGCCGGCCTCGCGCCATGTGCAAGTAGCGGAGATGGTCATCGAAAAGGCCAAGCGCCTGGTCGAACACGGTCGCGACGTGGTCATTCTCCTCGATTCCATCACGCGGCTGGGGCGTGCCTATAACACGGTGGTTCCCTCCTCTGGCAAGGTCCTGACGGGCGGCGTGGATGCAAATGCACTGCAGCGCCCGAAGCGCTTTTTCGGTGCAGCGCGCAATATCGAAGAGGGTGGTTCGCTCACAATCATTGCGACGGCGCTCATCGACACCGGCAGCCGCATGGATGAGGTGATTTTCGAGGAGTTCAAAGGTACGGGTAACTCGGAAATCGTCCTCGACCGCAAGGTTGCCGACAAGCGCATCTATCCGGCAATGGACATCCTTAAATCCGGAACACGCAAGGAAGACTTGCTGGTTCCGCGCCAGGATCTTCAGAAGATCTTCGTTCTTCGCCGTATCCTTGCCCCCATGGGCACAACGGACGCCATCGAGTTCCTGATCGACAAGCTCAAGCAGACGAAGAACAATGCCGAGTTCTTCGATTCCATGAATACCTGACTCGCCTGTCTGGCCTTCCCTCAACCTCATCGGATCGTAACTTCAAGCCGTTACGACAGTAATCGAGCTTCGGGCCAAATCTTTTAGAGAGCGTGTCAGGTTTTGACGGAAGCGTCTCCGGCGTTTTCGAAGATATTTTGCGCATTCTCTAGGCTCGATAGTTGTGAGGAGGTGGCCGATATGCCGCCATGTTTCCCCGCCGGTTGGCTTTTGAGGGGCACGCATCCAGTGCTCGATTTTGCGAAGGACTGCTCGATCGAGATGGGGTGAGGATGGCGGCAGGAACCAGAGCGTTGCTCCTGCGGCTATTATCATCTTGTGCGACCCGAGATTGTCCATGACGATGAGGTCACCCGGTTCAAGTACCGGCACGAGTTGATGCTGACCATAAGCCCGGAAGCATTCGCTATTGATCGCCATCAAAGACGCAAGGAGCCGTCAACCGGTCCCAGCGCAGCGTGGCAAGGAAAGTAAGCATCTTCCAGTGGCCATGCGGGGCGAAGCCGCGCAGACGTTTGCACTTGGGGCATCCGCGCAATGGCCAATTTGGTTGATCGAGGTCTCGTCGATGAACATCAGCCGGTGGGGATCAAGCCCGGATTGGAAGGAACGCCAGCTCTGACGCCCGGCGGGTAATGTCGGCTCGAGCCTGCTCAAGGGCGAACAGCTTTTTTTTGAACCGCAGGCCCTGGGGCCGCAGAAACCGTCACACCGTGTGGCAGGACCCCTTCACCCCCCGTACTGCAAGTTCAGTCTTGCCTCCATGCAGCGTCAAATGCGATTTCTGGTAGATACGCTCCATGGTGAACGCCCCGTACGGTTCCAGAACCTGCTTGCGATCTCCGCCGATCTTTCTGCAATTATCGAAGGGATATCAGCGTCTTACAACGTCGATGCACAGATGATCGACTCCTCTTCGATCCGCGTCCACCAGCACGCTGTCAATGGTCAAAAAAGATGAACGATCTCGGTACATGGGTCGCTCGCGCGGCGGCGTGACCACCAAGATCCATGCTCTTGTCGACGCCGAAGCTCGTCCAATCCGTCTCAAGGTGACCGAAGGCCAGGCTCATGACGGTTGCGCTGCTGGCGACATGTTCGAAATGGTTGAGGCGGGCCACATTCTACTCGCCGACCGAGCCTATGACAGCGATGCTTTTTTGCATTGCCATGGCCGAACGGGGTGCGTGGGCCAACATCCGCGCCATGCCCAGCCGCGTAATAACCTTCCCTTTCAGCCCATGGGTCTGCCGCCAGCGCAATGCCGTCGAACGCTTTTTCACTTCAGAGCTGTGGCAGCCCAATACGACAAACGAGCGCGACAACTTCCCCGCGTCCATCCAACTCGCCTAATTTCGTATATGGTTGCGAGATTATGAGTCGCTTACCTTGAGAAGGTCGACCTCCCCGATCAGTCTCGCCATTGCGAGCGCAGGGCTGCTTCAAGCGTCACGGCGTCCCTGAATGGGGGAAGACAAGCCTGACCGATACAAAGCCATGCGCCGGATGCGGTCCTATCGATTGTAATTCCGAGCTGGCGTTCCGCGTCTTGTTCTTCCTCTCCGAGGATAATGTCGACGCGGCGAGGATCGGCGATCCGATTTGCTACTTTAACGAGCTCCTCATCTGGGTCGTAAATTAGCAATCTCAAAGGCCGTTCTGCAATTGCGGCGGCGTGTATAATGCCGGCTTGGCCGTAGGGCTGTTCTTTGGTACGGCGAAGTGCGTTCTCGGCGGTATGGATGGCACGTTCATAGATCGCGTGATCACCGCTTGCCGCCGAGAGCTGGATGAGAGCTACGATAATCTGGCTTGTGGCCGAGGGGACGGCGTCGTCCACGTCTCCTCGAATGCGAAGCGGGACATCCGTGCTGTCCGATGCCGTCAGGTAATATCCGCTTCCTTCCTGGTCCGCATGCCATCGGTCGAGCATTTCTGCCCATTTCATGGCTTGGTCTATTAGACCGTTGTCTTGAAGCGCTGCGTTCAGGGAAATAGCGGCAGAAATCATCGCCGCGTAGTCGCTCGCTATCGCGGGATAAAGCTTCCGCCCTTCCCTAATGCTGTGCGGAAGGCGGCCCTCTTCCATTGAATCGCGGATAAAGCGGAACGCGCGGTATGCAGCATCGATCCACTCTTGTTTCTGGAACTGCCGGCCGGCCAGAACGAGGGAAGATATTGTAATCCCGTTCCAGTCCACCAGTACCTTGTCGTCGCGGGCAGGTCGCTGCCGTCGCTCCCTTTGGAGGCGGAGCTTTTCCAGGAGGGTCTGAAGACGGTCCTCGTCCACCGGATCGAGAAGGTGTGGATTGTTAAGGCGGTTCAGAATGGGGTCTCCGTCCCACTCGGCGGGACTTGCCAGATCATAGACGCGCAGAAACACATCTGCCTTTGAGCCGAGAACGTCTTCGATCTCCGCCCTTGTCCAGAGGTAGAACTTTCCCTCCTCACCTTCAGAGTCTGCGTCAATGCTAGAAGCAAATCCTCCATGCCCGAGTTGCATTTCGCGGAGAAGCCATGACACCGTGTCTTTAACGCGCCGATGAAACAGATCATATCCTGTTTCTGCATAGGCGAAACAGCACAGGCGCACGAGTTGCGCGTTATCATAAAGCATCTTCTCGAAATGGGGTACGAGCCACATCGCATCCGTGGAGTATCGCGCAAGACCTCCACCCACGTGATCAAAGATGCCACCCGTCAACATGTGACGCAGTGTGCTGAGCACGGCGTCCCGATGCTGGGCTGTACGTCTTTCAAGCCAGTTGAGCCAAAGCACGTCCATGAAGGGAGCATTAGGGAACTTCGGCGCCCCCCGAATACCTCCATTCAGCGGATCGACCATGCCACCGATCCGTCCTGCAAGCTCCGCAAGAGGTGAAGGGCCATCGCCCGCGGCTGTAGCTGCCGAATCCAATTGGCTGTGAACGTGAGCCGTCAGCTTCTCGGCGCTGCGAAGAAGTTCCGGCTGCTTCTCACGCCATGCAGTATGGACAGCATTCAACACCTGTATGAAGCCCGGTCGCCCAAACCGGGGCTGTTTTGGAAAATAGGTTCCTCCCCAAAAAGGTTGTGCATCGGGTGTCAAGAACATCGTCAGAGGCCAGCCGCCCTGCTCGCCGGTTGCGGACAATGCGGTCATGTAAATTTGATCTATATCCGGCCTTTCTTCACGATCCACCTTGATATTAACGAAGAGACGGTTCATGACATCGGCAACTTCTGCATCCTCAAAAGACTCATGCGCCATGACATGGCACCAATGGCAGGCGGCATAACCGATGGAAAGAAGGATTGGCCTGTTCAACCTTTTTGCTTCTTCGAGTGCCTCCGCGCTCCAGGGTCTCCAGTGCACAGGGTTATCCTTGTGCTGCAGAAGGTAGGGGCTGGTCTGCTCGCCGAGCAGGTTTCGCTTTGGGAGTTTCACGGTCATCTCCATATCGCCGCCCTTCAGAAGGGTAGAGCGCACTGCACCTGAGATCAAATGCTTGTTCGCGATACAATCTTCGCTCTTTCCAGCGGCGGACTGCCTTCCGGCGTTGCGATCGTGCGTATGTCTGGTCCCGATACGCGCCTGATTCTGGAAAGTCTCGCTGGCCACATCCCCCCACCGCGCAAGGCGGTGCTAACGGATTTCCGGGATCAAGGCGGTATCCTCCTGGATCGCGGTCTCTGTCTATTCTTTCCTGGCCCTGCGAGCTTTACGGGCGAGGATTGTGGAGAGTTGCACTTGCATGGGGGTCGTGCTGTCGTCGCGGCAATGCTGCGCACGTTAGCCTCATTTCCATCGCTCCGAGCAGCAGATCCCGGCGAGTTTACAAAGCGTGCTTTTCTGAACGGCAAGATCGACCTGACCGGTGCCGAGGCGCTTTCCGATCTAATCTCGTCCGAGACCGAGGCACAGCGGCGTTTTGCGCTGGCGAATAGCACTGAGCGGCATCAGCAGCTATACGAGAGTTGGCGGCAACGGCTTATCCGAGCGCGAGCCATGATCGAGGCAGAGCTGGATTTTGCCGATGAGGCGGATATTCCAGACTCGGTTGGCGAAACGATCTGGGAGGATGTTCGCGAGCTCCGGGCTGAGATTACTGGCCACGCGAAGGAATACCATTATTCCGAGATTATCCGTGAAGGCTTCCAAGTCGTTATCCTGGGGGCGCCTAATGCGGGAAAATCCAGTCTTCTCAATGCCCTCGCCCGCCGTGACGTCGCGATTGTCACTGACGTGCCTGGAACGACGCGGGATATCCTGGAGGTCTCTCTTGATTTGGGAGGCGTCAAGGTTGTCCTTTCCGATACGGCTGGCATCCGCGATGCGACCGAACAGGTTGAAGCGATGGGGATAGAACGTTCGTTGCGCAAGGCAGCAGAGGCGGATCTCATCCTCTTGCTGGAGGATGCTGCAAACCCTATCGCCTTTGACGGCCTCCCCGCAAAGCCAACGTTAAAGATAGGCAGCAAAGCTGACCTCATCTTGAAGAAAGAGGATGCCAGCTATGATCTGCTGGTTTCAGCCGAGACCGGAGAAGGGCTCGACTCTCTTACGCAGCGTCTCAAAGAGACATGCAAGAAAGCGCTTGAGGGTAGCAGCGATACATTACCGTTTCGGGCACGGCATGTTGTTCTTCTGAATGAAGCGATCGCGGCGCTTGAGAAGGCACTATTGCGGGATCAAACAGCGCTCGAATTGAGAGCCGAAGACCTGCGCGTCGCATCGCATGCACTTGGCCGGATTCATGGTGCGATTGATGTGGAGGACCTGCTGGACGCTATCTTCTCCACCTTCTGCATCGGCAAATGACTCACGTGAAACATTGCCGCCATTGTTGCGGCAGTGACTCACGTGAAACAATTTCAGCGCTCAGGCTGCATCCCTCAGTTTCACGTGAAACGGAACAGGGTCTTGACTGGTAGGCGACTTGTGCGCATCTGAGACGCGGCGATCGAGGACAATATGATTGATGTGTTTGATGTTGTAGTCATCGGAGGTGGACACGCCGGTTGTGAAGCTGCGGCCGCGGCTGCGCGGACCGGTGCATCGACCGCCCTTATCACCCTGCGCCAAGACACGATCGGCGTTATGTCATGCAATCCTGCCATTGGCGGAATTGGCAAGGGGCAGCTTGTTCGCGAGATCGATGCATTGGATGGGCTCATGGGTCGGGTTGCAGACGCTGCCGGAATCCAGTTTCGCGTCTTGAACCGTCGCAAAGGCCCCGCTGTGCGCGGCCCTCGCACGCAAGCTGATCGCCGTCTCTACCGGCAGGCGATGCAGGCGGCTATTGCCGAGCAGGAGAATCTCTCAGTAATCGAAGCCGAGGCGCACGATATCGGCATTGAGGACGGTCGTGTCACGCACATTGTAATATCCGGAGAACGACGAATTGAATGCGGTGCAGTCGTTCTCACCACCGGTACATTCCTTCGTGGTTTGATACATATCGGCGAGAAGAAAATTCCCGCCGGGCGGATGAACGAACCTGCCGCTCTTCGCCTTTCGGCCTCGATGGAGGCCGCAGGGTTCGCTCTGGGTCGTCTTAAAACAGGTACGCCCGCCAGACTGGATGGTCGTACGATCAATTGGGAGGGTCTGGATCGACAGGAAGCCGATCCAGACCCTCAGCCTTTCTCGCTTCTGACCGACAGGATCAGCAATCCGCAAATTTTCTGCGGCATCACGCGAACAACGAAGGAAACGCACCGGATTATCCGTGATAATCTCGGGCGGTCGGCCTTATACTCCGGGGCTATTGAGGGGATCGGGCCGCGTTACTGTCCCTCCATCGAGGACAAGATCGTCAAGTTCAGCGATCGGGACAGCCATCAGATATTCCTGGAGCCGGAAGGGCTTGATGACCATACCATCTATCCTAACGGCGTATCCAGTTCTCTGCCTGAGGATGTGCAGCGCGCATTTTTAAGGACCATACCCGGGCTCGAGCACGCACGCGTGCTGCAGCCTGGCTATGCGATAGAATACGACCATGTGGATCCGCGCGAGCTTGATCCCACACTGGAGACGCGGCGGGTCAAGGGATTGTTTCTGGCAGGGCAGATCAATGGAACCACAGGCTATGAAGAGGCGGCTGCGCAAGGCATCATTGCCGGCGTGAACGCGGCTCGTGTGGCTGGCGGGGGAATGTGCGTAACGTTGAGCCGAGCGGATGCATATATTGGCGTCATGATTGATGACCTTGTGACGCGCGGTGTTACCGAACCATATCGCATGTTTACTTCGCGGGCTGAATTTCGCTTATCGCTTCGCGCCGACAATGCCGATAGCCGCCTCACGCCCCGAGCTATTGAATGGGGCATCGCCTCATCTGGTCGGGAGGAGCGCTTTACGGCCGCCGAGAAGGCATTGGATGACGCGCGTCGACTCGTGTGCTCTTTCAGCCTTACGCCGAACGAAGCGTCCCGTTATGGAATTGCCCTCAATCACGACGGTATCCGACGCAACGCCTACGATCTTCTTGCTTATCCTGATCTTTCACTTGAGCGGCTTGCAGCAATCTGGCCGGAGCTCAAGGACATCCAAACAAATGTTGGCGAGCGGCTGGAGACCGAAGCACGGTACGCCGTGTATCTGGAACGACAGGAAACCGACGCAGAACGGGTTCGCCGTGACGAAGCTCTGGAGATTCCGGGGACGATAAGCTACCGGAATGTTCCTGGGCTTTCACGGGAGTTGCAGGATAAGCTGGATGCTCGCCGCCCTCGAACACTTGCGGAAGCTCAGCGTGTCGATGGTATGACGCCAGCTGCGCTCGCTCTTATTCTTGTTGCGGCGCGGCAGGCAGAGCGGAGAACGGGTTCAGCATGAGTGCTGATCGATTTTCAGCATTGCAGTCTGTTTCCGGCCCAGTTTCACGTGAAACATATGTCAAGTTGGAAGCCTTTGCCGAGTCATTTTCACGCTGGAATAAACGTATAAATCTCGTGGCTTCCTCGACGATTCCAGATCTGTGGGAGCGCCACATACTGGATAGCGCCCAGTTGCTTGCTCATGCCCGTGATGCATTGCGATGGTTGGACCTCGGTTCCGGTGGCGGGTTTCCGGGGGCTATCATGGCGATACTTCTGCAAGATAGACCGGGCGCACATGTTGATCTGGTAGAAAGTAACCGGAAGAAGGCGGCATTCCTGCAAACAGCTCTGGCCGCGGCTGGGGCGCCCGCCTTGGTGCACGCGCGGCGGATTGAGGACTGTCATGGTCTGATACCAGCCCCTGAGATTATCACTGCCCGGGCGCTGGCCCCGCTGAACCGACTTCTGCCTCTCATCGAGCCGTGGATAGCGCGGGACACCCGCGCGCTCTTGCACAAAGGGCGGGATTATCAGAGGGAAATTGAAGAATGCCGTGTCGCCTGGCTTTTTGATCTGGTAGAACATCCCAGCAAGGCTGGAGGCGATGGCGTGATTCTTGATATTACGAATCTCCGTCGCCTATGATGCAGCCGCAGGTCGGGAATATTCGGTCGGGGCTATGAGCAAGCCATCACGCATTATCACCGTGGCAAACCAGAAGGGTGGGGTCGGGAAAACGACAACAGCAATTAATCTAGCCACGGCATTGGCCGCGATCGGCGAGAAGGTTCTTATTGTAGACCTCGACCCCCAGGGAAATGCCAGCACCGGTCTCGGCATTGAGCGGCAGGCGAGGGTGATCTCTTCATACGACGTGTTGACGGGCGCAACGAACATTCGCAGCGCGGCCGTTGCAACGGCGGTACCCGGCTTGGCAATCATTCCATCAACGCTGGATCTGCTTGGTATTGAGATGGAAATCTCCAATGCTTCGGATCGGGTCTTGAAGTTGCGAAAAGCCTTGCGCAACGCGGAGGGAGGTATCGATTACTCCTACGTCCTCATCGACTGTCCGCCATCGTTGAACCTTCTTACTCTGAATGCTATGGCGGCGGCCGATTCCGTGCTTGTGCCCCTGCAATGCGAGTTCTTTGCTTTGGAGGGGTTGAGCCAACTGCTTGAAACAGTCGAGCAGATAAGGGCTTCCATTAACCCGTTGCTAACCATACAAGGCATCGTTCTCACGATGTTCGATCGGCGGAACAATCTGGCAAACCAGGTGGTGGAGGACGTGCGAGCCCATATGGGTGACACGGTATATGAGACCGTCATACCGCGGAATGTGCGCGTCTCTGAGGCGCCTTCCTACGGCAAGCCCGCGATCCTGTACGATTTGAAGTGCTCCGGAAGCCAAGCTTATCTTCAACTCGCGTCGGAAGTCATTCGCCGCGAACGGCGGCTGCGCGCCGCATAATTGTCCGGCAGAACAAGGGGTAGGGTATGAATGATGATCCTTCGCGCAAGCGCCTCGGCCGAGGACTGGCGGCGCTGATCGGTGAGATCGACAAGCCCGCGAGTATAAGGCAGGAAGTGGTTCGGCCCGATAGCCGGGTTCCTATTGAGTTCATTTCTCCCAATCCCCGCAATCCGCGCCGCAATTTTGCTGAAGCGGAGCTGGCAGATCTTGCCCAGTCGATACGCGAGCACGGCATCGTGCAGCCGGTGGTTGTACGCCCCGCTTCGGCCGCGAGCCGCTATGAAATTATAGCCGGGGAGCGCCGCTGGCGGGCTGCGCAACGGGCTGGACTATCCGAAATCCCGGTCATTATTCGCGAGGTGGACGACAAGGCCGCGCTTGAGCTTGCCATTATAGAGAATGTCCAGCGCGCTGATCTCAATCCTCTGGAGGAAGCACGCGGCTATGAGCAACTCATGGAGGAGCACAATTACACGCAGGCGGATCTTGGCCAGGTGATTGGCAAGAGCCGCAGCCATGTGGCCAATACACTGCGCCTTCTAAAATTGCCACCATCCGTTAGCGACCTTATCATCGACGGCTCGCTCACCGCGGGTCACGCCAGGACACTCGTCAATGCGGAAGACCCTGTGGGCCTCGCCAAGCGCATTATCGAAGAAGGTCTTTCCGTACGCCAAGCGGAAGCATTGGCGAGCCAGACCAATGCAGAGGCGCCTTCGAAGGCTGAGCCGCGACAGAAAGATCCGGATACGCTGGCCCTTGAGAAGCTGCTCAGCGATCATACGGGCTTAAAGGTAGCCATAAACCACAAGAACAAGGGCGGCGAGCTTCGTATCGCCTATCGGACGCTCGAACAGCTTGACGAGCTCTGCAGGCTGCTTCAGAGGTAGGGGAACGGCGCTTTTTACCGGCGATCATTTCTCAAGTGAACGGCGGCGCAGGCTGATATTTCCGTGGCAATAGCCTGGAGAGATACGCAAGTCCAGCCTCCGTCAGGCCGCTTTCGTCTTCGTGGAGAAAGTCGTGGGGCATCTGCCTCGTTCTGCCAGCCACGCTCGAGAGTGGCACCAGCTTGCAGCGGGTCTCCTTGCCGTTCCATTGCAATGCGACAGAGCCCCCACCCTTTTCCATTGCCTCTATGGCATATTGTCCGGCTTCGAACGCTTCCCTCGCATCGGTCGCGTTGATGGTGGCGATATTGCCGCGCGGCAGGTAACCAAACGTGTCTACCCGCGCTCGCCTTCCAGGTAGCTCCTCTGCCAGGATGTGCTCAATGGTCTGCCCAAGATCGCTGCCGGAAAGGCGCAGATTGCCATGCTGATCTCGCTCCTGAAGTTCCGGCGGCACCAACGTTTCAACCAACGAGCGGCCGTCAGCGGTGGAGACGCCCTCCGACATCGCCACGATGCAGCGCCCGTGGCGCGCGAACGTCGCCTTCACATCTTCAACGAAACTTGCGCGCTCGAACGGACGCTCAGGAACATAGATGAGGTGTGGACCTGCTTCTTCGCCCAGCGACCAGGCCGCGGCCGAGGCGGTAAGAAAACCCGAATGTCGGCCCATAACGATCCCAACATAGATCCCCGGCAGCGCCATGAAATCCAGATCTATGCTGAGGAATGCGCCCGCCACGAACTCGGCCGCCGAAATGAAACCGGGTGTATGATCGTTCTCTTCCAGATCATTGTCGATGGTCTTGGGCGCGTGAACGCAGGTAATTCGCCCGCCGGAAGCTTCATTCAGAAGCTGTTGGGTGCCTGCTGTGTCGTTGCCCCCAATATAGATGAAGCCGTCGGCTCCTACCTCCGTGAGTCCCTTCACAATGGCTTCGCAATAGGCTTCGTCGGGCTTGTCCCGGGTACTGCCCAAGGCGGCACTGGGCGTCCCGGCAATTGCTCGCAAGCGCTCTTCCGGCAGGTCAGAAAGCATAACAAGGCGATTATCCCGAACGCCCCTTACCCCGTGGAGCGCACCTAGAACCCTGGCTTTCGGAAAGCGTCTGCGGGCCTCCAGAACCGCGCCGGCGACGGTCTGGTTGATGACGGCTGTGGGCCCTCCACCTTGTGCAATGACGAATGTCTCGCCCATGGCTAACCGTCCGCTGGAAACCGGCGTCTGAAGACGATATGCGGCGCAACTAACATAAGACAAGAGGCAGCAGCCGCACGGTCCCGAATAAGGCTGGCTTGGTCCACTGCTTCCCACGCAATTGCCGGTGGCAACTCCTCACTATAGCAGATGACGTCGAGGCGTCGCTGATTTCTTGGGTTATCACCCGACGAAGGCTCGCTCCACCACAAAGTCGGCGGGAACGGCATTGGAGCCTTCCTTCAGCCCCGCTTTCTCAACCAGAGCCTTCACATCCTTGATCATGGCGATCGAACCGCAGATCATCACGCGATCCGTTGTGGGGTCGAATGGGGGAGTCCCCAGGGTTTTGAAGAGAGCGCCACTCTCGATCCAGCTTGTAATGCGGCCCTGACTGCCAGAGGCCTCGCGGGTTGTTGAGGTGAAGTGCTGCAGCCGCCCCTCGGTCAGTTCGCCGATCAGCGGGTCTTCTCGCGTGGCTGCGATCAACTCTTCGCCATATGTCAATTCCGCCAGATCTCGACAGGTATGGGTGAGGACGATCTGGTCAAACTTTTCATAGGTCTCCGGGTCGCGTACGAGGCTTGCAAAGGGTGCAATTCCGGTGCCAGTGGAGATCATGTAGAGGCGCCTGCCCGGCGTAAGCGCATCGAGCACCAGCGTGCCCGTCGGCTTCTGCCTCATGAGGATGGTATCGCCCGCTTTGATCTTTTGCAGGTGCTGAGTCAGAGGCCCATCAGCCACCTTGATCGAGAAGAACTCAAGTTCTTCGTCCCAAGCCGGGCTTGCCATCGAATAGGCTCGAAACACAGGCTTCTCAGCATTCGGCAGCCCAATCATCACGAACTCGCCTGAGCGGAAGCGAAAGGACCGTGGCCTCGTAATGCGAAAGGCAAAGAGCCGATCGGTATAATGTTTTACGGAAACGACGCGTTCCGCATAGACGCCGGCTGGAATGGGGAACTCCAGCCTGTCAGAGTTTTCAGTGTCGCGCAGCACGGCAGTGTTCATTCCGATATTCCTGGCTCTGCTTTTATATGCCTGCTGGACCTTCGTAAAATCATTAGTATGCAAATGAGTTCCCGACAAGGCCCCACATCGCTACACCTATGCCATCTATCCGGCGCATTAAAGGTCTGGCATTTCTGTTTAGGGCTATAGAGGAGAAAAGCTCGCTGCTTTCCGAAGCGGAGCTTTCGGTCGTGTGACGCAAGCAAGCGGCTGACTTTAAGAGTAAAGCAGTCACTGCATACAAGACCGCCCTCTCCATGCCCGGGAATTTCCACGTTTCTGCCCCATCCATTCCCCCCTGACGCCCCATTGGTGGCTCAAGAGGGGAAAAAAAGGCCAACAGGGTTGGGGCAATGCAGAAGAAGCTTTTGGGCGGTGTGACCGCCATCGGCATGGCATGCGCGCTTCTCGTCGCGCAGTCAGCGGCTGCGAATGCTGGACGTATCGTGGCGGAGATCAAGGACAGTTCCGTCTATCGCAGCTACAATTCGGAAATCGAGTGCCTGGCGACCGCGATTTATTTCGAGGCAAGGGGCGAACCCGTCTCTGGTCAGAACGCTGTCGCCAAGGTCATTCTTAATCGCGTCAAGAGTCAGTTTTATCCTGATACCGTCTGCGACGTGGTGTATCAGAACAGTCACCGGCGCAATGCATGCCAGTTCTCCTTTGCGTGCGACGGCTCAGGCAATCCCATTACAGATCCCGAGGCTTACAAGAAAGCTGAGGCCATAGCGCGAAAGATCTTCGCTTGCGACGATCGCGGCTGCCCGGAAGTCTTGCGGCCGATCCAGCGCTCCACGCATTATCATGCCGACTACGTTAGTCCGCGCTGGGCCAAGAAGCTGGAGAAAACGGGCAAGATCGGGCGCCATATCTTCTACTATACGGCGACCATGTAGCGGCCTGTATACGGCGACCATGTAGCGGCCTGGCTTCCACACCCATATTCTAGATGCATTAGGAAATGGCGGGCCGAAGCCCGCCATTTTCGTTCTCAAGCTCCGCTGGTGTGATCAGCTTGCGGCCTCTTCGCCCGCGCTCTCAGCGGCCTCTGCAGCTGCGGCCTTGGCTTCCTCCTCCGCCTGCCGCGCGGCGGCAATTCGCTCCTGCGCCTTCTTGCCAGGCTCGGCTTTCTTAGGATTGCTGCGCTCGGGCCGCTTGGCGATGCCGGCCTGATCAAGGAAGCGCAGCACGCGATCGGTGGGCAAAGCGCCATGCCCGAGCCAGTACTGGATCCGTTCCTCGTTAAGCTTTACGCGCTCTGCATCCTTCGGAAGCATGGGGTTCCATGAGCCGAGCTGTTCGATGAAGCGGCCATCGCGCGGCGCGCGAATGTCAGCCACCACAATGTGGTAGTAGGGGCGCTTTTTCGACCCTGCACGGGCCAGTCGGATTTTCAGTGCCATGAATAGAGTTCCTTTCGATGATGGCGTTGAATTCAGGTCGGCAGGATGTGCCTGAAACGCAGGCGCGGTTCGCCACGCAGCGTGGTGGGCGGCAATGGCACCCCGCCAAGCCGTTTGATGACGGCCTGGGAAGCCAGATTTTCGGGATGAACGAAGCTCATCAGTGGCGGCAGACGAAGCTCATGTGCAGCCCATATCTGCACGCGTCGGGCCGCTTCGGTGGCGAAGCCATTCCCTTCGAAGCCCGCATAGAGGCCCCAGGCAAGTTCCGGCTCGTCGATATAGGGCGGCTTCCAGAGGCCCGCATAGCCAGCGACTTGGTCACCTTCCTTAACGGCAATGGCGAAAATGCCGTAGCCGTTGAGGCTCCATTCGCCCGACATGGCGGCAAAGGCTGTCCAGGCTTCCCATTCCTCGCGCGGTCCGCCGAGATAACGCATGCGCTCCCGATCGGCTGCGAAAGCCGCATAGGCGGGGAAGTCCTCATTCCTCCATCGGCGCAGGATCAAGCGTTCGCTTTTGAGGACCGGTATCATTAGCGTCAGACTTTCTGCTCCAGCGGAGCCGTGTGCTTCACTGCGATGGCCTCGTGATGGCGGATTACTTCGCGAGCAATGAAGGTCAGTATCTTCTCGGCAAAATCCGGATCGAGATTTGCTTCATCGGCGAGCCGGCGCAGACGGGAGATCTGCTCCTGTTCCCGCGCCGGGTCCGCTGCCGGCATGTTGTTCTCGGCCTTCAGCTTGCCCACTGCCTTCGTGCAGCGGAAACGTTCCGCCAGGACGTGGATCAATGCCGCGTCGAGATTATCGATCGAGGCTCGCAACTCAAGAAGCCGCACACGGGCAGTATCTGACTCGCTGCTCATCTGTCTCCTCCCTATTTCTTGCGTGGCAGGCCAGGCAGTCCGCCTGGCAGTCCCGGCAGGCCGCCGGGAAGACCGGGAAGCCCCTTCGGAAGCCCTGTTGGCAGCCCTCCTCCGCCCAGTTGCTTTTGCAATGCTTCCAGTTGCTCAGGATCCACCTTGGACAGATCCGGCAAGCCGCCCGCGCCGCCAAGGCCCATCTTCTGCGCCACTCCGCCCATGAGGCCGCGCATCAATCCGCCCTTTCGGCCTTTGCCCCCCATAGCCTTCATCATGTCGGCCATCTGTCGGTGCATCTTAAGCAGCTTGTTGATCTGGGCGGCGTCCGTACCCGAACCGGCAGCGATGCGCTTCTTGCGGCTGTGCTTCAACAGCTCGGGATTTGCACGTTCGACCGGCGTCATTGACTGGATAATGGCGATCTGCCTGGCGAACATCCGGTCGTCAAGGCCGGCGGCTGCAAGCTGGTCTTTCATCTTGCCCATGCCCGGCATCAGACCCATGATGCCCCCCATGCCGCCCATCTTCTGCATCTGACGAAGTTGCTCGGCAAGGTCGTTCAGGTCGAACTTCCCCTCCTGCATCTTCTTCGCCATCTGGGCGGCTTTTTCCTTATCGATGGTTTCTGCCGCCTTCTCGACGAGCGATACGATGTCGCCCATGCCCAGAATGCGGTCGGCGATCCGCCGAGGATGGAACTCCTCAAGCGCATCCATCTTCTCGCCAGTGCCGATGAGCTTGATCGGCTTTCCGGTAACGGCCCTCATCGAGAGGGCCGCGCCTCCTCGCCCATCGCCGTCCAGACGGGTAAGGACGATACCACTGATGCCCACCCGTTCATCGAAGTTCTTGGCAAGATTAACGGCGTCCTGTCCGGTCAGCGCGTCGGCAACGAGTAGTATCTCATGCGGGTTCGATGTACGCTTGATGTCGGCCATCTCGACCATCAGCGGCTCGTCGATATGCGTACGTCCGGCCGTATCGAGAATGACGACGTCATGACCGCCGAGCTTCGCCGCCTGAACGGCACGTTTGGCGATATCGACTGGCGTCTGGTTGGGAATGACGGGAAGCGTCGCAATTCCCGTCTGCTCGCCAAGCTGCCTGAGTTGTTCCTGCGCGGCCGGGCGGCGTGTGTCGAGCGAGGCCATCAGCACTTTCTTGCCCTGGCGCTCGGAAAGCCGCTTTGCAATCTTACCCGTGGTTGTGGTCTTGCCTGAGCCCTGCAGGCCCACCATCATGATGACGACCGGGGCTGGCGCATTGAGGTCGATCGTCTCGCCTTCCGAGCCGAGCATATCCACCAGCTCGTCGTGGACGATCTTGACGACCATCTGCCCGGGCTTAACGGATTTTAGAACCTCTGCGCCAACGGCCTTTTCCCGCACGCGGTCCGTGAAGGACCGCACCACGTCAAGCGCCACATCCGCCTCGATCAATGCGCGGCGGACCTCGCGCAAGGCAGCTGCCACATCGGCCTCGGACAGCGCACCGCGCCCGGTGAGATTGTTCAGGATTGCGCCGAGGCGTTCCTGCAGGTTCTCAAACATTCGCGTTCCTCTATTCTCGCATCCTAGGATACGAGAGGTAATGCATTCCCGCGCCCGGTTAAACCTCGCAGAATACCGTATAGCACCCGGGGGCGCATCGCGCTGCCGGGTGTTGACCTCCGGGATCCAGTCCCAGTCGGCTGCTCAGAGTTTTCAACTCGTCGCGGGAATCAAGGTGCACTCTAGACGCGAAAAACGTTCACGAGTCAAGCGGAACCGTTCTTGCCGTGCTGAGCAAATCGCACAGGCGCCACCGCGGCGTGCGCGACGGCGCCCTCACTTGTTGCCTTATGGCGTCTTACCGCATCACATAGACGATACGGCGGGTGTCTGGTTCGACCAGTACGGGCTGCCCATTCACATAGACGTAGCGGTACTCGTAATCGGGAATTTCGCGGACCGCGACCGTTTCCGGCAGAGCCGCGCCGACCACTACTTCGCCTTCCAGATAGACGGGTTCAACGGGGTTGCTCTGGACATAGCTCACCACCTCCTGCGGCGGTGAAACGGTCTCTATTGCGCCGCCCGTCACTGCTCCGACTGCACCGCCGACAGCGGCGCCGACAGGGCCGCCAATGATGGCGCCAGCCACTGCTCCTGTGGTCGCGCCGGCAGCCGCACCCACACCAGTATCGGTGCTCGCAGTAGCCTCATAGCTAACCACCGGGACCTCGGCGGGACGTTCAGTAAGCACCATGGTCTGTGTACCCATGTTGGCCATCAGATAGTCGGAATAGGACCAACCTTCCACGCCCTGAAAACTGACCTGGCACCACTTGCTGTCCTCAAGGCAACCCTGAACCGTCGCCTCCTGCGAGTTGCCTATCACGCCGACCACGGGATATTCGGGACCGGGGCCCGAACGAATATTGAGATCGGTGGTGGCAGTCGCCATAACTTGCGCCGAGGCGGCGCCGGCAATTGAAAACAGCGCAAATCCCGCGACTGCAGCTTTCAGCGTAAAGCTTCTCATTGTTTGACTCCTTGTCACTTTCACACGGGCAATTGAACAATTAGCCGACCTTTTCGTTCCTTTTTTCAAGATTTCGTCGAGGAACTGGGTGACGTGACATCGCCGCAATTCACTGGCAGAATTCACAAATCTGTATGCAAACGAGGAGAAGCACATGAAGCTGGCGAGGAGTGCGCGTTGTCTCGCGGCAAGTCTGGCCATTGTCCTCTTGTCTGGTGGGACCGCCCTTGCCAGTACGGCATGCGGCAATGACGGCAGGGGGTTTGAGAACTGGAAAAGCGCGTTCATCCGTGAGGCTTCCGCCCGCGGTGTGAGCTCCCGAGCGCTGGATGCGCTGTCCCGCACCAGCTATGCAACGAAGACGATAGCTGCCGATCGTGGGCAGAAAAGCTTCAAGCTGTCACTACAGGAATTCATGAAAAGACGTGGTTCGGATGCCATCGTCTCGCGCGGCAAGAGCATGAAATCCCGCTATGCGGGGCTGCTTGCCTCTATCGAGTCGCAATACGGTGTTCCTCCCGGTCCGCTTCTTGCCATTTGGGGTATGGAAACCGGCTTTGGTGGCTTTCTGGGCAATCAGAACATTCTTTCCGCAGTCGCGACCCTTGCCTATGATTGCCGCCGCTCCGAATTCTTCACTGGACATCTTTACGCCGCACTCCAGCTGGTGGAACGCGGGATGCTCAGCCCATCGGCGGTCGGCGCAGCGCATGGTGAGATCGGCCAGACCCAGTTCCTTCCGGGCAACGCGCTCAAATATGGAGTAGACGGCGATGGCGACGGCCGCATAGACATGATTGGTTCGGTGGCCGATGCATTGACATCGACGGCCAATTTCCTGCGTGCGCATGGCTGGCGCCCCGGTGCCGGCTACCAGCCGGGGGAGCCGAACTTCGCCGCTATCCAAAGCTGGAACGCCGCCAGCGTTTACCAGCAAGCCATTGCCATCATGGGTCGGCAGATCGACGGTTCCTGATCGGGCTTGCTAATCGGGAACGGCCGTACTGCAAGCCATTTCTAAAATGGGGCAAAGTTGAAGATGTCAGCAGCGGACGTGATGGGCGTGAGGCGATCACCTGCCGTTTTGGTGAAGCGCTTGGCAGCTTTATATTCAGGTTGCAGCGCCCAGGGGCTGCGATACGAGGTGACCGTCCCGCGCAACCGGATCTTTGGCCCATGCGGCTGTCACCGCGCGATCGAATGATGTTTCGATTGTGCCGATGAAAACGGGCGCATGTGCAAGCGGCGCCCGTTTTGCTTGATTGGAACTTAGCTCGTCAGGTCGGCCGGCGTTCGGCCCAGCCGGCGAATATGCGCTCCAAAGCAACCACGATGTAGTACAGGAGGATTCCCAGCAGCGCGAGCGCGATCAACACAGCGAACATGAGCGGATAGTTCGACGCGATTCGGCCGGAATCGAATAGGCTTCCCAGCCCCCGGCCATGCGGTGTCACGATCTCCACCAGATTCGTGCCGATGAACGCGAGGGTCACGGCAACCTTCAGCGCGCCAAAAAACTCCGGAAGGGTCTTCGGCAGGGCGATCTTCCAGAAGACTGTGAAGCGCGAGGCGCCTAGCGAGCGCAGTATATCCCGGTACTCCGGCTCCAGAGTGGACAGGCCAATGGCAACCGACACCGAAATCGGAAAAAAGGAAATCATGAAGGCAATGAGAATGGTGTTGAAGTCGTGCTGCCCGATGAAGACGAGCGCGACCACCGGCACCACCGTGGCCTTGGGTATCGCGTTGAAGCCGACGAGCAATGGGTAAAGCGCGTCGTTCATCACGCGGCTCAACCCCATGATCATCCCCAGCACGGTGCCGACGACCACGGCAAGGCCAAGCCCTACTACCGTACGCCACAGCGTTTGCCACGCATTGATGGCAAACAATTCCCGGTACTCCCAGAAAGCCGGCCAAAGGTCGGAAGGAGCGGCCATCTTGTAGGTGGGCCAACCCATGTACCAGACCCAGAACTCCCACAAGGCAACAAAGATGAGGATGGCGAGTACGGGAGAGACTACCTTTTGCAACTCGCTGGTGGTCATGCAGCCGCCCTCTTCCTGCCTCCGCGCCCCTGCGCGATCTTGATCTGCTCACGAAGCTGTGCCAGCCATTCCACCGATTGCGTCGAATAAAGCATGTCGATCGGGCGCGGCCCTGACACGTCGATGTCGAGAACGAATTGCGTCGTGGCGGGGCGACCCGACAGGACGACCACCTGATCGGCCAGATAGACGCTCTCCCGCAGGTCATGCGTGATGAGGAGGGCAGTGAACGGCTCTTCGGCGCGAAGCTGATGCATGAGCTGCCAGAGATCTTCCCGCGTAAAGGCGTCCAGAGCGCCGAACGGCTCATCAAGGATCAGGATGTCGGGTTTATGCACGAGTGAACGGCAGAGTGACGCGCGCTGGCGCATGCCGCCGGAAAGTTCGGATGGCCGCTTGTTGGCGAAATCTTGCAAGCCCACCATCGCAAGCAGTTCCCGCGCCCGCTCTTCCTTCTTGGCCTTGGGCATTCTGGGGGCAACGATTTCCAGCGGAAGGATTACATTGTCCAGAATGGTGCGCCATTCCAGCAAAACGGGATTCTGGAACGCCATTCCAACAGAACTTCGCGGAGACCTCACCCGCTGGCCATGAAGCCATACCTCGCCTTCGTCTGGAAACATCAGCCCGGCAATCAAGCGGGTCAGCGTGGACTTGCCGCAGCCTGAGGGTCCGACCACCGCACAAAAACCGCCTTCAGGAATGGAAAGGTTGAGATCGTCCAGGACCGGGAGCGGGCCAGCCGCGGTTTTGTAAGCGTGGGTTATTCCCTTTATTTCAATAAGATTGTTCATTCTTCGCACTCATTGCCGATTGCGCGCCGCGGACAGCGCACATGCAAGAAGCGCCGCGGGCTCATGCGCGGCGCTTGAAGATTTTCATGCTGGATTACTGGACGTTGAGGCTTCCATCATCCGGTAGGTAAGAACCATCGAAATAGCGGCCGGGATCGGGCTCGTTCTTGAACTCATAGGTGACGGCGATCTGTTCGAGCGAGCGAGCAAAGCGTTCGTCATCGATGCCGCCCAGCCCATTCTCGCGTACCCAATCCGTCATGATGTTGTCGCGAAGTGCAAGCTCAAGCCGCCTCAGTTCAAGCTCGCGGTCCATCGCCGGGTTACGCGATACCATCGCGGCGATCCCAGCTTCCGGATCGTTCACAGTATCCTGAAGCCCCTTCGCGACCGCCCGCAGGAAGCCAGTGAGCTTTTCGGGGTTCTCCTTTGCGAAGTCGGTGTTGGCGATGATCGCGTTGCCGTAAAGGGCAAGACCGTGATCCGCCATCAGCAGCACCGTCATATCCTCCTCCGGCACGCCGAGACGTGTCGTGTTGAGGAAGGAGGTGAAGGAAAAACCGGTGACCGCAGCAACCTGGCCTTCGGCCAGCATCGGTTCCCGCGTCGGAAAGCCGACCGGCTCCACCTTCACCTTGGAGACATCAATGTCGTTCGCCTCGGCAAATACCGGAAACTGCGCCCAGGCACCATCCGGCGGCGGTGCGCCGAGAACACGCCCTTCCAGATCCTTGGGATTCTCGATGCCAAGGCTCTTCCGCCCGACGATGGAAAAGGCCGGCTTGTCGTAAAACATCATGACGGCCGTCACCGGAGCATCCGGATTCTGATCCAGGAATTTGATAAGGCTTGCCATATCGGCGAAGCCTACCGGATAGGCGCCGGTTGCCACCTTTGGGATGGCGTCGAGCGAGCCCTGCCCGGCCGTGATCTCTACTGTGAGCCCCTCGGCTTCAAAATGCCCGTTTTCAATCGCCATGAAATAGGGTGCCGCCGGACCCTCAAATTGCCAGTCGAGCGCGAAAGGCATCGCTGTCTGGGCAAGTGCGGCCCCAGCTAAAGACATGGTTGCGGCCGCTGCAATCGCAATGCGGTTGAGCATAGAACTCCTCCCACTGAAGTAACAGGCCCTGTGCCTGTTCTCGCCTTATGGCTGGGGGAATGCCGCTAGCAATTACAGGTGGCCACCGGTTCCCTGCATTCGCGATGGCAAGCCTCCCAACCTGACCAGCACGATTGTTATCGGCGCGCGAAGCTTCTGTCTACATCATGTCGCACCGACTTCCGGATCCGGCAACTGCGGAAAGGGCGGTTGATGGCGAGCACTGTTTTTCGACGCTAGGCACGCAAGGACGTGGAGCCAATGTGCGCTCGGCGCGTTAGCCTGCATGATCCTCAAGAGATGGAGTGACCGCCATGGACTGGAACAGAGTTGAAGGCAACTGGAAGCAGATGAAGGGAAAGATCAAGGAACAATGGGGAGATCTTACCGACGATGATCTCGACCAGATTGCCGGCAAGCGCGATCAGTTGGAGGGCAAGATTCAGGAGCGTTATGGGTTAGAGAAGGACCGCGTGCGCAAGGAGGTCGATGATTGGTACAATCGCCAAGGGTTTTAGGCCGCAACCGCGCTTAACCGCTTTCCTGATGCGGGCGGAGCCGGATGATCGGTTTTGTTGCAACGGCTGATTTGAAGCGCAAAGGGGGCCGGTCCGAGGCCAATTATGCGGCAAGAATTGCGAACTGTTCGGCTAGGGACGGATTCGGATTGAAGGCGTATCTCGCCTGTCGCTTGCGCATCATGTGAACCATCTCGATGCCGGACAGGATGATCGCGGCTGATGCCTGTGATTTGAAGCCAAGCATTGGCCGGACGCGGCGCTTGATGCGCCGATGATCCTGTTCAATCCGATTATTCAGATACTTACTCTTGCGGATTTCGATCGGCTTCAGCCGGCGCCGAGAACGATCCTGCAAGCGATTTGTGGTGTCACAGGAAACGATAGCCTCGTGGTTGGTCTGGCTACCATCAATAACGACGCAGCCTGGCCGGCCATGCCGATTCAGCGCCTTTGTGAAGAACCGTTTGGCCGACGGCAGGTCACGCTGCTCGCTGAACCAGAATTCGACCGTGTCGCCGACACTGTCGATGGCGCGGTATAGGTACATCCACTGGCCGCGGACCTTGATGTAAGTCTCGTCGATATGCCATCTGCCGGTCACGTTCCGCTTCCGTCGGTTGAAACGCTCCAGCAATAGCGGTGCGTAGCGGACGGTCCAGCGGTGAATGGTCGTGTGGTCAACGGCAATGCCTCGCTCGGCCATCATTTCTTCCAGGTCCCGCAGGCTCAGACTGTAGGCCAGGTACCAGCGCACGCAAAGCAGGATGACTGACTGGTCAAACTGGCGGCCCTTGAACATTCAATCCTCCGAAAGATCAGAAGCTCTCCTTGCCACAAAAACGGTATTCAAAACGTTGCAACACAACCACTCGTTGAGATCAGGGAAGCATTGCTTGGCGGCAAGTATGCCGTTGGATCGAGAAAGGATCTGGTAGCCTTCCACGAAGCCATCTGCCTTGCTGAGGTAGGTCACATGATGTGCGCTGCGGCAAGGCTAAGGAAAGAAACCCGGGGCAGCCATTATCGGGAGGATGCTCCGGAGCGGAACCCGGATCTTGCGCGGCCAATCATGATCCGCCGCAACAAGAATGCAGGCGTCATCGCGGAGTTGTCTGGGTTTGGGGGGATGCCGTGAGCGATGACGTAATCGAACTGCGCGTCGATGAGCGCGTGGCGCATGTCATCTTTCGACGCCCGCAGGTGCTGAATGCCATCAATGAACGATTCTGCCAGCAGCTTTCCGGCATTTTTGACACGCTGGAAAAGAACAGCGAGATTTCGGTAGCGATACTCTCCGGAGGTCAGGCGCGGGCATTTTCGGCTGGCGCCGACCTGACCTTCATGCGAACGCTTTCCGGACCATCTCTTCGACGGTTCATCGAGATGACCTGGCTCGTCTTCAACCGTATCGCTAGGTCTCATATCGTCAGCATCGCGGCAATGCACGGCTACGCACTTGGTGGCGGCGCCGAACTGGCTTTGGCATGCGACATGCGAATCGCAGACGAAGATACGCAGATCGGCTTTCCGGAAATGACCCTGGGCAGCGTGCCCGGATCTGGCGCCGTGCAACGGCTTCCCTTGCTGATCGGCCGTGCGAGAGCGATAGAACTCATACTGGGAGGACAGAAGGTCAGGGGGCGTGAGGCCGAGTCCATCGGCCTGATCAACAGTTGTGTCCCGTCCGGCAGGTCGGTACCTGTGGCCGAGGAATGGGGCTCCAGATTTGCCTCCAGACCGCCGGAGGCGCTCCGCTTCATGAAAGCAGCACTATCGGTTGGCCCGGATGGCAATGTTGGACCCGCTCTGCATGGCCTCATCAGCAGCATTTGCCAGTCCGCGGACGGATATCGCAGCAACACGCATTCTTTTTCGAGAAAATCCGAAAACCGATAGACAATGAACCACCGAAACCTATGTTTTCTCAGGTTTGGATATTCTCTAACCAAAGCCGCGCGCAGGTCTTTCAGTCGCTTTGGGCGCGCCGTAGCGCAAACGCAGCCCAGTCACGTACTAGCGCTGTACTAATGCTGCAAGAAGTTACGACCGAAACGATGGTTTGACCTTTCCAAAAGCCTTTCATAAGCTCATACGCTAATTATCCTATCCGGTTAACGAGCATGTCTGACCTCCTCGCCGTCCATTTCGAAACCGGTTCGACATCGCGCGAGTCGAAAATGCTGACACCAGCGCTCGTGGAGGCTGCCCTTCAGCGCCACCCGGGCGTGATTGACCGGATCCGCATGACGTTCAATTCCGACCAGCAGCGCACCGACAACTTTCTCCGCGATGCGGATGTGCTGATGATCGCCGGACCGGTACCGCTTCAAGGTCTCGCGAGCCGTGCACCCAAGCTTAAATGGCTACAGCTTTCGAGCGCCGGGGTAGACAATGCACTGGCGCATGTTCCAAACGGCATGATCCTGACCAATGCGCGTGGAGTGCATGCACAGCGCATGCATGAGATCGCCATGATGGCGCTCCTGATGATGAACAACCACATGGCATTCTTCTTCCATAACCAGACAAAACGCGTTTGGGCGCAGCAGCTTTCCGATCCAATAGAAGGCAAAACGGCGGTAATTCTTGGCCTGGGTGGCCTTGGCGGAGCCGCAGCACGGGCTGCAAAGCAGCTTGGATTGAATACAATCGGGCTCTCCCGCACAGCGGCGCCTCGGGACAGTGTGGATGAAGTCCATAATATGGACCGCTTGAGGGAATGCTTGAAGCGGGCCGACTTCGTCATTGTCGCGTTGCCACTCACGGAACAGACGCGCAATTGCATCGACGCCGAGGCGCTCGACTGCCTTCCCACTCATGCCCAGATCCTGAATATCGGACGCGCCCAGCTGATGGATTATGAGCACCTGGTAAAAAAGCTGGAGGCGGGAGAACTCGCTGGCGCCATACTCGATGTCTTCGAGCAGGAGCCGCTGCCTGCAAATTCACCGCTGTGGGAGGTGCCTAACCTGATCGTCACGCCCCATTGCTGGCTGGACCGCCCGGCAGACTATGCCAAGCTTGCTGTCGAAGCTTTTGTCGAGGATCTTGACAATTTCCTCGCAGACAGACCTCTCTTGCGCCGCGTTGACCTTCAGCTTGGCTATTAGCCTAAACAACGTCGGCAAATAAATTCGCAGCAATCGTTTATTCCTCATGGCCAAGCCAACGGGTGGTGGATTTTCGGCATTCACGCCAGGGGGTTTCCGTCGCCCGTATTGCCATGGAGAAAACGGAGAGGTGAGCATGATTTCCGAAAAGCTTCGCGCAGCGGTAATCGGGGCCGGCTGGTACGCCGCGCACAACCATATTCCGGTGCTGAAAGGCCGCCACGACGTGTTTCTGGATGCGGTCTGCCGTAAGGGCGTACAGGAACTCGAGCGTGTGCGGGACCATTTCGGCTTTGCCTTCGCCAGCGAGGACCACAGGGTCGTTTTGGAGCGGAAACCCGACATTGCGATCGTCGCCTCGCCACACCATCTCCATTACGAGCACACGCGCGACGCGCTCATGGCTGGAGCGCATGTCTTGTGCGAGAAACCGTTTACGCTCGACCCCCGACAGGCGTGGGAACTCGTGCAGCTTGCCAACGAGAAGGGGCGGCATCTGGTGATCGCCAACGGTTACAATTATCTGCCGCGGGTGGCGGAGCTTAAAGAGCGTATTGCTGATGGGATGCTGGGCGAGATCGAACATGTCATGGTCAGCTTCATTTCGGCGACACGAGACGTTTTTTTCGGCGACGAAGGTCTGCACAGCTGGAAGGGTGCATTTTTCCGTCCCGACAGGACGACCTGGCAGGATCCTAGCCAGGGGGGTGGCTTTGCATATGGCCAGTTGTCCCATTCTCTCGCGCTGATGCTTTATCTTTCGGGATTGGAGCCCGAAAGCGTCAGCGCGCAATCAGTGTTGCGCGGGCAGGTGGATTTGGCGAATTCCGGAGTTGCACGGATGCAAAACGGCGCGGTGATCTCGATTTCTGGCGCCGCAGCCATGCCGCAGGGCAATCGGGGCTTGATGCGCCTGTTCCTCACAGGGAGCAAGGGACTGCTGACGGCAGAGTTTGACCGGGATCATTGCAAATTTCGTGGTTTTGACGGAACGAACAAGCGATTTGCGTTGCCCGAAGGAGCATGGATCTACAATTGTACCGGGCCGGTTGAATCGTTGCTAGAGCTTGCCAAAGGAAAGGGTAGAAATCAGTCCTGCGGGAGGATAGGCGCCCACAGTACAGCGATGATCGCCGCCATGCTGGCGTCGTCAGCGGCTGGCGGCGCACCGCAGAAAACGCAGGGACCCCTTTGAGCAAGATACAGTCTCGGGTTGCTGCTTGCTTGGCGTTCCCATGACCTCTTTCGGTTCATGCACCGTCAGCGCATCTTGCTTATGCAAAGGCCACCGGATAGCGGCCGGAGTTGAGCATCTCTTCAATGCGCGCCGCTGCCACAACGGGATCGGTAAGAACCTGAAGCGCATCGTCCGGACATTGGCCACCGATGCGTTGCGTAATCTCAACGCTGCCGTCCGCCATTGCGGAAAGGATGTTCGGCAGTGCCTGCCGCGTGACGCGGGATGTCGGTACTGAAGCGCTCATGGCTATAGTGGCGCGCTGGGCGCCCTGGTAGACAGGAACGGCCAGACAAAAGATACCCGGCGTGTATTCCTCATTGTCTACCGCAAAGCCCCGCTTGCGGGTAAGAGCCAGTTCGTCAAGCAAAGCTTCCAGCGTGCCGATCGTGTTTGGAGTATGCCTGCTCATTTCCGCAGGAAATCGCCCACCCACATCGGCCTCATCAAGCTGTGCGAGAAGCGCTTTACCAACACCAGTGGCATGGGCCGACAAGCGCAAACCCACCTCCGATTGCAGGCGCAGCGGATGCGTGCTGTCAACTTTGTCGAGATATATGTTCTCACTGCCTGCCAGTTTGGCAAGTTGCACCGTCTCATTGATACGGCGGACAATGTTTTCCATGACCGCGCGCGCCTCCTTCAGAAATCCGTGATGACGGTGATAAGCAAGGCCCGTTTCCCAGATGCGGATACCAAGGCTGATGCGCCGGCTGGCCTGATCAAACTCGATATAGCCGCGCGAGGTGAGTACGTTCAGCAGGGCATGTAAACTGCTCTTGGGAATACCGAGGCTCGCTCCCAGATCGCTGAACGTTGTCCCATTTGGTGATGCACCGATCGTTTCAAGTAGGTCAAGCACACGCTCCGCAGATTTTACTGAACGTCCTGCCCTTTCTGCCTGTTGAGATGCCAACCCGGTTTCCTTTTTCTACCACCGACCAAACTTTCTTGACGGTTAGCCTGATCGCAAATACAATTTTGAGAACTCAAGTTCGTATATATGAACTTAATAAAAGGGAATACCGGTTTGTGTGCCTCACAAGCCGGATTATTAGGGAGGAAGACATGGATCATCTAGTTCGGAGGGCTGTTTTCAGCTTAATGCCGGCCTTGGGGCTTGCCGGCACTTTGCTGTTGTCAACGGCAGTTGCCGGAAACGCGCAGGACATACCACGCAACCGTACGCTAATCAGCCAGGGCTGGGATTTCCATAACTCGGTGCCCTCGCCGGATAATTTCAATCCCTATGCCGGCCTGCTGCTCCATCAGCGCAATAACCTGCACTACACCGTTAACGAGCAGCTCTTCTGGACCAACCACGTCACCAACGAGCGTATCCCGTGGCAGGGCGACAGCGTCGAATACAACGATGATTTCACCGAGGTCACGATTCGCGTTCGGGACGGGGTGAAATGGAGCGACGGTGAAGATTTCAACGCGGATGACGTTGCGTTCACCTTCGAGATGCTCATGGATGCAGCGCCAGATCTGCTCTTTTCGACCGTGATTGCAGAATGGGTGGATTCGGTCGAAGTTCTTGATCCCTTGACTGTCCGTGTCAGGCTCACGAAGCCTGGCCCGCGTTGGGTACAGGACTTCCTCGCCACTGGACAGGCGGCCCGCTTCGTAGTGGTGCCTGAGCACATCTGGAAGGGCGAAGACCCGAAAACCTTCTCAAACTACGATCCGGAGCGTGGGCTACCATTAGGCACCGGGGCCTACAAGCTTATGCGCGCGGACGCCAATGCGCTCGTCTTCGACCTGCGTGACGATTGGTGGGCGCTCGACCAGGGGCTCGTGGACCGTATGCCCAACGTCGAACGCCTCATCTATGTGCCGGCTACGCAGGAGGCCATGCCGCAGCTCTATGCGACCAACCAGATCGATATGGGCCGCTCCATCCAGCCGGGTGCCTTCGAGGCGATCCGCGTCGAGAATCCCAATCTACAGGCCTGGAACAGCGAAGGCCCGATGTGGGGTGCCTCTGCGGGCTGCATCATGTCCATCCGCTTCAACACCCAGCGTGAACCGTTCAACAACGTAGCTCTTCGCCAGGCGATCAGCCACGCCGTGGACCGGGACCAACTCATCAACCTGGCGTGGGAAGGCAGCTTCCCTAAATCCATCCTTCCATTCTCCTCCGTCCCCAGTCTGCAAGCCTATATCGAACAGATGGAGCTGCCTGAAGGCTATGGGGAGGGACCAAATCTTGAGAAGGTCGAAGAGTATATGACAGAGGCGGGCTTCGTCCGAAACGGCCAGAGCATGTGGCAGAATGAGGACGGTACGCCTTTCCAGATCGAACTGCAGGTCTATCAAGGCAATCCCGCAGGCCCGGTCCTATCGCAGCAATTGCGCAGTGCCGGTTTCGACACGCTTTTCCGCGCCCAACAGAACAATGCGCTTACTGCGGCCGTAACGGCGGGCAATTTCGAGATGGAAGTCAACACCCATTGCGGCAGCCAATACGATCCCTGGCAGACGCTGGAACACTTCCACTCAAAGTACAGCGTTCCAGAGGGTCAGGGCACGCCCAACAACCGAGCGCCCACGCGCTACGCTAATCCCGAGATGGACGCTCTGCTGGACCGCATGGAAACGTTGCAACCTTCGCCGGAGAACCCGGAATATATGGAAGCGGTCAAGCAGGCGACCGACATCTTCCTGCGCGACCTTCCGGAGATCCCGCTCGCGGAAGAGTTCCACACCCAGCCGTTCAACACGACCTACTGGAGCGGGTACCCCAGTGCGGAGGATCCCTATGCAGCTCCGTTCGTCGCCTGGGAGGGCTTCGCGCGGATCATCCATCGGCTTGAGCCGACACAATAGAACGACCGCTCAATCCTGGGCACGGACTGCTTCCGTGCCCTTCCTTACGGCAGGGTAATTTGATGAAAGCACTTGTGTGGGAAGCGCCCCGCAACATGGCGATGCGTGACTGGCCCGAACCGAAACCACTCGAGGATGAAGTGGTGATCGAGGTTGCCTATGTAGGCATTTGCGGCTCCGAGCTCGGCGGCTATCTCGGCCACAATGCACTACGCGTGCCGCCGCTCGTAATGGGGCATGAATTCTCGGGCACGATTATCAGCGTAGGAAAGCAGGCTGGCGATGATCTTTTCGTGGGACAGCCGGTTACTTGCAATCCGATGATTTCCTGCGGCACCTGCGTCCACTGCCGGTCGGCAGCTCCGCATCTTTGCCTTTCACGCTCCCTTGTCGGCGCGCACCGTCCAGGCGCGTTCGCACAGCAGGTTGCGGTGCCAGGGCGCGCAGTGCATGCCCTGCCTGACGGCATGGATCTTTCCCGTGGAGCGCTGGTGGAGCCGGCGGCCGTGGCAATGCGCATTGGCAAGCTGGCAGGAGGACTACTGGGCCGCACTGTCCTCGTAATCGGCGCCGGGCCTATTGGCCTTCTTGGCTTGCAGGTCATGCAACAACTCGGCGCTGCGCGGCTTTTCATTTCCGATCTCGATCGCGAAAGGCTTGCAATGGGCGAAGCACTCGGTGCAACCCCCATCGACCCCTCGTGCCAAGACCCGGTCACCGCAATCAAGGAGAGCACGGGTGGAGTAGGGGCACATGTGACCCTGGATGCTGTCGGATCTGCGGCCACACGCGCTCAGGCTGTTGCAGCCACGCGCTCGAGCGGCAAGGTCCTGCTGAGCGGCTTGCACGAGGAGACAAGTCAGTTCCAGGTCTCAGATGTGATCCGACGCGAAATCGAGGTCAGAGGTGTCTTCTGCTACGACGAAGACGATTTCCTCGCCGCCACGGAAGCGTTGGGTGTCAGTCGGCTGAGGCTGGATCCCTGGATCGTGGAAGCGCCGCTATCAGAGGGTGGAGCCTGGTTTGAGCGGCTGGTAGGCAAGCCCGGGGCAGTAAGCAAGGTACTGCTTAAACCGTGAGGGTGTGATGGTGAAGATCAAGGAAATCCGGGCCTTTCGCATCAAGAACGAGATGGTTGGCGCGCTGTATAAGGACGGCGAGCAGCGCGGTACGCCCCCGACGCGGCCGCCCTGGACAAAATCCGCCGAGATTGCCGGCCCTATGTCAGCCTATGATCGCTTCAAGCAACTGCGTTCAAGCTGGCGTTTCGATGGGGGCGTCGGCTGCCTCGTGACCGCCGACGACGACACGTTTGGCTTCGGCGTTTCGCGTTACCGAGAACCGGTCGTCTCGCTCATCAACCAGCATTTCGCGCCGCTTCTGGAAGGCGAGAACGCACTCGCCACTGATCGCGTCTGGGATCTCATGATGCGCATGGCCTCTCCTTACGGTACCACCGGCCTTGCCTCTTACGCCATAAGCGCAGTCGATCTGGCCATGTGGGACCTCAAAGGTAAAATATTAGGGGTGCCGGTCTATGAACTGGCGGGCGGGCCCGTACGTGACAGGCTATTCTGCTATGCAACAGGCAACGACACGGAATGGCACATGGAGCTTGGCTTCCGCGCTACGAAGCTTGCCTGTCCCTATGGGATGTATGACGGCCTCGATGCGTTGATCCGCAACGAGGAATTGGTGGCGGGCACCCGCGAACAGATCGGTCCGGACGTCGAGTTGATGCTTGATTGCTGGATGGCATTCGACGTGGAGTTTGCCGTCCGGCTTGCTGAACGCCTGCGTCCTTATGGACTGCGGTGGATCGAAGATTGCCTGACGCCTGAGAATTTCAATGCACACAGCAGTCTGCGTTCGCGGCTGCCTTGGATGACACTCGCAACTGGCGAACACTGGTACACCCCTTATCCCTTCTCGCACGCTGCGAAACTGGATCTAGCTGATATTTTTCAACCCGATATCGCATGGGTAGGCGGTTTCACCGGCTGCCAAAGGATCAGCCACATCGCCGAGGCGGCGGGAATCGAGGTGATCCTGCATGCCGGTATGAACACGCCTTACGGCCAGCATTTCAGCTTCTCTTCCCCGAATGTGCGCTGGGGTGAGTATTTCGTCGGCGGCGGCCCTGGCACGCCGCTGAAGGAAACTGTCGTTTTCCCGGGAATGTCAGTGCCGGAAGACGGATGGCTTGTACCAAATAATGAGCCAGGCTTCGGGCTCGGACTGACGGATGCTGTTCTCGATGCGCTGCGGGTATAGTAACAACTGCGTGATGGGAAGTGTTTCTGGCTTTGCTGGCCGGAAGATGCGGGCTGTGGGGGCGGTCGATGTACGCTGATTACGTTCTCCGTCGCTTCGGCATCATGCTGCTTGTCATCTTTCTGGCAGTATCAATCAATTTCGCGCTGCCACGGCTAATGCCGGGCGATCCAATCGAAGCACAACTCAATCGCATCATGGCGGAATCTGGTGGCGCGGTCGGCGATGTGCAGGCGCTTGTCAATTCTTACCGGGAACGCTTCGGCCTCGATGATCCGCTTTGGCAGCAGTACCTTTCCTTCTGGCAAGCGGCATTTCGCTTCGATTTCGGCTATTCACTGGTCAATTTTCCAGAACGCGTCATAGATGGTGTCCTCGCGGGCCTGCCTTGGACGCTTGGCCTGCTCGGCTTCGCGACGGCTGTGAGCTTTTTTCTCGGCACATGGCTCGGCGGGCTGATGGCATGGCCCCAGGCGCACCGATTCTTCCGTGTGTTCGGTAGCGGTATTCTCCTGCTTTCCTCGGTGCCCTACTTCCTGATCGGCATGATCCTGCTTTATGTCTTCGCGATCGTGTTGCGCATTTTTCCCGCGGGCGGTGGCATTCCCTTCGGCGTCGATATCGGCCTGAATTGGGTGACCGTCAAAGCCATTGCCTGGCATGGCACGTTGCCGGCTCTTTCTATCATTCTCGCAGAAGTCGGCGCTTGGGCGATCGGCATGCGCGGCATGATGATCAGCGTGCTCGGCGAGGACTACATCGCGCTGGCGGAAGCGAAAGGGTTGCGGAAGCAACGCGTCTTCCTCTGGTACGGGATGCGCAATGCCATGCTGCCACAACTTACCAAGCTAGCCATGGCACTTGGCCATATTGTTTCGGGTGCGATCCTGGTGGAGGTGATCTTCTCCTATCCAGGCATTGGTTTCAGGCTCTATCAAGCCATCCAGTCGCAGGACTACTTTGTTATCCAGGGTATCGTGCTCCTCCTGTCCGTGTCGCTGGCCGTGGCCATGTTCATCCTTGATCTCATCTATCCGCTCATCGATCCGCGGATCACTGCCCAGAGGACATGACGATGGCGATTTTTGCTGGACGTCACAGTGAAGTGGTGCAGAACCGCACTCTGCTCGCGGGACTTGTGGTGCTGGGCCTGATCGGTCTTTGCGCCCTTATAGGGCCACTGTTCCTAGATCCGGCCATGGCTCGGGTAGGTGCAACCACCCCGCGCCTGGCACCTTCCGCAGATCACTGGCTGGGAACAGACGGCCAGGGCCGCGATATGCTGACCGTGATGGCGTTAGCCCTGCCGCAGACCCTTAAGATCGGCCTCATGGCCGGACTGATCAGTCTGGCCGTGGGCGTCGTGCTCGGACTTGTTGCGGGCTTCGTAGGCGGCAAGGTGGACATCATTATTCGGCTTATTTCAGATGTGGTGATGACCATCCCTGGGATTGCTATCCTGGTGCTCGTGGCAGCCAATGTGCGTGAAATGACAGTCGAGTTAATGGCAGCGATCGTAGCCTCGCTCTCCTGGATGGTAGCAACACGCACTATCCGGGCGCAGACCCTTTCCTTGCGCGAGCGTGGCTATGTGCATGTAGCGCGGCTAAGTGGTGCTTCGACATTCAACCTCGTTTTTGTCGAAGTCCTGCCAAACCTGTTGCCCTTCATTACCGCAAGCTTCGTCATCACTGTCTCACAGGCGATGCTCGCCAGCATCGCCTTGGAAGCTCTCGGCCTTGGGCCTCAGAACGAGTTGACACTCGGTATGACGATCTATTGGGCGCAGTTCTATAGTGCGATCATTCGCGGCATGTGGTGGTGGGTAGGCCCGCCTATTCTGGCCATATCTCTGATTTTCATCGGGCTTATGTTGACCTCCGTCGGCATGGACAGCTTCGTCAACAAGCGTGTGAGAGGCGGCCAATGACGGCGCCCGTGCTCGAAATCGAAGGCCTCAATGTCGTCTATGACACGCCGGGAGGCCCCTTTCACGCCGTCAGGGATGTCAGCTTCTCCCTGGCCTCGGGCGAGCGGTTCGGCCTAGTCGGAGAATCGGGATCCGGCAAGTCTACAACTATTCTGGCGCTAATGCGAATGTTGCGCTCCGGTTGGGTGGAAAGCGGGAAGGTGCGGCTCAACGGTCGCGACCTTCTGGCTGCACCCGCCAGCGCCTTCCGCCAATTACGCTTCGCCGAGATGTCATTGGTACCGCAAGGCGCGATGAGCTCGCTCAATCCAGTACTGCGCATCGCCGACCAGATCGCCGATATTTACGATGATCACGGCATCCGCTGGAGGCGCGGTGAACAGATAGAAGCCATGCGTAACCTGCTCGCCCGTGTCGGCTTGCCGCCGACTGTGCTCGGCTTTTACCCCCACCAGCTTTCGGGTGGTATGAAGCAGCGCGTCTGCATTGCCATGTCGATCGCGTTGCGACCGACCCTCATTCTAGCCGACGAGCCAACGAGCGCGCTCGACGTGATGGTGCAGAAGCAAGTGCTTGCCACGCTTGGACGGGTGCAACGCGATCTCGGTGCCTCCGTCCTGCTTATTGGCCATGACATGGCGCTGATGGCGCACTTCGTGGATAGAATAGGGGTCATGTACCAGGGCAGCTTGGTCGAGATGGGATCTGTACGCAAGATCTTCGCTGATCCGCAACATGCCTATACACGTATGCTGATCGACTCGCTGCCTTCATTCAACCGAACTCGCAGGCGGGCATGATATGACGACTGCCCTCGAAGTCTCCGACGTCGACGTCGTCTTCGCATCCGGCATTGGAGGACGCCTCCGCAATATGGCTCTGCGCAATATCACGATGGCGGTGGGCGGTGAGCGCTCGTCGATCACGGCTGTTGTCGGCCAAAGCGGGTCCGGCAAAAGCACCCTGATCCGGCTCTTGCTCGGCGTGCAAGCTGCCACGCGGGGCAGCGTCAGTTATGCAGGCCGGCCTCTCCATTTGATGAGCCGCAAGGAGCAGATGATGTTCCGGCGGGAGGTGCAGGCGATTTTCCAGGACCCGTTCGATGTGTTCAATCCCTTCTACAGGATCGATCACGCGCTTCTGGCTCCGCTACGCAATTTTGGGCTTGTGGCTTCACGCGACGAAGCTTATGCCGAGATCGAGCAGACGCTGAAGGTGGTCGGCCTCGAACCGGGGCAGACGCTGGGGCGATATCCACATCAGCTTTCCGGCGGGCAGCGTCAGCGCGTGATGATCGCCCGCGCTCTTTTGCTCGACCCAGCTATTATTCTGGCCGACGAGCCGGTTTCCATGGTGGACGCCTCACTGCGCTCCACAATTCTAGACATCCTCTACGATCTTTATCGCGTGAAGGGTATTTCGCTGGTCTACGTCACCCATGATCTCGCAACGGCCTATCAGGTGGCCGAAACGATTGTGGTGCTCAATGGCGGGCAGGTGATGGAGGTCGGTGACGCGGAGGCCGTGATCCACGATCCCAAGCATCCCTATACGCAGGCGCTGATTGCCGCCGTCCCGTCGCCTGATCCCGACATACCTTGGAATCTGGAAGCTGATCCAGCAGAAAAGCTGCATGAGGTGGACGCAACGATAGAGCAGGTGCTTTTCCGCGTTGATCCACTACGGGCGATCGCTGGCCCACCGGACCGTGACGGCGAGAAGACGACAATTGCTAAAATCCAGCAAGCCGTAAGCGACGCCCAGGATGTGGCGAAATGATTTTTGACGCTCATATCCATATATGGGAGAGTTGGCCATATAAGCCGGAGGTCCCCGATCCGCAAAGCAGGGCGCGCGCCGAGCAGGTTCTGTTCGAGATGGATGCAGCGGAGGTTGAACGTGCCGTCGTCATCTGCGCTGCGATCGGCGACAACCCGCACAACGCGGATTATGCCTTTGACGCAGCAACGCGACATGCGGGACGTCTCGTCGTCTTTCCCGATCTTGAATGCCGCTGGTCGCCGGAGTTCCGTACACCTGGGGCAGCTAACCGGCTGGAGACAGCGCTCGAACGCTGGAGCTTCTGCGGGTTCACGACTTATCTGACCGAGGAGGAGGACGGGTCGTGGCTCACCGGCGAGGAGGGACGGTCGTTCTTTTCAGTTGCCGCCGAAAAAAGGCTGATTGCAAGCCTGTCGGTGATGCCACACCAGATGCCTCATGTGGGGAGACTGGCTGCTTTGTTCCCGGAGTTGACGCTGATCTGCCACCATATGGGTTTTCTCGGACCGCGCAGCGCCGGCACCCCAAGCGCACGCGATCTCGTCACCGCGCTTGCCCGACATCCCAACGTATTTCTAAAACTGTCCGGCATGGGCAATGTGGCAGCCTCGCAGCACGAGTATCCGTATGAGCAGCTTCAATGGATCTTTTCCGCGCTTAAGGAGGCGTTCGGTCCGGATCGTCTCGTGTGGGGTTCCGATTATCCGGTATCGCGGCGGCACATGACCTATCGTCAGACCCTGTCGCTTATCCGTAAGCACGGTCCCTTTTGCGAATCCGAGCTGAAGCGCGTTCTCTCTGGAACTATGAACAAGCTGATTATTTCGCGCCGTTAGGCAGCCTGCACGAGCAATTCTATCCCGGCCAGCAACCTACCAGACTGTTTGTACTGTTCTGCAAGCAGGGTAATCAGCCCGGCGTCATTCCATTTCCTGTTTTCTGTGGTCATGGCCTTTGGGCCGCTTGATCTGGTGGAGAGAACTGAATCCGATAAAAACCATCAAGAGCGGCCAGATCCGTAGGATGCCGTTGGCACGGCCCCCAGGCACATTGGAAAGAACTCATCCTCGGCACCTTGTACATGCTTGCGACCGATTGTGCTCTTCTACCTGATGACTACATTTTCTGAGCTATGGTCGGGCTAATTTGCGCTACACCGGTTCAGGCATTTCATATAATGTCTCTTTAATTCTTGACCTAGCAGTCGCTTCCTTCCTCGCATCAGCCCGCGTCGAGATGGCAGGCGACCTGATGTCCTGCCCGGCTCTCTCTCAAGATAGGCTCTTCGCTGCGGCAACGATCAAATGCGAATGGGCATCGTGTGTGGAACCGACAGCCGGCGGGCGGATTGATAGGGCTCGGGATGTCGCCGTGCAATTCCATCGGTTCGGTTGGTTGATCCGGTTCGGGCACGGGGACCGCAGACAGCAGCGCGCGTGTATATGGATGCTGTGGACGATGATAAAGCTCAGACTTTGGCGCTAGCTCCACGATCTTGCCCAGATACATGACTGCCACCCGGTCAGCTATATGGCGAACAACAGCAAGATTGTGCGAGATGAAGAGGTAGCTGAGCTGCAGTTCCTTTTTTAGATCGGCCATCAGGTTGATGACCTGCGCCTGGATCGAGACATCCAGGGCGGAGACCGGCTCGTCACAAATGATCAGTCGGGGATTGAGGGCAAGCGCTCGGGCAATGCCGATGCGTTGACGCTGGCCGCCGGAAAACTCGTGTGGATATCGGTCGGCGGCTGCCGCAGAAAGTCCGACCTTCTCGAGCAGTTCGATCGAGCGGGTACGGCGCTGCGGTCTTGTCATCGTTCCTTCTATCACAATGGGTTCGGTCACGATGTCCCAGATACGCATGCGAGGATCTAACGAACCATAGGGATCCTGGAAGATAAACTGGCACTGCTTCCGCACTGCACGAAGATCATGCCCCGCCAGAGTACGCATTTCTCTTCGGTCAAACCTCACACTGCCTTCCGTCGGCTCAATCAGGCGCACAAGCAGTCGGCCGACAGTTGACTTACCACAGCCAGATTCTCCGACCAGGCCCAGTGTCTCGCCAGGAGCGAGGTCGAAGCTAATGCCGTCCACCGCATGAACGGTCTGACGACGCGATTTGAGGAGGCTGCTGCCGATGCTGAAATGTTTCTTCAGGTCCCTGACCTGGAGGAGATCTCCGGCGGTCATGTTCTGCGTACCTCGTAATCGTCATGGCGGATACAAGCCGCCCGATGCCCTTCACCAAACAATTTCAGGGGTGGAATCTGGGCAGCACAAGGTGGTCGCGCATAATCGCACCGTGTTCGGAACCTGCATCCTGAAGGCATGGCGGTTGGCGGCGGCACGGAACCGTCGATAGCTAATAGTCTGTCGACGTCCTCATAAAGCGGGGGAATACTGCGCAGCAAACCTTCCGTATACGGGTGCATGGGGCGGCGAAACGCCTCCGACACCGGAGCATCCTCGACGATCTTTCCGGCATACATCACGATCATCCGTTGAGCGAACTGCGCGACAACGCCAAGATCGTGGGTGATTAGGAGAATTGCCATGCCGAATTCCTGCTGCAGTTGCTTCAGGAGTTGCAGGATCTGCGCCTGGACCGTGACATCCAGTGCAGTGGTCGGCTCGTCGGCAATCAGAAGCTTTGGCTGCGATGACAGCGCTATGGCGATCATCACGCGCTGGCGCATGCCGCCGGAAAGCTCGTGCGGATACTGGTCAATGCGGCGTTCGGGGGAGGGCACCTTGACCAACGCCAAGAGCTCGATCGCTCGTGCCCGGGCTGCGCGCCCGCGCAGCCCTTGGTGCAGTGTGATCGCTTCGCCGATCTGGTCGCCCACGGTAAAGACCGGGTTGAGCGAACTCATCGGCTCCTGGAAAATCATGGCTATATCGCCGCCGCTCATCCGGCGCATCCGCGAACGCGACAGCGCAAGCAAATCCTGTCCGTTGAAGTTCACTTCTCCCGCAGAGATGCGCGCGGCATCAGGTAGCAACCGCAGAATCGAAAGGGCGGTCATCGTTTTGCCCGAACCAGATTCTCCCACGACGGCCAACCGCTCATTGCTGCCGATGTCAAAACTGATCCCGTCAACGACGGTCAGCGGGTTATCTGATTTGCCGAGTTCGGTTCGAAGGTCGCGGACCTTTAGCAAAGAACTCATGGGAGTGGCCGCCTCCGTCATTGCCGTCATCACTTCGATGTCAGTCGTGGGTCGAGCACATCGCGCAAACCATCACCCAGGAGGTTGAGGCCGAGAACGCTGAAACCAATGGCTAGGCCCGGAAAGATACTGATCCATGGCGCGTCGACCAGATAGTCGCGTCCTTCTGCGATGATATTGCCCCAGGTCGGCACTGGTGGCGGTGGTCCCACACCAAGAAAGCTCAACGCAGCCTCCGCCAAAATCGCGTAAGCGAAGACGAAGGTCAGGTCGACGATTACGGGTGCCATCGAGTTGGGCAGCACATGCTTGACGATAATGCGACCGTCACTAGCGCCTGACAGCCGCGCAGATTCGATATATTCCGAATTTCGCACCCCAAGTACTGCCGCTCGCACAATCCGCGCCGTTCGCGGCGTATAGGTGATACCCAGAGCAACGATGAGATTGAGCAGGCCAGCGCCGAGCGCGGCGGCAATAGCAATGGCAAGCATGATAGGCGGGAAGGCCATCAAAGCGTCCATGCAGCGCATGATCAATCCGTCCAACCGCGGGAAATAACCTGCTATTGCCCCGATCAATACGCCGAACACCGCAGTGATTGCGACAACGCTGATCCCGATCAATAGCGAAAGGTGGGTGCCAGTCACCACCCGGCTGAAAATGCTGCGCCCATAATGATCGGTGCCGAAGACGAACTCGGCAGATGGCTCAACAAAGCGAGACTGATAGCTGATCTTCAAGGCATCTCCGGCCAGACCGAGAAGACCTACGATGCCGGCTAAAACCATCACCACAAGAATCCCGGCACCAATGACGAGTCCCCGATGCGACAGCATACGGCTCAGAAGTTGATTGCGCGGCTTTTCTAGCGGCACGGCCTGGAGCGTCGATTCAGTCATTGCGAAGTCTCGGATCGAGATAGGCGTAGAGTAGGTCCACGATCAGATTGATGAGGACGAGAATCAGAGCCACGGCAAGAATCGAGCCCTGAATTACCGGATAGTCCCGGCGAAGGATGCCCTGGACGACGAGTTGGCCGACGCCGGGCAGCACGAATATCTGCTCGATCACGACGGCTCCCGCGATTGCGACATTTACCAGCAGCCCGACAACGGTGATGATCGGTATCATCACATTGGAAAGCGCGTGCTTAGCAACGGTCTTCCATTCGGCAAGGCCCTTGGCGCGAGCCGTGCGGATGAAATCCTGCCGCAACACCTCCAGTGTCGTCGCACGTGTCATCCTGGCGAGCAATCCGATCTGGAAGACCGCTAGCGAGAAAGCGGGTAACGTAAGCGACTGCAGGCAGGCGAGAATGCCTTCGCTCGGCGGCACGTAACCGCTGGAAGGCAGCCAACCGAGCATGACGGAGAACACGAGGATTCCCATTATACTGAGCCAGAAGCTGGGTACGGATACACCCAACAAGGCCACCGACATGACCGCCGTGTCCACCCAAGTATTCTGCCGGTAAGCCGCTAGCAATCCGGCAGCAATGCCCAACGGCATGGTGATCACGATCGAGTAGGCCGTGAGGAGAAGGGTGGTAGGCAGCCGCTCTTGAATCGCTTGCAGAACGCTGCGCCCAAGCATGAAGGAGTTGCCGAGATCACCTTGCAGCAGGTTCATGTACCAGACGCTCATTTGGATGTGCAGCGGCCGGTCGAGGCCCAACAACTGCCGGATCGATTCCACCTGGTCGACCGAAGCGTCGGGGCCAGCTATTACGATCGCAGGGTCGCCTGGAATAATGTGGATCAATCCAAACGTTATGAGGCTGACCCCAATCAGCACCGGAATGGTGCTGATCAGGCGCCGCAATATTACTTCGATCATGAAGGCTGCTTTCTCGTGCCGTTCACGAAATCCAGACGTTCCACATCCGGATGGCGTCGTAAGGCTGGAAGTTCTGAAGGCGAGCCTGCGCAACCTGCTTGATCCCCCGATCTCCAAGCTTAAGGAGATAGGCCTGATCATTCAGGCGGAACTCGATCTTGTCCCATGCGGCACGCCGTTCCTCGGGCGAGGGTGCTGCCAGCAGTTCTTCCCAAGCCGATTCCATCTCATTGTCTTCTTCGTAGAAGAACCAGTTCCCATCGCCGGAAACGAGGCGCTGATATTGGAATGGTCCCAGCATGGGCTGGATAGCGTAGGCGGTGCTGAACATATTGTAGGCAGTGGGATCGGCGCGCATCGCGTTGGCGCCGGGCCAATCGAGCACCTGCACCCGGACCGGGATACCGATCGACTTGATCTGCTCCGACATGACGACCGCCGCTTCTTGCAACGAGACGATATCCGAGCTGGTCAGAATGACTACTTCTTCGCCCTGATAGTTTGCCTCCTGCAGAAGCGCCTTGGCACGATCGGTGTCGGACACGTTGTAAACAAGCTGATCTACATTACCGGGATAGAATTCGCTGTCGGGGTAGACGAAAGAAGGGTTGAGATTGAATAGCCCGTCTGTGGCTATCCCCATGATCTCTTCAGTGTTGAGTACCTGCTGGATGGCTTTGCGGACGAGGACATTATCGGTCGGCGCCCGCTGAACGTTCATCGGCACGAGGTTGATCGAGACCGGCAACCGGTCATAGATTGCCAACATGGGATCGGATTCGAGACGCCTGGCCGCCGGAACCGGGATGTCATCGGCAATCGTGATTTGCCCCGACTGGATGCCGCTTACCCGGCTACTGGCCTCCGAGACGACGGTGAACGTCACTTCGTCAAGATAGGCAACCCTTCGACCACCATAGCCATCGCGGTCCTGATGGGTTTCGTCCGGGCGGTAATCTTCATAGCGTTTGATGCGCAGCCGTGTGACGCCATCCCAATCAACGAACTCGAATGGCCCGGTTGCGATTGGCTGGATCTCATTGGGACCTTTGTCGCACTCCTCCGCCGGGATGATCGTTATCGGGGAGGCCGGCGACTTAATCAGCTCGATCCAGCTCGGTATCGATTTATTGAGCGTAACGACAACTGTGTAAGCATCGGGAGTATCGATGCTTTCGACGGGCTCAAGCCGGACTTTTTCCGGGCTTATGCGCGCGTAGCGTTCGAGCGAACGCTTGACGTCCTCCGACGTCATCTCCTTGCCGTTATGGAAGGTGACGCCCTGCCGCAAGGTGAATGTGTAAACGCGAAAATCGTCAGAAACGTCGAGCTTTTCTGCGAGTTGCAGTTTCGGCGCGCCGCTCTCATCGATCGTCACCAAGGTCTCGTAAATGTGCATCAGGATGTTGCGAGCAGCCTGCGAACGCGAGAAATGCGGGTCAATCGTTTCAGTAGCGGCATTCATCGCCACGACAGCCGAGCCGCCCCGGGTAGGCGTAGTCGTCTGAGCAAACAGCTTTAACGGATGTGCGGAAAACTGCCCTGCCAGCCCCATTGTAGCCGCACCCTTAAAAAGGTCTCGTCTGCTAATGCGCATGTCGTTGATCCCCTGTGCGTTCTTGGTTGATACAATCCGGTGCCTGCGCCACAGACCCCCGTTGTATGCGGACAATAATCGTATACAATCTAACGATTGTCAATGAAGTTGAGTGGAGGTTGCACGACATGGACAAGCCGGAAATCGTATTTGTTGGTGGGGGACCGGAGTGGTATGTTCAGCGGTTTGCCGATGACTTCTTCCTGCACCGGCTTCCCGACGGTAATGCCGGCGGGTTGAATGATCAGGTCCGGTCCCGTGTGCGTGCGCTTGTGGCTGCGGGGCCCGTCTCAGCAGAACTCATCGCTGCTCTACCCCGCCTTGAACTCATCGCTAACGCCGGTGCCGGCTATGATAAGGTCGATATGGATGCCGCGGCGAGAAGGTCCATTGCGGTCACCAACACACCGGATGTCACTGACGAATGCGTGGCCGATCTGGCGATGGCGCTCCTCCTCGCGGTAGCGCGGGATGTTCTTCGCGGAGATCGCTTCGTCAGGGCGGGCAAGTGGACCCAAAATAGTTATCCGCTTGTCCGGAAAGTGGGGGACCGCAAAGTCGGCATTCTAGGCATGGGAAGGATCGGTCGCGCAATCGCTAGACGGGCGGCAGCGTTCAACATGCCGGTCGGCTATCATAACAGGAAGCCCCTGGAGAGCGAAGCCTACACCTATTTCAACTCGCTGCCGGAACTTGCAGCATGGGCGGATGTTCTCGTCGTTGCATGTCCCGGTGGTACTGCAACTCATCATCTCGTTGATCGTGCTGTGCTTAAAGCGCTGGGCTCCGAGGGCATTGTTGTCAATATTTCTCGCGGTGCCGTGATAGACGAACAGGCGATGATCGAGGCGCTGGAGCAGGGTGAAATTGCTGGCGCCGGGCTTGACGTATTCGAACACGAGCCTTTCGTCCCCGAACGCCTGATGAGCTTGGAAAACGTGGTTCTGATGCCGCATCGCGGAGGCGGCACAATCGAGACCTGGGAAGACGCCTGCGACCTCGTCAAGGCGAATCTCTCCGCCTTTTTCGAAAGCCGCGCACTTTTGACACCGGTTGCTGGCTAATGTTTGTAAAAGGCCGACGTCAACCCCTCGGAGCGGGGGCTTCGTCGGCCGAAATTTTCTTGCGTTCTGAGCGTCGTGCAGTGACAAGGCCTTCGTAGTCGAGTGCGCGACTATAGTCCAGAATATGCACCCGGACGAGTTCGACGATTTGGGCGCTGTTTCCCGCTTTCAACCCAGTGAGCAGCTCATCATGCTCCTGGACAATAACGTCGAGGTTCTTCTGAAGGGTCGAGAGGCCAAATATAATCGTGAGCTGCCTTGAAAGTGGTTCCCACATGCGAACGAGAACGTCATTGCCGGAAAGGCGACAAAGTGTGCGGTGGAATTCCGTGTCCAGGCTGGCGACACCATAAGGATCCTCCTTCCGGACGGCTTCATGCAATCGCTCCATGATCTCCTCCAGAGGCGCCAGGATATCTGGATGTTCCTGCTTGGCTTGCAACACCTCCTGCACCGCTAGCGTCTCAAGAGCAGTACGCACCTTGAGGATCTTTTCGAGTCGATCGACGCTAACATCCATCAATCGCATGCCCCGATAGCGCTCATTGACTACGATGCCCTGACTTTCGAGTATCCGCAGAGCTTCACGAACAGGTACGCGGCTGACACTGAGCGACCGGGCGACTTCGGCCTCGACGACCCGGTCGCCAGGCAAAAACACCCCTGTCGCTGTTGCTTCCACGATAGCGTCCACAACCTGGTCAACGAGCGTCTTGGCCTGGAGCGGAACCAGCTTCTTCATGCCGCCCGTTTCGTTCTTTTTGGATTCTCTAGGGCTCATGACCCTTTCCATACTCCTTGATTGACACGCGCAAATCGTATACGATTATACGATAAAGACAATTAATAGACTAGAGATCATTAGGCAAACATCTCGGTGGGAGGTAGGTGATGCAAAGAACATTCAGCCGGAGGAAACTGTTCGGTGCACTTTTCGGAGCAGTGACGATCATATCTGTCGATGTGAGCGTCGCAAACGCTCAGACTGCTGGCGGCAATCTCATCGTTGCGCAAAGCTCCAACCCTCCCAGTCTAGATGCCATGGTGACAACGTCCCAAGCCTCTCGCAATATCACCATGAACATCTACGAAACCTTGTATGGTTTCAGTGAAGACATTCGTCCCATTCCTATCTTGGCGGAAGATGTCGAGATATCGCAGGACGGTCTGACCTATCGCTTCCTTCTGCGCCAGGGCGTCATGTTCCACAATGGAAAGGAAATGACCGCAGAGGACGTCAAGGCCTCTCTCGACCGCTATAAGCAGCACGGCGGTACAGGCACGATGCTGGAACCAGTCAAATCAATCGAGGTCACTGGAGACTACGAGGTCACTCTAACCTTCGATGAACCAAGCCCCACTTTTCTGGAAGCCTTCGCCTCGCCTCGCGCGCCTGCAGTGATCATTCCGGCCGAGGAAGCAGCAAAGGAACCGAACGAGATCGAATTCATCGGCACGGGACCCTATAAATTCGTGGAATACGTTCCGGACAGCCACGTGACGCTGGAGCGGTTCGAGGACTACACTCCCAACGAGAATTTCGAAGGCATCGACGGTTTTGGCGGGCGCAAGACCGCCTATCTCGACACCGTGACTTTCCGTGTCATCCCCGAACCTGGCGCTGCAGTTGCTGCCCTGGAGACCGGCGAGATCCAGATGCTGGAACAGATTCCTGTTCCCACCGCACGTCGTCTAGCCTCGAACGAGAACATCAAGCTCTATGAGAATATGCCATGGGCGTTTCTCACCTTCGTGTTCAACATGAAGGAAGCACCTAGTGACAATCCTAAATTCCGCGAAGCCGTCCAGGTCGCTCTTAATAATGAAGAGGTCATGGGCATAGCTACGGAGGGCTTGTTCCAACTCTATCACGGCTGGATGTATGAGGGTTCGCCTTATGATGCCGGCGACATCGGGCAGGAATATTACAACATTGCCGATAGCGAGCGCGCCAAGCAGTTACTGGCAGAGGCTGGCTACAACAACGAACCATTCTCGATCTTGACCGATTCGAACATTCCCGAACATGGCAAGGCAGCAATCGTCATCGCCGAGCAACTCCAGGCAGTAGGTATTAATGCAACTGTCAATCAGGTCGACTGGCCGACAGCGCTCAATATTCGCCTCCAGGATAGCGGGTGGAACGGCTGGACCCTGATGATGGGCATCGAACCATATCTCGGCCCCGTGGCACTTATCTCGACATTGACGGGAGACCAGCCCCATTTTCGTGCAACTGACGATCAGCTCGATCAACTCTATGAAGAACTTATCTCAACCGATAGCGAGGAAGGGCGTAAGGAAGTTTTCGCACGCATCCAGCAGCGTCTCTACGAGTTCTTCGGTGTTGTGAAACTGGGCGAGACGGGCCTCATGCAAGCCACTAGGGCCAATGTCGAAGGGTTCAAACCGTTCCGCTTCCCGCGCGTCTACGATGTCTGGCTTGCCGAGTAGAGCGGTTCAACAACCTTGATTCGTTGCTGGGCGGGGGAAAACCGCCCGGCCAGGCCTTTTGGCAGGAGGGCAAGCATTGATCTATTTTCTCCTGCGGCGGCTCGCGAGCGCATTACCTGTACTGTTTGTCGTGTCCCTCGTCAGCTTCGTCATCATCGCAATCGTTCCTGGCGACGTGACAGCCGAGATCGCGGGCAGCGATTCCACCGAGATTCAGCGGGCCGAGATTCGTGAACGGCTGGGCCTTGATCGCCCCCTGCATGAACAGGCCCTGCGCTGGTACGGCCGCCTGTTGCAGGGCGATCTGGGACAATCCTTCCTGCTCAACCGGCCCGTCACCGAGGCGGTGCTCGAACGGCTACCAGTCACCCTCTCGCTTGCCGGTTTGGCGCTCGTCCTGGCGATCGTCCTGGGCGTACTGCTTGGCATCCTGGCTGCCACCAAACATGGAACCTGGTTGGATCAAGGCTCCATGTCCCTAGCGTTGTTTGGACTTTCCATCCCGGATTTCTGGTTTGCGCTCGTTTTGATCTCGGTTTTCGCCGTCGGACTGGGTTGGTTTCCGAGTGGCGGCTACGTGCCGGCGTCTGAAAACTTCTGGGGGTGGGCAAAATCCATGACGCTCCCTGCCTTGGCATTGGCCATCACCCAAATGGGCGTCATTGCCCGCATGACACGCTCTGCCATGCTGGAGGTAATGAGCCAGGACTACATACGCACTGCGAAAGCGAAGGGCATGGTCCGTCGGACGGTTATCTTCAAGCACGCCTTGCGAAACGCCTTGATCCCGATCATCACCGTGATCGGCGTCATGACTGGGGTGCTCCTCGGAGGCGCGGTGGTAATCGAATCAGTGTTTTCGCTGCCGGGCGTCGGCCGCCTGATCATTGGAGCAATTCAGCGGCGTGATTACCCGATCATCCAGGGTGGCCTGCTGATAACTGCCGCCGTGTTCGTCTTCGTCAATATCATGGTCGATCTGGCTTATGGCTGGCTCGATCCGAGGGTCCGCCATGGTCGCTGATACCGAAATCGCGGATGTCCGTGCGATCAAGCGCGAGCTCGCCAAGGCACGTCGTCGGGGCTGGGCTCGGTTCATGAGGCGTCTGGCCGCGCACGGGTCATTCAAGATTGGCTTCGCGCTGTTCCTGATGATTGTGATGCTCGCCCTCTGCGCAAACTTCGTCGCGCCCTACGATCCTAACAAGAGCGACTATCGCAGTATCCTCATGCCGCCGTCCCTCGACCATTGGTTCGGCACGGATGGGTTTGGCCGTGATATTTTCAGCCGTGTGATCCATGGCACCCGTGTGTCGCTGGGCATAGGTCTTGCGGTTGTCGTAGCCACAGGCGTACTTGGCATCTTCTTCGGTTTGCTCGCCGGCTATGTCAGATGGCTAGATAATCTGCTGATGCGGATCATGGATGGGCTGATGGCATTTCCCGGCGTGCTGTTGGCGATCGCTCTTGCCGCAGCACTTGGACCTTCCGCCCTGAACGCTGTGATCGCGCTCACCATCACCTTCACTCCGAGGACGGCCCGCGTCGTGCGATCAAGCGTACTGGTCGTTCGTGAACTGCCCTATGTGGAAGCTGCGCTTGCGGTAGGAGCCGGGCACGGGCGAATTATCTTCCGCTACATACTCGCCAACTCGCTTTCGCCCCTGATCGTGCAGTTGACCTTCGTCTTCGCGGTATCGATCCTTGCCGAAGCCATCCTCAGCTTTCTCGGCGTGGGGCCACCACCACCTGCGCCCTCGCTGGGCAACATCATCGCTGAGGGCCGCAACTATCTTCAGGATGCTGGCTGGATTGCTCTTTTCCCCGGCCTGGCCATTGCCGCCGCCGTCCTTGGCTTAAACTTGATGGGTGACGGTCTGCGCGACGTGACCGATCCTCGCATGCGATCCGAGCGGGAAGCCGGCTAAAGACATACAGTGTTATGATGAGGCAAAAAATGAATGATAAATCGGTGCTGGTCACCGCCGCAGGGCAGGGCATTGGGCGCGCTATCGCAGTCGCGTTCGCGCAGGCCGGCGCCCGCGTTATCGCGACCGACATTGACACAGCCCTGCTAAATGACCTTCACCAGCGGCAGGGCATACAGGTGCGCCGTCTCGATGTCCGCGACGATAAGGCGGTCCGGGAAGCTGCGGCAGAACTGGGGAGGATCCATACCCTCGTCAACTGCGCTGGAGTCGTTCATTCGGGCTCGGTATTGGACATGACCTGGGACGAGTTTGATCTCGCATGCGACATCAACGTCAAAGGAATGATACGTTCGATTCGTGCCTTCTTGCCCCCGATGCTCGAACATCGCGACGGCTGCATCATCAATGTGGCATCCGTCGTTTCAAGCTTGAAAGGGGCGCCAAACCGCTTTGTCTATGGTACCACCAAGGCGGCTGTGATCGGCCTGACGAAGTCGGTCGCGGCCGACTTCGTGACGCGCGGTATCCGATGCAATGCTATATGCCCGGGGACGGTAGACAGTCCGTCGCTACAGGACCGGATGCGGGCGCAGGGCGACTATGCCGCTGCGCGGCAGGCCTTTATCGCGAGGCAGCCGATGGGCCGCCTTGGCACTGCCGAGGAAATAGCAGATCTGGCGGTCCATCTTGCACAGGCGACCTATACGACTGGCCAGACCTATGCGATTGATGGCGGTTGGTCTATATGACCGCCCCCATTATCCGGCATTGCCGCTTCAAGCGTCTGCCGCGACCCGCTGCTGTTGTTCACCCAGTCCTTCAATTCCAAGGCGCATGACCTGTCCCGGTTTCAAATAGACTGGCGGCTTCTGGCCCATCCCGACACCCGGTGGAGTGCCGGTAGAGATGATGTCGCCGCTCTGCAGGCTCATGAAGCGGCTGACATAGCTGATGAGTTGCGCAATGCCAAAAATCATGGTTCGAGTCGATCCGTGCTGATAGCGCTTGCTGTCAACCTCCAGCCACATCTCTAAGTCGCCCGGATTCGAGACCTCATCGGCCGTCACCATCCAGGGCCCAATCGGGCCGAACGTATCGCAGCCCTTGCCCTTGTCCCAGGTTCCACCACGCTCAAGCTGGAATTCTCGCTCGGAGATGTCGTTGATCACGCAATAACCGGCAACATGGGCGAGAGCATCAGCCTCGCGGATATATTTGCCAGGCTTGCCGATGACGACGCCCAGTTCGACCTCCCAATCGGTTTTGACGGAACCGCGCGGAATCAGAACGGTATCGTTTGGCCCGCAAATTGCACTCGTTGCTTTCATGAAGATGATCGGCTCGGTAGGTACCGGTGCACCGGATTCCGCTGCATGATCGGCATAGTTCAGTCCGATGCAAATAAACTTCCCGACGCCGCCGACGCAGGGGCCATATCGAATATCGCTGTCCACCAGTGGCAGTGAACCCGTGTCCACCGAACGTAGCGACTGCAGGCCCTCCGGCGTCAAAGTCTGGCCGGAAATGTCTCTGACTACATTCGACAGATCACGGATCGAGCCATCAGTGTGAATGATCGCTGGTTTTTCTAGTCCCGGTTCCCCAACGCGTGCAAGTTTCATACAGGATATCCTTCAGTAAGTGGCCTGTCCGCCGGAGAGATCAAATACGGCTCCTGTGGTGAAGCTGTTTTCCTCGCTGACCAGCCAGGCGATCATCGCAGCCACCTCTTCGACTTCGAGAAATCGTCCGCGTGGAATCTTCGAAAGCATATAATCGATGTGCGTCTGCGACATCTGATCGAAGATGCTCGTACGCGCAGCAGCGGGCGTTACGCAGTTGACCGAAAGACCGGTTCCGGCGGTTTCCTTTCCAATGGATTTGGTAAGCGCGATCACGGCGGCCTTCGAGGCCGAGTATGCTGCCGCATTTGGATTGCCTTCTTTGCCAGCGATCGAGGCCACATTCACGATGCGGCCGTACCCACGCGAGATCATCCCCGGCAGAATCGCCTTGCAGCAATGGAACGGTCCGTTGAGGTTCACGTCGATAATGCGTTTCCATTCATCGACGTCATAATCGGCTACCGGCGCGTTGGCGCCGGCGATGCCGGCATTGGCAACGAGTATGTCTATGCGCCCGAAGCGCTGTTCGTCCTTTTGCGCAGCCGCTGTCACTGCCTCATAGTCGACCTGATCGACGACCTGGAATGACGCGGCTTTCCCCAGTTCCCTGGCGCTCTGCTCCACCAGGTCGGCGTCCCGGTCCCACAAGGCTACCTGCGCACCCGAGGATATCAGCCGCGCGGCCACCGCGCGACCTATGCCTTGTGCTGCGCCCGTTACGACCGCTATGCGGCCAGTCAGATCGATCGCATTGCGCTGGATAAGTGCCATGGCGTTTCGTCTCTTTTAAGGTTGGAAAAATCCCGCCGCATCCGGCGTATACCGCTTGAGTTGATCCAAATCGGGTTCGATCCCAAGGCCAGGGAGGTCGGGGATTTCAAGATAACCTTCCTCGTCAAGCGCAAACGCCTTGTTTGCCAATCGATCGACATACGCGCTGCCGCCGATATATTCGATAAGATCGCAATCGTAGATCGCGGATGCCAGTTGCAGGTCAGCGGCAAGTCCCAGTGCTGTATTCCAGCCGTGTCCGATATAGCGGATGCCGAACTCCTGAGCCATCCAGGCAATTCGCCGTTGTTCGCTGATGCCACCGACCTTCGTCACGTCTGGTTGAACGATGTCAAAGGCACCACGAACCAGGAATGGCGTAAAAGATTGGCGGCGGGTCAGAACCTCCCCGCCGGCGATCGGAACGGGGCTTGCCCTTCGCAGTTCGATGAAGTCCTCAAGCGCATCCGGCCGAAGCGCCTCCTCAAACCAGCCGATCGCATAATCCTTCAACATCTGTGACGCATTCAGCGCCCATTTCAGACCATTCGGCCAGTAGGCATCGCTTGCCCCGGCATCGACCATTAGGCGGGCATTCTCTCCGACAGCCTCGCGCGCTGCGCGAATGATGGCTTCGTCCTTCCGCAAATCATCACGCCTGCCAAACGGCCCCCATCCGATTTTGAATGCGCGGAAACCGTGCTCAAAATGGGGAGCGATAATTCCGGCCATCTTCTCCGGTTCGTCCATCAACAGCGAACAGTAGGGTTGAACCCGGTCCCGGTAGCGGCCGCCAAGCAGCCGCCCAACCGCCAAGCCCGTTGTCTTGCCTAAGATATCCCACAGCGCCATATCGATGCCGCTTATCGCGTGCGTGATCGAACCGCCCCGGCCCATCCAGAACGTATTCTGGTGCAACTTCTCGCTGACCCGCTCCGGCTCAAGCGCATTCTCACCTATGATCAGCGGCTCGAGAACCGAGACCGCGGCCTCCACAAGGCCGCCATTGGTGAAGACGCTTCCGTAGCCAGTAACGCCCTCGTCCGTGTGGACGGCGATAAGCGCATGAACGGAATCCCGTTCATCTATCTCGTGACTCCACCCTCCCTGGGGGCTCTCACCGCGCAACGGCGCGACACGGATGCTCCTGATGCGGATGTCAGGCAGACGCGCATAGCTGGAGTTTTGTTGCGGCCTGTCGACGGGCGAATGCATGCTTGTTCTTCTCCGTGATGCGAATGTGCGGAAGATGACTCCTTGACACGGATCAATATCGTATACAATCATACGACACAAGTATCCGGAGAGGAATTTGACGCCATGACCGCTAACTCGGCGAAGAGCCGCATCGTTTGCCCCATCGATTTCGACAAGGAGGGACGTCAGGCCGGTTATGCGCGCGCCCCTCTGTCCCGCAATAATTCCGGCTGGGGAACGGTTGAAATTCCGATAGTGGTCGTGAAGAACGGGTCGGGTCCAACGGTTCTCTTCACCGGCGGCCTGCACGGCGACGAATACGAAGGCCCGATCGCCATCTCGCGCCTCGCGCAGGAATTGCGACCGGAGCAGGTCCAAGGCCGCGTGATCATGATGTCGGCCGTTAATATCCCCAGCATTCTGGCAGACACGCGTCTGTCACCGGTAGACGGTTGGGATATCAATCGGTGCTTCCCCGGAAATCCGAAAGGGACGTTCAGCCAGATGCTGGCGCACTTCCTCGACAGCGTGATCCTGCCCATGGCAGACATATCGATCGATATGCACACTGCGGGCCATTCCTTCGATTCCGCGCTTTCCACGAACATGCATCACGTCGCCGATGACGAGATCCGTAGAAAAACGCTGGCCGCGGCGGCGGCTTTCGGCGCCCCCTACAATGTGGTGTTCGGCGGTGTCGATGAGGACTCTACCTTCACCTCCTGTGTGGAGAGGCGGGGCATAATTTCGCTCGGGACCGAACTTGGCGGCTGGGGCCGCGTGAATATCGAGGGCGTACGTATCGGAAGACGGGGCTGCTACAACATTTTGAAACATATGGGGGTTATCGAGGGCCGTCCTGAAACGGCGCAGAAGGACGGGGCGGCCTGTACCGCGCACAAGATGGTGCGGGAACCCGCGTCATATGTCTTCGCGCCAAAGGGCGGATTGTTCGAGCCGGCCCACTATGCCGGCGAAGAAGTTCGGGCAGGCGAGATTGCTGGCTATCTCCACTTTATCGAGGATGTGGATGCCGACCCCATCGAACTAACCTACGGGAAGGACGGTATCGTGTGGTTCGGAGCCGGACCTGGTCGCGTGGCGCGCGGCGATGCAGTCGCGATCGTCATGGAGGACTACCAGGACGATTGGTCGAGTGAGGCAGCAGGTTGAAGATGATGAAGAAGAAAATCCTCATCGTGGAGTGCATGCAGGAAATCTCCTCGTTCAATCCCGTTCAATCCGAGTACGACTATTTCGAGATAGAAGAGGGCGAAGAGCTTTATCGGCATAGGGGCAGGAACACGGCTATTGGCGGCGCTCTGAGGGTCTTCGAAGCCAAGCCGGATTTTGAAGTCGTTCCTGCTATTGCCGCGCGAGCGGGAAGCGCCGGACTGTTGTCTCGGACCGGTTGGGACCGGCTCAGCAAGCAGATACTGGAAGCCGTCAGATCCCATGTCGAGGAGGTAGACGGCATTTTCGTCTCGCTGCACGGTGCCATGGGAGCCGACGGCGAGCTTGATCCGGAAGGATACCTGCTCAAACGCTTTCGTGAGATGGCGGGCCCCAACATACCGATTGTCATCTCGTTGGATCTGCACGGCATCCTGACCGAGCGAATGATCCGCCAAGTCGATGGCATAGCCATATATCACACCTATCCGCATATCGATTTCGCAGAAACAGGAGCGCGTGCAGCCATGCTGCTGCTTAACCTTCTGTCAAAACAGCAGGCGCCCATCGTCGCCCGTGTTGTCATTCCTGCGCTTGTGCGCGGTGATGAGCTTATCACGCGAACAGGCTGCTACGGCGACCTTATCCGCGAGTGTCAGCGGCTTGAGCGCGAGGGCAGGGCTCTTTCCGCCGGAATTATGATTGGTAATCCATTCACCGACGTACCGGAACTTTGCAGTCAGGTGATCGTAGTGACAGATGGCGATGAGGCGACGGCACGAGGCGAGGCCGAGCGCATCGCTGGTGAATTCTGGCCAATGCGACACAGAATGCAAGGCAAGCTCATTTCGCTCGAACGGGCGATTGCGCAGGCCCGGACGATCGAAGGCCCCGTCTGCTTCACCGACGCGGCAGATGCTACCTCATCCGGCGCGACCGGCGATTCCAATTCCATTCTGCGTGGACTTATTGAGCATGGATACCGGAAACGCGCGCTTCTGCAGATCGTTGATCCCGCGGTGGCCGCGACAGCCCATCGGGCCGGTGTCGGCGCGATTGTCGACGTGAAGCTTGGTGGTGCGATGGATCCGCTACGGTTCCAGCCATTAGACATCCGCGTTAAGGTCAAGCTCCTGTCAGACGGTCGTGCCAGTCTCGAAACAATGAAAATTCCGCTTGATGCGGGTCCAACCGCTGTGCTCGAGTTCGAAAACTTTACGATCGTAGTGATGTCGCGTTCGGTAAGCCTGTTCGACCGCGCCATGTATTATGCAAACGGCCTCGACCCCGTCGATTTCGACCTGATCGTCGTGAAATCCCCACACACCGAGTACCATATGTACGACCAATGGGTGGAGAAGAACTTCAACATCGACGTCGCCGGCGCAACCTCAGCCGACATTCCCCGTCTGGGGCACACCATTTGCGCACGCCCGATGTTTCCGCTGGACGACATCAAGGCATTCGAGCCGCAAGGTATCGTCTATCGTCGATTATAAACGGAACGCAGCATGAAGATTGAGGATGTTGATCTTTTTTACCTGTCAATGCCGGAGGTCACCGACGAAGCCGACGGTAGCCAGGATGCCCTGCTGGTACGCGTCAGCGCCGGTGGGTTCGTAGGCTGGGGCGAATGCGAAGCAGCGCCGCTGCCTTCCATAGCCGCCTTCGTTTGTCCAAAGTCGCACGGGGTATGCCGTCCGGTCGGTGAGTCCGTCATCGGCCAGAAATTGAACGACCCCGCCGACATCGCGCGTATCAGCGCATTGGTCGGGTATAACTCTATGGACCTCCTGCAAGCGCCACATATTCTTTCGGGTATTGAGATGGCGCTATGGGACCTTCTGGGCCGCAAGCTCGGCGAACCGGTCTGGCACATTCTTGGCTATGATCATTCGTGCGCCAAAACGCCTTACGCATCCCTTCTCTTCGGCGATACGCCGCAAACGACCCTGGAGCGTGCGAGGCGAGCTGTGAAAGACGGCTTCTCTGCCGCCAAATTCGGTTGGGGACCGATTGGCCGCGGTGACGCCCGCAGCGATGCCGACCAGTTCGCCGCTGCGCGGGAGGGGCTTGGCCGCGAAGCTGACCTAATGGTCGATGTCGGCCAGATCTTTGGCGATAATATCGCCGCTGCCGGGGAACGTCTTCCCTCTCTGGATGAGGCAAGCGTGTTATGGCTGGAAGAGCCGTTCCATGCCGGCGCCCTCGCTGCTTATCGCGCGCTTTCCGAAAAGGGAGCCAAGGTGCGCATGGCAGGTGGCGAGGCGGCACACAATTTCCATATGGCTGCTCACCTCCTCGAATATGCCAATATCGGCTTCGTCCAGATCGACTGTGGCCGGATCGGTGGCATCGGGCCGGCCAAGAGGGTGGCTGATCTGGCCGTCGCGCAGGGCGCTACTTATGTGAACCACACGTTTACATCGCATCTTGCTCTATCCGCCTCGATGCAACCTTTCGCGGGTCTTGCCGATAGCCGCATCTGCGAGTATCCGGCAGCCCTCAAGCCGTTGGCTGTCGCGATTACCACAAATCAGATCCAGCGTGATGGAAACGGGTATATCTGCGCACCGGAGGCGCCCGGCCTCGGCATGGAGGTCAATGTTTCCGGTATCGCTTCCTACCTCGTTGACACCGAGATTCGAGTCGGTGGCAAGCTTCTTTACAAAACGCCGGCGCTCTAACATGTTGCAGCCAGGTGGAATCAGCGTCGTATAAATTCTATAAAATCAATTGCTAGACCATGATGCCGGCCGAAACCGCCTCACGGTCTAGCTGTGAGCTTTCAGGAGGTTGTCCATTCGGACCTGACCGTGGAGACTGGAGTTACCACACTTCAGATTCACCGGAGGGTCCGAATGAACATCCATAAGAACGCCCGTCTCACGCCGCTGCGTCGAGAGGAAATGGCGCTGGCGGTCATGAAAGGCTCCCTCTCCCAAGCCCAGGCAGCGTTGAAATTCGCAGTGACGGCGAAGGTTGTGAAGCGGTGGGTGGAGCGCTACGAGGCCGAAGGGCGGGCCGGCATGGCCGACCGCTCGTCGCGGCCGAGACGCTGCCCGAACGCGACTGGCAAGGCCGTGGCCGATCGGATCATTGCGTTGCGACGCCAGCGCTTCACGGCCAAGCACATTGCACGTGTGGTTGCCGTCTCGCCGGCGGCAGTGAGCCGGGTGCTGGCGCGGGCGAAATTGTCGCGGCTGAAGGACCTCAAGCCTGCCGAACCGGTGCGTCGCTACGAGCACGACGATCCGGGCGACATGATCCACATCGACATCAAGAACTCGGTCGCTTCGACCGCGTCGGACACCGCATCACCGGCGATCGCACCGGCCACTCCAACAGCCGCGGCGTCGGCTGGGAGTTCGTCCACGTTTGCATCGACGATGCCTCGCGTGTCGCCTTCTCGCAGATCATGCCGGACGAGAAGAAGGAGAGTGCCGTTGCCTTCCTCCAGGCGGCGATTGCCTACTACGCAAGCCTTGGCATCACCGCCAGCCGCGTCATGACCGACAACGGATCCTGCTACAGGTCCCGGGCCTTCGGCAGAGCCTGCCGCGATCTCGGGCTCAAGCACATCCGCACAAGGCCGTACACGCCAAAGTCCAATGGCAAGGCCGAACGGTTCATCCGGACCGCGATCAGGGAATGGGCCTATGCCGTCGCCTACCCAACCTCGGCGCATCGAGCTGCCGAGTTGCCCGTTTGGCTGCACCGCTACAATTGGCATCGCCCGCATGGCAGTTTGAAATCCAAAACGCCTATCACCCGCCTCGGTCCGGGGACAACCTCTTGAGGCTCCACAGCTAGAGCAATTCATTCTTTGTCTGAATCGGTTGGGATTCCCATCGGGGTCCTTTTTGTGTTTCAAGATGTTGGCTGGAGGGGAGGCCAGCATCTTATGACAGCGGCAAGCGCCTGCGCGGCTTTGCCCCGCACGGTCACTGGACGCACGCTGACCTTCGTGGGGCGCGCTGCGCTGCGCTTCCGGGCCTATGTTGAGCAGCAGCTCGTGCCGGTCCTCAAACCCGGCGACATCGTCGTTATGGACAATTTGGGTTCCCACAAGTCGGCTACCGTTAGCGCTTCAATCCGGGCGGCCGGCGCCAGGCTCTGGTTCCTGCCGCCCTATTCACCAGACCTCAACCCGATCGAACAGGCCTTTGCCAAGATCAAGCACTGGATGCGCCATGCCCAGAAACGAACCGTCGAGGACACATGGCGTCACATCGGGCACCTCGTCTCAACCATCGAACCCGGCGAATGCGCAAACTACCTCGCAAACGCCGGATACGCTTCCGTCAAAACATGAAAGACTCTAGGAACGCTGACGGCCGTAATACTCAGATCTGTCCGGCGAAGTGGCAGGCAGCTTCGTGGCCGTCCTCCAGCTTCATCAATGGCGGAGGCGCAGTCCGGCAGATATCCCTCACCATCGGGCAACGCGTGTTAAAGCGACACCCTTCAGGCGGATTAGCCGGATTTGGCAGCTCGCCCTTCAAGGCGTTGAAGCGCATCTTGCCATGTTTGCGCGACGGCACAGCACCCAAAAGTGCGCGCGTGTAGGGGTGGGCGGTGGAACGGAATATCTGGTGTTTCGTACCGCTTTCCATTACCCGGCCGAGATACATCACGATCACCCTGTCCGAGATATGTCGGATCACACCGAGATCATGGCTAATGAAGAGATAGGTCAGCCCAAGCTCGGCCTTGAGATCCTGGAGCAGGTTCAGGGTCTGAGCCTGTATCGACACGTCAAGCGCGGATGCTGCTTCGTCACACACTATGAATCGCGGGTTCAGGGCAAGCGCGCGCGCAATGCAAATGCGCTGCCGCTGGCCCCCTGAGAACTCGTGTGGGAAACGGCCAGCATGGTAGCTGGCTAGTCCTACCAGCGACAATAGCTTTCCCAATCTCTGCTGGCGGTCCACATTGTCTCCCACACCGTGAATGACGAGCGGCTCCATGATCAACTCCCCGACAGTCATCCGGGGATTGAGCGCGCCAAGCGGATCCTGAAAGACGATCTGCAGATCCCGCCGCATAGCGCGCATCTGACTCGCGTCGAGTGCACGGAGGTCAGTCCCATCAAACTCGACAAGCCCGGCCGTGGGTTCTATCAGATTGAGAATCAGCCGGCCGACGGTCGTCTTGCCGCAGCCGCTTTCGCCGACAAGGCCGAGCGTCTCGCCCGCGATTATGGAGAACGAAACGTCACTCACCGCACGTATTGTGCGGGGCTTTGCGAACAAGCCGGAACTGACGGTGAATTCCTTACGCAGTGCGTCTACGCGCAGCAGGGGTCTTGCTTCTGTCATTGTCTCCCTTCGAAGCGGTAGCCAGTATTTCGGATGCACGCCGCCCGGTGATCCGGGGCACATTCCATCAAGGATGGTTGTGCCTCGCTGCAAGGTGGGCGGGCATGACGGCAGCGCGGCTCAAAGCGGCACCCCGGCGGCAGATCAAAGGGCGGCGGCACAGTGCCGGGAATTGCGTAAAGTCGCTCTACGTCCTCTTCGCTTGAGGGAATGCTCGCCAACAGGCCTTCTGTGTAGGGATGGCGGGGCCGCTCAAACATCTCTTCCGCTGCCGCATCCTCCACTACCTTGCCGGCATACATGATTAGAACCCGGTCGGTGAACGAAGAGACCACGCCGAGATCATGGCTGATCATGATAGTACCCATGCGATACTCTTCCTGCAGGTCCTGGAGGAGTTCAAGGATCTGGGCCTGAATCGTCACGTCCAGCGCGGTGGTTGGCTCGTCTGCTATCAGAACGCGCGGATTGCAGGCGAGCGCAATTGCAATCATCGCACGCTGGCGCATCCCGCCCGACAACTGATGTGGATAATCGTCGACGCGCTGCGACGGTGCTGGAATTCCCACCCGCGCCAGGATATCGATGGCGTACCGGCGCGCTTGGCTCCTGCTCATGCCCTGATGCCTACGGACCGTCTCGATAACCTGCTCCCCGACGGTAAGTACCGGATTGAGCGCTGTCATAGGCTCCTGAAATATCATTGACATCACCGCGCCGCGGAGCTGCTCGTAGCGTCGCTCACTTGCTGCAAGCAGGTTCTCGCCCATGAGGGTCAGTTTGTCCGCCTCGATCATCGCATGGCGTGGCAAGAGACGCATAAGCGCAAGCGATGAAACACTTTTCCCGCTGCCCGATTCACCGACAATCCCTACAACCTCGCGCTCGCTAAGCGAGAAAGATACTCCATCGACGATCGTGGTGCGTCCTATCGAAACCCGCAGGTTCTGAACTTCGAGTACTGGTTGTGTCATGCGCGAGCCGCCCTGCTAACACGGTAATCGTATACGATTATACGAAATTAGTCCACCTTGGCGCGATCGCTTATAAAAAGAACCCTTGTGGCGGCGCGGTTCAGGTTGGAAATGCCGCACTGACGGCGCTGCTCATTGATAGTTCCGACTGGAACTCTCGAGATATCGCTGCGACAACGCAAAATACCAGATGTCGCTGCTAACCAGATGTCGCTGCTATAAGGCATAGTCACCACGAGCGTAGCATCGATGAGGTCAATTAACCGCAGGAAAGCTAGAGGTCAGACTGGTATTTCGAGGGAATGGCGAAATAGGAGAATATGAGGCTGATCACGAATACGTTGTCAATCGACAGCGCCTTCTCGATGAAGAAGCCTGTAAAATACTGCATTCCCGGCTCGGGTCCGCGGGCATACCAAACCCACGTGCCAAACAGCAACGCAATACAAATGTAGAAGGCGGATAGCTTCAGGCTCTCCGCAATTCCCATCTCGCGATCCTCCTTGCGGAGGATGCCCAGGTCAAAGGCGGTGAGCGCAACGACGAGACCAAGGAAGGCTAGCCAGAACCATGCGGAGTGCCGAGCCAATCGGCAAAAAGAAATTCGACGGGATTGCTCCTCTCGATGGTTGTGTTGCAACGTTTTGAATACCGTTTTTGTGGCAAGGAGAGCTTCTGATCTTTCGGAGGATTGAATGTTCAAGGGCCGCCAGTTTGACCAGTCAGTCATCCTGCTTTGCGTGCGCTGGTACCTGGCCTACAGTCTGAGCCTGCGGGACCTGGAAGAAATGAGGCGTCGTTGCAACGGGGGCATTGTTCCTAGTTATTGCCAAGGTGGCGATAGCCATACTGGTGTCCCTTGGGCCGCTGTTTATCCTCGCGCTGCTGTGGCAACCGACTGCACGCTTCTTTGAACTGTGGGCGGGGCAAGTCCTCAAGGTTTCGTTGAACGGCCCTGTACGGAAACCGACCTCCAGCTGTCGCAGGTCCATCAGCGCCTGAATTCGCTCCTTCTTCACGGCTGTCGGATCGTCCGGTGCAAGCTCGGGCCATCCCTTCTCAAGTTCGAGGATACAGGCTGCGCGGAGCAATGCCTCCTCCAGCGGCATTCGTTCCTCGAGCTTTTGGAACGTCTCAATGACGTCGTTCCATTGCTCTAAGGGAAACTCCTCCCCCGTAATCCGTTTGACGACGGTTGCCATGGCATGGACTGCCGATCCCATCGGGAAGCTTGTGTCGATGCCTTTTTCGTCGGCCCAGAGTTTAACGCGTGACCGGAGGGTAGCCTTGTCCAGGTCACGATACCGCGCCCTTATTGCGTGACTATCGGCGACGTCCTTGATGGTGAACCCTTCCACGTCTTTCAGGACCTGAGCAAGCGGATCCAACTCAAGTCTGCGTGATAGCTTGTCGATGATTTCGTCCAGCGTTCGTGCCTCGACCGGTTTCAATTCGCGGTCCACCACCTCCCGCTCAAGGGCGTCGATGGCTTCCCGCGATGGCGCCGAGCGAGTAGTTTCCGGCTCATCGGACAGGATGATTCTGCTTTCACCGGGGCCCGGTGCGCCCAGATATTTGGCACGCAGCAACGTGGCCATGTCGGTGATAAAGCCCGTTGCGTCTGGACCTAACCCCTTGGCGATCGCGATGTTCTTGGCAGCGTCGTGACAGGGGTCCTTGCCCCTGCTAGCCCCACTGTGCCAGTCGAGAACGAGCTGCTTGAACTCCTTCTGGATTTGGTCAAGGTCCTTTTCGCCATATGCTTGGCCGGTTCTGCCTAAGACAACCGAGGCGATGGCGTTTTCTTCCGAGCCGAAGGTAAAGGCTGTGCTGATCCCGTTGCTTTGCAGGACGTCACCAAGAAGTGTTTCAACCTCAGAAGGCGAAAAGTTCCAGGCTTTTGTCTGGGAGCGTATGTAGTCGCTTTGCAGGAGATCAGGGAACCGCATGCCCGCAATATTCGATAGAGCGCCATCTTCTATTATGGGTGGCTTGATTTCCTGTTTTAAAGCTGATGGGAAGCGCGAGCCCTGGAGCACTGTAGGCTTTAAGGCGGTCCGCAGCTCGGATTGTTTTTCCATTTTGTAGAAGTGTGCAGCGTTTCCTGAAAAAACATACTCCTTAAAAAGGGCGATATTGTCCGTCGCTGGGTCCTCTGGGGGCACCCACTCTTCTGGTTCGCTGCTCGTCATCAACGGTGCCGCAGAGGTTTGACTTGTCAGCGCCAGAAGCGCACTTAAGCACAGGACTCTTCCAGCAAAGGAATTCGACTGCAATCCCTTGCCAATCTGAGAACCGATATTGCCGATCGATGGCGCTACCCGCGTCAATGCCTCGTAGGGCACCGGGGGTGGTGATGGGACATCGGCGGTTTGAGCCGGTTGCGCTTCGTTCCTGCGAAGGGCTTGTGTCCCCTTTTGCATCTTTGCGAGGTGGTCGCCGTTCCTCTTTCGAAACGTATCCAGCCTCGGGTCGGGTTTGTACGCGGGTGGGCTTGGCTTGTTGAACTGTGGCTTCACGGGAAGCTCCGTCCTTCGTGGAAATGTTACAGCCCCCGCTGAAGCCCTACATCTTCAGAGAGGGCAGCAGCGCCAAGTAGCACCTGCGCGACTAATAGGCTCTTCGGTTTGATTTATGCTGCGGGCCAGCATCGGTTCACGCCCATGCTGAGGAATAGAAATCATGGATGGCCCGCTACTTGCTCGGATTAAGGCAAACCGAACCGCCCTGACGGCTGAGAGGCCTTGGATGCGGGCGCTCAGAATTCCGCTGATAGTTGTATCCCTCGGTCAGTTCCAGGCCTCGCTGAGGGCTCCCGCTACTCACCGTAAGGTAACCAGATATTCTTGACCTGCGTAGCGCGTGCAAGAAACAACCTGCCCTGTCCTTCGGTAGCGGCCCAGTTCCGTGCGGCGCCATCCTCAGTCCAGGTTTGTTTGAGATTTCCGGCGGAAGCTTCCTCCACCACGCGCGCACCCTCTTTCGTGCCGAAATACCAAAGTGCGTCCACGCCGTCGTGCTCGGACAGTGTCTTTACAAGCGCCTCACGCGCACCTGTAACGATATTGACTACCCCGCCCGGTACGTCCGACGTGTCGATCACCTGGTAAAGGTCCGTGGCTGCCAGGGGATGGGTTTGCGATGGCACGGCCACCACCCGGTTACCCATGGCAATAGCCGGCAGCACCAGAGAAACAAAACCCAGGAGTGGAAAGCCGGCCGGACAGGCGATGCCAATGACTCCGATCGGCTCGTTCATGGCCAGGGTCACATGGGACGATTTGGTGGCATGCACCGCGCCGTCATACTTGTCGGCCTGGGCCGCATACCAGAAGATGCGGTGCATTGCCGTCTCGACTTCCAGCCGCGCGCTAGCTGCCGATTGGCCAAAACTTTTCAGGCGCTGCTCAAACTCGCTGGCCCGCGCCGACAGATTTTCAGCAAGGTAATAAAGCACCTGCGCCCGGTTGTGGCCAGTCTGCACCCCCCAATCAGCGGCCTTGTGAGCGGCTTCCACCGCGTTGCGTATGTCCTTCCGGTTGCCGAATCCGGTAAGGCCCACCGGCCCGTTTGCTCCCGCAACCGTATAGCAATAGCCGCTCTCGGGGCGTGTCTGCTTGCCGCCGACGTAAAGTTTTGCGGTGCGATCTATGGAGCCGCCTGCGATTGGTTCGGAAGGAGTAGGATCGAGAGCGGGCAGAGCCTCTTCGGTTTTCTTTGCCGCGGGAGCTGGAACCTTCAGATAAGCGGCCATGCCCTCGCGACCGCCTTCACGCCCGAAACCGCTTTCGCGGTAGCCACCGAAGCCCGCCCCGGCATCGAAGATATTTGCGCAGTTTATCCAGACCACCCCTGCCTTCACCTTCGCAGCGATGTCAGTCGCCAGGCTGATATTTTCCGACCAGACGGAGGCGGCAAGGCCGTAGCGCGTATTGTTGGCGAGAGCGACAGCATCGGCTGGCGTCCGGAACGGCGTCAGCGTCACGACCGGACCGAAAATTTCCTCGCTGCACAGGATGGAGGCGGGATGCACATTGGTCACGAGAGTCGGCGGAAAGAAACAGCCGTCGGGACATGGCGCCTGGTGAAGCACAGCGCCTTCCTTCACTCCTTCTTCTACGAGCTTGCGAATGCGTTCGAGTTGAATCGGATGAACGATTGCACCCACATCGGTCGATTTTTGAAGCGGATCACCCGTTCTGAGCTTTGTCAGGCGACGTCGCAGCAGTTCCTCGAAACGAGCCGCAACCGATTCGGCCACTAGGACGCGCGAACCCGCGCAGCAGACCTCGCCCTGATTGAACCAGATTGAATCCACCACACCTTCGGCAGCCGCGTCCAGATCGGCATCGGCGAAGACGATGAAGGGCGACTTGCCGCCCAGCTCCAGCGTCAATGCCTTGCCGCTTCCCGCCGTCTGGCGGCGGATGATGCGGCCAACCTCGGTGGAGCCGGTGAAGGCCACCTTGTCTATCCCTTCATGGGCAACGAGGGCCGCACCCGTTTCACCGTCGCCGGTGACGATATTGAGCACCCCTGGGGGCAGCCCCGTCTCCCTTGCAATCTCGGCGAAGGCGAGGGCCGTGAGCGGGGTGTACTCTGCTGGCTTCAGAACCACTGTATTGCCGGCGGCCAGGGCGGGGGCAACCTTCCAGGCGAGCATCAGCAGCGGAAAGTTCCACGGAATCACCTGCCCGCACACGCCATGGGGGTTGGAGCCGGGGAACTCGTCTTCCAGGATCTCCGCCCAGCCAGCATGATGGTAGAAGTGGCGCGCCACGAGCGGAATGTCGATGTCGCGGCTTTCGCGGATTGGCTTGCCGTTGCCTATTGTCTCCAGAACGGCAAGGAAGCGGCTGCGCTGCTGAACGTGCCTGGCTAGTGCATAAAGATGCTTTGCGCGCTCGTGTCCGGACAGGCTTCCCCATTCAGGCTGCGCGATGCGCGCAGCCCTGACCGCCGCATCCACGTCGGACTTCGTGCCTTGCGTTACACGGGCGATCTCCTCGCCCGTCGCCGGATTGATCACCGCGAAGCTCTTACCGGGCTTGGTGAACGCGCCGCCGATAAAATGGCCGAAGCCCTTCCCGTGCTTTTTCAACCAGGTTTCCACGATGCTGGAATCCTCAGGCGCAGGCCCATAATCCAGGGTTTCAAGTATCTTCATGAACGCGTTCATCGTCATTTCCTTACGCGATTGCATGGCGCGAGGAAGCCGCGTAGCGGCCCGTCACGAAATGTTCGAGCTGGCGCTCGATATCGCCCAGCATGGAGGAGGCGCCGAGACGGAAGAGGTCGGGCTCCAGCCATTCGCGCCCCATCTCCTCCATCATCAGGAACTGCCAGTTGAGCGCATCCTTTGATGAACGCATGCCGCCAGCCGGCTTGAAGCCGACGCGACCGCCTGTCTCCTCGTGATAATCGCGCAGAGCGCGCACCATGATAAGGCCGACAGGAAGTGTGGCATTCACGCCCTCCTTTCCCGTCGAGGTCTTGATGAAATCGGCACCGGCCTGCATGGCCACCATGGAAGCAGCGTAGACATTGCGCAGCGTTTGCAGGTCGCCCGTGGCAAGGATCGCCTTCATATGCGCCCCGCCGCAGGCTTCGCGCATGGCGCACAGCTCATCGTAGAGCGCGCTCCAATTGCCGTTCAGCACATGCTCGCGCGTAATCACGATGTCGATCTCATCGGCGCCTTCCTCAACCGCGTAGCGGACTTCCTCCAATCTGAGCCTGAGCGGCATCAGCCCGGTCGGAAAGCCCGTGGCGACGGAAGCGACCGAAATGGCCGTGCCCGCAAGCGCCTTTGCCGCGTGGGCTACCATCGTCGGATAGACGCAGACGGCGCCAGTGGTCAGCCCCATGTTTTCAATTCCGAGCCCTTCAACGATGTGGGGCGCTAGCGGCTGACGTGCCTTGGCACAAAGGCGTGCAACGCGGGCGGCGGTGTCGTCCCCGGCGAGTGTCGTCAGATCGATGCAGCGCACGGCGTTGACAAGCCACGCCGCCTGCCACTCTTTCTTCACCGAACGCCCTGTCGTCAGTATCGCGACCCGCCGCTCGGCCGCGCGGCGATTGGCCGGATGTCCTTTGAACATCTCCAGGCGCAACGCAGTGCCGGGATTGCGGCGCCGATTCGATGCGCTTATTGGGCCCGTGAGGGCTGTCTTGGCTGCGGCGGAGGCTTCAGCATTCATGGTTATCCTCCCGTGGTCGATCATTCCACGACCCTTTATGGCCTTAACAGGACCTTGGAGAAATGATTATCCCGGCTTGCGACGCGCTGGAAGGAAGTTCGAAAGGGAACAGGACACTTTAGATCGGCAAAGCTATCGGCTCCGCCTCAGATTTGGGTTTGTCGTTACTCACCTCTGCGCCCAGGTCCTGCATCTTTAAAGGATGACGCTGGAAGCCAACACGCCCAAATCCTCAGCGCTGCTGCCGAAATGCACTTCCGCCGGCGCGTCATTCATGGATGATGATGAATCTGCGACGTCCGCTCGGAGCATGAGGCCATCCCCGGCTTACCCGGTTCGAGTTCGACGCCCAACGATATGGAGATGCTTTGTCAGGCTCCCATGCTAATTGATGGGAATTACACTGAATGGGCCGCCACCATGATCCCATCAGAGGCGATGGTGCTCGCGCGAGATAGCCGGGTCGCTTTACACGCCGCGTTACGACGCAAAAGCCGGGCGTTATCCAGCAAAGCGCGTGCGATCACAATGCTATTGTCGAAGCGTGGCCGCGCGTGATCGGGACCGCCTGGGAGCAGCCATGGAAGAAACACGTGCGAAATATCGAACGCAATACGCGCGAAGCGATGGCGGCGTGAGCACGGCGAGCGTAGAGGAAGTTGAATGTCCAACCTTGATGGAAAAATCATAGTCATCACCGGTTCGGCGCGCGGCATCGGTGCAAGAACTGCAGAGCAACTGGCACTGCAGGGCGCGCACATCGCCGTCACCGCTCGCTCGATCGAGGGCGCACGAAGCGCCGCTGACGCGATCGCGGCAACTGGCGGCAGCGCAGTTGCCGTCGAATGCGACGTATCAGATCTTGCCTCTGTCGAATCCATGGTTTCGCAGGTCCGCGAGCGTTTTGGCCGGATCGACGGGCTTATCAACAATGCTGCCGTCATCGACCCCATAGGGCGGATCGTCGATACGGATCCGCATGCATGGATGCGCGCGATAAAGGTCAACCTCGTGGGAGCTTATCACGCCGTGCGCGCGACTCTGCCGGTCATGCTGCAGGCCGGCAAAGGTACGATCGTCAACCTTTCCAGCGGAGCCGCCTTCCATCCGCTCGAGGGCTGGTCGGCCTATTGCGCGTCAAAAGCCGGTCTTGCGATGCTCACCCGTTCGATCCATCTCGAATATGGTGCAGATGGAATCGTTGCCGTGGGCTTTTCCCCGGGGGTTGTAGATACCGGCATGCAGGAAAAAATACGTGAATCCGGCATCAACCCTGTCAGCCGGCTTCCACGCGCAAGCCTGGCCGACCCTTCGGAACCAGCTCGCGCATTGGCTTATCTCTGTTCCGATGCAGGCCGTCGATATGCAGGTGAGGAAGTGGATATTCGCGATCCCGATTTGCGCACGGCCGCAGGGCTCCTGCCGGTAAAATAGTAAGGAAGGGCGAAAGATGAACCAGATCGATCTGGAGGGCCGGATGGCCGTCGTGACTGGCGGCGCGCAAGGAATTGGACGCGCGATCGCCGAACGGTTGATCGCTTCCGGTGCGCGCGTATCCCTTTGGGACGCGGATGCGGAACTGGTTGAGCGAACCGCCGGCGAACTCGGCGAAGGCACTGTTTTTCAAGTAGTGGACCAGGTCGATTTTGGTCGGGTCGAAAGCGCCGCCCGTGCGACAGAGGACGTTCTTGGCCGCATCGACATTCTCGTCGCGAATGCTGGCATAGCAGGCATGAACGCTACGGTCGTGGAATACCCGGTGGAGGAGTGGCGGAGGATTGTAGATATCAATCTCAACGGTGTCTTCCACTGCTGCAAGGCGATCTTGCCTGCCATGGTAGCCCGCAACTACGGGCGCATCGTCAATGTGGCTTCGATCGCCGGCAAGGAAGGCAACCCGAACGCCGCCGCCTACTCCGCTTCCAAGGCCGGCGTCATCGCCCTAACCAAATCGCTTGGCAAAGAGAACGCCGACAAGAACATCTCCGTCAACTGCGTGACCCCTGCCGCGGCACGCACCCGCATCTTTGACCAGATGTCGCAATCTCATATCGACTACATGCTTTCGCGTATCCCTCGCGGCCGGTTCCTGAAAACCGACGAGGTGGCGGCCATGATCGCCTGGCTTGTCAGTGAGGAAAACAGCTTTACCACCGGTGCCGTCTTCGACCTGTCCGGAGGGCGTGCAACCTATTGAAAAACAGGATGGGAACGGGAAATGAAACTTGTTCGAGTTTGTGATCCGGCGCGGGAGAAACCCGCTTTCTGGATGTGCAAGGAAAGATCCGCGCCTGTTGGGCGTCGCCCGCGACATGCCGGCGAACTGACCCCTGAAGGGCTGGAGCGCATTAAGGCGCTCGATCAGGCATCTTTCGGCCCTTGAGGAACCCACCGCCATCATAATCTCTCAAGAAGACCGCCACGCGTCGCGTTGAACGGCCGTTGCTCTGGAGCTTCGTTCGCAGAGTTCTATCCGACCAGCGGAAAGCGCCCCTCAAAAGGCGCGAGCATATGAAAGCGGCGAACAGAAGCTCCACAAGAATATTGCTAACCGGGTGGTCACATATGAATCACAAAACTTGAATCACAAAACTGAGCAACCGTACCCGGTCCAGCTGAACCGCTCTGGAGATGCGCAGCCTATTGCAAGCGGCAGGTATCGTTTTCGACTGCCTAACCCTGTCCCACAGGGTAGACGACGCTACCCATTCGCATTGAAAGGACCCGGGCGCGCCCGTGCAATATACTCGCCAATTCTGGTTCCTCACCGGCATCTACTACTGTCTCCGGAAAGACCAGACTTAGCGCGCCGACCACGCGTTGTTGTTCGCCAAATATCGGCACTGCTATTGTCCCCAACCCGATTGTGGTCTCGTTTCGTTGAACATCGTAGCCGCGCTTCCGCGCTCGTGCGAGCACGGTTTTTAACCGGGAATGGCTTGAGACGCTGTAACTCGTGACTGGCGCCATCCCTTTTGCCGCAATAATGCGTTCAACTTCCTCCTCCTCCATGAAGGCCAGTAATATGCGTCCAGCCGAAGTTGCATGCCACGGCAACCAAGTTCCAGCATGCCAGCCGGTATCGATGAAGTGTGGGCCTTCGACCCCGATCAGATAGATTGCCTCATCCCCGTCACGCACGCTTAAGCGTGCACTGTGACCGGTCTCCTCTACCAGGGAGCGGATTATCGGAAGGGACTCACGAGATAGCCGATCGTAGGTAATGAAGCGGGAGCCGAGCGCATAGGCGCGTAATCCTACCGAATAGCGACGCGTCACCGGGTCCTGCTGTACTAGCCCGTGCCGACGCAGAGTAGCCAGGACCTTCGACACCTGGCTTTTCGGCAATCCAAGCCGACCCGCGAGCTCGCTGACACCGAAGTTTTGTTGCTCCTCCATTAAGGAGGTTAGGACCCGCATGGCCGAATCAAGCGACTTCATTCGTAACTCCCACGTGAGGCGGCTCGAACTCGGAAGGTGCATCCGTCATGCCATCCCCCAGCAGGTGAGGGAGATCTGCGCAGTTGATAATGGTGGTGCAATGATCCCCTTTCGCAGAGTCCGGCTTAGCGCATCGCAGATTCAACCTTACGGACTCCTTGTTCACGCAAGCTTTAAGTCTGACGGAGAGCGATATTCAGCAGTTTTGGTGACCGCCATGCGACTCATCCGCAACCCGCTGGAGACTACCAGGCCTCCTCAAGCACGTTCAGCAACTCATCGGCATTCTCGGTCCGTCGCGGATTGAAGAAGATGCCTCGGTCCAGAAGCGTATGCTGAGCGATTTGCGGCAGCTTCGCGCGATCAAGGCTGGTCTCGCGCAGGCGCATTGGGACTCTTGCCTTGCGCTGCAACTCCCGCACTGCCTCAATGGCCGCCTCCGCCGCTTCATGTTTAGTACTACCAGCTCTGGAAATACCCATTGCCTCCGCAATCTGCGCGAGTTCGGATGCCGCAGTATCAAGATTGTAGGCCATGGCGAAGGGCAACATGATTGAGTTTGCTTCGCCGTGTCCTAGGCCACCATATCCACCCAGGCTGTGGCACAGGGCGTGATGGACGCCAACACGGGCATTGGAGATGACCATGCCAGAAAGATGGGCTCCCGCCAGAACACCCCCGCGGTATTCCTCATCGTCGGGATTTTCCACCATGGCAGGAATAGCGCGATGAAGTACGCGGATACCCTGAAGCGCCAAAGCTTCGGAGATGGGGTTTCTAAGCCGTGAATAAAGGCCCTCCACACAATGGGCAAAAGCGTTCATCGCCGTTTGCGCCATGAGATCGGCGGGGATTTCTGTATTGGCGCGCGGATCAAGCACGATCAGGCGAGAGGCGACTTTGACATCCCAGAACAACATTTTCTTGCCGTCGTCGCCGCGCACGCCAAGGCCAGGCGTCACCTCCGCCGCAGAGGCAGTTGTTGGAACCGAAATGACAGGCAGCTTCGGCTCATGCAATTCCTTGGGATAAAACTGGTCCGGGGGAACGAAGCGTGACGCGTGATCGGCAATATCGCCACCCTCCGCAAGAACAATGGAGATAGCCTTGGCGGTGTCCGAGGCAGAGCCGCCGCCGATTGCAAGGAAGCCGTCACAGCCTTTTTCTTGCGCCAGCGCGGCCGTCCTCATGACCATTTCGCGAGGAGTATGGGCTTTTACATCATCAACAAGAGCCACAACCGTTTTGCCAAGACTATCGACAATCCGCTGAAAGAGGCGCGAACGGCGAGTGCTGCGCCCACACAGCACCATCAGCCTGCAGCATCCCAGTTTTGCAATTTCTTCAGGGATGGCTTCAATAGCATCCGGCCACAAGATGACGCGACTGCCAGTATTGGTGTAGTTCGTCCAATAGCCGGTTTGTGGCGGTTCGGCCGCGTCTGAAGCCATTGCCTCGGCGGACATATGCTTCTCCTGTTCCATTCTGTTTGAATTTGAAATGCCGCCACTCCCAAAGAGATGTCACTCCACGATTTCGGGCGAAGCTGGAGTGTTAGGTGTTTAACGCATCTGCTCCGGCAGCCAGAGAACGAACTGTGGAAAAATGCACAACAAGGCCACCACCAGGAGATGTGCGAAGATGTGCGGCCAAAGGCCGGAAAATACCTCCTCAAGCGGTCTTCGCGTATATTTTGACACCACGAAGGCGTTTAGCCCAAGGGGCGGGGTCACAAGCCCGATCTCTGCCATAATAATAACGATGACACCGAACCAGATCGGATCATAGCCAAGCGCAACCATCACCGGCAGGACAATGGGCACGGTAAGGATCAGGATCGCAGCCTGGTCCATTATGCAGCCAAGCACGAAATAGATGGCTAGCACTATGATCAACACGGTAACAGGCGCCAGCCCAAGCTGATCTATATAGACAATCGTATTCTGGGTGATGCGGGTAAGGGTGAAGAAATAGCCGAAGAATTTCGCGCCCATGATGATCATGAAGATCATGCAGGAGGTGGCAGCACTCGCCATTAATGCGCGGATCAGCGTCCTCCATGTGAGCTTGCGCTGCCAAATGGTCAGGAGCATCGCCCCGGTCGCCCCGAGAGCTGAAGCCTCCGTGGGGGTTGCAATACCAAAATAAATCACTCCGGTAACCAGCATGAAAAGGAAGACGACTGGTCCAGCAACCTTCAAAGAGGCGAGTTTCTCACGCATGCTATAGCGGCGACCGCCAGGCCCATGCGATGGATTAATGAGTACCAGAATATACACTGTCGCGGCGATCGCGAGCATCACTACGATGCCGGGGATTACACCTGCGATAAGCAATTTTCCAATGTCTTCATCGGCTATGATCGCATAAAGGACCAGCGCGATCGAAGGCGGTATTAGCATCGCCAATGTACCAGAAATCGCGACGACGCCCGTTGCCATCTTCGGATGGTAATTACGTTCCAGCATCGCAGGCACGCTAGTCGCCGAAAGCGTTGCAGCGGACGCCGTGCTTGACCCGCAGATGGCGCCGAATCCGGCTCCAGCAAGGGCTGTGGCTACCCCGAGCCCACCCGGCATGCGGCCTACCCAGACGGCTGCGGCTGAGAAGAGTGAGTTGGCCACGCCGGAGAGGATGACAAGTTCAGCCATCAGAATGAACATCGGAACCGTAATGAGTTCGTAGGCCGATGTTGTTGCGAGCGGCGTTGTGCTAAGGTAGCCGACGACAAGTGTCGTACCGCCCACAAGCCAGAGCCCGAGGGCGCCGGAAATCAGCATGGCGAAGCCGACCGGGATGCCCAGGGCCAGCAGGGCGAAGAGTGCTAGAAGTCCGATCGTAGCGTTCAGAGCTCGTCCTCCGCCTTAACAGATGCCGACGCGCGCGCTGGCGATTCGCCAACTACCTCCGTCGTGCCTCGCACGAAGGCCACAATGAGCGCTGCTCCATCAAGCAGAAGGCGCAGCGTGAGCGCCGAGAAACCTACGGCCACAATTGCTGCGGGTATCCATGTAGGCCACAAAATGGTGCCTGAAATAGCATTGCCAGCCAGGTATCTCTCACGGCTATCCTCTACCGCTAACAAAACGATCCAGAAAGCGAACGGCCCGAAAATGAGTGCAACACCTAAGCGGGCAAGTTTTTGCAAAAACTGGGGAAAGCGTAGATAGAGGATGTCAACTGAAATGTGATGATTTTGGCGAAACGTCGCTGATAACGCGAAAAAGAAGCTTATTGGAACCAGATAGATCCCTATCAGATCATAAGACCAGGAAAATGGCGCGTTGAGCACATAACGCATGCCCACGTCTGCGCCAACGATCAGCATGATCACCAATGTGGTGATCCCAGCAAGTTGAAGCATCAGATCCTCAACCCTGCTGGCCCACCGATTGGCAAGTAGCAGCAAATTCCGCATCTACTTAATCCGCCTCGCGGTTAAGCATACGGGGAGTTTGCTTGTACACGTGGTCCATGAGGTCTGCCTCGGAAAATGCTCATGAAAGCAGATTACGCGTGCGCGGAAATATTCAGCCGCGTGGGCAATTCGATCAAGGCTGTTCCGGAGGCAGTCTTCTGACCAAGTTGGTTTTCTGCCCATACCCGCACTTCGATTAGACCCCTACTGCCTTCCATACGCTTGCCGGTTACTTCCCCTTTTGTGTAGGTGGTGTCGCCAAAAATCACTGGCAGGTGCAAGCGAACACTATACTCGCGCAAGAAGCCGTCATCTCCCATCCAATTAGTCAAGCAGGTAGCGATCATGCCAATGCGTTGTGGACCGTTGTCATAGGGGCCCGGCATGCCTATCTCGCTGACAGCGATCTTGGCATCCTGATGCCCGATCGACGGGAGCACCGAAGCTGCGTAGTAGCTTGGATCATAGTTATTGGGCAGTTTTTCTGGGGCATGATGAGCCCAGTGGTTGTATTTCCATTTCAGCTTGGTGGATTTGTAACCGGATGTACCGACTGCCCCCGCATAGTAGCACGTCATGTCCATCAGCGTGATGGGCCCACGTACAGTGCCCGGCATTACGTCACCCACCGCGACATCCTCAAAATAGAGGGTGTTGCCGCCGCGGCGGTATTCATTTAGCACTGCCTGCTGAATTTCTTCGAGCTCCGCGCGGGAATAAGCGTGCGGTGCGCGCGGTTCATAGGAAAGCGCGCCCGTCGCACCTGGCCGCGGTATGCGGAAGCAATGAGACTGTACCTCGGCAAGCTTCTCGCCGCCCTGGTTGAAATATTCAACCGTTCCGGTTTGAAGGAGCATGCGCTTTACCTTCTCGCCGCCCACACGACGTGCGTCGGTATATTCAGCCTTGACGGTAAACTGATCACCACGGAAAGCCGGCTTGTAGAATACCCAGTCGGATCCGGCATAGAACCACTGAACGTCAGGCAAGCCGGGTGCTACCACGGCATCGAACACGCTAAAATAGAACGTGGGGGGTGCGATGATCGCCTTCCACCTACTCTTTGCGGCATAGTCAGGCTCGCAATAGAGCGGGTTGTCGTCGCCAATCCCCCAAGCGTAATGCCGGATCGTATCGCGTGTTGCTTCATGGTTCCACAACTCCACGCGAATGGGCATGCCTAAAAGCGATCTCGCCTGCTCGAGATCGTCTTCAGGTAGTGCCGATGCGATGAGGGAACTCGCCATGAACGCCTCGCTGTTGCTTACTGTGCTGCCGCATCCGTCGCGGGTGTCGGCAGCCTTGCTTTCCGTTGAAAACTTTGTCGGGCTAATTGTCGAGTTCGGCTAGAAATGCATCTAGCAACTCACTTCCAGGTAAACCGCGTTGGTTCAGGCTGTCAGCCCAACTACGATGCACGTCGGCAAGCCTCGTCGCGACTTCGGCCGCTACGTCTTCGGGCAACTTGCTTGCTTTGACACTTTGCTCGGCCATGCGTTCGAGCGCCGGACCGCTGTTATCGGCATCAAGCCGCTGGCAGGCGTCGCGGACTGCGGCTTCACTGGCCTCGTGGAAGAGGGCTTTCAGATCGTCAGGCAGCGCATCCCATTTTTCATTCGATATGGAATACGTTGCCGCGAATCCGCCAAAGTTCTGACCAATCGTGGTCGCCTTTAGGGTCTCGGTCAGACGAAAATCGATTGCCGCCTGCAAGGGGAAAACAGCACCGTCCAGCGTCCCGCGAGTAAGTGCTTCATTTACCTCAACGCCCCCCATTCTTACCGGCACCGCGCCCAGAGCCTTAATTGTAATGTCCTGGGCAGTTCCGCCGGAGCGAAGCTTTAGTCCGGAGAGATCGTCAATCGTATTGATGGGCTCGCGTGTCAGGATCTGATATGGTGGTAGCATGAAAGCCAATAATGGCTTGATACCATTCTTCTCGAACTCCTGCTCCGCAAGGATGCCTTCCTTCACCATATTCCAGTAGGCTTCCGCGCCTTGGCAAGAGGTGGCGTAGGTTCCCGGCAGCTCGGCAACTGCCGAAAGCGGCATCTTGTCGGAAACGTAAGCCGGGACCACCAAGCTGATGTCAACTGCTCCCTGCTGGGTCAAAGAGAGCATATCCTTAGCTTTGCCAAGCTGCTCTGCGGGATAGTACTCGAACTCGACCCTATCGCCAGCTTTATCCTTCACGTAGTCCATGAAATACTGGATCGTGTATTTCGGCGTTGCTGAGGAGGGCGGATAGTGGTCCGCAACGCGCAGAGTGATCGTTTCCTGCGCTGCAGCCACGCTCGCCAAAGCAAGCGAAACTGGTATGGCGAATGCTATCAATGCGGATCGACGCATGTGCTCTCCTCCTCGGTTATCTACTCGAGCGCCGAGAGCTCATGCCGGAAAGCTTGCAGCACTTCGGAACCGGACCTGCCTCGCGCGTCAAGTTCGCGTGCCCAGTCCTGCGAGATCCTCTCAAGCGCCTGATCAATCATCTCCCGATCCGATGCGGGAATGGAGACGAGTTGCACCCCCTCTTCGGCCAGTTCAGCCATATCGCTCTCCACGCCCAGGTCGATCTGAGCGCAAGCGTCGGCCGTTACCTCATTGCCAACTTCCTCTAATACGGTACGAACATCTTCAGGGAGCGCCTCCCAACGCTCGATGCTGATTGCATAGGACACAACACCGGAACCGAAATTCTCATCCTTAGTGCCGTAATTGACAAGCCCGGGTATCCTGTAAGCTAGAGCGGTACCATACGCCATCAGGCCGCCGTCGATGGTTCCGCGCGTGAGCGATTCGTAGAGTTCCTGTGTGGGCATGCGCATTGGAACCGCACCGAGGGCACGAACCGTCAGATCCTTTGCGCCACCCGTTGAATAGATCTTCTTACCCTGGAAGCTCGAAACACCTTCAATTGGGTCGTCTATGAATAACTGGTATGGCGGCAACACCAGCGCTAGCAGCACCTTTATATTTTCGGGAGCATACTCGTTCTCCATCAGTATTCCCGTGGTTGCCAACTTCCAGAACGCTTTGGTGCCTTGGCATCCTCTTTCGAAAGCGCCAGGCAACTCGGCGACTGCCGACAGTGGCAGCTTGTCCGGAGTAAAGGCAGGAACGACCAGCCCGACATCGATGACGCCGGATTTAGTGAGCGTCAGAAGTTCCGGGCCCTTGCCCAGTTGGCTAGCTGGAAAATATTCGAGCGAGACCCGGTCGCCGAGCCGCTCTTTCACCTTTGACAACCAAGGCTTGATGAGCGCCTCGGCCATGTAATGGCCTTCTGGATAGACGTCACCGATACGCAGGGTGAGCGTCTCATCCTCCGCGTGCGCAACGTGGGGCAGTAGACCCAATGTAAGGGCAAGAAGCGCCGGTAAGCCCATACGCATGAGCGCCCTCCCAGTGTTTCCAGTGATGAAACATTATTTACCTTACAGATACACGGTAGTCCTGCAAAATTGCACTGTCAACGCGAAAAGAGCATCGTTGCTGAATGTAACTTGATGTGCCGGTAATGCTCTGGCCTGGCTCCCGGGCGCACTAAATTTTTCGCGTAACGGAAGCGGATTCTAGCCTTAAAATTGGAAGCTGCGGAGGAGCTTCATTGTCAGCCGGGTAATGGGCGTACCTGCAGACGCAAGGCTGAACTAAGCGAGAAGCAGAATTGATCCGCGGAATCAGCCGAAATAAGTCGCGATGCCTGCCCATTAGAGGCATAGCAACGAAATCGACTCCGCTGATGCAGGGTTACTCTGCCGCGCCCTTGGCTTGGAAATCTTGCAGAAGCTTACGGCTGGCGGCGATATCCACCTTCTGTGATCCCAGCTTGGGCAGTTCGTCTACAATTGCAAGACGCCGCGGGATCTTGAAGCCTGCAAGAGCCGCTCGGCAAGCAGCATCGACCATTGCCTCCGTCAGATGAACGCCTGCCTTGGGTACAACGAGAGCAGCGACACATTGGCCAAACCGATCGTCGGGCATGTCAAATACCACCGCATCAGATACTTCAGGTATTTCCAGAATTACGCGGAGGACCTCGTTGGGATAAACGTTCTCGCCACCTGTTTTAATCATGTGGTCTCGGCGGCCGATGAAGACCAATGCCCCGTCAGCTCCCATATACCCGATATCGCCAGTCCTCTGCCAGGCACGCTGCTGGACCGTGGCTTGAGCATCACTGCGGTTCCAGTATCCCGGCGATACTCCATCTCCGCGAACGGCGATCTCACCGACTGTCCCGTATGGGCATGGGGTATCGGATCCTTCTTCCAATATGGCAATTTCCGAATTGTCTCGGCTTGGATAGCCATTGATTTCGAAGCGCCGCTTCTCTCCTGCGAGTAAGTTATAGGTAATACCGCCTTCTGTTCGGCTATATCCTTGAAGGTAGACGCCTCCGATCCGCCGCTCAAATTCCTTGAACAATTCAGCATCGGTTGAATGTCCACCACCCCAGGTGAAACGAACCGTCTTCGGAAGCCTGGCGAATTTTTCAGCCGGCGCTCGCACGATGTCGACGACGACCGTGGAGATTAGATGCATGTAGGTCACTCGATCTTGTACTAGAGCGTCTACAAATTCCTCCAAGTTCCATCTTTCCATCAGCCTCACTGCACCTCCGCACAACATCGCATTGGCGAAGACGCTCAGTCCGCCGGTGTGGAACATCGGGGATACGGCAAGGCCGACGTCATGCCTGCACATCGCGAAGCGGTCGATCATTGTGCCGGCGATTGCCGTGCGCATTCCATGCGTGTGGATAACGGCTTTTGGTTTACCGGTTGTCCCTGAGGTGTAGAGCAGGTTGGCAATATCATCATTCTGCCGCCCGCGGCTGGTAAATTCCGCCGAGGCATCTTTCAAAGCATCCCAGAAGCTGCCCTTTCCTGGGCCGTCGGAAACTCTCAGTAGGAGAAGTTTTGAATTTTCCGGTACCTCAGGCGCCAGGGTGTCGGTGGTGACTAGGATCGCCGGCGCACAATGGTCGAGCACAGCAGAAAGCTCCGCTGTTCGGAGACGCCAATTAATCGGAACTGCGATCACACCAGCCTTTAAGGCGCCTAAGAAACAGATGGCGAACTCAACCCGATTGGGCAAATAGAACGCGACACGCGATCCTACCTCTACACCATAGTTCATAAGCAGGTTCGCAAAGCGGCAGGCCGCCTCGTCAAGCTCTGCATAGTTCAAGCGCATCCGCGAGTCTGCGACTGCAAGCGCGTTAGGGTCGGAACGCGCGTGCATCTCTGGAAAATGTGCGAAATTCATCCTGCTAAACCGGTTTGAACTTAAAGCAACTCCAGGAAGAATGCTCTCTCGATTATGTCCGGGGATATCGAGACAAAGAGACTTTAGATCATTTCAGCATATCTAAAATCTGCTGGGACGATCTAAGCATCCAATTAACGTTGTTCCCGCTCGAGTTCGGCAATGTAATCGACCACTTTGTAGCCGGTTTTCCCCCATGTGGTGACGCCGCAAACATGCATTACCTGCATACATCCTTCAGCCAGCTCGCCACTGGTCATACCGGCCTCGAACGCGGCGCGCCCATGATTCTTGGCCCCCTCAAGATTGCCTGTCACAATGTCCAGAAGCGTGTATAGAAGTTCCTTCGTCTTGAGGTCGAGATGCCCGGGTCCCTCAGGTTGAGCATAGACCGCCTCACGGAATTGCAAATAACCGGCAAAATGATTCGGTAGATGCTCCATCATTGCGCGAATAGGCTCTGGCACATTGCCGAGCGTTTCCATGAAGTGCGCTTTTCCGTGGGCTAGAGCGTCCTGCACGCTTTGTTCGATTGTCATGTAATTCCTCCTGCTGCTCCGCTCTGAGAGCGCGAATTCTTCAATCGGGACGTTCTTTTCACCAGCCCATGAATTCACGCAGTTCTCTCATATGAAACAAGGTTTCTAGACTGTGCTACTATAGTTCACCCGTCAAGGCCGTACAACAAGCAGTCGCATGGGAACTGGGACGCGCGGCAGGAAAACTATGCCTCACCTGAAGCGGCTGCTGGGACCCGGCCAGGTAACGACTGCCTCCCCAATCTCAGTCGTTCAGCTAACCGAGCTTGGCAAAGGCGTTCTCGACGGATCGGGACCGTCGATCGATCGGCAGGTAAAGCAGGGCCCCGCCTGTCGCTCAACCGCCTCGCGCATGCCCGCGGCCTTCTGGGCTGCAACTTGTCCATCGCGACGATGTACCGGCGACAGGTGGGAACCAGCACCTGCTCGAAATACGCCAGGAACACAGTGCCGTTCATTGCGCCGTCATAGGTAAAGGCACGGACATGTCCGCCAAGGCGCAGCGCGCGCGGCTTGGCGCATTAGCTTCGTCGGCAGCCAGTCTGGCCGATAAACACGAGCCCTGATCCAGCTTGGCCAATTCATCGACAGTGGCGACAACGTCGCGGCGGCCTTGCGAAGGCGAAACCAGTGGAATTAGAACCAGTCCAGGTTAGCGAAAATAAGCGCTGGATCCGGGCTTCGATGCGCCAATTCTTTTGGGTAGGCGCGGCCGTTGGCAAACCAATCAAGTTCGCGAGCAACGCCTTAGCGCGGTGAACTGGTCAGCGCTGCCGTCCATCCGGTTCGGCAGCCTCCGCCCATTCTAGTCAGCCAGCCGGTAAGCTACAACTTGATCCGCGACCTCCTCCTTCAGGATCGAATTGCCTCCGGCGACAAAGACGACATAATCCACGCCTTCATGTGTATAGACGGCCGGGTTGGCCACCACGGGAGCGGCGAGAAGATCTGACCAGACCTCTTTGCCGGATGCGGCGTCAAGCGCGCGCACCCGCGAATCCATTGAGGCACCGATGAACACCACGCCGCCAGCAGTCACCACCGGGCCGCCAAGCGTAGGCGAGCCCCATGCGGCCAGTCCGTAGAAACCCCATTGCTGTGATAGGCCGAAAGGCACCTCGTAGAGCCGCTCCCCCGTATTAAGATTGTAGGCCGAGAAGGTGCCGTATGGGGGCGCCCAACAGGGCAGTCCGGCCCAGTTCAGCCACTCATAGATCTCTATGCCGTAGGGCGAGCCGCGCTGGGGATGAAAGCCCTCGTCGCTGCCGCCTTGCAGGTCGCCGCCGGTGGCTTGGCGAACCTCATCCTCGAAACGGTCGTTTGGAATGAGGCGGATCACCTGCACGACGCGCGAGGTATTGACATAGAGCGTATTGGTTCGAGGATCGACAGCCGCGCCGCCCCAATTGTTGGCGCCGGCCGTTCCCGGATAAAACAGCGTCCCTTCCAGCGAGGGCGGCGTGTAGATTCCTTCATAGCGAAAGGTCTCAAGGTCGCGAGAGCATTGACCGGCGCTGACCAGATCGGCCACCCACCACGGCCCGGGAAATTCCGTATAGTCAAGTGTGGGCGGAGGCATCTCGGCAAAAGGCTGCACGGGGGAGGCGTTCTCGCTGTCGATGTCGCTCGGTGGCACCGGCCGCTCCTCCACCGGAAAGAGCGGTTCGCCCGTCCGGCGGTCGAGCACCCAGATCATTGCCTGCTTTGTGGTTTGCACCAGCGCGGGGATCACCTGCCCGTCGCGCTCGATGTCGACCAGGGTAGGAGCCGACGGCGTGTCATAGTCCCACAGGTCATGATAGATGAGCTGGCGACTCCAGACGATCTCACCCGTCTCCATGTCAAGCGCCGTTACCGAGGTGGCCAAGGGTATGCCGTCGCCGCGATTACCGCCCCAGTAATTGGGTTCCGGGGCCGAGATCGGGGCGTAGATCAGGCCGAGTTCCGGATCAGCCGACATCGCCGTCCAGATGTTGGCGGTGCCTGTGACGGGAATCAGCTCCTCGGGGATAAAGCCGGTGTCCCACAGAAGTTCGCCGGTACGCGCATCCACCGCCATCAGGTTGCCCGGCGGGGTTGCGGTGTATTCCCAGTCCATGCCGGACCAGCCGATGAACAGGCGGTCGCCCGCCACGGTCGGCTGTTGGAGGAGCGATAGCGGCCAGACGGGGGTTTGCGTGTTCCACTGGTTAACGTTGAGGACGCCGCCATCGCCGAAATCCGAGCAGAGTTCGCCGGTGTTGGCGTCGAGCGCGTGGAGATGAGCGTCCATCGTACCGAGATAGACGCGCTTCTCGCAGGGACCGTCATCGCCACTCTCCCAATAGGCTACGCCGCGCGTCTTGAGCGCAGGCTGGGTCAGCGCCTCCAGTGTAGAGCGGCTGTCATAGCTCCATTTTTCTTCGCCGGTCGCCGGCTCGAGCGCAAGCACGCGGTAAAATGGGGTGGCAAGATAGACCGTATCGTTCGCATAAACGGGCGTCGCCGACCAGACAGAAGCCGGCCGTTCCCCGGACCCATCGGACACGTCTCCGGTGCGGACCTCCCAGGCCCGTTCTAGCCGACTGACGGACTCCGGCGTGAAACTCTCCACGTTGGCGAACTTGGTCGAGGCAAGATCGCCGTGGAAATGAGTCCAACTCGTCTGATCGGCTGCCGCCGGGCCAGCGAAGGTTATAAAAGCGAGAGCGACAGGGAGACGTGTGGTCATGCACGAACCCTCCGGTTCGGGATGGCGAGAGCGACGCCTAGGCTGACAAGGGCCAGCACCATGACGATGGCGAAAGCGTATTGCATCAGGAACCATGCCGCGATGGCTGTCAGGAAAGCGGCCAAGCCCGTCAGAAAAATCAGCGTCTTCAGCAGTCTGCCGCTTATCGCCGGCAGCATGGCGAGGAACCCTCCGATCACGGTGGCGGCGGCGCCCACCATCGCAAGCAGGGCACCCGGCGTTCCATCCACACCGGTTTCCGGTCGCAAATAGGCGATAGCCCCCAACACGACGCCGGCAATGGCAGGCACAAGAGCGAAAAGATAGCCAATGCGCATTTGCGTCCCTCCGTCTCAGGTTACCCCGGCAAAGTCCGAGAGATGGGTGGGATTGCGGTTGTCCAGCCAGAAAGAACTGGACTGGTTCTGCTTGTTGGAACCTGTTGCCCTCAGAATGGTTCCGAATTGGAGCGGCATCCGCCTGATAGTCGTCCAGAGGAGGGAAGGTGCGATGGAGGCATTGCAGGGAACCTATTGCGGGCCGCCGCCTGCCCCAAGCGAGCTTTGGATGGCCTGGAACCTGGACCCCTTCCTCCTTCTGGCGCTCGGGATCTTTGCTCTGACGGTATCGAGGACCAAACCCGGGGCCTTAGCGGTCGCAACTCTGGTCATCGTTTTCGTGTCGCCCCTTTGCGCCTTGTCGGCAGCGCTCTTTTCCGCGCGCGTCGTCCACCATGTTCTCCTGGTGGCAGCGGCAGGGCCGCTGATCGCTCTGGCCTGGCCGGCGCGGGAAGTGCGCTCCATCGCAATTCCCTTCATCGTTTCGACCAGCGTTCTCTGGCTGTGGCATCTTCCGCAAGCCTACGATCTGGCTCTCAGCAATATTGCCGTCTACTGGGTAATGCAGGCGACGCTTCTGGTAACCGCCGTTGCTTTCTGGCGTGCCGTTTTCGATCGGCGCCAAGGCTCGGGCCGCGCCCTCCTTTTTATCCTCGCCGGCTTCATGCAGATGGCGCTTCTTGGTGCGCTCCTCACCCTTGCGCCGGAACCGCTTTATGCGATCCACGCCATTGCGCCCTGGGCCTGGGGCTTTACGCCGCTTGCCGACCAGCAGTTGGGCGGATTGATCATGTGGGTTCCGGCCGGATTGCCCTTCGCGCTGTGGAGCATCCTGCTTGCTCGCCGGGAATGGCAGTCGATGGCGCAAGGAGCTGCATGATCGTGTGGCTTGAGGGCGCAGTCTCTTATCTGAAGACACTTCACATAGCTGCGCTGGCGATCTGGTGCGCGGGACTGTTTGCGCTTCCTCTGATGCTGGCGCGGCACGACCCGGCAATCGGGCCGGCAGACTACAGCCGGATCCGGCTGGCATGTCATTACGGCTATGCCTGGGTAGTCACTCCGGCCGCGCTGTCCGCGATTGCGGTCGGCATTCTCCTCATCTTCCTTCGTGAGGTCTTCGTAGTCTGGATGTTCGCGAAACTGGTCTTCGTGGCGCTGCTGATCGGCTTTCATGCATGGATCGGAAGCATAGTCGTCGCCGTGGGTGAGACAGGGGGAAAGTATCAGACGCCCGCACCCCTGTTCCCGCTTCTCTTGCTGCTGGTTCCGATCATCGGAATTCTGATCCTTGTCCTGGCTAAGCCTGAACTGGAGGAGATCCCCTTACCGGACTGGCTGATCGAACCTCGCAGCCGTCAGCTTCCCTTTGAAGCGCCGCCCAGGTTGTAGTCGAAAACAAGCTTGCCGCCATGCCACCCCGTCGCGCCCACCATGATGACGCCAAACCCCGAAAGGAGAATTCCATAGGGCAGGACCGCAGCCTCGTAGCCGTAAAGTCGGTAGCCCCAATTGATACCGAGGATCGACAGAAGCACCATCGCAACGGCTGCGTGAGTCCAAGCGGATGCCCTGACACGGATGCCCGGAACGAACAGGAGTTCCGGAAGGCCCGTGGCGGCAGCAGCCAGCCCCAGCAGAAAGGCCACCCCAGCCGCCCAAAGAGCAGCCCGCGCCCAGAAGACGTCGCCTGTCCACCAGTAGAATGCGTCCGCGCCAAAGTTGCTGAAGGTCAACGCGATGGGGAAGGCGACAGCCATAGCGTGGATCGGGTGGCTGGCTATCGCAACCTTCGACCCTGTCTCATCGTAGCCTGGATGCAGAATAACTGGATCGGTGAGTTTACGTTCGCGGCTCGGGGTAGGCGTTTGGGCCATCGGGCATCTCTCCTGCGTGGACCAGTCTGGCTGTTAACGCTCCTCGCGCCGACCGGTTGCGAAGGGCGGCTGTCCACGGTTGATCCGGCCGGCCCCGCCGCAGAGGCCATCGCGATGATGTGGTGGGTGCTCCTGTTCGGATCGGCCGCGATCTTCCTGCTGGTCCTTGTGCTCCTTGTAGTGGGATTCTACCGTCCGTCCGGACCTGCGACGCCGGAAGCGGAGGCAAGGCGCGAGCGGATCTGGATCTGGGGCCTCGGTCTCGGCTTCTCGATGACCATTCTGGCGGCGCTGACTGCCTACGGTCTCGTCGTGGGCGAGCGGCTCCTGCCCCGGCCAGGCCCCGAGGTTGTCACGGTGCGCGCCGAAGCCTCTCAATGGGTTTGGCGCTTCTCCTATGCCGATGTACCTGGCCGCACGACAGAGGGCGTCCTCCACATCCCCGCCCGGCGGCCGATCGACGTGGAGATCACCTCGACCGACGTGATCCACAGCTTTTGGGCGCCGAGGCTGGCTGGCAAGCTCGACGCGATTCCTGGTCACGTCAACGTTCTGCGGATCGAAGCGGACAATCCCGGCGACTATGCGGGCGTGAGCGCCGAGTTCAACGGCAGGGGTTATGCCGGGCACCGCTTCACGGTACGCGCGCATGACAAGGCCGAATGGGACGCCTTCCTGCAAGGAGAAGCCCGGTGAACGCGCTTCGCCGCCATCGGGAACTCGAGCGCATCTGGTCAGCCCAACCAGGTTGGCGCGGCAAGCTCACGACGGTGAACAACAATGACATCGGCCTGATGTTCCTGTTTACCGCCGTCACCTTCTTCGTGATCGCAGGCATTCTGGCAATGCTGATCCGCGCCCAATTGGCATCCCCGCGCTCGGCATTCATGGGACCTGACATCTACAACCAGGTCTTCACGATGCACGGGACCATCATGATGTTCCTGTTTGCGATCCCTCTATTTGAAGGACTGACCATCTATCTCCTGCCGAAGATGCTGGGAACGCGCGACCTGGCTTTCCCACGGCTGAGCGCTTTCGGCTTCTGGTGCTATCTCTTCGGCGGTTCGATGCTGATCTTCGCACTCGTCGCAGGCATTGCACCCGATAGCGGCTGGTTTCTCTATCCGCCGCTCTCCTCAACCTTGGGATCTCCGGGGATCAATCCCGACTTCTGGCTCCTAGGAATTACTTTCGTGGAGATTTCCGCTATCTCGGCGGCTGTAGAAATCGTTGCGACGGTGCTCCTTTATCGTGCGCCAGGCATGTCGCTGGACAAGCTTCCCATCTTCGCCTGGTACATGCTGATCGTGGCGGTGATGATCCTGACCGCCTTTCCACCGCTGATCCTGGGCTCGATCCTGCTGGAACTCGAACGCGCCTTCGGCATGCCCTTCTTCCAGGCCGAGTCGGGAGGAGACTCCCTCCTGTGGCAGCACCTGTTCTGGCTATTCGGCCATCCGGAAGTCTACATCATCTTCCTGCCTGCAGCAGGAGTTGTTTCGACTGTGCTTCCGGTGATGGCGCGCACGACACTCCTGGGATACGGGTGGATCGTTGCAGCGGCCGCCGCGTTGGGCGTGCTGAGCTTCGGACTCTGGGTCCATCACATGTACGCCACCGGCATCCCCCATATGGGGCTCGCCTTCTTCTCGGCCGCCTCGACGCTGGTGGCGCTGCCCACCGGCATCCAGATCTTCGCCTGGATCGGGACCATCTGGAAGGGACGGCCCGAGATGCACCTGCCGATGCTCTGGATCCTCGCCTTCTTTGCGACCTTCGTCATGGGCGGGCTTACCGGCGTCATGGTGGCGATGGTGCCATTCGACTGGCAGTCACACGATACCTACTTCGTCGTGGCGCACTTTCATTATGTGCTGGTGGGCGGTTTCGTCTTCCCGATGCTTGCCGGCCTCTATTACTGGCTGCCGAACTTCACCGGGCGGAAGCGATATTTCAAGCTCGGCGAGACGGCATTCTGGCTGATCGTCCTCGGCTTTCACGGCACTTTCCTGCTGCTGCACTGGGCAGGCTTGCTGGGAATGCGCCGGCGCATTGATTTCATCGAGGTTGGATCTGGATGGGAACTCATCAACCTTTTGGCGTCGATCGGCGGATTCGTGATGGCGATCGGCTTCGCTCTCGTTCTTATCGATGTCGCGGTAAACGCAGCGGTGGCAGGTCGTGGCCGCCGCAATCCGTGGCGGGCGGGAACGCTCGATTGGGCCATGCCGTCGCCGTCACCATCCTTCAATTTAGCATCCCTACCGGTGATCCGCAGTCGCTATCCGCTTCACGATGATCCCGACCTACCCCTGCGCATTGCGCGGGGCGAGGGTTATCTCGGGACCCCTCCAGCCGACGGTCGGCGCGAGATTCTGATGGTGGAGATTGCCAGCGGGCGGCCGAAGCACCTCGTCATTTTTCCGACCAACTCGGCGCTGCCTATCGTCATGGCTCTGGTCACCGGAAGCTTCTTCGTTGGAATGCTGATCAAGGCCTATTGGCTCATACCGCTCTCTCTCCTAGGCGTGACCGGGCTTGGCATCTGGTGGGCCTGGAGTCTTGGGAGCCAGGAGGATCAGAGCCCGCAGGATGTAGGGAACGGGTTGGCGCTCCCGCTCGCTTCTCACGCCTCGGAACCGCCCGGCTGGTGGGGTTCGCTGTTCCTGCTCCTGGCAAACGGCGTCTTCTTCGGATCGCTTCTCTTCGGATACGCCTTCCTCTGGACCGTTGCGCCGAACTGGCCACCGCCCTCCTATCTGGAACCCGGAATCACCGGCCCTGCCTTGGCGCTGGGAGGAGCGGTGCTGACGCTGGTGGGAATCCGTATGGCCGATCGGGCCCTTCAACGGGGCGCTGGATCCCTGCCAGGGCTGCTACTGAGCTTCGCCGGGCTTGCGGCCCTCGCCGCCGCAGGGGTCACCGTCCTCACAGGGACCGCCCACAATGCCCATGCCTATGACGCAACGCTCTGGGTGGTGGCGGGCTACGTTCTGCTACATTTGGCCCTTGCTGGGCTTATGAAGGCGTTCCTCGCCCTCCGTGTGACGGCGGGCTACGTCTCGGCGCAAAGAATCGGCGAAGCACGCATTGTCCGGCTTTGGTCGGACTACGCCGTGGGCGTTGCGCTGATCGGCCTTGCCGCCGCCTGGCTTCCAGGAGTGTTGACATGACCGATATCCTGCGCATTTCCGTTCCGCTGACAGCCTGGCTCGCCGCCTTCAGCGCCGTCTACGGGCTCCAAGGCTTGGTCTGCTCGGACCGCTGGGCACAAGCTGGATTCGGTCTCACTTCCGGCCGAGCCGCCCTTATAGCGGCCTGGATTGCGGCGACGGCTCTGCAGGTCGCATTCCTTGCCGCCCTGCGCTCGCCACGCATGGGCTCGTCCTCGCCTTTCGTGCGCAGACTCAGCCTGACCTTGGCCGTAGCGGCCCTGGTTTCCACATTGTGGACCCTCTCCCCAGTTGTCGTCAGCACGGCCTGCCTCTGACGAGGCGGTGCCAACGTGCAGTAAGTGCGCTTTCGTCACGCTCATCTTCCCAGCATTCCAGTCGGAGTTCTAGAGCGGTTCATTCTTTGTCTGAATCGGTTGGGGTTCCCATCGGGTCCTTTTTGTGATTCAAGATGTTGGCTGGAGAGGAGGCCAGCATCTTATGACAGCACCTCTTTCCAATGATCTTCGCAAGCGCGTGATTGGAGCGATCGAGGCCGGGGAGAGTTGCCGGTCGACGGCCGCCCGGTTCGGTGTCTCGGTTTCTTCGGTGGTGAAGTGGCATCAACGTTATCGTGCGACGGGCTCGGTCGCGCCGGGCAAGATGGGCGGCCACCGAAAGCGGGTGCTCGAGCCGCACCGGGCGTTCATCGTCGAGCGCATCAATCAGGTGCCGCATTTGTCGCTGCACCGGCTCAAGGATGAACTGGCTGCGCGCGGGGTGAAGGTGTCGCACAATGCCGTGTGGCAGTTTCTGCAGCGCGAGGGGCTTCGGTTCAAAAAAAACACTGTTCGCCCTTGAGCAGGCGCGGGCCGACATAGCGCGCAGGCGTCAGCGCTGGCGTTCCTTTCAGGCGAGCCTTGACCCGCACCGGCTGGTTTTTATCGACGAAACCTGGATCAAGACCAACATGGCGCCCCTGCGCGGCTGGGGACCACGCGGCAAGCGCCTGCGCGGCTTTGCCCCGCACGGTCACTGGCGCACGCTGACCTTCGTGGGCGCGCTGCGCTGCGATGGGCTGACAGCACCTTGCGTCTTTGACGGACCAATCAACGGACAGTGCTTCCGGGCCTATGTTGAGCAGCAGCTCGTGCCGGTCCTCAAACCCGGCGACATCGTCGTTATGGACAATTTGGGTTCCCACAAGTCGGCCACCGTCCGAGCTTCAATCCGGGCGGCCGGCGCCAGGCTCTGGTTCCTGCCGCCCTATTCACCAGACCTCAACCCGATCGAACAGGCCTTTGCCAAGATCAAGCACTGGATGCGCCATGCCCAGAAACGAACCGTCGAGGACACATGGCGTCACATCGGGCACCTCGTCTCAACCATCGAACCCGGCGAATGCGCAAACTACCTCGCAAACGCCGGATACGCTTCCGTCAAAACATGAAAGACTCTAAGCGACCTCCCAGATGCTCGCGCTCACGCTTCACTACCGCAACAAATCAACCTGCCCGCTTCGTCAAGACGGTGAGAAACCGGCGGAGTTGAGCGGAGGCTTCGTTTATGTTTGTTGCGGCTCGACTGCTCCTGGAGCAACGGAGATTTAACGGGACGCATGTTTGGTTGCGACGGCCCGACATAATCACTGTAGGACCGCGCTCTCCACAACCCCGGCGCACAATACCTATGCGAAGCACGCAAGTTTTCTGGAGCAGTTTGGTTTCGCCGGCGTCCGTGATCTGCCGGACCGCGACGCTTGAGGATACTATTGCTGCGCCGTAGTGCGCGGCACATTTGACTTCCCCGGATCGCAACCGAAAACGACATGAATTTACGGGCGCTACGGCACTGAACGGTCTCTTTTGAGGCAATCGGTTAAAGGCTTTTCTCCAGAACTTGCTCATACGCGCGCTACATTGCGCGTGCCTATTATTCGTGCTTTCTATAATTTTCAGCTCAAATAAACATTGCTTTATAATTCTACCCTCCGCACCTTCCATCAGACGCTAAAGACTCGTTGGGTTACCCTTCATGTGCCGCTTTTAAGAGCAAATCGATTGTTGCGTATCTGTATAATACCGGAGGGCCGATTACGCTGAGCTAACGCATCAAGCGAAGGGGGAGAAGCTTTCGGAATGGGAGACCTAGACCAGCAGCTCTGAGTGCAGGCGAAATAAGGCGGCGTTGCCTGTTTCGTTGGAAAGGAATTACCGAGTAGGTAGCTCGCCTTTCAAAATGAACTCCCAGATACTGAAGGGGGAGGCATGGATCATCGAGTTCATTTCGCTTGGTTAACCGCGACCTGAGACCCTGAACTTCCTCCAGAATTGGGTAGAGTCCGTCGATCACGGAGACGGACAATGCGACCCTCGCGGTTCACGGAAGAACAGATTATTGGGATGCTGAAGGAGCAGGAGGCCGGTGCGAAGACGGCTGATGTCTGCCGCAAGCACGGCATTTCGGCAGCGACCTTTTACAAGTTTAAGGCGAAGTTCGGCGGTATGGACGTTTCCGACGCCCGTCGCCTGAAGACTCTGGAGAATGCCCGTCTGAGAAGCTCCTTGCCGAGCAGATGCTGGACAACGCGATCTTGAAGGATGTCGCAGCAAAAAAATGGTGACGCCCGATGCGAAGCGGAAGGAACGCTCAAGATTTCGCACCACTTAGACAACCCATTGATATCGCTTGTAAAAGTACGTTCTTGATGTACCGTTCGCTTATCGAAGGTAATGGCGAACCGTCTCATGAACATCGCGCATCAACCCATAAGACTTTTGTCACCGGACCGGATGTCGGCGGAATCAGCGCCTGTCCGAGATCGGTGAGATCCTGGCTGCAGCCGTAAGGCGTGTCCTGGCTGAACAGTCCAGTTCTTTATCGGCAACCGGCAGAGAGAGTTCCCTCGACATTCTCGCTCTCAAACGCCGTGCTCGTCGTCGCAAACCGAGCAACCGAGTTGGAGAGCAGGTATGAATCAAGCAGTCCGGAAGCACGCCGAAAGCCGCAAAAATCTGCCGGATGACGAAGCGCCGGTCCTGGCCCGATTGGCGGCGCTGAAACGCATGTCCGTCAAGGAGCTGAAACTCGAGTGGGAAGCGTTGTTCGACACGCCAGCACCGAACAACAGCCGCGGCAATCTGGAATTGCGGCTATCCTGGCGCATCCAGGAGATGGCGCTGGGCGGTCTGTCCCGTCAGACGGCCAGGATGCTGGAGTTGCTCGCCGACGAGGTCGACGGCAAATCCGATCGCAAGGCGATCCTCGCCGACCCGCGCACTCCAGTTGTCGGCACCAGGCTGGTGCGTGAATGGGATGGTGTCGAGCACACGGTGACCGTGCTGCGCGATGGCTTCGAGTGGCAGGGGCAACGGTTCAAATCGCTATCGGCGGCTGCACGCGCGATCACCGGCAGCAACTGGAATGGCTATCGCTTCTTCGGCCTTGGCGATGCGCGCAGGAGTGAACGATGACTATTCGCCCGCCGCAGCGCCGTTTGCGCTGCGCCATCTATACGCGCAAGTCGAGCGAGGAAGGCCTCGACATGGAGTTCAACTCGCTCGATGCGCAGCGTGAGTCCTGCGAGGCCTACATCGCCAGCCAACGCTCGGAAGGCTATGCCGCCATTCGCGAGCGCTATGACGATGGCGGCCACGGTGGCACGCTGGAGCGACCGGCATTGCAGCGGCTGCTGGCCGATGTCGAAGCCGGGCTCATCGACGTCATCGTTGTCTACAAGATCGACCGCTTGTCCCGCTCGCTGATGGACTTTGCCCGGCTGGTCGAGATCTTTGAGCGCAACCAGGTGACGTTCGTCTCCGTCACCCAGTCCTTCAACACCACGACGTCGATGGGACGTCTGACGCTCAACATCCTGCTGTCGTTCGCGCAGTTCGAGCGCGAGGTGATTGGCGAGCGCATTCGCGACAAATTCGCCGCCTCGCGCAAGAAGGGCATGTGGATGGGTGGCTATGTCCCGCTTGGTTATGATGTCCGCGACCGGAAACTGGTGATCAACGAAGAAGAGGCGGCAACGGTCCGGATGATCTTCGAGCGCTTCGTGGCGATCGGATCGGCCACCAGGCTGGCGAGGGTGCTGGCAGCCGAAGGCGTCGTCAACAAGCGCGGCAGGCGGATCGACAAGGGCTTTCTCTACAAGCTGATCAACAATCGCATCTATATCGGCGAGGTCGTGCATAAGGGGACGAGCTATCCCGGCGAGCATGAGGCGATCATCGATCGCGAGCTATGGGACGCGGTCCATTCCGTCCTGAAGACCAGCCCTCGGCTACGTGCCGCCGCGTCAAGAAACCAGACCCCTGCGATGCTGAAGGGGCTGATTTTTACTGACAGCGGCGCTGCAATGACGCCGACTGCCACCAAGAAGAGCAGCAAGCTCTATCGTTACTACACCTCAATGGACCTTATTCGAAACCGACCCACCGATGCGGAAGGACCGCAGCGGCTTCCTGCCGCCATGGTCGAGGATACGGTTGTCGGCGAAATCCGCCGCATGATCGCCACGCCCGAAATCAGGGCGCGAGCACTTGCCGCCCTGAAATCAGACATGCCAGACATCGACGACAAGGCGGTGATTGCCGCGCTTGATGATTTCGACACGCTGTGGTCGTCACTGTTTCCTGCCGAGCAGGCACGCATCGTCCAGCTTCTGGTGGCGCGTGTCACGGTGGGTGTGGCCGGTATTGCCATCGATCTGCGCCATGACGGCCTCAAATCACTGGCGAGACAGATGTTGGCACCGCAGATGGAAAAGGATGCGGCATGACGGAAAACACCATCCGCGTAGTCATCCCGCTCACTGTTCGCCGTAAGAACGGCCGCCCTAAGATTCTGCCGCCGGCTGACCACGGACCCGCCGAGGCGCGGGCGCAGGACGCGCATGTGCTGCGCGCCATCGCTCGCGCCTGGAACTGGCGGCGCAGGCTGGAGCGCGGCGAGGCTTCGACCATTGCCGACATTGCCAACGCCGAAAACCTCTCCGATCGTTACGTCAGCCGCATGGTAAGGCTGGCCTATCTCGCGCCGGAGGTGCTGGAGAAACTGCTCCTCCACCGCATTCCACCGGCGTTATCACTCAACGATCTGATGGCGGTCGCCGAACGGCCGTGGGCAGAGCAGATGAAGATGGTGTTCGGCACGGCATCAGGTTCTACGCCGTGAGGCAGCTTTTGACCCCGTGGCACTGAGCAGCATTGGGAAATGTCCAAGCTGCCGCTGAAATTGGCAACCCCTGCAAATTGGATCCAGAACAGATTAGAAAACTACATTAAAGACATACTGAAAGTGCGCTGAATTCATCGAGGCTACTAACGACTGATCGAGTACTTTCGCTTGAATTAGGGAAACCCTGCTGTCTCCTTGTTAAAATCTCTCCGCCGATCACATCGCAGTGGCGCCGGTCAGAAGGGCTCACGGGTTAGCAATATATCGCAAGGCGATAACGAGACCACCCTGCGCGCTACGCTTCCAAGGATCATCTTGGAGACAGCGTTTCTACCCTGGACACCCAGCGTCACGAGATCCGTCTCTCCTCCCCTTGCCAGCCCGATCAGTGTTGCTGCGGCATCACCGTGCACAACCCGGATTTTGCTTTCTTTTGGTATCGAAAATGAGACGCATGCTAAACGCAACTCCTTTAATGCGGCTTGGCTTTTCGCGCGACGGTATTGATCAATTTCAGCCTGTGAAGTGCCTGCTTTCCGCATCGCTTGCATAAAGGCCAGCGGAATCTCAAGAACGTGAACGAGCTCCATGGCTGCATTTGGCGCCATTCGCACCGCACTCTGTGCAGCAGCAAACGACATCGGCGAGAAGTCGATTGCGGCAATTACACGGCGGTAACCATCATCAGCCTGTTGCGTTACGACGAGCACTGGACACGGACTTGACCGCACCAGGCGATCCACTGTCGATCCGAACAGCTTTTCACGCAGATTTTGTGGCTTTCCCGGACCGATAATTAGAAGATCGGCTGCATGATCACGCGCAAAGCGCTCGATCACCTGATCGGCTCTGCCGAAATCGACCTTGATTTCTGCTCGTACGCCTGAGGCCGGGACCAAGCGCTCAAGCGCTTGGGTTGCATCGGCTACGAGCACTCTGGATACAATTTCTTCGTCGGCCGGCAACGGGAGATCGGCGGTCGCCGGCAAGCTTTCAATCACATGAACAAGGAGGAGCCGCGCACCATGCTCCTGAGCAATCCGGGATGCGCGATGCATAACCGGCTCATCGCCGTTCTCAAGCGCGACTGCCGCGACTATCGTCCTAATCGTCATACTGTGCTCTCCCGGTGCTTCAAAGGGAGCTGATGTCGGTGGTTTTCCGCCTTCATCCTCAAATCGGATAACGGAGAATGGCCGCCAGTTCGTTCCCGCCTGGAATATCCTCACGCCGCACGCCCATCACGCGCGCGCCGCTTGCAAGTGCCCGCGCCGCGATCTCATCGACAACGCCATAGGCCTTCGCGTCATCCTGTTCGACGAATGTGACGGCACCGGTCTCGTCATCGACGAATCCCGGAATTGTGGAGTCAATATTGATAAGCAGTTTGTGAATGCCACCGAACGTCGCTGCACGAGCGGCATCAGCTATGTCCATAGTAACGCGCCTCTCACTCGCCCGCCTGTCGAAGAGGCTGTGAATTTCCGCAATTTCGGATGCATAAGCCTCGTCAAGGATAGGTCGAGCCTTGCTGGCAAGCTCGGCTTCGCTGAACCTGTCGGGGCTGTCGGCGATCGTGTCTTTCAACAAGTGTGGATATGAACAAGTCTGCATGAAGATTGAAGCGAGCCTCCCGGTGGCCGCCAATACCAACGGGATCTCGCGACCGGACAGCACCTGACGAAGGGCGGCATCGACCTGCCTGATATATTGCTGGAACCGGACATTCTGTCCTTCCGAACCGTGGATGCGGCCACTGAAGGAGCGGTCGTTCAAGGTCGATTTCCCAACTGATGACGCGGCATCCCTGGGCATGTCGGGCACCTTCACTGCGTCGGGTGGCAGGTCGGCATGCATTTCGACGAGCCGGACAGCATTCTCCGAAAGAGCGAGAACGAAAGCCGAGTGCGGGAACGTCACTGCGCGCAAGAGCGGCTTCATATGAAAACGGTCGGAAACCTGTACCATAGACGTCAAATCATTCGCCAGGCGGTATGCGCGGATCGTGTCCGGAGTCGCGAACACGGCCAGGCTATTGGCCTGGAAGCGCCAGAACTCGTCGTCGTCGAGCAGATCGTTCAAGCTGTCGAGCAATCCAGCGAGTCGCCTCTTGTCGAAATTCGCGTCCTGCAGCTGTGACTGCGCTTCGCGTATGAGGTTGCCAAACTCGATCCGGGATGTTCCGACTTCCTGGGTAACAGGCGTGGTCTTCAGATAAATTGAAACGCAAGCATCAGAGCGTGCGCCGGAAAGAGACGTGAATTCGGTTCGCGTTGGGATGTCGACGTAAAGCATGAACTCTCCTGTATCTACGGCAGAGCATGGACTGATCACCTCTGAAGCCGATTGCATGCTTCCGCTTCAACCATGACCGCTTCGGTGGCTCCGCAAATTACATATAGCTACCAGATGCCCAACAATCATCTTGTTGCGACTGACTGCCTCATATCCCCGTTCAAAGTACGGGCAACAGCGCCTTCGCTATTGAAAAATAGATCAGGACCCCGGTAGCGTCGGCGATCGAGGTTACGAGCGGAGTGCTCGCTGTGGCTGGGTCCAGTTCAAAGCGACTGAGGATGAATGGCAGCAGCATGCCAATCATGCTTCCAACGATAACAATCAGAACCATCGAGAAAGAGATGACGATCGCGATATCCCGGCCGCCGCGAAAAGCACCAATGAAGGCGATGGCTGCCGCCATGCTGAGACCAAGCAGAGCCGCAACGACCAGTTCGCGTCCCAATACACGGGCCCAATCCGTGATACGGATATCGCCGGTTGCCAGCGCCCGCACCATCAATGTGGCTGACTGAGATCCGGCATTGCCTCCTGACGCGATGAGGATGGGCAGGAAAAACATCAGCGCAAGATGCGCAGCAATGGTGTCCTCGAAGTATGCGATGCCGGCTCCCGAAAAGATGTTTCCGAAGACAAGCAGCATCAGCCAGCCAATCCGGGCGCGGTAGAGCATAGCGACGGTTGCAGTTGCGACACTCGATCCCAGATTGGTGACCGTCCCGAGTCTCTGAAAATCTTCAGTCGCCTCGGCCTCCATCACGTCCATCGCATCATCATAGGTGATGATGCCGACTAGGCGATTCTCAGCATCGACGACCGGTAGGGCGATCACGTCGTACCGGGCGAGCTTGCGTGCCGCATCCTCCACATCGTCGTCGGCCCGGATCGCGTGGGTATCGCGCTCCATAATGTCGACGATCTTGACGTCCTCTGGCGCTGTAATGAGTTCCTGCAACCTGACCGAGCCGATTAGTTTGCGGTCGGCGTCGATGACATAGGCGCGATAGATAGTCTCCTTGTTCGGCGCCTCACGCCGAAGCCTCTCAAGCGCTTCCGTAGCGCTGAACTGCGGTAGCAGCGACGCGTAGTCAGAAGTCATAATTGCGCCGGCCATATCTTCGTCATAGGCCGCCAGCCGCCTGATCTCCTCACGTTCTGCCTGAGCGAGAGCAGGCATCAGGGCGTTGCGTTGTGCGTCCGAAAGCTTCTTGTAAAGATCGGCGCGATCATCGGACCCCATCGCAACGAAGATCGTTGCAAGGTCCGGCCGAGGCATGATCGCTGCGAGCCTGGCCTGAAATCCGACATTGAGATATCCGAATATGTCTGCCCGGGTAGGTAGAGCCATATTCTTCAAAATCGACCATGCCTGGTGTGGATCGATCTTCTGCAAAGCGGCAGCAAGATCGGCTGCATGTTCTGAACCAAAGTTCTTGGATATTTGGCTGGGATCAGTGCGTACCAACTGCTCGGCAAGATCCGCGATCTTGATTTGGGGCATACAGAGTCCTTTCCGACGGCAGGCAAGGCTTATAGCGGGATTTTGTTCCGCAGGCCCACATGGAAGATACAATCGACATCGATATTCGATGTGCCGCGTACTTTCGCTGAAAAACGCCCATCTCGGGTGTCTCTGTTCAGGTCGACTGGTGGCAGCACCAGTTACAATTCGGGCGCAGCTCAGAAACCGCAACGCATTGGAATCATGGTGAAATTTTAGACCGAACCAAATCGCGCGAGGTTCGCATGGTTTGAGACGAAAGCCATTCAGAGACTCAAAATCGGCTGTGCGGCAGTCTCAGAGGTTCGGTCGAAACCGCTAACCCGCTTTGAAATCAAAAGGAATTTCGGCGCCCAAATCGGGCTGTTGGGAGTTTGCTATCGGATAATGGCGGAGGGAAAGTGACTACGGTCGAACCTTCTCCATTTGAGGGAGTCAGCATTTTCGTCTTCGATGAAGAGGCAAGCCGCGATATCCTCTCGTAAATGCTCTTCAGCTTGTGCTTCAAGTTGAAGGAGTTCGTCCATTGCTGTGCCGTCAAGGCAGTGCCATCAACCCGACACTTGATCTGATCACGCGTACGAGGAGGCCATAACCAATTCATCGGAATCTGAAACGAGGGTTCTGGGTTATCGCTCCAAACGCGCTTGAACCGACTTATCGAGCGATGGTTTGAGAAGGCTGATGAGGTGGTAGGCTGATTTCCCTAATATCGCATCCCGCCTGACGCCAAGGTGTATAGTAGTCGGCGGGATAGCATCTTGAAGTGGGAGCGCTGTAAGTGTTTCCCGGTCGACGGAGTCAAGCGTCCCGTCGTTTACAATTGCGATACCGAGTCCAGATCGGACATATTTCTTCATTGCTTCGATATCACTCGCGTCAAAAACGATATTGGGGCGTAAAGCAACGCTCGTGAATGCATTCATGATCTTGGCGCGGGACGAATATCCTTCTGAATAGGTGATGAGCGGCAGGTTAGCCAAGTCTACTAGGTTAACAAAATCGCGACCCTCGAAATGATGGTCTTTCAAGAAGACAACGATCCATTGCGCCTTATAGCACTCAAGGAAAATAAGATCATCTTCGTCTAACACTTGCGGTACGCTTGAAAGGCACAGATCAACTTCACCACTTTTAAGCAATTCGATACTACGCTCCATGCTTCCTTGACGGATGTTAAGGTTAATGCCTGGATAGAGGTTACGAAAAGAACGCGCCGCTGAAAGGAGAAGCCCACCAGCCGGCGTCGGTGATGCAGCAATAGACAATTGTTCTGTCTGGCGCGACAGCTTAGTTGCAGCTCGCGCGAAGTCGTCCATTGCCGTAAGCACCTTGCTCGCATGGGCAAACAATTCTTTCCCCGGAGGAGTGAGGTCGACAAGGCGACGCTTACTGCGGACGAAAAGACTTACGCCTAACTGGAGCTCCAGCAGTTGGATGTGCTTTGTCAATGCTGGTTGTGAGATGTTCATGTGCCGAGCCGTGCGGGTCACGTTCAGGCCGTTCTGAACAATCGCAACCAGCGAGTGCAATTGATGGATCTTCATTTTCATAAGCTTTCCTGCAATCAGCCCCAGGACACGATCTCGGGTCTGTTCACCCTTATGAGCGTGTCCATCGGATCATCAACGAAGGTTATAATCAAGAGCGGAAACGCTATTTGATTGTTCGCCTCCATCACGCGACAAGATGGTATCCGGTGGCTAGGCTGAGCTAGCTGAGGGTACCCAACGAACGACACAGTCGGCCCATCGAGAGTGCCGCGATGTTTCGGGAGAGATTGAATGGAGCCAACACAGGCGCTTGAAGGAATTCGTGTCCTCGATCTCTCGGATGAGTATAGTCACTACGCGGGAAAGCTCTTCGCAGATCTCGGTGCAGAGGTGCTCTTGATTGAGAAGCCTGGTGGTTCCGCGCTGCGCCATCGGCCGCCGTTCTTGGACCGGATCCCTGGTCGCCGAAGTGCGGCGTTCGAATCCTTCAACACGGGAAAGCGGAGCCGGGTCATTGATTTGGACAGCCCGGATGGTTGGCACGATTTCGAATGCTTAGTTCGGGAGGCCGATCTTATCATCGAAGATTGGCCCAATGACGTTGCTGGCCGCCGAGGCCTCTCCATCGACGCGTTGGCGGTGCTCAACCCACAGGTCGTGCTGGCCACACTTACGCCCTTCGGCCGAACCGGACCGTATGCGAACTACGCTGCTAGCGACCTCACGGTGCTTGCACTAGGCGGCTTCCTGACGATGGTGGGTTATCCTGACCTTCCGCCTCATCAACTACCTCAGAGGCAGGCCATCGCTATTGGCAGCATGTTTCTTGCAGTTGGCGCGATGATGGCGCTCTTCGCGGCACAGCGCGACAAGCTGGGGCAGCACGTCGACGTTTCTATGCAGGAATGCGTGACGATGGCGACGGAGAACGCTGTGCAAACGTTTGATCTTACGGGAAGCGTGCGCAAACGCTTCGCGGGATCACAAAGGCACGCGGGTACGGGACTGTTCGAGGTAGCTGACGGATATGTTTATCTTTTCGCCGGTGGCATGGCCGCGCGACGATTCTGGGCGAACATTGTTACCTGGCTCGCAGACGAAGGCGAACCCGGTGCCTCTGCACTGGCTGACGATCGTTGGACCGACCTGTCGTTCATGAGCAGCGAGGAGGCTAAGGCAGAATTCAACGCGATCTTCGCGCCGTTTGTGAGGAAGAGGACCAAGGCCGAGATATATCAGCAAGGGCGCGATCGCCAGGTGCCCGTCTGCCCCGTCTCCTCGCCCCGGGACATCGCGGAGAATCGGCAGATGGCCTACCGCGGTTTCTTCCAGCAGGTCGACATCGCCGGAGGAACCTTCAGGATCCCTGGAGTGCCGTTCATCATGTCAGAAACTCCTGGGCAGGTGTCCGCAGCGCCGGAACTCAATGATGCCGGCCTCGATTACCAGACGCAGCGACGAGCGGCGTCATGACTAGAGGAGGCAATCCGCCGCTGAAGGGGGTTCGTGTTGCCGATTTCACTTGGATCGGCGCTGGGTCATTCACGACCAAGCTGCTCGCGGACTGCGGCGCAGAAGTCATAAAGATCGAAACCGCCACGCACCTCGATACCCTTCGGATGACCCCCCCATTTCGCGACGATCTACCGGGCGTCAACCGCAGCGGCTATTTTGCTGACCGCAATTCCAGTAAGCTCAGCATATGCCTCAATGTAAAGACGCCGGCCGGCCTCGACCTTGCTCGTCGCTTGGTGGCTATCAGCGATGTCGTCGCCAACAACTTCAGACCTCGGGTCATGGATCGGTTGGGTCTTGGCTATGACTACGTGAGAAAGCTTAAGTCCGATATTATCTACCTATCTATGTCGATGCAGGGCAGCGCAGGCCCTGATGCGCATTCGGTGGGTTTTGGACTAACGATTGGCGCGTTATCAGGCCTGCAATCGTTAGCCGGTCCGGTGGATCGGCCTCCGGCAGGATCGAACACGAACTATCCAGACCACGTTCCAAACCCTTGCCATGCAGCGTTCGCGGTGATGGCCGCGCTGATCCATCGCAATCGCACGGGAAAGGGACAGTTCATCGATCTGGCGCAGACCGAACCAATGGTAGCGTTACTCGCGCCACATATGCTGCAGTACGCTGTGGACGGAGTCGTTGTGGAACGCATGGGCAACGACGATCCCACGATGTGCCCACACGGCGTGTACCCATGCGCTGGAAACGACCGTTGGATCGCTATTGCGTGTGCTAGCGATGCGGAGTGGGCGCGACTTTCTGAATGTTTGGGTGGACGGGCTCCTCGGCGATGGGCCAATGCGGATTGCAGGAGGGCCGAACGGGCGAAGTTAGACGCATGGATTGGTGCCCGTTCGGGGCTACTTGACCGCTATGCGCTCATGCGTGACCTCCAGGATGCAGGCATAGCTGCTGGCGTTGTCCAAGACGCCCGGGACCTTGTTGAGAACGACCCGCAACTCGCACATCGCGGCCGATGGGTTCGGCTGTCACACCCCGAGATGAAGGACTCCATCTATGGCAATGTGCCCTACCGGCTCACTCGAACGCCCGCCAAGCTGTTCTCGCCTGCACCACTCCTGGGAGAACATACGGAGCATGTGTGCCGTGAAGTTCTTGGAATATCCGCCGGTGAGTTCGAAACTTACCGGGCGAAAGGTGCTTTCGAGTAAGGGAAGGGGTACCAAATGGGGATCGACGTCGACATAACGAACGAAGTGGCTACCGTCACCTTCAATCGTCCGGAGGCGATGAATTCGATAGATGGCGCAATGCGACAACGCTGGTTCGAAATCTGGCCAGAACTTGAGCGCAACGATGCGGTTCGCGTCGTGATTGTGACTGGTGCTGGAGATAAGGCATTTTCCACAGGATCTGATCTAAAGAACACTCCTCCACCTCAGGAAAGTTTTGCCGAGCTCCTCTTGATACATGACAATCCCGGCACGTTTCTGCACAAATTTGGCATCGACAAGCCCATCATTGCGGCAGTGAACGGCTACGCCGTTGGCGGAGGCATGGAACTCGCGCTGGCCTGCGACATCTGCATCGCATCAAAAAACGCAAAATTTGGCATCACAGAAGCAAAGGTAGGCAGCGTACCGGGTTCGGGTGGAGTTCAGCGGCTTCCGCGCAGTATCGGCAAGAGCGACGCCATGCTGATGATCCTCGGTGCCGAAATCATCGATGCGCATGAAGCCTTACGCATGGGGTTTGTCAGCCGGGTGGTACCGCATGAGGAACTCCTGACAGAAGCGAGACGTATCGCCGACCGCATCCGGCGGAATGCGCCGCTCTCGGTGCGTGCCCTGAAGCGTGGGATCATGATGGGTCTCGACATGCCGCTCGCGCATGCTTTGGAGATGGACAAATATATGTATGGCTTGATGCGTGACACTCACGACAGGTTAGAGGGGCGACAAGCGTTTCAGGAAAAGCGGAAGCCGAACTTCCAGGGACGCTAGCAAATGTCAGTCGAGGGGGCTCTTAGCCGTGGTATTCTCCATAGGGCGGCGGCGATAATCGGCGTAGGCCATACCAACTGGGTCGGAGATGCTGAGCGGACGAAGAGGGGCGAGAAGCCGCACACCGGTATCGGTTATGCTGCACTGGCTTTTCTTGACGCGCTCGCCGATGCCGGTTTGAGCCAGAACGATATCGATGGGCTAATCGTCGGACCGACAGTTCCCTACGAACGGATGGGAGAGATCCTCGGAATCAACCCTTCATGGAGCGGCCAAGCGGATTCAGGCGGAGCTATTCTACAGGCTTGCATGGCCATCGCCACTGGCATGGCGGAAACGATCGCGCTCGTCTACGGCAATGACCAAAGATCCGCAAAGGTGGAGTACGGCGGACAGAACGCGGCCAGCGCGACCAACTACCTGGCCTATGCGTATCACGCGCCATGGGGGATGACGTCACAAGGAGCGATATACGCCCTGATGGCCCGTAGGTATGAGGCGCTCGGGGGACTTACCGAAGCCGGTCTGGCCCAAGTGTCGGTTGCGCTTCGCGCGTCGGCAATGTTGAACCCGAACGCTCTGCTCAGGAATCCGCTGACCGTCGAAGAGTATATGGCTCAACCTTATGTCTGCGAGCCCCTGCGCCGGCCCGACTATTGCCTGATCAACGACGGCGGCGTTGCGCTGATCATAACGTCTGCCGAGAGGGCGCGCCGCGTAGGCAACAAGGCAGTCCATGTACACGGCATCGGTCGCAGTGACCTTAATACAGATGCCAGCAGCCTGCAGGGCAGGCTCACTGACTTCTACTACGAGGGTCAGAGGAAGGCGGCAGCCGCCAGTTTCGATATGGCGGGGGTCGGGCCGTCCGATATAGATGTCATCCAAATCTACGATAGTTTCTCGCTCCATGTTCCCCTCGCACTAGAGGGCTACGGCTACTGTCGGCGTGGCGATATCGCGCGTTACCTCACCGAGCAAGGAATTGGACTCTCGTCGTCGCGTCCGGTCAATACGAGCGGCGGACATCTTGCAGAAAGTTACATGCAAGGATGGAACCATCAGGTCGAGGCGATACGGCAGATACGCGGGGCGTGCGGCGCACGGCAGGTTGAAGGCTGCAGGTTCGTTCACTACAGCGCCGATGTTGCGGGCAAGTGCGTGTCGATCGTTTATGGACCGGGAGACTGAAAATGGGCCAGTCGCGCGCCATCAGGACGATCTACGACGATCCTATGTGGGAAACGCTAGCTTCAGGTGTTTTGCGTCTCCAACAATGCTGCAACTGCCGTAGCTTTCGCTATCCGCCTGGCCCGACCTGTCATCGCTGCGCGTCTCCGGAGCATAAATGGAAACCAGTTTCAGGCCGCGGTCAGATCCTGTCCTGGGTTGTATTCCATCGCACCTACTTCGACGATTATCCGGCACCCTATAACGTGGTTGCCGTGAAGCTGGAGGAGGGGCCGATGATAGTAACGAATCTAACAGGCAAGAAGCCGATGGGATCTTGGATTGGGCGAAGTGTCGAATTGTGCTTCGAACGTCACTCCAACCATGGGCTAGTGCCGAGGGTCAAGCTAGCTGGAGATGATCATCGCAATGTCGAGGACTAGGGTGGCACAAGTTAATATGACGAAACGTCGGACAGAAGCCGACTACCCAACGATCAGGATGCTGATCGGCGGCGAGTGGCGCGATCGCCCGAGTAGCATGGAAATTGTGAATCCTGCTGATGAAACTCCGCTGGGGATCCTGCCGAGTGCATCCGCAGAGGATCTTGACGACGCTTTGCAAGCCGCCAACCATGGTTCGAAGGTGTGGCGAGACACTGCTCCCTCTATACGGGAGGAGGTATTGCTCCGCGCATGCGCTATCATTCGGACACGAGTTGGTACGATCGCTACGGCAATGACGTTGGAGCAAGGCAAACCGTATGTCGAAGCTCAGGCCGAGGTTCTCCGCGCTTGCAACCTCATCGAGTGGGATGCTTCGGAGGGACGACGGCTTTACGGTCGAATCATCCCTTCGGATTCAGGCCATCGGGTATCCGTAGTCCGCGAACCGGTCGGTGTCGTGGCAGCATTCACACCGTGGAATTTTCCGTTCAACACGCCCGCTCGCAAGATTGGGGGCGCATTGGCAGCAGGGTGCGCCATCATCTTAAAGCCGGCCGAAGAAACGCCCTCCGGTGCATTCTTCTTGGCGCAGTGCATGCAGGAGGCTGGCGTACCGGATGGAGTCATCAATATCGTCTTTGGTGAGCCTAGCCACGTTTCCGGTCATCTCATTCCGAGCCCAATTGTACGACTGGTGACGTTGACAGGTTCGGTACCAGTGGGCCGAACGCTTGCGTCGATGGCCGGGGCCCATCTTAAGCCAACCGTTATGGAGTTAGGGGGGCATTCGCCCACCATTATCTGTGATGATGTGGATCCTTGTGCCGCGGCTGAGGCTTCGGTTACTGCCAAGATGCGCAACGCCGGCCAAGTATGCACGTCGCCGACTCGCTTTTACGTGCACACTTCAATCTATGATAAGTTTATCACCGAATTTGCTCAACGTGCTAAATCTATTTCGCTCGGCAACGGAATGGATCCGCATGTTGAGATGGGACCTCTGGCAAACGTGCGGCGCCTGGAAGCAATCGAGAAGCTTACGGAGGACGCCATTGCCCAAGGCGGTCGCTTATTGACTGGCGGCAGGCGCTTGCGCGCACCCGGTTATTTCTACCCGCTGACAACAATCGCGGACGTGCCGGACAACGCGCGTGCGATGCGAGTTGAACCGTTTGGTCCACTCGCACTGATCAGCCCCTTCACGGATCTTGAAGATGCGATCGCGAAGGCGAATGCAACGTCGTTTGGACTCACGGCCTACGCCTTTTCGAACTCATCAATCTATATTGACAAGCTCCAGCGTTCCCTTGAATGCGGCAGCCTCTCGATCAATCACTTTGTGGCATCGCTTCCGGAAACGCCCTTCGGCGGCGTGAAGGAAAGCGGCTTTGGCCGGGAAGGAGGTTCAGAGGGACTTGAAGCCTTCACCACGATCAAGCTGGTGAACCATAAGCTCTAGCAGTAGGTTCCCCACGATCGAATTGAACTGCCCTCCATTCCGACCGGATACTCGGCATAAGCAGAGAGGCGCAAGCAGAGGCTTGAGGATAGGCTTATGTCCGAGGACTACCAGCGCATGAGGTGATCACAAGGTTGCTCGCCGTCGGCATTGGTCGACCAAGCAAAGCTGCCGATCATCGAGGAGAGTTTCGAGCCGGGTGGATGGTATCGTACGTCAGTCGCCCGCGCAACGGCGTGGCGCCAAATCTTCTCTATGGTTAGCGGCCGCCTGTTGAGCGAGGGAGGCGCGGCAGCCGTGAGTTCGGATGAACCTGTCGTCGGCAGTTCAGCGGTTCGACTGCCCGCGCCGCTTCACACTACCGGGAGAGTTGAGACACTAAGAGTCCCTCACGGTTTCGTGCAGGTGGAAGAAGTGGCCACCGGTCTGGCCGGCCATTGGCCTGGTGTCCTTTCTCTGGTGTCACGGCTTCTACTATCAAGTTCAGATGGAGAGCTCAGAGTTAATTACCTGTCGTTATGAAGCGTGTTCCATTTTCAATTGGCGTTTATCGAGCTTAGGGCACACACTTCCCTTCCAGAAGGCCGGCAGGCGATTGGGCAAAAGGAACCCCGATAGGCCCGCCCAGGAGGGGCGCGGCGATGCGCTGGCGATAACCAAGGGGAGTGAATATGATACGTCTTCTTTCCACCCACACCGTGCCTGCTATAGCAGCCGCGTTGGTGCTAGGCGCTGTCCAATCTTCCGCGTCTGCGGAATTTAAGCTCACCGGCGCCAACATTCTGGCCGAGAATTTCGTACAGAGCGGGGTCGTCCTTAAGGAGTGGGCGCAACGAGTGGCAGACAAGAGCGGAGGGCGGATCGAAACGACTATCGTTCACGGTGGTGCGCTGCTTGACCAAGGCGATCATCTCGACGGGCTTTCGACCGGCGTGGCGGACTTTGCAACGTTCTTCCCGTTCTATTTTCCTGGTGAGTTCAAGGTTGAAGGGACGATGACCAACGTCATTGACATTTGGTCAGACGAGGTTCCCGATCTTACCGGCGTGGCGGTGATACACGCAAAGCTCCATTCTGAGTTCGAAGAGTTTGAGGCCGAGTATGATCAGCGAAACATCAAGATGTTGTTGCCCGTTCCGGCAGAACCTTATGTGATCGCCTGCACGGAGGAAGTTCCGAACCTCGCATCACTTCAGGGACGCAAGATGCGCTCGGTTGGTAAGTATCTGCCGATTCTTCAGGCTGGTCTGGGTACTCAGACTTTTACAGTGTCTATCGCAGAGGCTTATCAGGCACTTTCGACGGGCATGATAGACTGCCTCTATACTACACCCGGTTGGATCTATTCAGACAAAGTTTTCGAGGTCGCACCGCACCTGCTGATCCCTGGTACTGAAAAGGCGCGGCCACAGCTCCTCGCTACCGGCGTGGTCGCGATGAACGCTGCGAGCTTCGAGAACCTTCCCGTGGACCTTCGCGAGTCGATCGAAGAGGTTTCCGCCGAAATGGTTGATTATGTTGGTCAGGCCATGGAGAAGGCCTATCAGGACAGCGTGGACGGCATCGTCAAAGAAGGTAAAGGCACCATCCATTACATGACGGAAGCCGACCGGAACATTTGGGCGGACCGTACCGATAACCAGCTGGAGCGCGCGGCAAGTGATTTGACGACTGCCGGGTACCCGGGTGAGGCCATCATCGCGCGCTACAAGGAGATAGCAGCCGCGTACCGGTCCGGCGACCTGCGCGCCGGAAACTGACCTAGACGCATCAACAGTAAGGGCTCGGCCCGGTTGGCTGGACGGGAGGCTACGATGATCTCAATCGTGCGGAACTACGTAGAGTACATCGCACGCCTCTTGGCTCAGCTCGCCGGGCTCGCGCTGATCGCTGCTGGCATCACGATTCTCGCCGAAGTATTCATGCGGCAGATCGGCCTGCCCCTGATCGGCACCGACGAGATAGCAAAAGTATTGTTTGCCTACAGTGTATTCTTCTCTTTTCCATATATAGTTATGTTGGGCCGAGAAATCCGTGTGGATTTCATCTACGATCGTCTTGGCTTGCTATCTCGCCGCATTGCAGATGCGCTTTCCAAGCTACTGACAGTAGCCTTCTTCGCACTGTTTGCCTGGCTGTCATGGAAGTCGCTTAGCGGCGCTTGGTTCCGGGATATCTTCATGGCGGGCCGGCTTGGTATCCCGATGTGGATCACCTGGTTTGCGGTTGTAATTGGTACCTTTTCTGCAGGCTTGGCAGCCTCCCTGCTGTTGTTCGCGGCACTGAGGGGCGAGAGGCCTGATCACCGTGATTTAATTACAGAGGCCACTGTCGAATGAGTGTTTCGTCACTGCATTTCGACGGCAATTTTTCCTCCTGGCATTCGAGATAAGATCGTGGACAGCAATACAGCAGTCGCAATCATCCTTTCCGCTTCAGTTGTTCTGATGATGTTAGGCGCACCGGTCGCCGTGCTTCTGGCGTTCTCAGCGATGGGCGGAATCTTTCTCATAACCGGAAGTGTTCAGGCGGCGACTGGCCTGCTATTGGCTACCGGCCTGACGGTAGGATCTTCGGTCGCCTACCTTGTGATCCCAATGTTCATTCTCATGGGAGCACTGGCGTCACATACTGGTATCGTGCGCGAATTATTCGACGCGGCCTACAAAGCCGTCGGTCGCATACCGGGCGGTCTCGCCGTGGCCACTTGCTTAGCTTCAGCCGCCTTCGGCGCAGTCACCGGTTCCAGCGTGTCGGCCGCTTCTGCGATGACTAAGGTCGCGCTGCCGGAAATGCGTAGGTATGGGTATTCAATCCGGCTAAGCACCGGGGTGATCGCGGCTTCAGGCACATTCGCTATGATGCTCCCGCCCAGCGTGATGATGATCTTTTATGGTGTGGTGGCCCAGCAGTCGATCGGCAAACTCTTGATATCCGGCATCCTGCCGGGGCTCCTCTCTGTAGCCATGTTCATCATCCTCATCCTCTTTCGATCATGGGCCAATCCAGCCATGGCGCCGCGCGGACCAAAATTCCCAGCCGCTGAGACCGTTCGGTCATCGCTGAAGGCCAGCCCGTTCATCATCGTTCTGGTAACGCTTGTTGGCGGCATGCTGTTTGGGCTGTGGACACCAACCGAAGCCTCGGTCGCCGGAGTCCTTTTGGTAGGGGTGATTGGCTTCCTAAAGCGGAACCTTAGATGGTCGAAATTCTTCGATGCCGGACTTGATACGGTGGTCACCGCGGGAACAGTATTCTTACTCGTGATAGCGAGCATTCTTTTCGGAAAGTTTCTCGCTCTCAGCGGCATCACAACAACCTTGACAGAAGCGATTATAGCTCTGGATCTATCGTCATTCCAGCTCTTCTGCTCATTGCTGATCTTATACATCGTCCTTGGTACCTTTTTGGAGGGCATCAGTGTTATAGCACTTACCGTTCCGCTCGTGCTGCCGATCGTCAACGAGGCGGGTTGGGACCTCATCTGGTTCGGTGTGATCATCGTCAAGCTAATTGAAATTGGCGCAATGACACCTCCCGTCGGCCTCAACATTTTCGCGGTACAGAGCGCGCATCCTGATGTCAGCAGCAACGACGTGATCGCTGGTTCAGTACCGTTCGTGATCATGGAAATCGTAATTTTGTTTATCCTCTTCTTCGTCCCCGATATAGCGACGCTGCTGCCGTCTCTGATGGACTGATCAAGGCCTAAACTGAGGTAGAGAAATGTACAGAATAGCGTTTGACATCGGCGGCACGTTTACCGATTTCGTAATGCAGGACACTCGGGACGGATCAACCGCGTATTGGAAGGTGCCGACGTCGTCCGGGTCTCCTGATAGAGCTGTTATCGCTGCGATGGCTGAGACGCTGTCTAATGGCAGAGCAAGCCGTGACGATATCGCAGAGTTGCTTCACGCAACTACAGTTGCCACTAATGCTGTACTTGAACGCGATGGCGCACGCATTGCGCTGATCACGACGCGCGGATTTCGCGATATCGTGTTGATGGGACGGCAGAAGCGCCCCGACACGAACGACATGAACCTGGAAAAGCAGAAACCGGTCGTAGAGCGATGTGATATATTCGAACTCACTGAACGGATCGATGCCGGGGGTGCTATTATCACGCCGCTGGCGGTCGATGAACTGGACGCCCTCGTGTCCACAATCGAACGCGGGGATTTTTCAGCCGTCGCGGTAATGTTCATGCATTCCTATGCCAACTCTGCTCATGAGTTGGAGGTCGGGAAGCGGCTTCGACGTGACCTTCCAGGCATTCCTGTCTCTCTGTCTTGCGAGGTTACACCCAAATATCGTGAGTACGAGCGAGTCACCACGACGACGGTAAATGCCTATGTACAGCCGATCGTTGATGCGTACCTCGGCCGCTTGGAATCCGCATTCGCGAGCCAGGGAATCGGCTGTGACCTCAAGATCATGCAGTCGAATGGTGGTCTCGTCTCACCTGCGGTCGCTCGTGCGTACCCGGTACGAATTGTTGAGTCCGGCCCAGCGGCTGGCGTTCTTATGTGCGCTCAAGTCGCGCGCGACGAAGGAGTCGATCACGTACTCACATTTGACATGGGTGGCACGACTGCAAAGCTCGGCGCGATCGACTACGGCGAGCCGATAATCGTTCCGACGTTCGAAGTCGATACGATCCGCTTTCGAAAGGGAAGTGGCCTGCCGCTCAATATAACTGCCATCGAACTGCTAGAGATCGGTTCCGGGGGCGGCAGCATTGCCGAAGTTTCAATGGGGCTAATCAAGGTAGGGCCATCGAGTGCCAGCGCCATCCCCGGGCCAATCTGCTACGCAAAGGGCGGCAAGAGGCCGACTATCACCGATGCTGACGTGGCGCTTGGCTACCTGGACCCCGACTTCTTCAATGGAGGCGCGATGAGGTTGGACATCGAGGCCGCGCGCGCTGGGATAGCGGAGCACATTGGCAGGCGGCTGGGGCTAAGCGGGACGGAGGCCGCGTGGGGAATTTACTCCGTGGCAAACAGTAATCTGGAGGGTGCAATGCGCGTGGTCTCCGTAGAACGTGGTCGCGATCCTCGCCAACATGTGATGATCGCGTTCGGCGGGTCGGGCCCTCTTCGCGCCGCGCGGTTGGCTCGTTCCATGGGGGTGCCTAAGGTGTTGGTACCCCACGGAGCCGGCGTGGGATCCGCAATCGGCCTGCTCGCAGCCGATCAGAAGCTAGACAGTAGTCTGACTCGGCTGATCCCCATTGAGAAAGGCGCGGAAAGCGCCATCCAGGAAGTGTTCGCTGGTCTTGAGGAGCGCTTGCGGCTTGAGCTGGAGCAAGTATCGCCACACGGTTCTCCAGTCGTGTGGAAGCGCAGCTGTTCAATGCGGTACCGAGGACAAGGTTACGAAATCCGTGTTGATCTGCCCGATTGCGTGATCGACGAGGGTTTCATGACCGCCGCGCGTGAAGCATTTGAAAGAGCTTACTCCGCTCAATATGGCTACACCGATGCGGGCGCTTCCATGGACGGCGTCGACTGGCACCTAACCGCCCTTGTTCCTCGCTCTAAAGTGCCATCCTGGCGAGAAGAATCTCGAACGGAGACGGATCGCACTGTCCGATCTCGTTCAGCTTACTTTCCCGAAGCAGGCGGGTTCCTCGAAACGCCTGTCTACAGACGAAATGCGCTTTGCTCCGACCAGACGATTCCGGGTCCAGCGCTGATCGAAGACCGAGAATCTACAACGATCGTCCTGCCCGGCGATGTAGCGTCCGTGAGTCGGAACGGTCACCTCATACTGACGATCAATCAGAAGAAGAACTGACATGAACGCCATAACCAAGAACAAGGTCGATCCGGTCACACTCACAGTCATTTGGAACAAGTTGATCTCCATTACTGAGGATATGGGCGCTGCGCTGCGCCGTACAGCTTATTCAGAGGCTGTGCGTGAGGGGGACGATTTCTCCACCGGGCTCTTCGACCGTCGTGGCAGACTGGTCGCGCAGGGCAATTTCACGCCGGGCCACCTTGGTGCAATGCCCTACGTCGTCGAACACCTGCTTGCGCGATTCCCGGAACATACACTGCGCGATGGAGATATGATCTGCACCAACGACTCATTCATTGGCGGCAGCCATTTTCCTGACTTCTTCATGATGATGCCGGTATTTAGCGACGGCTGTATCGTCGGCTACGTAGTCACATCAGCGCACCATATAGACGTCGGGGGTGCCCAGCCCGGTTCGCAGGCCGTGCAGGGTGTCACTGAGTCCTACCAAGAGGGGCTTCGTGTGCTTCCCGTGCGGATCGCTAGTGAGCACAAGCTGAATGCCGACATTCTGACCGTGATTCTCGGCAATGTGCGTCATCCGGATAAGATGCAGGGGGACTTGCGGGCGCAGCAGAACGCCAACTATGTTGGCGGAAAGCGTCTTGCCGAACTTTTCCGTGAGGTAGGTTTCGCTCAAATGGACGTGTTTATAGAAGCGATACTTAACGCTTCTGAGGCGCGTGCACGTGAACTGATCGCAGCTCTGCCGGATGGCACCTATTCGTTCGATGATAGGCTGGATGACTATGGGCCGGGAACCGAGCCGGTGCTGGTCTGTGTCGACGTGACCATTCGCGATGACGAGGCAACGGTCGACTTCTCGCGCAGTAGCGATCAAGTTCCGGCCGGGCTCAACTGCTACATCAACTACACCCGCGCCTATGCCATGTTTACGATGCGCATCATCGCCGGCTTCGATATGCCTCAAAACGCTGGCACGTCGCGTGTTGTGCACACCATAGCGCGCGAAGGCAGCTTCTTCAATGCGCGATTCCCGGCGGCAAGCGGCGGCCGCGCGTCAGTCCAGATGCGAATGTTTGACGCGATCAATGGCGCTATGGCTAAGGCCGTACCCGAGAAGGTTAGAGGTGCATGCACGCATTGGTGCAACCCCAATATCGGCAGCAATCACAAATCACGCTCGAAGTGGCTGATGTACGATCTAATTGTGGGAGGGTTCGGTGGCCGCGCCGGGCATGATGGACAGGAAGGAATCGCGGCGGTGATGAACAGTGCCAACATTCCTATCGAAGTTCATGAGGCGAACTGTCCGGTGCTCGTGCGCAGGTTGGAATATATGGCAGACAGCGGCGGAGCCGGAGAGTTTCGCGGCGGCTGCGCGGTCCGCAAGGATGTCGAAGTGCGGGACTACGGCGTCGTCACTCTGCTCGGCGATCGCCATAAATTTGCGCCTTACGGGCTCGAGGGCGGAGATCCTGGCGTACTTTCGACGACCGTGCTGATCCGCGATGGGGTTGAGACGGAACTGGCGTCTAAGGCGGTCATGGATGTGGAGCCTGGCGACATCCTTAGTTTCAGGCTGTCCGGTGCAGGTGGTTACGGAAATCCCAACAAGCGCGCCCGCGACCGTATTGAGGCAGACATCAGGAATGGGTATGTCACACCTGCATTCGCCCGCGAAAAATACGGCGCTTGGGAGAACTGATCGCGGGTCTTTTGAAAAAAACAAGTTCGCTCGTGCTATTGTCGCGAAGCCTACCATGACCCCATCGCGCCGGTGCCTATGACACGGTGCGTCTCGGCTTTGCATCGAGTTGCCACGGGGATCGCGTCAGCAACGCTGGCGATCGGGTACCCCAACGCAGCAGGAGCAGCCCGATCGACGCGCTACCGCTGGCATTGGCGATGGGTAAGATGAGACCGTTGCACGACCAGAGAACAGCACCATTCACGACATGGCCGGGCGCCATTCCCAGGACGAGGTGCTGCCACGCTGGGTTTTGCGCCACTCACGTTCCCACACCCTCTTCACACAACATGGTCCACCAGCGGCCGCGGCGTTCCATGTCAGCGGATGTGCGGATATTGTAGATGGCGCCGGAGCGTAGATCTATCAGGCGCCAGTCCGGCGTGATGGTCAATGTCTCGGCGTCATAACGCACAATGATCAGCGCCGGCTGGACGCTTTGCAGCCGGGCGGCAACGACTGTCTCGCCGCCCTTGGAGGGAATGATGCAAGCATCGCGCTCGAACTGAGCGGTCCAATCACCAGTGACGATATTTCCATAACCATCATCGATCTCCTCGCGCTTCTCGAGGCTGACGCGGTCGCGCAGGTCATTGGCGGATATGTTGGCCATCAGAGCTGCCGCGTCCGGTATGGCGAAATGAGCGCGTGGACGGCACGGTCGATGGCCGCATCCACCTCGGTTCCGGCTCCGTCGAATAGACGCTGTACGATGAGCAGGATGGCTTGCCGGATGGGTTCCGGAATGTCCTCTGTCGCGCCATAGCCGGCCGTGAAGGTGATCGAGACGGCATCACAGCGCCGATAGACTGAAGGCCAGGATCGGCCCGGCTGAAGCGACAACTAGGCGGCACAAGCATCGGCAAACAGAGAGTAGACGCTCGCGTCCAGTGTCTGCTGGAGATTATCGGCATCGAAGTAGGTGACACTCTCGATGGTAGTCACTGGGCTCCTGGTTCAGTTGCCGGAGTGCCAGCGGTGTTCGGCGGTGGATAAAAGACGTCACCGCCCTCGCGTGGGTTCTCGTCTTCTAGCGCCCGGATTTCGTTCGGGCTCCACACGCCCCATTGCAGGCCTTTGACGTAGGCCTCCCAGCGGGCCTTGATGTCGCCCTTGACGAGGGCTGCCCGGTTGAAGCGGGCATAAAGCGTGTCGTCCGCACCAACCAGATCGCGGTTGATGGCCTCTTCCCACATGGTCAGGTGATCTTCGAGCGTATAGGCAACAAAGCCGATCGACTGCTGCTCGATGCCGGTGCCCCAGCTGGTCGATTTCTCGGTGTCGCCGATCATGTGTGGCGGCACGCCAAAGAACATGGCGATGTCGGAGCGCGAGAATTTTCGACTCTCGATCCACTGCGCATCCTCGGCCGTCATGGCGATGCGGGCATAGTCCATGCCTTCTTCAAGGATCAGGTTCTTGCCTTCCTGCTCGCCGCCGGAGCGGAACTCTTCCAGACCCGCCTTCAGATTGGCGATCGCTTCCGGCCCGAGTTTGTTCGGGTGCTTCAGGACACCGCTGACGCGGGCGCCATTGCGGAAGGTCGCCGCGCCATGATCTTCCATGGCGAGCGACAGGCCAATCGTCTCGCGCGCATAGGTGATTGGCGAGACACCATGGACACCATCCAGCGTCAGCCCGACGAGATGGAACATCTCTGCCTGTGCCAACTGGATCCTGCGGCCGTCCTGGCGCGTATAAAGATATTCCAGCGCCAGATCGTCGTGTTGCTTGACCTCGATCCGATCGGGATGCAGCGGGATCAGTTCCTGTACATTGCCACGCGAGCGCACGATCATTGCATAGGCATTGCCGCGCAAGAGCAGATGCGCCTGCAGCATGCGGCGGAACTGCGAGGGTGTCTGCCAGCGGTTCGGCTTTCTCCGCAGAACCGTCCAGATCGGTGTATCGGACGCATCTTCGCGGGTGCGCGCATCGACCCGGCGCTTGATGTGCAACGGCAAGGTGGCAACGGCACCGGCAATGATGCGGATCGAGGCATAGACGGCGGCCACCCGCATCGCGGTATCGGGAGTAACGCGCGTTCCGGATGCCGTGAGCGATCCCGTGCGCAGCGCCTCCTCAAACTCTGCACTGGTCCGAAGGACGAGGCCGCCGCCCGCGCCCTGCAATGAGGCGCGCGGCGCTGCAGCCGGCGACTTCGTGCCAGCGAACCAGTTCGACCAGAATGCCATCGGTTCTCTTCTTCCAGGCAGCCGCCGCTACAGCATCAGGATGCCGCGGTTCTCATAGACCGAGCGGCCGGCATTGACGTCACGCACCAGCGCGCGCCCGAGCGCGTTGCAGATCGCAACAATGCCGTCGATGCGTTCCTTCGATCGTTCCTTGTCCGGCTTGATGTTGCCGGCCGGATCATGGCGTACCGCAACGTTCGAGGCATTCCAGCGCAGCACCGGATGGCCACCATGCCAGAGCGCGCGTGATACTGCGAGGCGCTCCAGTTCTGCTGTTGGTGCTGCCATACTGAGGAACCCCTGACCAAACTGGACGAGGTTCAAGCCTTCATCCTGCAGATGCTGGACAATCTCGCCGGCAAAGGTGCGATCATAGGAAAGCTCGCGCAGGTCATAGCGGGAGGCAAGATCCAGGATTTCTTTTTCCACGAAGGCAAAGTCGGTAGCGTTGCCGGGGGTAGCTGTTAAAAATCCCTGATCGCGCCAGACATCATAGGGCACGCGGTCACGGCGCACGCGGCGTAATATGTCGTCCTCGGGGATAAAGAAGCGGCAGGTGACGATCCATTTGTTGGCAAGCGCCTCGAGTTCATCATCGAGTGTCGGCGGAAACACCAGCACGAAGGCCGAGAGGTCGTTGACGCGGGCAAGGTCTAGCCCACCAAAACATTCACGCCCAAGCAGTTTTTGTTCGAGCTCCTCCAGCTCGTGCTTGACGATGCGCCAGTCGGTTGAGGCTGGCAGGCCTCCTTCCTCCCACACTGCCATATCGAGCCAGCGCGTGACCTGCTCGGTCCATTCGTTCAGCCGCAATCGCCGGATGGCGTTCTGCTGCGCCGGCATTTCCTTCGCCTCATCGATCTGGCGTTTCAGATCATCCACCTTGACGGTGACGCCAAGGCTCGGGTTCGCCTTCACCCAGACCGCAGGATCGGTCCAGTCATCGCCATCATCAATGGTGGCGATATAGGCAAACCAGCTGTCGGATGAGTCCGTCGGCAGCGTGCCTTCCAGTGCCTTGACCGAGAATTCGTGATGCTGGCGGCAGACGGAATGGCGATCATAGCCTGCGGTGGTGATCTCAAAGATCAATGGCTGGCGCCGTGCTCCGGTGGCGGTGTTCAGCTTCTGGATGATCTCAGGGCCTGGATGTTCATGGACTTCATCGACCGCGGCAAAGTGAATGTTCAATCCGTCCATCTTGGTGGCATCGGCTGACAGTGGCCGGAACCAGGACGAGGTCGGCAGCACGGCGAGATTGTTCACGGTCCTGGTAATCCTTGCTTGCAGCGCCGCACTTGCCGCCACCATGCGTTCGGCCTCGCCAAAGACGATCCGCGCCTGATCCCGAGTAGTGGCAGCCGAATAGACATGCGCTCCCGGTTCACCATCGGCGATCAGGGCATAAAGTGCGGTCCCTGCCAGCAGCACCGATTTACCGTTCTTGCGCGCCACCTCGACATAGGCCGTACGAAAACGGCGCAGGTAATGTTGGCCCGAACGGGTCTTGCGCTTCCAGCCATAAAGCGAGCCAACGACGAACTGCTGCCAGTCCTGCAGCACGAACGGTTCACCGGCCCATTCGCCAGTGGAATGGCGCAGATGGCCAAAGAAGTCGATCGCATGACGCGCGGCATCAACATCCCAGACGAGGCCACGCTTGCCGCCGAGCTTGAGGTCGGCGAGATGCCGCTCACAGGCCAGTTTCACCAGATGACCGGCAATGATCTTGCCGCTGACCACAGCGCGAGCATAGGCCGTGACCGGGCAGGAATTCTTGCCAGATCGCGATCTATTTCTTGCGGCCACGGGTTAAAAAATCCTCGAAGGGGTCGGTAGTTTCAGCTGGCTCCGCCACGCGGATGCGTGAACGGCTGGATGGCGTCAGGCCAAACTCGGCCTCGATCTGGTGCATCTGTGCGAGGCATTTGTTGGCCACGCTGAGAAACGGGTTCTGGATGATATTGTCGTTGGACGTCTTCACCACATGGCCGCGGCGTTTGACTTCAGCTTCGGCTTCCAGCCAGCGGCGCCAGATCACGACGTAACGAGCAAGCGCACCGGTATCGAGCTCGGTCATGACGCCGTGCCGGGCGAGCAGCTCAGCCATTTCGGTAAACTTGGTACTTGCCTCCTCATCAAGATGATCCGGCGGCGCGGGAACTGCAACCACCGGCTGTGGCTCTGCCTTGTTCATGCGGTGTGGTCGGGCAGTACCCTTGACCAGCTTCAGATGCGTCGGCAGCGGCTTGCGGCCGGCCATGTCATGACTCCTGTGATGGCGCCGCCAACTATGTTGCAGTCTCCTGGATGCCCAAATGGAACAGCGCAAATTCCTTCTTACGTACTTCGCTTGCATCATTGAGCGCGTTGGAAACGAGTCTGTCGACGTGTGGTGATAGCGCAAGTTCCTTCAGATCGTCCAAATAAGTTAGATAAGCATCGTTGCGGTTGTACTGTGAATGATACCTGTATCGGTAGCCTGCATAGGCAACACGCCGATCCCAGATTGCGAACCGGTTAGGATCGAGCAAATGAAGAAATTTGGAAGTGGCTATTAATGATCCGCCTACAAAAGATTTAATTTGTTTCAACTGATCGAGGTTCAGTACCATTCCCGCTGTCAATTCCCGCAACGCGTCCTTGGCGATATTAAAGTTTGACCAATGTTCGGTATTCAATTTGGCTGGCGTCATCCATGCATAAACAAGAGTGACAGCTATTTTGGCATCATTCTCGGTCAAATTCGGGACCGCGATGCGCTGCTGAAAATAGTCGAGAAAAACCGGATAAGTAGCCCGATACATCGCGTCGATCGGTCCGTCGCGAATTTCTAGATTGCCCAACCGAGCTTGTAGAGTCGCTTCAAATGCCATTTCAATTTTACTCCACGACGTTTCTAGCACCGCAATTTTGATCTATTCGTCGAACTTAGTTTCGAACATCCGCCGCAGGCAATAGCTGCGCGCGATCGACACGACGGTGAAGATGGCGCCCATCGTCATGTTTTCGGCGAGCGTCGTGGACAATCCGAACAGCGGAAACACCACGATCTGGGTGATGACCGCGATGCCGTAACCGACGGCAACATTGGTGAGCGATTCCACCAGCGACATGGTGCGCGACTGCTTCATGCAGCGTCAGCCTTTTCCGGCACGCGCTCGGCGGCAACCTCCTCAAAACTGCGGCCATCGCCTTCGAGCGTCGCCGCCTTGCCGGTAAAATCCTGCCAGCGTTTCACGACGACGTCGCAGAAGGCTTCCGACAGTTCCAGCCCGTAGACCCTCCTGCCGGTCCTTTCGCCGGCAATCAGCTGCGAGCCGGAGCCGGAGAATGGCTCGTAACAGATATCGCCCGGACGGGTATGCAGCTGCATCGGCAGCGTGAACACGCGCACCGGCTTCGAGGTCGGATGCTCGCGCGTCTCGATTTCGGAGGACGGGATGTTCCACACCGTCGTCGGCCAGTTCTCAAAGCCCTCGCGGTTGATCCTCGGCTTCTTGCCACGGCGCCAGCCGAACAGGCACGGCTCGTGCGCCCACAGCATCACCGAGCGGGTCAGCACCGGACGGGATTTGGCCCAGATGATCTGCTGGTGATGCAGGACGTCGAACTGGTCCCAGACATTCTCCAGCATCCGTTGCCTGCGTGAAGCATGCCAGCAATACCATGCAACGTTCTCCTCGATAGCATGGTCGATTGCTACCCGGCAGAAGGCTTCATAAAACTCGGGCCCCTGACTGGAATCATCCCAGTGCGGCTGTTCGATGTAGTCTTCGGACCAATCCTTATTGGCAATTTTCTTCGCCCGCTTTGAGGCGTTCTTTTTCGTCGGATGGTTGGTGCCGTCATAATCGACGAGATAGGGCGGGTCGGTGGCGAACAGCGCCGCGCGCTCGCCGTTCATCAGGCGGGTGACATCTGCTGGATCCGTGCTGTCACCGCATAGCAAACGATGGTCGCCGAGGAGCCAGAGATTGCCGCGTCGGGTGACCGGCGTTGCCGGCACCTCTGGAATGGCGTCATCCTCGGTCAGCCCATCCTGTTCGCCGCGGTTGCCGTAGAGCAGATCCTGCAATTCGTCGTCATCAAAGCCGGTCAGGCCGAGATCAAAGCCGGTCTCCTGCAGGTCGGAGAGCTCGAGCGCCAGCAGGTCCTCGTCCCACTCGGCCCAATTGGCAGATTTATTCGCCAGGAGGCGAAATGCCTTGATCTGCGCTTCACTCAGTTCGTCGGCGAGAACGACTGGGACACTGTCCAGCTCCAGCCGACGAGCAGCCTTCAATCTCAGATGACCGTCAACCACAAGGCCATCGCTGCGCGCGATGATCGGGATGCGAAACCCAAATTCCATGATTGCGCCGACCATTTGCTCAACCGCATCATCATTGCGACGCGGATTTCGGCTGTACTCGATCAGCCGATCAAGCGGCCAATGTTCGAGATGCAATTCGTTCATGGAGTTTTCTTTCAAGTATTCTCAGCTTCATCAGGGTGACGGTCTGGCGCTCCTTGAGGCTGGAGCGCAGTGCAAGTTTTGCGATCTTCCAATCCGGTGCAGTGGCTTCCACTTCCAGGAAAATGTTCTCTGTTCGCTTGTGGCAGGATTTGCATAGCGGAATGAGATTGGTCTGCGTGTTGTCGTGTGTCAGCCGGAAGGGAATGATGTGATGCACTTCAAGTTTTCGGAGCCGACCACAGAGCGCGCAAAAGGGAGCTTTGCGGATCGCCTCCCGTCGATGAACTCTCCATCGAGACCCCCGGCCAGATACCCGTTCGGTACGGCATAGATGTTGTTCATAACAGCGGCGGCAACAGAATTTGCCACGGGCGTTCGTGCGTCCCGACAAAGCGCTACGGAGCACTTCGAAACCTTCGCCACAGGTCTGGCAGATACGGGCAATGCGGACCGCCTGACTGCGACATGCCCGTGAGCAATATCTCGGCCGCGCCAACCGTGCGGCCGATGATGATATCGGATATCTGAAGCCACAATGAATACACGTCGCAAGAATGCGACGTGCGCGTATGGTGGCTAGCCCCTTGGCTCCAGATTCGCGGGCTGCGCAATTTTTGCAGCGGTCGGAGTGGTTGTCCCGGCGTACAGATTCAGTCCGCCCGCATTCCCGACAAACGCGGATGCGATGCTGTCTTAACTTTGCCATTCGTAGATCGCGGGCAGATCAATCAGTCGCGAACTGCGGGTTGATGCAGGCGAACGAATGCACCGATCTGCCGATATTCGACGGCGAGCTGGCGAATGTTGCGCGCGTAGCGCTACCCGCAGCTTCTGCCATTGCCATTTTCTGCATCCAATGAATTCAACATCTTATCTCAGCACCCCCCATGCGCCATTTTGGCCACGCATGTTTTTCTTGCGCGCCCTGGTCTGCGATCGAAAGCTCCCCGACTTTCAGGCCCCGGGGGGGGCTCAGGCTCGCGATCGCCATGCTCCTTTCGACGGCGTGGCGCGCACAGGGTTGCCGAAACCGCCATCCTGGCTCGCTGTCTTCCGGCTGTGACAGGACGCACACAACGCGTGCCACCGGGTCCGATCCCAGAACACCGCTTCATCGCCGCGGTGCGGATCGATGTGGTCGACGACCGTTGCCGGACGGATCACGTCATGACGACGGCACTCGATGCAGAGCGGATGCGCACGCAGAAATGCCATCCGTTCTCTCCGCCACCGCTTCGAGCGGTAAAGCGCGCGGACAGCCGGAACCCGCTTGCTGTCATGGTCCCGGTCGCGCTCACGCTGTTCACGCCATCCAGCCGGACGGTGGATGGGGGGTCGAACGGGCATGGTGGTGATCTCGATGATGCGAACGATGGTGCCGGAAACAACAACGCCCGCGAGGATCATCTCCGCCGCAGGCGCGCTACTCTCGCGAGCATAGTCAGAATATACCCCATCAGAGCCGTTTCTGTCCGCCCCCGGAATGTCCGGCGGACATTCATCCACTTCAAGCCGGGACTATACGATGATGTCTTGATCTCTTACGGCCCACGAGTCGTTGCAATGCTCTCTATCGGTAATGAAATCAGGCAGCGCAGCCCGTTCGGCTCCCAGATCCACGAGAGTGTCCCTTGAAGCTGCTGTTCCACTACGGAATGGATCAATCTTGTGCCAAAGCCCTGTTGAGCCGGCATCTTGACGGGAGGGCCGCCGAGCTCCCTCCATTCAATCGCCAGTTGCGTACTGCTTTGCCGGGGGAGCTCCCAAATCAGGTCGAGCGAACCTGATGCATCGGCAAAGGCTCCGTATTTGGCAGCATTGGTAGCCAATTCGTGAAATGCCATAGCAAGGGGCTGTGCCGCCTCCGCGGCAACGGAAACGGGAGGTCCCTCCAGACGAACCCGATCAGCGATATTGATGCTGTAGGCTGCCAGTTCTTCGAGCAGCAATTCTCGCAATCCTACCTGTTGCTGGAGCTCTCGCGTTAAAATGGCCTGGGCCCGACTAAGTGCTTCAAGCCGGCCGATTACCGCTTCACGGAACTCTTCTGCCGTGGCTGCTTTCGTCAGTCGGACAACGCTTTGCACGACGCCAAACAAGTTCTTGTTGCGATGTTCGATCTCCCGGGCGAGGAGCCGCTCCCGCTCCTGGAGGCGCTTTCGCTCTGTGATGTCGATCGAAACGCCCACAAGGCCCACAACCTTTCCCTCGTCATCGGTAAAGGGCGTCTTTGTCGACAACCAATAGGAAATGCTGCCATCCTCCGCCTGCAGTATTTCCTCGATCTGGCATCGGGATTGTCCGGCCATTATGCGCCGATCATTCTCCATGATCGTGCGGGCCAGATCCTTGTCTGCCAGGAGCTCGAGATCGTCTTTTCCGATAAAACCGCCCGACGGCCAACCAACAGCCTTTGCGAAGGTTTCGTTCCCAAGCAGGATCCGACCCGCGCGATCCTTTGCGTACACCGCTCCCGGGACGGCCTCGAAAAACTCCCGCAGGAGAGAGCGAGTTGCTCTAAATCCCTCTATCGGCACGCCTTACCCTCCCGATAGCTGATCACCTATCCTGACCGCTGGAGAACGCCACGGTCAAGTGGATTTGAAGAGCCTGATAACGGCCGAGCCTGAAACCTGGTGGCCCGTTTCTGTTCATTACCGGAGCTCAATCACCTGGCGACCGGACCTCCCGCAGCCAATCGATGATGTATCTGCGAGAGCGGTTCTTCGGCACCGGTAGCCGGTTCAGCTTCATCGCTATCACGCAGAGCCCATATTGCCACCGCTCATTCGCTGCGGACCGTTGCAGGCCAACCTTCCAGCAGATCGCCTTCCATGGCGTGTTGTGGGCGCGCAACCAGATAATCCTGCCATCGATCGGATCCAGGCCGATCGTCCATGTCAGCGTCTCTTCCATGCGTGAAATCTCAGCAGGTGATGGTGGTGGCAATGATGTTTGCCGTGGCTCTTGCTCCACGAGGTCGCCGAATTCATAGCTGTGACGAGGCCATGTGTTGAAATATCCCTGTCGACGCGGCTTAGGCAATCGCTGCAGCACGACCGCAGCTTCAGCAAGCCGTACCTCGACCTGCTTGGGTGTCCAGATCAGATCACACCCATCACGGCTGCGGGGTTGATCAAAACGGCAGTTCATCGCCATGCTCCCACCAGTAATTGTCGGCAGTGATCGTGCGTGTCGGCGCGACCCTGGCGCCAGGCCATTCCTCCTTGATTGCCATCACCGTTGGCATGGCCTCGATCAGACGAGCGATCTCGGACAGCATGTAGACCTTCATGGCGCGGTCCTGCGGATCGACGGCCGCCGCAGAATCCTCGTCCTGAACGATTGCCGCCACGGTGCCATCGGAAAGCGCGACCTCCCAGACGGCAGGATGGACCGGCTTTGCGCCCAGACGGTCGGCCTCGCGATCGAGGAACCGCCACGCCGTCACCATGCGCTTGATCTCATGAAGCGCATCCTGGTTGCGCCCCTCGCGCAACGCCAGCGAGACCTTGCGATGCTGCGAATAGAACCGCCTCGCCAGATCGTCGGGCACCAGTGCTGGCAGACGGCACGCGCCCCATTTGCGTTCCATGTCGCGCGCCAGCGCATCGAGCTTGTGCAACGCTGCCATCATGTCGACGACGATCTCGGATTTCGGCTTGGTCGCCACCCGGGCGGTGTCGAAGTCATAGGCCATGGTGAACACTCCCTGTGTTGGGGTTGTCACCACTTGTCGCTACGCGCGCACGAGACAGATAAATTCCAGCCGAATGAGGGAGAACAGACGAATTTAATATGTGCATCACACGCGTAGCGACAAGCAGTGACAAACTGACGGTTTTCGTCTCGACAAGTGGTGACATCCTCATTTCTCCTGGATTTCTGACAGGGCCTGCCAGGCGACCTTGATCTTGCCCTTGCGTGCGGCCTCGGCGGCGGCGCGCTGCTGGAAAAGATCGTGGACGCGTGGATTGATCGCCCAGCGTGGGGCGCTGGAGTTCTTCGGCGGATCAATCTGCGTGACCCACCCAAGGCTCTCGAGCCGCTCCATCAGGCGCTGGAACTGCCACCGGTCTAGCGAGCGCATGGCATGAACGCCGCGCTGGCAATCGCGCATCGTGATGATTTTCAGCCCGGCGGTCAGGATATAGCTGGCGATGGCCTGGAGTTCTTCGAGTTCCGATGACGGGCCGAGCACAGATGTATAAAAAGCAGCGGCATGTGGCAGCACAAACTCATGCAGGAATGTTGCGACGCGGGTAGCCGTCTCAGCCGATATTTCTGGCGGGATGACGCCGCGGTTGATGTTGAGGATGCAGTGCCAGACGAGGCAGAGCCGGGCGAAGATGCCGTCATATTTACCGATATGTGAGGCAAGCTTGCGGTTGATGCCCTCAATGTCCATCAAGGCCAGATGTCGGGCTTCCAGTTCCTCGCGAATGGTCAGCGCCTCATCGGAGAAGTAGAGCGTCAGGCATTCCTGCGCGTCGTGGCTGTTGCCGAACGACGCGATGCCAGAAATGTTGATCGCGGTCAGCTGCTCCACCAGCGCCTCGTAACGTTCGGTGGTACTGGTAATCGGCGCGTCCTTGCCGACGGAGGCGCGCTGCAGGACGACGGGCAGCAAGCGTTGGAGCAAACCGTCATCAACGCTTTCCTTTGCAACGGAGGCTATTGCTTCAGGCTGGATGCCGCCCAGCATCGAGACAGACAGGTTCTCGATCAGCGCAGAATCACGGCCGATGCGGTTGACCGCATATTGACCGCCGTTGAAGGATTGCAGCCAGAAGGCCCGGTCCTTGGCCGCCCCACGCCCGCCGCTGTTGTATTTGTCCATGGCGCCGAACCAGCCGGAAAGCTCGTCCTGGATCAGCAGCACACCATCGGGGCTATCCTTGAGCACCTCCTGCGCCGCCTCGATCGTAGTGTCTTCGATACGCAGGCGACGCTGGCGTGGGCGTTCGGTCCCCTTCCGTTCGTCTTTCGTCAGTTCGTTATAGTCCGCCAGCTTGGCCAGAAATCTCCGCATCATTGTCGTATCAAGCCGTGCGATTGGCCGCACGGCCTGACCGATGATCGGGCTTTTCTTGGTGCTGGGCGAACCGATCAGCGCGATCCACAGGCGTGCATTTTCGTACCAGTGGCCGTGCCGCTTGACCTTGATCCTGACGCGATCTGGAATGGCAGCTGCGCAAACTGCCAGCGCAGCCATGGCAAGTCCGGCTGGATCCGCGCCCATCTGCTCGGCCTCATTGAGAGCGAAAGCCTCGATCTGGCGTGGCAGGAGGCCGGTCGGTAGTGAAGGTGGTGCCAGTTTCGACCACAGATCGACGGGATCGGCAGCATCATGATCCCCCGTCACGGTATCAGCGTCGTCGGCTGGTTGGATAACGTGCTGCTTTGCCGCCGCTGCAACCTTGGTGTCCCACTGCCGCATGGCGTAGGCCCATTTTTCGCGAAAGGCAGAAAGGCCGCGTCCCTCGCCCTCGAGCGTGTTTCCAGCCTCCTGCGGACGCACCTTGCGCTCATAGACAGTGTAAATCTCGAGCAGTTTCTGCTCGACTTCAGGGGCAGTAGGCGGGATCGGGCATTCGCGATACCAGTCGACGATCGCTGCCCAGACCATGTCGCGCATGTAAGCGTCGCGGCCATCGACGATATGCCCCCAGGCATCGGTCGCCTGTTGTGGTGGTGCGGAGGGATCGGCCGCCGCTGTCGCCGTCTGGACATGCGGAGGTGATGATAACAGTGCCGATGGCTGGGCTGGCGCAGCCGCCAGTGGCAGCGCCTCCGTTGCCCCGACCTTGTCCAGCAGCCATTGCGGCGCTTCGGCCAGATCGGTGTCGAAGGGCGAGAAGATCCAGAGATATTGCTTGCCATTCTGATGTCGCGACGGCGGAGCAATGACAAACCCACCCTCGGCGCGGACATCGATGCCGGCGATTGTCTCCTGCGTATTCCGGATGGAAAGATGCTCGGGATAGCGGAAGTAAATGTGCTGACCGCCACCGCCGGTGCGGGCGCGCCACGTTTTAGGATCGCAGCCGAGCTCATTGTCGGCAATCCAGTGATCCCAAGTCGCGGAGCCGGATACTGTGCCTTTCTCGTCAAGAACAATGACCAGTAGCTTCCAGCCATCGCCGAGCGAGGCAGCACCGGTCAGAAAACCCATGCGATAATTGGCGCGATGTTCACCGTCGTCGCCGTACCAGCGCTCATGGACGGTCTGTGGAATGCCGGTCTGGAACTCACGCCATTTGCCGACCGGGATCTTTTCCCGGCCGGCAGCAGGGATCACCGCAAGCCTGAGCGCGCGATAGCTGTCAGCCCACTGACAGGCACTTGCAAAATCATCTGGCAGTTCTACGGTCATTGCACGCGCGCCCCATGTCCAGGATCATTGTTTCGTGGTGGTGTGCGGGGATCGGAAGGTGGCCGCCTCCCGATCCCCTCGACGCTCATCCGAAGTCCGGCACCGGGGCGCGGGTGACGGACGCGGGCGGCGTCATCTGGGTTGAGCCGGTCGCAGCCGGACGGTTCGGGCTGGGGGAAGCCGGCATGGCTGCACGCGGCTTCGGCGTGGCCTTGTGTTCACCGAGTTCTGCGGGGCGATCTTTCCAGTCGAGAATCTCGAAGACCGGCACGGCGCGATTGCCATGCTTGGTCTTTTCCTTGATGAACTCGCTCAAGCGCACCACCGGTACCTTGCCTTGCTGCCATTCAGGTGCGGCGATGCTCGTCTCATAGATGCGCTCCAGCGCGCCGACGACACCGATCGCAGTCGAACAGATTTCATGGCAACCAAGACCGCCCGGCAGATAGACAACCACCTGCACGCCCTGCTTGTGCTTTTCGGAGGGGCGGTCGGGCAGCGGATCGCCAATTGTTACCAGCCGCTTGTCGGGGCCCTTGTCTGTAAATTCGACCCAGCCGACCTGCAGTGTGGCCCAGTCCATCAGGCAGACGAGGTCCTCGACCACTTCGAGACCACGCTCGCTGCCATCCCATGTCGATCGCTCGACGCCACCATCCTTGCCGTTGATGCGGATGGTTGGCAGAAAATCCTTGCCGCTAGCAATGCTCAAGCCAAAACCAGTAGTCATGTTCTCAGTCTTTCTGCGCTGCGCGCGTTGTGTCGCCGTCTGGCCGGCGACGTGCCATTCCCCTGCGAGAATCTCCGGGAAAATTCAGAGATGCGAACTCTCCGAAATAGCGCGTTGCGGCCGCGTCATACGCGCGGGCCGCCTCCTCAATCGTTGGGTAAGATCCGAGATAGATGAGCTTGCGGTTCACTCGGATCTGGGCGCCATAAGACTTCTGCGAACGGGTTTGAAGAACGCCGCGATAGCTGAACTTCCGAGACTGAAAGGATTTGTTGGCGTTGTTCTGCTGAGATGTCGCAAGGCGCAGGTTGCAACGTCGATTGTCGAGCGTGTTTCGGTTCTTATGATCAACCAGAATGCCTTTTGGAGCATTCATAATAACGCGGTGCATGCCGACCGCTCGGCCATCGATCTTTGTTCTTGCATAGACAAGGCCCCTTGCGTCCCGCGCCGCGAACCATTTCCGTGCAGACAAAGTCCCGAAGTGGTCGTCATCGACGAGGGCAACATATCCTTGAGTGAGAGGGATCGTTTTCATACGCCGAACACCTCCCATGCCGATTGTCTGGCCCTCGGGTCTGAGAGGAAATATGAATCAGTATCGACGGTGATCAGGCTCGCCAGCTCATGTGGATCGGTGGAGATGGCGAGGAAGTTCTGCAGCGAATGCGCCATGCGGGTCAGGGCCGCGACATGGGCTGAAGCGTTCTCCAACCGGTAGAGTGCCGACTTCCTCGAGGTCACGTAACCTATGCCGCCATTGAAGTTCGATCCTGCGCCGAAATAGGAAGCCACCTGTCTTGCATGGCTTGTCCGGATGGCGTTCGGCAGGGCGTGGGTCGTCTTCAGGTCGAGGATCAGCCCGTGCGCGTCGTATTCGGCATCGGTAAAACCCAACACCGGAACGGCGATGCCTTCCATGCGCCATTCCTTGCGCACCTGCACACGGTCGGGCCGGCCCCATGGCCCGAGCAGCTCGATCCCGCGTTCGACCATGCCGGCAAGCGCATCTCGTTCCTTGTCGCGGCGTGGATCAGACGACAAAGCGGTCCGTTCGGTGAAAACGGCGTTCGCGGTGTCGATGGCCTCTTTGAGCGATGCACCCATCAAGCCAGCGATGACGCCTGCTTCGACCGCGGTGCCACGATGGGCGGCGGCACCAACTGGTGCGCGATAGCCGAGCAGACGCTCCATCACATAGATACCAGGAGCCGCAGCCCACAGGTTCAACTGGCTGACCGAAATGTGGTCTATTCCATGAGCCTCGAACGGGTTCATCAGAGCGTCCTCCAGCCTTCGCCGCCAACGAAGACCCGTGATCCTGCAGGCAAGGAGGAGGTGGGCGGAGTGTCCTCACCTCCGGACGTCCAGCCGGAATGTTGCAGGAACCAGAGACCGATCAGCGCGGCTTCGGCACGGTTATGGTCGCGCTTGCGTGCAAAACGGTGCGCCTGATCCGGCCAGGTCTGGATGGCAAGGGCGCGAATGTCTTCATCACGCTTGGCCTTGGCGCCAATGTCGCGTTTCCAGATCGCAGGGCGGACGAAACTTGTCGGGATCTTGAGTGCGGCGAGAGCGCCCTCAAAGCTGCCTGAGGCACGACCGAAACGGAATGTTGAGGTCAGCCCCTGTTTGGGCATCGCCGCGACGTCCTCGACCACAGCGTGCCGGATGCGGAACTGGGTCAGAATGTCGGCGAAGGAGATCAGGTTCAGGCGCTTGTTGGCGCCTTCACCGATCACGGGGATTTCGGTTGCCAGCAGCAGCCGGCGCTCAAGATCCAGAACAGCGATGCCGTTGTTGAGGCCGGGGTCAATTGCGAGCACTGCCATGATCAGCGCTCCGACCTGGCTTTGCTGGCGGCATCAACTGCACAACCAGACCCGACCCCACCAGCCTCGCGTGCCAGATTGTAGAGGCGGCGCAAGGCAAACAGGCGATCGCCGGCCGCATTGTAAGCCTGCTCGGCCTTGACGATGGCAAACGCCACCTCATCAAGCGTTGCGTTTTCGATGGGCCGCACGGAACTGGCGAGCCTGTCGGATGCCAGAACGCAGATCGAAATTGGCAAACCATCAAGACCGTAATGGCGTTTGCGCAAGGTGTTCAACTTGGAGGTGGCAAACATCGAAGGCTCCTTTCAGGATCGGAAGCGACGAAGAGAATTGTTGGGATTGGCGAGGCCGCCCGTTTCTTCATGCTGGGCCAGCACACGAAGCAGGCTTGCCTGCATCTTTTTCGGGCGCGCACGGGCAATCGCCAGATAGGCAAAGCGATCTGTGCCGAGCCGGCGCTGCACGAGATGGACGAGGCCCTGATCAAAAGCCCACCAGGCACGGCGGCCAACTCGAACAAGTTCCTTGCGGTCAGTCTCAGGGAGATTGCTACTGGCGCGTACCATGTCGATTGCGAGAAAACCGCAATGGTACTGAATGGTAGCGCCGGGCGCCGACTGGCCGATCCAGGCACAGAACTGCGCCTCGGTCAGCAGCAACTGGGCGGATTTATGAGAAATCTTGTTCATATTGATTATTACTCACCGAGCTTCAGATCCGTCTCACGCAGGCTCCACGCCGTGCGCGAGAAGCGTGAGGCGAATTTCTTTCAGGCGGCGGTAAAGGGTGGCGCGGGCACCATGGCCGGACGCGGCAAGCTGATTGATGCTTGATCCGACAAGGGCAGCGCAAAGATGCTGGTCATCGGGTGCAAGTTTTGCCAATCCGACATCGAGACTGGTGCTGGTGACGGCACCATCTTCAATGTCGAAGCTTTGGCCAAACAGTGCGCCCAGTCCCTGTTCTTGCGAAAACAGATCACCGACGACAGCGTGGTCATCACCCGCCAACGGTGCGTCCAGCGACAAAGGCGTGCGACCATAAAGCTGACGCTCACGCCACACGGCGCGTCCGATGCGGGTGGCACGGTGGCTGGCGACCATCTGAGCGAAAGCTTCCAGGGGACTTCGAGTCGGATCGAAAGTGGGAAACCGGGCGATCAGTTCGAGCAAAAGCTCCTGGCGCAGGTCATCGAGATCCTGCACGGGCAACCCGAGCCGCTGGCGGGTCCGACGTGCAACGCGGTCAGCGACTAGCTGGAGGGTGGAAAGATCAGCGGGGGAGATTGGGCAGCGCATCGGCAGGACCTCGATTCATCGTTTGTGATGAACCGAAGGTCACCGATCACGACTGGAGAAGCCTCTTTGGAACCTTCCCGAAAGCTTCCAGATGCCTGCCGGCCTGATTAGAAGGATTAGACGATTCTGATATTTCCTTGCTGGATACCCAGCCGGTATCCAATGCCGCGTTTGGAGATAATAAGCTTTCGCCCATGCTCGCGTGGCAGGCCAGCTGCCGATGTCAGTGCAGTCCGTAACAGGCTGATTACCTTTTGCAGTTGCTCAGGCAAAGCTTCCTCATTGTCATCGGATCCGCGCAGACAATCGAGAAGGAAGTGTTGGTTGACGACGCCGGCATCATGAGCGGCCTCGTTGGCCAGGACAACGAGAACATTGAGTTCGCGCGGCGTCAGGCTAACGTCAGCGCCATGAAAACATACCCGATGACCACCGGTGTCGATGAAAAGCTCCGGCTCGTCGATCGGCATTCCTTGTGGTGTGCGCAACAGATTTAAAACAAGTGGTTCTGCAGCGTTCTCGTCAAGATGTACGTCAATCGGGATAATTTCGATCTGTGTTGACCGCAGCAATCGTATCACATTGTCGGGCAAATTGCGCTCAGTCGGCGTCAAGATGACAACAGCGCCTTCATCGGCGTGTCCCCGGATCGTATAGGCAAGATCAAGCGCATTCTTCGGGCGTAGCGCGCGTACCAAAAAATATTGCCGCCGCCTGCTACCGCTGCCGACCGCCCCGATCCGCATGGCAAAGGGGCCGAGGGGCTCCAATGGCGGTCCTTCAATCTGGTTGGCCTTGCGGATTTGCCGGCAAACGGCAGTCAGATCGATTTTGAACTGGCGTAGGTCATCTTGGGTGAGTACATCAGCATTACCCGTCCCATCTGCACAAAATCCCCAGACGCGGCCGCCGATAGTCTCGAACATGATGCCATCGGAATCCGAAAGCTGCGTCTCCTCAGTCAGCAATCCGAGATTCAGGAAACGCAGAAAAACGGCCGCGTCCGCAGTCCTCTGATCATTGCCATCCAGGCGGCCGATTGGGTGGCGATCACTCCGCTGCAATAGCAGCCGTGTCAGCTTGACGAGGGAGGCGGATGCCATTCCGTGTCAAATGCTCCATGATGGCGTCTTCCAGTGTACGATCGGAGATCGTGGCAGTATGTGGCGGCCTGATCGTCACAGCGACCGGAAAAACCTCTCCGTTGATAACGAACCGAAATACCAACTTCATCGAGACGATCCGGACCTCGGATAGGTCAAGATCCGGTGCGAACTCGAGCAGTTGCGTTATCGCATCATGATTGTCTTTGCACGTATGGGTCCATGGTGAATGATGTCGGCGACCATCGAGTACATATTCACCGTCGTCGATCACGATCTGTCGAATTTGAACATCTTGAACACGTTCGTCCCAGTCGTATTGAAAACGGAAATCACCACCCTGTTCCTGAACAGGCCGCAACGTGTAAAGCTGTTCATTCTCGCGCTTTTTGAAGAAGTCCGCATCACCCAGCATATGTTCTGCGAAGAGCGCGGCAAGCTGGCGCTGGTCGCCCAGCGTCCTGGCCATGACACCCGCCCACCCGGAGGGAGCGTGATAGCGGATGCTGTCTTCGCCAATCTCCCGCCAGGCTCGTGTTTGCTCTTCACCATCTTCTTCGACATTCGCCATGGTCGCGTTGTGGCCGTGTGCCACCATAATGCGAATTTCCTCGCCTTCATCATACCAGCTGATCCGGCAGTAACGCCCCTGATAGCGCTCTGAAAAGTAAGCTGAAGCGGCCTTCTGAAAAGCTTCACGCGCTTCGGCACTATCATGGCGTGAGGGCGTATCGGGCGTTCCATGGAACTCTAGAATCTTGCTGCCAAAGAAGAAGGCGGCGACTTTGCGGGTTTGATCGAATATTTCCTGGTGGTCGAGGAAAGCTCGGAGCGCGATGTGCCGCGGCGTGAGATGGCGGCCATCATTTTCGTCTTCCAACTCCTCGTCAGGTATCAGCTTGATCCCGGCCGCCTCGGCGCGTTCGTGGAGAAGCCGGACTCCGGTTGGATTGGAGAGCATCATGATCCGGTGGAGTGCATCAAGTAGCTTCTTGGGAAAGGTCTCATCCGCGCCGCGGAAAAGTTCGTAGATCGCCTCACGCCGTTCGCGATCTTCCTCAGGCAAGTTCTCCCATCCAAGCTGCTCTGCGGCATCGAACTTATCGATGAGCCGTCTCAGAAGTTCAAGGTCGACCGTCTTGACGAATTCTCGACTGACGAACTTCTTGATGCTCTTCTTCATGGCGCACCCCATTAATTTTTGTTCCCATTATGTTCTTTATCAAAACCTCAACGTGGAGTCGAATCGGTGAGACGGTTTGGCGCGGCGGTGAGTACTTGACTGGGGATATCTCCTGTTGGTGGGAGCCCCATGAAAATCCCCAATCCAATTTCACCCGATCTCATGAGCACTGCCGAACGCCGCGCGGAACTGTACCAGTTGCTGGCGCTGGGCCTCGTTCGTCTGCTCCAGCGCAATCGGGAGCAAAGCTTTGAAGATAAAGGAGAACGTTGCCTTCACTTCACGCCCGACCGATGCCGTCATGCAACTCCAACTCATGAGGAGCAAGCATGACCGAACACGATCCGATCCCGGCGCGTCTGGCTGGTCTCAAGACCATGCCGACGCCTGATCTGAAGCAGCAGTGGCGCGAGCTGTTCGACAGCGAGCCGCCCGCCTTCAACCGCCGCTATCTGGAAAGCAGGCTGGCCTATCGCATTCAGGAACTGGCCTATGGTGGCTTGAAGCCATCGACCATCGAGCGGCTGGAAGCCTTGGGCGAGCAGCTTGATGGCGGGAACGAGATGGTGCGAAGGAGACGCACTGACGACCGTCTGATTGCTGGCACCCGCCTCATTCGCGAGTGGCAGGGTGTGGAGCACACGGTCACCGTATTGGCTGACGGTTATGAATGGCAGGGGCGCCCCTACAAGAGCCTGTCAGCGGTTGCCCGTGCCATTACCGGTACGCGCTGGAATGGCTGGATCTTCTTTGGCCTGAAGAACCATCGGTGCCGGACATGACGAAGCGTGCCGTTCGCAAGCTGCGCTGCGCCATCTACACCAGAAAGTCCTCCGAGGAGGGGCTGGAGCAGGAGTTCAACAGCCTCGATGCGCAGCGCGAGGCCTGTGAGGCCTATATCGCCAGCCAGCGCTCCGAGGGCTGGGTGCTGGTGCGTGATCGGTATGACGATGGTGGCGTTTCCGGCGGCACGCTGGAACGTCGGGCGCTGAAGCAGCTGCTCGCCGATATCGAGGACGGATTGATTGATGTGGTGGTCGTCTACAAGATCGACCGCCTGTCGCGCTCGCTGATGGATTTTTCAAAGCTGGTCGAGGTGTTCGATCGAAATGGCGTTACCTTCGTGTCGGTCACGCAGTCGTTCAACACCACCACATCCATGGGCCGGCTGACGCTCAATATTCTGCTCTCCTTTGCCCAGTTCGAGCGCGAGGTGACCGCTGAACGCATCCGCGACAAAATCCGGGCCAGCCGAATGAAGGGGATGTGGATGGGCGGCATCGCGCCGCTTGGTTATCGTGTCGAAAACCGCAAGCTGGTGATCGATGACAAGGAGGCGGCCGTCGTTCGCATGATCTTCGAACGCTTCGTTGCCGTCGGCTCTGCCACGGTCCTGGCAAAAATGCTAGCCTCTGAGGGCGTGCGTACCCGCCGCGGCAAGCCGATCCACAAAGGCTTTCTGTACAAGCTTCTCAACAACCGGGTTTATATCGGCGAGGCCGTACACAAGGGCGAAAGCTTTCCCGGCGAACACGAGCCAATTATCGAGCAAGCTTTATGGGATAGAGTTCATGCCATTCTTCGCACCAGCCCTCGCAAGCGCGCCAGCAATACGCGCGCACAGACACCGGCGCTGTTGAAAGGCCTGATCTTCGGCCCGGATGGGGCGGCATTCTCGCCGACGCATACGAGGAAGGGCGACAGGCTCTATCGCTACTATGTCAGCCAGACGGTTCTCAAGCATGGCGCCAATGCTTGCCCAATCGCCCGTGTACCCGCAGCAGAGGTGGAGACTGCCGTCATCGATCAGCTGCGCGCGTTATTGCGGACACCGGAAATCATCATCGGCACATGGCGTGAAGCAAGATCGGAGATCGACGGATTGTCAGAGATGGAAGTCCGTGAGGCGCTGGAGCAACTCGACCCCATCTGGGATGAGCTCTTTCCGGCTGAGCAGGCTCGCATCGTCCAGCTTCTCGTCAAGCGTATAGAGCTTTCGGTCAGCGGTCTTTCCATTCACCTGCGAACGGAAGGGCTGACCAGTCTCATCCAGGACCTCACAGATATTGGCCGGGATCCGCAAAATATCGATGCGAGGAAAGCAGCATGATCGCGAAGACCGCTGTTACAGTTTCCCGCGATGGTGATGCCATCACTGTGCATGTACCGCTGACCTTTGCCAAACGCGGAGGCCGCAAGCAGATTGTCCTGCCCGATGCCACATCGTCCTGGGCGCCGCGCGCCAGGATCGACAACACGATGGTCAAGGCGATCGCCCGCGGCTTCCGTTGGCGCAAGCAGCTCGAAACCGGTGTTTACACCACCATTGAGGAGGTCGCTGCCGCCGAAAAGATCAATACTTCCTACGTCAGCCGGGTGATGCGTCTGACCCTCTTGGCGCCTTCAATCATCGAGGCGATCCTGGACGGCAGGCAGGGCCCAGAGATCACGCTGGCGAAGCTGATGAAGCCGTTTCCAGTGGAGTGGGAAAGGCAGTGGTTCTAAGGGGAGGGCTCTCATTGCAGCCTCAAATTGCACACCGCCTTCCATTACTGGTAATATGGCATTAAACACGTCGTGGTCACGGGGGCGAGCGAAAGCGCGCGGGGTAGGAATTGACAGCAGCAAACAACGGCAATGGTAATCGCCATCTCGCGCTTATAATGCGGCTAAAATCAGAGTTGCATGGCGCGGTGGCCGTATGAACGAAGCCGATACCTGCAGGAAGTTCGTCGTCCCGAAGCTGCAGCAAGCAGGCTGGGATAATCGACCGCACGCGATAAACGAACAGAAAACTTTCACTGACGGCCGAGTTGTGTTTGTCGGCGGCAAAGCTCGCCGTGGCAAGCAGAAGCGCTCAGACTATCTGCTCCGGTATAATCCGGACTTCCCGATCGCCGTTGTCGAGGCCAAATCCCGCTACCGGCACGCTGCGGAGGGGCTGCAACAAGCCAAGGAATATGCAGAGATCCTCGGTCTGCAGTTCGCGTACTCGACCAATGGGATCGAGATTGTCGAATTCGACTACACGACCGGTGTTGAGCGAACCATTGCGGATTTCCCGACGCCTGATGACCTTTGGGGACGGCTCCGCCGCGCCGAGGACATTGTCGACGACGAAGTGGCCGAACGACTGTTAACGCCCACGTTTCCAGACCGGACCAAACCTCTTCGCTACTACCAGGAGATCGCTGTCAACCGCGCCGTTCAGGCGACGCTTCAGGGCAGGAAACGAGCACTGCTCACACTGTGCACCGGAGCGGGGAAAACGGCCGTTGCCTTCCAGATCTGCTGGAAACTTTGGTCTGCACGCTGGAATTCCAAAGGGGTCAACCGGAACCCGAAGATCCTGTTTCTCGCTGATCGCAACGTTCTGGTTGACGATCCGATGGCAAAGGATTTCAGCCCGTTTGGCGACGCTCGTCACAAGATAGCTGGCGGCGTGGCGGTCAAGAGTCGCGACATGTATTTCGCGATCTACCAGTCCATCGCGCGTGACGAGAACCGTCCCGGCCTCTACCGAGAGTATGCGCGGGATTTCTTCGATCTCATCATCATTGACGAATGCCATCGTGGCAGTGCTCGCGACGACAGCAATTGGCGGGAAATCCTCGAATGGTTCGAGCCTGCAACCCAAATTGGGATGACAGCGACGCCGCGCCGGGAAGACAACGTCGATACCTACAACTATTTCGGTGATCCGCTTTACGAGTACAGCCTAGCGCAGGGCATCACCGATGGCTTTTTGGCCCCGTATCGCGTTCATCGCGTTATCTCAGACTACGACGCTGCTGGCTGGCGACCGACGCGGGGTGAACTTGATCGTTATGGACGCGAGATCCCCGACGCCGAATACTCCACCCGGGACTTCGAGCGGGTCGTGGCGCTGCGTGCACGAACGGAGGCCATTGCAAGACATCTCGCGGGCTTCATGGCCGAGACCGACCGCTTCGCCAAGACCATCGTCTTCTGCGTCGACCAGGAGCACGCGCTCGAGATGCGGCAGGCGCTCGCCGCCCTGAATACTGATCTCGTGAAGGACCATCCCGACTACGTTTGCCGCGTGACCTCCGACGAAGGCGATGTGGGAAGCGCGCACAGGGCGAAGTTTCAGGATGTCGAGACCCAGACGCCGGTAATCCTAACTACATCGCAGCTTCTCACAACCGGTGTGGATGCTCCAACATGCAAGAACGTCGTGCTCGCGCGGGTCGTGGGTTCCATGCCAGAGTTCAAGCAGATCATCGGAAGGGGCACTCGTCTCAGGCCCGACTATGGCAAGCTCGCCTTCAACATCATCGACTACACCGGAACGGCGACACGCATGTTCGCCGATCCTGCCTTTGACGGCGATCCTGTTCGCGAAGACGAAGCGGTCATCAATGCTGACGGCGACATTGTCGAAGAGCGTGAGATCGAAGAAGTAGCGCTGGATTCGGATGATTTTCCTGAAGGGCCCGATATCTCGGATGGACCCGTCGACCTGGGAGACGAGGCCGAGAACGCGCCCCGCAAGTTCTATGTCGACGGCGGCGAGGTCGCGATCGTCAGGCACCTCGTATACGAACTCGATTCCGATGGGCGACAGCTCGCCTGCCGCCAGCTCACCGATTACACCGGCGACAAGGTTCGCACGCTTTATCCCAATGCGTCCGAATTGCGCACGAACTGGCTCGATCCCGAACGCCGCGCGGAGATCGTCGAACGGCTCGAGGAAAAGGGCATAGACCTCGATTACCTGGCTGATGCAGTCGGGAAGCCGGAAGCCGATCCATTCGATCTCCTTTGCCATCTCGCCTATAACGCGCCGCTGCGAACCCGGCGCGAGCGCGCTGACCGACTGGTAAGGGAGCAGGACGAGTTTCTGGACCGTTTTGGGCCGGATGCCCGCGAAGTTCTGGATGCCGTGCTTGAAAAGTATGCCGAACACGGCAGTGCTCAGTTCAAGCTGCCCGACATCCTGGAAGTGCCCCCGTTCAACGAGTGGGGCAACGTCATCGAAATCGCCGCCCGCTTCGGCGGGGGCAAGGAGCTGCGCAGCGCCGTCACAGAGCTGCAGCGTCTGCTCTACACCGCTTGAATTGAAGGAGATCCAACTTGGCCAGAACCGCCCGTAAGAAGGCTGCGCCGAAGCAACTGACCACTGCCCAGCGTCTCGACAGCATTATCAAGTCCGCCCGCAAGATCATGCGAAAGGACAAGGGGCTGAACGGCGATCTCGATCGGTTGCCGATGCTCACCTGGATCATGTTCCTGAAGTTCCTGGACGACATGGAGCGGATCGAGGAAGGACGCGCGGAGCTCGCAGGCAAGGACTATCGCCCGATTATAGAGCCTCCATATCGCTGGCGCGACTGGGCGGCGGATGCGGATGGCATCACCGGCCCCGACCTACTGTCTTTCCTCGTTTCCGAAATGACCGAGCGCCCGGACGGCACCCGGGGTCCGGGGCTCTTCGCCTATCTCCGCGCCCTGCGCGGCGATAACGGGCGGCGCGAGCGGCGCGACGTGATCGCCACGGTCTTCCAGGGCTTCGCAAACCGCATGGAAAGCGGCTACCTCCTGCGCGACGTGGTCAATCTGGTCGACGGCATCCACTTCGACTCGTCGGAGGAAGTCCATACCCTCGGCCGCCTCTACGAGACGCTGCTGCGCGAGATGCGTGACGCGGCGGGGGACTCAGGCGAGTTCTACACGCCCCGACCGGTCGTGCGGTTCATGGTTGAGGTGACCGATCCCAAACTGGGCGAGACCATCCTCGATCCGGCATGCGGCACCGGCGGATTTCTGACAGAAGCCTTTCAGCATCTCGAGCGCCAGGCAGACACGGTCGAGAAGCGGCGAATCCTGCAGGAAGACAGCTTCTTCGGTGGCGAGGCCAAGTCGCTGCCGTTCCTGCTGTCCCAGCTCAACCTCCTGCTGCACGGCCTGCACGCCCCGCGCATCGACCCCGGCAACGCCCTTCGCTTCCGCCTGGCCGAGATCGGCGAGGATCAGAGGGTCAATGTCATCCTGACCAATCCGCCATTCGGCGGCGAGGAGGAGGCAGGCATCCTCAACAACTTCCCAGAGGACCGGCGTACGGCCGAAACGGCGCTGCTGTTTCTGCAACTGATCATGCGGCGACTGAAGCGTGCCGGGCGCGGCCGGGCCGCGGTCGTCGTCCCCAATGGTACGCTCTTCGGCGACGGCATTGCCGCCGTCATCAAGGCCGACTTGCTGGAGCAATTCAACCTGCACACGATAGTCCGGCTTCCGCCTGGAGTTTTCGAGCCTTACACCGATATCGCAACCAATCTACTCTTCTTCGATACATCGGGGTCGACAGGTGACGTCTGGTTTTACGAACAGCCAGAACCTGAAGGACGAAAGAAGTACAGCAAGACCGCGCCGATGCTCTATGAAGAGTTCAGGGGATGTCTAGATTGGTGGCAAGATCGGTACGAAAGTGACCGAGCGTGGAAGATTTCACGGGACGAAATCATCATTCGGGATGATCGAGGTCAGCTTATCAGCTGCAACCTGGACGTAAAGAACCCGCATAAGAGTGCCTTAATCGATCTGCGGCGACCCGGCGAGATTATTTCTTCTCTGCTGGATCAACAAAGAGATGTATTGAAGAAATTAGAGAGTATAGCATCAGAAATTGACCTTCATCATGAACCTCTGTTCCGACGAATGGAAATTGGTCAATTTCTCTCTAAGGTCGTGAAGAAGACAACAATAACACCAGACATAGAATACAAGCAGATCACTGTTCGACTCTGGGGCAAAGGATTAGTGCTTCGTGGAGTTAAGCCAGGATCCGAGATTGCTGCCGAGAAGCAGATTCAGGTTTCCGCCGGGCAGTTTCTGATGTCACGCATTGATGCTCGACATGGGGCGTTTGGGATCATTCCGGATGAACTCGACGGAGCTCTGGTTAGTGGAGATTTTCCTGCATTCCAAATCGACGATACGGTTATCCTCCCGCATTTCTTCGAGTGGATTACAAGGACAGAGGCATTCGTTGACCTTTGCCGTCGCGCCAGTGAGGGGTCTACGAATCGGGTTCGCCTCAAAGAGGACAAGTTCCTGCGGATGCAGATCCCTGTTCCAGATCTCGAGATCCAGAATTCCATACTCCGTCAATTACTCGCGCTTGCAAAACTGAGCGAGGATAGCGTCTGTTTCCAGTCGGATGTCTCCGCCGCGATACAAGCCAAATTGCACAGCCTCTTTGCGGACCCATAGTCAAATGGCTTGTACTTGATTGAGACGAATATTGCCCTGATGGCGCGCTATTTTGTCGTGCTGGTCTCGCCGCGTAGCGAGCAGGAAACGGCACAGAAGCTAGCAGTTCTATTTGTGGATCTCTCATCCGACCGCAGCGTCTAACAAAAGTAAAGCCGGGATATGGAAAATAGATCAGCATATACAGATACTTATAACTCCGTACCAAATCTGCACAGTCAGGAGGTTTGGAGAATATCGGGCGGAGAGAGACGAAATTGGTGATTCGGGCAGGTGGCGCAGTCAACAGCTTTGGACCAAAAACCCGCAGTTCTGCGCCGTTCCGGTTGGTAATCTCAAATCAGAGAATGATTTCAGAAGGTTGTCTGGCGGAGAGGGAGGGATTCGAACCCCCGATGCCCTTGCGAGCATGCCGCATTTCGAGTGCGGTGCTTTCAACCACTCAGCCACCTCTCCGCAGGGAACGCTGGCGCGCCCTATGCAGCGGCGTTTAGATAACGGCGAAGCGAACTTCTTACAAGGCCAAATCGGGTCAGACGTGGCCTTGTCTTGACCTTTCCGCCTGTTTCCATTAAGCACCCACTGCTTCGGCGTGGGGGTTGCTCCGCGCCGCTTATTTTGTGGGGCCAGGTGGCCCTGAATTGAACGACTGACAAAAAGACGGCAGGCAATTTGCAGGTGCGCCATGCCGGACCGGACACCGAAAGGCAAGAAAGATGTTCGCAGTCATAAAAACCGGCGGCAAGCAGTACCGTGTTGCTGTCGAAGACGTTCTCACGATCGAAAGGATCGCCGGCGAGCCGGGCGAGATTGTGGTTCTCGAAAATGTGCTCGCCGTGGGTGGCGGCGAGAATGTGACGCTTGGGGTACCCTATGTCGAGGGCGCCAGCGTGGCGGCCGAGGTCGTCGAGCAGGGGCGCGGCCCGAAGGTCATCGCCTTCAAGAAGCGCAGGCGGCAGAATTCGCGCCGTAAGCGCGGCCACCGCCAACTCCTAACGACGGTGCGCGTTTCCGAGATCCTGCTCGATGGCGCAAAGCCGTCCAAGAAGGCAGCCGCCAGAACTGCCAAGGCAGAGGAAAAGCCTGCCAAGGCGAAGCAGGAAGCTGCGAACGAACTGAAGGACGATGCGGCGCCCAAGGCGGAGGCGACGAAGGAACAGCCAAAGGCGAAGCCTCTTTTCAAGGCCCCCAAGGGTGAAGGCGACGACCTTACGGAGATCAAGGGCATCGGTCCAGTTGCCGCAGGCCAGCTGAAGGAGCAGGGGCTGACGACCTTCGCCCAGCTCGCAAAGCTGTCTGACGAGGACGTTGCAAAGATCGATGCAGCCATGCCTTTCAGCGCCGACCAGATTCGCGACTGGCAGGAGCAGGCGAAGGCCCTGGTGAAGTAAAGCCGGCTTCTGCCGGCGAACGGAATTGTATTTGAACGCGAAAGCGCTCATATAGGGAACGAAGCGCCTTGAAAGGCGCGAAGGAGTAGTACGATGGCACACAAGAAAGCTGGCGGTTCGTCGCGTAACGGTCGCGATTCGGAGTCGAAGCGCCTTGGCGTGAAGAAGTTCGGTGGTGAGATCGTGCGTGCCGGCAACATCCTCGTGCGTCAACGCGGAACGAAGTGGCATCCCGGCGCCAATGTCGGCATGGGCAGGGACCATACGCTCTTTGCTCTTCAGCCTGGTGCGGTGTCCTTTGCCAAGAAAGGCAATGGGCGCACCTATGTATCGGTACAGCCGATTATGGAGGCAGCGGAGTAGCCGGTTCCGCACCAAACACCGGCGACCCATCTGGGAGCTGGTGTCCGGAAATCCGGAGAAGGTTCGGGGGAGATGGGTCGCCATCTCCCCCTAATTTTTGTCCGGAGGAAAATGGCATGCTTGCCGAAACTGAAGAGGTTGAGGGTGAAAGGCTCAGGATAGATTGCCCCGTACTTGTTACGGAGCGGCTGGTGCTGCGTCCTCCCCATGAGGACGACATTCCCGAGCTTGTCGAACTCGCCAACAATCGCCGGATTGCGGAAATGCTGTCGCGCATGCCGCATCCCTATTCGGAAGCAGACGCTCAGGCTTTCCTGCACAGCAGCCGAGTGTGCGTGCGCGGCGGATGTCACTATGCCGTAACGCTTGCAAATCGTGGCGCTTTCGTCGGTTGTGCGGGACTTGAAATGGGCGGACGCGGCCTGGAGCTCGGCTACTGGCTTGGCGAGCCCTATTGGGGCTTTGGCTACGCGACGGAAGTCGCACATGCTCTTGTGGATCTGGCCTTCCGGGCCAGCGATATCGACAAGCTCAATATCTCCTGCCGCGTGATCAACGACGCTTCCCGCCGTGTTATCCATAAATGCGGATTTCAGTATGTGGGCCAAGCGACGATGGATTCAGTGGTGGCGGGCACCGTGCCCGTGGAGCGATATGAGCTCGACCGCAAGACATGGGTCAGCCTTAGAAGCTGGGGTGTCTAGGATGCTTGCATTTACCGGAACCTGGCTGCCCTGGCTCAAGAATTTGCTTTCTCCGTTGGCAGTGGGCAGATAGAAGCATCAGAAAGGCCACTCGCCAGCATCGCCCCGGACTTTACAAGGATCTGGAAGTCCGAAAATGCATCATCGGCAGAGCGATGGCCTGTTGCTCCTTTTAGGAAAGTTCCGGCAAGGAAAGCCGACGCGATGAAGTTTCTCGATCAGGCAAAAGTTTATATTCGTTCAGGCGACGGCGGCGCTGGTGCTGTTTCGTTCCGTCGCGAGAAATATATCGAGTTCGGCGGGCCGGATGGCGGTAATGGCGGGCGTGGCGGCGATGTTTGGGTCGAGGCGGTGGACGGTCTCAACACCTTGATCGACTATCGCTACCAGCAGCATTTCAAGGCCAGGCCCGGCATGCACGGCATGGGGCGCAACCGGACGGGCGCGAAGGGTGCTGACGTGGTGTTGAAAGTGCCCGTAGGTACCCAGGTCTATGAGGAAGACAATGAAACGCTGATCTGTGACCTTATCGAGGTTGGCCAACGTTTCCGGCTTGCCGAGGGCGGCAACGGTGGCTTCGGAAACCAGCATTTTAAGTCCTCGACGAACCAGGCCCCGCGCCGGGCCAACCCCGGCCTGCCGGGAGAGGAACGGTGGATCTGGCTCCGGCTGAAGCTGATCGCGGATGCCGGCCTTGTCGGCCTTCCCAATGCGGGCAAATCCACATTCCTTGCGGCCGTAACCGCGGCAAAACCGAAGATTGCCGACTATCCGTTCACCACGTTGCACCCAAATCTGGGCGTGGTGCGGATCGATGCGCGGGAATTCGTTCTGGCTGATATTCCGGGTCTCATCGAAGGTGCGCATCAGGGGGTTGGCATAGGTGACCGGTTTCTTGGCCATGTGGAGCGTACCCGCGTCCTACTTCATCTCGTCTCCGCTCGGGAGGAGGATGTGGCGACTTCATACCGGGCGGTGCGACGCGAACTTGAAGCTTACGGCCATGGGCTTGCGGAAAAGCCCGAGGTGGTCGCGCTTTCGCAGGCCGACCTGCTGGATGAACAGGCGCGGGTGGAAAAACTTGCTGCGCTGAAGGAGGCTTCGGGAAAAGCTCCCGTGCTTCTTTCTGCGGCAATCGGTGAGGGCACTGAAGTGGTCCTTCGCGCCCTGGGCAGGATAATCGAGGAAGAGCGCGAGGACGGGAAAGCTGATGAGACCGTAGACGAGCATTGGCAGTTTTAGCTCATGTCAGGCATTTCCCTTTCCTCCTATCGCCGGGTGACTGTGAAGATCGGTTCAGCCCTTCTCGTGGACCGTGCCACTGGCCTGAAACGCGACTGGCTGGCGGCTCTGGTGGATGATCTGGCCCGGCTTGTCGTGGACGGCACCGAGGTTCTGGTGGTCTCCTCAGGAGCTATTGCCCTCGGCCGCACTGTCCTGGGGCTGGGCAGGCGCAGACTTCGGCTGGAGGAAAGCCAAGCGGCGGCTGCCGCGGGCCAGATCGCGCTTGCCAGTGCTTGGGCTGCGGAATTTGACCGTCATGGGCTCATCTCCGGGCAGGTACTCGTCACACTGGGAGATACGGAGGAACGGCGCCGTTATCTCAACGCTCGCGCCACGATCTCGACACTGCTCAAGATGAAGGCCATCCCTGTCATCAATGAGAATGACACGGTCGCCACGAGCGAGATCCGGTATGGTGACAATGACCGGTTAGCGGCACGCGTGGCCACCATGATGGGTGGCGATCTGCTGATCCTCTTGTCCGATGTGGATGGACTTTACACTGCGGCGCCGGAGCAGGATCCTTCCGCTCGCTTCATCCCGACAGTCGAGGCGCTCACGCCCGAAATCATGGCGCTAGGCGGCGAGGCCGCTTCCGAACTGTCCCGCGGAGGCATGCGAACCAAACTCGATGCGGCTCGCATCGCCACCGCAGCAGGTGCCGCAATGGTTATCGCCTCGGGCAAGGTACTGAACCCGCTTGTGGCAATCGAGCAGGGCGCGCGGTTTACGCTCTTCAAGCCAAGCCCTTCTCCGGTACGCGCGTACAAGACGTGGATCGCCGGCCAGCTTGAACCGGCGGGACGGATCGTCATTGACGAAGGCGCGCACAAGGCCCTGCTTTCCGGAAAAAGCTTGCTCCCCGCCGGGGTCCGCTCGGTTTCGGGGTCGTTCGGGCGTGGCGACACGGTCGCGATCATCGGGCCCGACGGGCGCGAGGCAGGGCGTGGGCTGGTTGCCTATGACGCAGCCGATGCCGTAAGGATTGCAGGACTGAAAACTGCGGAGATAGCGGCCGTGCTGGGATATGAGGCTCGTGCCGCGATGGTTCATCGCGACGATCTTGTGCTTTCGCGCACTCCAGCTCACGAGCGCAACGTGGAGGGAACCGATGTTGCATAGGCATAACACGGTAGAAGCAGATATTTTCACCCTGATGGCCGAACTTGGCGCACGGGCGCGTGCCGCTGCCAGGCCGCTCGCAACGGCTTCAACGGAAAAGAAGAACGCGGCTCTTCTTGCCATGGCGGAGGCGCTGGAAAGGAACCGTGGCGACATCCTTAAGGCCAATGAGCAGGACATGGAGGAGGGTAGGAAAGCGGGTCTTTCCAGCGCACTTCTTGACCGCCTGAAGTTGGATGAGGCGCGAATAGCATCCATGGCCGCCGGTATTCGCGACATTGCCGCGCTTAAAGATCCCGTAGGCAAGGTCATTGCAGAATGGGATCGGCCAAATGGGCTGCATATCGAGCGTGTGCGCACGCCCCTCGGCGTCATCGGCGTGATATATGAGAGCAGACCGAATGTCACGGCCGATGCCGGCGCGCTTTGCCTCAAGGCGGGCAATGCGGTGATCCTGCGCGGCGGTTCCGATTCCGCAAGATCTTCCTCTGCGATCCATTCCTGCCTGGTCGAGGGGTTGCGCTCGGCAGGACTGCCAGAGAATGCGATCCAGCGCGTTCCGGTAACTGACCGGGCCGCTGTGGGCGAAATGCTGAAGGGGCTGGGCGGCAATCTCGATGTCATCGTCCCACGCGGCGGGCGCAGCCTTGTCGAACGCGTCCAGACCGAGGCACGCGTCCCGGTGTTTGCGCATCTGGAAGGCCTTTGCCATCTTTATATCGACAAGTCTGCGAACCCTGACATGGCGGTTTCGGTTGCCCTCAATGCCAAGATGCGGCGCACAGGAATTTGCGGCGCGATGGAGACGCTGCTCATCGACCGCGCTGCCGCCGATACGCTTCTCATTCCCGTACTTGACGCTCTCAAGGAGGCCGGTTGCGAAATCCGCGGCAGCGAGGAGGTATGCGCCCGATTTGCGGCTGCAAAGCTCACAAGCGAGGAGGATTGGCGCACTGAATATCTCGATGCCATCATTTCCGCGAAACTGGTAGACGGCGTCGAGGAAGCAATCGAGCATATCGAGACCTATTCCTCGCACCATACCGAAGCCATTGTGGCGGAAGATGAAGCGGCAGTTGACCGCTTTTTCAACGAAATCGATTCGGCGATCCTTCTTCACAACGCATCTACGCAATTCGCCGATGGCGGTGAGTTCGGAATGGGCGCAGAGATTGGAATCGCCACCGGCAAGATGCATGCGCGCGGGCCAGTAGGTGTCGAGCAACTGACCTCCTTCAAATACCGCGTGCGCGGCACCGGCCAGACCCGGCCCTGACGAATGGTCCAATCGGCGGGTGGGGAGATACCGGCACAATATTTGCGCATGCCTCACGTGGAACGAGGTATGGCCGTCGGCCTTTTTGGCGGCTCGTTCAACCCGCCGCACGAAGGTCACCTCCTCGTGGCAGAAGCGGCGTTGCGCCGGCTACGGCTCGATCAGCTATGGTGGATCGTCACACCCGGCAATCCGCTCAAGGACCATGCCGGCCTTGCGCCTCTTGATGAGCGCATCAAGCTGTCAGAGGCCCTGGTCAAGGATCAGCGGATCCGCGTGACCGCGTTCGAGGCCAGCCATCGCATCCGTTACACGGCAGACACGATTGATCTGGTAAGGAGCCGGAATCCGGACGTACATTTTGTCTGGATCATGGGTGCGGACAGCCTGCGCGACTTCCACCGCTGGGAACGTTGGCGCGACATGGCCCATAGCGTGCCGATTGCCGTCTTCGACAGGCCGGGCTCCACGCTCTCCTTACTTTCGTCAACCATGGCAAGAACGTTCAATCATGCTCGGGTCGACGAGATGCAGGCTGCGCGATTGGCGCGCATGAAGCCCCCCGTGTGGACCTTCATCCACGGCCCGCGCTCCCCACTATCCTCGACAGCGCTGCGCAAGGCCGGCGCCTCCTCGGGGCCGCTACCGGATGCCGTCAAACGTGACGATAGTTAGACGTGTCGGCTCGTCCGTCAGGGTCGACGCGCACTTCATCCCCGATTTGCAAGCAAAGGTCACATCTGTTGTCTTGAAAATAATAAGCTACTCTGCCTATCTATTGCGGTATCGCATGGCATGTGCCTGTCGATCGGTTGTTCTTGTTGGAAAGGAAATACACTGGGAACAGCACTCCAGAAGAAGGCAAGCATCTCGCCTTCACAAGCCGGGGCAAGTGAAACCAGCCTGTCCCGCGCGATTAGGACAGCGCTTGAGAGTCTGGAAGACTCGAAGGCGGAAAATATCGTTTCCATCGACATCCAGGGCAAATCTCCGCTGGCCGATCACATGATCGTGGCTTCTGGGAGGTCGCACCGTCATGTGGCTGCCGTGGCAGATCACTTGATCCGCGCCCTCAAGGAGGCGGGTCTGGGCAATTCGCGGGTCGAAGGGCTCGCAGGCGCCGACTGGGTGTTGATCGACGCGGGCGACATCATCATTCATGTGTTTCGCCCGGAGGTCAGGGAGTTCTACAACATCGAGAAGATGTGGCAGGCGCCTGACCTGGAAGAGGAAACGTTGCACTAACGCTGTCCGGGCGACATGTGTAGGGAGCCGGAAAACAGACGTTCTCCGGCCCGAGTGAGTTCGAAGGTCCTGCGGGAATGGCGAAGCGCGCCCCCGTCGGCGGCTGGTTTTTTTGCGCTGGTTCGACAGAAAGCCGGCCGTTATCGGGCCCGCTTACTTCAACCAGGAACGGTGAAATGATCTAAGTTCTTTTTCGCTATTCCCGACGGAATAAGGTGCCTCGGTATTGCCCCTCAGCCGTGCACGGGAACGCTGGAGGCGCTTATCCGCATCATCATTCACGCTGTCGGACGGATGAAGGCTGGCCCCGAAAGGGAGCTTGCCGCGCGGTATCTTGACCGGTTTGGCAAAAGCGGTCAGTTCGTTGGGCTGGAAGCGGGCGGTGTTGTCGAAATTGCCGAAAGCCGCGCTCGCACGTCGGAGGGACGGAAACGCGAAGAAGCGCGCAAGCTTTCCGAAACGGTGGGAAGCAGCTCCCTCGTCCTGCTCGATGAGCGGGGAAAAAACCTCACCTCAATGGAACTTGCGCGGCACCTTTCGGCTTTGCGCGATACGGGCGCCCGGCAGGTCGTAATTGCAATCGGAGGTCCGGACGGGCATGACGCAAATGTGCGGAAAAGGGCAGATCTTTGCGTGTCTTTCGGCGCGCAGACCTGGCCCCATCAACTTGTACGTGTCATGCTGGCCGAGCAGCTTTATCGCGCAGTGACGATTCTTTCCGGTCACCCCTATCACCGCGATTGAGCGGCTTGTACGCTCAAGGCGCAAGACGTTTCGGAACATCATGGTTGATGGTTCCTTAAGGTTCTGTTCCTAGCTTGGCGCAAGGCGATCCAGGAACCTGCAGCGAGGTGACAGTGCGACCGGTCGGCTTTGTGGAAGGGGCGCTTCTGTTGGGCGTGTCGCTGGTGGGCATCCTTCCCGCCGGCGCACAGGCAGTAGACAGCCTCGAGTTGCGGCAGGCCAGAAGCGTAGAGGAATACAAGAAGGTCTCACATGAGATCGCTCTATCAGAGCAGAGGCTGGCTGAGATCGAGGCAGAGATCGCTGTGCTGAAGGATGACAGCGCGGCTCTTACGGCCGCCCTCATCCAGGCTGTCAAGACCGAGCGCAAGCTGGGCGAAGATATCACGGACATCCGTGCTCGTCTTGAAATACTCGATGCCCGCGAGCGGGCACTCAAGGAGTCGCTGCACGAACGCCGAGGAACGCTGGCCGAAGTACTCGGGGCTCTTCAACGCATGGGACTTAATCCGCCGCCTGCCATCCTGGTACGGCCGGAGGATGCGCTCGCATCGGTGCGTAGCGCGATCCTGTTAGGGGCGGTGGTCCCCGAAATGCGGTCCGAGACAGAGCTTCTGCTAGCCGACCTGAACGCCCTCACCCGGGTGGCTACCTCCATTGCGACCGAGCAGGAGCGTCTCCAGGCCAAGATGACTGAGCAGGCGGAAGAGAAGGAACGCCTTACACGCTTGCTTGAGGAAAAGAGGAAAGTTCAGACGCTGGCCGAGGAGCGTATGGAGGAGGAGCGCAGGCAGGCCACGGCCCTTGCAGAACGGGCCAGCAGCCTGCAGGAACTGATAGCATCGCTGGAGGGCGAGATAGAAACGTTGCGCAAGATTATGGAAGCACGGCGCAAGGGCGGAAACGAAGAGGATCTGCTGGACGATGCGCTACCTTTCGCGCGGCGCGCTGGCCTCGTTCCCCTTCCCGTTGCCGGTTCGTTCGGCCCGCGCTTTGGGGATGACGATGGAACGGGCCATACATTGAAGGGTGACATTCTAACGACACAATCCGGCGCGATCGTCACCGCACCGGCGGATGCCACGGTCCTTTATGCAGGGCCTTTCCGGTCCTATGGCCAGCTATTGATACTAAGCCCGGGTGATGGTTATCATATTGTTCTGGCAGGAATGGATCGGCTCAACGTCTCGCTCGGGCAGAAGGTGCTGTCAGGGGAACCGGTCGGAATGATGGGAGAGGCGCGTCTGGCGAGCATCGCCTCTACTTTAGGTAGCGTTCCTGAACTATATGTGGAATTCAGGAAAGACGGAAAACCGATTGACCCGAAGCACTGGTGGGTACGGGAATTAGCTGGAAGGACGGGAAATGATACGTAAATTGTCGCTCATTTTTGCCGGTGCGTTGATGGGTGCTTCGGCTGTGAGCGTTGTCTACGGTACCAACGGGACCGCGGCCATCGCGGCAAGCAGCGATACTTATCGCCAGCTTGCCATTTTTGGAGACATTTTCGAGCGCGTGCGCGCCCAATATGTCACCCCCCCAGACGAGAAGCAGCTTGTGGAGAGCGCCATCAGCGGAATGCTGTCCTCGCTCGATCCTCATTCGTCCTATCTCAACGCCGATGCGGCGAAGGACATGCGTGTCCAGACGAAGGGAGAATTCGGTGGCCTCGGCATCGAGGTCACCATGGAGAACGAACTCGTAAAGGTTGTGGCGCCCATTGACGACACACCGGCAGCCCGCGCGGGCATTCTCGCCGGCGATCTGATCCAGAAGATCGACGGGGAGGAAGTGCGCGGCATGACGCTGAGCGATGCTGTCGACAAGATGAGGGGTTTGGTCAATACGCCGATCGAGCTTACAATTCTGCGTGAAGGGCAGACGGAACCGCTCACATTCACGATCATTCGAGACACGATCAAGGTAAAGGCAGTCAAGCACAGGGTCGAGGAGGATATCGGCTATCTAAGGATCTCGTCCTTCACCGAGAAGACCACCGACGACCTAAGAGCGGCCATAGAGGATATCCGGCAGCAGATTCCCGAGGACGAGCTGAAGGGCTATGTGCTGGACCTGCGGCTGAACCCAGGCGGCCTTCTTGATCAGGCGGTGAATGTGGCGGACAGCCTTCTAGAGCGTGGCGAAATCGTCTCGACCCGCGGTAGGGAGCCTACGGATATTACCCGCTATGGCTCGCAGCCGGGGGACCTTACCGACGGCAAACCGATCATCGTGCTCATTAATGGCGGATCGGCAAGTGCTTCCGAAATCGTCGCGGGCGCGTTGCAGGACCATCGCCGTGCCGCGATCCTCGGCACGCGTTCCTTCGGCAAGGGATCAGTGCAGACCATTATTCCGCTTGGCGAGAATGGTGCGCTGCGGTTGACGACTGCGCTTTACTACACACCTTCCGGAGAATCGATCCAGGGCAAGGGGATAACGCCGGACATCATGGTAGAGCAGCCGTTACCTGAGGAGCTTCAGGGTGCGGACGTAACGGCGCGCGGCGAGTCCAGCCTGCCCGGCCACATCCGGGGCGAGGAAGAGACGGAGGAAGGTTCCGGTTCGATCGCCTATGTCCCGCAGGACCCGGCCGAGGATGTGCAGCTCGCCTATGCATTTGATCTGCTTCGCGGCGAGAAGACGGATCCCGCCTTCCCGCCCAGCCCCAACAAGGCTGTTATGAACCAGTAGCAGAAGCGGCGCGTCCTACCTTGCGTGGGACGCGCCATTGCTCGCGCGGGGCGCGGGGTGAGCGCGGGGCTTATGAAGCCAGTTCAAAACGATTTTGATAAGCCGCTTGGTCTTCAAGGGGGCGTCTCTGGTTTGCTAAGCCGGTTGCCGAAAGCGCGGACGGTCCTGCTGTTGCTTTGCGGAGTGGCTGTTCTTTCATTCTCGGCAGCAATATCGCTGCGCAACGGGCCCTTTCACGAGCCGCCAGCCGCCGCGACTGAGGCCACGACGGAGGTTGTGCAGGAGGAAACGCTCGCACCAGGAGCCAGCCATCCACCGCAGGCTTTGGGAGCCCCGACATCGTCCGATTCCCCTAGCACGGAGACGTCGCCTTCCTTAGAGAGCGTGATTGTCATCCATGACCCTGCCACGATGTCGCAAAGCCCGCGCGTGGTCCATTTGCCTGACCGCGCGCTCATCGAGGAGTCCGAATCGGGCCCATTGCCGGTGCGCGCGACCGACGGAAGGCGGCCGTTCGACGCCTACTCCAGAGCCTGGTCTGGCGCGAGCGGTCCGCGAATCGCGATTGTCATTGGCGGCCTGGGGATTTCGCAGACTGGCACGATGGAAGCCATCGAGAAGCTGCCTCCGGAGATCACCCTCGCCTTCGCCCCGTTAGGCAACAGCCTCTACCGATGGATGCAGACGGCGCGGCGGCAGGGGCATGAGGTGATGTTGCAGGTGCCGATGGAGCCGTTCGGCTTCCCGGCAACGAATCCTGGCCGTCGCACTCTGCTTACAAAGGCGGAGCCCGCGCGAAACTTGGAAAATCTGCGATGGATCCTCTCGCGTATCACGAATTACACGGGCGTCATGAACTACATGGGCAGCCGTTTCACCGCCGATGATGCGGCTTTGGGCCTGCTGATGGACGAACTTTCTCAGCGGGGCCTTGGCTATCTGGATGATGGTACGTCGGTCGCCAGCTTGGCTGAAAAGATCGCACTGAGCAAGAAGGTGCCTTTTGCAGCGAGCGATGCCGTTATAGATGCCCAGAGAGAGCAAGGCGCTATTCTTGCAAAGCTGAACGAGCTTGAGCGTATTGCACGCTTACGGGGTTATGCAGTTGGCAGCGGCTCTGCATTGGAAGTAACCGTGGAAACGGTTGCAGGCTGGTCGGAGGAAGTAAGAAGCCGGGGCATCGAGTTGGTGCCCGTTTCAGCTGTCGTGCGAGACCCTGAACGAGAGCGAGGATGAGGTCATTGGTGAAGGCGGAAGAGCTGCCATATCGGCCCTGTGTTGGGGCCATGGTGCTCAACAGGCGAGGTCAGGTCTGGGTGGGGCGGCGCATCGTCGAACCCGGGAGCGAGATGGACGGTGCCGCGATGCTCTGGCAGATGCCACAGGGCGGGATTGATGAAAGCGAGGAGCCGCTTCACGCAGCCCGCCGGGAACTTTATGAGGAGACAGGCATCAAGAGCATATCCTTGCTCGCAGAGACACCCGGCTGGATTACCTATGAACTGCCAAGCCATCTTGTAGGAGTGGCATTCAACGGCCGGTATCGCGGGCAAAAGCAGAAGTGGTTCGCTTTCAGGTTCGAAGGTGAGGATAGCGAAATTGCCATTAATCCGCCTCCGGGCGGTGACACGCCGGAGTTCGATGCCTGGTCGTGGAAGCCGATGAAAGACCTTCCCGCACTGATCGTGCCGTTCAAGCGTCGGGTCTATGAGGAGGTAATCGCCGCTTTCCGGCATTTGGCTCCGTACGGCTAGATCATTACGAGGGTTCCAGTAACAGCCCTGATCTAGGCCGTAGTCGCGATTTAAGGCTTGGCGATTTCTCTGTGGGAGCAAAGCAGGTTCAAAGCTGGCTTTGGAGTCTGGCGATGGATGCGAGGGTTTGCGTGACGGTTAGTTGAAAAAGATCGGGGCTTTGGTGCCGGCGGGCGGAAGGGCAAGCGCGGGCCGCGCAGCGATCATCGCCGCTTCTTCGATGCGCAGTTGTGGATGGGTTCGGGCGTTCTGGAGTCTACCCGAAGGTTAGTTCAGCCCCTATCAGACGGTGAAGCGACTCTATTATCGCCGGACCGAAGCGGCGTCTATTTAAGCCATTGCCGGTGATCCCGATCTGCAATGGTTGATGATCGATGCCACCGTCATCCGTGCTCAAGCCCAAGCCGCCGGAACGTGGCTCAAAAACGGGAGCTCAAGCTCAGTCGCTTGGCCGCTAGCGCGTTTCGACGCCAAGCTCCATGCGGCCGCAGATGCCCGTCCTTTGCCATCAACCCGGCCAGCAGAACGACAAGGCGCCTACCTGCGGCCTTATCTGGGCCGTATTAATGCAACAGGTGATCGCCGACCCGCTTAATGACGCCGCACACCTCTACAACGGCACCCTCGATCAGGGCTGAAAGCGTCGTCCCGCCCCGCTGTCATCGCAAGTATCAGCACAACTAAGACAGGATCTTTTATAAGAAGCCGCTGGGGCATCGAAAGCTTCTTCGCCAGACTCAAACATTAGCAAGGCACCGCACCGCGCTACGACAAGAGCCGCGAACTTCCTCGGCTTCTCAAACTCGCAAGCATCATGCTCTGGCTCAAATGATTAAACTGTCACCACAGCCTAGATCCGGTCGTCAGCCTGCTCGTCTATGATGTTGAGAAGCGCCTGCTGCGCCCGGCGCTGCATGGGGTAGACCTCCAGCATCCGCCGGTAGATTTCTGCTGCCCTTTCGCTTCTTCCTGCAGCCTGCAGAATGGCCGCTAGTCGGCCCATCGCTCCGAAATGACGGGGCTCGATGGTGAGCACGCGTGAAAGGTCGGACATGGCCCGGCTGTAATCGTTCATCAGGAGATGAACCATGGCCCGGCTGTTCCAGCTTTCCACATAGTCCGGGTAAAGAACGGTTGCCTGGTCGAGCAGGTCAAGCGCCACGTGGAACTTTTCCTCGCGGGCGGCCTTGCGTGCCCAATCTATCAGCAAGTCTGCCGTGGCACCGCCGGACTTTAACCATTCCTCGCTTATGCGCGCAGCGATGCGGCGAGCAGCCACTTCATTGGTTTCCCGCCTTAGCTGGTTGAAAAGTTCATCCAGACGGTTTGGGCCGGCTGCCTCCGCTTCGGAGGCCAGCGGTTGGTGCGGCTCATGACGATCCTGCGCTGCCGCCGGAAACACAAGCAGCGCAACTAGGAAGCCGCCGATGTAGATGCTCTGGCGCATGGGGACAGATTACCCGTCCACGTGGCTGAACGAAAGAGGAATTCGAGCCCGGGCGCCGATTCAGCCCTGACGTGCCTTAAAGCGAGGATTCGTCTTGTTGATGATGTAGATACGGCCCTTACGGCGAACCATCCGGTTCTGGCGGTGGCGGCTCTTCAGCGCCTTCAGAGAATTCTTGATCTTCATAGTCTTGCCCGTCGCGGCCCTTGGGGCCAGAATTGAAATGGACCCTTTGGCCCGAAAATGAAAGACGCACCCCACCGGGGCGCCGCGATCCGCCCGGCACATAGACGAGAAGAACCGTTCCTGTCAAGCTTCCGCCGGCAGTCGGAGGGCCGGATGCCGATACGGCCGGCGGTCTTTGTTCCACCTCTTGACGAGCATGGCTTGAACACCAGCGACGCCGGCGCCCCCAGCCACTGAGTGAAGTTAGCCGCGCTCGTGCCCATGGACCTGGAATAAGCGTTTTCCGCTATTGTTCCTTCCTTGCGCCACGTGGAAAGAGCCGGGTGAAGTGGCCCACCTTTCGGCCCGCGCGGGCCTTGGCTTTTCCATAAAGATGCAGCACAAGATCCGGCTGCTTGAGAAGTTCCGGCGTCCGCTCCTGGTCTGCCCCCAGGAGATTTTCCATGATGCAGTCAGAATGTCGCGCCGTGTCACCCAGAGGAAGGCCGGAGATGGCACGGATATGCTGTTCAAACTGGGATATTGCGCATGCCGCCTCTGTCCAATGGCCCGAATTATGGACGCGGGGCGCCATTTCGTTGGCTAGCAGCCGCCCGTCCGGCAAGACGAAGAACTCGATGCCGATTACCCCCACATAGTTGAGCGCAGAAAGCACTTCCGTTGCATACTCGCGGGCCGTCTCGGCGGTAGAGGAAGCAACCGATGCCGGTATGACGGAGCGCGTGAGTATTCCGTGGTGATGAATGTTCTCCACGATGTCGTAGGCGGCCACGCTACCGTCGATGCCGCGTGCTGCAATGACCGAGATCTCCCGCTCGTAAGCGATGAAACCCTCCAGGATCAAAGGTGCATCGCCAAACGATTCCAGCGCCCTCTTGACAGCTTCGTCGGAAGCTTCGCGCAAATAGCACTGTCCCTTGCCGTCATAACCCATGCGGCGCGTCTTCAGCACCCCATTGCCGCCAAAGCGCCGAAGCTCGTCCTCCAATTGCTGCAGTGTCTCGACCGAGGCGAAAGGAGCGGTCTCAATGCCCATCGAGTTGAAGAAGATCTTCTCCCACAGGCGATCCTGCGCCATTTCGAGCGCCTCTACAGCCGGATGGACGGTGACCCGCTCCGCCAGTGTCCTGGCTGTCTCTACGGGGACATTCTCGAACTCGTAGGTAACTACGTCGCATGCCTGTATGAAGCGTTCCAGCGCCCGCGCGTCGTCATAGGCCGCGGCTATGTGCAGGTTCGCCACCTGAGCGGCGGGACAATCGCGATCCGGTTCCAGAATGGCAGTCCGATAACCAAGACGGGCTGCTGCCATGGCAAGCATCCGCCCGAGCTGGCCACCACCCACGATGCCGATTGTAGAGCCCGGCGGCAGTGGTTCTATCATGAATCCGCAACCGGAGTTTCAGACACTTTTTCCGACTGGGCGGCGCGCCACGCCTCCAGGCTGGCGGCAAGACCTGCATCGGAAAGCGCGAGCACCGCTGCTGCCATGAGCGCGGCATTGATGGCGCCTGCGCGACCGATCGCGAGTGTGCCGACTGGCACTCCGGCAGGCATCTGCACGATAGACAAAAGGGAATCCCAGCCGGAAAGCGCGCGCGATTCGACCGGCACGCCGAAGACGGGAAGAGGTGTCATCGCCGCTGTCATGCCCGGCAGGTGGGCAGCGCCACCCGCACCTGCTATGATGACCTTGAAACCATCAGCTTTTGCAGACCGGGCAAATTGGTAGAGCCTTTCAGGCGTGCGATGCGCCGAAACGATGCGCACTTCGTGCGAAACCTCAAGCTCGGAAAGCGTCTGCGCCGCATGGCGCATCGTTTCCCAGTCCGACTGGCTACCCATGATGATGGCGACATCAGTACGGTGCTTGTTCATTGAAATTTCGCCCGCTTTCAGGAGCCTCGCTGTAGCCAAAAGAACCGGCCCCCGCAAGCCGCTCAGGCGATGATGTCAGGGATTATACGGTCTTCCAGTTCTTGAAGCCGATCCCGGAGCGCGAGCTTCTTTTTCTTCATCCGCTGGATTTGGAGCGGATCGCAGCCCGAAGCGGTCATCGCCTTGATGGCCGCGTCAAAATCAGCATGATCCTGTTTCAGACGGGCAAATTCCAGCCGGATTTCGGCCTGTTCCTGTTCCGACATTTCCACGGTCTGTATATTCTCCGGCGAGGGCAAACGGTGCTCATGTGCCGAACATGTCGCGAATAGAAGCACCAAGAGAATAATATCATATTGCTGCCCCTGGAGAAACGACGCAGAGGATGGGCAGGAACAAATTCTGTATCCGGCCGGCACGAAGGTATTTTGGCCTGGGAGTGTCGGGTTGCCCTCGCCCCGCCGTCTTGAAGATGACAGCATCGGAGGCCGACATGATTCCTTCCATCACAGCGTTTGAAAGATCGCCCGATGGCGGCAGGGGTCTGGCGCGCGACATGCGCGTCCGCTGGGCGCTTGAGGAAGTGGGGCAAGCTTACACAATGCGCCTCCTTTCGTTCAAGGCGATGAAGGAGCCGGAGCACCTTGCCCTTCAACCGTTCGGGCAGATTCCGACCTATCAGGAAGGGGATCTCGCCCTTTTTGAGTCAGGGGCCATCGTGCTTCATATCGCCGAGCGCCATGCTGGCCTGCTGCCTCACGATATGAATGCGCGGGCGCGGGCGATCGCATGGATCTTCGCAGCGCTCACCACGGTCGAGCCGCCGATCGTAGAGCGCGAAATGGCCATTTATTTCGAGCGCAGCAAGAGTTGGTACGCGGAGCGCCTGCCGATCCTTGAGGATCGCATCCGCAAGAGGCTGGGCGAGCTTTCCCGTCGCCTTGGTGACGCGGACTGGCTCGATGGCGATTTCAGCGCCGGCGATCTTCAGATGATATCGGTGCTGCTCCGCCTGAAAGGCACCCCGCTGCTGGAGGAGTGTCCGAACCTGTGTGCCTACGTCGTCCGTGGCGAAACGCGGCCCGCATACAGGCGTGCATTCGAGGCGCAGCTTGCGGATTTCACCGCCGCGGCCGGGCGCTGAAAAGAGGCCCTCGCCAAAGAAGCGCAATCTCCAATCGAGCCTCGCCGGCCTTAAATATTCGACAAAAGGGGCGGAGAATGGCACACTGCAATTGCCGTCATGGAAGATGGACGGGCGGGATTCCTGACGGTGACGAGGAAGCTAAGGAGAGCACCATGTCGCTTGAATCCCATCTCGCAGAGTTGCAGCGCAAGCATGGCGATCTGCAGCGCGAGATAGACGATGCGATGACGCACCCTTCTGTAGATGCACTCGAAATCGCAGAGCTAAAAAGACGTAAGCTGGCGATCAAGGATCAAATGGAAAAACTGAAAGCGTCGCAGACGCGGCACTGATCCGCATAGCGCATTTCCTTCATCCAATAGCGCCGTGCGCCCGAATGGGCGCACGAAAACGCCACGATTTTTCGCAGCTGCTTTCTCGAAAATCCCAGGGTTTTCGCAGAGCGCGGCGAATTCCGCTGGCTGTCGGCAATGTCATTTCCGAGACGGTCAAGGCGGCTCTCAAGCCGGGTCGGACCGTTCTTCGTCTGTATCGGCACGAGGGTCGAGCATCACCGTCTGAGGCGTAACGGCCCTTTCGGCTGGCAGGGTCATGAACGCCTCCTTCTCATCGGCCGGTACAGGCGCGCGCCGCATTATGCGCAATGCCGCATAGGCTGCAATCCCAAGATGGGCGGAAGCAGTGACCAGGAACAGGCTTTCGGCAGGAAGCGTCTGCATTACGATACCCGCAAGGATGGGGCCGGCCATCGTGCCCGAGCCATAGAGCAGGAGAAGCCCGCTCGACACCTTTACGAAGTCCGTCGAATCTGCGTGATCGTTGGCATGTGCCACGGCGATGGAGTAAAGCGTATATGCCAAGAGCCCGTAGAACCCAGTCATCGTGATGATGAGCGCGCCCGATCGTGGCGCCATAACGAAAATCGCGAGCGCAACGAGTGCTGCGCCAATGGCGGCTCCCGCCAGCACAAAGCGGCGGTCGGTATGATCGGACAGCCGGCCCGCCGGCATTTGCCCAGCCGCTCCCGCCAGGACGGCGATGCTCATCATGAGAGCGATCTCGAAGGTGGATATGCCGATCTCGGCACCGTAGACCGCACCTAGTGTTCCCCAAGCGCCATTCGCCGTGCCTATCAGGAAGCACGCGACGAATGCTATCGGCGAATTCCTGTAAAGGCCCTTCAGGTCGAGCGAGACATCGGCCAGCGGCGCCGGTGTAACGGCGGTGGAGACGGCCGTTGGAAGAAGCGCCAGGCAGAACAGTATTCCGGTGATCATGAAAAGGGGCGCCTTCCCGACGTCTCCAAGCACCACGGCCATCTGTCCGGCCATGATGGAAGCGTGCGTCACCATCATGTAAAGTCCGAAAACCGTGCCCCGAGTTTCATTTGTGGAGCGCTCGTTCAGCCAGCTTTCGATCACCATGAATGCGCCCGCCATGGTGAAGCCTGTGAAGGCGCGGAGCACGATCCAGGCGATCTCGTCTATCCACATGCCTGAAACGAGCGCCACGATGGCGCCGCTGGAAGCGAATGCGCCAAAGGCCCTTACATGGCCTACTCGGCGCACCAGCCGCGGGGCCAGGTAGCAGCCGGCAATGAACCCGCCAGCCCATCCGGTGCCCAGAAGGCCGAGCGCCGTAGTGGAAAAACCTTCGATCTGCCCTCGCAGCGGCAGAAGCAGGCCATAAAGACCTGAGCCGGCCAGCAGGAAGGCAGTGCCGAAAAGTAGCGCAACGATGGAACCGAAGGATGAGAGCATGAAGACGATGCGCCTTTGCCGACTGTCAAGACCGCGCGTATGACAGGCGGCCGCCAATTACAAGCATGGCATCATCCGAAGGCTGTGTATCAACCGCGCCGAAAGAGCGCTTCTGCCGCGGCTTTGGTCGAATCCCGGGATTGAAGCTCCTGTTCGAGCCGGGAGATTTCCTCTCGCAACAGCCGGATTGTCCATGTGAGCTCATCCACGGAAATAGATGAAATATCCTGACCGATCTCGTATTGCCGCCGGGCTGGCGGAACATCGTCTTCCATCGTGCGACATCCGCATTACGTTGCCACTTGGAAAAAGACATTACATAAGCGGCATGTCGCCATGCAATGTGTTCTTCTCATGGCGGTACCTGGTCTTGGCGGTGGACAAGGAGGCGTTAGGGATATGGCGGCAAGAAACGATCTTCCCGAAACTATGATGGCAGTTGCCATAAGCGAGTCTGGCGGCCCGCTGGTGCTGAAGCCGGTGGAGCGAGCGGTGCCCACCCCCTCCGAAGGCGAGATCCTTATCCGGGTGAAGGCAGCGGGCGTCAACCGCCCTGATGTGGCGCAGCGCCAGGGCAGCTACCCGCCACCGCCAGGAGCTTCCGATCTGCCGGGACTGGAAGCTGCGGGAGAGGTGGCAGCCATAGGCCCTGGAGTGAAGCGCTGGCGCGTTGGCGATCAGGTGACCGCGCTGACTCCGGGCGGCGGCTATGCTCAATATTGTCTGGTACACGAGACCAACGCGCTTCCCATTCCGCATGGCTTCACTTTGACGGAAGCGGCGGCCTTGCCCGAAACCTTCTTCACCGTATGGCACAATGTTTTCCAGCGCGGCCAGCTCAAGGCCGGTGAAACCCTGCTCGTTCATGGCGGCTCGTCCGGCATCGGGACGACCGCGATCCAGCTTGGTGTCGCTTTCGGAGCGAAGGTAATCGCCACAGCAGGTTCTGCCGAGAAATGCGAAGCTTGCTTGAAGCTGGGAGCGTTCAGGGCCATCAATTATCGCGTGGAGGATTTTGTCCAGGCGGTGAAGGAGGCGACTGGAAAGCGTGGCGCGGATGTTATCCTCGACATGGTCGGTGGCGACTATATCGAGCGCAACTATGCCGCGGCAGCCGTGGAAGGCCGCATCGTGCAGATCGCATTTCTCGACGGTGCCAGGGCAAACACCGATTTCACCAGATTGATGGTCAAGCGCCTGACCCATACCGGCTCGACCATGCGGCCGCGCTCGGTAGAGTTCAAGGCACAGATCGCCGGTGAGCTTGAAACCAATGTCTGGCCGCTGCTTGCGGCCCGTCGCATCGCCCCTGTCATGGACGTGATCTATCCGCTCCGTGAGGCTTGGCGTGCGCATGAACGCATGGAGGAAGGCGTTCATATCGGCAAGATTGTCCTCGATGTGGCCTGACGCCGGCCATTCTGCCCGCGCTTCCGTTTTCTTGCTTGAACATGGTATGGCCGTCCCATGAGCCGATTTTCCATCCTCCTGGGCGGTGACGTTTGCCGCACGCCCCGCCTGCTGGCGCAAATTGCCGGAACGCGGGTGGTGGCGGCTGATTCGGGCATCCAGCATGCCGCGCTCCTCGACCTCCAGCCGGAACTTTGGGTCGGTGATTTCGACTCTGTGGGCGAAGAACTGGTAGAGGCGTTTCAGCATCTGCCCCGCGAGGTCTATCCTTCCGACAAGGCCGAGACGGACGGCGAGCTGGCTATTGCCGCCGCCCTGGAAATGGGCGCGACCTCCCTCGTGCTTGTGGGCGCTTTCGGGGGAGAGCGGCCGGATCACGCCTATCTGCACCTCGCACAGGCCGTGCGGTATGCGGAAGAGGGTGTGCCGATGCTGCTGTCCAGCGGCGACCGTGAAGGATGGCCGCTGCTGGCGGGAGAGCGCCATGTGTTCGATTATGAAGACGGAATGGTGTTCAGCATTCTTGGCTTCACCGACCTGTCGAGCCTTACCGTCGAGGGTGCGAAGTGGCCGCTCGATGCGGTGGAGGTGCCTTTCGGCTCCTCTCTTACCATTTCAAACGAGATACAGGGCAAGCTGGCCGTGACCCTCGGGCAGGGCCGCGCCATGCTTTTTGCAGAGCTCCTGTCAGCAAGGGAGATTTGAGTTGGCGCCGCCGCTTTTGAAGCTTGAGGACATCAGGCTCACCTTCGGCGGGACGCCCCTTCTGGACGGCGTATCCCTGATGGTGGGGCCGGGTGAAAGGATCGCGCTCGTGGGCCGCAATGGCTCCGGTAAGTCGACCCTGCTGAAGATCGCGACCGGTTTAGTGGAGGCGCAGAGCGGGGAAGTTTATCGCAGCCCCAGCGCTACCATACGTTACCTGCCGCAGGCGCCGGACTGGCAGGGGTTCTCCACCGTGCGCGCCTATGTGGAGGCGGGCCTCAGTCCCGCCGACGACATCAACCGTGTTGCATTGGTGCTGGACCAGCTCGGACTTACGGGTGAAGAGACGCCGGCCTCGTTGTCCGGCGGGGAGGCGCGGCGGGCCGCCCTTGCGCGCGTGCTCGCTCCGCAGCCCGACCTCCTGCTCCTCGATGAGCCAACAAACCATCTTGACCTCACCACCATCGAGTGGCTGGAAGAGGAGCTTCAGCGTTCGCCTTCAGCGCTGGTCGTCATCTCCCACGACCGCCGTTTCCTGGAGCGCGTAAGCCGGGAGACTGTTTGGCTTGATCGCGGCGTTACCCGCCGCCTCGACAAGGGTTTCGCCCATTTTGAAGATTGGCGCGACAAGCTGCTGGAGGACGAGGAGCGCGAGCAGGAAAAGCTGGGCCGAAAGATCGTGCGCGAGGAACATTGGCTGCGTTACGGCGTGACAGCAAGACGAAAACGCAATGTCCGCCGCCTTTCCGAATTGCAGGCCTTGCGTGCGCGCCATCGCCAGCATCGCGGCGTCGAGGGCGTGGCCACCATGGCGGCAAGTGATGCTGCTCTCTCCGGCAGGCTGGTGGTCGAAGCGAAGGGGCTGGAGAAGCGTTTTGGCGACCGGGTCATCGTGAAGGATTTTTCCACACGGATCCTGCGCGGCGACCGGGTCGGCCTTGTAGGACCCAATGGGGCAGGCAAGACTACGCTCCTGAAGATGTTGACTGGAGTCTTGCCGCCAGACAAGGGTTCCGTGCGTCTCGGGGTCAATCTTGAAATCGCCACGCTTGACCAGAACCGCTCCGCGCTCGACCCGGAGGAAACGCTGGCGCATTTCCTTACGGACGGGCGTGGTGAAAGTCTTGTCGTCAACGGGCAGGAGCGTCATGTCGTCTCCTATATGAAGGACTTCCTCTTCAAGCCCGAGCAGGCGCGCACGCCGGTTCGCGAGCTTTCGGGCGGGGAGCGCGCCAGGCTGGTCCTTGCCCGGCTTCTGGCTCGTCCTGCCAACTTGCTCGTGCTCGATGAACCCACCAATGATCTGGATATGGAGACACTTGACCTGCTGCAGGAGCTTGTGGTGGGCTTTCCGGGAACTGTGATCCTCGTCAGCCATGACCGTGACTTTCTCGATCGGACGGTGACAAGCATCATCGCCCCCGAGGAAGACGGCCGCTGGACGGAATATGCCGGCGGCTACACGGATATGATGGCGCAACGGCGCGGCGAGTCGCTTCGGCGGCCGGGAAAAGCTCGGCCGCAGCGCAGGGCGGCTGGCGAGAAGCCCGCGCGGGACGACGAGCAACGCCAGTCCTCAAGAAAACTTTCCTATAAGCAGAAATTCGCGCTTGAGACCCTTCCGAACCGGATCGAGGAACTGGCGGGAGAAATTGCGGGGCTGGAGCAAAGGTTGGCCGATCCGTCTCTTTATACGCGCGATCCTGAGGCCTTCTCGCACATCACGGCGGAGCTTGAGGAAAAACGAAACGAACACGCCCGTCTGGAAGAAGAGTGGCTGGAATTGGAAATCCTGAGGGAGGAGATCGAAGGAACTGGAAGCTGATGCAGTGGCGGCAGGGAGGCTGCTGGAATTTAGGTTTGAGCACATCCGGCATTTTGGGAAGCGGTTTTTGCATTCTCCTAGCAACTCAGGTCCGAAAGCCGGTAGCTAGTGTTTTTAGAATTGCACCTAAAGCCCCCTAAGGCCGTCAGAGCCGATATAAGCGATGCGCAGCAGGTTGGTGGCGCCGGGTGTCCTGAGAGGCACGCCGGCCGTGATGATCACGCGGTCGCCGGGCTTGGCGAACTTCTCCTCGAAAGCGATGCGGCAAGCGCGGTCAACCATGTCGTCAAGATCCGTCGCGTCTTCGGAGACGACGCAATGGGTTCCCCATACTAGACTTAGCCGCCTCGCGGTCTCCACCACCGGCGAAAGCGTTACGATAGGCACGTGCGGCCGCTCCCGAGCGGCGCGCAGACCGGTCGTTCCTGATGAGGTATAGGTGACGATTGCCGAAAGATTCAGCGTTTCGGCAATCTGTCTCGCCGCAAGCGAAATCGCGTCGGCGCCCGTTGATTCCGGCGGGGTTCGCTGGGCGTCGATAATATCTTTGTAAGTCGGATCGCGTTCCACCTGCGTGGCGATGGCGTTCATCATGGCCACCGCTTCGACGGGATATTGGCCGGCGGCTGATTCGGCGGAAAGCATCACTGCATCCGCCCCCTCGAAAACGGCAGCGGCAACATCGGAAACCTCCGCCCGCGTTGGTACCGGCGCCGAAATCATGGATTCAAGCATCTGCGTGGCGACCACCACCGGCTTTCCGGCGCGGCGGCAGGCGCGAGTGATCTGTTTCTGAATGCCGGGCACCGCTTCCAGAGGCATCTCAACGCCAAGATCGCCGCGCGCGACCATCAGGGCATCGGACAGTTCGAGGATCTCCGCCAGGCGTTGCACTGCCTGGGGCTTTTCAATCTTGGCCATGAGAGAAGCACGCCCGCGCGCCACCTTGCGCACCTCGGCCAGATCCTGGGGGCGCTGGATGAAGGAGAGGGCGATCCAATCCACGCCGGTTGCGAGTACGGCATCAAGATCGCGGCGGTCTTTCTCCGTCAATGCGCCGAGCGGCAATTCTGTGTCGGGCAGGCTGACACCCTTGCGGTCGGATATCTGATTGCCCGCAATGACGCGGCAAAGGATGGCGCTTCCGTCGTTCTTCAGCGCTTCGAGCTGTAGTCTTCCGTCATCGATCAGTAAACGATGCCCGGGTTTAACTGCTTCCAATATCTCAGGATGTGGCAGGTGAACACGGGTTTCATCACCCGGTGCGGGATCGGCATCCAGCGTGAACTCCTGGCCAACGTGCAAGGAGACCGCCTTGTCCTTGAATGTGCCGACGCGCAGCTTGGGCCCCTGCAAATCGGCCAGTATGCCGATGGGACGCTGCTTGCGACGCTCCACATTGCGGATGCGGGTAACGAGCTCGCGCATCCCGGCATGATCGGTATGGCTCATGTTGATGCGGAAGACATCGGCTCCCGCATCGTAAAGCCTGGCGATCATGCCTTCCTCAAAAGAAGAAGGACCAAGGGTGGCCAAAATCTTGACCTTGCGGCTTCTCCTCATGGATTAGCAACCCCGGTGACCGGCTGAACCGCACCATCAGCCGTGCCGCCGTCCACCAGTTGCACCATCCAGTTCTCCTGTTCGCCCGTGTCATATTCCTGGAAGCCGGCCCGCTGAAAGCCACGCTGGAAGCAGTCGTTGACACCGGCGATCTTGAACTCGTTGTCAGCCACGCACATCCTGATCGGGCCTTCCCAGCGGCCGCCCCGCGTCGCATCCTCCGCGTATAGGTAATAATAGCGCGATTCCAGCGGAGTATCGATCAGCGTCTTGCAACTTGATGCCTCGATGTGCCACCAGCCTTCGCTGATCCATCCGCTTTGTGCGCGATAACCCAGTGCTACGCCCACAAGGTTTTGAGTAGCGTTGCAGACGCGGAAATCCGCCAGGGCAGGAGCGTTCCCCAGGAGGCAGAGCCCCGCCGCGGCGGCTAACGCAACAATGCTGCTTCGGAAAGCGGTATGCCGCATAATGATGCCCTGCGATTAATCGATTTGACCCGTTCTTTTCGGCAAACTGCGTCTTCGTGTCAACGGAGAGTAGCCGTACGCCATTGAATGCCTGTGCTGTTCATGTGAAGACGATCTGCCCCTCCATCCAGTTCCCGGTCCGTCATGACTCGCACTGCATTGTTCAAACCTTTCGAAATTATCGACGGCGATCGCGCGGCGGGTGTCGTTCTTCTTGCGGACCATGCCTCCAATCGCTTGCCCGACGAATATGGTGACCTCGGGCTTCCGCCTGCCGAATTTGAACGCCATATTGCTTATGACATCGGCGTGGAATCCGTCACCCGAAAACTCGCCGCACTCACCGGCTGGCCCGCCGTGATGGCCTGCTTTTCGCGCCTCCTGATAGACCCTAACCGTGGTCCGGATGATCCGACGCTGATAAGGCAGCTCTATGACGGAACGGTGGTGCCGGGCAACTATCCCATCAGTTCTGCGGAGCGGCGCAAGCGCCTCGAAAAGTTTTACGAGCCTTATCACGATGCGATCTCCGCAATGATTGCATCGGTGGCGGCCGCGCATGGCGCACCGCCCGTTGTAATCTCGATTCACTCATTCACGCCCTTCATGCAGGGGCGGGAGCGGCCTTGGCATGTCGGTATTCTTTGGGACAAGGACGATCGGGTGGCGCGCGTTCTTTTTGAGGAACTGAGGCGCGAGCCTGGTCTCGTGGTCGGCGACAATGAACCTTATGACGGCGCGTTGCGCGGCGATACCATGTTCCGCCACTGCACCGTAAGCGGTTTCGCCCACGCGCTCATCGAGATTCGCCAGGATCTCATCGTTGCCGAGAGCGGCGCCGCGGAATGGGCCGAACGGCTCGCGCCCATCCTTGATGGCATCAACAAGCGTACCGATATGCATGAGGTGAAATTTTTTGGCTCCCGCACAGGGCCTGTCTGACCGAGGAGGTTGTCATGGCGGAAATTCCCCAGGAAAGAAAACGCGATCTGGAAGCTGCGGCCTTCCGGCGGCTCGTGGAACATTTGCGGGAGCGTAGCGACGTCCAGAACATCGACCTGATGAATTTGGCCGGCTTTTGCCGCAACTGCCTGGCGAACTGGTATCTTGATGCCGCTGAGCAAGAGGGTTTCTCCCTTTCCAAGGACGCGGCCCGCGAGATCATTTACGGCATGCCCTATGATGAATGGCGGGAGCGTTATCAGAGCGGGCCTAAAGTTAGCACGCCGGCGGGTCACTAAGCTTCGGAATGGGCGCCCAAATGTGCCTTGACAGCACCTAGCCTCTATGGTGGATAGATAGTAAGTATTACTTATCTTTTCCGAGGTTTTGTGAATTCCCCCTTCGATCCTGACACGATCGGTTTTCTCATTGGTGATATTGCCCGTCTCATTAAGGCGGATCTCGACCGGCGCATTGTCAGTGCAGGCATAGGCGTTACGCCCGGCGAGGCGCGGACGCTTCTGCATGCTGCACGGGCCGGCGAAGTGCGGCAGAACGTGCTGGCCGACCGTATGGGCTTGGAGGCGATGACGCTGAGCGCCTACCTTGACCGGGTCGAGGAGCGCGGATTGATCCGTCGTGTTCCGGACCCCTCCGACCGGCGGGCAAAGCTGGTTAGGCTGACGGACGCGGGAGTTGCAGCAGTGCAGGCGATCATGCAGGTGACAAAGGATATTCGTCTGCGGGCGCGGGGCAGGATGAATGATGAGGATTGGGCACAGCTCAACCACTTGCTTAAACAGGTTCGTACCAACTTCACCGAAGGCGCTTGATTTACAGCGGCCGTCATAGGATCAGCCAGGCATATGGATATTTCTGCGAAAACCGCTCAGGCGGCAGCACCCCTCATGAGCGCGCGCCGCGTCGGCATCATCGGGGCAATGCTGGTTGCGATCGGTCCGGTTTCGCTTGCCCTCTATACGCCTGCAATGCCGCAGATCGTTCAGGCTTTCGGCACCACTGACGCTGCCGTAAAGCTTACCGTTTCGCTTTATTTCGCAGGCTTTGCCTTTTCCCAGCTCATTTGCGGCCCGCTCTCCGATGCTCTCGGGCGCAGGCCTGTTACCTTTGCCTTTATGGTCATTTACGCGGTGGCAAGCTTCCTTGCCGTGCTCGCTCCCAGCGTCGACATCCTGATCATTGCCAGGTTTCTGCAAGGCTTCGGCGGTGCAGTGGGAGTGGCTGTTTCACGTGCGCTCGTACGCGACCTGTTCACCCATGAGCAATCCGCACGGATCATGAACCTGATGGGCATCATCCTTGCTGCCGGTCCGGCGCTCGCGCCAACCCTTGGCGGCGTGACGATGGAGCTCGCTGGCTGGCATGCCATTTTTGTCATCATGTTTGTCTGGGGCCTCGTTGTCATTCTGCTCGTGCATCTTTTCATGCGCGAGACAATCACGCCTGATTTGTCGCGAATGAGACCTGGAAGCCTTCTGCGCTCCTATGGCGCGCTTATGAAGAGTCCCTATTTCATCACATCGAGCATGGTTGTGGCCGGCGCGATCGGCGCCATGTACACGCAAGCTACGTTATTGCCATTCATACTGATGGATCGTGTCGGGCTGTCGCCTGCCGCATTCGGCATTGGCATGATCATGCAGTCGGGCACCTATTTCCTGGGGTCGTTATCGATGGGATTCCTGCTGCGCCGGTTCAGCGCCTTTCGGCTTGTCCCGGCTGGGCTTTTCTTCATCGCGCTCGGCAGCGGGATGCTCTGCTTCATTCTCAATTCCGGCCCGCCCACCTTTTTGCGCGTGATGGTGCCGGTGGCTGTATATGTCTTCGGCGTCGCATACGTCATGCCGGCTATGATGACAGCGGCGCTCGCGCCATTTCCGCATATGGCCGGCGCGGCTTCCGCCCTTTCAGGGTTCGCGCAGATGGCTTCGGGCCTGATAGGCGGCATCGTGGCGGCGCTGATATCCGATCCCGTTTTCGCGCTGAGCTTGGTGATACCCGGCCTGGGGACGATTGCGATCGTCTCCTGGCTGATCTGGCGCACCCTGCCGGAACCTGCACTGGCAGGGCAGGTAACGCACACGGAATAGGAACAGGCGGGTTCCTTTTCCGCGTGCAATTACAAAGAAGCGATGCAAAGAAAAAGAGCTTGGATCGTTTCCGCTTCCGGCTCGTGCTCACTCGTTAATCGAGTTCGGGCCGCTCGAAATCGCCTGTCTTGGGGTCCATCACCCACAGCTCGCCCGCTGAAATGTCGAACCAGGCGCCGTGAAGTGTAAGCTTGCCTTTGGATTCCAGTATCTGCACACAGGGGAAAGTGCGCAGATTCTCGATCTGATAGCGTATGGATATGCGTTCCAGCGCAGTCTGCCGTTCCGCCGGCGTCATCATGCTGTTGCCGGCAAGTGCCCCAGCCGCCGGAGCTAGAAGGCCCATCCATTTGCCGATGAAATCGCCCGGCGACAAGGGCTCCGCGGAGGGGTTGAGGGCAGCGCCTATTCCGCCGCAACGGCCATGCCCCATGACGACGATGCTCTTTACCTTCAGGCTCTGCACTGCGAATTCAAGAGCGGCTGAAGTGCCGTGGTGCTGACCGTCCGGTGCATAGGGTGGCACGAGATTAGCAACGTTGCGCAGGACGAAAAGCTCGCCCGGCTTCGCATCGAAGATGGTCTCCGGTGCTGCGCGCGAATCACAGCAGGCGATCACCATGGTTTCGGGCGATTGCCCGCCACGAGCGAGTGCCCGATAGCGCTGCTTCTCCGTGGAGTAGCGGCTATTCATGAAGTTCCGGTATCCGGCTAACAGTCGCTCGGGCAAAAAAGTCATCGCCTGCAAATAGCCGGGTTGGTTCATCTGTGCAACCCTCCAGCAATGCTTCGTGGAAGCCGGACGACGCGAGCCTCCGCCGTGGGTTCTGTGATGCTCGCAATGTCTGCTTCCAGCATCAGTTCGTCGGCTCCCCTTGCCACTGCCCTTACGAGGGCTTCGTAGACGGATGCCGTGATCCTGCGTAGAATCTCCTCCGGCGGAGCCCGGCGCAGCATCCACGCCGTGAGCAGAGCTGCGGACAGATCCCCCGGTCCCTTGGTCGCATTGTCGATGGACGGGTGCTCGGCAATGTATGCGGCATTGGGAGTTAGAAGCAGGTTGGCGATCCAGTCCGGCCTGCTCCCGGGCGACGAGGTAACAAGCATGGTGGGAGGCGTGGCGTCGATGGCGGCCTCGGCGACAGCTTCGACGTTATCGAGCGGCTTGCCAGTCATCCATGCAAGCTCGTAACGGTTGGGCGTGGCCACATCGGCAAGCGGCATCAGCTCGTCGCGAATGGCAATGGCGGTTTCCTTGGGAACGTAGAGTCCGCCAATATCGCCTATGATAGGGTCACACACATAGAGCGCATCCTTGTTCTGCCTTTTTACCCTGCGAACAAGCGAGGCTACGGCTGCCGCCTGCGTTGCGTCTCCAAGATATCCAGACAGAACGGCGCCTACCTCGCCAAGCCATGGCGCTTCTTCCAGATCATGCATGAACGAGGCGAAGTCCGCGGCGGATGGAACGATGCGCGTCGCTCGGCCGTGCCCCGGATGCCATGGCAGGATGACCGTCGGCACAGCCCAGACAGGATGCCCCAATGTCTCCAATACGAAAACGGAGGCGCGGTTGCCCACGGAGCCGCGGGCTACATGGCTTGACACGACGATGACGGCGCGCCGGCCGTTCGCCACCTCGTTCCGGACAGTCATGAGGCAGTACCTCCTGAAAGGAGGGACCATAACCACATGAGCAGGCCGATGGCGGCCGTTGTCGCAAGCACGCGCCCAATTCGCCGGCCCCATATTTCGGTCCAATCCTGACTTTCGGCCCTGCCTGCAGCAAAACGGTCCCGCATCGCTGCGTGGCCCCATAGAGGCGATTGGCTGTCACGTTCGACGCGCCTCAGGATTTCGCCCGCTTCCTTGCTCCGCTCCTCGTCCCTTGGCCTGTTACGCATCTGCTCGCCTGCCCTTCGCACGGAACGTCCTGCAAGGACGCCCGGCGGGCGAATAGCATTATTTGTATCCCGGCCGAAGAGCCCTTGAAACTTTTTCATGTGCTCGGCCTAAGAACCGCAAGCAAAACCGAAGGGCCAGGGCCGATTGCCCAAAGGCCGAAACGCTGGTATGAACCCTTTCCATGGAAGAACTCTTCGGACATCCGGCCTACAAAGGTTTCGTGCTGCAGGACGTCAAGCGCCTGCCGGGCCGCTTTTTCGCGCGGATTTCCGGCGCGCTTCTCTGCCAGCTTCCCTAGCGGCAACAATCCGCTGCCTGGCCTATTCCGCGCATTCTCCGAGGTAAATTGACATGACTGCACCGCGCACGCTCTACGACAAGATTTTTGATGACCATGTGGTCGACCGACAGGAGGACGGCACCTGCCTGCTCTATATCGACCGTCACCTCGTGCATGAGGTTACCAGCCCGCAAGCTTTCGAGGGGCTGCGGATGGCCGGGCGCACCGTTCGTCATCCGGAAAAGACGCTCGCCGTCGTTGACCACAACGTGCCGACGTCGCCTGACCGCATCTTCGGCATCAAGAACGAGGAGAGCCGCATCCAGGTCGAGGCGCTTGCGAACAACGCTGCGGATTTCGGCATCGAGTATTACAACGAGGCGGACCGCCGGCAGGGCATCGTCCACATTGTCGGCCCCGAGCAGGGCTTCACCCTGCCTGGCATGACAATCGTATGCGGCGACAGTCACACCTCCACCCACGGCGCGTTCGGCGCGCTGGCGCACGGCATCGGGACCTCCGAGGTGGAGCATGTATTGGCCACCCAGACTCTGATACAGCGCAAGGCCAAGAACATGCTGGTGCAGGTCGACGGGAAGCTGCCAGAAGGCGTGAGCGCAAAGGACATTATCCTCGCCATCATCGGTGAGATTGGCACCGCCGGCGGCACCGGGCACGTGATCGAATATGCGGGGGAGGCCATCCGTTCGCTCTCGATGGAAGGCCGGATGACGGTCTGCAACATGTCCATCGAGGGTGGGGCACGGGCCGGCATGATTGCCCCGGACGAGACCACCTTCGCCTATATCAAAGACCGTCCCCGCGCACCCAAGGGCAAGGCTTGGGATATGGCACGCGCCTATTGGGAAACGCTGCGCACGGACGAAGGCGCGCATTATGATCGGGTCGTAAAGCTCGACGCCGGCAGCCTCCCGCCTATCGTTACCTGGGGTTCCTCGCCCGAAGATGTGGTCTCGGTTACTGGCGTCGTGCCCGATCCGGACCAGATTCAGGACGATAACAAGCGCCTGTCGAAGAAGCGTGCGCTGGAGTATATGGGCCTTACGCCGGGCACCAGGATTACCGACATCACGCTCGACCGCGTCTTCATCGGCTCCTGTACTAATGGCCGCATTGAGGACCTGCGGCAGGTGGCCGAGATAGCCAAGGGCCGCAAGGTGCATGAGAGCGTCAATGCCATGATCGTTCCGGGTTCGGGCCTTGTAAAGGCGCAGGCCGAGGCTGAAGGTCTTGACAAGATATTCATCGAAGCCGGCTTCGACTGGCGCGAGCCCGGCTGCTCCATGTGCCTGGCAATGAACGATGACCGGCTGAAGCCGGGCGAGCGCTGCGCTTCTACTTCGAACCGCAATTTCGAGGGGCGCCAAGGCTTCCGTGGTCGCACGCATCTCGTCTCCCCGGCGATGGCCGCGGCAGCGGCGATTGCTGGCCGCTTCGTTGACATACGCGAGTGGAAGTAGGCCCGCGCTTTTCACTGTACGCGCTGACTGCCTCCGCCAAAAGAAAAGGGCCGTCCAAGGGACGGCCCTTCGTGCATTTCATTCCTGGCGCGGCCAGCGGCCGTGTGTTACCGCGCGCCGCGCGTCATGCGCTGTTAGCCGAGAGGCTGCTCCCGGAAAAGGCAATCCGCCGAGGCCACGCTGGAACTGAAATCACTCGACATCGGATCACCTCCTTTCGTTCGTTGGACATTTTGCGCATGTGGATAGTGCGTCAGGCAAATACAAGAGGCTCGTCGCCGACCGGCTGAAATCCCTGCTTTCAGGATGCCGGCAGCGGCAACTATTCAAGCTTTGCCAGGTTGCTGATCTGCTGGAGCACGAGCTCCCGTTCGTCCGGGCTCAGGACATCAGTCCCGAACAGCTTCTGACACCGCAATCCCTCCACCGCCAAAATTGCGACCAGAAGAGCGGCGCGATTGAGAGAATTCTGCTTCATCCTGTCAAGCAGAGCACGATTGAACTGGCGGACGGGTGCAAGCATCTCGGGGTCTTCTGACAGGGCTGCAAGTAGACCGGAAGGTGGAGGTTTTGCTCGTTCCAGGTCATCCAGTGAAAGGCGGATGAACTCCACGGCCTCTGACAAATTGCTGTCCTGAAGACGATCTGCCAGTGCGGACTCGAACTCATCGATATATTGCTGTACTAACGCCTTGAGCAGCGCGGACTTCGTCGGAAAATTATAGAGCAGACCACCTTTGGAGATTCCCGCCCGGGCTGCAATGGCTTCAAGCGAAAGATGCGCCGAGCCCTCCGTTCTGGCGAGTTCGGATGCAGCTTTCAGGATTTTCCGTTTCGTACTGCCGCTTGGAGGCATCGTGTAGGGTCACTGGGATTGACATTACCGTCCAGACGGTACAGTAGGCTGGAAACTTTCGCAACATGTGCCTGCCGCCTGTGGCGAAATCAACGTGTTCTCCACCGCAACCGGAAACCGGTCCATGGTCAAACGTTTCATCATCGCATTCATCCTCGTCGCCGCGATCGCCGGAGGGCTGGTCGGCTTCAACCTGTTCCGCGATCGGATGATTGAGCAGTTTTTCGCCAACATGCCGGTACCCACCATCACCGTCTCCACGACGGAGGTGGAACCATCGGTATGGTCTCCGACCATTTCCGCAATTGGGACGGTAAGCGCGGCCAATGGTGTGAATCTGACGGTCGAGACATCAGGAATCGTCAAGGAGGTCATGTTCCAGGCAAATGACCGGATCGAGGCGGGCGATGTGCTCGTGCAGCTCGAAGACGAGATGCAGCAAGCGGACCTTGCTGCTGCCGAAACTCAGGCAGCGCTCGACCAGCAAACGCTTGAGCGTGCGCGGGAATTGCAGCGCCGCGGTGTCGGCTCGCAGTCAAATCTGGAAGCTGCCGAGGCGGCTGCGTCGGCTTCGGCTGCACAGGTCATGAAGCTGCAGGCTGCCCTCAATCAGAGGCAGTTGCGTGCCCCTTTCAGTGGCACGATCGGCATTTCGCAGATCGAACTCGGCCAGTATCTTACCCCCGGCGAGGTTGTGGCTACCCTGCAAGATCTCGATACGATGCGGGTCAATTTCACGGTGCCGGAGCAGAGGTTCGGCGAACTCGCCATGGGCCAGGGTGTTCGTCTCGGACTCACCGAGGACGAGATGCCCTTTGAGGGCAGCATCATCGGCATCGACCCCAAGATTGATCCGTCGACCCGCCTCGTTTCCGTCCGGGCGGAAATCAGCAATCCTGAAGGAAGGCTCAATCCGGGCCAGTTCGTCCGCGTGAGGGTTGATCTTCCAGCCGAGGACGATGTCATTACGGTGCCCCAGACGGCGCTCGTTACCAGCCTTTACGGCGATTATGTCTATCGTCTGCGGTCTGCAGAGGATAACGAGGCCCAGGAGGCTTCCGGCCAGGACGGGGAAATCTTCATTGCCGAGCAGGTTTTCGTGCAGTCCGGGCGCCGTGCCGATGGCGCGGTAGAGATCGTGGAAGGACTTTCTGCCGGAGACGTAGTTGTCAATGCGGGCCAGAACCGGCTTAGCAACGGCGCCCGCGTGAGGATCGACAATACGGTCCAACCTGTCAGGGTGGGAGCGGCGGCAAGATGAACATATCCGCGCTTTTTATACGCCGGCCGGTCCTTTCGACCGTGCTTGGGCTCATGATCCTGCTGCTCGGCCTGCAGGGCATGTTCAATCTCTCCGTCCGCCAGTATCCGGAGGTGGAGGAGACGGTGATCACCGTCACGACCACCTATCCCGGGGCCAGTCCCGAGCTTATCCAGGGCTTTATCACCGCGCCTATCGCCGCGGCGGTATCGACGACCGAGCACATTGAATATGTGACTTCCCAGAGCCGGCCCTCGGTGGGCATCGTGACGGTGCAGATGGAACTCGGCTCAGACCCGGACATCGCGCTCACCGAAGTCATGTCCAAGGTTCAGCAGGTGCGTGGCCGGCTCCCCTCCGATGCGGAGGACCCGGTGATCGTCAAGGGAACGGGCATGCAGTTCGCGACCATGTATCTCGCGCTGCAGAATCCGAACATGACGGCCGAGCAGCTTACCGAATATATCGAGCGGGTGATCCGGCCGCGCGTGTCGACGATCGAGGGCGTCGCCGAGGTGCAGATCATGGGCGCGGCCAACTACGCCATGCGAGTCTGGATTGATCCCGTGCGGCTTGCTTCCCGTGGTATTACGGCGGCGGAAGTGGTCAACGCTATCAACGCCTCAAACTTCCTTTCCGCCCCCGGCAAGACCAAGAACGAATATGTCGCCTATGCGATAACGACCGAGACGACGCTAAGGACGCCGGATGCATTCGAGGCGCTGCCGCTCAAATCACAGGGCGACGAGCTGGTGCGTCTTCGCGACGTGGCTGATGTCGAACTGGCGGCTCAGAACACGGATACGATCGTCACCTTCAACGGTCAGCCGGGCACCTTCATAGGCATTTTCCCCACACCTTCTGCAAACCCGCTGGACACGGCGGACGCCGTCCTTGCGGAACTGCCGGAAATTCGCGCCTCGCTGCCGCAGGGGATGACCATGGAGGTGGTTTACGACGCGACGGAGTCGATCAGCGCCTCCATCGAGGAGGTGTTCAAGACAATCAGCGAGGCCGTCGTCATCGTCGTACTGGTCATCCTGCTGTTCCTTGGCTCCTTCCGCTCCGTGCTCATGCCTATCGTGACCATTCCCCTGTCGCTGATCGGCGTGTGCTTCCTGCTTTTCCTTGTGGGTTTTTCCATCAACCTGCTCTCGCTGCTGGCCATGGTCCTGGCCATCGGGCTTGTCGTGGACGATGCGATCGTGGTGGTGGAGAACATCCACCGCCACATGGAGGAAGGCATGCCGCCGCGCCAGGCGGCCTTCACCGGCATGAGGGAAATATCCTCAGCCGTCGTGGCGATGACCATTACGCTCGCGGCAGTGTTTGCACCCCTGGCCTTTACCGGGGGGCTGACCGGTTCGCTCTTCCGCGAATTCGCCTTCACGCTGGCCGGGGCGGTGATTATCTCCGGTGTGGTAGCGCTCACCATTACGCCGATGATGAGCGCCCGCATCCTGAAGGTAGGCAATCCGAGCAGGTTTCAGAACCTAGTTGACCGCACGTTCTCACGGGTCGAGAACGGCTATGAGCGGCTTGTCGCCGGCTCCCTCAACTACCGGCCCGTGACGCTGCTGGTCGTAATCGCTCTTGTCGCTCTGACCGGTTTCCTATTCTTCAAGACATCCAGCGAACTGGCGCCAGAGGAAGACCAGGGCGCGCTCTTTGCGTTGCTGAACGCTCCTCGCTACGCCACTTCCGAATACACAAATCTATACAGCAAGCAGATACGGGATCTGACAAAGGACCTGCCGGAGCTGCGCACGGATTTCTCCGTTGTTGGTTTTGGCGGAGAGACCAATACCGGCATTGCCCTTTGGGCTTTCACCGACTGGGCCGAGCGTGACCGATCTCAGAAGGAGATTCAGGAAGATATTCAGCAGCGCATTTCCTCGGTGGCGGGCTTGGAGGCGCTGGTCTTCGCGCCGCCTTCGCTGCCTGGCGCAGGCGGAGGATTGCCTATCTCGATCGTCGTCCAGTCGACCGGCGATCCGAGCCTCGTTTACGAGGTGGCTGAGGAAATCAGGCAGAAGGCGCAGGCGAGCGGTCGCTTCATTGTGGTCCAGAACTCTCTCTCCTTCGACGCCCCGCAAGTGACCGTGGATGTCGACCGTGAGCGCGCCGCAGCGCTCAATATACCGGCGCGGGACATCGGAACCACCTTGGGTGTGCTTGTAGGTGGCGGCGCGATAGCCCAGTTCGATCGAGATTCGAACAGCTATGACATCATCACCCAGGTTCCGGAATACTATCGCCAAAACCCTGAAAGCCTGGGCGATTTCTTCGTCCGCAGCGCCACCGGCGAGATGGTGCCGCTTTCGGCTGTAGTGTCTGTATCGACCGCAGCATCGCCCGCTTCAATCGAGCAGTTTAACCAGCTCAACTCCGCCACGATCTCTGCTTTGCCCGTGCCAGGTATAACCACAGGCGCCGGGTTGCAGACGCTTGAGGAGATTGCGCGGTCAACATTGCCGGATGGTTTCTTCATCGACTATTCGGGCCAGTCGCGGCTCGAGAAGGAGCAGGGCAACACCATTCTCATTGCTTTCACGCTGGCTGTGGTGGTCATCTATCTTGTTCTGGCAGCCCAGTTCGAGAGTTTTCGCGATCCGCTCATCATCATGATGTCGGTCCCGCTTTCCATCTTCGGGGCCATTGTGCCTCTCAATCTGGGACTTGGCACGCTCAATATCTACACGCAGGTGGGGCTGATAACCCTCATCGGGCTCATCACCAAACACGGCATCCTGCTCGTGGAGTTTGCCAACCAGCAGCGCGAGCAGCATGGGCTATCGCGACGTGAGGCAATAGTCGCATCCGCCAAGGTGCGGTTGCGGCCCATCCTCATGACCACGGGTGCCATGTCCCTTGGCGTCGTGCCGCTGATCCTTGCCTCGGGCGCGGGTGCGGCGGCACGGTACTCAATGGGCCTCGTCATATTTGCGGGCATCCTGATCGGGACGGTATTCACGCTTTTCGTCGTGCCGATGTTCTACACCTACATCTCCAGCAAGACGATCACCCGGCGCAGCAGCGGGGAAGAGGAGGTGCCGGCGGCGGCAGGCGCCTGACCTGACGAAGCACTGGCGGGGAAGGCCCCCGCCGCCCCGGCGGCGCACTGGCAGTCCGCAAAGTGGATGGAAGACCCATCCCGACCCATCCAGTGCCGAACAACGGGAAAGAGTGCCTTGGGTGGTCGTATAGCTTGCTACATCCACCGGTGCCGGTTGTCCTGGTTGCAAAGGATCCGCGCTCGTCCGCATCCATCAGCCGTCAGAAGCGGTGGGCCACTGGTTCTCTGTTTCGTCTTCCAACGAGGCAGCCTGCACCCTTTGTTGCTCGCCTCTTAAGGCAAAGATATTCTCGATCCGTTCGACATCGGGGTCGGCCTCAGGGCCGTCTGAAGGTGCGCCCCAGCCTGGGTTCATTCCATTCAACGTTGCTAGCGGCCGTCCATTCTCGATGATTGGATGGCTAACCTTCGGTTTTTGAAGGGGCGGTGCTTTTCTTAGCGATCCTCCGGTTTTCTTGCCCATCCCCGCCAGGATGAAGATAGCGTCGGCTAAGTCTCCTTTCACCACTGAGGAGCCAACCTGCCATTTGTCTCCGATATTGGGCAAGGATGCCATGGCAGTGTCCAGTGCCGTCAGAACTTCTCCCTCACTCGCAAGGTTTGTAGCGTCAGCCAGTTGGCGGATATTGCCGATTACCGGCGAGTTATATGTAAGCGCTTTAAAATCACCTTCGGACAGGCCTTCAACAAGATCGGACAGGAGGTAGGGAACTTTTAGTATTTCACCGAACAACCCAATATTTGTGAACCAGTTGCGCAATTGGTCCAGATTTTCATCGTGCTGGAAGTTGGGCCGGAGCTTTTGCACTATCTTTGGGATTTCGGCTTCTATTCCCTCTCTTGAAGGGGGGTATCCTTGAGGGCGTGTTTTTGTTCGCGCCGCAACGCGTGCGGCCGCTTGCACCCAAGGATTCGAAGGAAGCGTCTCAATAAACTGTTTGCGTGCTTCTTCAAGGGCTTCAAAGGGCTTTAGCTCTACCGATCCCCCATCCGCTGTCTTTACTGTCATGAGCCTGCTTGTATAGGCAGTCCCCGTGCGGCGCATTTCCTGCTGTTTTTCATCAGTATAGGCGCGGGTGTCATCTGAGCCCCATTCCGAGTTCTCAAGAAACTCATCTAGGATCGACGGCTCAAGCATATATTTGGCCGGTCCTTGATCGGGATGAAACACCAAATGCACTCTTGGAGGGGAATGCATGCGCTTGAGGGGCCTTGCTATCAGCTCCTCGAAGCTCAAACCCGTCTTCTCCATGAGCACCTTCAGCGCCACGACTTTCGGGTTAAAAACCGGTGGCGGCGCGGTATCGATGTGCACCAAATCGTTAAAGGAAGAGACCAGTTCATCTTTTGCTGCAACCGGATCGTCGAGGTTGAGTTCCGGCCAACCGTTCTCGATGGCAATGTACCATGCGGCATGCAGCTTCAACTCATCATCCGGCAACTGCTGGTTTAGCGTGATGAATGTCTTCAGCAGCTCGGATAGCTCTGAGGTCTCATACTGCTCGCCGGAAAGGCGTTTGACGAGCGTTGACACCACATGAAGCGCGCCGAAAGGGAAAGCCGTGTCGATGCCGAGGCGGTCAAACGCGGATTGTAAGTGTTCGAGGCGCTCTGTCTCGTCCATTTCCGGATAGACCGACATCATGTAGTAGCTGTTGGCAATCTCCTTCAGGGAAAGATCAAGGCCGCTTACTCGAATAGGTATTTTTGTAAGTGGATCAAACTCGAAGCTTCGTGTTTCTTCACGGAAAGCGCGTTTATCATCCTCCCATCTGATTGGAGCCAGAATCGAGGTCATCACATTCATTACGCTCTGTTCGAATTGCTCGAAGCGATTTGCGGGAAGTTCATGTCCAAAAACTTCATCGAAGGTGGTAGCCTGAGAATCCTCCAGTTTATTCTTCGTATCCAGGACCCCATACTTCACTCTTAAGATCTGCGCGGCTGCATGGATGTACCGCTCCGCTTCCTGGCCACGCAGGCCCTTCGCGAACGCAAGCCAAGTTGCCACTTCCCTGCAAGGGTCCTTTCCCACCTTGAGCTTCTTCCATGCGAGGTTCAGCTTCTTGAAAACGCGCTGAAGCTGAGCTGTATCGCTCTCTGCCAAGCTTCTTCTCGTTCGGGCCAGTATCACCGCCGCAATGGCCTTATTCTCCGCTCCCTTCGGCAAGTCGCCCCCGCCCAACCCTGAATGCCGGGGAAATCTCCCTAAAGGAACGTCTTCCAGAGAAGTCTGCTGCAAGGGTGCTGCGACGTCGTTCTGACGCATCGCCTGTCCAGTAGCAGCGGAATGAGAGCGGGACGAGACAACGCCACCCGGCGCCTTGCCGCTTTGTGCCGGCTTGGTTCCAGAGTCATGCGGAAAACGGGCGTGGTTCAAAGCGCCGCCGTTTACAATTTGAGAGTATGTCTGGCTGGCATAGCCACCACCAAGGATTGAAAGCAGGATGGCGGCCTTGAACTGGGTGGCCAGGCTTACCTCCGGTTTTCTGGAGCGGTGAGGACGGTCGCGTCCTGCGATTTCCCTTGGCCGTCCGATGGGCAGTTCGATATGCGGAAGCGGTAAGGCAGGTGGTTTAGGCGTATCAGCACGATTGCTTGTTGCTTGAAGTTGTCTCTGCAGCTTCTTGTGCTTTTCTGCCTCGTTGGTCCCGATGGACTTTCGCCAATCATTTATGGGATTGAATTTCGGAGCATTACTTAAGGAATTTTGATACTTTGTCATTGCAAAAATCACGCTGAAAACGAGCTGGGCGGCCCTTCAATTGGAAGCAAAAGAAAGGTGGTTCAAAATTGTCAGGCACGCACTTGATCAGGCATGCACTTAATCAGGCGCGAACTTAAGACGGGATCGGTTTTTGTTATCTTATGAAGAGCTCTCCTGAGCGTGAGCCGGCGCGGCAGGAACTATGTCGCCAACAGCCAGCTCTACTGCACAGAATCAGTACTGGGCAAAAATGACCGAGCGCCGCCGGCTAGCAGACCAGCAGCGCTCGCGAACGCGGTACTGTCGGCTGAGCGAAGAGATGCTCAGGCGGGTTCCTTCCTGTTCTGCCGGTTGGCCACCAGTTCCTCAACAACACCAGGATCGGAGAGCGTGGAGGTGTCGCCCAGCGCCTGATAGTCGTCCTCAGCAATCTTGCGCAGAATGCGGCGCATGATTTTGCCGGAGCGGGTCTTGGGCAGGCCGGGTGCGAACTGAATCTTGTCCGGAGTGGCTATAGGACCGATTTCCTTGCGCACATGCTCAACGAGTTCCTTCTTGAGCGCATCCGAACCTTCTTCACCTTCCATCAGTGTCACGTAGCAGTAGATGCCCTGACCCTTGACTGGATGCGGATAACCAACAACCGCCGCTTCCGAGACCTTCTTATGGGCGACGAGGGCAGATTCCACCTCGGCCGTTCCCATCCGGTGGCCTGACACGTTCAAGACATCGTCCACGCGGCCGGTGATCCAGTAGTAGCTGTCTTCATCACGCCGGCACCCGTCGCCGGTAAAATATTTGCCTTTGTAGATGGCGAAATAGGTCTCGACGAAACGTTCGTGATCGCCATAGACCGAGCGCATCTGCCCGGGCCAGGAATCCACGATGCACAAATTGCCGTCGCCCGGACCCTCGATGACATTGCCGTCATTGTCCACGATTTCCGGCTTGACGCCAAAGAAGGGTTTCGTTGCCGAGCCGGGCTTAAGGTCGATGGCTCCGGGCAGGGGCGAGATCATGATGCCGCCGTTCTCCGTCTGCCACCAGGTATCCACCACCGGGCAGCGCTCCTCGCCGACCACGCGGTAATACCATTCCCAGGCTTCCGGATTGATAGGCTCGCCGACAGTGCCAAGAATACGCAGGCTACTGCGCGAAGTCCTCTTCACGAACTCGTCGCCGGCACCCATTAGCGCCCGGATGGCAGTCGGTGCCGTATAGAAGATGTTGACCTTGTGTTTGTCCACCACTTCCCAGAAGCGGGAGGCATCGGGATAGTTCGGCACGCCTTCGAACATCAGCGTGATGGCGCCGTTGGAAAGCGGGCCGTAGACGATGTAGCTGTGCCCAGTCACCCAGCCCACATCCGCGGTACACCAGTAGATGTCGCCCTCGCGATAGTCGAAAACATATTGATGCGTCATCGAGGCGTAGACGAGATAGCCGCCCGTGGTGTGCAGCACGCCCTTGGGCTTGCCTGTAGATCCGGAAGTGTAGAGGATAAAGAGAGGGTCCTCCGCGTTCATCCGCTCCGGCTCGCATTCCGGTTCCGCCTTGCGGATCTCGTCATGGTACCAAAGGTCGCGGCCCTCTACCCAGTCGACCTTTCCGCCGGTTCGGCGCACCACCAATACGTTGCGCACCTCGGCCCCGGCTTTTGCGGCTATAGCGATCGCCTTGTCCGTGCTTTCCTTCAGCGGGATTTTCCTGCCGCCCCGCAACCCTTCATCTGCTGTGATGATGAAATCCGACTTACAATCCACTATCCGGCCAGCCAGCGAATCCGGCGAGAACCCACCAAAAACCACTGAGTGGATGGCTCCGATGCGCGCGCATGCAAGCATTGCATAGGCGGCCTCGGGGACCATGGGCATATAGATCGTCACCCGATCGCCTTTCTTGACGCCGCGGGACTTCAAGACATTGGCAAGCCTGCAGACATGCTCATAGAGTTCGCGATAGGTGACCTTCCTGTCGTCATATGGGTTGTCGCCTTCCCAGATGATCGCCGTCTGGTTTCCGCGTTTCTCCAGATGGCGATCGATGCAGTTATACGTGACATTGGTCACGCCATCCTCGAACCACTTGATTGAAACGTCGCCCTCGAAAGAAGTGTTTTTCACCTTCGTGTACGGTTCAAACCACTCGATCCGCTTGCCATGCCTGCCCCAGAAAGTGTCCGGGTCGCTGATGCTTTCGCGGTACCACTTCTCATAGGTTTCCGAATCGATCAGCGCTCCCTCCTTCCAGGCGGGCTTCACACGATACAGATGCTCGGACATAGTTCCTCCTCGATGAGACATGCCGGGTCGAATCCCGGCCTAGGCCAGCAGCCTCGTCACTTTCTCTGAATAAATAGCACTGCACAGCCAATCGCAACATCAGACATCGTCAAGGACATCGGCAGAACCACTGCCAGGATCTTCGCAATCCTGGCAGCAGCCCTGTGTGGTTGATGCTAACACGTTGTTTTAGCAGGAACTTTAACACTTGTGCTGCATTTTCATCCCGAACGATCCCGGCAAGAAGCACAACGAAAGGAAGGATAAGGCAGACATGCATACGACCAGCGAAACCGAGCTGATGCTGAAGGGCTACGGGCTTACGACCGCGAAGTTTCTCTATCACCTCCCCGATCACCCGCATCTGCTGCAGAGTTTTGTGTGGCAACTATATGATGTTGCGCCCGAATTTCCGGCGCTCTATCGCTTCATCGATTTTTGGCGCGATACTTTGGACGGCCCGTTGCACTCCGTGCGCTTTACGCACCGCCGACTGGTAGCACCGAGCGAGTGGCGGAACGTAACGGGCGAGCTGGTGCTTCATTGACCCGCGGCCGGACGGTTGCCAAAAATAGCCGACCCCACCCGCACGCCGGTTGCGCCGAAGGCGATGGCCGTCTCGAAATCGCCAGACATGCCCATGGACAGCTTTTCCACGTTCGCCTCCCGGGCGATCTTCGCGAGCAACGCGAAATGCGGCCCGGGATTCTCGTCTAGTGGCGGGATGCACATCAGCCCCTCGATTTCAAGGCCATGAACCTCGCGGCAGCGGGCGACGAAGCTTGCCGCCTCGCGCGGGTCAATACCGGCCTTCTGCGCCTCCAGCCCGGTATTGACCTGCACATAAAGGCGCAGCCGCCGGCGCTGCTTTTCCATCTCCGCAGCCAGTGTCCTGGCGATCTTCTCGCGGTCGACGGTCTGTATCACATCGAACAGCGCCACCGCCTCCCTGGCCTTGTTGGATTGCAACGGCCCGATGAGGTGCAGTTCTAGGTCCAAACACTGCTCCTTGAGCGCCGGCCACTTTCCTTGCGCCTCCTGGACTCGATTCTCCCCGAAAATCCGCTGGCCCGCCTCAATGGCTGAGTGAATGGCTTCGGGTCCGAAGGTCTTGGAGACGGCGACAAGGGAGATGTCCTCCGGCCGGCGGCCGCTCTCGCGCGCCGCTGCGGCAATTCTCTGGCGGACATCTTCAAGATTCAAAATTATGTCTTTCATGGCTCGCTGCTCTGCCTGTCAGGTGCTCTGGCTGGCGGTGTTTGGGGATGCACGGTTGACGCTTCGCTCAAACCGTGGTGAAGGTCCGCCCGGAAACCTACCTCCTTCTATGTGAAAAACCGGTCATGGCAACCGAACGCTACAATCCCCGCATCTCAGAACCCCGCTGGCAGAAGGCCTGGGAGGAGGCGCGCCTGTTCGAAACGCGCAACGACGACGAACGGCCTACCTATTACGTGCTGGAAATGTTCCCTTATCCTTCCGGCCGCATCCATATTGGCCACACACGCAATTACACGATGGGAGACGTTGTGGCCCGCTACAAGCGCGCCAAGGGCTTCAACGTGCTCCATCCGATGGGCTGGGACGCCTTCGGCATGCCGGCCGAGAATGCGGCCATCCAGAACAAGGTGCACCCCAAGGAGTGGACCTACCAGAATATTGCGGTGATGCGTGACCAGCTCAAGATGATGGGCCTGTCGCTTGACTGGAGCCGCGAGTTCGCAACGTGCGACGTGGAATACTACCACCAGCAGCAGGTGCTTTTCCTCGATTTCTACGAGAAGGGCCTGATCACCAGGAAGACCTCGAAGGTCAACTGGGATCCGGTGGACCAGACTGTACTTGCCAACGAGCAGGTGATTGAGGGTCGCGGCTGGCGCTCGGGTGCCCTTGTAGAGCAGCGCGAGCTAGCGCAGTGGTTCTTCAAGATCACCGATTATTCCGAAGAGTTGCTGAGCGCCATAGACGAACTGGACGGATGGCCCGAAAAGGTGCGTCTGATGCAGCGCAACTGGATCGGTCGTTCCGAGGGCCTGATGGTTCGTTGGGAGCTGGTGAAGGAAACCGCGCCCAAGGGTGAAAGCGAGCTGGAAGTCTACACCACCCGGCCTGACACCATCTTCGGCGCTTCCTTCATGGCCGTGGCGCCCGATCACCCGCTGGCACGGAAGGCGGCGCAAGGCGATCCTGCCCTTGCCGCATTCATCGAGGAATGTCGGCGGGTCGGCACCACTGCCGCCGCGTTGGAGACGGCGGAGAAGAAGGGTTTCGATACGGGTATCCGTGTGCGCCATCCCTTTGATCCCGAATGGACGCTGCCCGTCTATGTGGCGAATTTCGTGCTGATGGAATACGGCACGGGCGCCATTTTCGGCTGTCCTTCGGGCGACCAGCGTGACCTCGATTTCGCCAGAAAGTACGGCCTGCCGGTAATCCCGGTGGTGATGCCAGAAGGCGCGGATGCCGCCTCCTTCCAGATTACCGAGGAAGCCTATAGCGACGATGGCGTGATGATCAATTCGCGCTTCCTGGACGGGCTGTCGAACAAGCAGGCCTTCGACGAAGTGGCAAGCCGGCTGGAGATGCAGTCGCTGGGCGGGCGCGCACAGGCGGCGCGCAAGGTGAATTTCCGCCTGCGCGACTGGGGCATCTCGCGGCAGCGCTATTGGGGATGCCCCATCCCCATGATCCATTGCGAAGCTTGCGGCATCGTGCCGGTGCCAAAGCAAGACCTGCCGGTGAAACTGCCGGAGGACATCGATTTCGATAAACCCGGTAATCCGCTCGATCGGCATTCCACCTGGCGCCATGTGAAGTGCCCGAAATGCGGTGCGGATGCCCGCCGCGAGACCGACACGATGGACACATTCGTCGATTCATCGTGGTACTTCGCCCGCTTCACATCGCCACGCGCCAGGATGCCGGTGGAGCGTGAAGTGGCGAATCGCTGGCTGCCCGTCGACCAGTATATCGGTGGCATCGAGCACGCGATCCTGCATTTGCTTTATTCCCGCTTCTTCACCCGCGCCATGCGGGACACCGGCCATCTCGACCTTGCCGAGCCCTTCAAGGGCCTGTTCACGCAGGGAATGGTCGTGCATGAGACCTATCGCGCTGCCGACGGCCGCTGGCTTTCTCCTTCTGAAGTCCGGATCGAAGGAACGGACGGTCAGCGCACCGCCTACGAGATCGCGACGGGCGAAAAAGTGACGATCGGCAGCCTCGAAAAGATGTCGAAGTCGAAGAAGAACACTGTGAGCCCGGAAGATATTACCGAGTCCTTCGGCGCTGACACGGCCCGATGGTTCATGCTGTCCGATTCCCCGCCGGAGCGCGATGTCGAATGGACGGATGACGGCGCGGCCGGGGCCCACCGTTTTCTGCAGCGCGTTTGGCGTCTGGTGAACGAGGCGGCACCGGCGCTTGAGGGCGTAGAGCCGAAGGCATCTCGCGACGGCACAGCCGCTTCCATTTCCAAAGGGGCGCACAAGGCTTTAAAGGTCATCGAGCATGACATCGAGCAATTGGCGTTCAACCGCGCACTCGCCCGTATTCACGAGCTGGTCAATGAGTTGCAGGCGCAGTTTCCCGCTCTCGGAAAGGCCGATGCCGCCACGCGCTCGGCCGCACGCGAAGCGGTCGAAATCCTCATCCACGTGATCGCGCCCTTCATGCCGCATCTGGCGGAAGAATGCTGGGAGCGCATCGGCGGGGAAGGCCTCGTTGCGGCCAGCCGCTGGCCCAGCTACGATCCGGAATTGGTGACAGACAACCAGATCGTTTTGCCGGTACAGATCAACGGCAAGAAGCGCGGCGATTTGACAATCGCCCGCGACGCTGATCAAGCTGCTGTTGAGAAGGCGGTCCTCGAACTCGATTTCGTGAAGAAGGCGCTTAATGGCGCTCCTCCGCGTAAGGTTATCGTGGTGCCGCAGCGAATCGTCAACGTCGTGGCTTGAGCGGAGAGATTGATCGGTGAGGTCGGTGATTCGCGCTGCGGTTCTGGCAGGTAACATCCTCGCGCTCGCGCTGGCAGGCGGGTGCACGGTGCGCCCCCTCCTTGCAACTCAACCGGGCGTGGCTGGAGCTGAGTCCGCTCTCCCCGCCCTTGCGGCGATTTCCGTGCTTCCGGTCGATACGCGCCATGCACAGGAAGTGCGCAACCACCTCATTTTCCTGCTGCGGGGAGGCGGGGCCGAACCTGCCGCGCCCCGCTACCAGCTCAGCCTTTCGGTGGGGCGTACCGTCACCTCGGCTGCCCTTATCCAGGTCGGTGGCGAGGACGAGCCCTCGGCAGGTACGGTGTCGCTAACCGGTACCTATACGTTGCGCGAGACCGCCAGCGGAGAGACAATAGCGCGCGGCCGTCAGGAGGTCAGCGCCAGTTTCGACCGCCCGCCGCAGGAATATGCCGTAATACGCGCCCAGCGTGATGCAGAGGACCGCGCAGCCCGTGAACTGGCGGAACTCATACGCCTTGGTATCGCCCAGGCGGTTGCTGGTGGCGGAACTTAACCGGCTTAAACATGTTGTGATGCCTGCAGCACCGGATTCCCTGAGTAAGAACAAGGTTCTGCAGGGTGCGTTAGGCTACAATATCACCGTGTCGATCAAGGCATCGGTAAGAGAGCCGCCACGGAGAGCTTCACGATGGGTTTTCACGCAACGCTGATGTCGGTTGTCGGGGTGCTGAAGCGGGACCGTGAGGCGACTGCCGAGGCTCCTCATATCGTCGATCAGCTCATTGCCGAGCGCACGATACATCTTTCCAGACATCCGCTGTGGCCACTCGCCCGTCCCGCCCTCTACCGCTATTTCCACTACCGGCAAGCCGTTGCCATGGCTGACGAAATCGCCCAGCTTTCGGGGTGGGGCGCGATGGATTTCATCAGCCGCCTCCTTTCGCTGGACGTGTCGGTAACGGGCGGGGAGAACATTCCCGAAAGGGGTGCCTTCATCCTGGCCCCGACCCATCCGACGGGAATTGCCGATGGCATCGCCATTTTCGACCTCATGAAGGAGAAGCGGCCGGACATGGCAATCTTCGCCAATCGGGATGCCCTGCGTGTCAACCCGCGGTTCCGTGACCTCATCATCCCGGTTGAATGGCGGCCCAATGAAAAGTCTCATGCCAAGAGCCGCGACACGCTGGAGATGACGGCCAAAGCCTTCGCGGAAGAAAAGGCGATCGTGCTCTTCCCATCCGGAAGGATTGCCTACTGGCACGAGGACAAGCTCACCGAGCGGCCATGGCAGCCCTCCGTGGTCGCCCTTGCGCGCCGCTACCAGGTTCCGGTGGTGCCGGTCAACATGGCCGCTCGCAATTCGGGCCTGTTCTATCTTTTGTCCAGATACTCAACCGAGCTGCGCGACATGACGCTGTTCCACGAACTCCTGAACAAGAAGGGCCGCTCCATCCATATGATCGTTGGCAGGCCGATCGCCTCAAGCCTTTTGAGCGAAGGAGAGCCGGCCGAGGTTGCGGCCCGGCTTCAACAGCACACGGTCAATGCCCTGGCGGAGAATCCGGACGCCGAGTTCGAAACGGCCCTCCTGACGGCAGAAGCGGCCTGAGCCGCTTCATCCGGGCAGGTCTTGAATACCGGGACTACCCGATCTTCTGACCGGTCTTTGCCCAGTCGGCAAGGAAGGCGTCAAGGCCTTTGTCCGTAAGCGGATGCTTCACCAGAGCCTTCAGAACCGCGGGCGGTACCGTGGCCACATCAGCGCCGATAAGGGCGGCCTGCTTGACGTGAATAACGGTACGGATCGAAGCGGCGAGTATCTCCGTCTCGAAATCATAGTTGTCGTAGATCGTGCGGATTTCCGATATCAGTTCCGCCCCGTCGAGCCCAATATCATCCAGCCGGCCGATGAAGGGCGAGATGAAGGTTGCGCCTGCCTTTGCGGCCAGCAATGCTTGGTTGGCCGAGAAGCAGAGCGTGACGTTGACCATGCGTCCGTCGGAGCTTAGCGCCTTGCAGGCTTTCAGACCGTCCAGCGTCAGCGGCACCTTGATGGCGATGTTGTCGGCGATCTTTGAGAGAATGTCGGCTTCCCGCATCATCTCCTTGAACTCAACCGCCGTCACTTCGGCCGAAACAGGGCCGTCGACAATCTCGCAGATCTCCTTCGTGACTTCGAGGATGGGGCGGCCGGTCTTCATGATCAGTGAAGGGTTGGTAGTCACGCCGTCGAGGAGACCCGTTTCGCTCAACTCGCGAATTTCATTCACATCGGCGGTATCGACGAAAAACTTCATGACGCTCTCCTTTCAGGCTTGCCGGGCAGGCACATGCCGAGATGTATGCTCGGCCTTGCTCTAATCCAAGAAACCGGCAAGGTCACGTCCGATGAATCGAGAACTAAACAAATGGCGCGTGATTCCCGTCATGGTTCCCATGCCGGCGGAGCGCCCTTATTCATACGCGGTTCCGGAAGGGGTGCCCGTTGAGCCGGGATCAATTTTGCGCGTGCCCCTCGGCCCGCGCGAGGTTGCGGGTGTGGCCTGGGATGGCGACGGCGAGCCGGTGGAAGCCGCAAGGCTTCGGCAAATTTCGCAAGTTTTCGACTGTCCGCCGCTTCCCGCCGAGATGCGCCGCTTTATCGAATGGGTGGCGGCTTATACGCTATCACCGCCTGGCATGGTGGCGCGCATGGCGCTGCGTGCACCTGCTGCCTTTGACCCCGAGCCGCCAGTGGAGGGTTTCTGCTTGACGGAAAGGCGCCCCGATCGCCTCACGGCAGCGCGCGAGCGGGTGCTCGCCCAGGCTGCCGATGGCCAGGCGTGGACCCGATCGGGCCTTGCCCATGCGGCGGGCGTGTCCCTCAGCGTCATTGACGGGCTGATAGCGCAGGGTGTTTTTGAAAAGGTGGAGATACCACCGCGCCCCATTGTCCCGCCGCCTGATATCGATTTCGGCGTCCAGGAACTCAATCCGGAGCAAAAGGCCGCAGCGGAGCGCCTGCGTGAAAAGGTGGGCGCAGGTGTCTTCGGCGTCACGCTGCTCGACGGGGTAACGGGCTCCGGAAAGACGGAGGTCTATTTCGAGGCCGTGGCGACCGCGCTTGCTGCGGGCAAGCAGGTGCTGATCCTGTTGCCGGAGATCGCGCTGACGCAGGCTTTTCTTGAACGTTTTCACGATCGCTTCGGCGCGAAACCGGCGGAATGGCACTCCGACCTTCCTCCTCGAAGGCGGGAGCGCGTGTGGCGGCAGGTGGCGGAAGGCCAGTTGCGCGTCGTGGCCGGTGCCCGCTCGGCACTCTTCCTGCCTTTTCGGGAACTTGGACTGATCGTGGTCGATGAAGAGCACGATCCGGCTTACAAGCAGGAGGATCGTGTTTTTTACAACGCCCGCGACATGAGTGTGGTGCGCGCAAGGCTGGGCAATTTCCCCGTCGTGCTCGCCTCGGCAACGCCCTCCATCGAAAGCCGGGTGAATGCCGATCAGGGCCGCTACGAACGCATCGTGCTGTCCGCCCGCTTTGCCGATGCGGCGCTGCCGCAGCTTTCTGCCATCGACATGCGCAAGGCGCCGCCGGCGCGCGGAGGCTTTCTTTCGCCGGTGCTTATCGAGGCCATGGCCCGCACTATCGGGCGCAATGAGCAGGCACTGCTCTTCCTCAACCGTCGCGGCTACGCGCCACTCACGCTTTGCCGCGTCTGCGGCCATCGCTTCCAGTGCCCGAATTGTTCAAGCTGGCTTGTGGAGCATCGTTTCCGACGCCAGCTTGCCTGCCACCACTGCGGGCACAACGAGCCGCAACCCGAAGCGTGTCCGGAATGCGGTACGCTTGATCATCTGGTGCCCTGCGGTCCGGGGGTGGAGCGTATCGCGGAAGAGGTGGACCGGCATTTTCCCCAAGCGCGTACGATCGTGCTGTCCTCGGACCTTCTGGGCGGCATCAAGCGGCTCAGGCTTGAACTTGAGGCGATCGCCAACGGCGAAGCCGATATCGTCGTCGGGACGCAGCTTGTGGCAAAGGGCCACAATTTTCCGAACATGACGCTGGTGGGCGTCGTGGACGCTGATCTTGGCCTTGCCAATGGTGATCCGCGTGCAGCCGAGCGCACTTTCCAGCTTCTCTCGCAGGTGACGGGCCGGGCCGGCCGAACCGGCAAGGCGAGCATCGGGCTCTTGCAGACCTACCAGCCCGATCATCCGGTCATGCAAGCACTCGTATCGGGGAACGCTGAGCAGTTTTATGAGCGGGAGATCGCCGAGCGCGAGCGCGCCCGCATGCCGCCTTTCGGCCGGCTCGCCTCGCTCATTGTCAGCGCCGCCTCCCGGGCGGAGGCGGAGAATCATGCACGTGCATTGCGCCGTGCCGCACCGGCCGCAAGTGAGATCGACGTGCTCGGCCCCGCCGAGGCACCGCTGGCGCTGGTCGCGGGCCGCCACCGATTCCGCCTCCTCGTCCAGGGCACGCGACGATCTGATCTGCAAGCCTATCTGCGCCAGCTCCTTTCAAAGGCGGAAAGGCCGCGCGGCTCCATCCGCGTCCAAGTGGACATCGATCCCCAGAGCTTCCTCTAAGCTTTTTGATTTTAACGCCGGCCGCTTCGGTCCCTCGTCTGATGATTCGCGAATCGGCTATAGAGCGCGCATGGTGAAGGCGTTTGCCGCGACATGCAGGAGGGCACACCATGGATTTCGTATTTCCCATGCCCTACACCCCCGGGGAGTGGCTGGCATGGGCTGGGGCGGCTCTTACCGTGCTCTTTGGCTTGGTGGCGATGCTGGCGCCCCGGTTCCTTCTACGAGCCCTCGCCCTGCAGCCGATCCCGGAACATGCCGAAGCATTGGCCACTCCGCGTTCACTCCTCGGCGGCTTCTATGCAGGGATCGGCCTGTCGGCGATTCTCTTCTCCCAGCCGCTCATCTACATGACCTTGGGATTCGCCTGGGCTTTCGCAGCATTCGGGCGGGCGCTTTCCATACTGTTCGATCACGGTGGTTCGCTGATTCAGTGGACGAGTCTGGCGGTCACGCTTTTGCTGGCGGCGCTGCCGCTCTTGTTCGTCTTTGGTCTGGTGCCTTGACGTCCGCCGAGGCAGGGATGCGACAAAGCGGCCCCAAATCGTCTAGCTTCGGCGTGTTGCGAGTCTGGCGGGCGTGTGTTAGACGGCATTCGGCTTTCGGTGGTGGAGGGCGGTGCCCATATGCCTGTGCCGAAAATCTGTCAACCAGGTCAGGGATTTAGCCGGGGAATATGCTCCTGTGCAAGATCCTGCGGCCTCAGCTCATGAGAAGAGATCCGACCCCGTGGCACAATCTGGCTCTATGATCTCAGGTGTGGCAGGGCGCTACGCACGCTCATTATTCGAACTAGCGCAAGAGACCGACGCAGTTTCGATCGTCGAGGAAGATCTTGGCCGGTTTGAGGCGCTTCTTGATGGCAGCCAAGACCTTCAGCGTCTCATCGAGAGCCCTGTCTTTTCCGCCGACGATCAGTTGAAGGCGGTCGCCGCCATACTTGATCGTGCTGAAATTGGCGGCCTTGTCGGAAATTTCCTACGTGTGGTGGCGCAGAATCGCCGCCTTTTTGCTGTTCGGCAGATAATCCGTGCTTTCCGCGAGATCGCAGCGGAGGCACGAGGCGAGACAACGGCTGAAGTCACCGCCGCCCACGCGCTCACTACAGCGCAGGAAAAGGAACTGAAGGCCACGCTCAAGACGGTGGCCGGCAGGGATGTCGCCATTAAGGTGGCGGTCGATCCCTCTCTTCTTGGTGGCCTTGTCGTAAAGCTCGGCTCGCGCCAGATCGATACATCGCTCAAGACGAAACTCAATACGCTCAAGCTTGCACTGAAAGAGGTCGGCTGATGGATATCCGGGCAGCGGAAATCTCCGCAATTCTCAAGGACCAGATCAAGAATTTCGGCAAGGAGGCCGAGGTCTCCGAGGTCGGCCAGGTCCTTTCCGTCGGTGACGGTATTGCTCGCGTCTACGGGCTGGACAATGTCCAGGCTGGCGAGCTCGTCGAGTTTCCGGGCGGCATTCGCGGCATGGCGCAGAACCTGGAGATCGATAATGTCGGTGTCGTGATCTTCGGCTCCGACCGCGACATCAAGGAAGGCGATATCGTCAAGCGTACCGGCGCTATCGTCGACGTGCCGGTGGGTCCGGAGCTTCTTGGTCGCGTGGTCGACGCGCTGGGCAACCCGATCGACGGCAAGGGTCCGATCAAGGCGACCGAGCGTCGTCGCGTGGACGTAAAGGCGCCGGGCATTATCCCTCGCAAGTCCGTTCACGAGCCGATGTCCACCGGCCTGAAGGCCATTGACGCGCTCATTCCGATCGGCCGTGGTCAGCGCGAACTCATCATCGGTGACCGCCAGACCGGCAAGACCGCCATCATTCTCGATACTTTCCTCAACCAGAAACCACTGAATGAAGGCGACGACGAGAGCCAGAAGCTTTACTGTGTCTATGTCGCTGTCGGACAGAAGCGTTCCACCGTTGCCCAGTTTGTGAAGGCGCTCGAAGAGCGCGGTGCGCTGGAATATTCGATCATCGTGGCTGCGACGGCTTCCGATCCGGCTCCGATGCAGTTCCTCGCTCCCTTCGCCGGTTGCGCCATGGGCGAATATTTCCGCGACAGCGGCAAGCATGCCGTGATCGCTTATGACGATCTGTCCAAGCAGGCCGTCGCTTACCGTCAGATGTCCCTGCTTCTGCGCCGCCCGCCCGGCCGTGAAGCTTATCCCGGCGACGTCTTTTATCTGCATTCGCGGCTCCTTGAGCGCGCAGCCAAGATGAACGACGATTTGGGCGCCGGTTCGCTGACTGCCCTTCCCGTCATCGAGACGCAGGCCAACGACGTTTCCGCCTACATCCCCACAAACGTGATCTCCATCACCGATGGCCAGATTTTCCTTGAGACGAACCTGTTCTTCCAGGGTATCCGTCCCGCGGTTAACGTCGGTCTGTCTGTTTCGCGGGTTGGCTCTGCAGCGCAGGTCAAGGCCATGAAGCAGGTGGCAGGCTCCATCAAGGGTGAACTTGCCCAGTATCGTGAGATGGCGGCATTTGCCCAGTTCGGTTCCGACCTTGACGCGGCGACCCAGCGTTTGCTCAATCGCGGAGCGCGCCTGACGGAATTGCTGAAGCAGCCGCAATTCTCCCCGCTCAAGACCGAGGAGCAGGTCGCCGTCATCTTTGCCGGCGTGGAGGGCTATCTCGACAGGCTCGAAGTCAATGACGTATCCCGTTTTGAGCAGGGCCTTCTTGCGCATATGCGAAGCACGGGCAAGGAAGTGCTCGAGGCCATTCGCAAGGAGCAGGCACTTTCGGACGATCTGCGCGCCAGGCTCAAGGCGGAGATCGAAGCTTTTGCCAAGAACTTCACGTAGGGTCGGTAAGCATGGCTTCGCTTAAGGACCTTCGCAACCGGATCGCCTCCGTCAAGGCGACGCAGAAGATTACCAAGGCGATGCAGATGGTCGCTGCGGCGAAGCTGCGTCGTGCCCAGGAGGCGGCTGAGGCCGCCCGGCCTTATGCCGAGCGTATGAGCGTGGTGCTAGCCAATGTGGCGGGTTCCATCGCCGGAACGGACGCTCCGCCGCTCATGGCCGGTACGGGCAAGGACGAGGTGCATCTGCTTGTCGTTTGCACGGCCGAGCGGGGACTGTGCGGCAGTTTCAATAGTCAGATCGCCAGGCTCGCGCGGGAGCATGTGCGCGGCCTCCTGGCCGGCGGCAAGAAGGTGAAGATCCTTTGCGTCGGCAAAAAGGGTTATGATATTCTGCGCCGAGACTTTAGCGAGCTCATCATCGACCGAGTCGATCTGCGCGAGGTGAAGCAGCTTGGCTTCTCCAATGCGGACGCCATCGCGAAGAAGGTGATCGGCCTCTTCGAAGAAGGCCAGTTCGACGTCTGCACGCTGTTCTATTCGCGTTTCCAGTCGGTGATCAGCCAGGTTCCGACCGCGCAGCAGATCATCCCGGCGTCCGTGCCCGAGGCGGAAGCGGAGAGCGGCGGTGCAGTCTATGAGTATGAGCCGGACGCGGCTTCGATCCTGGCCGATCTCATTCCCCGCAATATCACCGTGCAAATATTCCGCGCGCTTCTGGAGAACGCGGCAGGTGAGATGGGCGCCAAGATGACGGCGATGGACAATGCCACGCGCAATGCGGGCGAAATGATCGACAAGCTTACGATCACGTATAACCGTCAGCGTCAGGCGCAGATCACCAAGGAACTGATCGAAATCATTTCGGGCGCGGAAGCGCTCTAACGGACCGAAGAAGGGTAGAAGAATGGCGAAAGCAGCGACCCCCAAAAGGGCCCCGGCAGGCGAGGCCAAAAGCAAGGCGGCGGCCAAGCCCGCCGCAGCAAAGGCTGCCGCTAAAGCCCCCGCCCGGTCTGCCGCGGCTAAGACTACGGCGCGTGCGGCGAAGACTGCCGCCTCGCCCGCGGTGGCCAGCGGAGCTACCGGCATCATCCGGCAGGTTATCGGCGCCGTTGTCGACGTCCAGTTTCAGGATCACCTTCCAGCCATCCTGAACGCACTGGAGACGGACAACCGAGGCATGCGCCTTGTGCTCGAAGTGGCGCAGCACCTTGGTGAGAACACGGTGCGCTGCATTGCGATGGACTCGACCGAAGGTCTCGTCCGCGGCCAGACCGTTGTCGATACGGGAGCGCCTATTTCAGTGCCGGTCGGACCGGAGATGCTTGGACGCATCATAAACGTGATCGGTGAGCCGATCGACGAAGCCGGCCCCGTCATGGCCGCCGAGACGCGCGCCATTCACCAGCCGGCGCCCGAGTACACCGAGCAGTCGACCGAATCTGAAATCCTGGTCACGGGCATCAAGGTGCTCGACCTCCTCGCCCCCTACGCCAAGGGTGGTAAGATCGGCCTGTTCGGCGGCGCTGGCGTCGGCAAGACCGTGCTGATCCAGGAGCTGATTAACAACGTCGCAAAGGCTCATGGTGGCTATTCGGTGTTCGCCGGCGTTGGAGAGCGCACCCGTGAGGGCAATGACCTTTACCATGAATTCATCGAGTCCGGCGTGAACAAGGCCGGTGGCGGCGAAGGCTCCAAGGCCGCTCTTGTCTACGGCCAGATGAACGAGCCGCCCGGCGCCCGTGCGCGTGTCGGCCTCACCGGCCTGACGGTTGCCGAATACTTCCGCGACCAGGGTCAGGACGTTCTTTTCTTCGTCGACAACATCTTCCGCTTTACGCAGGCGGGTTCGGAAGTGTCGGCGCTTCTCGGCCGCATTCCCTCCGCGGTTGGCTACCAGCCGACACTGGCGACGGATATGGGTGCCCTGCAAGAGCGCATCACCACCACGACCAAGGGCTCGATCACCTCGGTGCAGGCCATCTACGTGCCTGCAGACGACCTGACTGACCCGGCGCCGGCCACCTCGTTTGCCCACCTCGACGCGACGACAGTGCTGTCGCGCGCGATTTCCGAGAAGGGCATTTACCCGGCCGTGGACCCGCTCGATTCCACTTCGCGCATGCTCGACCCGATGATCGTCGGCGAAGAGCATTACAAGGTGGCTCGTGACGTCCAGCAGACGCTGCAGCGGTACAAGGCTTTGCAGGACATTATCGCGATTCTTGGCATGGACGAGCTGTCAGAAGAGGACAAGCTTACCGTTGCCCGCGCTCGCAAGATCGAGCGCTTCCTGTCACAGCCTTTCTTCGTGGCGGAAGTCTTCACTGGCGCGCCTGGCAAGCTGGTGGACCTTGAGGACACGATCAAGGGCTTCAAGGGACTGGTCAATGGCGATTACGACCACCTGCCCGAGGCAGCGTTCTACATGGTCGGCACCATTGAGGACGCTATCGAGAAGGCCGAGCGCCTGGCTGCGGAAGCAGCCTGACGCTCTGGCAACCGGCAAATTGTGAATGGGTGACAGGAGGTGCGGATAGAGAACGGGATCGATGAGGGTCATATTTCCGGCCGCTCACCATTCACCCTTCACTATTCACCGATTTGACCATGGCAAAAGCATTCAAGTTCGAACTGGTATCCCCTGAACGGCTCCTCCTGTCCGAAGAGGTGGTCGAAGTCGTCATTTCCGGGACGGAAGGCGAGATGACGGTGATGGCGGATCACGCACCTACGATGACCAGCATCAAGCCGGGCATCATCACCGCCGTCAGGCCCGGCGGCGAACGCGAGCAGTTCGTCGTCTTCGGCGGGTTCGCCGACATAACGCCGGAAGGTTGCCGGCTGCTTGCCGAATCGGCCACGCGCGTTGCTGATCTCGACCGGAACGACCTTCTGCGGCGCATCGAGGCCGTTCGTGCCGAGATCGAAGGCGCCAGAGACCATGAGACGCGATCCCGAGCCGAAGAGTTCCTCGGACAGCTCACAACGCTTGAAGGCACCCTCCTGCCTGCATAGCCGATCCGGCCGAGGCACACTCGCAACGACTGGACATGAGAAGGGGGCCCACAGGGCTCCTTTTTTGTGCGCGCAGCTCTTCCGCTGTCGGCGGTGGCACCGCAAAGGCGTTCCTTTCGGGAGTGATGAAACAAAACCGCGAAGCGGCCTGTTTGCATGGAAAGGCAAGCCTTGCCATCCGGCATGGGCCCTGGAGGTGCAAAGGGAGAGATCAGCATGAGACTGACTGCAATGACCGTACTGGCGGCGGCAATTTCGCTTTCTGCCGCCCACGCCCAGGAGCAGGAGGCGACCGCGACCATGATCGACGCCGAAGGCAATGAGATTGGAACCGTGACATTCATGGAAACGGCTTCCGGTATGCTTCATGTGATGGCGGAGATGACCGACCTGCCCCCGGGACCGCACGGCTTCCACGTCCATGAGACAGGCGAATGTGACGCTGAAGGCGGATTTGAGTCAGCAGGCGGCCACTATGCGGGCGACCGGAACCACGGCGTACACGACGCAGAAGGTCCGCATCCCGGCGATTTCCCTAATGTGCATGTCGGGCAGGACGGCATTCTCAAGGCGGAATTCTTCCATGGTGATCTTTCGCTGTCCGATGGCGACAATCCGCTTCTGGATGACGATGGATCAGCCGTCCTCGTTCACAGTTCGCCAGACGACTATCGCAGCCAGCCCTCAGGCCAGGCAGGTGACCGCATCGCCTGTGGCGTCATCGAGTCTAGGTAATACCGAGGGCTTGGGAGCTTAAGGCCGACGCACGAATTCATGGAACTCCTCGCGCCGGCCTGGCACCTCTTCCTCCACCACAAGTGCAAGCTGCCGTTCCTCGAATATGCGAAACCATTCATCCCATTCGAGGATCTCCACCTGGCCGATCGCGTCCCACCCTTCGTCCTGGTCCTGATAGGCCTGCTGGCCGAAAGCGAGCCGCAATATCGGTTGTGCATGGCCAGTACCCAGCGCAGGCTCGCTCAGGGCCGGTTGACCGGCGCGCGCTTCAACCCACTCACGGATCTCCTGGTGGTCTGTCAGCATTCTTGTCTTGGCCATTGGAAGCTCCTCAAAGACGGATGCTCCCAAACGCAAGGGAGAACGGGGCAGTTCCCTTCAGCTCCAGGCCAGACAGCAGCGGGCCTCAGCGGCAGGCTACGGTCGGTACCGGCACGACATTGTCAGGCAAGCCATACATGTAGCTGCGCCCGTGAAGAAGCGCGCCATAACGGCACGTCCGCCGTTTGCGAAGGTAGACGCCATCGCGCCCTTCCTCCAGATAGACTACCTTGGGCTCCCGCTTCGAATGCTTAGCAAGATCCTCGGCCAGATATCCCTTGCCAACAACTATGCGTTTGTAGCCCGCAGGACTCCTGATCACCAGGTTGCCGAAGCTATCGGCATGAACCTCCTCGCCCGGGCTACCGGCGGTCGCGGGCATCGCCGCAGCCAGAAGCGCCAGCACAAGCCCGAACCCAGCCGGGAAAAACTGATTGCATGAAGGCATGGAGCAATGCTCCTTCTTGTCGCTACCTTTCCACGTATCAGATTAACCCTTTCTTAACCTTTGTCACCCTGCTGTCTCTTCGGGTTCAAAAGCGTTTAATATGCGGGCATCTTCATCGAAGGAGCCTGCAGGCGAAAAGGTCCGACGCATGAGCGAGAATCACAACATCGACATTGCACCTTTACGTCTCAAGGATGCGCACGTTCTGGCGCCGCTGCTCGCCGCCTATACGCAATCCCTAAAGCGTGGTGCGCCACGACGGCCGGACGAGTTCTATGCCGAAACTCTGCTGCAGGATCGGGTAGTGGAAATCGTTGGCGCTCGCATCGATGGCGAGCTGGTCGGCTTTGCGATCTTCTATGACCTGCCCGAACCGCCATCCGGCCTTCGCTACGGGCTCATGGAGCATATTTACGTCCATCACCGGCATCGCGGCAAAGGCATCGCCAGGGCGCTGATCGACCTCGTGGCCGAACAGGCGGAGGAGCGGGGTTGGTCGCAACTGGTCCTCAGCGCGCCGCGGCAGCCCGTGGAAGGGCGAAGGTTGTATGAGGGCATTGCTGTTCCCGCCGACTGGACAAATCATGTCATTCGCTTCGACCGTGGCTGACGTTTAAGTACACGCGCGCCTGTTCAATCGATTCAAACGCTTCTGCGCCATGTTGTGGCTTTGACGCACTGCAAAAAGCGGATTAAAAGCCCACTGCCAGGGCTTGGGCGAGCGGGAAAAAGCACCGCAGACAACTTGCCTTCATGTGCCTGCTGGTAAGGAGACGGGGAAGCCATGAGCAAAATCACAGCCACCCAATCGAGGCCATTGTCGCCTCACTTGCAGATTTACCGCTTTACCCCGACCATGGCGATGTCCGTCGCCCACCGTATCACCGGGGCGGCGCTTTATTTCGGGCCACTCCTTTTCGCGTTGTGGCTTCTTGCAGCGGCCACGTCAGCGGAGTGGTTCGACTTCGTGAGCGGGCTGTTCGGCTCGTTCCTGGGCCGGCTCGTTCTGTTCGGATACAGCTGGGCGCTGCTGCATCACATGCTGGGCGGCATCCGCCACCTCATCTGGGATACCGGCCGCGGTTTGGAAAGGGACACGTCCACCCGGCTGGCAAAGGCGACACTGATCGGTTCCATCACGCTCACTGTCATCGTCTGGGTGGTGGGCTACGCTCTCCGGGGAGGATTTTGATGGCTGACATGCGTACCCCTCTGAATCGCGTCCGTGGTCTGGGGGCCGCTCGCGGTGGGACGGAGCATTTCTGGCGGCAGCGGTTGACCGCTGTTTCCAACCTGCCGCTCATCCTCTTCTTCATGGGCTTTGTCATGGCTTATAGCGGCGCCCCCTTTGAGGAGGTCCGCGCCGCAATCGCCAGCCCGGTGGTGGCGTTGCTCATAGGCTTTGCCTTCGTGTCGGTGCTCTATCACATGCGGCTCGGAATGCAGGTCATCATCGAGGATTATGTGCATGACCAGGGCTGGAAGGTAGCTCTGATTATCCTCAACACCTTCTTTCCCATCGTCGTTGGCGCAATCGCGCTCCTTTCCCTTCTCAAGATCGTTTTCGGAGCCTGAATTATAGATGGCTGAGGCAAGTGCGAGGAAGGCCGGTCCGGCCTATGAATATGTCGATCATGCCTTTGACGTGGTCGTCGTGGGCGCGGGCGGCGCTGGCCTGCGGGCGACGCTGGGAATGGCCGAGCAGGGCCTGAAGACGGCCTGCATCACCAAGGTCTTTCCCACCCGTTCGCACACCGTCGCTGCCCAGGGTGGCATCGCCGCATCGCTGCAGAATATGGGGCCGGACCACTGGCAATGGCACCTTTATGATACGGTGAAGGGCTCGGACTGGCTGGGCGACGTGGATGCGATGGAATATCTCGCCCGCGAAGCACCGGCCGCCGTCTACGAGCTGGAGCACTATGGCGTGCCCTTCTCCCGCACCGAGGACGGCCGGATCTACCAGCGTCCCTTCGGCGGCCACATGCAGAATTTCGGTGAGGGGCCGCCCGTTCAGCGAACCTGCGCGGCGGCAGACCGCACGGGTCATGCGATCCTTCACACGCTTTACGGCCAATCCGTCAAGAATCACGCGCAATTCTTCATCGAGTATTTTGCCCTCGACCTCATTATGTCTGATGACGGCGTCTGCACGGGCGTGGTTGCGTGGAACCTTGAGGACGGAACCATTCACCGCTTTTCGGCAAAGATGGTCGTCCTGGCCACCGGCGGCTATGGCCGGGCCTATTTCTCATGCACCTCCGCCCATACGTGCACCGGTGACGGCAATGGCATGGTCGCGCGGGCAGGGCTGCCTCTTCAGGATATGGAATTCGTGCAGTTCCACCCGACAGGCATTTACGGCGCCGGCTGCCTGATCACCGAAGGCGTGCGTGGAGAGGGCGGATACCTCGTCAACTCCGAAGGCGAGCGCTTCATGGAGCGCTACGCTCCCTCTGCGAAGGATCTTGCCTCCCGGGACGTGGTATCGCGGTGCATGACCATCGAGATCCGTGAAGGGCGCGGCGTTGGGCGCAACAAGGACCATATCTACCTGCACCTTGATCATCTCGACCCGGCTGTCATCCACGAGCGCCTGCCGGGCATCGCCGAATCGGCGAGAATATTCGCCGGCGTGGATGTTACGCGTGAGCCGATCCCGGTGCTGCCGACCGTCCACTACAATATGGGCGGCATTCCCACCAACTACTGGGGGGAGGTGCTGAACCCCACCATTGGCGATCCCGATGCTGTGGCCCCCGGCCTGATGGCTGTCGGGGAAGCCGGCTGCGCCTCGGTCCACGGAGCCAACCGCCTCGGCTCCAACTCGCTCATCGATCTTGTGGTCTTTGGACGGGCCGCCGCTATCCGCGCCGGCAAGGTGGTCGACCGCAACGCCAAGGTTCCACCGATCAATATTGCCGCTTGCGAGAAGATCATGGACCGTTTCGACCGGTTGCGTCACGCCAATGGCAGCACGCCGACCGCGGTTCTTCGCGAGAAAATGCAGCGTGCCATGCAGGAGGATGCGGCGGTCTTCCGTACGCAGGAATCCCTTGAGCAGGGTTGCCGGCGCATCTCCGAACTCTGGAAGGAGCTTCCCGATCTCAAGGTTCAGGATCGCTCAATGATCTGGAATTCGGACCTCGTTGAAACGCTGGAGCTGGAAAACCTGATGGTCAATGCCATTACCACGGTTCATTCGGCCGAGGCGCGCAAGGAGAGCCGCGGTGCGCATGCCCGGGAGGACTTCACTGAGCGCGACGACGTCAATTGGCGCAAGCACACATTGTCCTGGGTGGACGAAACCGGAAAGGTTCGTCTCGACTATCGTCCCGTACACACCGAAACGCTCCTGAAAGCGGAGGATGGTGGTATCGATCCGGCAAAAATCGCGCCTCAGGCGCGGGTATATTGATCCAAGGCTATTCCGATGGTCCAAATCACCCTTCCGAAGAACTCGCAGATTAAGCAGGGCAAGGTCTGGCCTAAGCCTGAAGGTGCCACGAACCTGCGTGAATACCGCGTCTACCGTTGGTCGCCGGACGACACGGAGAACCCGCGTGTCGATACTTACTATGTTGATATGGATGATTGCGGGCCGATGGTGCTCGATGCACTCATCTGGATCAAGAACAAGATCGATCCGACGCTTACCTTTCGGCGCTCCTGCCGCGAGGGCATTTGCGGCTCCTGCGCCATGAACATTGACGGCGCCAACACGCTTGCCTGCACGAAGGGCATGGACGAGATCAAGGGCGCGGTAAAGGTCTATCCACTGCCGCACATGCCCGTGGTCAAGGACCTGGTGCCGGATCTTTCCGTGCCTTACGCGCAGCTTTCCTCCATTGAGCCCTGGCTGCACACCGAAACGCCGGAGCCGGCGACGGAATGGCGGCAGAGCCGCGAGGATCGGGCCAAGCTTGACGGTCTCTACGAGTGCATTCTCTGCTTCTGCTGCCAGACCGCCTGCCCCAGCTATTGGTGGAACGGCGAGCGCTATCTCGGCCCTGCCGTGCTGCTCCAGGCATATCGCTGGCTCATCGATTCACGGGACGAAGCCACCGGCGAGCGACTCGACAAGCTGGAGGATCCGTTCCGGCTCTATCGCTGCCATACGATCATGAACTGCACGCAGACCTGTCCCAAGGGCCTGAATCCGGCCAAGGCCATCGCGGAGATCAAGAAGATGATGGTGGAGCGCCGGGTCTGACCGGCGACTGCCTTCTTCACGCAAGCGTGTAGCGGATTGAGTTTTCAGGCAACCCGGCGCGGGATATCGATTCCCGCAAGGGAGGCCGATTCATGACGCGCCGTCTTCTTTTTCTTTCCGCATCGCAGCTTGCATGCGTTCTTCTGTTACTGCATCCGGTGACGGCGGAGGAAAGGACCGCCATCTTTGCCGGCGGATGCTTCTGGTGTGTCGAGGCCGATTTCGACAAGGTGGAGGGGGTTCTGTCCACCGTCTCCGGTTATACCGGTGGCACCACGCAGGAACCTTCCTACCATGACTATGAGGCGGGCGGCCATCGAGAGGCGGTGGAGGTCCGTTTCGACGATGCGCGGGTAACTTACGAAGAGCTGCTCGACGTCTTCTTCCATTCTGTCGATCCCACCGATGACGGCGGCCAGTTCTGCGACAGGGGCCACGGCTATACGACAGCCATCTATGTGCTGGACGAGGTCCAGAGGCAGGCTGCGGAAAGGGCAAAGCAGGCGGCGGAGAAAGAACTGGCACGAGCGGTTGTAACGCCCATCGAACCCGCCTCTACCTTCTGGCCGGCGGAAGACTATCACCAGGATTTTTACATGAGCACAGACCGGGTCTTTTCCCGCTTCGGATACGTCACCAAGGCCAACGCCTATCGGGGCTATCGCGAAGGCTGCGGCCGCGACAGGCGGTTGCAGGAGGTCTGGGGCGAGACGGCACTTCGCGGTTTGAGATAGCCTTCCCACGAACCGCCCGCACTTTTCGCTTAGAGCGGGATGAGATTACGCCGAGTCGCTAGGGGCTATGCAAATCAGATCGAATTTGATTCGAGGTGCTGGCTGGGACAGGAGGCCAGCATGGATGAGCAAGCCCTATTCGATCGATCTTCGGGAACGCGTGGTGAAGGCGGTTGAGAAGGAGGGGATGTCGCGTCGGCAGGCGGCGGCCCGTTTTGGCGTCAGCTACAGCTCGGCGATCGAATGGGTGAAGCGTTATCGCCAGAGCGGCAGCCTGGAACCGGGCCAGATCGGCGGCCATAAGCCGAAGAAGATTTCCGGGGCTTGGCGCGACTGGCTCATTGAGCGCTGCCGTGGCGCGGACTTCACGCTGCGCGGCCTTGTGGCGGAACTGGCCGAGCGCGGCCTGAAGGTCGACTACCGCTCGGTGTGGGAGTTCGTCCACGCCGAAGGGCTCACGCATAAAAAAAGACGCTGATCGCCGCCGAGCAGGATCGGCCCGACGTGGCGCGAAGACGCGCGCAGTGGAAAGCCTATCAGGGCCGCATCGACCCCTCCCGCCTGGTCTTCATCGACGAGACATGGACCAAGACCAACATGGCCCCGCTCAGGGGTTGGGCAGCGCGCGGTGCGCGGCTCAAGGCCAAGGTGCCGCACCGGCGCTGGAAGACCATGACCTTCCTGGCCGCCCTGCGCTGCGACCGCGTCGAGGCCCCCTGGCTCATCGACGGGCCGATCAACGGCGAGCGCTTCCGCCTCTATGTCGAGAAGGTGCTGGTGCCGACGCTCAGGCCCGGCGACATCGTCGTCATGGACAATCTCGGCTCGCACAAGGGCAAGGCCATACGGCGGGCCATCCGCAAGGCCGGTGCCAGGCTCTTCTTTCTGCCGAAATACTCGCCCGATCTGAACCCGATCGAGCAACTCTTCGCAAAGCTCAAACACCTGCTGCGAAAGGCCGAAAGGCGCACCACCGATGCCGTATGCAGCGCTATCGGCCAAATCCTCGACATCGTCACATCAAAGGAATGCGCAAACTATTTCGCCGAGGCCGGATATGACCGGAAATAAAATCATCCCGCTTTAAGACGCACCAGCCCTCAGTTACATCTTGGCCAAAGTTGTCGGGCCTACCGAGGGCCCTGGCGGGTGCGCTCGTCCTTTTCCCGCGCGGCCCTGAGGCGCTCCATGACGATCTCGGCGGCAATATCGTTGGTCGGCCGCCTTTGCCGATCCGAACGAACGAAAATATCCTTCAGGGTCTCCGGAATTTTCCTGACCTTGGCCATGGCTATATCACGATCATAGCCGCCCGGTGCAAACTCCGCAGTGACGTTGATCAGGCCACCAGCATTGATCACGTAATCTGGCGCATAGAGGATATGGCGCTGCATCAACAGGTGCGCGTCTTCGTGCCGGGCAAGCTGGTTGTTGGCCGATCCGGCAATGATCCCGGCCTTAATTGAGGGGATTGCCTCTGCCGAGATGATGCCTCCAAGAGCGCAGGGCGAAAGAATGTCCGCTTCGGCTGCCAGGATCTTGTCAACAGCTACGGCCTCTGCGTCGAAGGCTTCCCGCGCATTTGCCACGCGCGACTCATCGATGTCTGCCACAATAAGATGCGCTCCATGGGCGCGGAGCTTCTTGCAGAGGGAATAACCGACTGAACCCAATCCCTGCACTGCTACGCGCACCCCCTGCAGCGTGGCACTCCCGCGCTGATGGAAGAGGGCAGCTTTGATCCCCAGAAAAACACCTTCGGCGGTTACGGGAGATGGATTGCCGCTGCCGCCCTTTGTAGTGCCGGTCACATTTGGAGCTCTATCGCGCAAAAAGTCTGCGTCAGCGACCGTCAAGCCGACATCCTCCCCGGTAAAGAACTGGCCTTCCAGCGCTGCAAGCATTTCCGCATAGGCACTTAAAAGCGCGGGCGTCTTGTCCTTTTTGGCGTCGGCCATAATCACCGTTTTTCCGCCTCCGAAGGGCACGCCCGCGACGGCAGCCTTGTAAGTCATCCCGTGGGAAAGGCGCAGCGCGTCGGTCAATGCTGCTTCGAAACTCTGATGCGGCCAGATACGTGTACCACCAAGTGCAGGACCCAGACTTGTATCGTGGATCGCGACGATAGCGGTCAGGCCGCGTTCGTCGTCGCGTCCGCACCATATCCGTTCATGTTGATCAAACGCAGGAAGTTCCGCGGCCTCGCCTGTAATGTCCGTAATGGTGAGTGTTGAGCCATCGGAAGGTTGGCGGAGAGTCCGAGACTCGCGAAGATGGAGCATAGCATTTCTCCCGAATAGCCTATCCGTTCCCCAATGTAGGACGACCGCAAGTTTTTTGGTTGCGAAGGAAACGGTTCGCGCGATCTTCCATTGCGCGCATCTGGCAATTTCGTGGCAAAACTATCGCGTGCCAGTCAACCGGGAAAAACGAATTGCGGGACGCCTGTTCGGCGTCCCGACAGGTTAGGCGAAGCTGGCGTCCAATGTGATGTCAATCGCCTTCAGTGCGCCGGAGACGGGGCAAATATCTTTGGCCTTTGTAGCGATTTCCTTGAACTTCGCTTCTTCGAGGCCCGGAACAGTTGCAGCTACCGAAAGCGCGCTGCCCCGAATCTCGAACCCCCCACCCTGCTTCGGCTGCAGGTCAATCTGCGCTTTTACGTCGAGCTTTTCTGCGGGGGTGCCCCCTTCAGCCAGCATATGCGCAAGTTGCATAGCGTAGCATGAGGCATGGGCCGCCGCGATAAGCTCCTCAGGATTCGTACCGGCGCGCCCAGTCTCGTCCTCAAAGCGTGCCTTAAAGCTCAATGGCAGGCTGCTGAAAGCTCCGCTTTGTGTGCTTTCCAGTCGGCCGCTTCCGCTGGTGAGCGAGCCGTTCCAGATCACGTTCGCATAACGCTTCATGCCTTCCTCCTTAAGTTGGCCCATGGGCTTTGGTCAGATCGCTTCTCCCCGGAGCAGGCGCGGGTTACCCGCTGCCAAACCCGAAGCCTGTCTCACAAAGAACTGTTTCATACCGGGCATGCGGTCCACCAGCCCGAGGCCGATGTCGCGTACCGCCCGAAGCGGGCCGAAATCATTGGAAAACAGCCGGTTGAGCACGTCCGTCGTGACGCCCATCTGCACCGTGTCGAAGCGCCGCCATCGCTCGTACCGTTGCAGTACGTCAATTGCGCCAATATCCTCGCCCAGCCTGTCGGCTTCAACGAGAACCTGCGACAGGGCAGCCGCGTCCTTGAAGCCCAGATTGAGTCCCTGTCCCGCAATCGGGTGGATCCGGTGCGCCGCATCACCTGCCAGCGCAAAACGTGGACGAACAAAATCGCGAGCAAGCGTAAGGCCGAGCGGCCAGGCCCGCCGCGGCCCTTCTACCCGGATCTCCCCCAGTTTCAGGCCGAACCGCTGCTCAAGTTCATGCTCGAAGACCACCTCGTCCTCATTCACCAGCCGCTCGGCGTCGGCAGTGCGCTCGTTCCAGACAATCAGGGAGCGATTGCCTTTCAGCGGCAGCGTGGCGAAAGGGCCGGCGGGCAAAAAATGCTCCTCGGCCCGGCCTCCATGGGGACGTTCGTGTGCCACAGTGCAGACGATACCCGATTGCCCGTATTCCCATTGAACGGTGCGGATGCCGGCCATACCGCGCAGCCGCGATTTCACACCATCCGCAGCCACGAGGACACGCGCGCGAAACGTCGTCCCCCCCGAAAGATGTACGATGACGGAGGAGGGCTCGACGTCGAAACCCTCCACTGCGCTACGCTGCATGATTTGAATGCCGAGTTCACCTGCACGCCGGCGCAGCGCGCCCGATAAATGCCGGCTCAGCACCATATGGGCGAAGGGTTCGCCAGGTGTCGCCTCGCCTCCAAAAGTCAGGAAAACCGGCCGCACCGGATCGGAGATGCGCGAATCGGTGATTTCCATCTCGGTTATGGGTTGGGCTTCCGGCTCGATCTCGTCCCAGCAGCCGAGCTGGCGCAGCATCCGTGTTGCCGCAGCGGCCACTGCGACTGCGCGGTTATCCTGCTGCCATGCCTCCTCCGGTGCGGCGTCGACCACGAGCACGTGCATGCCTGGGCGGGCGTGGCGCAGCGAAACGGCAATTGCAAGACCAACATAGCCTGCGCCGGCGATTACCACGTCGAACCGGTCATCTCCGGTGCTGCCAGCCTTGTGCATTGCCATTAACCGGTCTCCTTCGTCTCGGCTGCCGCTTGACTTGGTCGGTGCTCTCCGGTTTGTCGGCTACATCATAAACCGTGATCGGGTGCGCCGTCATGTCGTCCGCCATGCAGGAACTCCTCGACATACTTAACCTCGAACGGCTCGAACACAACCTGTTTCGCGGGCGCAGCCCCCAGGTTGGCTGGCAGCGTGTTTTCGGCGGTCAGGTGATCGGCCAGGCGCTCATTGCCGCTCAGCGGACGGTTTCTGCAGATCGTCACGCTCACTCGCTCCACTGCTACTTCATGCGGCCCGGCGATCCTCTGGTGCCGATAATCTACGAGGTCGACCGCATCCGCGACGGAAACAGCTTTGCTACCCGGCGCGTCGTTGCCATTCAGCATGGTCAGGCGATATTTTCGCTTTCCGCTTCCTTCCAGATCGATGAGGATGGTCTCGATCATCAGATCTCCATGCCTGAAGGCATACCCATGCCCGAAACGCTGCGCCCGCAGCGGGAGTTCCTCGCATCAGAGGTCCTTCCGGAGAATATTCGCCGCTACCTCCAGCGCAGGCGCCCCCTGGAGATCCGCCCTGTACAGGTGGAGCACTATACGACGCGCAACAAGCTGCCACCCGTTCAGCATGTATGGCTGCGCACCGTCGGCAAAGTGCCTGACGATCGCGGCTTGCACGCGGCGGTGCTCGCCTATTTCTCCGACATGACTTTGCTCGACACCGCTACCTTCCCTCACGGCCGCTCGGCCTTCGACCCCAAAATCCAGATGGCAAGCCTCGATCATGCAATGTGGTTCCATAGGTCGTTTTCATTGGATGACTGGCTGCTTTATGCACAGGACAGCCCTGCCAGTCATGGGGCGCGCGGCTTCGCCCGCGGCAGCATCTACACGCGAGATGGATTGCTCATCGCTTCCACTGTCCAAGAGGGACTGATGCGATTGCGCAAAAAATAAGCCAATGCAGAGGCAGCCTATTTCCTTAGCGATCTGGAAGAGGTGCGGTTGCATCCCGGCTCACGTTTTGGCTCGCATCTGGAGAGCCTTGCCGCTTCCCTTGAGCAATCCAAGTGCGAGCTTCGTCGCTCGCTCGCCGGCATCGCCGCTTTTGGGATCTTTGCATTTATCGATTCGGTGGACGGTCCCCGGCTGAACGGCCTAGGTCGGGTTGTAGGACGAGCTTGCCGGCCTGGCTGGGAAAAGTGGGTGCGGAGGCCGATCCTGACTTCGCCGTCACCTCCGCAAATATGGTTTTGCACGCTGTCGGCGCTGCGACGCGCTTATCCTGATTGCGGTTTCGGCGCAAAGAGGTCCGGCCCTCTTCCCGATGACAGGCACGGGTAAGAGCCTGCTTCTCCTTCTCCTGCATGGTTAATGCCGCCTTTACCTTCACCTGCTTAGCTAGCGGGAATTCGGCGTTGCGAGTGCCGTTTGTGTTGTTGGACAGGGAAATGCGTATGAGTTCGGGTTCTTCCGCGCTTTATCCGGTTTACGACGGCGGATTTGGCGTTCGGGCCTTTTTGCGGCGGCAGGCAATGCGGGGGGTGGGGCTCCTGCTGCTGGTATTGGTTTCCTTCTGTCTGACAAGCCTTGCCACCTGGAATGTGGCAGACCCGAGTTTCAGTCACGCCACGGACAATCCTGTCACCAATGTGATGGGTTATCCCGGTGCGATCTATTCCGACATCGCCATGCAGTTCTTCGGCATTGCCGCCGTCGCAAGTCTGGTGCCCGCGGTTTTCTGGGGCATCATTCTGGCCGGCGCGCATGGCCTTGACCGTCCTGGCAGGAGGGCGGCAGCATGGCTGGCCGGGTCCTTACTGGCAGCCGGAGCGGCCGGCTGCATCTCCCCCACCGCTACATGGCCCTTGCCAACCGGCCTTGGTGGCGTCTTCGGCGACATGGTCCTAGCCTTGCCCGCAATGGCAATCGGGGATTATCCCAGCGGCTTGCTGGCCGTTGCAATCGCGCTCCTGCTCCTCGTCCCTTCAGCCTGGCTCCTTCTTTACGGAGCGGCGGTGATCAATCGCGCCAAAAAAGCACCGGCGGCCCAGCCAGAAGACGATTTCGCGGACGATGACGAAGAAGACGACGAAGGCGATGGCCAGACATTCCTCGCGCTCGGCGTTGCCGCTCATTGGTGGCTGTCCTTGAAAGCGTTCTGGCGTCGCCGCTTTCCTGCTCCGGAGGTGGACCTGCCGGATGAATTCGCCCTTGCCGACCCATCCGCCGCTGCCGCTGCCCGCTCTGTTGATGGGCCGGCGCGCATCGAACCCGATTTCGATGCCGCGCTTGACTTCCCCCCTTTCGACGCCTCCGACGCGCCTGCTTCATCCGAGGCTCCGGCAAGGGTGGAAAACCCCGCGCCGCGGCCCGCACCCGGCTCGCGTGTACGCCGAGAGGCACAAACGACCTTCCTCGAATCGGGCGAGTTTCAGCTTCCGTCGCTGCATCTGCTCGCCGAGCCAAAGTCGACTGGGCGCGATCCAGGCCTGTCAAAGGATGCGCTTGAGCAGAATGCCCGGCTTCTTGAAGGCGTTTTGGAAGATTTTGGCGTCAAGGGTGAAATCATCCATGTGCGTCCCGGGCCCGTGGTGACGCTCTACGAGCTGGAGCCCGCACCCGGCATCAAGTCGTCACGAGTCATCGGACTGGCCGACGACATAGCCCGCTCCATGAGCGCGATCGCGGCTCGCGTGGCAGTCGTGCCCGGTCGTAATGCTATCGGCATCGAGTTGCCTAACGCTAAGAGGGAAACCGTTTATCTGCGCGAGCTTCTCGCCAGTCGTGAGTTCGAGACCACCAAGGCCCGGCTGGCACTCTCCCTTGGCAAGACGATCAATGGCGAGGCAGTGATTGCGGATCTTGCCAAGATGCCCCATTTGCTGGTGGCCGGCACCACCGGCTCGGGCAAGTCGGTTGCCATCAACACCATGATCCTTTCTCTGCTTTATCGCATGAGCCCGGATCAGTGCCGACTCATCATGATCGATCCCAAGATGCTGGAGCTTTCTGTCTATGACGGTATCCCGCATCTGCTCACCCCCGTCGTGACCGACCCCAAGAAGGCGGTAGTGGCGCTGAAATGGACCGTGCGGGAAATGGAGGACCGCTATCGCAAGATGTCCAAGGTGGGGGTGCGCAACATAGAGGGGTTCAATCAGCGCGTGATCGCCGCCAAGAAAAAGGGCGATACCATTACGCGAACCGTGCAGACCGGCTTCGACCGGGAGACGGGAGAGGCCATCTATGAAAGCGAGACTCTGGATCTGGAACCGATGCCCTTCATCGTTGTCATCATCGATGAGATGGCCGATCTGATGATGGTGGCGGGCAAGGACATCGAGGGCGCGGTGCAGCGGCTTGCGCAGATGGCCCGCGCCGCAGGGATCCATGTCATCATGGCAACCCAGCGTCCTTCCGTGGATGTGATTACCGGCACGATCAAGGCCAACTTCCCGACGCGCATCTCCTTCCAGGTGACATCGAAGATCGACAGCCGCACCATTCTCGGCGAGCAGGGGGCGGAGCAGCTTCTGGGCATGGGCGACATGCTCTATATGGCAGGCGGTGGCCGCGTTCAGCGCGTTCATGGCCCCTTCGTTTCCGACAACGAAGTGGAACAGATCGTCGCTCATCTGAAGATGCAGGGCACACCGGCCTATCTGGAGGCGGTTACCGAGGACGACGGGGAGGATGGCGATTCTGTTTCAGGCTCCGGCGCCGGCAATCTGGCGGATTCGAACGATCCCTACGACCAGGCGGTTGCGGTAGTGCTGCGGGATGGCAAGGCATCCACGAGCTACATCCAGAGACGCCTTGGCATAGGCTATAATCGCGCGGCGTCCATCATCGAGCGTATGGAGGCGGAAGGCATCGTCGGCCCGGCCAATCACGCTGGCAAGCGCGAAATTCTTGTGCCGACGGAACAGGACGAGGTCTGACGCTATTTCCATGCGGTGAATCAATGCCGGGGCCTAACTTCGGCCCTCTTGCCACCCTATTTGGCAGTCAAGACAATTCTGTTCGGAGAACGAGGAACATGACCAATTTCGCCGGGCGTGCCGGAAATCTCCTTCTTCCCCGCCGTTCCCTGCTGGCCATGGCAGCCATCGCGTTTGGTGCCTTAGCTGCCGGCGGGGCAAGCGGTGCAGCACAGCCGGCCCAGCAGATCGCGAATCATTTTTCCAATGTCCGCACCATGACCGGGGAATTCGTGCAGTTCGGGCCGCGCGGCGAGCAGACCGGTGGCAAGTTCTATCTCGAACGTCCGGGCAAGATACGCTTCGACTATGAAGGGGCAGCCCGCTTTCAGGTCATCTCCGACGGTTCGACGCTTGTGGTGGAGAACAAGAGGCTGAACACGGTAGACATCTACCCGCTGTCGAAGACTCCGCTGAAGCTCCTTCTGGACGAGCGCATCGATCTCGGATCCGCCAATCTGCAAGGCGTACAGCAGGATGAGGATCTAACGACTATCACGCTTGCCGACCGGCAGATGTTCGGGAATGCGACGATCACCATGATGTTCGACGCTCAGTCATACGATCTGCGCCAGTGGACGATCACCGACGCTCAGGGGAAGGACACGACGGTGATGCTGTTCAATGTAGAGGAAGGTGTGCGTTTCGACCCGAGCGTGTTCAGTATAGACTACCGTCGGGTGAACAGCCTGCAGCGCGGCGACAACTGACGCTGGCCCGCGGGAAGCCCCTGCGGCCCCGGGTCACCCCTGCTACTCTTGTCAATCGGCCCGCAGGACGGTCTATTGCGCCTGTCCGTAAGCAGAGCCGAATCCGCAATGCCCTTCAAAATAGCTACCTGGAATATCAACTCCGTCCGCCTGCGCATGCCGCTTGTTCAGCGCTTCCTTGAAGAATATCAGCCCGATGTGCTGTGTCTTCAGGAGACCAAATGCCCTGACGACCAGTTTCCCAGCGCGGCTTTCCGCAAGCTGGGCTACAATTACATCCAGATTCACGGCCAGAAGGGCTATCACGGCGTTGCGACGGTCTCGCGCAGGCCGTTGTCCGTTGTCGAGAAGCGTACCTTCTGCGGGATCGGCGATTGCCGTCACCTTTCGACCGAGATGGAGGTGGGTGGCCGCCGCGTCCTCATTCACAATTTCTACGTTCCGGCAGGCGGCGACGAGCCGGATCCCGAGATCAATCCGAAGTTCCGCCACAAGCTCGATTTTCTCAAGGAAATGCGCGGTATCCGACCCGATCAGACCGCTGACACTGCAACTGTACTGGTCGGGGATCTCAACATCGCGCCGCTTGAAACCGACGTCTGGTCGCACAGGCAGTTGCTTAACGTGGTCAGCCATACCCCCGTGGAAACGGAAGGTCTTGAAAATTTGCGCAGCAACGGTGGCTGGATCGACCTGATGCGGCGCTATATTCCCCCAGAAGAAAAGCTTTTCACCTGGTGGAGCTATCGCGCCAGGGACTGGAGCCTTTCGGACCGTGGACGACGGCTCGACCATATCTGGTCGTCTGCCGATCTTGCGCCATTCCTCACCCGGGTGGAAGTGCTGCGTGCCGCACGCGGATGGGAGCGCCCCTCGGACCACGTGCCAGTCATCGCTGAATTTGGCTGATAGCACGGGATAATCGATGTCAGCGCCCTCTCCCTGGTATCGTCGTACAAAGAACGGGCTGGAAATCTTCGTCCGTCTCACGCCCCGTGCTTCGAAGGACGCCATAGAGGGCGTCAGCGAGGGGGCTGACGAGCAGCGGCACCTGAAAATTCGCGTACGCGCCGTGCCCGAATCGGGCAAGGCAAACCAGGCGCTGGAGAAGCTGATGGCCAAAGCGCTCGGCGTAGCGCAGCGCGACGTAACGGTCGTCGCCGGTAGCACTTCGCGCCTGAAGACGATTGCTGTCACGGGCGATGCAGCAGCATCTTTATCCTTACTCGAAAAGCTGGCGTCTTGGGAAAGGCCGTAGAGCGCGGGCACTGACGCGCAATCCACTGAAAAATCGGGCTAGACTACATCCGGTCTAATGTGGGCACATCCGGCTGTGTTGAAGTAGTTTGCGCATTCGGTGGAGTGAAGAGGTTAAGGATCTGGTGACCGCGTCCCCATAGTGCAGAGATGGTTCTTTTAAGCCTTTGCGCGCAACAGGTTTGAACCTGGCAAGGCTTCTCGATGGAATTGAGATCGGGACCGTGGATCGACCGGTGAAGCAGGCCGCACGTTTGCCGCCTTGGTCGTCTCGCGCATGCCTGCGGCTTTTTAGGCCGGAAGGTTGTTCATGGCGACGATGTCGCCCCTGCGTCAGGGTCGGGACCAGCACCTGCTCGGCATAGACCAGGAACACGGTGCCGTGCATTTGCCCCGTCAAGGTAAAGGGCGCGGTCATGCTGGCAAGCCGCAACGCGCGATGCGGACATCACATCACAATCGATTTATAAACGCAGGAAGTGCTCTAGAAGCGCCGCCAAGCGCATGGAGCCAGTAGCGCTTTAGGAGCCCCCTCAGCTTGCCCGTTGCTTCGCCCGGGCGATTGCTTCGGAAATCAGGCGCCTTGCGGCGGCCGCATCCATCCAATCGCCGATCTTCACCCACTTCCCAGGCTCCAGATCCTTGTAGTGCTCAAAAAAATGCTGGATCTGCTGGAGCGTGATCTCCGGCAGGTCCGTGAAGTTGTGCACTTTCTCATAGCGCCGCGTCAGGTGCGGCGAAGGCACCGCGATGATCTTCTCGTCCTGCCCGGCATTGTCCTCCATGATGAGCACGCCGATGGGACGCACATTGATGACGCATCCGGGAATAAGCTGGCGGGTGTTGCAGACGAGAACATCGATAGGGTCGCCGTCCTCGGAAAGTGTATGCGGCACAAAACCGTAATTTCCCGGATAGGTCATAGGGGTGTAGAGGAACCGGTCCACGACGAGCGTGCCGGCGCTTTTGTCCATCTCATACTTGATCGGCTGCCCGCCGACGGGCACTTCGACAATGACGTTCACATCCTCGGGCGGATTGCTGCCGATGGAGATAGCTTCGATACGCATTCTGAAATCCAAGTGAGCTCTGAAACAGTTTGCGGCTGCCTAGCCGCTTCGGCTGGTCAGTGCAATGCGGATCGTCCGCCAGCGCGTTTTGCAAAGGTGCGGCTTTCAGTCCCAGACGAACGCGATCTTGCGCAGGGCCTTGTTGTCGAATACTTCCACCCCTTCGGCCGCATCGCGCCCGCCGATGCCCTCGTAGAAGGAAATGGCGGCGTTGTTCTCTTCCAGTGCCCAGACAACGACGCCCTCGAAGCCGTGGGCCGAAAGCATCTCACGCGCACTCTCGAACAACCGGCGGCCAAGACCGATTCCCTGATATTCCGGGCTGAGATAGAGTTCGTAGATCTCGCCTGCCTGCCTGAGCTCACGGGCTCGGTTGCGGCCAAGCGTGGCGTAGCCGGCGATTTCGCCGCCAATTTCCAGCACCAGCACCGTTGCGGAGCGACCTATGGCATTTGCCCACCATTGTGGGCCGCGCCGACCTATCATCCGGGTGAGCACACGATGCGGAATGATGCCGGCATAGGTCAAGCGCCAGGCACGATCGTGCACGGCGGCGATTGCCTCCGCGTCGCGCCTTGTTGCCCTTCTGATGTCGATTGACAGTGTCGTCATGGTAAACAACCATACTCGTGATGGCCAACCGCTGGCAAGGGCGTGTGCGGGCTGGTTCACCGCCGGGGTGGTGGATCGGCGGCCTTTCTGGGGTTGAAACTGGCCTCCAGCCGGCGGATGAAGGCCAGGACGATGGTGCCGAGTAGGCAGGTCAACCCGGCAATGACCCACAGGCCAAGGCCGGCAGCCAGGCCAATAGCCGCCGCAAGCCACATGCCGGCACCGGTAGTAAGGCCGCGTATCTGCCCACGCTTGAAAATGATGAAACCGGCGGCGAGAAAGGCGACGCCCGCCGTGATGGCTTCGACAAGGCGCAGCGGATCCGCCCGCACATGCTGGTCGTTGAAGACGGGCATGGAGATGATCTCCACCGATACGATGGCGAAAGTGGCCGAAGCAAGGCAGACGAGCATGTGCGTCCTGAGACCTGCGGGCCGGTCGGCAAGCTCCCGCTCAAACCCGAGCACTCCGCCGAGCACGATTGAAAGGACGAGCCTGACGGCGATTACCTGCAAGGGGAGGGATGTCGAAGGGGTCAGCTCTTCGAGGAGAGTTTCCATGCGCCTTTGAACGCCACCGAAGCCTTGCGGTTCCGATAGGCGCGCGTCAGGGTGGGCAAGATGGTGGCATCACCACAATTCGAGACGTAAGCCAAGCCGGACTTCGTGGGTGGACAGGCCGTCGTCGCGCCCCTGCACGCCGGTCGCCCCTGCTCCAGCGCTTGCTTCGTCCCATGCAAACATGTCCCCGCCCCGCACGCGTTTGTAGCGGTAACCGAGGTCAGCCTTTAAATTGGCCGAAATATCGTAGGTAACGCCTGCCATCAAAGCATAGGTGAAGCGCCAGTCGGATTCGCCCGCGCGTCCTATGTTGTCGGTAAAGCCAACGCCGCCGCAGGGGACTCCAGCATCGACGCAGTAATAGTTGCTCGAAAGATCGTCCCAACGCAGATAGGTGAAGCCCGCTCCCGCGCCTACATAAGGCGTGAAGCCTACGAAGGTACCCAGATCCACATAGCCGTTGAGCATGGCCGAATAGCCGGTGACGTCTGTTTCGTCCTCGGAGCGGCAGGCGGTGCCTGCAGGACCGCTTGGACAGGGCGCTGCCGTGGATGTGGAGCCCGAGAAGGAGGATGTGAACCTGTCCAGTGTTAGATCCGCGCGCAGCAGGTCCGTGAAGGAATAGCCTACACCAAAGCCGAAGGTGAGTTCGTCACTTAGCCGCGCTGTATTGAAAGCGGTATCTTCATAGGTGAGGCCATCGAATGTGCGGAACGTCGGAGCCGCATTCGGCCTCGTGCCGATATGATAGCCGATGTCGCCACGCAGATACCAGCCGGAACCGACTTCTACTGGAACGTAATGCGGCGTCTGCTCAATTACCAAAGGTGGATCGTAATCGGCTGCGCTGACAGGAACGGCTCCGGCCACCACCGCAACGGCTGTGGCTGCCATCCAGCTGGAAAGCTTCTGCATAATCGTACTCCACCCGCACGGCGGTGCGCGCCGTATGACATGGGATGGATTGTTAACCATGATGGTTAACTCACGGTTAAGGATAACGAAAGCTTTCGCTCGGACTACAATTTTAGGAAACTGCACAAAAAGCTGCCCCGCCGATGCGGAGCAGCCAAACGCAAACGCTTTCAGGATACTTTATTTATAGACCGGAGGATCGTACGGAGGCGGCTCATAGGCGACGATCTGAGGCTCGGTAACAGCGCAGTGGAGGCTCGGTCCGCCGAATGTATAGCGCAGCCCGGCGCGGGCCTCGTGCACGTTGAAGCCGTCATCATATCCGGGGCCTGCGTTAGCGCTGAAGCCGAACATCCGCCCGCCCTCGATCCGGCTGAAGCGGTAACCTGCATCAAGCTGCAGATTTTCGGTCAGGCAGTACGAGGCGCCTGCCATGAGCGACCACGCAAAGCGCCAGCCCTTTCCGCCCTCATGCACGAACTCGCCATCATCATTTGTGTTCAGCAGATCGTTCCAGCGCACCCATGCTCCGCCGATGCCCGCGCCCACATATGGCGTGATGCCCCGGTAGGTGCCAAGATCGATATAGGCATTGGCCATCAAGAGCAGCGCCTTGTAGGACGATCTGTCCACTGAGGTGCAGGGCGCCATGGGGGGGCCGAAGCAGAAACCGGATGTCGAACCGCGGAAGTCGGACTTGAACCAGTAGTCCGCCGTCAGGTCGGTTCGCAGATGCCTGCTGATCTGGTAGCCGATGCCCCCTCCCAGCGACAACGCGCCTTTCAGATCCGCCGTATCGAAGTCGTTCGTGCCTGGCGGGGTGCCGTATGTGATGTATTCGATGCCGCGAATGTTAGACCAGTGGTAGTTGATGTCGCCGCGCAGATACCAGCCACCGCCGGAAACGGCGGGAGCTTCCACATATTGCGGCGGTGCGGGTGGCATGACAATCGGCGGCGGGTCATAGATGTCAGCCGCATGGGCGCTTGCCGCAAACCCGAGAGCGCTCGCTACGAGAAACAGTCTCGTTCTGCTTAACATTGTGTCCCCCAATTCCGCCAAGTGGCGCCCGGTACGATGAATGCCGAAAAATGAAGATGAAAAGTTAAGTCCGGTTTAACTCTCGCGTGCATTTGCGAAGCTTGGGATTACGCCAGCAGGAAAGCGGGGGCGAGCGAAGCACGCCTTTGCATACTGCAGCCATCCGCTTGGTCCTGGATGCCATCCGTGATCGTTATTCTTTTGACGTGGAACTGTCATCGAACTGTTACATGCACCCGTTATTGCCACTCCCGTCGCCCGAAGAACCAGGCGTCAACTTGAATTCCGAACAGGAGTAGGCAGGAATGAATTCCTTTTCCATTGCAGCAACCACAGCGGCTATCGCAGTTGCCGCCTCGCTTGGCTCCGCTGCGGCGCAATCGCGCGATACAATCCAGATCGCCGGTTCGTCTACCGTTCTTCCCTTTGCCAGCATCGTTGCCGAAGAATTCGGCCAGGCGTTCCCGGAGTTCAAGGCGCCGGTGGTCGGCTCCGGCGGCTCCAGTGGCGGGTTGCGCCAGTTCTGCCAGGGTGTGGGCGAGAACACTGTCGACATCGCAAATGCATCGCGCCGCATTCGTACAGGTGAGATCGAAGCGTGCAACGCGGCTGGCGTAAGCCAGATCCTGGAAATTCAGATCGGCTATGACGGCATCGTCTTCGCCACGAGCGCCGATAAGGGTGACTTCGCGCTTGAGCCGGTGCACGTCTTCAAGGCGATTGCCGCTCAGGTTCCGGTCGATGGTGAGATGGTGGACAATCCCTACACGAGCTGGAGCGAAATCGATCCTTCGCTTCCGGATCAGCCGATTTCTCTTGCTATTCCGGCTTCGAACCATGGCACGCGTGAGGTGTTCGAGGAACGGGTGATCAATCCCGGCTGCGAAGCTGCTGGACTACCGGAGATGGAAGAAGAAGCCAGAGAGGAAGCCTGCCTCGCTCTCCGTCAGGATGTGGTGGTGGAAATCGCTGGTGATTACACCGAAACCCTCGCCCGCCTGCAGAGCAATCCGGATACTGTAGGCGTATTCGGCCTCAGCTTCTACGACCAGAATCGCGATACGCTGAAGGTTGCCACAGTTTCTGGCATCTCTCCATCCCTGGAGACGATTGCTTCCGGTGAGTACCCGGTTTCCCGCCCCCTCTTCTTCTATGTGAAGGGCGAGCACATCGGGTCTGTTCCCGGAATCGAGGAATATGTAGAGTTCTTCATGTCCGACCAGATGGCAGGTGCCGGCGGCGCGCTCGAGACCGCCGGTCTCATCCCGCAGCCGGCTGAGGACTCCGAAGAGGTTCTCACCAATTTCAGGGAGCGCAAGGCGCTGACCGCGGCAGACGTCAAGGGCTGACCGCGGGTCGAGTTGAATGTGGAGGAGCGCCGGCCAGGCCGGGGCTCCTCCTTTCCCCGTATTGCAGGAACATTTTTTGTTGAACGTTCAGCAGACATCAAGGCCGGACCGGCAGAACAGCGCCTCGGGGGCGTGAAACCGTGAACATCGCTATCGTCACCTGCCTTATTCTTGTACTGATCGGCTTTGCCTATCAGGTTGGCTGGTCGCGCAGCCGGCAACTCGTTCCTGCTGGTGAACGGCTCCATTCCCGGCCAAATTATCATGGTTCCCTGGTCGCCATCTGGGCTGCTGTTCCGGCCCTCCTCATCCTGGGGTTATGGGCGCTTTTCGGTGACGCAGCTTCGCGCGCTTTCATCATCTCGCAACTGCCGCCGGAGGTGGCAAATCTCAGCGGCCCGGAACTGTCTCAGGCCATTGCGAGAGTGCGTCAGATCGCTTCCGGTTTCGGGGTTGTCGGCGAGCCTGTGCCCCATGAGGTGTCCGCAGGCCAGGCACTGCGCCAATTCCATCTCCTTGCCTTTGCATTAGTGATCGCCGCCGCTGCGGGAACAGGTGCACTGGCTCTTTATACCGCCCGCAAGCGTATCTCGGCGCGGTTGCGCGCCCGCAATGAGGTGGAGAGGTTCATCCGCCTTCTTCTGATTGGCTGCTCCGTCGTGGCGGTTCTTACCACGGTCGGCATCGTTGCTTCGCTAATGGCAGAAGCGCTGCGTTTCTTCAGCTATGTCAGTCCCGCCGACTTCTTCTTCGGCACGGTCTGGAATCCGCGTTTCTCCAGCGTCGGTGCAGGCACCGGCGAGTACGGCCTTCTGCCGCTGCTCTGGGGCACATTGATGGTGGCGGCCATCGCAATGCTTGTATCGCTTCCAGTCGGACTGATGACAGCGGTCTATCTCACTCAATACGCAAGACCGAAGATCCGTGATGCGGTGAAGCCAGTCATCGAGGTGCTTGCCGGCATCCCTACCATAGTCTACGGCTTCTTTGCGCTTGTAAGCGTGGGGCCGTTTCTTGCCGCGCTTGGCGATTTGCTCGGCCTTGAGATACGCGCCACCAGCGCGCTTACGGCTGGTATCGTGATGGGGATCATGATCATCCCCTTCATCTCCTCCCTGTCGGACGACATCATTCGCCAGGTGCCCCGCGCCATGCGCGATGGGTCTCTGGGCCTGGGCGCGACGCTGTCGGAAACGATCACGCGCGTGGTGCTACCCGCGGCACTGCCAGGCATCGTCGGCGCCTTTCTGCTCGCCGTCAGCCGGGCCATCGGCGAGACGATGATCGTTGTGCTCGCCGCCGGCAACAGTCCTTATCTCCGGCTAAATCCAGGTGAGCCCGTCTCTACCGTCACCGTCACCATCGTGAATCAGCTTACCGGCGATACTGATTTCGCCTCGCCGCAATCGCTGGTCGCCTTTGCGCTCGGGCTGACGCTTTTCCTTATGACGCTCATCCTCAACGTAGTGGCGCTTTTCATCGTCCGCCGTTATCGGGAGCAGTACGAATAGACATGGCCGAAACTTCCATTCAGCCGCCGGCCGCTTCCAGCACGTCTGGCGGAACGCTTCGGACGATCCGCGCCGGCCTTGCCCGCCGCCATGCGCGCGAGCGCCGCTTCCGGGCCTACGGAATTGCCGCAATCTGTGCTGCTCTCAGTGCTGTCGTCATCCTGTTCGGTATGATCCTGGTCAAGGGCGTTCCCGCCTTCACGCAGGCTACCCTCCGGCTGGAAGTCTTCTTTGATCCCGAGATCATCGATGTGGAACCGAAACCGGTGCAAGCGGCGGGGCAGTCAACCGCCGACTTCCGGAGAGAGATGCTCGATTGGCAGCGTCAGGTCACGCTAGTGAATTGGAACCGGATCATCGAGGCTGCGCTACGCAGAGCCGCCCCGGATATGGAATTCGATGCGCGTCAAGGCCTTTCGATTGTCGAGACGAGCGAACGCTTTGTCCTGCGCGACCGCTTCGTCGGGGATCCTGACCTGCTTGGAAAGACGATCAAATTGGATTTGCTGGCTTCCGCGAATGCGGACAACTGGCTGAAGGGCAATATCGACCGCAGCCTGCCGGATGCCCAGCAGCAGCTTTCCGCACCTGCCCGCGCGCTTGCCGACCATCTTGAGGAGACCGGCCTGATCCGCCAGGCTTTCGCCTGGCACATCTTCACCAATGTGGACTCGCGCTCTGCTCCGGCAAGCGCGGGCCTGGCCGGAGCGTTCGTGGGTTCGCTCTATATGATGCTGGTGGTACTCGTGCTCGCGGTTCCCCTCGGCGTCGGCAGCGCGATCTATCTGGAAGAGTTTGCGCCCAAGAACCGCTTCACGGATCTTATCGAGGTCAACATCAACAATCTGGCGGCAGTGCCTTCAATCGTATTCGGGCTTCTGGGCGCGGCGGTGTTCATCAACTATTTCCGCCTGCCACTGTCAGCTCCCATTGTAGGTGGGCTGGTGCTGACGCTGATGACACTGCCGACCATCATCATCGCCACGCGCTCGTCCCTTCGCGCCGTTCCACCTTCGCTGCGGCAGGCAGCCCTCGGGCTTGGCGCTTCCAGGATGCAAACCGTGTTCCACCACGTGCTGCCAGTCACCTATCCGGGCATTCTGACGGCCACCATCATCGGCGTAGCGCAGGCCCTCGGCGAGACGGCCCCGCTACTGCTTATCGGTATGAACGCCTTTGTCGCCGCCGTGCCTGCAACGCCCCTCGACCAGTCGACGGCGCTGCCGGTCCAGATCTATCTTTGGCAAGGCAACGAAAACCGCAACTTTTTCGAGGCGCGCACCTCCGCTGCAATCATGGTCCTGCTGGGTCTCATGATCGCACTGAACGCTCTGGCGATCTTTCTGCGGGCAAGGCTGGAGCGGCGCGGATGAACAACGATAACCCTGAGGCTTCCCAGATGCACATGTCAGCCGAAAAGATCGTCGAGCAAAGCGATCTTTACTCGATGAAATCCTCAACGGTGCGCACACCGGATCGCACCCCGAGGCCGGTCCGCATGAAGGCGCGTGAGGTAAGTGTATTTTATGGAAAGAAGCAGGCGCTTTTCGACGTTTCAATTGACATTCCGGAAAGGGCTGTCACTGCCTTCATCGGCCCTTCAGGCTGCGGCAAGTCCACCTTCTTGCGTTGCTTCAACCGCATGAACGATACCATAGAAGGCAGCCGAGTCACCGGACGTGTCGAGCTCGATGGCGCCGACATCCACGACGGCTCCATCGATGTCGTTGAACTGCGTGCACGGGTGGGCATGGTTTTCCAGAAGCCCAACCCGTTCCCGAAATCGATTTTCGAGAATGTCGCCTATGGACCGCGCATTCACGGCCTTGCCGCCTCCAGGCGCGATCTGGAAAGCATTGTCGAGATGAGCCTTCAGAAGGCGGGCCTCTGGAACGAGGTCAAGGATCGCCTGCAAGAGCCGGGTACCGGCCTTTCCGGGGGCCAGCAGCAACGGCTCTGCATCGCCCGGGCCATTGCGGTCTCCCCGGAAGTGATCCTGATGGATGAGCCGTGCTCAGCGCTGGATCCGATCGCTACTGCGAAGGTGGAGGAGCTCATCGATGAATTGCGGAAGAATTATACGATCGTGATCGTTACGCATTCGATGCAGCAGGCTGCCCGCGTCTCGCAGCGAACCGCGATGTTCCACCTGGGCAATCTGGTGGAGGAGGGGCCTACGGAAAAGATATTCACCAACCCAGAGGACAAGCGCACCCAAGACTACATCACAGGGCGCTTTGGCTGAACAGGCACATTGGAAAGGAACGGAAATGGCTGCACACATCGTCGCTTCCTTTGACCAGGAATTGAAGAATCTTGATCGTCTCATACGAGATATGGCCGACCTTGCCGCAGCGATGACCAAGGCAGCCACGCAAGCGCTGCTTGAGGCAGACAAAGCCCTTGCCCAGCATGTCATCTCGGATGATGCGATCATGGATGCCCGGCAGCGGGAGCTCGACGAAGGCGCCATCACCTTGATCGCCAAGCGCCAGCCCATGGCGCAGGACCTGCGGGCGGTGGTGGGCGCGATCCGCATGGCGGCCGATCTGGAGCGGATCGGCGATCTCGCCAAGAATATTGCCAAGCGCGTCGGCGCAATCGGCACCAGCACGTCATTGGGCAACCTTGCCCATTCGATCGACACCATGGCCGGGATGGTGCTCACACAGGTCCAGTCAGTAGTCAGCCATTATGTGGACCGCGAGCCCGATGCGCTTATCAGCTTGCGTAACGAAGACGAGAGGATCGACGTCCACTACACCTCGGTCTTCCGTGAACTTCTTACCTATATGATGGAGGATCCGCGCCAGATCACTGCCTGTACGCACCTTCTCTTTTGCGCGAAGAATCTGGAACGGATCGGTGACCATGTGACGAACATTGCCGAGAATGCATATTATGTGCTGACCGGCGATCAGCTTCCCGTTCAGCGGCCAAAACTGGACGAGACGCAAATGTCCATCGATTCACAGTGAGGCTAGGATGATCGCGCCGAAAATCATGGTGGTGGAGGATGACGAGCCGCTCTGTGTGCTCCTGCGCTATAATCTGGAGGCGGAAGGGTACCAGGTGGAGGTGATCTCCCGCGGCGACGAGGCCGATCTTCGCCTGCAGGAGAGCATACCCGACCTGCTCGTGCTGGACTGGATGGTGCCCGCTGTCTCCGGGATTGAGCTTTGCCGGCGACTTCGGATGCGCCCTGAAACGGAGAGGTTGCCTATTATCATGTTGACCGCGCGGGGGGAGGAGACGGATCGGGTGCGAGGACTCTCCACCGGCGCAGACGATTATCTGGTCAAACCCTTCTCAACACCGGAGTTCATCGCCCGTGTGCGTGCGTTGCTGCGCCGGGCTAAGCCCGAGGTGCTTTCCACTGTGCTGAAAGTGGGCGATATCGTGCTTGACCGGGAGTCGCACCGCGTCTTTCGCTCCAAGCAGGAGGTCCGGCTCGGGCCGACCGAGTTCCGTCTGCTTGAATTCATGATGCAGCATCCCGGCCGCGTCTTTTCACGCAGCCAGCTTCTCGACAATGTCTGGGGCGAGACGATCTATATCGACGAACGCACGGTGGACGTTCATGTGGGACGCCTCAGGAAGGCCGTGAACCAGGGCCGGTTGCCCGATGTCATCCGCACCATCAGGGGCGCAGGCTATGCCATCCGGGAAAGCTGATCTTTGCATTTCCCGTGACGCGCGGCGTCAAGCCACCTGCTCCTTCTCCATTCTTTCGGACTGAAGCCGGGTGCAAAGGTCTTTGTCGAGAGCGGTCAGCGCAGTCATAGCGCTGCCGTGCTGGATGAAGGGTCGGGCAATCGGCTGGGTTTCGAAACTGATAGTCCCGGCATGCTGCCCACCCGCAGTCTGTGCGAGCGCGCGGCGTATCTGAGGCTCCAGAATGTCGAAAGCCGCCGTGCCCTGGCCGATGATCGCAACAGGCGCAGGGTCGATGAGCGTGAAAAGATTTCCAAGGCCGAAGCCCAATGCTTCGCCTGCCTCACGGAAGGCTTGCCGTGCGGGCCCTTCCTGCCGGCGCGCAAGCTCCGCCAGTTGATGCATCTCCTCGGCCTCGATGTCATCAACCGGCTTTTCCGCTGCGTCCCTCCCATGTGCCCTCCGCCAGATGGCGTAGCTGCCGGCATAGGCTTCGATGCAGCCACGGTTGCCGCAACGGCAGAGCGCACCGCCCGGCCGGTGAACCATATGTCCGAATTCGCCCCCCGACGAGCGCGTACCGGTAAACAGCTTTCCGTCCAGCACCAGCCCCATGCCGATGCCCCGGGACAGGAGGATGGCGACAAAATTGTCCCGGTAAAGCTTGGGATTGTGCCAACGCAGTGCGACCGCAATCATGTTGCAATCGTTCTGCACCGTTGCAGGAACGCCGAACGCCTCCTCTAGAAGCGGTCCGAAAGGTACATGGGCATGTGATACGATTGGAGACCACAGGAGCTCAGTGCCTTCGGCGTTGGTAATCCCCTGTACGGCGAGGACGACGCGCATGAAGGCGCCATGCTGGGCGGCAAGCTCTCCCGCAATTTCGATGGTTGCAGCAACCAACTCGTCCCTGCCGATGGACAGCGTTTGCAGCTTTCGAGTCTTGCTGGCGATCACCCGCCCGCAATAATCCACCAGTACGGCGGACATATTGTTGAAGGACAGGTAGAGGCACATGGCCGACGCTGCCGCGGGATTGAGCCCGATGGCCACCTGCGGGCGGCCACGGCGCACCGGAGCAGCGGCCCCTTGCGGCGCTGCCTCTTGCATCACCCCTTCCTCTATCAGATCTGCCGCAATCGCCGAGATCGTCGAGTGGCTAAGACCGGTAAGCCGGGCAATCTCAGTGCGAGAAGGTTGGCCGGAACGCCGCACCGCGCCGATTACCAGCGCCCGGTTGCGGCTGCGCATCTCCTCATGGCGAATTCCCGCCGCTGTCAATCTTCCCTCTCCTCGATTTCTTTGCCGGATCAGGCGAATAACCGCCAGCAACTCTGGCAAGTCACGTCAGGCCGAAGTTCAAGTACGCTGCGGCACAGAACCCTTCCTGAAAGCGCCATATTGACACGCGCCGAAAGCTGCGTCATTCTTTTTTTCGGGTCTCGAAAAAAAGCTTGCAACGTCCGCTAAGGCGTGACTACGGTCCCGGATCTTTGAGGAGGGCGGGAAGGTTTCAGGGGCGTCATTGCCGGTCTTGGCCGGTGCCATGTGGAGGAACCGTGGCCGGTCGCCTTGGCTAAAGGCCACGATTTGCAGCGTGGATGCATTGAACTGAGGTATTGCGCGCCGTTGCGCGATGGGAGGAAATCATGAAGACCACCGTGACTGCCATTCTGGCCGGCCTTTCCCTTTCCCTTACGCTTCCAACATCTGCCTTCTCCGAAGGTATGACGATTGGTGTATCCTGGTCGAACTTTCAGGAGGAACGCTGGAAGACCGATGAAGCCGCGATCAAGGCGCAGATCGAGGCGGACGGCAACACTTACATCTCCGCCGATGCCCAATCCTCTCCGGCTAAGCAGCTCACGGATGTGGAATCGCTGATCTCCCAGGGCGCGGATGCCTTGATCATCCTGGCGCAGGACGCTTCGGCTATCGGGCCGGCCGTGGAGAAGGCAGTTGCTGAGGGCATCCCGGTCGTGGGCTATGATCGGCTGATAGAAGATCCGGATGCGTTCTATCTCACCTTCGACAACAAGGAAGTCGGCCGCATGCAGGCGCGCGCCGTCTTCGAAGTGCAGCCGGAAGGCAATTATGTCTTCATCAAGGGCTCGTCCGCCGATCCAAATGCCGATTTCCTCTTCGCGGGGCAGATGGAGGTGCTTAAGGAGGCAATTGAGTCCGGTGCGATCAAGAATGTGGGCGAGGCGTATACGGATGGCTGGCTACCGGCGAACGCGCAGCGCAACATGGAGCAATTTCTGACAGCTAACAACAACGAGGTCGATGCGGTCGTCGCCTCCAATGATGGAACGGCAGGCGGCGCGATTGCGGCACTTGAAGCGCAGGGGCTTGCCGGGAGCGTGCCCGTCTCTGGCCAGGACGGCGATCATGCGGCCTTGAACCGGATAGCACTCGGCACGCAGACCGTTTCCGTCTGGAAGGATGCGCGCGAGCTTGGAAAGGCGGCGGCTCAGATTGCCAGCGCGCTTGCTGAAGGGACGTTGATGGAAGAGATCGAGGGTGCCGTTAAATGGTCCGACGGTCCCGAGGGCATTGAAATGAATGCAGTGTTCCTTGCTCCTGTGCCGATCACGCGGGACAATCTCGACGTGGTCATCGATGCCGGATGGGTATCGAAGGACGTGGTTTGCCAGGGTGTTGGGTCAGGGACTATCGACGCCTGCGGCTGAGCAGCCGGTGCCGAAGCTACCGCAGCATCTTTCTAAGCTGTCTGGCGGGAGAAAGCAGTTCCGCATGAAGGTTCTTCGATGATGGATGCAACATCCCGTGCGACTATCCCTTCTGGGCGGAGCTCGGGAGTGAGCTTGCCTGTGCGGTTTCTCAAGGCCACCGAACTGGACACACGCATGCTGGGCATGCTGGCCGCACTCGCGGCCATCTGGATCGGTTTTCACATCGCATCGGGCGGCCTCTTCCTGACGCCGCGCAACTTATGGAACCTTTCGGTCCAGTCTGCATCGGTCGCGGTGATGTCCACCGGCATGGTGCTGGTGATCGTCACCCGGAACATCGACCTTTCGGTGGGATCTCTCCTCGGCTTTATCGGCATGATCATGGGCGTCATACAGGCGGAGATCCTGCCAGCATGGCTCGGTTTCGGCAGCCCTGCAATATGGATCATCGCACTTGCCGCGGGTGCTGCGGTCGGCGCGCTGGTCGGCGCTTTGCAGGGTTACATGATCGCGTTTCTCGGCGTGCCGTCCTTCATCGTCACGCTGGGCGGCCTTCTGGTTTGGCGCGGGGCAGCCTGGTGGGTAACCAGCGGGCGCACCGTGGCACCGATGGACGCAACATTCCGGCTCATGGGAGGCGGGCCGGATGGCGCCATCGGAGCCTTCTGGAGCTGGATAGTGGGATTCGTTGCCTGCGCGGCGTTAGCGGTCATGTTGATCCAGGCCCGCCGGCAGCGCCGCAAATTCGACTTTCCGCTGCGGCCATTCTGGGCGGAGTGCTTCCTCGCTGCAATCGGTTGCGTCCTCATCCTGGGTGCCGTTGCCGTTGCCAATTCCTATCCCTGGCCAGCCGGAATTGTGCGCCGCTATGCGGAGGCAAGCGGCATCACCGTGCCTGAAGGAGGGTTATTTATTTCCCATGGCATCGCCATCCCCGTGCTCATTGCTATCGGTGTTGGAGTTGTGGTGACCTTTCTAGCAAAACGCACGCGTTTCGGACGGTATGTGTTCGCCATCGGTGGCAATCCCGAGGCGGCTCTCCTGGCCGGAATTAATACACGCTGGATCGTCATGAAAGTCTTCGTCCTTATGGGGATCCTGACTGCCATCGCCGCTGCGATATCGACCGCCAGGCTGAACGCTGCCACAAATGCGCAGGGAACTCTCGATGAACTTCTGGTGATCGCCGCCGCCGTGATCGGGGGTACCTCGCTCGGCGGTGGCGTTGGCACGGTCGTGGGCGCCATGATCGGTGCCGTGCTGATGCAGTCGCTTGCCACCGGAATGATATTGCTTGGCGTTGATACACCTCTTCAGAATATCGTCGTGGGCGTGGTATTGGTCGTGGCTGTCTGGCTCGACACGCTTTATCGGAAGCGCATCCGATGAGGAGTAGCATGGAAAACCGTACTCCGCTCGTCGAGATGAGGAACATCTCCATCGCCTTCGGTGGCATTCGTGCCGTGGACAATGTCTCAGTCGATCTGAATGGCGGCGAGGTTGTGGCGCTGGTCGGTCACAACGGTGCAGGGAAATCAACGCTGATCAAAATCCTTTCCGGCGCTTATAGGCGTGACTCGGGGAGTATTCTCATCAACGGGCAGGAAGCCCAGATAGGTAATCCCCGGGACGCCAAGAAGTATGGGATCGAGACGATTTACCAGACGCTGGCGCTGGCCGATAATATCGATGCGGCAGCAAACCTCTTTCTGGGGCGGGAGCTTCGCACTACCTGGGGCACACTTGACGACGTCGCCATGGAGTCTGAGGCACGCAAGGTGATGGGGCGCCTCAACCCTCGCTTCCAACGCTTCAAGGAGCCCGTCAGCAAGCTGTCCGGCGGACAGCGGCAAACCGTTGCGATAGCACGCGCAATCTATTTCAACGCGCGGATCCTTATCATGGACGAGCCGACAGCGGCGCTTGGCCCGCAGGAGTCGGCGCAGGTAGCCGAACTTGTCCTTCAGTTAAAGGCGGATGGGATCGGCATTTTTCTGATCAGTCACGATATTCATGATGTGTTCGATCTTGCCGACCGCGTGGTGGTAATGAAGAATGGACAGGTAGTCGGCACCGTCAGCACCTCCGTTGTAACGGAGGACGACGTCCTTGGAATGATTATCGTCGGAAAATGCCCACCCGGCGCTGTGCCTGGTCCCGGTGCGCTGCAACTTGCCAATTCCGTTAAAGCAGGTTGACGAGGTTGATCACCAACAGGATGGCGACGACAGCCGCGAAAATGAGCAGGGACAGCCGGAAATAGCCAAACGGTCCATAATTCGGAGCCGGCGGCAGCGGGTCGCGCTCCTCGACATTCGCCATAGCCAGCCTTGCGGCATCCTCAATATTCCGTGAAAAACTCATCTCTTCCTCCGGACTTGTCCGACAATATTGCTCCCGGATAAATCACCCCGTCCGGCGGAAAAGCCCGATTAGAAGCGAGGCTGCTAGCAGGATGAGGAAGATGTAGAAAAGTACCTGCGCTATGCCTGCCGAGGCTCCGGCAATACCCCCGAAGCCAAGTGCGGCAGCAATGATAGCCACAACCAGAAAAACCAGAGCCCAATAAAGCATGGCGGCGCCTCCGAATCTGCGAGGAGTTCCCCTCGTCTTGCTGTAATGGAGTGAACGCCGGCATAGGGCCACGGGTTCCTTCACCGTAGGCAAAAAAGAAAGCCGCCCGGAGGCGGCTTCTTCATCTTCATGAGAGGGCCTCAGGCAGCGGCTGCGCGCGCCTGGTGGTCGAAGAACAGGGCTTGGCTGATCAGCGCCTTCACCATGTCCGGATTGAATGGTTTCGTTACCAGGAAGGCCGGCTCGGGCCGCTCCCCCGTTAGCAGCCGCTCGGGGAAAGCCGTTATGAAGATTACAGGAACCGGAGTGTCGCTGAGAATCTCGTTCACCGCGTCGATGCCCGAGCTGCCGTCAGCAAGCTGAATGTCCGCCAGCACCATGCGCGGCCGGGTTCGTTGGAACAGATTGGTAGCCTCTTGATGGGTGCGGGCGGTGCCCACCACCCGGTGCCCGAGACTTTCCACCAATTCTTCGATATCCATGGCAATCAACGGCTCATCCTCGATGATCATGATGTCCGTGGCGACCTGGCGGGAAATCTCGTCGCTCGCCTCGCGAAGAAGTGCATTAAGCTCTTTCTCGTCGAGATCCATGATTTCAGCCGCTTCCTCAGCCTCAAATCCTTCCACGGCAACCAACAGGAAGGCCTGGCGCGGTTGTGGGGAAAGAGCGGAGAGATTTGTCACGGCGCGTTGCTCCCAGGCCGTCGCTGGGTGAACGTCCGGAACGCGGAGCTGAAAGGTTCCGAAAAGTTTGCTGAAAAGCTTGAAAAGCGCGATTCGGTCGTTCGAGGCTTCGGGAAAGATGGATGTATCTGCGATAAGAGCTTCCAAAGTAGCCGCCACCAGCGCATCTCCGCTGGTCTGCGAACCGGAGACGGCTCGGGAAAACCGACGCAGATAAGGCAGATGCGGGGCAATTCTAGCGGACAAACTCATGCTGGCTTCGCCTCCTCGTGAAATGGGATACCGGCAATGCGGCTAAAGATTGTTGAGAAACGCGCCTTTTCGGAAAAAGTTCCGGGCTATGTTGGAACTTTTTCCGCAACCTTTGCGTTAGGATTGAATTTTTGAAGTGCAGGCACGTGAAATGACCAGAATGTATAAGGATATGGGGCGTGATACGGGCGAAGAGAAGCGCATGACATATCAGAAGCTGGAAGAGGGCCGGAACGGGGGGAAAGACAACTCATCTCATGACCCGCTGGGACCCAACTCCGAGATTGGCCGGAAGCTCAGGCAATATTACGACGAACTGGTGTCAGATTCTATTCCGGACCGTTTCAGCCAGCTCTTGAGTCAACTGGAGCACAATGAAGAGCCTCATTCCGGTGCAAAAGAGGACTGAGTATGTCGGCAACTTCGAGTTTTCGCGACGGTCTTCTGGCCGCGGTGCCAACCCTGCGAGCATTTGCGGTTTCTCTCGCGAAGAACGCCGACCGGGCGGACGATCTCGTTCAGGAAACGCTTGTGAAGGCGTGGGACAAGCAGGACAGTTTTCAACCGGGCACCAACCTGAAGGCCTGGTTGTTCACCATCTTGCGCAACGAGTTCTACTCGCAAATGCGTAAGAGGCGCCGCGAAGTGGAGGACGCTGACGGCATGATTACCGCGCGCCTGTCAGTCAATCCTAGCCAGGAAAGTTCGTCGGACCTAACCGATTTCCGAAGGGCGCTTGAACTTCTGCCGGAGGACCAGCGCGAGGCCATCATCCTTATCGGAGCTTCCGGCTTTTCTTACGAAGAGGCGGCTGAAATCTGCGGCTGCGCGGTGGGAACGATCAAGAGCAGGGTGAGCCGGGCACGCTCTCGGCTTCAGCAAATCCTCGCGATTGAGGGCGAAGGTGATTTCGGGCCCGATCCGGTAACTGCGCAGGTGACGAATTCGGCTAACGCCGCCTGAGCACGGGTTTGGGCCGCAAGATCTCCTTGCCGCCGATGCGCAACGTCATGGCAAACGCGAATACTGCCGTCGCCGCTCCTCGCTCAAGGCCCATTCGAAGCCTGGCAGGAGGTTGCGCGCGACGGCAAACAGGACTAGCAGCGCGGGTATGGCGATAAAGCCCCCAACCGGTCCCCAAAGCCAGATCCAGAAAGTCACCGCAAGAAATACCAGAAAAGGATTAAGCGTCATGCGGCGGCCGATCACCAACGGCGTGACGAACTGAGCCTCGATGCCATTCAGAGTCAGATAGATGAGGGGTGGAATAAGACTGCCCCACAGCGTTTCGAAGCTTGCCAGCCCGACGCCAAAAAGGATGACAGCCATTATGGCCGGACCGATATAGATGATAAAATTGAGGATGCCGGCTAGCGCGCCCCAGAGCGGCGCGGATGGGACACCTGCCAGCCAGAGAGCAACGCCTACGGCAAGGCCGAGACCGGCATTGATGACGGTGATGGCCAGGAGATAATTCGAGACAAGATACTCCACATCGCGGAAGATGTGAGCCGTGCGCCTGCGCAGCGGCCGGCCGGTGCATAATTTGAGCACCATGAGCCTTGTCTGGTGCCTGGTGGCAATGAAGAAGTAGAGGCTGGCAAGAAAGACGACGATCTGAGCGAGCAGCGCTGGCGCGAGAACAGCCATGCTCTCCACAGCCGAACCATCCTCCACGGAAACCGTTAGCCCGGCCTCGCCGGTAACGCTCCGGATCTGCTCGCGCACGCTCTTGAATGTGTTCAAGGGTTCGGAGAACGAGCTGAGTTGAAGCTGCAACTCGTTCCAGATCTGCGGCACCTGTCCCGCCCAGGAGGAAAGCGGAGCCGCGATGGCCGCGCTAAGGAGGCCGACAATCAGAAGAAATAACGCCACGGCCGCCGCTGCCGAAATGGTCGGTGGCACGCGCTTTTCCAGGCGCTCAGCAAACGGGCTGAGCATCAGGCCGACCACGATGGCGAGCGTTACAGGTGCAAGAAAGAAGCGGCCTGCATGGAGCGCGAAGAGGAGGACCAGGAAGCCTGTAAAGAGCACCGAGATCGATGCCGCCCGCCTCAAGACGTGGTCCGGATCGGACTTCGCCGGATGGCGTAAAGCGGGCTGTGCCCTTTTCGCATTTCTTGCGCTCATCTCGGCGTTCCAAAGCTGAGCAGCTTCAACGGGAGCCGGCCTCGTTGGTTCCAGGACAGTGGGAACCTCATTCCTCCTTGTGCGTTGGACGGGAGAACCAAAGGAGAGGATCATGGCAACAAGCAGCGCAAAGTCAGCCGACCAAGACAGCGGGGCAGCGGCCGGAGCCCGCACTGACGATATTACTGCTGACATCCGGCAGCTGCGCGAGGACATAGCAAAGTTGGCGGAAGACCTCCGCAGGACCGGGACAAAGTCAGTGTCGCGGGCGCGTCAAGCGGCGAGGGACAGCGCTGAAGAATGGCAGGACGACGTGTCCGAGGCCGTTCGCGAGAAGCCGTTGACAGCCCTTGCGCTGGCCCTTGGCGCCGGCTGGCTTCTTGGCATGATCATGCGCCGCTAGCGGGCACATCATGTTGGCCAGGCTCATTGCCCTGCTCGCGACCGGCGAGGCGGGGGTTGTCAAGCGGCGCGTAAAGACCGCCGTGGCCGCTTACGCCCTGCTAGCGCTTCTGGGGCTATTGGGCGTGATCTTTCTGCTCCTGGCGGCCTTTCTGGCTGTAGCAACGCGCTGGGGGGCAGTTGCTTCTGCATTCTGGTTCGGGATCGGATTTGTTGTGCTGGCAGCTGCCGTCTACGTTGTCTTTAGAAGCATTGCTGCTGCACAACGCAGGGCGCAGCAACAACGCCGGGCAGCAGATACGACGATGCTTGCTGGTGCGTCCGCGGTTGCGATGCTGCCTGCGGTTCTCAACAAGAGGATAGGGACGGTCGCTGTTCTTGTAGCCGTAGCCGGGCTCGCCGGCTACGCCGCCTATCGTGAGTACGGGCGCCGTGGCAATCGCGGTGCCGGCATGGGCGACTAACCCAATCACGGAGTTAGGAATGAACGACAAGGTACCGCCCGATAAAGCTCGCCAGGGCCGCGAAGGCTTCCCGGTACTCGTGATCCTTCTCACGAGCCTGCTGCTTGTCGGCGTTGTTTGGCTACTCGTAGAAATCTACGGCATGGTCATAGATGAGCAGCAGGAAGTAGAGACGCGGCAATCAAGCGACATTCCCGTGGAGGAGGGTGGTGCGCCAGGCGTGCCTGAGCGGGAGGCAACCGAGTAGGCGGCACCCGGCATACCAACTCAGCCTTCGTTTGGTACGAGAACTGCGAGAGATCGCGGGCAGAGATGGATATGCACCTCCTCCTCCAGTACGGACAGTTCGCCGTCAAGGGCGCATTGGAAGCGGCGTGCGGGTGAAAGTATCCGCAGCCGCACTTCCCTTGCTTCGTAAATATCCACCTGTTCGTTGTTCCGCCACCGCCCCAATGCCATGTTGGCCAGAAAGGCGATGAGCTCCCATCGGCGCCGCGCCCTTGTGGCATAGATACCCAGAATACCTCCATCCAGCCGATCCGCGTAGGGCAGGTGTCCCTCACCGTAAAGGTTATTGGTTACACTGATGGCGGAGGTATTCGTGATGAGTTCCTTCCCCTCGATCGACAAGGCTACTTTCAGATTGTGCGGCCTCATGATCGTTGTAACGGCAGCGCGCGCCGATGCCAGAAGCTTTCCCGGCCGGCCTTCGAAAGGGATCTGCTCGCGCAAGCGGATGAGTTGGGGGTGAATGCCGATCGAGAACTGGTGGACGAATGGGCGGCCGTTGGCGCGTGCAATATCCACCATCCGGATGCGGCCGTCTGCCAAAGCAGTGATGGCCGCGTCGATGTCGAGCGGGATTCGCAGGCTGCGCGAGAAAAGGTTCATCGTGCCGGTAGGCAGGATCGCCAGAGCTTTCGGGCTATCGGCCATAAGTCCTGCGGCCAGCGAGGCGGTTCCGTCACCACCAGCGACAAGCACCGCGTCCGCCGCCTCGCTCTGTGTAGCTTCCCGCAGCGAAGCAGCGACTTCCGTTCCCGTTACTGTGCGCAGCTCGATGATGTGCCCTGCGCGGTAGAACGTTTCGCTGATCCGGTCTCCTAGTTCTTCGAGATTCATGGTGCTGAGCGTGCCGCTATCACGGTTCAGCACGGCGATTATGCGCATGAAGGTTCATCCTGCCGTTGCGCGTTGCGTGCTGCCGGAAAATGGACAGCCTGACTTTTCGTTCCGGCAGCGAAATCGCGGCAAGCGGAACCGATCGAAGCGGATGACGTTTTAGCATCGTGGTGGCCGCTCACCCGATCTTCACTGACAGGTTCGGTCGGATGCGCGGCCATGTACAGAAAACCTGCACATGGAGAGCATATCATGATCCGTAACCTTTTGGCGACCACCGCGATTGCCACCTTGCTCGCAACTGGCGCGGTCGCACAGACCACGCCGCCGGCGTCCGATCCTTCCGCGACGATGGAACAGCAGACGCCCATGGTCATCCAGGCAGAGGGCATGCTGGCTTCCGACCTGATCGGCGAGTCAGTTTACAACAGCACCTCGGAAGATGCTGAAAACATCGGTGAAATCACTGATCTAATCCTTTCGCAGGACGGTCAGGTAGAGGCGATTGTAGTAGGCGTCGGCGGCTTCCTCGGCATTGGGCAGAAGGAAGTCGCACTGGAATATGACCTTGCTCAATGGGCCGAGCAGGACGGTGGCGAGCGCTGGCTGATCGTCGAAACCACCCGGGATGCGCTTGAGGCCCAGGAGGAGTTCGACCGGACTGCCTATCGTCCGATGCCAGCGGATGCGGAGGTTAGCGAAACACGTCCGGCAACCGCTGACGATCTGGCCACGGGACCGGCACAGCAGGGCGAACAGCCCGCTTCCGATGAAATGGCCGCGGACCAGCAGCCCGCCGACACTGAAACTGAAACCGATACCGCTGCAACTCGGACGGATAGCAATACGGAATCCGGATCGAGCGTAGCAGTTGTGCCATCGACTCCATCAGGAGCCGGTGCCGATGCAGATAGCGGCGAACAGGCGGCAGCGACCCAGGATCGTCCACAAGTCGATGACCAGCAGACCGCTGCGCAGGATAGCTCCGAGCGGACAGATGACCAGCAGGCCGCTGCGACGCAGAGCGGCTCGGAACGTCCAGATGACCAGCAGTCGGCCCAGATGGACAGCGATCAAACGTCCAGCGGTACGGACCAGACGACCACCGGAGCGATAGACCGCAGCAATTTGCAGGAAGCCCAACCTGACCAGATTAGCGCCGAGGAGCTTGCCGGTACGACGGTCTATGGTGCGAACGAAGAGGAAATTGGCTCGGTAGGCGACGTCATCCTAACGCCTGAGGGCGACATCGATGCCATCATCGTCGATGTCGGCGGTTTCCTGGGTATTGGCGCCAAGGAGGTCGCAATCGCCACCGACAACCTTATCTTCCATACCGATGAGGACGGTGATCTTTATCTCTTCACCGAGTTTACTCAGGATGAGCTCGAAGCGGCTCCGGAGTATAACGAGGCCGCTTACGCCGAGCAGCGCGAGGAGATGCGCATACAAGTGCAGTAATCCTTGGTGACGGCGGGAAAAGGCCCTGCTTCGGCGGGGCCTTTTTCTGTCGTCGTCGTTTCAAAGACGGTGCATCTTCCGGTAAGATCTTTTGGCAAGAGGCGGCGTCACCCATTTGGGATGGGAACGCGGAACCATCTTCATTCCTTGCCCCGCGTCTGAAGGAGGCAGACATGCTCAGCACCATCGAAGGCATCCATCACGTCACGTCCTTGGCAAAGGACGCCGGTGTTACCGACAACTTCTTCACCCGTATCCTCGGCCTGCGCCGAGTGAAGAAGACCGTCAATTTCGATGCGCCCGACGTTTATCACCTCTATTATGCAAATGGCATGGGCCAGCCGGGCACGGTGATGACCTATTTTCCATTCTCCAATATTGTGCAGGGCAGGCGCGGTACGGGCGAGGTCAGCACTACGGTATTTTCCGTGCCTGAGGGGAGCCTAGATTTCTGGGAAGCTCACTTGGCAGAAAGCGGTGTGCGCGGTCTGCAAACGGATCAAAAATTCGGCGAGCGAAGGCTCAACTTTTTCGGCCCTGATGACGATGGCTTCGCCCTCTTGGAGGTGCCTTCCGACGCTCGCGAACCCTGGACAGGTGGCGGCATCGATGCCAGCAACGCCATACGCGGCTTCCATAGCGCGACGATGCTGCTCGCAGACAGTGGCGGCACGCGCGACCTCTTGAGCCTTATGGGCTATGAAAAGGCTGGCGTCGAGGATAATACGCTCCGCATGGTCCGCGCGGTTGGCAATGGCGCCCATGTCATCGACCTTGTCAGCGATGCTAGCATGCCTCCGGCGCGCCAGGGCGGCGGATCTGTGCACCATATCGCTTTTGCCGTTCCTAATGCCGAGGAGCATGTTCGTGTTCGCGAAAGCCTGAGGCAGGAGGGTTTCGCCATCACCCCGGTAATTGACCGCGATTACTTCCTCTCGATCTATTTCCGCGCACCCGGGGGCGTCCTGTTCGAGATCGCGACCAACGAGCCTGGATTCGCGCGCGACGAGGAGCCTGCCCATCTGGGTGAGGAATTGAAGCTGCCGAAGCAACACGCGCATCTGAGACCTTATCTAGAGTCCCATCTGCCGCCGATTGGAGGCTGATCGATGAGCATTGATGCTTACAAGTACCTGTCGGTGCCGGGAGGGATAGATCAGCCGCTGTTGTTCCTTTTTCACGGGACTGGAGGAGACGAACGTCAGCTATTGTCTCTCGCGCCTGAGGTCCTGCCGGGCGCGGGTATCCTCGCTCCGCGCGGTGATGTAAGCGAGGCAGGCGCTGCACGTTTCTTTCGCCGCACCGGGGAAGGCATCTACGACATGGACGATCTTGCCCGCGCAACGGAAAAAATGACCGGTTTCGTTCAGGCGCATGTTGAAGCACAGTCGCCTTCCGCAGTATTCGGCCTCGGCTACTCAAATGGAGCCAATATTCTCGCCTCCGTCATCTTCTCGCAACCTTCACTTTTCGACGCGGCAGTCTTGATGCATCCGCTTATTCCGTTCGCGCCTCAGGTGAAGGGACGCTTTGGAACGCGTCTGCTTCTGACGGCGGGCCGCAGCGACCCGATCTGCCCGGCCACTCTTACCCAGCGTCTGCTTGCTGGTCTGGAAGCAGCAGGAGCGGAGGCGCGTGTCGTCTGGCACGATGGCGGTCACGAGCTTCGTCCCATCGAACTGGAGGCAGCACGAGAGTTCTTTGGCGGAATGGATGTGGATACCCCGGGAGCGGCGTAATGAGTGCGGATGACCCGATGCAGATCGAATATGAGGACTTTGGCGGAAAGGGCCGCTACCTTTACCGGCTCGACGCCCATGAGGCGGAACTGACATTCACGAAAGCCGGCACCGGTAAGATCATTATCGACCATACCGAAGTGCCGAAAGTCTTTCGCGGGCGTGGAGTGGGCGAGGCCTTGGTGACCCATGCCGTGGCGGATGCGCGTAAGAAAGGAGTGAAGATCATCCCGCTTTGCCCCTTCACCGCGTCCGTGTTCCGCAAGCACCCGGAATGGCAAGATGTGCTGGCCGACTGACGCCAACAGTCCGGAAACAGAAGCTGCCTTGTAAGGTGGCGGCGGCAGATCTTTTGTCGTCACGCCTCGCCTTCGCCGCGATTGTTGCTATTTTGGTTGAATACGGTCGCTTCGGCTTGCGGCGCGGCCGCATGAACCGGAAGAATCATGGGTGATAAACGCATCAAGGATGCCGTAGGACCGTGGCATTTTGCCCGGCTTTGGCGCACGCGCGCCATAGTCCGCGCCGCCATGTTGGTGGAAAGGCTATGGCCACTTGTGCTGCCCGCCATCGTGGCGGCAAGCCTTTTTCTCAGCCTTGCTTGGTTCGGCGTTTTCCGGATGGTGCCGGATGTTGGCAGGCTGGCCCTTGTCCTGGTGTTCCTCGCGATCCTTTTTGCCTGCTTGTGGCGGGTTCGCCTATTCCGCGCGCCAACGCCAGCGGAAATCGACCGGCGAATCGAGGCAGCCAATGAGCTGAAACACGAGCCCGTATCCGTACAGGCAGACCGCCTTGCCCGCAACAGCGACGCCTTCGCGGACGCTTTATGGCGCGAGCACCAGCGCCGGATGGCCGAACGGCTGTACGACCTGCGTGGTGATCTTCCAAAGACCTCGGTTCCGGAGCGCGATCCTTTCGCTTTGCGAGCGGCGGTGGCACTGCTTTTCGTGATCGCGCTTGCTTACTCCATGGGGCCTTACGGGGGGCGAGTGGCGGACGCTTTTCGCCCGCCCGCCTTCGCCCAGTCTGTACCTGCCCGTATAGATGCGTGGGTGACGCCACCGGTTTATACCGCTCGTCCTCCGATCTTCCTCTCCGCTCCTGCCAACCAGCAGGCTCAGGCATTTACCGTGCCGCAGGGTAGCACCGTGGTCGTGCGCGTCAGCGGCGGCTCTGGCGAGGAAGAACTGATGTTTGCAAGCGACATGGGAGAGGAGCAGCGTATCGAGCCGGAGAGCGGTGCCCATGAGCCTTCTGCCTCCTCCGGCGAGGCGCTTCGGTTTTCTCATGCGCTTTCCGCGGACGGCACAATAAGGCTGCATGATGGCAGCCAGGAGGTTCAGAGCTGGCGCTTTGTCATCATTCCCGACCAGCCGCCACGCATCCGCTTCGTTGAGGAGCCGAAGCGCGCCGTCAACGGTACGTTGGAACTCGCCTATGAGATCAAGGACGATTACGGCGCCGTCAGCGCCGACACGGATTTCAGGCTGGTGGAGAAAAACCTTGGGAACAAGCCGCTCTACGAAGCGCCGGAGATGCCGCTGACGCTGCCGCGAGCGGGCGGCGAGAACGGATCGGCAAAGACGTCGCGCGACCTGACTCAGCACCCATGGGCCGGGCTGATGGTAGATCTGTCCCTGTCGGCCATCGACGCGGCGGGTCAGACCGCGAGCAGCGAAACCAGAACCTTCGTGCTTCCGCAACGGTCCTTCACCAATCTGCTGGCCCGCTCACTGATCGAGCAGCGGCAGGAACTCGCGCTGGATGCGGAAAGAAAGCCCCATGTGCTTGCCCTCATGGACGCGGTGCTTCTGTGGCCGGAAGAGACCTTCGACGACATGTCGCACTTCCTGTTGATTTCGGCGGTGCGCTCGCGACTCAACCTGGCGGTGAGCGAAGATGCGCTTCGCGCCGTGGTGGACGATCTCTGGGAAATCGCCCTCCTGATCGAGGACGGCGAGTTGACAGCCGCCGAGCGGCGCCTGCGGCAGGCGCAGGAGGCTCTCAAGCAGGCGCTGGAGGATGGAGCCAGCGATGAGGAAATTGCCCGGCTGATGGATGAACTGCGCCAGGCCATGCAGGACTTCCTCCGCGAGTTCGCCGAACGCGCCCTGCAGAACCAGGATTTTGCCGAAGGTATGAATGGCGAGGCGATGCAGGAGAGCGATCTTGACCAGATGCTCGACCAGATCGAGGAGCTTGCACGCTCCGGCGCCCGCGATGAGGCACGCGACCTGCTCTCGCAGTTGGAGAGCATGATGAACAACCTGCAGGCCATGCGCCCGCAGCAGGACCAGAACGGCCAGCAGTCGGAGATGCGCCAGCAGATGGACCGGCTAGGCGACATCATGCGGCGGCAACAGGAACTGATGAATGAAACCTTCCGGCTCCAACAGGGCCAGGAGGGGCAGCAAGGCCAGGGTCAAGGTCAGCAAGGTGAAGGCCAGCAGGGTCAGCAGGGCCAGGGTATGTCGCCGGAAGAGCTGGCCGAGGCGCTGCGCGGCCTGCAGGAGGGCCAAGGCAGCCTGCAGAAGGACCTGCAGAGTCTGATGGAAGGGCTGGACGGGCTCGGCATTAGCCCCGGCGAAGGTTTCGGCGAGGCCGGAGAGGCCATGGGCGAGGCGGAAGGGGCGCTTGGGCAGGGGCAGGGCGAGCGTGCTCTTAGCCACATCGAGAGGGGTATAAGAGACAGGGGCGAGCGTGCGGTCGGCGAGCAGGGGCGTGCCCTTGAGGCGCTGCGCCGCGGTGCGCAGGATATGATGAACCAGATGCAGCAGGCCATGCAGGGGCAGGATGGCGAAGGCAGACAGGGCGCGCGCCGCAATAATTTCGGACGCGATCCGCTCGGCCGCCCGCAAGCCAATACCGGCCCCGATTTCGGCGACGGGGTCGACGATATCCCCGACGAGATCGACACGCAGCGGGCCCGCCAGATTCTGGAAGCCATCCGCCGCCGGCTCGGGGACGCTTTAAGTCCCGACTTCGAGCGTGAGTATCTGGAGCGCCTGCTCGAAATGCGGTGAACAGGCAGAGGAGCGTTATGTAGCAGGCAAGAACTGCGTCCTAATCCTGGTCTGGCAGATCGATTATCTGGTGCAAATTCATTATCCGGTAAGCGATCGGCTTGCCGTTTTTCCTCTCGACATTCACGTCTACCACGAACCCCCGCTTGAAAACGTTCTTACTTTGAAAAGCATTCTTGATTTCTCTTTCGGCCATGTCGGACGCGTAGATTACAGGCAGTGGCTTTATGCTGATCTTCTCAACTACGGCTCTCTCGCCGGTTCGTTTTCCTACCCCAGCAACGGACTTTCCCGGTCGTTCGAAAGTCAGCAGGGCCAACGGCTCGTCGTAACCTTCTTTCGCATCTAAAGAACGTTTTTGATCCTCAATGGTTTGAACGGCTACGCGAGCCTCCTGGGAGGTAAAATGTACCACCAGCTCTCGCTCTTCACCATTCTCGCGATATGAAACCGTTTCTAGAGTAGCTCGTCCGTTAGGGTCGGCCGCCACTGCGGTAAGAGTATCAGTCACATGGCTGAGTTGACTTTTTGAAGCCTTCTCCATCCATGAACCCATAATAAATCCCCGCACTCGCTTGCTAAAGAGTGAGGCGAATCCTCCCACAATGAGCACATTGTCCATGAGCCCGATCATGTCGGGAATTGACGGAACTAAATCAGCTATGATTGAGCCGCCTCGGACCTCGCGAATATAGAGGTTCGATGTGCCCCGCATTTCTGGATGATCTTGTTTTAGGTAGTCATCAAACATGCTGCCGAGGCCCGCAAAAATCTTTGCGAACGCCTCGACCTCAATCGGCTCTTGCAAATCAAGCGTTAGAGTAAGATATGCTTTAAATTCCCCCACAGCATTAGAATACCCAATATTCGTCATTTGTCACCACTTGCCGCGAAGTGGCTTATTCGGCAACTGTCTTGTGCTGACAGACCGTTCCTTACAGCCTCCCAAAATGCGCTCGAAGCTTTAGTGGCAGTTGGGTTTGGCCTTTAATTGTGGAAGAAGCGGCATCGGCTGCCGTTAGACTAGGTGCCTACCAGCTTCAACTTCCGGTCAAAGACGGTCAGCACGCGTTCCAGCTCGTGACCGCGCTTGAGGATGAGGCCGGTAGCCGCAACGACGGAATAGGCGCCCTGCTTGCGCGCGAGTTTCGGGTTCTTGACGATCTGGAACAGGGGGACTTCGCTTGAGCGCCGGAAGACGGAGAAAACGGCCATATCCTTCAGGTGGTCGATGGCATAGTCCCGCCACTCTCCTGCAGCAACCATCCGCCCGTAGAGGCGCAGGATCTGGTTCAGCTCCTGCCGGTTGAAGGTGACAGGCAGATCGAGTCGTGCCCGCCTCACCTCGTCAAGCGCGACGAGATTTCCGGAATCTTCCCTACCCTCCCCTTCACCCGCGAATGCTGTCATTGCGCGCCCCTTCATGACGGCCATATGAATGGAAAGGTGGCGTGCCCAGGGGGGAATTGCAACCCCATGTTTTCACATAGAAGCAGACAGACTGAATCACAGAAGGAAGAACGTCTGTCTAATATGGTGATCATCTGCCCCATTATCGCCGTCTTCTCTCCAAGTTTGCGCCTGAATCTGCGGCAAAGATTCAAACTGTTGCCTGAGACGGTTCGATCCGGAGGCGGCTCCGTACCCCAAGCCCCCCCGCCCACGGGGTTGTCACCGGATCGAACCAATCCCGGCTTCCACGCGCTGAAGACGCGAGGATACCTAAAATGACGCCGGTTAGGAGATCCTGCCGGCTTTTTTTCTGATATGTCAGCTTAAAGGCTTATCCGAGCCGCGCCGCGAATCGGCCCGGGCGCGCCGTTGCGGAAATCCTGGAGCAGAACTGCACACCCGCTATTGCCTCCGAACTCGGATCGCGGCAGTTCGAGGCGCAGCGGTCTGCCATTCCATATTGCAAGTGTCCGGTAGTCGGTGACGATGTTCCGGTAATCGATTGTCTTGCCCCGGTTCTCCCCACCGCGGATCGTCACCATCTGCTGCGGGCGGTAGTGGACCAGAACGACGTGTGCGCTGGCTGGCTCATCGCTGGCTCCGACATCAACGAAAAGGCTCTGGGCAGCAGCCGACAGGTTGAGGTCGACGTGCAGCCTCCCCGACGTCTCACCCAGCTTTTTCAGGAGTCGTTCACGGTCGGAACCGACGACATTCCACTGACCATTGACGATGGCTTGGGGGGTGTAAACGGTGTTGTCAAGAGCCTTGCCGTAGGCCTTCTGGCGATCAGTGTTCCCGGCGGTGGCCAGCTCGTCTTTCCAGCCTAGATAATCCCAATAATCGACATGGTAGGAGAGCGTAACGAGATCATCGCGTTGGGCCAGCTCTGCCAACAACGCGTCAGCCGGCGGGCATGCAGTACATCCCTGGCTGGTGAACAGCTCGACCACTCCAATGGTCTCCTGCCGTGCATGTCCGTGCAGAACGGGCAAGGCCAGAACCGCAAGGCTCGCCTTGAGAACGCTTCTGCGCGGGAAATGAACAGGCATGTCGGATAGTCCGTTCCGGCGGATGTCGAAGACCTAACGGCTGCAAGAGCCAGCTTATGGAAATGCTAGCTGCGGCCATAGGTCAACGGAAGTCACGTTGCGGTGAATGGAGTATTCATCTTCGGCGCATGAGCGGCCAAAAGAAAACCGCCGGCGGGAGCCGGCGGTTCGTCTGCAAGTCTAAATCTAGGCTGCCAGATCGCGCAGCACGTAATGCAGGATGCCGCCATTGCGGAAATATTCCAGCTCGTCCAGCGTGTCGATGCGGCAGAGCAGCGGAACATCCTTCACCTGGCCGTCGGCATAGGTGATCTTGGCGGTCATGGTGGCACGGGGCCTGATCTGGTCGAGTCCCTCGATGGTGACGGTCTCGTTGCCCTTCAGCCCCAGCTCCTGCCAGCTTGTATCTTCGGCGAAGACGAAGGGAACGACGCCCATTCCGACAAGATTCGAACGGTGAATGCGTTCGAAGGACTGGGCGATGACCGCGCGCACCCCAAGAAGGTTCGTACCCTTGGCCGCCCAGTCACGCGAAGACCCGTTGCCGTATTCTACGCCCGCAAAGACGACGAGGGGAACGCCCTCCTGCTTGTAGCGCATGGCGGCCTCGTAGATCGACATCTCCTCTCCGGAAGGATAGTGGATCGTGTAGCCGCCCTCGCGCCCGTTTTCACCCAACATGTGGTTGCGGATGCGGATGTTGGCGAAGGTGCCGCGCATCATCACCTCATGGTTGCCACGCCGCGTGCCATACTGGTTGAAGTCAGCGATGCTCACACCATGATCCAGCAGATACTGCCCCGCCGGCGACTGCGCCTTGATGGAACCTGCCGGCGAGATGTGATCGGTCGTGATCTTGTCCCCGAAGAGGCCGAGGATGTGTGCTCCCTTGATGTCGCCCGCCGGGTGCGGCTTGCGCTCCATGCCCTCGAAATAGGGAGGGTTTTGCACATATGTAGAATCGCGATCCCAGCTATAGGTCTGGCCGGCCGGCGCTTCCAACGCACGCCAATATTCGTCACCCTTGAAGACGTCCGCATATTTGCTTGCGAAAAGCTCGCGTGTGACATGCTTGGCGATAAAATCCTGAACTTCCGCGGAAGTAGGCCAGATGTCGCGCAAATAGACCGGATTGCCGTCCTGGTCCTCGCCCAGCGGCTCCTTCGTCAGGTCCTTACGCACGGTTCCGGCGATCGCATAGGCAACGACCAGTGGCGGCGAGGCGAGATAGTTCGCCTGCACGTCGGGTGAGACACGGCCTTCGAAGTTCCGGTTGCCTGACAGGACGGAAGCGCCAATGAGCGCCTGCTCGTTGACCGTCTTGGAAATCGGCTCGGGAAGCGGACCGGAATTGCCAATGCACGTGGTGCAGCCGAAGCCGACGAGATTGAAGCCAAGCTGGTCCAGTTCCTTTTGCAAGCCTGACTTCTCGTAGTACTCAGCCACGACCTGGCTGCCAGGGGCCAGCGATGTCTTCACCCAAGGCTTTCGCTTCAGCCCACGCCTGTTGGCGTTGCGAGCTAGAAGACCTGCGGCGATGAGGACGCTTGGATTGGACGTGTTGGTGCAGGAGGTGATGGCGGCGATCACAACGTCGCCATGGCCAAGGTCGAACTCCTCGCCCTCCACTGCGTAGCGCTTGTCCGTGTCGGCCGTCTTCCTGTATTCGGTCGCCAGCGCCGTCTCGAAATTAGGGGCGACTTCCTCCAGGGCGTTGCGGCCCTCCGGACGCTTGGGGCCGGCCATGGACGGCACCACGGTGCTGAGGTCAAGTTCCAGGACCTCTGTAAAGACCGGATCTTCCGAATCGGCCTCGCGCCACATGCCCTGCGCCTTGCAATAAGCCTCCACAAGGGCGGCCTGTTCGGAAGAGCGGTTGGTCACGTCGAAATATTTGATGGTTTCGCCATCGACCGGGAAGAAGCCGCAGGTCGCGCCATATTCGGGGGCCATGTTGCCGATGGTCGCACGATCGGCCACCGTCATGCTGGCCAGGCCCGGGCCGAAAAACTCGACGAACTTGCCGACGACACCCTTCTTGCGAAGCATCTGCGTCACGGTAAGCACGAGGTCTGTAGCGGTCACGCCTTCGCGCAGCGCGCCCGACAGCTTGAAACCGACCACCTCGGGCAGGAGCATGGAGACCGGCTGGCCGAGCATGGCGGCCTCCGCCTCGATGCCTCCGACACCCCATCCCAGCACGCCCAGACCATTGACCATGGTGGTATGCGAATCAGTGCCCACGCAGGTGTCGGGGTAGGCCAGCAGCCTGCCGTCCTCTTCATGGCTCCAAACGGTACGGGCGAGATATTCTAGATTGACCTGGTGGCAGATACCTGTGCCGGGGGGAACAACGCGGAAATTTTTGAATGCCTGCTGTCCCCACTTCAGGAAGCGGTAGCGCTCGGCATTACGCTTGTACTCCAGTTCGACGTTGCGGGAGAAAGCAAGCGGTGTGCCGAACTCGTCAACGATAACAGAATGGTCGATGACGAGGTCGACCGGAACCAGCGGATTGATCTTCTCAGGGTCGCCGCCTAATGACGCCATTGCGTCTCGCATCGCCGCAAGGTCAACCACTGCTGGAACGCCGGTGAAGTCCTGCATCAGCACACGCGCCGGCGAATAGGCGATCTCCACTCCTGCGGAACCCTTGTCGTCCAGCCAGGCGGCCACCGCCTCGATGCTGTCGCGTGTAACCGATCGGCCGTCTTCCTTGCGCAGGAGATTTTCAAGCAGCACCTTCATCGAGAAGGGAAGGCGGGAGATGCCGGAAAGGCCGTTCTTCTCCGCTTCCTTCAGGTCATAGTAGGTGTATTCCTGGTCCCCAACTTTAAGGGTGCGGCGGCAATTGAAACTGTCGAGAGAATGAGCCACGTGCGATCCTATCCTGTTCTGTTCAACCGAACGGGACGGACTCCTGCGAGAACAGGCTCGTAGATGCGGGTACGGTCATTTCCGCGTCCGCCCGCTGCGTCCGGCCGTTCAAGGCGGCGCGTGCGCTGGTTCGGCACAAATATGTACACGCCGACCGCTGGCGTGTTGCCCGGGATATAGAGAATTCTTTAGAAAAGTTCTATAGCTATAAAGGCATTTCACAGCGTGGGAAAAACCACTCGACGACCGATTCTTGCTGAAGGGGTATTAGCGTGCGGCTTGCCGCCGAAAAATTGAGCGGCGAGCGCGGCGGCGAACCCGTTTTTTCGGGCTTGTCCTTCAGCCTTGAATCCGGTCAGGCGCTTCTCGTGACAGGCCCTAACGGCGCCGGAAAATCGACCCTCCTGCGGATTGTGGCCGGACTGCTTCCGCCGGCTGCGGGACGCGTGGAGCTGTCAGGCGCCGGCGAGTCCATACCGGATGCACGTGCCGCGAGCCATTATCTCGGTCATTCCAACGGCATGAAAGGCGCACTCGGGGTCGAGGAAAACCTCGCCTTCTGGCGCGAATTTCTGGGCCAGCCACGCCTGACCCCGCACGAGGCCCTGGAAGCGGTTGGCCTCGGTGCCATAGCCCATTTGCCCTTCGGCTATCTTTCGACCGGCCAGCGACGGCGTGCGGCAATCGCGCGTCTTCTCGTCTCCTACCGTCCCGTCTGGCTGCTGGACGAGCCGACGGCCGGCTTGGACCGCAGAGCGGAACAGCGCATGGCGGAATTGATGCGGGAGCATCTGGACGGTGGCGGCATCATCGTTGCAGCCACCCATCTGCCGCTCGGACTGGAGGGGGCGCAGGAACTAAGAATGGGGAAGCCGTCATGAGCTGCGGTACATCCCCTGGCCTTCCTTCGCAAGAAGGAGGTTCCTGATGCTTGCTCTCTTCCTTCGCGAGATAAGGCTTGGCGTTCGCGCCGGAAGCGGTGCGCTGACGGGCGTGCTCTTCTTCCTTGCCGTGGTTGCCGTCATCCCCTTCGGCGTCGGGCCCGATCTCAACCTGCTGGCGCGCATTGGACCGGCAATCTTGTGGATCGGCGCGCTGCTGGCAAGCCTGCTTGGTCTTGATCGCCTGTTCCAGGCTGACCGGGAGGATGGCTCGCTCGATCTTCTGCTGATGGCAGACAGCCGGCATATGCTGGCGCTCACCGTGTTCACCAAGTGCGTCGCGCATTGGACGATCGGCGTGCTGCCTCTCGTGCTGGTCGCACCTATGCTCGGCCTGTTCATGAATGTGCCGCCACTGGGGCTTGCCGCGGCGACATTGACGCTTCTTGCCGGCACGCCTGCCATCACCTTCATCGGCGCCGTAGGAGCCGCCCTTACGGTGGTCCTGCCGCGGGGTGGGCTGCTTGTCTCCGTGCTTATCCTGCCGCTTACCATCCCGGTGCTGATTTTCGGCGTGGCGGCAAGCCGAGGCGCTGTGGCCGATACGGATCTATTTCTGCCGCCCTTTCTCATTCTGACAGCCTTGACCCTTTTCTTTGCGGTCATTGGCCCGGTGGCCGCAGCCCTCGCGTTGAAAGGCGCGGCGGACTGATTGCCCTATAAATTGCAAGCGAAGGGACCGGATGGAGACAAAACACCTCACTAACCTTTTTAACGGTGTCAATTGCACTGGGAGAACGAGCGTTCTATCTAGGAGGGCATGACCGAGAAGGCCATCAGACGCTGGATAGATCTAGCCAACCCCACGCGTTTTCTGGCGCTGGCAGATGCCATGTTACCATGGCTGCTTGGCGCGGCGGTGCTAACCGTGGCGGTTGGCCTTGCCATGGGTTTTGCCGCCCCTGAGGATTATCAGCAGGGCATAACGGTCCGCATCATGTATATCCACGTACCTTTCGCGTGGCTCTCCATGTTCTGCTACACGGTAATGGCCGCTTCGTCGCTCGGTACGCTTGTCTGGCGGCATCCGCTCGCAGATGTCTCGCTCAAGGCTGCCGCCCCCATCGGCGCCGTCTTTACAGCGCTCGCACTGTTGACCGGTTCCATCTGGGGCAAGCCCATGTGGGGTACGTGGTGGGTGTGGGATGCCCGCCTGACTTCCGTGTTCATCCTTTTTCTCATGTATCTCGGCATCATCGCGCTGACGCGGGCGCTTGACGATTTCGGAAGGTCCGCCAGGGCGGCAGCCATCCTGACGCTGGTGGGATTCATCAACATTCCGATCATCAAGTTTTCGGTCGATTGGTGGAACACGCTGCATCAGCCGGCCTCCGTGTTCCGGCTCGACGGGCCGACGATCCATCCAAGCCTGCTGTGGCCGCTAATGATCTCGGCCGTGGGCTTTACCCTCCTGTTTCTTGCCTTGCACATCATGGCCATGCGGGCGGAAATCTGGCGCCGCCGCGTGATCACCATGCGCCGGCTCGCTGCGCGGCGAGCTGAAGGAGAGGCAGCATGACCCACGCCGCCTATGTGACGGCAGCCTATATGCTCTCGGTTCTTGCCATATGCGGGCTGGCAGCCTGGATACTCGCCGATCAGGCGGCCATGCGGCGTGCCTTGCGGGAACTGGAGGAGCGGGGCATCCGCCGCCGCTCGAACAGTCGAGAAGCGCAGCGATGAGCCAGGCGCAGCAGCATGCCCCGAGGCGCCGGGTTGTCGTTCTGCTTCTGCCACTTCTGGCATTTCTGGCGCTTTCGGCCGTCTTTCTGGTTCAGCTTCTTTCGGGCCGCGATTCCGCCCTCGTGCCTTCGGCATTGATCGACGAGCCGGCCCCCAAGACGGAGCTTCCGGCCCTGGAGGCGATAAATCTGCCCGGCCTCTCCCCCGCCGATTTCGAAGGCAATGTGACGTTGGTGAACGTGTGGGGATCCTGGTGCGTACCCTGCAGGGACGAACATCCTTTACTCATGCAATTGGCACAGGATGACCGGATCCGCATTGTTGGTCTCAACTACAAGGACCGGCCGGAAAACGCGCGGCGCTTCCTTGGCGAGCTCGGCAACCCCTATGCGGCCATAGGAGTGGACCAGAGCGGCAGGGCCGCTATCGAATGGGGGGTCTACGGTGTGCCGGAAACGTTTCTGGTAGGCCCCGATGGCATCATCCGGTACAAGCACGTAGGGCCGTTCACGCCGCAAAGCCTCAAGGACGATCTTCTGCCGGAGATTGAAAAGGTGCTTGCAAAGGTGGACTGACCCACGCTCGCATGGCGTTGGAGGTGCTTGCGCATGGTCGCCTCGCAGCAGGAAGTCTGGGCGCATTTCGCCGCACATGCGGAAGCGTGCGAACGGCTAGGTTCACCGTTCGCGGCAAGGATCTGCCGGCTGCTGCCGCAGATCCTCGACAATTCCACCGTCTCTGGCAGTCATATTCTTTCCTGGCCCGGCGATCCCCAGGACGACGGCGTGGTGATTCGGCTGATGGGGGCGCTTCATGCGGTGGTTCTTTCCGGCGGCGACGCGCAGCTCGCAAATGCTTATCCGCCTTACGGCGAAGTATCGGACGAAGCGCTGTTGGATGTCTTGTCCGCTGCGATCAGGCGCCACGATGTGCGTATCCACCAGGGACTTGATTCACCGCCCCAAACCAACGAGGTCGCACGCGCGGCGATGCTCCTCCCGGGTTTCCTTGCGATCGGAAGCGAGACGGGCATGCCTCTTGCCATTCGGGAGATCGGATCGAGTGCCGGCCTCAACCTTTACTTCGACCGCTTTCATTACCGCTATGGCGAGCTTTGCTGGGGCGAGGAAGGATCGCCGGTAAGACTAGCTCCGCAGTTGCGCGGGAACGCACCGCCGCTCGGTGGTTTCATGGAGGTCGCCTCGCGTAGGGGATGCGACATCGCCCCGGTCGATATCAATGACGAGGGAGAGAGACTGCGCCTTAAATCCTTTATATGGCCCGATCAGACGGAACGGCTGGCACGGCTGGAGGCGGCCATGGCGATTGCCCGGCAGGCACGTGTTACGCTCCGGCGCGCGGATGCGGCCGAATTCTTAGCGGCAGAGCTTGCCGAAAGAAAGAAGGACCAGGTGTTCGTCCTGTTCCACTCGGTCATGTGGCAGTATATGCCGCAGGAGACGCAGCGGCGGATCGAGAACCTGCTCGACAGCGCCGGGGAGGTGCCGCTCGCTTGGCTGCGGATGGAGCCTGTGGCGGGAAACGTGGACTTTGCCACTCTACGCCTTACCATGTGGCCGGCGGGCGAGACACGCGACCTTGCCCGCTGCGACTTTCACGGCCGCTGGCTGGAATGGCTGGAGGGCTAGAGGAATTCCATGAAAGTGAACCCCGGCTTTCCTTGGGCGTTCCTTCAAAAACCGGGGTCATTCCAGCGCTTTTACGAAATGACGATCTAGAAAGGCGACGAGACGCTGTAAATTCTATGCAGCGCCCGCCATCCTTTGCTTTTCGAAGCGCTTGCGCTCGTGCGGGTTGAGATAGAGCTTTCTCAGGCGAATCGATTTGGGCGTGACTTCGACGAGTTCGTCATCCTGGATCCAGGCAAGCGCGCGCTCCAGCGTCATGCGGACCGGTGGCGTAAGCTTTACCGCCTCATCCTTGCCCGCCGCCCGAACGTTGGAAAGCTTCTTGCCTTTCAGAACATTCACTTCAAGGTCGTTGTCCCGGCTGTGTATTCCGACAATCATGCCCTGATAGACCTTCACGCCGGGATCGATGATCATCGGCCCGCGGTCCTCCAGGTTCCAGAGAGCATAGGCCACAGCTTCGCCCGGTTCGTTGGCAATGAGAACCCCGTTGACCCGTCCTTCGATCTCGCCCTTATAGGGCTGATATTCATGGAAGAGACGGTTCATGACGGCGGAGCCCCGCGTATCGGTGAGCAACTCCGACTGATAGCCGATCAATCCTCGCGTTGGCGCAAGAAAGACCAGCCGCTGGCGGTTACCACCGGAAGGCTTGAGCTCCACCATTTCGGCCTTGCGCTCCGACATCTTCTGCACGACGACGCCGGCATGCTCCTCGTCGACATCGATGACGACCTCCTCGACGGGTTCGAGAAGCTGGCCATCCTCGTCATTCTTCATCACGACGCGCGGCCTTGAGACTGCAAGCTCGAAGCCTTCGCGCCGCATCGCTTCGATCAGAACCGAAAGCTGCAATTCACCGCGCCCGGAGACAAAGAACGAATCCTTGTCCGCCGACTCTTCGACCTTCAGCGCGACATTGCCCTCCGCTTCCTTCAGCAGACGCTCGCGGATGACGCGGCTCGTCACCTTGTCACCCTCAGTGCCGGCAAGAGGAGAGTCGTTCACCATGAAGCTCATGGTGACGGTCGGCGGGTCAATCGGCTGTGCTTCCATCGGCTGGCTGACGGATGGATCACAGAAGGTGTCTGCGACGGTGCCTTTTGAAAGACCCGCGATCGCAACGATGTCGCCTGCATGGGCCTCGTCAATCGGCTGCCGATCGAGCCCCCGGAAGGCGAGGATCTTTGAAATGCGCCCCTGTTCCAGAAGCGAACCGTCGCGTGAAAGTACCTTCGCCGCCTGATTCGGCTTGACGGTGCCGGAGGCAATGCGTCCGGTGATGATACGCCCAAGGAAAGGATTGGCTTCGAGGATGGTTCCGATCATGCGGAACGGACCTTCCTCGACCTTCGGTTCGGGCACGTGCCTGAGCACAAGATCGAAAAGTGGGGCAAGCCCTTCATCCTTCGGGCCGGCGGGATCGAAGTTCATCCAGCCGTCGCGGCCGGAGCCGTAGAGGATTGGAAAATCGAGTTGCTCATCGGTGGCATCGAGGGCGGCGAAAAGATCGAAGACCTCGTTGATCACCTCGTCGGGGCGAGCGTCCGGCCGGTCGATCTTGTTGACCGCAACGATGGGCTTCAATCCCACCTTCAGCGCCTTGCCGACCACGAATTTGGTTTGAGGCATGGGGCCTTCGGCGGAATCTACGAGGAGAACGGCACCGTCCACCATGTTGAGAATACGCTCTACCTCGCCGCCGAAATCCGCGTGACCCGGCGTATCCACGATGTTGATACGCACATCTTTCCAGGTGACGGAAGTGGCTTTTGCAAGGATGGTGATGCCGCGCTCCCTTTCCAGATCGCTGGAATCCATAACGCGATCGTCCACGCGCTGATTGTCGCGCACGGAGCCGGACTGCTTGAGCAGCGCATCGACGAGGGTGGTTTTCCCATGATCGACATGGGCGATAATCGCAATATTGCGCAGTTTCATAGGTCGCTTTTCTGAGATGACGGGGCTCTGCCGGGTTGCCGCCCGCAATTTTTCTTTGCCGCGCTCATACAGGTTTTTTGACAACCGCGAAAGAGAGCGCGCTAAACCGTAATACTTATAACGTCATATGGGGACGCGGCTTGCCGAGTAAAAGACCTTGGGGGGCAAGCCTTCGCGGCATTGCAAATCCTCTGCGCGGAAGCCGGGCGCGGGCTTGCCTTGAGACACGCTATGAGGCAGACGAGCAGAAATGTCCTCTCTTTGTTGGAAACCCCCATGTCCACTGCCGTCTCGCCGCTCGCGCCGAAACGTTACCCCAGAATGCCCGAAGTGGAGGGCGTGCGCATTGCCGCCGTCGAAGCCGGCATAAAGTACAAGAACCGCAAGGATCTGATGGTGATGGTGTTCGATGAAGGCACGGCCGTGGCCGGTGTCTTCACGCAATCGAAATGTCCATCGGCCCCGGTCGAGTTTTGCCGTGACAATCTTCCCCGAGGCAAGGCCCGCATCCTGGTGGTGAATTCCGGCAATGCCAACGCATTTACAGGGCGCAAGGGGCGCACGGCCACGGAATTGACGGCGCAAGCGGCTGCGCGCGCGGTGGGCGCGACTGAAGGCGAGGTATTCCTCGCGTCCACGGGCGTTATCGGTGAACCGCTGGACGCAGGACGCTTCTCCCACCTGCTGGCGGATCTCGTAAGGGACGCCGTGCCCGGCGCCTGGGATGAGGCGGCGCGGGCCATCATGACCACAGACACCTATCCGAAGATGGTAACGGCCACGGTCCAACTGGGAGAGGCAGAGGTGGCGATCAACGGCATCGCCAAGGGTGCAGGCATGATTGCGCCGGACATGGCCACCATGCTCTCCTTCGTCGCAACCGACGCGCCAATCGCCGCGCCCGTGTTGCAGGAGCTTCTTGCCAGCGGCGTCGGCAAGACTTTCAACTCGATCACCGTCGACAGCGATACGTCCACAAGCGACACCCTGATGCTGTTTGCCACCGGCAAGGCCGCCGCCCGGGGAGCGCCATACATAACGGATGCTAAGGATCCACGCCTCGTGCCGTTCCGCCGGGCGCTCAACCGGCTCCTGAAGGCGCTGGCGCTGCAAGTGGTGCGTGACGGCGAAGGTGCGCGCAAACAGATAGAAGTGACCGTAACAGGTGCTCGGTCGGCACGCTCGGCCAAGCGCGTTGCGCTTGCCATCGCCAATTCGCCGCTGGTCAAGACAGCGATTGCCGGGGAGGATGCAAATTGGGGACGCGTCGTCATGGCTGTCGGCAAGGCTGGTGAGCCAGCAGATCGCGACCTGCTTGCCATATGGTTCGGCGATTTCCGTGTTGCGCATCAGGGCGAGCGTGATGCTTCCTATTCCGAGGAGCAGGTGTCGGACTATATGAAACGCGACGAGATCGACATCCGGGTGGATCTTGGGATCGGCCGTGGAAAGGCCACGGTCTGGACATGCGATCTCACCAAGGAATATGTCGCCATCAACGGCGATTACAGGAGTTGACTGCTTGAACGAAACCATCGAACGGCTGGCGGCCATACGCAGGTTCGAGGCGGCAGGCTTCCGCGCGTGGCCGGCTGGCTCGGTCCTGTATGATGGCACATGGGCGGTGCGCCTGACGAAGGGTCATCCCTCCTACAGGCTCAATTCGGTCAATCCGCTCGATCCCGGCGATACCCGCGACCTGCCAGGTCGGATCGAGCGGGCAGCACAGCGTTTCAACGCCTTCGATAGACCTCTCACCTTCCGTCTGACACCGCTTGCCGCCACGTCCATTGCGGCGTATCTGGATGCCGAAGGCTGGTTGAGCGTCAAATCATCGACCGTGATGCGGCTTTCGCTCAGTGAGAAAATCGTCGGCGATGCGATGGACCAGATACCGCTGAAGGACCTGGACCGCTTCATCGCGGCAGCCTTCAGGGTGCACGATTATGCGCCGGAGCTTCGTTCCGGTTTTGCCGAGGTGGTCGGCGCGATCAAGCCGGAAAAGGGGCTTTTCGTGCTGGAGCAAGATGACCGGCCCGTATCCGCCGCCATCTGCGTGCATGACGGCGCACTTGCAGGCATTTTTGAACTGTCGACCGCAGAACCGCACCGCTGCAAGGGTTATGGGCGCCGTGTCCTGCTTTCAGCGCTGAAATGGGCGTATCTGCGGGGCGCAACCATCGCCTGGCTGCAGGTGCATGACACCAACGAGCCAGCGCGCAATCTTTATCGCTCGCTAGGCTTTGAAGACGTCTACCAGTATCACTATCGGCAGCCGCCCAAGGAGCGCTAGATGGGAAACGCGCCCAAACCAATGCTCATAGTGGCCGCGTGTGCACTCGTCGATGCGGATGGCCGTGTGCTGATCGCACAAAGGCCGGAAGGCAAGCCCATGGCGGGTCTGTGGGAATTTCCGGGCGGCAAGGTCGAGCCGGGCGAGACGCCTGAAGAAACGGCAATCCGCGAACTACGCGAGGAACTGGGCATTGAGACCAAGGCAGAATGCCTGGCGCCGCTAACATTCGCCAGCCACACCTATGAAGAGTTCCACCTGCTCATGCCGCTTTTTGTCTGCCGGCGTTTCCAGGGAATAGCGCGTCCGCATGAGGGACAGGCTATAAAATGGGTACGGCCGGGAAGGCTGCGTGATTTTCCCATGCCGCTTGCAGATGAGCCGCTAATTCCCTTTTTGGTTGATTTACTCTGACGCTGGCTGCAACATTAAATCTTCATTTAGCCGAATGTGAAAATCTTATCCGGGGCGGGGATGTACCGGCGTTGCTGGAGGGGATTATGGATTCAAGGTTCGAAGGGGCGTCGAGGACCCGGGATGGCTGGCCTAGTCTTGGTCATGCGGGTATGGGGCTCCTGAGGATCGCGCTTCTGTTCGGCTCTGCAGCAGTAGCACTGGCACTTGTGCTCACCCCGATTCTCGAAAGGGCGTCACAAGACGATGTTGCGGTGGGTGCCGGAATCGATTCGCTAGCCACAGGCTCAGTTGCAAACCGTCGCGGTCAAATCTTCACCATTCGCCGCAGCGTCCTGCAGCCTGCGCCGGAAGCGGTCTGTATTATCGACAGCACGGGAAGGCATTCCGGTTCCTGTTGAGCGGCGCGGGCGCGTTAATAGATTTTTATCGGTCGGTGCATCATTCTGAAGGTTGATTTGAGGCATCCATGTTTAAAGAACTACTCCACGCAAAGCACGGGGCTGTCGCCCTCGAACACGCCTTAATTGCAGGCTTTCTCGTATTGGCGATTGTCATGGCCGTCTCGCAGCTCGGCCGGGTAATGGGTGACACCTTCGACAATGTTGCCGAAGAGGTGACTGCCGCTGGGCGCTGATGCCCGCTGCCTGTGGCTTTCAGTCTCCGGTGCCGGGAGAAAGAACGGTCTTCAGGGAAACTTTGGCGCTGCCAGGCCTGAGCGGCTTCTGCTGCGAAGCATGCGGTGCCCAGCCGGACATCCACACGATGTTGAAACTCGCGCGAATGCGTCCGTCAGGATCGGAGAAGCGTTCGCGATAAATTTCCGCCGCGCGCAGAAAAAGGCTGCGTGTCGCAGGCCGCCGGCTGCGTTCCATCAACGAATTCGTCGCGCCCATGGCACGCAGGTCGCGCATGAGCTCGAACATGGTCGGGTAGCGCACCGTGACGGGCTCTATATCGGCAACGGGCAGGGCAAAGCCGGCGCGCTGAAGAAGGGCGCCCGCGTCCCGCACATCGACAAAAGGAATTATACGAGGGCTCGCCCCGCCGCTCAGCTCCATCTCAGCTTCAAGCAGGCTCTGACGCAACTCCTGCAGAGTGCCCGCGCCTGCCATGGCGCCAAGAAAAAGGCCATCCGGTTTGAGCGCGCGGCGGATCTGGACAAGAAGCCCCGGCAGGTCATTCATCTCCTGCATCGTTAGAAGACTGACAGCAAGGTCCAGGCTTTCCGTCGCAAGCGGTACGGTTTCATAAGGTGCGGCAATGCCTTCATAGGGCCCGGAAAGCAGGCGCTCATCATTCTCGACCCGCAACAGTTTTTCGGCTTTTCCGCTCTCCCGCAAGGCATCGGCAGCATGGGCGGTCAGGCAGAACAGCGTGGCCGCATGCTTGAAGCGGCGCTCAACGGTTGCCAGGCGTTCGGCCAGTTCTTCCGCCGTCCGGCGCATCAGGAAATCGGAGCCTTCCTCACCTCTTGAGAGCGCGCGCCATTTCCGGGCCAACAGCAGAGACGAATCGAAAATGGGTTCCATGGGCAGGCACTTTCCTTCCGGTGCGCGCAATGGCACAAAATGCTACAGAGGGCAAAGATGGGTGCTCAGGATGGGCGGAGCAAGCATGCGACTTTTTCGGGCAGTCGGCGCTGCGGTTCGGGAGTGGCCGGCGCGGCTGCTGTTCCCGCCGGCCTGCCTCGGCTGCCGCAACCTCGTCACCGCTCCAGGCACGCTGTGTACGGAATGCTGGCCGGACGTCCGGTTTCTGGAACCGCCCTGGTGCCCTGTCATGGGTACACCCTTTGAGCACGATATGGGCGACGGCTTCCTTTCCGGTGAAGCTATAGCCGATCCGCCTCCCTTCAACAGGGCGCGGGCGGCAGTGATCTATGGCGGCGTGACAAAACGCATGGCCCAGGGCCTGAAATTCGCTGATAGGACCGATCTTGCTCCATGGATGGCGCGCTGGATGCTGCGCGCAGCAGGTGAGTTGGTGGCGGATGCTGATTGCGTCGTACCGGTGCCGCTGCATCATCGCCGCTTCTTTTTCCGCCGCTTCAATCAGTCGGCAGAGCTTGCGCGCGCCTTCGCGCGGCTCACCGAACTCGATTACCGGCCGGAGTTTCTTGTGCGCCGTCGCGTTACACGCCAGCAGGTTGGCCTTGGCATGCGCGAACGCGAGGCAAATGTGCGCGGCGCTTTTCAAGTTCCTGTGAAGCAGGAAGCCTCGGTGAAGGACCGCAACATCATATTGATCGACGACGTCTATACCACCGGCGCTACAGTCAAGGCAGCCGTGCGGGCGCTGAGGCGTGCCGGAGCGCGCTCTGCCGATGTGTTGACCTTCGCACGGGTACTCCCCGGAGCCTTTGCGTCGGAAAGGCAGGATAACTATATAGCGGCGTGAACCCAAGGAAGACAAAATGGCAAATGTGACGATCTATACGCGCATGGGGTGCGGGTATTGCGCCGCTGCAAAGCGCCTTCTGGAACGGAAGAATGTCGCCTATACCGAGCATGATGCCAGCTTTTCCCGTGAATTGCGCCAGGAGATGATCAACCGCTCCGGCGGACGCGCGACGTTCCCGCAAATCTTCATTGGCGACATTCATGTCGGCGGATCGGACGAACTGCACGCGCTGGAAAGAGAGGGTAGGCTCGACGCTCTCCTTGAGGAAGCAAGCGCATGAACATTCTTCACGTTGCTGCATTGCAGATGCGCTCGGGCCAGGACCCCGCAGCCAATCTTCGTGCGTTCGAGGATCTGGTGCGTGAGGCTGCAAGCAAGGGCGCAGCCTATGTCCAGAGTCCGGAAATGACCGGCGTGCTCGTGCGCAGCCGCGAGGCGCTCATGGAACGCATCCACGATGAAGCAGACGATCCGCTTGTGCTGAAAGCCTCCGCATTGGCGAGGGAGCTGTCGCTCTTCGTGCATCTGGGTTCCACGGCGATTGCCCTTCCGGAAGGAAAGGTGGCAAACCGCGCCTTCCTCTTCGGGCCGGATGGCGGACGCATCGCCACCTATGACAAGATCCACATGTTCGATGTGAACCTCGACAATGGCGAAAGCTGGCGCGAGTCGGCAACCTACGCAGCGGGCGGCGAGAGCGTTGTCGTAGACCTTCCGTTCGGACGTATGGGACTTGCCATCTGCTACGATCTCAGGTTCCCGCAGCTCTTCCAGGCACAGGCCTTGGCGGGCGCCCAGCTATTGACGGTCCCTTCGGCTTTCACCCGTCAGACCGGTGAGGCGCACTGGCATGTTCTGATCCGGGCGAGGGCTATCGAGAATGGAGCTTGGCTCGTTGCGGCTGCGCAGGGTGGCCTGCATGAGGATGGACGCAAGACCTATGGTCACTCGCTGATCGTCGACCCATGGGGGCGCATCGTCGCAGAAGCGCAGGGTGATGAGCCGGGAGTCGTTTATGCAAAAATCGATCTGCGGGCGTCGCAGGAAGCCCGACGGAAGGTACCCAACCTCAAGAATGCGCAGGATTTTACCGTGAATGAAGTGAAGTCGTTTGCTGGAGTGGCGACGCCATGATCCGCTTCGGTCTCATTTGCGAAAACGAGCACGAATTCGAAGGCTGGTTCCGCAGCGGCGAAGACTTCGAGGCACAGAAACAACGTAAGTTGATCTCCTGCCCCAATTGCGGCTCCAACGAAGTAGAGAAGGCGTTGATGGCGCCAGCAATTTCGACCGGCTCAAAAAGAATGGAGCCCGTCACTCTGGCCATGAGCGAGCAACAGAAGCAAGCGCTTGTACAACTGAGGGCTTTGGCGCAGAAGGTACGAGAGAACGCCGATTACGTCGGCGAGCGCTTTGCTGAGGAAGCGCGCAAGATCCACTTCGGCGAGGTAGAGCCGCGGGGCATCTATGGTGAAGCAACGGCGGAAGAAGTAAGATCGCTTGCCGAGGATGGCGTTGACTTCATGCCGTTGCCCGTCTTCCCAGAGGATCGGAATTAACGCGCGCTTTGCACCGGCTGCTGGCGCTCAGTGCCGGAAGTGGCGCATTCCCGTGAAGATCATGGCAACGCCATGTTCGTCCGCCGCCGCGATCACCTCGTTATCGCGCATGGAGCCGCCGGGCTGGATGACTGCGGTGGCACCGGCCTCGACCGCCGATAGCAGCCCATCGGCGAACGGAAAGAACGCGTCTGAAGCTACCACGGAGCCTTTTGTCAAGGGTGCATCGAGCCCTGCCGCCCGCGCGGCGTCCTCTGCCTTGCGCGCGGCAATACGGGCGGAATCGACGCGGCTCATCTGTCCTGCGCCGATACCCACCGTGGCAAGATTTTTCGCGTAGACGATTGCATTCGACTTCACGTGCTTGGCCACACGGAAGGCAAATTTCAGGTCCGCCATTTCGCTCTCCGTCGGGGCACGCCTGGTCACCACCGACAGTTCCAGATCATCGATTACCCCGTTGTCGCGCGACTGCACAAGCAAGCCGCCCGCAACGGTCTTGGCCGAAAGGCCCGGGGCGCGGGGGTCGGCTATCCCGCCGGTAAGCAGGAGGCGCAAGTTCTTCTTGGCCGCGATGATCGCTTGGGCTTCCTCCGTCGCATCGGGCGCAATGATGACCTCGGTGAAGATCTTGGCGATCTCTTCCGCCGCTTCCCTATCGAGCGCACGGTTGACTGCGACGATGCCTCCGAAAGCGGAAACCGGATCGCAGGCTAGCGCCTTGGCATAGGCTTCCGCCAGACTGGCGCCTTCAGCGACGCCGCAAGGATTGGCGTGCTTCATAATAGCCACGGCCGCGGTGCCTTGCGGGTCGAACTCGGAAACGAGCTCGAAAGCGGCATCGGTGTCGTTGATGTTATTGTAGGATAACTGCTTGCCCTGCACCTGCCGTGCCGTCGCCACGCCCGGGCGCTTCTCGCCCGTAAGATAGAAGCCGGCCTGCTGGTGAGGGTTCTCGCCGTAACGCATTACCTCGGCAAGCCTGCCGCCGAAGGCGCGCCATTTCGGCTGCTCTATGCTGAGGCTTTCCGCAAACCATTGCGAAATAGCGGCATCATAGGCTGCCGTGCGTGCATAGGCTTTTGCGGCAAGCTCCTGGCGCAGCCGGTAGGATACCGCACCGTCGTTTTCCTTCAGGCCAGTAAGTACCCTGTCATAGTCGGCTGGATCGGTGACTACGGCCACATAGGCATGGTTCTTCGCGGCCGCCCGCAGCATGGCAGGGCCGCCAATGTCGATATTCTCCACAATCGCTGGATAGTCGCCGCCGCCAAACCGCACCTCCTCAAAGGGATAGAGATTGATCACGACAAGGTCGATAGAATGGATTCCATAGGTTTCCATTGCTTCGCGATGCTCGGCATCGTCCCGGATGCCAAGAAGTGCTCCGTGGATGGCTGGATGCAATGTCTTCACCCGCCCATCCATGATCTCGGGAAAGCCCGTAATCTCTGAGACATCGCGCACCGGAAGTCCCGCGCCGGACAAGGCTGCTGCGGTCCCGCCAGTAGAGACCAACTCCACCCCGCTCTTGGAAAGTGCTGCCGCGAATTCGATGATGCCGATCTTGTCGGACACGGAAATCAGCGCCCTTCGGACGGGAACGAGGTCGGGTGCAGGAATATTCTTCGCGTTGACGGCCATGCTTTCCTCTTAGGCAGAACGTGCGGCAGGCCGAGCGGCCTGTCCTGGTGCAAACCCCGCATAGTAAGGACACTATAGCGGCTCAGGCTGAGCCTGAGGCGCCGCTCTAGCATAGGGGAGCGCCAAGCCGGAAGCCCTTGGTATGGGCTCAGACACTCTCTGCAAAACTATGCGTGCGCGAGAGCTGCCAGTTCACTTCCGCTCGGTCCGACGTCCTGAAATGCAGGACGATCTGGCGGCTGCGGCATGGTCCGGCGACGGCGGCGAAAAAGATCGATTCCTCCACCACTGGCTCGACTCCGGAACAAGAGAAGACCCAAGTGTCGGTAACGTCGCCGGCAAGGATGAGCATACCTGCATCGTCTCGATAAACCTGGATGTCAGGGTGGATGTGAAACCGGATGGCTGCGGAAGCGGGTCTTGCCGGAGGGCTATCTGGAGGCTGAATGAAACGGTCGACGCCCTGAAGAAGGGCGCCCCCTTGCGTAAGCGTGAGCTTGCGTTCGTGGATCAGCCCGAAACGCGTGACGTAGCCGTCGTGGCTTGCAACGAAGCCTTGCGCGTCTGCGGCATCCTCCCGGCGGCACTCCACCTGGCGAGGGCCGCTTACCAAGGGGGTCCCTACCCAATCGTCCCAGCCTGCCGGGAGGGCGAATCGGGCCTGGGACGTATCGTTGAGCGTCGCGGTGGAATGGGCTGCGGTTGCACGAGCGAGGGGGCGGTAAGCCTCACCGCTTAGATTGTCCACGCCGCAATTGACGATGAACTGATTGCGGCCAGAGGAAAGCTCGAACGAAAGACAGCCCGCATGCGCCATGTTGGAAAGCTCAAGCGGTGGCGGCGCAGCCGTGTCAGCAATGACGGTGGTGCTGCCCATGGAAAGCCGCTGATAGCCTGAATGCCGTGCGTGGGAGAGCGGTGCGCCCCCGGTATCGTCATGTCGGAGGATTGCCGCAACGCGATCGTGTGTCGTCACGCCCATGCCGTTGAAGCGGGCAAGGCTCCCATCGCGATGGCGGAAGAAGCGCAGCGCAGGCAGCATTCTCTCAACAGCGCCGACAAGGGCTGGCGGCGGCGCCTCGGCCTGATTTGCATAGGTCTGCCGCAGCGGGAGAAGGTCGGCCAGCAGTTCCAATATCACGCGCGGGTTGCGCGAGATGTGGCCACCATCGGGCAGAATCTGCCGGTCCAATTCGGTGCTGAGGTGGCGTGTGGCCGTCCGCAACGCTGAGGGGGAGGTGGGTAGCGACAGGGCGGCGAAAGCAAGGGCGGTTCGCGCTCGCAGCCGCTCCTCCCCATCCGGCATTTCGCCTGTAACGGAGCGAAGGTAGCGCACCTGGACGGCAAGCATCTTCAGATACTGCCGATAGCTGGCAAGGTCGGCCCCCTGCAGCACGATGGCTGAATGCTGAAGCCAGGCGATAAGGCGGCGTGCGGTGACGGCCGGATGCCAGGCAAGTCCTGAAATGCGGCGCCCATGCAGGGTGATCCAGTCTGATACCAGCGCGCGTGCATTCGCTGCCGCCAGTTCCGTCTGCGCCGCATGCAGGTGGCGCAGCCAACGGAAGCCGTGCAGTTCCTCTAGCCAGAAGGCGTGATCAATGTCCAGAAGGAAAGGTGATTCGCCACCTGTTTCCACCAGGTGACCGCCAAGCAGAAAACGGCCATTATATATCTCGCGCGCCGTTTCCGGATCGGCCAGCCGGAGGTCGGGAGGGGCTATCAACAGGCGCTCCGGCGTGCGCCCGGAATAGCGCCACCGATAGGCTGGTCCCGCCCGCAAGCGACGGCGAAGGCGCCGCCACGCCTGACGTGCCGCAAGATCCCATAGAAGCGGGCTTAAGCCGCTGGCCTGCATTGCAATACCTGTAAGCTAAGGTGAGTCCTCACAAAGCCGCGAGGAGGTTCCCGCGGCAGAGTCTAATTGATTCAAAAGTTTATGCGAAGAACAAATATGCGCCGACTTATACCTTACGTTGCAGACGGGCTGCAAAGAAGCCGTCTACCTCGCCCAGGTGCTCCGTCCCGCTTTGTTCGGCTGGCGTTGTCCGAAGAAACCCACGGTCCGTCACGAAATGCCCTGCGCCTGGTAATTCTTCTGCCCGAATCGGATCGAGCGCGGCATCTGACCTTTCCGCCAGCATCCGTTCCACAAGCACCTCGCCTTCGGAAGGGTCGAGCGAGCAGTTCGAGAAGACGACAATCCCGCCCGGCCGGACGAGATCAAGCGCGCGGCCCAGCAGTTCCCGCTGTAGTTGGGCCAGCCGCGCAATGTCGTCCGGGCTCTTGGTCCACGGCACATCGGGGTGGCGCCGGACAGTACCGGTGGAAGAACAGGGGGCATCGAGCAGGGCCGCGTCAAAAAGGCTGTCTGGCTGCCATTTTAGAAGGTCAGCCTGCACGATGGTGGCTTGAAGACCCAGTCGGTCAAGATTTGCGCTTAGCCGACGCAACCGGCTTGCCGAAAGGTCCACGGCAGTCACCTTCGCGCCTGCAAGGGCAAGCTGTGCCGTCTTGCCGCCAGGCGCCGCGCAAAGATCGGCAACGGCAAGACCGGCCACATTGCCCAGCAGTCGCGCCGGCAGGCTTGCAGCGGCGTCCTGTACCCACCACACGCCCTCGTCAAAGCCCGGAAGTTCGGGAACGGGCGCCTGGAGACGCTCGACGCGCACGGAGCCGTTGGGAAGCACCCTCCCGCCTAGTCGCTGCGCCCAGACCGGCGGATCGTACTTCATCGTGAAATCGACCGGAGGCTCCCGCCGGTGCATTTCGAGTATGGCATCCGTCTGGGCTGACCCATAGGCGGCCTCCAGCCGTTCGATGAACCATCCGGGCGCGTCGCGGGTCTCTGCCAGCGCTCTTTCCAGTTCGCCGTCCTTGCTGCGGACAATGTTGCGCAGCACGGCGTTTACGAGACCGGAAAACCGCCGCGCCCGCGGGTCGGCCTTCGCCTGGGTCACCGCAAGGTCGACTGCGGCGCTGTCAGGAACGTCAAGGAACAGGATCTGCGCTGCTCCCACATGCAGTATGTGTGAAAGTGCCTGAGCGTTCGGGGGTAAGGAACGCTCCAGCTTATCGACGATCAGCTTCTCGATGGTGCGGCGGTGGCGCAATGCGCTCGCCAGTATCGCCCGGACAAGCGCACGGTCGCGCGGCGGCAGGGCGAGGAACTGCGGATGTCCATGTTCGCCGTCCGTCAGCGCGTCCAGCGGTGTGCGGCGATCGATGACGGCAGCCAGCAATCGCGTGGCGACGCGGCGCGGCTCCAGACCGGCCTTGTTCGCGTTGGCCGATGGCGCGGCATACGGCGATTGAGAGGTGTGGCGGCGCTTTTGTGCAGTCTTCACGACCACGGGCCCCGGCGCGTGCGGGCACCTCTTGAACCCCACGGGCCAAACGCGCCCGGCTCATCAGCGTTAAAGGAGGTAGGCGCGGACATTCCTGCCTCCCTTGCCATAACCTGGAGCGCAGCAATCCGGTTTTCCGTATCGGGATGCGTGGAGAAGAGATTGTCCATGTTCTGGCCGGATAGGGGATTGATGATGAACATATGTGCGGTAGCCGGATTTCGTTCCGCATCCGGATTGACGATCTGACGTGTGCTGCGGGCGATCTTGCTGAGGGCGGAGGCAAGCCACAGCGGCTGACCGCAGATTTCCGCGCCGCGCCGGTCCGCTGCATATTCGCGCGTGCGGCTGATGGCCATCTGGACGAGCATGGCCGCGAGCGGGGCAACGATCATCGCGATAAGGATGCCGATAAATCCCAAGGGGTTGTTGTTGTTATCCCGCCCTCCGCCGAAGAAAAGGGCGAAATTGGCGAGCATCGAGATCGCGCCGGCGAGCGTAGCAGTGATCGTCATGGTGAGCGTATCGCGGTTCTGCACGTGCGCCAGTTCGTGCGCCATGACGCCGGCCACCTCTTCGGGCGACAGACGATGAAGCAGGCCGGTCGTGGCGGCTACGGCCGCGTTCTGCGGGTTGCGACCCGTTGCAAATGCGTTGGGCTGTGGATTGTCGATGATGTAGACGCGCGGCATGGGAAGCCCAGCCCGCGCGGCCAGGTTCTGCACGATCCGGTAGAATTCGGGCGCGGAACGCTCGTCCACCTCGCGTGCATTGTACATGCGGAGCACCAGCTTGTCGCCGTTCCAGTAGCTGAGCAGGTTCATGGCCGCGGCAATCACGAAGGCGATGGTCATCCCGCCCGTGCCGCCGATAAGGTAGCCCACCCCCATGAAGAGGGCGGTCATGAATGCAAGAAGCATCGCGGTGCGAATCACGTTCATGCCACTGACTCCAAAGCACGGCTGCCCGTCATCGGCTGCCGTAATTTCGCGCCGTTCCTGTCTGTGATTCGGCGCATGACTTGCCTATTATGATGGGAGGTCGACACTGTTTATTCAATAAAGTCCGGCGAAAAGACAATGGAACAAACCTCACAGAAAGAGGCTGAAACAGCCCCCCGTAAAAAGGCTCTGCCCCCTGCGGCGCTCAGGGCGCTCAAGGAGGCGGAGGAGCGGCGGAGCCGGGCAGAGGCAGTTTCACGGCCGCGGGAAATCGGTGGCCGGGAGGGTCCCGACCCTGTCCGCTTCGGCGACTGGGAAGTGAAGGGGATGGCAACTGATTTCTAGTTCGAGAAAAGGTCGATAGCGGTTTTCCGACCCGCATTTCGCCTCATGATCGTTGCATCGTTTCATGAGATGCTGCACGATCCAGCAAGGCGCCGCGTAGGGCCATCCTACCGCTCCGTCAGCTTCAGCTCGATTCGTCGGTTCCGGGCACGGGCTTCCAGCGTGCCGCTCATGTCGAGCGGCTGATATTCGCCAAAGCCAGCCGCAACGAGCCGCTCGGCAGGAACGCCGTTTTCGATCAGGAACTTCACCACAGCTATTGCGCGGGCTGCCGAAAGCTCCCAATTGTCGCGAAAGCGCCCGGTGCCGGACAATGGCACGTCGTCCGTGTGTCCGTCCACGCGCAGCACCCAGTTGATTTCCGGGGGAATCTCCTGCTGCAATTCCAGGATCGCGCCGGCAAGTTTTTGCATTTCCTCGCGGCCGCGTGGGTTGATCTCCGTTGCCCCCGAGGCAAACAGCACCTCCGACTGGAACACGAAGCGGTCGCCGACGATGCGGATGTTCTCGCGATCGGAAAGGATTTCGCGCAAGCGGCCGAAGAAATCCGAGCGGTAGCGGTTCAACTCCTGCACCCGCTGTGCGAGCGCGATGTTCAGTCTGCGTCCTAGATCCGCGATCTTGGCATTGGCCTGCCGGTCGCGCTGTTCAGAAACTTCGAGCGCACCTTCAAGCGCAGCTATCTGTTGCCGAAGTGCGGCAATCTGCTGGTTCAGCAGCTCTACCTGCGAGAGGGCGCGCTGGCTGATTTGCCGTTCCTCCTCCAACTCGCCCGTGAGCCGGCCAACACGTTCCGCCGCCACTTCGCTCTGCCCCGCTCCGCTGGCTAAAAGCTGCTGAAGCCGCGACTGCTCTGCCTCCGCCTGTGCAAGCGAGGCCCGCAACGTCGCAAGTTCGTCTTCTGCGTCCTGCACATTGGCCTGCTCCAGAGCCAGAAGCTGCGTCAGTTCGTTGATCTGCGCGTTGAGGCGGTCCAGCACTGCGTCGCGGCTGGTGATCTCCTGACTGAGGAGGAACTGTGCCAGTACGAAGACTGACAGCAGGAACATGATGGCAAGCAGAAGCGTCGCCAGCGCGTCAACGAAGCCTGGCCAGTAATCAACACTCCTTTCGCGGCGACGAGCGCGTGCAAGCGCCATCAGCTATTTTCCCGGTTCTTCAAAGATGTAGCGATCTTGTCGAGCGTCTCGCGGAGCGCTTTCTGTTCAGCAGCCTGGGCCTCCACCCAGTCGCGCATCATCTGTTGCTCCTGGCGCATGCTCTTCACCAGGCCGGAAATGCCCTCCGCAAGCGAGGCCATGGCGGCTGCCGTGCGTGGGTTGCTTGTTCCCGTCTCCTGCATGGTGCGTAGCCGATCCGCAAGGGCCCGCAATTCTTCCGAAGTGCCGTTGCGCGCGCTGTCGGCGATGTCGGAGCCGAGGTCGGTCACTGTGGAAAGCCAGTTCTCCAGCTCGGTATAAAAGCGGGTCTGGGCGCGCCCTGCCTGAAGGTCGAGAAAGCCGAGGATCAGCGATCCCGACAAACCGAACAGCGAGGATGAGAAGGCTGTGCCCATGCCCCCAAGTGGAGCGGAAAGCCCTGCCTTCAGCGAATCGAGAACGTCATTGGCATCGCCCGAGGCAGGGTCGAGCGACTGGATCGTATCGCCAATCGAGCCGATGGTCTGAAGCAGGCCCCAAAAAGTGCCAAGCAGACCTAGAAAGACGAGCAGGCCGATCAGGTAGCGGGAGATGTCGCGGCTTTCATCGAGCCGAGTGGCGATGGAATCGAGGATCGACCGCATGGAGCTTGGCGACAGCGCCATGGTGGATGACCGGCTAAGCAGCGCCTTCATGGGGGCAAGCAGCACCGGCTCGCGGGCATCAGTTCCTGCCAGGAAGGAGTTCACCCAACGTACCTCGCGAAAAAGCCGCACCACCTGCCCAAGCGCCATCAGGATGCCGACAGCCAGAACACCGAGAATGAGCCCGTTCAGACCGGGATTGCTCTGGAAAGCTGCCGAAATCTGCCGATAGAGTACCGCTGCAACGAAAGCAGTCAGTACCAGGAAGATCAGCATCGAATAGAGGAAGACCTGGGGACGTGAGAGGCGCCGCGGATCGAAGCCCTCCACAAGCGGCTCCTCTGCCCGCAGGGATTTCAGCAAGGCCATCTGCTCCTCGAATTCGGTTTGCCTGAAACTGATCGGACTCTAAACGGAATTGTGACGAAATTGAAATACCGCACTGAAGGGTAAAATCCAAAGGGCCTGTATAAACCTTAGGGCGAGACCATGGCGCAGATCCTTTTGACCGGTTCGACCGGCTTCGTCGGACGTCATCTGGCGCCTGCACTAGCCGCCAGCGGCCATCGCATCGTGGAAGCGGGAAGGCGTCTTCGTTCGGCGGAAGCCCGGTTCGTACCGATTGGCGAGATTGGGCCGGAGACCCGCTGGGAAGACGCCCTTGCAGATGTGAACGCGGTCATTCATCTGGCGGGCCTGGCTCACCGGAAGGTAGTGGCGGCAAGTGACTATTACACCGTCAATGATGCGGGTACGCAGACCCTGGTAGAGGCTTGCAAGGCCGCGGGAGTAGGCGTTGTGATTTTCGTCAGCAGCATCGCCGCGCGCACTGCAGCCAAGACGCCACACGAGGCCACCTATGGAGCCTCAAAGCGTGCTGGCGAGGAGCATGTCCTGCGCTTTGCGCGTAGCGGCAGGACCGCGATCGTGCTTCGCCCGCCACTGGTCTATGGCCATGACGCGCCGGGCAACTGGCGGCGGCTGCAGCGCATCGCTGCTAGCGGGCTGCCCCTTCCGTTCGGGGCGGTGGCAAATCGCCGCTCACTCCTTGCTGTCGGCAATCTCTGTCACGCAATAGGGGCTGCGCTGGAAGTAGGACTGCGCGGCGAAGGAGGCGGCATCTATGAAATCAGCGATCGGGAGCCTGTATCGCTTGCCGAAATCCTGTCCAGCCTCAGGGCGGGTATGGGCCTTCCGCCGCGTCTTTTTCCTGTGCCAGCGCGAATGTTGCGCCTGGCTGCGCGGGTGACGGGGACAACCGCAAGCGCTACCTCCCTGCTGGACGACCTGATCCTCGATCCCTCGCCATTCATGAAGGCGTTCGACTGGGCGCCGCCAGAAAAGACACTGGAGGCGATTGCGCAGTCAGGCCGGCTCTATCTTTCGCGTTGAGTTCAGCCTGCCTGTTTTTGCAGCGTCTTGAGAAGGGCGCGGTGGAGCGCTTCATTGCCGGCGACGATGGAGCCGTTCTCCAGCATATTCTGCTTGCCGGCGCGGTCCGTCACGAACCCGCCAGCCTCGCGCACCATCAATATGCCGGCGGCCAGGTCCCAGGGCTCCAGCCCGTCTTCCCAGAAGCCGTCCATGCGGCCTGCGGCGACATAGGCAAGGTCGAGCGCTGCTGAGCCGAAGCGGCGGATGCCCGCTACCTCGGCCATCACGTTGCGCAGGTCAACCAGTGCCCGGCCATGATGCCCCCGGCCAAGATGGGGAATGCCGGTGCCGATCACGCAATCGGAAAGCTCCCGGCGCGCTGCCACCCGCATGCGCCTGTCATTCAGGAATGCGCCGCCGCCGCGCTCGGCCGTATAAAGTTCGTCCATCGCCGGATTGTAGATCACCCCGGCAACGATCTGCCCTTGGCGTTCGAGTGCGATGGAGATCGAGAAGATAGGAAGCCCGTGCAGAAAGTTCGTCGTCCCGTCCAGCGGGTCTACGAGCCAGCGGTGCTGAGCATCCTCGCCCTCCACCACGCCCCGCTCTTCCAACAGGAAGGAATAGCCGGGCCGGGCCCGCGAAAGCTCCGTGTAGAGAATTTCCTCTGCCCGGCGGTCAGCCTGGGTTACATAATCACCCGGCCCCTTGAGTGAGACTTGCAGGTTCTGGACCTCGCCAAAGTCGCGGGCCAGCGACCGGCCAGCCTTCATCGCGGCCTGGACCATGACATTGATGATGGCCGAACGCGCCATGAGCGGTACCCGTTCCTTTCAAATGCATCAGTCGGCGCGTCTTAGATAGGTAATCTCGTCCGTGTCGACGACAATCTTTTCTCCGGCTGAAATGAAAGGCGGCACGAGTATGCGCACGCCATTCTCCAGCACTGCGGGCTTATAGGAGGAAGCGGCTGTCTGGCCCTTCACCACCGGATCTGCCTCGGCCACCTCTAGCGTGACCTGCGGCGGCAGCGAAATGCCGATAGGCTTGTCCTCATAAAGTTCCACCGTCACGGTCATGCCGTCCTGCAGGAAGGACGCGCGGTCGCCAACAAAGTCCTTTTGCAGTTCGAGCTGCTCATAGGTCTCGGAATCCATGAAGACCAGGGAATCACCCTGTTCGTAGAGGAACGTAAAATCCTTCTGCTCCAGGCGGACCCTCTCCACCGTTTCGGCGGAGCGGAAACGTTCGTTGAGCTTGGTCCCGTCGATCAGGTTCTTCAGTTCCACCTGGTTGTACGCGCCGCCTTTGCCCGGCTTGACGTGATTGGTCTTGACCGCAACCCAGAGGCCGCCATTGTGCTCGATGACGTAGCCGGGGCGGATTTCGTTTCCGTTGATCTTCATAACTGTCTGTCCCGATTCTCCGACGCCGTGCTCGGCGGCTCAACTGGCGCTTCCAAGACCACAAAATGGTTGCCGAAGCAAGTCGAGCGGGGGAAGGAAGTACGGCAGGTTGGAGTGTCGCTGCGCTTTGCCTTTTTGCGGCGAACTACTGCAGCGCGTTCGCCTCGCGCAGCGCTTCCTGGATCTGCTCTTCCGTCAGCCCTGCCATGAAATCCTCCATTTCGGGGTCTCTCAAGCCCGCCCGGCGCGCCGAGATATACCAGGCCGCAGCGAGAACCGGATCGCCTTCCGTGCCGATTCCTGCCCGGTAAAGCTTTGCAAGCCTGTTACGGGCGGCGACGTTGCCACTTTCCGCAGCGCGTTGCAGCCAGCCGAAACCCGCTTCGGGGTCCGGCTCGCCGCCGCGGCCTTCCACCAGCCAGGTGCCAAGGTCGAGTTGGGCGGTATCGTAGTTCTGCCGAGCGGCCCGCTCCAGCCAGGCGCGGGCTGCCGCCTCGTCCCGGCGCTTACTTCCGAACCCGAGCGCCAGAATCTGCGCCATAGCATACTGTGCGTCAGGCAAGTTCGCATTGGCGGCGCGCTCGTACCATGCGACCGCCTCGTCGGCCGCCGCGCCTGACTCCACAAGCATCTGCGCAAGGTTGAACTGGGCGAGCGGCTTGCCTGCCTCGGCGGCGCTCCGCATCAGCTCGAAAGCTTTCTCCCGATCCTTCTTCACCAGCCGCCCGTCGATCAGCATGAGCGCATATTGCAGTTGAGCCTCGGGGTCTCCCTGCTCCGCGGCCCGGGCATACCATCTGGCCGCCTCTCCGACGTCGCGCCGGACGCCGAGGCCGCGGGCAAGGATCTCCGCGATCAGCGTCTGTGCTGCCGGGTCTCCCGCTTCGGCTCGCGGCCTGGCTAGCTCCAGCGCGGTGAGATAATGTCCGCGTTGGAAAGCGCCGAATGCAGCATCCGGCAATTTGCCGAAGCGGGCAGGGTCCGGGGCAATTGCCTGCTCCCCAGCCGACAGGGGAGATGTCGGCCGGCCAGCCTTGCTGTCATCTGCAGCCTGAGCCCCTGCGAGCATCACGGCTAGACACAGCAACGCGGCCGGAAACACCTTCATGAGCCTGCTTCCGAGAAGCTGGGCGCGTGACGGTCCAGCAATGCGTTTGCCTCCCCGATGGCCCGTTGGGGTAGGACCGCCGGACCGAAGACCGCTTCACCCAAGGCAACGAAATCGGCGCCCGTCCGCGCGACCTCCACCACAGAAGCAATCTGCGAACCGGCAAGCACAATGCAGGGTATGCGGATCATCTGCGACCACCATTCCCCCAGAGCAATATTTCGCGGATGCGGTTCGGGCTTCACATCATATCCGAAGCGGCCAAAGAAGATGTAGTCCGGCTGGACCTCGCCCAATTCGAGCGCATCGTCGCGGCTTTTCGCGCCACCGCAGCCAACCATCATCTTCGGATGGTACTTCGCGATCACCTCTCCCAACTTGGCTTTGGAGGCTTCCACATGAATGCCGTCGGCGCGGACGCGGGCGGCGATGCGCGGCTCTCCCGCAACCATCACGGCGACGCCTACCTCCTGCGCGCGCCGGGTAAGTTGCTCCGCGTAGGTCTGGAAATCCGCTTCGTTCATCGAGTATGCGGGAATAATCAAAGAGGCAACATCGCCACCTGTAAGCGCCGCCCCGACACGCTCGACGGAGTCCCCGGCCATCGGCGGGGCAATCAGCACGACACGGCAGCGATTTGGTACGGGCGTTTCGCTCATCTTTCCTCGCCCAACGATATGTAAAGGCGGTTTCCGGTTTGAATTGGGCATAGACAACTGACCGCGCCTCTACAAGACCGATTCGAAATTGGCGCGGCAAGCTCTCGCCAAGATGCGCGCCTACGGCTATGGCTTGGCGGCACGCGGTCTTTTCATCATGATGTCCATTCTCACCGATCCACTTTTCTATATGGCTGCAATCCCAGCGGTCATCCTTTCCGGACTGGCAAAGGGCGGCCTTGCCGGGTTGGGCGTACTCTCCGTTCCCGTGATGGCGCTCGTGGTTGCGCCGGTGCAAGCGGCTGCGATCATGCTGCCAATCCTGATCGTCATGGACATCGTCTCTCTTTGGGCCTGGCGCGGGGTATTTGAAGTACGGCTCCTCAGCATCATGCTTCCGGGAGCCTTGCTTGGCATCGGCATTGGCTGGCTGGCGGCTACAGTGGTCACCGCGGACCATGTGCGCCTCATCATCGGCGGGATCACGCTGCTCTTCTTCATGCGCTGGCTGATCGGCAGGGTCAGGCGCAGGGAGCCTGTGAGCGAGCATCACGCTGCCAAAGGGTTCTTCTGGGGATCGGTATCCGGCTTCACCAGTTTCCTCGCGCATGCCGGCGGGCCGCCCTACCAGATCTACGCGATGCCGCTGAAGCGCGATCCGGTGCTTTTCACGGGCACCAGCGTCATCTTCTTCGCCGTCGTCAATGCCGTAAAGCTCATCCCCTATTTCGCCCTCGGACAGCTTGATTCGGAGAATCTCGTCGCTGCGCTCATCCTCATGCCGATAGCCCCAGTCGCGACACTGACGGGGGCGCGGCTGGTCCGGCGGATGAGTGTGCAGGTCTTCTATCCACTCATGTACGGGCTGATGCTCGTCATCTCCGTCAAGCTGATCCATGACGGCATGCATGGAATTGGTGCCTGGTGAGGGGGCAGCCGGTCGACGAGGAAGAATCGGAAGATCGGCTGGCGTACCAGCGCGGAGCGGGCCCGCCCGGCTGTCGCGACGAACCTGTTTCCACAGGAGTTTTTTCGCGGTTGCTCTGCCTCGTTAAGGGTCCATTAAGCTTTATATGGGTTAACTGTGTTATCCAGTGATCTGGATCTTACCGAGTGGCTGGAGCCATTCTGTTTGACGCCTCCCTGTTAAACTCCTGAGAGCCGCCGCCTGCGGCTCTTTTTTTGCGCCGGCTCTGCTGTTAACCTACTGTTAAGCAGGGGCTTGCGTTCGGCCGCCGCCGGACGCAATTTGCTGCCATCGAAGATAACGGGTTGGCGGCGTGCGCTTGAAGGCACGCCGGAATGGCAGGCGGAGCAGAAATGGTGACCGGAGCCACGGGTGGCGCAACAATGATCAGGCTTGCAGAACGCAGAGTGTTCTCTCCCCTGTTCAAGCCGCTCTATGACGAAGGGATGGGGCTGGTCGAGGAAACGGCGGAGTATCTGGACGGCGAGGGGCGAATTGCCGCAAGGGCGCTGCCGCGGAACATCGCAGGGCTTTATGCGGCCGAATCCATGCGCTTGACGACGCGTCTCATGCAGCTTGCATCCTGGCTGCTGCTTCAGCGTGCTGCCAATTCGGGCGAAATGACGCGTGAGCAGGTTGCCATTGAAAAGGCAAAGGTGCGGCTGGACACGGCATCTGCCGAAGAGTCCGCACCTGGCTGGATGGATCTTCCTGAGGCGTTCCGCGACCTTGTAAAGCGTTCGCTGCGGCTTGAAGCGCTCGTCCGCCGTATGGATGCGGAAATCTACGGGTCGGAACAGGGCGACAGCTTCGACCCGGCGTTGAGCCGCAATCCCGTGTCGGATCAGATTACGCTCTTGCAGACGGCTTTCGGCGAAGGCTGAATTTGCACCGCATCGCTCGTGACATCCGCGTTGCGTGGTGGCAATGGAACTGCCGCCCGCTATGCTAGCGCTATGGCAGGCACGATTCGCATTATCGGCATAGACCCAGGTTTGAGGCGCACGGGTTGGGGGATAGTGGATACCCTCGGCAATTCGCTCCGCTTTGTGGCGGCTGGTACAGTGCGTTCCGACGACAAGGCGCAACTGGCGGCGCGGCTGTGCCAGATTCACGACGGGCTTGCGGAGGTCCTTAGCGCGCACATGCCGCACGAAGCGGCAGTGGAGGCAACCTTCGTCAACCGGGATGCCGTAGCCACGCTGAAGCTCGGTCAGGCGCGCGGCATTGCCATGCTGGTGCCAGCGCGAGCCGGCCTGCCGGTAGCCGAATATGCGCCCAACGCGGTTAAAAAATCTGTCATCGGCGTCGGCCACGGAGAAAAGAGGCAGATTCACATGATGGTGAAGGTTCTCTTGCCCAAGGCACGCTTTGACACGGATGATGCTGCCGATGCCATCGCAATTGCCGTCTGCCACGCCCATCATCGCCAGTCCGTCACTGCAAGGTTGGCCCTGGAATCCCAGCCATGATCGGAAAGCTCAAGGGCATCGTCGACGAAATCGGCGAGGATCACTGCGTCATCGATGTGGGCGGGGTAGGCTATGTGGCATATTGCTCGTCGCGCACGCTCTCTTCCTTACCGGACGTGGGCAGTGCTGCCACCCTCTTCACAGAGACCTATATGCGACAGGACATGATACGCCTCTACGGCTTCCAGAGCGCTCTGGAGCGGGAGTGGTTTCGCCTCCTGCAGAACAATGTCCAGGGGGTTGGCGCCAAGGTGGCGCTGTCGGTGCTGTCAACGCTTTCCCCTTCCGAACTTGCCAATGCCATCGCGTTGAAGGATCTGGCGATGGTGGCGCGCGCCCCGGGCGTCGGACGCAAGGTTGCCGAGCGCATCGTCACGGAACTCAAGGGCAAGGCGCCCGCCCTGGCCGGAGAAGCGGCAGCCACGATCGGTCTGAAACAGGACCTCGGTGAGGGTATCGCCGCTATGCCGGTCGCGGATGCTGTTTCCGCGCTTGCCAATCTGGGGTATTCGCGAGATGTGGCGGCGAATGCCGTGGCAGCCGCCTTGAAGGCAGCCGGCGAGGAAGCGGATGCCGGCACGCTTATCCGGCTGGGGTTGAAGGAACTGGCGCGTTGATGTTTGAAAATTGCCATGCATTCCGTTTCCCTCTGGCTTTTCCTAGCGAGCGGCACTTGCTGGACCCAGCGGTGGATACGGGCATTTGCGCTCAGAGCCGGGAGCCAGCAGCATGAGCGATGCCGGTCGAATTGTCTCGGCAGCCGAGAGGGGAGAGGATGCGGACGCCACCATGCGGCCGCAGACACTGGATGAGTTTGTCGGTCAGAAGGCAGCGCGCGCCAACCTCAAGATCTTCGTGGAGGCTGCACGCGCGCGGGGCGAAGCGCTTGATCATGTGCTCTTCGTCGGTCCGCCTGGCCTTGGCAAGACGACGCTGGCGCAGATCATGGCGCGAGAGCTTGGCGTCAATTTCCGCTCGACGTCTGGACCGGTGATCGCCAAGGCAGGCGACCTTGCGGCGCTGCTTACCAATCTGGAAGAGCGCGACGTCCTTTTCATCGACGAAATACACCGGCTGAATCCGGCGGTGGAGGAAATCCTTTACCCTGCCATGGAGGACTACCAGCTCGATCTCATCATCGGCGAGGGCCCGGCGGCCCGTTCGGTGAAGATCGATCTGGCGAAATTCACCCTTGTCGCTGCGACGACACGGCTGGGGCTTTTGACAACGCCGCTGCGCGACCGCTTCGGCATTCCGGTGCGGCTGGAATTCTATACGGTAGATGAATTGAAGGCGATCGTTGCTCGTGGTGCGCGCATTTTGGATCTGCCGCTTAGCGACGATGGCGCGGAAGAGATCGCGCGCCGGGCGCGGGGCACGCCGCGCATCGCCGGTAGACTGCTGCGGCGGGTGCGTGACTTCGCCTCCGTTGCCGGTGCCGAGAAGGTGACGCGAGCAATCGCCGATGCAGCTCTTTCGCGGTTGGAGGTCGATGCGCTTGGCCTCGACCAGCTCGATCGGCGCTACCTTTCCATGATCACAGAGAATTTCGGCGGTGGGCCAGTTGGAGTCGAGACCATTGCCGCTGCGCTTTCAGAGCCGCGCGACGCTATAGAGGATATCATCGAGCCCTACCTTATCCAGCAGGGCTTCATCCAGCGCACGCCGCGCGGGCGGATCCTGACGGCAAAGGCATGGAAGCATCTGGGGCTCAATCCCCCGAAGGAACTCGCAAAAGCACAGATCAGCCTTTTTCAGGAGGGAGAGTAGCATTCTTGTTGCATAGCCATTCCAGGGAAGAAAGCGATGGCTGAGGATGCGCTGGCTGTCGGCATCAGCGGCGAGCTGACCGAGACCGGCCATCGGCTGAAGGCGCGCGTCTATTTTGCCGATACGGATTTCACGGGCGTCGTCTACCACGCCCGCTATCTGGAGTTCCTTGAGCGGGGACGTTCCGATTTCCTCCGGCTCGCCGGTGTCCACCATACGGAACTTGCAGACGGCAAGCATGGCGAAAAGCTGTCCTGGGTGGTGCGCCGCATGGAGATCGACTTTCTCAAGCCCGCGCGCGTCGACGACATTTTAACCGTCGAGACGCAAGTGGAAAGAATATCGGGCGCTCGCATCCTGATGGCGCAGAAGCTTATGCGCGAGGAGGCCCTGCTGGTAGAGGCAAAGGTGGAGGCAGCGATCATGGGCGCATCGGGCAAGCCGCGCCGCTTCCCCAAAGAGTGGGCACCTGCCTTTCTTCGTAGGCCGGAGTAGAGCCCGCGGATCTGTTTGCATGTTCCCCGCTAGTACTTCCTCCTGTTGACGCCTTCCCGTAACGCAAAATTAACCATGCCGGCGTCATGAGAATGCCGATACCCGCGGCATTCGCGCCTTCCTTTTACCAAAATTGATCGGAAGAAGGACACGAAGGGTGCCCGCCGGGGGCGGCGCAGCTTATCGGCTGAAGCGAGGGCGGGACGGATCGGCATCGATGCCCGGATTTTGCAAGGGACATAATTCATGGAAAGTGTAGCGCTCACCGCGCCGGGTGGGGACTTGTCCATCTGGGCGCTGTTCTGGCAAGCCGGCTGGGTGGTGAAGCTGGTCATGATCGGCCTGGTCGGTGCCTCCATCTGGACCTGGGCGATCATCGTGGACAAAATGCTTGCCTATGCGCGCATGCGCATGTCGCTCAACCGGTTCGAGCAGGTCTTCTGGTCCGGTCAGTCACTGGAAGAGCTTTACCGCTCCCTTGCCGATCGCAAGACCAGCGGCATGGGCTCCATCTTCGTGGCTGCCATGCGTGAGTGGAAGAAGAGCTTCGAGAAAGGCGCTCGCTCACCGCTCGGGTTGCAGATGCGCATTGACAAGGCCATGGACCTGGCACTTGCCCGCGAGATGGAGCGGCTTGAAGGCAAGCTTGGCTTCCTCGCCTCCATAGGATCTGCCGCGCCTTTCATCGGTCTCTTCGGCACCGTGGTCGGCATCATGACCTCCTTCCAGGCGATTGCCGGGTCCAAATCCACAAATCTGGCGGTAGTGGCGCCGGGTATTGCCGAGGCCCTGCTGGCCACCGCCATGGGCTTGCTGGCGGCGATCCCCGCCGTCATTGCCTACAACAAGCTGTCTTCGGACGCAGGCAAGCTGGCTGCCCGGATGGAAGGCTTTGCCGACGAATTCTCCGCCATACTGTCGCGGCAAATCGATGAAAAGGTCGCTCCCAAGGCACGGGCCGAGGAGTATGCCTGATGGGCGCATCACTGGCTTCAAGCGGAGACAGGGGTAACGGGCGCAGACGCCGTGGGCGCCGTCACGCCCTGATGTCGGAGATTAATGTCACGCCGTTCGTCGACGTGATGCTGGTGCTGCTCATCATCTTCATGGTGGCCGCGCCGCTGCTCACGGTAGGTGTTCCAATCGATCTGCCGGAGACGCAGGCAAGGGCGCTGAATGCCGAAACGCAGCCCATCACTGTTTCCGTAAATAGCGAGGGCCTGATTTATCTCCAGGAGACGGAGATCCCGCTCGATGAGGTGGTGCCGAAGCTCGAGGCAATTGCCGGGGCAGGTTATGATGAGCGCATCTATGTGCGCGGCGACCGTGCGGCAGATTATGGCACTGTAATGCAAGTCATGGCACGCATTTCTGCCGCTGGTTTCCGCAATCTGGGCCTCGTTACGCTCCAGGAACAGGACGGCTGACCATGAAGGCCGGTCTTGCAGCGTCAGTCACACTCCACGCGGTGGTGCTTGGCTTCGGGCTTGTCTCGATGTCGGCTCCGCGCGCCTTTGAGGTGGCCGATGTCGAGGCATTGCCGGTTGATATCGTTCCCATCAGCGATCTTTCGCAGTTGCAGGAAGGAGACAAGGACGCGGCTGCCGCTCCGCGCCCGGCACCCCAGCCGACGCGCCGGCCGGACCCGGTCGAGGATGCGAGGAAGGTGGGCGAGGCTGATACCGATCTGAAGCCGCCACCGACGCCAGAAGCTAAGCCGAGACCCGTCGAACATGCATCCGAGCCACCGCCCGCAGAGTCCCCGCAGCCGGCACCGGCAGAGAAGTCCATTGAGGAGCCGAAGCGGGCAGAAGCCGAGGAAGTGCCGGTTCCGGCAGCCGAGCGCGAGTCGGTGTCACAGCCGCGCCAGGAGATAAATCCTGACCCTGCCTCGGAGCCTCTCGTGGCCGAAAATGCCGAGAGCGAGAACGTGCAGTTGCCAACATCAGCGCCCTTGCCGCAGGCGCGGCCGCAGCCGCCAAAGCCACAGATCGCCAAGGCGCCGGAGCGTGAGGTAACTGAAACGCCAGCAAAGCCGCAGCAGCAGGCGCAACCAAGAAAAGAGCCGCCGAAGGATGAGCAGCTTCTTGATCAGGTCGCCGCGCTCCTCAACAAGGAGCAGGCTTCGGGCGGTGGCGCGAAACGCTCCACCGAAGAGGCTGCGCTCGGCGGAAGAGAGACGACCGGGGGCGACCGCCTCACGCAGAGCGAGATGGATGCTCTGCGCGGCCAGATCCAGCGTTGCTGGAACGTGCCCGCGGGAGCGCTCGATGCAGAGAATTTGAGAGTTTCGCTTAAATTCCGCCTTGATCCGAGCGGCGCGGTCGAGGGCAGCCCACAAATTCTCGATGCCGCAAACAGCGGGGTCGCCCGGGCTGCTGCTGAATCGGCGCGGCGCGCTATTCTTCAATGCGCGCCGTACAACCTGCCGGCGGAGAAATACAATGCTTGGGCTGACGTCATCGTCCATTTTGACCCATCGGATATGTTCTGATCTACCGCCTCCTCACCGTTTGAAAGTCAAAGGGCACGAGCTGATGCAGAAGTTCCTAAAAGCGACCATGGTCATTGCCAGCCTGGCTCTCGGGCTGATGGTCACGGTGACCCTGCCGGCCAGGGCCCTGGTCGAGATCGATATCAACCGGGGTGTTGTCGAGCCCGTCCCCGTTGCCATCACGGATTTTCTTTCAGGCGATGGCAAGGGAGCTGAAATCGCGGGCGTGGTCGCAGCAGACCTGCGCCGCTCCGGCCTCTTTGCGCCCATCGACAAGGCCGCTTTTATCGAAAAGATCTCCAATCCAGACGTTGCGCCTCGTTTCGAGGATTGGCGGGTCATCAACGCCCAGGCTGTCGTGACGGGCCGCGTGACGCAGGAGCCGGACGGGCGGCTCCGAACCGAATTCCGCCTGTGGGACACTTTTGCCGGTGTGCAGCTCGTAGGGGAGCAGTTTTTTGCCGCCCCGCGCGACTGGCGCCGCATCGCGCACATCATTGCAGATACGATCTACGAGCAGTTCACTGGCGAGAAAGGCTATTTCGACAGCCGCATCGTCTATGTCGAGGAATCCGGGCCGCGCGACAATCGGGTAAAGCGGCTGGCCATCATGGATCAGGACGGGGCCAACCACCGCTATCTCTCCGATGGCCGCTCCATCGTAATGACGCCGCGCTTTTCGCCGCAGCGGCAGGAAATCACCTATATGTCCTATGAAAGCGGCGAGCCGCAGGTCTATCTGCTCCAACTGGAGACCGGACAGCGGGAACTGGTCGGCAATTTCCCGGGCATGACATTTGCGCCGCGCTTCTCGCCCAACGGCGACAAGGTCATTATGAGTCTGCTGCGCAACGACGGCAACTCCAACATCTTCACGATGGATCTGAGAACGCGCAACACAGCCCGGCTTACAGATACCAACGCCATCGACACTTCTCCCTCCTATTCGCCCGACGGCTCGCAGGTCGTTTTCACCTCAGACCGGGGCGGCCGCGCGCAGATCTACCTCATGGGGGCCGACGGCTCCAACCAGCGCCGCATCTCCTTTGGTGACGGCACTTATTCAACGCCGGTCTGGTCGCCGCGTGGCGACCTTATCGCGTTCACGAAGCAAAGCGGGGGCGAGTTCCAGATAGGTGTGATGCGTACGGATGGCTCTGGCGAGCGCATATTGTCGGCAGGCTATCTGCAGGAAGGCCCCACTTGGTCGCCCAATGGCCGCGTCATCATGTTCTTCCGTCAGGACGCGGGGGCACAGGGCCCGAAGCTGTATTCGATCGACCTGACGGGGCGCAACGAACAGCCCGTCCCGACTCCGCACTACGGATCGGACCCGGCGTGGTCGCCTCTTCTCAAATAGAATGGAGCGTCAGGTGAGGCTGCCGCCTTTCAGCCGTATTTGCAGCTACCTTCCGAATCGGGCGCGAGGGGTTTCTGCAGGGGTGTCCGCGCAATGCAAGAAATCATTAACCGTCTTTGTTGAGCGCACCTTAACCGAGCCATGGTTACTAGCGTCTGAAGATTCGTTCAAATCTCAAGGAGTGCCGGCCATGCGCCGCATCGCAGCCCTGACGAGAAGTCCCGCCGCAATCGTCCTCGTGGCCGTTCTGGCAATTGCCGGGTGTCGCTCTAACACTCAGGTTCCCAACACGGCGGCCGATCTGGGCCTTGGCTCAGGAATGGCCGGACCGGGGGCAGCCACACCGGGTTCGAGCCAGGAATTCACGGTTTCCGTCGGTGATCGCATCTTCTTTGATACGGACTCCTCTGTCATCCGCGCCGATGCGCAGGCGACACTGGCGCGCCAGGCGCAATGGCTAAGCCAGTACTCCTCCTATTCGATCACGATTGAGGGGCATGCAGACGAACGGGGGACCCGCGAATACAACCTGGCCCTTGGCGCCCGCCGCGCTGCCGCTGCGCGCGACTTCCTGGTTTCGCGGGGCGTCGCGGCAAACCGCATTCGCACGATATCCTACGGCAAGGAGCGGCCTGTTGCCGTCTGTGACGACATTTCCTGCTGGTCACAGAATCGCCGCGCCGTGACCGTGCTTAATGGTGCCGGGAGCTGATCAGCATATTGCCTGCTGGCTGCTGGACAGTTCCCCATGGCCTAAGCAACCGGATGCACCTGCTCCCTTTCACACTCAGGGGGCGGCCACGAATCCGGGTCCAGTATGTGGATGAGCTGCCACTTTAGCCGTCTAGCAGCCTTGAAAAGCTGCAGAATCGCGTAACGGTCTTATATCCTCGGCCGGAAACCGCTATATGCGCGGGCAAAGGATACGAGATGGCACGCATCTATCAGACACGCTCCTGGTACGACCAGCTTTCACCTTCGCTCAGCGAGCTTGAATTCCTCGCGATGGAAACGTACGCCAGCCTGCCCGAAGAGTTTCGCAAGCTCACGGGTGACATCATCATCCAGGTTGCGGAATTTCCTACAGAGGAGATCATGGACGATCTGGCGCTGGAGACGCCATTCGACCTGCTTGGCCTGTTTGAGGGACGTGGCATCGCAGAGCGCTGGAACCCGGCGACCGGCGATGGACCGAATCGCATCACGCTCTACCGCCGAGCGATCCTCGACTACTGGGCTGAGAATGAAGAAACACTGGGCGATATCGTGGCCCATGTACTGATTCACGAAATCGGCCATCATTTCGGGTTATCCGACGATGACATGGCGCGTATCGAGGAATCGGTGGATGAGGGGCCTCATCCGGGTTCGTGAGCGCGGTCTCGTTCCTGCTCCCCACAGGTCAATAATCCCCGAGCTTGATGTCGTGGGCGTATTTCACGCCCTCCACTTCGACGGCCTGCCCGCACCGCATCGTTCCTGTTTCCGCGTCATAGGCATAGGTAGGCCCTCCGTGCAGAAGCCAACCTTTATTGAGCGCTTCCGTCACCTTGTGGCAGAAGGTCGAATCGTCCGGCCCGGACAAGAAGCGGTAAAGCTTCATTCTTCCCTTTCCCTGATATGCCTTGCATTCTCCAGGAGTGCCGCCGCCTGCTCCAGATGCAGCCGCTCGACCATGCGACCATTCACCGAGATGACGCCTGCCAAGCGGTTCTCCGGCTTTGCGAAGGCTTTGACGATGGTCTCGGCTTCTCTTATTTCTTCGGCCTTAGGCGCAAAGGCAGCGTTGGCAGGCCTGATCTGGCTGGGGTGGATCAGTGTTTTGCCATCGAACCCCATGGCTCGCGCTTCCTTGCATTCGCGGGCGAAAGCGTCGAGATCGCGAAAATCGTTGAAGACACCGTCTAGAACGGTGAGATTGCCGGCCCGCGCGGCAAGCACCATTTGCATCAGCCAGGGCTTCAGATTTGCCCGGTCCGAAACGCGCGTTTCCTTTGCAAGATCGTTGGTTCCCGCGACGAGACAGGAGAGTCTGGCTGTTGGATCGCGGCCAAGTTCTGCGACTGGCCCGGCGTTGAGCATGCCTTGCGCTGTCTCGATCATTGCCCACAGGCGGATGGATCGAGGCGCATCCATTTCGTTAAGAGCGGCGCCGGCGTCTAGTATTTCGCGCGGACCGTCCACCTTGGGCAGGAGGATGGCTTCAGGCCGCAGCGCACTGGCGGCCAGCAGATCCTCAGTGCCCCATTCCGTTGAAAGCGCGTTGATACGGATGACTGTTTCGTGTTTCGGCCGGTCCGGACTGGCCAGGAACTCAGCAAGGCGTTCACGTGCCTTGGCCTTCTGCTCGGGAGCGACCGAATCTTCTAGATCAAAGATCACAACATCGCAGGAAAGAGAAGCACTCTTGCGGAGAGCCTTTTCGTTGCCGGCTGGAATATAAAGGACTGAACGGCGGAGACGGGAGAAGGGCTGATGCATGAAGGCTTGATGACCCGAGATACGGAAATGTCCATGAGACTTTGCGGGGACGCACGCTTGATGTAAAGGGTGTAGCCAAATGCACTACTGCAGTCATCTGATTATAGACAGGCACTGAAACACCATGGAAAAGTTCACTACGCTCACCGGCGTTGCAGCGCCCATGCCCATTGTCAATGTCGATACCGACATGATCATCCCCAAGGATTATCTCAAGACGATCAAGCGGACCGGGCTCGGCAAAGGGCTTTTCTCCGAGATGCGTTACAATGAGGATGGATCCGAGAATCCCGATTTCGTCCTGAACAAGCCGGCCTACCGCAACGCCAGTATCCTGATCGCTGGTGACAATTTCGGCTGCGGTTCAAGCCGGGAGCACGCACCATGGGCGCTGCTCGATTTCGGGATCCGCTGCGTCATCTCCACAAGCTTCGCGGATATCTTCTATAACAACTGCTTCAAGAACGGCATTCTGCCAATCAGGGTGAGCCCTGATGAGTTGGACCGGCTGATGGACGATGCCTCCCGCGGTGCCAATGCCACTCTCACCGTTGACCTTGAAGCCCAGGAAATCCGGGGGCCCGATGGAGGGATCATCAAGTTTGAAGTCGAGCCGTTCAAGCGACATTGCCTGCTGAACGGCCTAGATGACATCGGCTTGACGCTGGAGAAGGCGCCGGCGATCACGGAGTTTGAAAAGAGCTATTTTGAAAGCAGACCCTGGGCATAGCGCTCTCTTTGGGCCTGTTGCCCTTTTTCTTGATATTGGAGTCATTCATGTTGAAACAAGTGGCCGCTTGCTGCGGCTTTCTTGCCGCATTTTTTGCCTTGCCTGCTCTCGCACAGGACGAAGAGACCATTTCTTTTTCAGGCGGTGAGTTCACCATCACCGAGAACGCCGATCTGGAGAAGGTTCTCTCCTTTGAAGGTGCAGAAATCGCCAGCGACTACGTACTTTACTACAACCGCACAGTGGAACTCGGGGGCGTTGATGTTGCCCTTTTCGAGATCGGGCCGGGCGGCAATGCCTGCGGCACCGCGACCCTGATCATTTGGAAGCCGGAAGCCGGCGATCTGCAGACAGCCCAGGCGGGAGATGACTGCGGCTCGCCGCACCCTGCAATCTCCGAGGATGCAATCTACTTCGTTCCCTATCTCCTGCCCGGCGAAAGCCGCTCCGTTGAACGGTGGTCGTCCGAAGACGGGCTGCGAACGGTCGGAGATCTCGCCTTCGCCCCGCAACCCGGCACGTCTTGGGCGGATCTGGATAGCAGCAAGCTCAACTCGATGATCAATGCCTTTGCTAACGAGGCGGTTTATGATGCAGCGAAGGCGCTGCTTCAGGACGAACTGACGGATCTGGCATCCGGCCTCATCGTAAGCGACGGCGTCCACACTCTCCAATCGGGCACCTCTTACGGTTCCGGCTGCGTGCCGCACGCCTGCGGTTCATCGAATGCCTTTATGGCCATCGATCAGGCGGGTCAAAAGCTCTACTTCGCGCAGCAGGACGGTGCGGGCGGCATCAGGAGCTGGCCCGATCCAGACGCATGGCCAAAGGATGTTTATGGGACCATGACCGACGTGCTGGCATCGAACTGAACATGCATAGACGCTAGACATGCATAGAGGCTAGCCGCCGCAGCGACCGAAGCTTTTGTGCTCTTGCGCAAATGCGTTGCGGGGTCTAGCTAGGGCCGTTCTGGATCTGCACGAGGCTTTCTCCATGGCAACACGCAAGCTTTTCCTCCTTCCTGGCGATGGCATCGGGCCGGAGACCATGGCCGAAGTATCCAAGCTCATCGCTGTCATGAACACGGAGATGGATGCTGGCTTCGAAACGGAGGTGGGACTTGTTGGTGGGGCCGCTTATGACGCCCACGGAGAAGCCATTTCGGATGCTGACATGGAGCGGGCACTTGCTGCAGACGCGGTTCTCTTTGGCGCGGTCGGCGGGCCGAAATGGGAGAGTGTCCCCTACGAACAGAGACCGGAAGCGGGTCTCCTCCGCCTGCGCAAGGAGATGGAGCTTTTCGCTAATTTGCGGCCTGCCATCTGTTATCCAGCGCTGGCCGAATCTTCCTCACTGAAGAAGGAAGTGATCGAGGGTCTCGACATTCTCATCGTGCGAGAATTGACGGGCGGTGTTTATTTCGGTGAACCCAAGGAGATTGTCGAAATCGGCAACGGCCAGAAGCGGGCCGTCGACACTCAGGTCTACGATACTTTCGAAATCGAACGGATCGCGGGGGTTGCCTTCGAGTTGGCGCGGACCCGCCGCAACAAGGTCTGCTCGATGGAAAAGCACAACGTCATGAAGTCAGGCGTGCTTTGGAAGGAAGTCGTGACAGCGACCCACGAGGCCAAATACGCCGATGTGGAGCTTACCCATATGCTGGCGGATGCTGGCGGAATGCAACTCGTGCGCTGGCCGAAACAGTTCGATGTGATCGTGACGGACAATCTGTTTGGCGACATGCTGTCTGATGTGGCAGCGATGCTGACGGGGTCGCTCGGCATGTTGCCATCCGCTTCGCTCGGTGCGCCCGAAGCGTCGACCGGCAAGCGAAAGGCGCTGTATGAGCCGGTGCACGGGTCCGCGCCCGACATTGCCGGCCAGAGCATCGCCAATCCCATCGCGATGATCGCTTCCTTTGCCATGTGCCTGCGCTATTCCTTCAATATGGTCGCAGAGGCTGGTCGTCTGGAGAAGGCAATAGCGGCTGTGCTGGAGGATGGCTTCCGCACCCGCGACCTCATGTCCGATGGCATGCGCGAGGTGAGCACCTCAGCCATGGGCGATGCGGTGGTGCAGAAGTTCCGTGAACTCTCTGCCTGATCGGCAACGTAGAAAGCAAATTTCGACGTACTCAAGGCCGTCTTGCCTTCATGAGTATTTTAGCGAGGGCCGTGTAGGGCCCTCGTCGCCACCCGCACCAACCGCCGATGCGCTGACTATCAGCCAGCAGCGCAAGTACAGAACTGTCGGTCTGGATCTGTCACGGCTGAACTCGCTGTATCGACCTTGGTTCGTTTGCCAGTATCCTTGCGAAGCGTGGAACATACCGTTCTGATCAGCGTCAGTGTTAGGTTTCCTTTTCGAGCATTGATGTGTTCCGCCAGGATAAGGAGGTAGCAATGGAGAAGCGTAGACTTGGCAATTCCGGTTTGTTGGTCTCGCTGGTCGGTCTGGGCTGCAACAATTTTGGTGGACTAAAGCAGTCCCTTGATTTGGAAGGCTCACGCAAGGTCATCCATGCAGCGCTGGATGCGGGGGTGAATTTTTTCGATACCTCCGACTCCTACGGCATCAATGGCGGGTCGGAGATCGTGTTGGGAGAGGTGCTAGGCAGCCAGCGCCAGGAGGTCATCCTAGCAAGCAAATTCGCTTCACCCATGAACCGGGAGAAGAGCACGCGCTACAACGGATCGCGGGTCTACATCATGAAGGCGGTGGAAGACAGTCTGCGCCGCCTGAAGACCGACTATATCGACCTCTATCAATATCACTTCCCCGATCCACAGACGCCAATCGAGGAAACATTGCGCGCACTCGACGATCTCGTCCATCAGGGCAAGGTCCGGTATATCGGTTGTTCCAACCTCCCATCGTGGCAACTCGTCGATGCATGGTGGACATCGCGCCACTACAATCTGTACGGCATGCTCTCCACACAAGCAGAGTATAGCTTGCTGGCGCGCGGAGCTGAGCATGCCCTGTTCGCCGCCCTGGAGCGGACAGGGATGACGTTGCTTCCCTATTTCCCGCTCGCCAGCGGTCTTCTTACCGGCAAGTATCGCAAGGGGCGGGACGTTCCGCCGGATTCGCGCATGAGCATACCCGGTTTCCGACCGCGGATGACGGATGAGCGTCTCGACAAGGTGGAAGAGCTGATTGCGTTCGCCGAGGCCCGCGGATATACGATTCTGGAGCTTGCCATGAGCTGGCTTGCCTCAAATCCGCTTGTATCCAGCATCATTGCTGGCGCCACCAAGCCTGAGCAGGTCACCGCTAACGCCGAGGCCGTGAGCTGGAAGCTGACCGCTGAGGATCTGGCCGAGATCGGCGAGATAACGGGCAAATAGCGCGTTCGTCTCATCCCCGGCCTAATCAGGGAACCTGGCTCGCTGAGCGCAACAACGATGGGCAACTCGCGATTTCAGGAAAGCGGATGCTGATTATCCGAGCATCCGAGCCGGATTTGGTTCGACGGCCAGCTCTTCCTCCGATCCGGCCAGGCACGCGTTCATCGGCGGATGGCCTGTTGACGAAGATGGCGCGCCGGCGCAAGAGCGCGCCCGCTGCAGGGCGGAATGGCCATTTGAAGACCACGAGCTTCACCGGGGCGATGTGCGGCTGCGGGCATCACCGCGCCCTTTGCCTATGGCGGCGCCATGAACAGCACAAGCCTATGTTAAGAAAGTGCTGGACCTGATACTGGCGCAGGGCGACATCGTGGTGATGGACAAGCTGCCGGCTCAAATAACGACGCGGGTATGCGCGAGGCGATCGAGGCGGCAGGCGTGCGCCTTCATTATTTGCTGATCTACAATCCCGATTTTAATCCCATCGAGAAACGATCAAACTGTCGCAATCGGCGTGACCGGCGAGCCGACCGCCCCGGGAAAACGCAACGGCGGTGCCGTCAGCAGGAAGCGATTGCGGCCATGCGCCTTGAGCCAGTCGTTCAGTTCCCCAAGGTTCCAGAGCTCTCCCAAATGTACTCCCAAGCGGAACAGGCAATGCTCGTGCAGTGGAAGCTTCGAGCACTGGTGTTCGTGCTCGCTCTCATCAGGGGGCAAGAACTCCACGGCAAGGTTGTCAGCGACGAGGGCGATGATCCCGGTATCGGTGATCCACTGGTGGATCCGCTTGTCGCGCCCATTCAGCGCTGCGCAGGAATTATGGATCAAGTCGGGGTCCGGATTGCCCCCGCCCTCGATCAGGATCCGGGCGAAACCCGTGTGCATCACGAAGAAGTCGCCTTCCTCTACCTCGATCTTGTCTTTCTCGAGTATCCTCATGAGGTCGTCATAACTGACGGGATGATGCTTGCGTCCGAAATGGGCTTCAAAATCGACCATCACCGCACGACCTTGGACGCCGGCAGCCGCCATGTTCTCAATTCCGAGCCGTTTGGCGCCGAGCGTCGATCCTTCTGGAAGTTGTGTGTCGTTCTCGAAGTCGTAAGGGCCGATAACGTCCACCCCGGCCCGGAAGCCATTATAGTAGACGCGCTCAGGCTTACCGTCGCCATCCACGTCGAAAAGCTGACCCACATGGGCGAGGCTGTCCCACTGCGTCGAATATTGCATGGTCAGCTCGATCATGTCGTCGCAGATCAGGTCCGTATATTTCGGATCCTCTAGGCTCGCCGGAAAATTCATCGCAGGATAGCCGTCACGGGTGAGCGGCTTGAGCCGCGGCGGTTGGCGGCGGGGATTGAGCGCCGTTCCCCCCGGCAAGGTCAGCGGCAGGCTGAGGCAGAAGGTGATGCCTTCCTTCACTTCGGCGATCCCCTGAAGCACCTTATCCCGGGTCAGGAGATTCAAGCGGCCCAACTGGTCGTCAGGTCCGAAGTCGCCCCATGTCGAGCCTTCCGGGCGGATGGTCCAGCGCGGTGACCTGCTCATGGCTTGGTTCCTCTTACAGCATCCGTATAGGCTTTTCCGTAGGAGGCAAGCCAGCTTCCAATTGGCGTAAACAACATGTTCGCACCGCGGCGGAGATTGCGTTGGGAGACTTCCTGGCTGCCGCCTGCGAGACAAACAGGCATATTCGCTCGCTTGCACGCCGCGATGACCTTGTCGATTGCTGCCTCGACCTCGGGCACAGACGGATCGCCGGGATAGCCCATAGAGGTGCACAGGTCCATTGCGCCGATGACTATCGCAGAAATGCCCTCGACATCGAGAATTTTGTCGATGTTTTCAACGGCCTCCGGTTCTTCGACGATCATCATCGGCAGGAGCAGGCTGTTAGCATGCTCCATGTATTGCTTGTACGGCATGCGCACGCCATAGCCGGAAGCGTTCGTGCTTGGAGCGACTCCCCGCTTGCCATGTGGGGGAAAGCGTACCGCCGCAACCGCCTCCGCAGCTTCCTTCGCGGTGCGGATGTGCGGGAACATGATGCCGGTGACGCCCAGATCCAAATAACGAAGGACTACTTCCGGTCGGCTCGAACCGACGCGCACTATGGGGGCAATGCGAGCCAGCTCGGCCGCTCGTATCATAGGCTCGGCACTGATCGGATCGATAGGGCCGTGCTCTGCATCGATCATCACGAAATCGAAGCCCATCAGGCTCCCGATCTCGACCAAAGGAGCGCAAGCCATGTTGAGGATGAGGCCTAAGGCTGTCTGCTTTGCCTCCAGAAGGTCGTGGAGCGGATATTTTTCCAGCATGCTGTCGTTCTCCCGTGCGCCTTGCCTTTGAAGTCATTGGAGAGACTGGCACCCCCAGGAGGATAGGGGAAGGCGCGGAAGTTCCTTAAGGTATGGAGGCGTCGTTTTATTTCATGTGCAAACTTGCCGGACGGCGCATCTAGCGTCAGCCTGCGCGCCGCCTAACCGGCTGATCCGTCTTTGCTTGCAAGTTCCTGACGAAGCATGAACTTCTGGATCTTGCCGGTTGCGGTTTTGGGCAGCTCACGGAAGACAAACCGTCTCGGCACTTTGAAACCGGCCAGCCGCGCCCGGCAGAAGGCAAGCAACTCCTCTGCACTCGGTTGTTCCACCCCCGCTTTCAACTCAATGCAGGCGCAGGGTATCTCCCCCCATTTTGCGTCCGGTGCTGCAACGACCGCTGCAAGCAGGACAGCGGGATGCTGGTGCAGGACGTTTTCAATTTCCAGAGAGGAAATATTCTCCCCTCCCGAAATGATGATGTCCTTTGCACGGTCTCTGATTTCTATGTAGCCGTCCGGATGGCGGATGGCCAGATCACCAGTGTGAAAGACGCCCTTGGCAAAGGCTTTCTCCGTTGCGGCCTTGTCCTTGTAGTAGCCGGCCATGAGGGTATTTGACCTGATCACGATCTCGCCCGTTGTTCTGCCGTCATGCGGTACAGGGCGTCCCGCTTCGTCAACGACGTCTGCAAGCTGACACAATGCATGTCGCACACCTTGACGTGCCAGGAGCGAGGCGCGTTCGGCGGGGGACGGATCGCCCCAATCCTCCCGCGGCAAGCTGCCGGTTGCAGGCCCGTAGGATTCCGTCAGACCGTAAAGGTGGACGAGTTCAATACCGAGCGCATCAAGCCCTTCGATCAGCGCCGTCGTGGGGGCCGCCCCTCCGGTTGCGACACGGATAGGCGCCGGGGCCCTGCGGCGTATTTCAGCCGGTGCATTCAGCAGCATGTAAAGGACGACCGGCGCGCAGCAGAAATGGGTAAGGGAGCGCTGTGCGATTTCCTCAAAGATTTCCGCCGGATCCACTTTGGTCAGGCAAATATGGGTTCCGCCGACGGCAGTGATTGCCCAGGTATGGCTCCAGCCGTTGCAGTGAAACATCGGCAGGATCCAAAGGTAGCGCGTGCAGTCTGTAAACCCAAGTGAGACGACATTGCCTATGGCATTCAGGAACGCGCCGCGGTGGGTGTATACGACTCCCTTCGGGTCTCCTGTCGTTCCCGAGGTGTAGTTCAGGCAGATCGGCATCCACTCGTCGGTAATCGCGTCCGAACTTATAGCCAAAGGCTCGATGCCGTGCAGCATGGAGTCGAGTGTGATGCCTGCTGCTTCTTCGCCGACGGTGACGACCTTCACCGGCAGCCCCTCTGCCGCCCCGGCAACCAATGCCTCCAGTTCTATATCGACCAGAACGATGCGGCTTTCGCTGTGCCTGAGAATATGCCCGACGGTAGCCTGATCCAGCCGCGTGTTGATCGTGTTAAGTACTGCGCCGAGCATTGGCACGGCGTAGTGCATGGCCAGCATCTCGGGCCTGTTGGCCATCATAGCCGACACAACATCACCGCGGCCAACACCATCCAGCGCAAGCGCGGCCGCGATGCGGCCGACCAACTCCCCGAAAGCGGTGTAGGTCAACGCGCGATCCCCGTGAATGACTGCTACTTTGTCGGGGTAAACTTCGATGCTCCGCACGAGGAAGTCCACGGGCGTCAGCGGACGGAAGTTGGCCTCCCGCTTGGCAAGGAAATCGTTCAGTTCCATGTCATGCCTCCCGGACCCTTCGTCCCAATCGCCTTGCGGCGGTGACTGCACTTGATGCGAGCCTTATCGGGCTTCCCCAGTGCTATTCATGATGCTAAAAACGGTCAATACGTTGTCCGTCAATCCGACAATGTATTTCATCTGCGGTTGGTGGAGCCTTGCTACTGTTTATGTACGATGGGCTCGCTTGACGGTGAGGATTAGCATGGCCATTTCGCCAGATCGCCCAGACAGCTTCAATTTGCCCGTTCTGGACACGGCGCCAGGATACAAGCGCGTCGCAGATTTGATCGAGAGAGAAATTGTTGGCGGACGGATCAAGCCTGGTGACATGCTGCCCACCGAAATTGAACTCGCAGCGCAGCTCGGTGTGCATAGATCTACGGTGCGGGAGGGGATCCGCTCGCTCGAGAACTCTGGCCTGATCAAGCGAGTAGGCGGTAAGCGCCTCATCGTATCGGTACCAGAGCAGAGCGCGGTGGCCTGGTATAACACGCGGGCCATGGCGCTGCGGAAGGTCAGCTTCTTCGAACTTTGGGAAGTGCAGATGGAGATTGAGCCGTTTTGCGCGGATCTTGCTGCAGCCCGAATCACCGATCAACTCGCAGACGAGATGCGCGAGAGCCTGCGCCGTCTGGAGGAAAACCTCGAGGATGACGAGGCAGTCATCGCCCACGACATCGAGTTTCACCGCATCATTGCGCGAGCAGCGCGTAACGGGGCGCTGGAGCTTTCCGTCGAACCAGTGAGCGTGCTTCTCTTTTCGGCCACCACCACGCTTTACCAGAAGGTGCCGCCTGCGCGGCATCGGCTTTTGCAAGCCCATAAGACTATTGCGGACGCGATCTGCGCGCGAGACCGCGATGCGGCGCGGGAATGGATGACAAAGCACATTCGTGATTTTCGCCGCGGCTATCTCATCGCGGGCCTCAGCATGGACGCTCCGATCACGCTTGATCCGCGAGCGATGCGGCCTTAAGCCTTTGATCACTTCACGCTCTAACGATGCCGGCATGATATCCGCCATCGACAGCAAATTCCTGCGCGTTCACGTAGCTTGCCTCGTGAGACAATAGGAAGATCACCGGATACGCCACCTCCCAGCCGGTACCCTGACGCCCAAAAGGTACAGCGCGCGCCCGGTCGGCGCGCCGACGCCCTTCGAGGCGGCCCAGCGGAGTGTCTATCAAGCCAGGCAAGACGCAGTTTGACCTGATCCCACGCGGCTCGCCAGCCTTGGCCACAGACCGCGACAAGGTCAGAATACCCGCCTTAGAAACTTCATAAGCGGGCTGGTTGACGACAACACGATAGGCTGCGAGCGATGATATAAAGACGATGGAGCCGCCATCGTCCATTACCTCCAGTCCCTTCTGGGCGTAGAGCATGTGGCTGCGTAGGTTAACGGCAAAGTCCTTGTCCCACCGCTCCACAGTAATTTGCGACAGGGGTAGACCGGATGTGATGCCTACATTGAGCACGAGCCCATCTATCCCTCCCGCTCGGGAAACGAACTCCGCCATTGATCGCGTTACTGCGTCAGGATCGCTTACGTCGGCCTGGATCGGAATAGCCTTGCCGCCTTTCGAGACGATACTGGCACACACCTCCTCGGCCGCCGTCTCCGAGATGTCCACGCAACCCAAAAGCGCGCCCTCGCGGGCGGCCAGTTCGCAGATTGCGCGGCCATTGCCGACTGGTGCATCGGCCTCATCAATTGCTTGCTGGCCCCCGCCAACGACAAGCACGCGGCGACCTTCCAAGCGCCCGCGTCCAGGTGCTTGGCCACGTCCCTCGGCGAAAACCTGGCGGTTTGGATCGTCCGGTGCGCTCATGAGGGGTTTTCTCTTACAAAGCTGAGCCTCGGACGGCCGTTACGCGTCTCGATGTTTGCCCAGACCGGCTGGCCGATCTTTAGATCATCCAGCACTGCATCAGTTATGTTGGCGTAAATTGCCGGGCCTTCGGCAAGCCGCACCACTGCGACATTGTACGGCACGTCAGCGAAGCGTGGGTCGACCGGCTGACAATACCAAAGATAAGTTTCGATAACGCCCTCACCCGATACCTTCTCCCAATGCCACTTGCGAGAGAGACAGTGCGGGCATGCAAACCGGGGAGGATAACGAAAGCCCTTGCAATCGGAACAGCATTGCAGGCGGATCTCGCCTTTTGAGAGATAGGCGCGGAAAGCTTCGTCCGATTCCTTGTCGTAGAGAACGTCAGCCATGCTCAGTCGGCCACATAGATTGAAGAAAGGTAGTCCTCGCGGAAGCGGCCGGTCGTGGTGTACTGCGCAACCTTGGCGCCCGGCACCTGGCGGGCTCCGCATTCTCCTCGAAGCTGCCGCACCATCTCGGCGTGATGCAGCCAGCCGACGAGATAACCTTCCGAAAGCTGTCCGCCATGAGGGTTTACCGGAAGTGCGCCGCCGGGACCGATCGCGCCGGAGGCAATGAAATTGGCGCTGGCACCTTCTTCGCAGAAGCCATAATTCTCAAGTGTGAGCGGAATGGCGACGGTGCTGGCGTCGGAGACGAGGAGCACATCAATGTCCGCAGGTGACATGCCGGCGGCGCCGTAAACCTGGGCGGCGGCACTTCGCATCCCCCGGCATAGGAAATGGTCCTGTTCGCCAATATCTGGGGTCTGCTGGCGCCCCACCGCATGCAGGTAGACCGGCTTCTTTCTCAGGTCACGCGCAATATCCGAGCGCGCCATTATTAGAGCGACGCCCCCCGCGGTCACCTTGACAATGTCGAGTGAGCGCAACGGTTTGATCACATAAGGCTGCGCGAGGTATTCTTCGAGGCTCAAGGATTCCTGCCACGCCGCAATCGGGTTCATGGCTGCGAATTTACGAGCGGTGACAACGACCCGCCCAAGCGTCGCTTCGTCCGTTCCATAACGCGCCATATGCTGCGTCCACCCGAAGGCGGAGGCTGCAGCAGCGTTGACAAGGCCGATATCGGCATCGTAGGTCGCCGCGCCGGAAAAGGCTTCGAGTGCGCCTGGCGGATTGCGCGCAAAGGCGCATACGACGATATCGCATACCCCTGTTGCGATGAGCATTGCGCCGTACTGGTTCGAGAAGCCACCCGTACCGTAATCGAGATAGCCCGTGACGCGGGGCGCAATTCCGAGCAGGCGCGATACGTCGAGCGGATCTATGCCGGAACCGTCAAGCTGCCTGGCAGTGATCATGCCATCGATGCGCGTGCGGTCGTCGATGCCGGCATCGGCCAGCGCGGCCTCGATGGCCTCTAGGGCAAGCTCGTAGGGCGAGACACCAGGATGAGCTCCTTGTCTTGTTGTGCCCACGCCAACTATGGCAACATCATGCTTCGACCAAATCTGCTCGCGCACGGCCTCTCCTGGGGCGACATTGAAATCCAGCACCGAAGAAAAAGACCGCGCGCGCCGCTATTGCGTCAATACACCTGACGGCAATATTGCAATCGAAATCCGCCTAGGCGGCTATTGCCAAGGAGTGCTCCTCGCAAAACGTTGAAATGAGTTCTGACCGGAAGGCTGCTAGTGTATCGGTCAGGTTCTGCATGATCTTGTCGCGCTGGGGGCCGATCTCGGACCTGTCACCGCCGATGCCCACTGCCACATTGCGTCCTGCAATCTTCACCGGCAGAAGAGCTGCGCAGGCAGCCGCGCCGCTCAGCCGCTGATTGACCATGTAGAAAACATTCTTCGTACGCACCTCGCGGATCTTCGCCGTCATTTCGGCAACATCGAACTTGTGCGCAGGGTCTGTCTCGCGGGCCTTGATGAGGCGCACTATCCGGTCGATATGCACATCGGTCTCCCGGCTAAGCAGAAGCCAGCCATAAGCCGACCAGGTCAAGGGTAAGGAGCCGCCTTCGCTCACCCGCTGGGTTGACGGCAGCACGTCACCGACGATCCGGTGCCATTGAACGAAGATGTCGTTCTGCGTCGTAAGGGAGACGGTCTGGCCGGTATTCGCCCGCAGATCCTCCATCATCGCCGTCAGCACGCTCTCGCGGAACATATGCTCATAGCCAAGATGCTCCAGCCATTCGCCGATCCGGTAAACTTCTGGAGTGGGCAAATAGGTGCGCCGCTTTCTGTCAAATGAAAGGAAGCCAGTATCGACCATGCTCTTGAGCAGAAAGGTTGTGCTCGACTGCGGATAGTTGAGGCTGCCGATAATGTCTTTCTGGTTCAGTTCGCGACGTTGTTCGGAGAAGAGCCTCAGTATCTCAAGTACCCTGACAGCGGATTTTACCGGTCCACGCGACATGATATCCTCCTCAACGCAAAGACCTCTTGACCGAAGATACGATTGTCCGACAATGGGAGTCAAAGCAAAAATACGCCGGATGAATCATCCGGCTTTGTTTACAACCCTTCCGCTCAACCCTTCCGCTCAACCCTTCCGCTCAACCCTTCCGGCTGACCCTTGACGTCCGGCTTTGGCGTCGTTCGGTCTGCCGTTCAGTATAGAACGTTGTTCTGGCCTCCATCGCACATGATGAGCTGGCCGGTGATAAATCCCGCAGGAACCGAGCACAGGAACGCACACAACGCGCCTGCCTCTTCGGGAAGGCCCGCACGTGCCACCGGAATTCCTTTGAGCATCTTGGCCATAAGATCTTCGGCGGGAATGCCGCGCTCGGCCGCAATAGCCCGATAGGTGCGGCGGAAGGAGCCGCTCTCCCCACTATCGATGCGTCCGGTACCGATGGTATTTATGGTGATGCCATAACGGCCGAGTTCATTGGCGAGTGTCCGGGCAGCCCCCAATGCGGCGGGACGAACGATGTTGTGGACGATCATCGGGACCTCCTTATGGGGGTGCTTGGCGCACATCGATCCCAAAGTGACGATCCTGCCCCAACCTTTCTCCTTCATATGGCCGGCAACTTCCTCTACAGCCTTGAGAAAGCTCAAAACCGCCATGTCATAGCCTGCCAGATAATCCACGACATTGGCTTGATCTGCCAGCGAATCCGGAGGTCCTCCGTTGCTGTAGACCAGAATGTCAGGATTCCCATGTTCCTTCCGGATGCGGTCAAAGAGTGGCGCGATGTTTTCATGCCGGCTGACATCGCCCTGGATCGCAGAAACGCGATGCCCTTCCGCCGCCATTGCCTCCACCACTTCGTTTGCATCTTTCAGGCCTCGAGAGACCACGACCACTTGGCAGCCATCGCGGGCAAGCGCTTCCGCGGCAGCGCGGCCCACATTGCGGCTGCCACCCGTCACGACGGCCAGCTTGCCGCTGATGCCCAAATCCATCTCGTCCTCCCTTGATGAAGTAGGTCGGCCCAGGCCCTGTGCAGCTGCAGGCACAAGCCAACCGGTGCCTTTACCTGCCTTTCAGTGGGATCTTTTCGATATCCACTCCTACAAGCGCGTCGATTGTAGTTTGTCGGCGTACCATCCATGACCGATATTCGTCCGGCCATTTGTCATAGTTTCCGGTCAGCTCTAGAGAGGCTCGCAGTGCCCAATGTGGATCGGCAAGTGCCTCGCGGCCAATGCCAATAAAGTCTGCTTTGCCGGAGCGCAGGACCAGCTCTGCCTGCCCGGCATCGACGATGAGGCCGACGGCGACGGTGGGAATGCCGGCGCCACGGCGAACAGCTTCCGCAAACGGTATTTGAAAGCCCCAGTGGCGCGGTATGGCGCGGGTAGGCGTCAGCGAAGTCATTCCGCCCGACGAGCAATCCACCACGTCGACGCCGGCGCGCTTGAGTTCCCTTGCCAGGGAGATTGAATCTTCAATCGTCCATCCTCCGCCGGACCCGTCCAGCGCCGATATGCGGAAGAACAATGGTTTATCGTCTGGTATTTCCGCTCTGACAGCCTGCGCCACCTCGATCGCAAACCGCATTCGGTTCTGCAACGAGCCGCCATATTCGTCGGTGCGGAAATTGGATGCCGGCGAAAGGAACTGGTGGATCAGATACCCATGGGCGCCGTGTATCTCGATGATGTCGAACCCTGCTTCCACCGCCCGTCGCGCGGCGGCTGCCCATTGAATAACGTTGGCTGCAATATCCGTCTGGCTCATCGCGCGCGGCGTCGGCCAACCCTCCGCTGCCACTTCGCTCGCGGAGATGAGGGGCCATGGCGCGAAACCGCGCGCCGCATCCTCCTCCGTCAGGGGAGTGCCGCCGTCGCCCCCCTTTTTTGTTGCTCCCTTTCGGCCGGCGTGCCCCAACTGAATGGCAGGAACCGAACCACGTTGGCGTATGAACGCCGACACGCCTCGCAAGGGCTCGATCTGATTGTCATCCCAAAGCCCAAGATCCCAGGGCGAGATCCTTCCCTCGGGCGAAACAGCCGTCGCTTCCGCCATCACAATTCCGGCACCGCCGATGGCGAACTTGCCGAGGTGAACGAGGTGATAGTCCGTCGCCTTTCCGTCGGGTTCGGCCGAATACTGGCACATGGGCGATATCAGCACGCGGTTGCGCGCCGTTACTCCCCGCACGGTGAACGGCTCGAACAGGTGAAACGTTTCGGTTTCGGCCGACAACTCATTTGTGGCTAAGGACATTTCATACACTCCGGAAACGGGAAAGGGCGGCCTCGGCGGCAATCTGGCCGTAACACAATGCCTCACCAAGGTTTGCGCCGTCTGCCGGATACATCATGCCGCTCACCTGCCCGAGTTCGCCAGCAGAGAAGAGGCCTGGAATCGGTTCCCCCCTCACATCGAGGACCTTGCCCTGTGCGTTGCGGCGTGGGCCGCCCGTCGTGTTCGGGCCGCCCGGCCAGAGCTTGACGCAATAGAATGGTCCTGTGTCAATCGGAACAAGGCTTTCAACCGGCCTCCCGAATGGATCAATCCCGGTTGCGCAGGCTTCGTTATATGTCCGTATGCTTTCCGTTACTGCTTCGGCGGCATCCAGTCCCGCAGCCTTCGCGGCAGCAGCCGGGGTGTCGCCCTTCGCGATCCAGCCGCGTTCGATCTCCTTGGAATTATCGGCGCTCCACTCGTAAAGCCCGACGGAACAGGCGCCAACATTGATAAGCGTTGCCGGCGCTTTCAGCCGCCGCTTCTCATCAAAAATCCAATAGCAGGGCATACGGGGATGAATGCCGCGCTGCGTGTCGAAATGCACGAGGTGATAATAGAAGTCGTGCTTGTTCATGGCTTGATCATGTTCATTGGCAAAGCGTTTGCCATCTCCATCGAGGATCACGTACCCAGGCGGATCGATTGCGATGAAGAACGTCTGCCAACTGCCGTCGTCCAACTGGAAATGTCCAACCGCCCGCCCAACGATCTGCGGCATGTGCCAAAGATCCGCCCCCACTTCCTGCGCCATCCGGAGCCCGTCTCCGGTATTGCCGGGATTGCCATAGAAATACATGGGGTATGCGCGAAGATAGCTGAGCTTGGCCGCTTCGTCATATTCGAACCCGCCGGTGGTGAGGATCACGCCCTCGCGTGCACGAATGTGTTGTTCCTGGCCTGGCTTACCCGCGAGAATGCCGCATATTCGCCCATCCGCGTCGCGCAGCAATTTGCGGGCTGGAGCGCCCCAGAGGATCTCGGTGCTGCCAGCTTCGACCGTTTCGCGAAGGGAGGCAAACAGGCTCGCTCCATTGCCTGCCTGCGGGTCCTGCTTGAAGCGCGGCACTCCCTGCTGGAAAACCTCGCAAGCCTCCGCGCCTTCAAACTCCGGATGTTCTGCCCCATTGACCAACGTGAAGGGCGTGCCGCCACAATGGGCGTCCAGCCATGCCCGTAAAGTCGTCAAACGTTCTGCCAATGCGCGGATTTCAGCATTGCCGACCATCGGTCCTGCGCAGCGCGCCAGATAGGTTTCAGCCTTGTCCGCGTCATTAAACGTCATGACAAGCCCGCCTGACATGCGGATATTCGGTGTATGCCGTTCGCGCTCCTGCTTCTCGACCAGCAGGACCTTCGCACCGGTCTTGGCCGCGGTGATTGCCGCGGCCGCGCCGGCTGCCCCGAAACCTGCAATGACGAGATCTGCTTCGATATCCCACTGGTACTGAGGCATCAGCCTCTCCTTGAACTGATTTTAGGCCGGTTGATCCTGGGAAGCTGCGTCTGCGAGGTTCCCGAGATAGTAGGTGACGACCTTCTTGTCGGCCGCGACGACGTCTGCCGGACCGCTGTGAACGACCATGCCGCGCTCAAGCACGTAAGCGCGCGAGGCAATTTGCAGAGCCCGTCGCGCGTTCTGTTCAACGAGCAGGATGGTCAGGCCAGCCTCGTTCAGCCGCGTCAGTACGGAGAAGACCTGGTCAACGATCTTCGGCGCCAAACCAAGACTCGGTTCATCCAGGAGCAGCAGTTCCGGTGCGCCCATGAGTCCCCGACCGATCGCCAGCATCTGCTGTTCGCCGCCTGAAAGCGATCCTGCGCGCTGGTTCTGTCTTGCGCCCAGAACCGGAAACAGTTCGACGACCTGTTCGTGGGACCAGGTGGGAGAGCGGTTGCCGAGGGCAAGCTGGCCGAGCTGCAAATTCTCATACACGGAAAGATCGCTGAGGATCTGCCGTCCCTCGGGAACCTGTAGCAGGCCCATGCGCGCAATTGATGCGGGCCTGCGCCCGCTAAGCTCCTGGCCGTTGAAAAGGATCTGCCCGCTATCGGAAGGCACGATGCCGCTGATGCAGTTGAGAAGCGTGGATTTTCCCGCACCGTTGGCCCCAATGAGGGCGACCATTTCCCCCTTTGAAACAGTCAGGCTAACACCGTGTAGGGCGGTGATGCCGCTGTAGGATGCCGTCAGCTTGTCAATCTTCAGCATGTCACGTTCCGAGATAGGCGGCGATCACGTCGGGGCTTTGCGAGATTTCGGCGGGAGTGCCGTCGGCGATAATCCGCCCGGTATTCAGCACGTAGATTTGTTCGCAAAGAGCATTGACGAAGCGCATATTGTGCTCGATCAAAAGGATACCGATTCCGCGCTCCGCAAAGCTTTTGAACAACTGGATCATCTCGCCGGCCTCTACATCGTTCATGCCTGCGACTGGTTCATCGAGCAGGATGTATTTCGGCTTCACCGCGATGGCACGGGCGATCTCCACCCTTCGCTGGTGACCGTAGGCGAGTCCGGAAGCGATGCGGTGCGCGTATTCCACCATCCCCACATCCGCAAGAATCTGCATGGCCTTATCTCTAACAGCGCGGCGGTCTCGCTGCGCCGCCGGCAGACCAAGCATGCAGTCAAGGAACGAACTGTGTTCCTGTTGGGCGAGCCCGAGCGTCACATTCTCAAGGACGGTGGAATCCGTCAAAAGACGAACGTTCTGAAATGTACGGCTGACGCCGGCGCGGGCTACGCCGACGATGGTCTTCGCCGTTACGTCCTCGCCGTCCACGCTTACGGTGCCCCTGTCGATCCGTAAGACACCGGTAATAAGATTTACCAAGGTGGTTTTTCCAGCACCATTCGGTCCGATCAGTCCCACGATGCGTCCTGGATCGACCTGCAGGCTCACGTCCTGAGCCGCTTCGACGCCGCCGAAGCTACGGCTGACTCCTGAAACAGTGAGGCTCATGTACGCACCTCTTTGGAGGACTCTGCCGGCCACGTTACTGCCGAAGTTCGTCTCCGCCGCACGAGAGCGATCAGTCCGTCTACAACGCCTCTTGGTAGAAAGATGATCACTACCACCAGGAGCAAGCCGTTGAGCAACAGGCGATTCTCCGCCAGCGGACGGGCAATTTCCGGCAGGAAGGTCATGATTGCCGCTCCCACAACCGGACCCCAGATGGAGCGGCGGCCGCCAAGAATTACGGCAGCAAGCGTCATAGTCAGCATGACAAAACCATACTGATGCGGCTCGATCGAATAGATGTAGCCCGCCTGGAGCGCGCCAAAAAGGCCAGCGATTGCGCCGCTCAACGCGAAGGCAAGAGCATGGTGGAAGCTGATGGAAATGCCCAGCGAGCCGGCAACCGCCTCATCCTGGCGCAGGGCATCGAAGATGGCTCCAATACGGGAACGGCTTAGCGAGCCGAGAATGTAGAGCACGAAGGCGAGGGCAAACACCAGTCCCAGCGTCGATACTTGCTTGGGGATGTCGTTCATGCCAAGCGCGCCGCCGGTCAGGGGTTCCGCATAAAGTGCCACCGCCGCCACAATCTGTACGAAGGCAAGTGTCGCAATGGCTTGATAAGGACCGCGAAGCCGTGCGAGCGGGACGGAAAGTAGCAGGCCGACCGCAAGGCCGACGAGTGCAGAGAAGGGTGCTGCAATCCAGATGCTCAGGCCGAGGCTTTTCATCACGATGGCCGCTGAATAGGCGCCTATCGACACAATGCCAACCGTGGCGATCGAAAACACTCCAGCGCGCAGTACGATGTATTGACTGAGGGCAAAGCCGGCATTGAGCAGGAAGAAGTCTATCAATGGCTGATAGGCATAGAAGAAATTGATCATCGCCGAGCCACCCTTGCATCGCTGACGGCATCACCAAACAATCCGTTGGGGCGGACGAGGAGTACGGCGAAGAGCAGTGAATAAACGATGATGTCAGTGAGCCCCGTAGGGAAATACGCCACCGACAGCGTCTGGATGATGCCCAGTGCCAGCCCTGCCACCACAGCTCCGCGCAAGCTCCCAAGCCCGCCAAGGATCAACACCACGAAGCCACGCAGCAGATATGGCTCTCCCATGGAGAAATTGATCGAGTTGAAGGCAAGGCCGATCAGCACGCCGGCTAATCCGGCAAGTAGTCCGGAGATGAAGAACGTTTGCAGATAGATCATCCGCGGCTCGACGCCGAGCAGCATAGCCGCCCGTTCGTTGCTGCTTACTGCCCGCACCTGCCGCCCAAAGCTCGTTCGGTAAAGATAAAAGGCAAGCAGCGTCACGCACAGCACTGCGACTGCCGCTATGACGAACTGGAGCGGGGTAATGCGCATTCCGAAAAGGAAGAAAGGCTCCACCGGCACGATGCCAAAGGGGAAGCGCAGCGTTCGTGCATCCGAGGCGCGGAGCGCCAGGTTGACGAGGATCATCTCGACCCCAATGCTCGCAATCAGCATCGCGAACTCTGCGTCCCCCGTCTTTCGCAGCGGCCGGAAGGCCACGAAGTCGATCATCACCGACAGAAGGCCCGTAAACACCATCGCAATGAGAAAGGCCGCCCAGAGCGGCAGGCCGAGGGTGACGCTATACAGGCCAACAAACGCCCCGACCATGAAGATCGCCCCATGGGCGAGGTTCATGATCTTGTGAACCCCGAACACGAGATTAAAGCCGAGGGCGAAGAGGGCATAGACTGCCCCCAGAACGAGACCGTTGAAGAGCTGCTGCGCGAGCATCGACGGTTATCTCTGTCGCTGCTACTGGCCGGGCGCACGGACGAGCTGGCCGTCCTCAACCGTAAGGACGTTCATCTGGTACTGCGCCATCTGGTCGACCATCGAGAGCGTCCCGTTCCCGATGATCGTTTCAACGTCCTTCAATCCAGCCATCGCCTCTCGGATGGAATCGCGTGTCGGGTTGTCACCGGCTGCTTTAATCGCCTGACCGATGACCAGCGCCTCTGCGAAGCCGACTGCGGAGAAATTGTCGGGCTTTTCACCGAACTTGGCTTCGTATGCCGCTTCGAAGGTCTTGCCGAGCTCATTGATGCCGCCCGGCGAGTAATCCGCCAGCGAATAGGTTCCCTCGGCAGCCTCGCCTGCCGCATCGAGGAAGAAGCCGGTCGCCATGGTGGTTCCACCGATGATCAGCGTGTCCGGATCAAGGCCGGCACTCTTGGTTTGAATCACGAAATTCGCCGAAGTTTCCGGAGTCATCGCGAGATGAAGGCAGTCTGGATCCAGATCGACGATGCGCGTAGCGATTGCGGTAAAATCCGTATCGGAGAGCAGGATGGACGGCTCGTCAACGATCTCGACTCCTTTCTCCTTCACGATTCGGGCCCAGACATTGCTCTGTTCGACATAGGCTTCATTGTCCCGGGCATAGACGCGCACGCAGGTTTCCGGTTTCAGTACGTCCGCGGTGTAGTTAGCGATCGACTGAAACATGCGCGCTGGCGTATCCGATGCCTTGAAAACCCACTTGCGCCCCTCCACTACAGCGGGTGCGAAAGCGCTGGTGATCATTGGAACCTGCAACTCCTCCGCCCGCGGGGCGATCGACAGGGCGAGAATGCTGGATGAGGTCCCGACAACGACATGCACATTGTCGCGCAGCGCAAACTTGTTGAGCAGCGTCATGGACTGCGCCTTGTCAGTGGCGTTGTCCTCAATCATCAATCTGATGGTATTGCCGTTCATGTCGTGGTTGGCATTGAGCCATTCGACGCCAACCTCTATTCCGCGCGCCGTCTGTGTCCCCACATTGGCATTCAGCCCGGTCAGCTCTGCGGCAACGCCGACGAGGATCTCGGCAGCATGGACACTCATGGACGATGATGCAATTAGGGTAGCGGACGCTGCCAGTCCTAGCGTCAGTTTCCTCATCTTTACCTCCCTAGGCGCCAAAGCCGGCGCTTGTTACCTGTCGGTCATCACGAACGCTGACAGACGTTCCTGTATAAGGCGAGTTGCCAACTAGCATTCTCACGGGAATTGGAGGTTCGGGAGGCTGTAGTGTCAATGAAGGGAAGGTGTTTTTTGCAGATGCAATAATCCTGCCCCAGCAGCTTCCGGCGAGCCGACCGCCTCTCTAAACGCAGGCTGCATCGAGCTCACCGGGGAAGCCGCTGCCAAGCGGCAACCCAATATGGCTCGAATATTCACCGCTAATCGCGTTAGCACACGTTAGGGATTACTTCTTGATGAATTCTGGGAAGCCGTTCCTGACGGCAGCTTCGCACTTCTCGCGGTAGATGAAAGCGCCACCACGATATTGCACGACGCGCCGGCTTGTACGCCCTTCCCGGTTGCGATTCACACCTGTAAACCAAGAGTCCACTTCAGAGGTGAGAAGCGTCGATTGGACCTGGCGCGCATGTTCGGTCCATTCCTCCTCCGCTTCGGGCTTGGGTTCGACATAGGTCAACCCTTCCGCTTGCATGTAGCGGATCAGTTCAGCCAGCCACCAGGCGTTATATTCGCACGTGCGCGGTATGTTGCCCTGAGCGCTTAAGGGGCCAGCCGGCATGTAGAAATTCGGAAAGCCTGCCGTCATCACGCCAAGATAAGTGCTCGGCCCGTCTATCCATTTATCGTCCAGCTTTTGACCGCCCAAGCCTCGAATGTCGATTGCCTCGAAAGCGCCCGTAATGGCATCGAACCCCGTCGCATAAATCAACATGTCGAGTTCGTGGAAGCTTTCGCTCGTCTGCACACCCTGGGGAACGATACGCGTAATTGGCGTAGCTTTGAGGTCGACCAGCGTCACGTTGGGCTGGTTGTAGACTTCATAATAGTTGGTTTCGTGTGGTACCCGGCGTGTGCCGAAACCGTGATCCTTAGGTATCAGCTTCTCGGCCGTCTCCGGGTCCTTCACCCGCTCGCGGATCTTGCGCCGGATGAAATCCGAAATCAGGTCGTTTGCACGCCGGTCGGTGAGGATGTCCCGGAAGTTTCCTTGCCAGATGCCCATGCCGCGGGCATTGTACTTCTCTTCGAAGAATCGTTCACGTTCCTCATCCGAGACGTCGAAGATGCTTCGCTGGTCCGGCGTGTGGAGAAACCAGGCATAGGATGAATTCACCTTCCGCTTGAGTTCTTCGAAGCTGGCCTGAATCTGTTCCTGTTCCTCATCGGTGACTGGGCCGTTTCCAAGCGGCGCCATATAGTTGGCAGTGCGTTGAAACACCGTAAGATGCGCGGCTGATTTGGCGACCTCCTGTATCGTCTGCACGCCGGAGGCGCCGGTTCCTATCACGCCGACCCGTTTGCCTTCAAAGCTGACGGGATGCTTTGGCCAGCGCGCCGTATGGTATGCCTCCCCCGCGAAGCTTTCGATTCCATCGATCTTTGGTAGTTGCGGCTTGGTGAGCGGCCCGACGGCAGCAACGAGCCACCGGCCCCGGTATCGGGTTCCGTCCGCAAGGGTGACATCCCACGCGTTCTTCTCGTCGTTGAAATGCGCTTTATCGACACGCGACTTGAACTGCATGTCCCTACGCAGATCGAAACGATCGATGACATAGTTGAAATAACGCTCAGTCTCGGGCTGACCGGCAAAATGTTCAGACCATTTCCATTCCTGGAACAGCTCCTTGGAGAAAAAGAAGCCGTAGGAATAGCTCTCCGAATCGAAGCGTGCACCTGGATAACGGTTCCAGTACCAGGCTCCACCCGGGCCTCCGCCGGACTCAAAAAGGCGGCAGCGTAGTCCGAGATCACGCAAGTGCAGGAGCGCGGAAATTCCTCCGGCGCCAGCGCCAATGATTATGGCGTCATACTCGATCGGCGCGGAGGATTGTTGTTGTTTAATGGTCGTCGTCTGAGTTTCAATCATGTCAATCGTCTCGTCGCCTGTCGAGGTTGTCAAAGCCTCCACCTGTGTCTTCTGCAATATCCCCCGTTCGCGCTGCCGGCACTGAAATTATCCCCGCTAGGGGGACTATTACATATGCGACAAGCGGATGGCTGGGGTGCCTCAACGGCTGAAATTAAGTGGTAGCCCCGGCCGTGGCCATTCGAAGCTGACCAGCTTCCCGCTTTGTGAGAGTGTCACATAGGCCGTTCGTAATTCGGGGCCGCCGAAGCATATGTTGGTTACGTAGTGATCGGGAAGCGCGATGTGCTGGATCGAGCTTCCGTCTGGGGACACCACAGTAATGCCGCCATTCATCAGTGTCGCAACGCAAACGTTTCCGGCCGAATCGACCGCGAGCGAGTCGAAGAGCTGGTAACCGGGAAGACCGGCTAGAAGACGGCCTCCATGGGGAGAGGGAAAACCTTTCTTGGCCACCTCTCCCGGACCTGTGACTTCGAACTCCCACAAACGGCCGGTGACCGTCTCAGCGACGTAGAGGCGGCTTTCATCCGGTGATAGTCCAACACCATTGGCTTGCCACATCGGATATATGGCTTCAACGAGCAGGGAGCCGTCCGTGCGTCCGTAGTAGACACCGCCCCGGTGGACCATCCGCGGGTTCACCTTGCCTGCATCCGTAAACCAGAAGCCGCCTTGGCGGTCGAAGACGATGTCGTTCGGCCCACGGAACTTGATTGGGCCATTCCCGTCATAGAGACGCTCCACCTTGCCCGTGTCGAGATCGACACGCTCAATCCAGCCCACCGGGTCGCCCTCGGGTGCACCATGAGGGCGTAGCCCGAATTCATCCTCTATCCAGGCGAAGCCGCCATTATTGCAAACGTAAACCTTACCATCCGGCCCCAGGGCAGCACCGTTAGGGCCGCCTTCGAGTTCTGTGACGACGCTTCGTGTGCCGTCCGGTGTAATGCGGCTGAGCGTCCTTGCTTCGATCTCGACCAGCACAACAGAGCCATCAGCCATGGCGATGGGGCCTTCGGGAAAGCGAAGGCCGTCGGCAACAATCTTGAAATCAGGCTTTAGTGGCATAAGTCCCTCAGCAATTCATCGACAGAGCCATACGACATCCGTTTAGCTATGCGAGCGGGGTAGGCGATGAATTGCATATGGATTATCGCCGTCTTGCCCTGGTCTAAAGCAGCGCATTGATCCGTCCGCCATCGATCACAATCATCTGTCCGGTAATGAAGGCCGCGCGTGTGGAGCAGAGAAAAGCGACAAGCGCCGCCACCTCGTCCGGAGTGCCAGCGCGGCGCAATGGCACCGGCGCAAGCCTTTTTGCAATAAGCTCTTCGGCCGGTATGCCCTGCTTTTCGGCGAAGGCCCGATACGTTCTGCGGAAAGACGAGTCTTCGCCGCCGTCGATGGAGCCTGTGGCTATTGAATTGATGGTAATTCCATATGGGCCCAGATCATTGGCAAGCGTTCGGCTGAGCCCAACTGCGGCCGGCCGGCCAAGGTTGTGGAGCACCATCGAAACGTCGCGATGCGGCTCCTTGGCCGCTATGGATGCCATATTGATGATGCGCCCCCAGTTGCGGGCCTTCATATCGCCGGCCACCTCCCGGGTCCACCAGGCAAGGCCCTTCACCAGAATCCGGTAGGCCGCGTCGAACTCGTCTTCGCTCGCGTTGTCGAAGAGCGAATCCGGCGGCCCTCCATTGTTGTAGACGAGAATATCGATAGGCCCTTTCAAGGACCGTATTTTCGCGCAGGTTTTGCCAATAGCCTGCTTGTCCGTGGCGTCGGCGGCGATCGTGGCGATATCGTACCCTGCCTTCTGCAGCGGCTCAGCCGCCGCCTGCAGCCGCTCGGCATTGCGGGCAATCATGATCGTCCGACAGCCTTCCTGCGCAAGCTCCTTAGCGATTGCCAAGCCAAGCCCTCTGCTCGCCCCGGTAACCACGGCGGTCCTACCCGTCAAACCAAGATCCATCAGGTCCCTCCCCGAGCGGTGGTGATTGAGAGCGGCCGCTAAGTGCTTTGGGGGGCTCCGTGCGCTTCGGCGCGCTATTCATCCCGATGCCAAGCGTACTTGGCCAGACCGTCTCGACAACCACGCGCCGCCCTTATTGCGTTGGCAATATGGGCCGCTTTGAAAAGCGATGTGGAGTGGGCGTTGTTGATGTTTGCTTAAAGGGAAGGAGCAGATGCGTAGCTACGCATCATCCTTAAGTCTTGCTGCAAGCCGCTCTTTCAATCACGTTGGTTACCTGTTCTATGTAGCGATCAATACCAACTTTCCGCCTTCGGTATTTGGCGCGCTTGACGTACCAGTCCTGAAGCAGAGGCTTTACCATCGCCGCGAATAGCTGCGGGTCTTCGACGTCGAATACCCCGGCTGCGTTGCCGCGTTCGATAATTTCGGCCAGTTCCTGTTCGGCAAGCGTCTCTGAATCGACCGCCGCCTGGCGCACGGATCTCGGAAAGGACTTGGTTTCCATGAAGACGAAGACGAACCATTGCTGCATCGTCTCCGTCAGCCTGATATGTGTGTCGATGAGCCAGTACATATGTGCACGCGGATCCTGCCGCGTTTCTTCGGGAACTGAAGCAAGGACTTCGCTCATGGTGTTCGCGACCTCTCCGACAACCATCACGAGCAGCATCTCCTTGCTGTCGAAATAGGTGTAAAGTGCGCCCATGCTCAGCCCTGATTCATCGGCAAGTTCCCGAAGCGACATCGCATGATAGCCCTTCCGGTTGGAGAGGCGCAAAAAGGCCGTGACGATGCGCGACAGGTTGGCAAGGACGAGCTGCTGCTTACGTACTTTGATGCGCGCGCGATGGCGTTCAAGGATGCGTGCGCATAGTTCTTCGGTCGAGTAACGTGAGTTCAGGTCCTGCGCGTTTTTCACAGTAGGTCTCGGCTAGATCATTCCAGGATTTTTGAAAACGCCGAAATGAACCACGTCTTTGCATTTCTGCATTTCCGGATGGAAAGCCGGGATTCCACTTTCTTGAATCGCATCAGGCTCTCTCCCCAAATCTGGTGGAATTGCGAAAACGAATCACTTGTCTCCACGCTTGACAGCTAACAGTTCTTGGTTCATTCGAAAAGCGAGCGCTCGTTCACTTTTTAGGGAGGAGAAATGTTTGATCTGTCCGGCCGTACGGCAATGGTAACCGGAGCTTCAGGTGGGCTTGGGCTGCACTTTGCGAAGCTGCTAGCGCGGCACGGCGCGGCGGTTGTGCTGGCCGCACGTCGCGTTGAAGCTCTGGAGGAAGCGCGCGATGCTATTCGCCGCGAGGGCGGTACGGCCCAGGCGGTCGCTCTCGATGTAAGCGATTCAGCCCGCATCCGTGAAGTCGTGACGGCACTCGATCCGAAGGCGGACATTCTCATCAACAATGCGGGCCTGAGCGGCGCCGGCGCTGCAATGGATCTTCCCGAAGCTGAATGGGACCGCGCTCTCGATACAAATTTGAAAGGGGCTTTTCTCACCGCGCAGGCTTTCGCCGGCCGATTGCGCGAAGCGAGCACTTCAGGAAGCATTGTCAATATAGCTTCGATTCTGGGACACCGCGTGGCTGGTGGTTTGTCTGCCTATGCTACATCCAAAGCAGGGCTGGTTCAGCTCACTAAGGTGCTGGCACTGGAATGGGCCCGCTATGATATCCGCGTCAATGCACTCTGCCCGGGCTATATCGAGACGGACCTAAACCGCGGTTTTTTTGAGACCGATGCTGGCAAGGCATTAGTAAAGCGCATTCCACAGCGCCGACTGGGCCAGGCAGAGGACCTCGATGGCGCTCTGCTTCTGCTTGCGTCGGATGCAGGACGTTACATCACCGGCGCAACGCTTGCCGTGGACGGCGGCCATCTCGTCTCGTCGTTATAGGAGGAGCAGGATGGATTTCACTATCACAGAGCACATAGAGGGCATGCGCGCCCGCATAGCGAGCTTCGTCGAAGAACGCATCATGCCCCTCGAAGACGACCCTTTGAATTACGACGCGCATGAGAACATCCGACTTGACCTGGCAGACAAGCTGCGGAGCGAGGCACGGTCCAGGGGAATGTGGTGCCTGCAATTGAAGCCGGAGAGTGGCGGGGCCGGGCTTGGTAAGGTCGGCATGGCCGTTTGCTACGAGGAAATGAACCGGTCGATCTTCGGGCCGGTCATCTTCAACTCGGCAGCACCCGACGACGGCAACATGATGGTGCTGGAGATGGCCGCCACCGAGGCGCAGAAGGAGCGCTGGCTAAAGCCGATCGTCGAAGGAAAAGTTCGCTCTTCCTTCGTGATGACGGAGCCGGCTCCGGGCGGCGGCTCGGATCCTTCCATGATGCAGACCACTGCCACGCGCCTTGGTGATCGGTACGTAATTCGCGGTAGAAAATGGTTCATCACCGGTGCTGAGGAAGCAAAGCATTTCCTCCTTGTCGCTCGTACGTCTGACGATTCACGTCGCGGTCTGACCGCCTTCCTCTTCGACCGTGACCAGCCGGGTTGGCGGATTGATCGACGTATCAAGATCATGGGTCCGGAAGAGCACGGCGGGCATTGTGAGCTCGTATTCGAGGGACTGGAAATTCCCGTAGAAAACGTGCTTTTGTCCGAAGGCGACGGTTTGAAATTGACCCAGATGCGGCTTGGCCCGGCGCGGCTGACGCACTGCATGCGCTGGCTGGGCCTGTCAAAGCGCTGCGTGGAAATCGCGCAGGCTTACGCCGCTGAGCGTTTCGCCTTTGGGGAGCGGCTGTCCAGGCGAGAAAGCATCCAGATGATGCTTGGCGACCTCGCCATGAAAATCGAGGTCGGGCGAATCCTTGTCATGAAGGCTGCCTGGGCGCTTGATCAGGGCAGCTTCGCCAGAAAAGAAGTGTCTATGGCGAAGGTCCACGTCGCTAACCTCCTCCATCAAGCCGCAGATGTTGCTATTCAGATCAACGGCGCGCGCGGCTATTCGAAGGACACTGTGCTGGAGTGGATCTACCGCTATGCCCGCCAGGCAAGGCTCGTAGACGGAGCCGATGAGGTCCACAAGATGGTGCTGAACCGATTCCTGGAGAAAGAAGACAGGGACTTCTGGCGCTGGCAGGTGGCTGAAGGGTAGAGCGGTGATCGCTACGCACCATCCAGAAGCGGCATCAGCTCGGGCTGATGCCGCTTTGATCTCTGCTGGAACCGAATACTGTGCCACAGCCTCGCCTGAGTATGTTAGGCGAGCGCAGCGATCACCTCGGTCAGGTAGAAGGCGCGGTCAAGCGTGGCATCCAGTGTAATGGGTATCGGCTGCGTCTCCTCGGTGTGTACATCGGGATTTCGCACCCAGATGCCCGAAGCACACTGACTCTGTGCAATCCAGTCGGCGACCTCCATTGCCAGCTCTTTGTATTGTGGGTTTGCGCTGTGGGCCGCCATCTGGGACGCGCCCCAGGCCAGCTTGCTCGTATTCATGTTCCCAGCGAAATCTTCGCGGCAGGCAAGCGCGAACTCCAACAGCTTGTCCGCTGACCCAAGCCAATGCTTCTCCCCCGTCGCTTCATACAAGCGCGCGAAGGTATACATGGCTATGCCGATGTACCAATAGGTCTGCTTGCGCTCGCCGATCCCGATGTTCCATCCCTTGCGGGGAATATCGGGAGACGGGTCGAAAATACCGCGTTGCGGGTCCCATCGCATGATCATCCTGCGGGGGTTCGACTGAGCTTCCAGCATCCTTTCGATGAGCTGGCCAGCCTTTACTGCCGCCTCGACGCGGTTTCCTGCTAATAGCGCATTGATGACGTTGCAAGTGGTGCCCCAATCGGCTGCAGGATCATGCGCGCCGTTTCCTACGCCGCCGCTGTCTGGATCAAGATCGAGCTCCATGGTTGCTATGGCTGGCATCGACACGTCGTAGGCGCCCATCATGTGAGCTCCAATGACGAACCAGGCATGCCGGTAGCCCGGGCCGGAGGAGGCGCCAGGATACCGGTCGCCATCCGTCTCGAACCGGCCGTTCTCAAAAAACCGATTGCGGATGCGGTTCAGTATCCGGCCTGCCTCGATAGGCCTTCCTCCGGTCCACAAAGCGGGAAGAGCCTTGTAATAGCCGAAGACGATGTCCTCACTGCCAGCGATGGTTCCATCCTTGCTAATGCGCGGGATTACCCAGTCTACCGCCCGCCGCGCAGCCTCCTGATACCGCACGAGCCTGTCCTGCATTTTCGCTCCTCTACCGAACAGAAATTCGCAAGCGGACCGTTTCGTAACGGAACCCTGGCTTGCCCTTGTAACCTGCAAGCCGATCTAACAGCGCTTCCAGCGGCAACGAAACGTGCAACCGGCTTTCTGCTGCAGCGGCGTTACCAATATTACATATGTGCTGAAGCACTCGGCTCAGGCCGGGCCTTTGTAGCGATCAATCGACGCGCACGAACTTGCGGATGCGGTGCACGATGCCGTTTACGTCGAAGACCCTAGCCACATAGGAATCGCCGTCTTCGGCCATGCGCCGCAGCATTATATGCTGGGCCTTGCCGTCGAGTGGATTACGGCTGACCCGGTAGTGCGTCCGCTCATCGACATAGATGAGGCGTACCAGTCCGTAAGTCTGGCCAACCTCGAAGCGGCGCTCTCGCACGCCACCGCTGGCCTTGATACGGCGCTTGAATTCGTCCAGCTCGACTGCCGGATCGGCGCTCGACGAGATGATTTCGCGCACGGCGTAGGGCACCCATTCCACCCCGTCGTAGGGCGCGGTATAGCCGATGCGGATCTTCGGTCGGTCGCCATAAAGAACTTCGTAATCCTGTACACCGTCTTCGATCCGCAAGGTAATGACCTCTTCGCCGACCTCATCCGGTACATGCTTTCCAAGATTGTCGTCCCAAACGGCGGATTCGGCCGTATCAATTGTCCAGGTGCCATGAAAAGGATCGACCATCCGGGTACTCCGTACAACGTAGCACAAAGCGGGATAGTCCAGGCTATCTCACTATAGTGGGGGTTGAAGGCCTCACGGGCTATTGGGGCCAGGATTGCATTTACAATATGCACGGCCGAGGACGCGCTTGCGCCCTGAGAATAATCCATATGCATTATAGGAGCCGGTATGTTGCGGGCCGCTTTCATTTTTCAAAGCTTTCTTTCATGCTCGCCTCCGCCGGCGCTGGCCGGCCGCCACCAAAGATAAGGAGGGGAGGTATGCAGATTTCCAAACGGCATCTTGCCACCTGTGCTGCAATAGCTCTCGGCTGGGCCATCTCGTCGAATTCCGTAGCAGCGAGCGAACCGCCGGCGGAACTCGTGGAAGCCGCTAAGGCTGAGGGCATGCTGGTTTTCTACAGCGCAAACCCCGTCGCCGGCACCGAGCACCTGGCAGAGGTTTTCGAAGAGAAGTACGGCATCACCGTCCAGCCGCTGGCGCTTCCTGCCGGCACGCTCCTGCAGCGTTTCGCATCAGAGCTGGAGGCGGATTCATTTAACGCCGATATCATTCTCGGGGCCACCTTCGACCAGGTTGTAACGGATGATTTCGTGCCGAAGGGTTGGATGGTACCCATTCAGGAAGCAGGCATCCCCGCACTTGAGGATGGCTCCTATCCCCAAGAGTTCCTGAACAAGAGTACCGCTACGGTCGCCTACAATCCTTGGACCATGGCCTACAATAGCGATCTGGTTCAGGGCGACGACGTGCCCACCAGCTTTGAGGCGCTTGCCGATCCCAAATACAAGGATCGTGTCTGCATTCCCAATCCGGAAGTGGCGTTGGCTTATATCGAAGTTTGGGACCGAATGCGGGCCGAGTATGGCGAGGAGATGCTTTCCGGCGTCGCTGCAAACAACCCAAAGGTATTCGAAAGCGCAGCCGCTGCCGCATCAGCGCTTGCCGCCGGCGAATGCGTGGTTGCGGGGCCGGTTTCGGGGCCGGCAATCGCCGCCTTGCCGGGACGGGCTCCGGTCGTCGCATTCATGCCGCCAGTTACAACTGGTACGCAGATGGAGCTGGGCTTTATCAACCCTGAAAAAATCGCTCATCCGAACGCAGCGAAGCTGTTTGCGCATTATGTGCTTACGCCGGAAGGTAATGAGCAGCAGGCTACGGTTGGCGACAATATCTGGGTTCTCGATCCATCGAAAACGATCGAGGAAATAACTGTCTTGCAGGCAGCTCCGGATGCAGGCGACCGCCAGGACAAGATACTGCAGTTGCTGGGCCGCAAGTAGACCCCAATCGAAGTTCCGCGCAAGAAGGCACTTTGCGCGGAACTTCCGCCTTTTGATTTCACCGGCGATGGCTATCCAGTGAACTCCACCATTCTGCGCACTGCTTCATCCGCGGCGCCTCCGGCGGCTTCATCGGCAGGTTTCAGGCAGCGGGTTGCCGCCATGCGGGCTTTCCGCGGTGGCTGGTTCGGCATCCTGAGCGGAGCTTTAGGGACAATATGCGCTGGTGTTGTCCTGTATCTGGTTACCCGGATTGCGTTGCGGCTTTTTTTCACTGGCGGCCGCTTTGACAATGAGCTTTTTAAGCGGGTGTTTGCCTATCAGGGCCTGGGCGAGGTTTTATTCAACACCTTTATAATCGTACTCGTCAGTATGGTCCTGTCCCTTTGCATAGGGGCCTTCTTTGCGTGGCTTATGGAGCGCACGGACGCGCGGATCAGCTGGCTGGCTGGTCTGCTGCCGATGTTCTCGATGATCCTTCTGCCCATAGCCGGGGCAATCGGATGGGTGTTCCTGCTCGCTCCGCAAGCCGGGTTCCTCAACGCACTTTTGAGGGGCATCTTCGGCTGGTTCGGCGTGACCGTGACGTCCGGTCCGCTCAATATCTATAGCTGGACCGGGATGATACTGCTTTACACCGCTTATATGATCCCGTTCGCGTTCCTGATGATCTCGACGGGTTTGCGCAGCAGCGACCCGAGTATGGAAGAAGCCGCGCGCATCAGCGGAGCCTCGCTTTTACAAACAGTGCGGCATGTCACCATTCCTGTCCTGCGGCCGAGCCTTGGGGCTGCTGCGCTCTATATCATCTGGTTCGGCTTCTCCTTCTTCTCCGTACCGGTGGTCATCGGTACCGAGCTCGGCGTGAACGTTCTTGCCGTTGAAATTGTGAGGCTCGTCACTTTCACCTATCCGTCTGACATCCCCGTCGCGATCGGACTCAGCGTATTTCTGATAGCCGTGCTCGGTACCGCTTGGTTCTTCCAGGGCCGGATCCTGCGCGCCAACCGTCATGCGTCCATCGGCGGCAAGGGGCAGCGGGGGGCAATTGTACGCCTGGGCAAATTCCGGGTTTGGGCGCAAGCAGCGCTGATGCTTTATGTCCTTTTAACATTCATCCTGCCCCTGGTCGCGCTGACGCTGGTTGCTCTCAACGGATATTGGACCCCGAACATCAGTTGGGGATTGTTGGAACTGTCGAACTTGTGGGCAGGGACACTGGATAACCGCGCCGCCATGCGTTCGTTATCCAATAGTCTTCGTCTTTCGGTGATCGGGGCGACAGCCGCGATCCTCATAGCGGCGATTTTCTCGCTCTACCTGCGCAATTCGGGGTCGCGCTGGGCGCAATTCCTGGATGCAATAATTAAGCTTCCTTCCGCGCTTTCTGCCATCGTTATTGGCCTCGGGTTTATACTGGCCTTCGCCGGCCCGCCGTTCAATCTCGGCAATACATTCGCCATCCTGCTGTTATGCTATATTGTGCTCTTCCTGCCCCAGGCGACGATTTCCGCCGATGCTGCGGCCTCACAGATCGACAAGCAGCTCAGCGAAGCTTCGTGGGTCTCCGGTGCGGGCGGGGGGAGAACATTCCTGTTCATCAGCTTGCCGCTGATGATTCCCGGCCTGATTGCCGGTTGGGGCTTGCTCTTCGTGTGGATGACCGGCGAACTCAACGCTTCGATCATGCTGTCGGGTACGCGCGTTCCCGTGATCGGCTTTCAGATCCTGCAAATTTTCCAGACCGGGGGGTTCCCGGTTCTTGCTTCGCTTGCCCTCGTTCTAACGGCGATAAACGTAGTGGTTCTGTCGGCTGCCCATCTTTTCGAGCGCTGGATCGGCGATGGAATGGTGATCGCAAGAACGCGTCGGGCGCAGGCGCAACGGTCATGAACGCTGCAACCTCTGAAGGAACCTCAAGAGACCGCCTTATGAATGTTTCGGATATCGAGGTGAACAACAAGAGTTCGTCTTCCGAGGGGGGGCGGGTTGTGCGCGAGCCGGCGGTTGCCATGCGTGGTATCCGGAAGTACTTCAAGCGCCGCGACGGCACGAACGTGCCTGCAGTCGATGGCATAGATCTCGTTGTGGAGCAGGGCGAGTTTGTAGTTCTGCTCGGCCCTTCAGGTTGCGGCAAGACTACGCTGCTGCGCTGCATCGCGGGCCTTGAATCGCCGGATGCTGGTGAGATCACGATTCACGGCAAGCCGCACTATGTTTCCAAACATGGTTTGGATACCTCACCGGACAAGCGGAAGCTTGGTATGGTGTTTCAATCCTACGCCTTGTGGCCGCACATGAAGGTGTTTGCGAATGTTGCTTATCCGCTGCGGATCAAGCGCGTGTCCCGAACGCAGATTCACCAGCGCGTCACCGAGGTGCTGAGGACCGTTGGTGTTGGGGAACTTGCCAACCAATATCCTGGCCAGCTCTCCGGCGGGCAGCAGCAGCGCGTGGCCCTAGCGCGCGCGCTGGTGACGAGCAATGGTCTTCTGCTCTTCGACGAGCCGCTATCAAATGTCGATGCAAAGGTAAGAGAACAGCTTCGCTACGAGATCCGCCGCATGCAGCAGGAGATCGGCTTCGCCGCCATCTATGTTACGCATGATCAGGAAGAAGCCATGGAAATGGCCGACCGCATCGCCGTTTTAGATAGCGGCAAGATAGCCCAGCTTGGGACCGCAGAGGAAATCTACGAGACTCCATCGAACCGGTATGTTGCCAAGTTCATTGGCGCGACGAACGAGATCGAAGGACAAGTGGCCTCTATCGCCGACAAAAGGGTAGGCGTCTCTACCGAGGCTGGAATGATAGTGGGCGTGCCGGGTGAGGAGGGGCTGTCCCTCGGTGACATGGTGAGCGTTATCGTGCGTCCCGAGAAGTGCCAGCTTGTTCAGGCGGATGAGGTGGCGGGCGAAAATCAGTGGCCGGTGGAGCGAGCGTCGAACATCTTCATGGGTGCGAGCCGTCGCGTCGTGGCTTGCGTCGCGGGCTGGGGCGATGTCCTCATTCAGTTTTCCAGCGGTGACCCGCTTCTGGATGCAAAGGAAAATTTGCGCTTGTCCATCCCTGCACAGTGGGCCCGCATCTACCGGCGATAGAAAAGCTTCTATCGCGTCCGTGGCTTGAACAGGTAGACTGACCTATCTGCGGCCATGGCCTCTGACAGCGGCATGAGCGACGTGCCGGAGCGGTTCTTCAGCTCGCCGACCACGCGGGCAAGGTCATCGGTCTCGATCCAGTAAAGGGCGAGGTAGCTGAATGGGTAGGGCGGGTCCGAACGCTGCGAGGCGCTCAGCTCGAAGCGTTCCGCACTCACAATCCCGGGGATTTTTAGCACGTCGGCGAGATGCTGGTTATCATACCACTCATTATATTCTTCCTCGCGCCCCTCGACCGGATTCGTCATCACCACCATCAGATGCCGTTCCATCGCCTCCTCCCGATACTTAGCTTGCGGCAGCGAGGATCATGTCGGCGGCCTTTTCTCCGATCATGAGAGCTGTCGCATTGGTATTCGAGGCAGGCATGGTCGGCATGATTGACGCGTCGGCAACGCGAAGGCGCTCAATACCATGAACCCGCAGTTGCGGGTCGACGACTGCCATGCCGTCAACTCCCATCCGGCAGGTGCCAATCGGATGATAGGAGGTCTGTCCGCTATCGCGGATGTATTCGAGAAGATCGTCGTCCGTTACGGCGCCGGGTCCGGGCCGAAGTTCTCCCACAATGAAGTCGGACAATGCCGGTTGCGCCGCCACCCGGCGTGCGAGCTTCAGACCATATGTGAGCACCCGGACATCCTCGGGGTGGGAAAGCTGGTTCGGCATGATCGCTGGCGGTTGCTGGTGATCCGGACTTGCGATGTGGAGCGAACCTCGCGATTCCGGGGAAAGCTGCACCACACCAATCGTAAGCCCGGGATGCGGATCAATGCCGAGATCCTTTGAATAAGCCATGCGGTCCTTGCCGCTGAAATGATGCAGTTGCAGCTTGACGTCAGGCCGCCCGTCGCCGGGGCGTGTCCGAGCAAGAGCCTGGGCAGTGGCAAGGGGCGTGGTCATGAGCCCCCGGCCGAAGAAGAGAAACTGCATTCCGACCCAATATTTGAACCAGGGCTTGCTGACGATCTCGTTCAGCCCTCTGGTTTTCCGGGCCTTAAAGCTCACGCGTGTCTGCAAGTGATCGATCAGATTCTCGCCCACGCCCTTAAGAGAAATACGAGGGGTAATACCGTGACGCTGCAGGATCTCGGGATTGCCGATACCCGACAGTTCGAGCAGTTGAGGGCTGGCTATGGCTCCTGCGGATACAATCACCTCGCGCTTGGCACGAACCGAATGGGACATTCCGTCAACGGAATAGGTCACGCCCTCTGCGCGATTCCCGGAAAGATCGATACGGGATACAAGGGCACCGGTTATCACCTTCAGGTTGGAGCGGTTGCGAGCTGGCTTCAGATAGCTAACCGCCGCGCTCTGCCGGCGTCCGAACTTCGTGTTGTACTGAAGATAGCTGGCGCCGTAACAATCGCCCGCGTTATAGTCGTCGTTCTGCGGAAGCCCGCTTTCCACACATGCACGAATAAAAGCGTCAGTAACGGGAATGCGGGCATTCAGTCGTTCGACCTGAATGGGCCCATCCATTCCCCGCCAGCGAGGATCGCCGCCTTTGAAGGATTCCAGCTTCTTGAAGTATGGCAATACATCTTCGAAGCTCCACCCCGTTGCGCCTCGTGCCGCCCAGTCGTCGTAGTGCCAGTGGTCGCCCCTGACGAAGAGCGTTCCGTTGACGGAGCTCGAACCGCCCAGCGTCTTGCCCCTTGGCCAGCGGAGCCTGCGGTTGCGCAGCTCTGGGACAGGCTCCGTCTCGTACTGCCATATAACGTCCGTCCGGCGCAGCATTTGACCGGTCCCTAGCGGCGCGCGCATCCAGAACAGGCGGTCGGGTCCACCGGCTTCCAGGAGCAGGACCCGAAAGCGCCCCGACTCGGATAAGCGAGCGGCAATCACAGAGCCGGATGATCCGGCACCGACAACGATATAGTCCCAGCTTTCGACAGCAGAAGCAGCCATGTCTCTCAGTTGATCGAGGTTTGTGGAAACAGGAGGCGCGCGACCGAAATGGCGACTGCACGCCGACAATGGTCCAGTCTTACCTTCGGTGAATTCTGGCGCGATATCCTCATGCCCAACACCTACCTTGATCAACGCGCGGCCGGTAGCCAATCACCGTTTCAAAGGTGCGGGAAACGTCCTTATTGCATACGCGTTTATAGCCGGCTTTGGACGGACATCCGTTGCAACGAAGGAATTCTTGCTAAGATTTGAGCAACGTATTCAAACCGGTTTTGAGTTAGCAAGCGGGTTTTTGCATAGCATGTCCACCCTTCCTCGCCTGGATCCCGAACCGTTAAAAAGCTTTCTTGCCGATCGCATTGAAGGGCTAGGGGAGGCTCTCCGCATCGAACCGATGACGGGAGGGCAGTCGAACCCCACATTCCTCCTCGACTTTGGTGAACGCAAGCTTGTGCTGCGCAAGCGGCCGGATGGCGATTTGCTCCCGTCGGCTCATGCCGTGGATCGGGAATATCGAGTGCAAAAGGCTTTGCAGGGAAGCGGCGTACCCGTGCCGGAGGTCCTGCTGCTGCACATGGAGCCGGATGTCATCGGAACTGCATTCTATGTTATGGAGTATGTGGAGGGCAGGGTTTTCCACGATTGCTCGTTGCCGGGTGTGCCGTCAGACCAGCGCCGGTCCATGTACCGGTCTGCCGCTGACACGCTCGCTCGTCTCCATGAGGTGGATGTAGCGGCAGTCGGCCTTTCTGATTTCGGACGGAGCGGTGGCTATTTCTCCCGTCAAATCGCTCGATGGTATAAGCAGTGGGAGCTGTCCGCAATCGAGCCGAACCGTGACATTGATCTCGTCGCGGACTGGCTCTCACGCAACACGCCGCCGGAGAGCCGGCGGCCGGCCATTGCCCATGGCGATTTTCGGATCGGCAACCTGATGTTCCACCCGACAGAGCCGCGCGTCGTCGCGGTGCTGGACTGGGAACTGGCTACGCTTGGCGAGCCGTTAGCCGATCTTGCGCATCTTTGTTCCTTCACCTGGCATATGGGCTCGTCGGAATATGGCGGGCTCCTCGACGTGGACACAGCTTCTCTAAGCCTGCCGAGCCAACAGGAATTTTGCCAGGAGTATTACAAAATCGCGGGCGATTCGGGCCGGCTGACTCCGTTCCACCTCGCCTTCGCACTCTTCCGCAACGCAATCATCTTCGAGGGAATCGCCGCTCGCGCCCGGTCGGGCAATGCTGCCGCTTCGAACGCGCAAAGTGTCGGGCGCCTTGCCGGTATTCTTGCCTCCCGAGCCGCCGCTCTTCTGGAGACTTAATAGTACCAGCTTCGCACTGCCAAGCATCGTGCTTGTATGCGGTCGTTGCGATTTCAACCGCAATATTCGCCCAATGAAGGGCAGTGCCCCTTTGCTGGCCCAATAAATGAATGCACGTTGGATCAGGCCATAGAAGCTCAATGAAGGAGGCGGAATGAAAAGGTTGACTGCACTCTTCACAGATTGCGCGCGGGTCCGGCCTCTCTACGGCCAAAGCATGGCAAGCGTATAATGCCTCGCTTTGATACCCAAAAGGTTTGCCTTGTAACCGGCGGCGCTTCCGGTCTCGGCCGCGCAACAACGATCAATCTTGCCAAGTACGGCAACACCGTTGTGATCGGCGATCTCAACGAGGAGGCGGGGCGTGAAACGGTTGCGGAAATAAAGGCGGCCGGCGGCAGCGCCCACTTCCAGTTGCTGGACGTGACCGACCGCAAGTCGGTCGAAGCATTCGTGGGCGAAGTGGTCGATAGATTTGGAAGGCTCGACTGTGCCGTAAACAATGCGGGCGTGGAAGGCGAGCGCCATAATGTGGCTGACTATCCGGACGACGAATGGCAGCGCGTCATAGATATCAATCTGACCGGCGTCTTTACCTGCATGAAGCACGAACTCAAGGTGATGAGTGCGCAGGGCAGCGGCTCCATTGTCAATGTCGGCTCGACCGGCTCCTTGCGGGGCATCGGGCTCATGTCGGCTTACGTCTCATCAAAGCACGCGCTGGTGGGGCTGACCAAGTCAGCTGCGCTTGAATACGCAGCCCGCCACGTACGTATCAACGTCCTATGCCCCGGCGGTTTTCACACTCCGATGAGCGACCGCCTCTATAAGGGAGATTTCAGTGGAATCCTCGCGGGCACTCCAATGGGCCGGATAGCGCCTGCTGAAGAAATTGCCCAGGTTATCGTGTGGCTCTGCTCAGATGAAGCTTCCTTCGTCACGGGCGCGGCCTATCAGGTTGATGGCGGACGGATGGCCGGCCCTGTGCTGCCGGGCTGACGAAAAGTAGAGCGGAAAAAGAATGAACGATACGCTTGAAAAGGCCTATCCCGTCAAGGGGGTTCAGCGCCGATTGCCGGCGCTATTGCGCCCCGTTCTCGTACTTGCCGACCGCATAAGCTGGATCAGCTCCATCTGCCTGCTTACGCTTGCCGGGCTCGTCATTGCCGACGTCATTGGGCGTTCTTTCGGCTCGCCGCTATCCGGCGGATCGGATATCGGGGCGATGCTTATGGTCAGCATAGTCTTTTTTGCGATGGCTGGCACGCAGGCCACAAAGGACCACGTATCGATGGATGCGCTGGTGTCTGCCTTTCCTAGGCGCCTGCGTCTCGTTTCCGATCGGGTCAACCTCTTCGTGTGCCTGCTGATAGGCATCTTTCTTACAAATGGCACGGTAAGAGCTGCGATAAAGAGCTACGGGATCGGTGAAATGGCGCTCGGCGGACTCCGGTTGCCGCTCTGGCCCGCAAAGTCGATCGTCGCCTTCGGATTCGCGCTTTACACGCTGGTTCTGCTGGCGCAGCTCCTTGGCTCAAATTTCGATGACGCGGAGCCGGACTCCGTGCCTCCGCATGGGGCCGACTGATTATGGACCCTTCTCTCCTCTCCTCTCTTACCGTGGGTGTTACCTTTATCGGCGCCCTCTGCCTTGGCTTGCCAATCGCGGTTACACTTCTGCTTTCCAGCGCTGTGGGCATTTACATGCTGCGCGGCTGGAACGTTATGACGAACGCGATCGTGGGAATGCCTTATTCCCAGACCGCCGATTACGGCTTCATCATCATCCCGCTCTTCATTCTCATCGGTCATCTGGCGGAGCGATCGGGCATCAGTCAGGGTGCCTTCTCCCTCGCCTACCGGTGGGTAGGAGGGGTGCGTGGTGGACTCGGCATCACCACCATTCTCGCGAGTGCTCTTTTTTCGGCAACGTCGGGTTCCAGCGTGGCAACTTCAGCGACGGTCGGACGAATCGCGCTGAAGGAGATGCGCCGCTATAACTATTCCGACGTTATCAGTTCAGGAACAATAGGCGCTGGCGGCCTGCTCGGCCTTATGATTCCTCCCAGCACAATGATGGTGATCTACGGTCTTGTGACCCAAGTGGACATCATCAAGCTCTTTATCGCCGGCATATTGCCCGGCATCCTGACGACACTCGTTTTCTCCCTGGGCATCTATACTATCGCAATTCTAAGGCCCGAACTCATGCCGCGGGCACCTGTCCGCTTCACGCTGCGCGAGAAACTCGCCGGGCTGAAGGACAGCTGGGGTATTATCGTGCTCTTCGGTGTCCTCATGGGTGGCATCTATGGCGGCTACTTTACGGTGACGGAAGCTTCCGCGGCGGGCGCGGCAACCGCTGCCGCCCTGCTCTTCATCCGCAAGGGCTTTGCTTGGCGTGAGCTGTTTTCCGGGGGCCGGCAAACGGCTAAAGCAACGGCGATGATCTTTTTCATCCTGATCGGCGCCGGAGTCTTCAGCCGCTATGTAGCGATGTCTGGCCTCGCCAATGACCTGTCGCATTTCATTGCTTCGCTGGAGATGTCCCGATGGGTGATCCTCGTGGCAATAATCAGCGTGTATATTCCCCTCGGCATGTTCCTTGAGCCGATCTCCATGGTTCTGATCACCATGCCGATCGTGTTTCCGGTGATCGTGAACTTGGGCTTCGACCCCATCTGGTTCGGCATTCTCATCGTCAAGGTCAGTGAATTGGCCAACATTTCACCGCCCATAGGGGTCAACATCTTCGTGTTGCGGACGGTCGACAAGTCACTGTCGCTCTCGACCATCTACAAGGGGATGGGCTTGTTTGTTCTGCTTGAGATCGTCACGCTCATCCTGCTCATTGCATTCCCACAAATATCGCTGTTCCTGGTCGATTGGATGTGGGCAAGGTGATTACTACAACTGTCCGGAGGAAAGAACATGAGACTTGGAACCAAGCTTAAGGCGGTGGCTGCGGCATCGTCTATAGCGGCCGCAGCTGCGTTCGGCAGCGCGCTGCCTGCTTTAGCGCAGCAAAGCATCATTTACTCCACCTATGCTCATCAAGGTGCGATCTCCACGCGAGGGAATCTCTGGTTCATCGAGGAGGTGGCCAAGCGTTCCGACGGCAAGTTCGCGATCAAAGATACTTTCTTCAGCGGCGCGCTGCTGAAGGGCGCGGATCAGATCGAGGGACTGGGTGACGGCATTGCCGATGCGGGTTATGTCTGCACCGGCTATGACATCACCAGGTTTCCGCTCGCCTCCATGGCCGAGATGCCCTACCTGACTGAAAAGGGCGACGCGCTCGCCGCCGCGGTGAACGAGCTTTACGAGACTTATCCTCCACTGAAGGAAGAGTTCCACCGGAACAATCTTGAGCTTCTAGGCACGGAGTCGCCCTCGCCGATGATCATCGGCGTCGGAAAGGACGTCAGGATCGAAAAGGCCGCCGATCTGGCGGGGCTCAAGATTCGCGCCTTCGGCCCTCACGCTGAACTTCTTAGGGACGGTGGTGGTATCGTGCCGGTTTTTGTAGAAGTCTCGGAGATCGGAACCGGTCTTCAGACCGGATTGATTGATGGTTATTCGACGCTGCCGCTCTGGTATCCGGCGGCAGCGAACTTCATCGACATGACCACGAATATCGTCTCCCCGGGGGTGGGCACCTACTACTCCTGCAATATTTCGATGAATCTTGATACGTACAACAGCCTTGACGAGGACGTGAAGCAGATCATCGCCGAGGTTCGCAAGGAGTTTCCGAAGAAGACGATTGAACTCACCATCGAGGGCGATCAGGAAACCCTTTCTCAGGGCAAGGAAGCAGGTATCAACTTCTACAAGTTCACGCCCGAAGAGGTGGAGGAATGGAAGTCGAGACTGGATATTGACAGTCTACGCGCTGCCTGGATCGAAGAGCGCCAGAAATATACGAACGCCGATGTGAGTGAGTTCACCGATAAGCTGATGGAACTGGTGGCAAAATACGAGGCTCAATCGACTTACACGCAAGACTTTACGCCGTAAGTCACAACAGCCTTGAGCGCCCGCATGCCTTGTTGCGGGCGCTCCTATCGGGGGCTCTTCATGGATCTTCAGCTTTCAGGGCGCTGTGCCCTTGTTACCGGGGCTAGCAGTGGTATTGGCCAAGGGATTGCTCTCGCACTGGCAGCGGAGGGAGTGCGCGTGGCGATCAGCGCGCGTTCCTTGGAAGCTCTTTCCGAGACCGCATCTCTCATCACCGCCGCCGGAGGCGCTGAACCTGTGCTGATCGCTGCCGACCTGACGATAAGATCGGATGTCGACCGGCTTGCCCGCCAGGCGCGTGCCGCTCTTCCTGGTCTGGACATCCTCGTATCGAATGCCGGAGGCTCGCGGCCGATGAGCGACTGGAACGATGAGGCTGTGTGGGAGGAAGCCTTTGCGCTGAACTTCACCTCATCGAGAAGGCTGACACATTTTCTCATCGATGATGTCAAGGCATCGGGGCAAGGCCGCATCCTTGTGGTAACGGGCTGGCCGACCACCAGAAATGTCAATGCAGCCTCTCCCGCAAAGGCGGCACTTACAAGCTGGGCGCGCGCCATTTCATTTGAGATCGCGCCTTACGGGGCCACAATCAACTGTCTTGTCCCTGGCAAAATCGAGAGTCGGCAGATGCTTCAGCGCATCCATCCCACCGAGGAGGCTCGCGCGGATGTGATCGCCGAAAGCATTCCGCTTGGCCGCTTCGGCATGCCGGCGGAGTTCGCATTCATCGCAACGTGCCTCGTCTCACCCCGCGCCTCATATGTGAACGGCGCATCCATTCCGATCGACGCGGGCATGGCCCGCTTGGCCTGATGCAAAGAACGGAGGAGAACCCATGGATCTAGGTATAGCTGGAAAGGTTGCTCTGGTTACCGGCGCAAGCAGGGGTTTGGGGTTCGCGTGCGCCGAACGACTTGCCAAGGAGGGTAGCCGGGTCGTGATCGCAGCCCGCGATCCGGAGCGCCTGCAGCGTGCCGTGGATAGGATAGGGGAGCAGCAAGGTGAGGCGCACGGTATCCCGGCCGATATCGCCACAAAGGAAGGAATCGAGGATCTGACGGCGCAGCTCAAGGAAAAGGGGCTTGAGCCCGACATCCTCGTCTTCAACAATAGCGGCCCTCCCAACCCCACCTTCGAGGATGCTACAGACGAGGAGTACCTGATCGCTTATCAGCGGATGGTGATGGCCTTCAACTGGGCCGTGAAGTCCGTCTTGCCAACGATGAAAGAGCGGCGCTGGGGGCGCATTGTTACCCTTGGCTCCTACTGCGTGAAGGAGCCGCATTCGGAATTGAAGATGGTGCTGCATAACTTGATCCGTCCCGCTGCCGTCGGCTTATCGAAGACGATTGCCGATGAAGTCGGCGAATTCGGAATTACGGTCAACACAATTGGGACCGGCACGATCGACGGCGGCGATGAGGAAAGCACTTTCCGAATCAACTACCGCAAGCGGGCTGCCGAGCGGGGCATCACATTTGAAGAGATGAAGGCGATACGGATCGAACCCATCCCCATGAAGCGTGCCGGTGAACCATACGAGGTAGCCGGACTTTGTGCCTATTTGGCCTCAGATCTCGCTGGCTTCATCACCGGTCAGACGATCCTGATCGACGGTGGCAAGGCCCGTTCGTTCCTGTAGCAGCTACCCTGTGCCGGGTGCAAATGGCAGTGCTCCTCGCCGGCAAGTTCGGTGTAGCTCGACCGTTTGTGTCGCAGCCAATTTCAACGAAGCCGTTCAGCCTGGCGCTCCTAGATCGGGATGCTCGGGTATTGCCAGAGAAATTTTTATGTGCGGCCCTTAAAACCGCGAGAAACATGTCGGCATCTTGTTGACAAACCGCGGGAACGGATCGATACCTAACAATCGTTAGCTTGTTGGCTCTGAGCTCGGAAGCATAATTCCAGCTTTCGCCACAGATTGCAGACGAAGTTAGTGCTCAGGGAGGATTCCGTATGATCAGAAAGTTGGCTGCTCTCGGCGCTGCCATGATGATGGCGACGGGTTTGGCAGTGGCGCAGGAATACAGCTTCACGCTCGGTCATGCTCATCCGGAAAGCGGGAGCTTTCATCAGATCGCCCTGAAGCTGCAGGACGAACTGGCCAAGTCCGGGGTCGAGCTCATTATCTATCCCGATGCCAGTTTGGGTGGCGAGTTGAAGATGGTGCAGAGCATCCGCAATGGCGCTGTCGATTTCACTATCGTCAGCCAGCCTACGATTGAGAATTCCGTGCCGGAGTTCCGAGTTCTCTCCTTGCCCTATATCTACGAGGACATGGATCATGCCAGCGCAGTGTTGCATGGTCCACTCGGGCGTCAGTTCCTCGATATTCTGAAAAGGTATGACATAGTCGGCTTCGACTGGGGCCCGGTCTACGAGCGCAGTGTTGCAGGCACCAAGTCGATCGGCAGCGTAGACGATATGGCCGGTTTGAAGATCCGGGTGGTTCAGTCGCCTGGCTTCGTCAAGGCTTATGAAGCGCTGGGTGCTCAGCCGACTGCTATGGCTTATGGCGAATTGTTCCTCGCTTTACAGAATGGTGTGGTCGACGCCACTGAGCTTGCGCCCGGCCAGATCCTCTCGGACGGTTTTGGCGATATTGTCACCCACTATTCCACCACGCGTGCCAACTACATCCCCTCGCTCCTGCTGATGTCGGCTGGAAAGTTCGAGTCTCTTCCAAGCGATGTCCAGGAAAAAATCAGGGAGGCGGCTGAGGCGGCTATGAAATTCGGCGCTGAATATGTCCGCAGCGATGACACTTCAGCCATAGAAAAGATGAAGGAGCGGGGCGTTGTCTTCGCGGACCCCGATCTTGCGCCGTTCATGGAGAAAGCGCGTGCTTCCTGGGATGAGATCCTAGGGGAGGAGGCAGCCAAGCCCGAGATACAAAACTTTCTTGCGGAGGCAGAGAAGCTTCGGAAGAACGACTGATCATCTCTCGTTTAATGCGGCGCTTCTTGCGCCGCATTCGCCAATTTGCACGCACAGTGCGAAAGCACCGTATCCTTTTTGCTTCAGCACTCATGACGGACATGAATAACTCCAATATCTTCCTCAAGATCGATAGGGTTGCTGATCGTCGGTCAGGTCATCCGGCCTTTCTGTATGAGGGGCAGACCATCACTTATGCTCAGTTCCAACGTCAGGTTTGTCAGGTTTCATGGTTGCTGACAGAGCTTGGTGTCCAAGCGGGCGACTGTGTTCTGATTTTTTCTCCAAATGCTCCTGATTACGAGGCGGTCTTCCTCGCCTGCTGCCAGGTTGGAGCGATCGCGGCGCCTGTAAACGAGGCCTTCCGCCGCAAGGAGTTGCATCATATTGCGGCGAACTCGAAGGCGGATGTTGCTTTCGTTCATGTCTCCCGCCTCAATGTTTTTCGCAGCAATATGGATGACTCGCCGGATGCTCCGTCCAAAATTGTTGTGATTGGCGATGATGAACCTGTCGCCGCGGAAGGGCGTGTTCTGGGCCGGCTGGATGACTTGCTTGGGAGCGCGGAGGAGAGCAGGGAAGCTTTTCATTGTACAGAGGATACGCCTTGCCTGATTGTTTACACATCAGGAAGTACTGCGGATCCAAAAGCTGTGCTGCATACCCATGGCAGCGTTGGATACCAGATCACCACCTATCCAGACGTTTGGGACTATCGGGAAGACGATATCGCGTGCGTCTCCCCTCCGATGTCCTGGGTATCGGGTTTGATCATGACGACCGCATCTATGCTGTCGACTGGCGGCACGGTGGCTTTGCTCAGGCGCTTTCATCCTGAGCGCGTTCTGGATGCCATCGAGGAGCACCGCGCGACGATGTTCTTTGGAACGATGTCGATGTACACCAAGATTCTGGATGTGCTCCAGCGCCGCAAAGCAGATCTTTCTTCGTTGCGCTTCTGCATGAATGGCGGCGAACCATGCCCGGAAAGTTTGGTCAAGCCTGCCGAGGCGCGGCTGGGCCTCCGATTGATACAAGCCTGGGCATTCTCCGAAAACCACCCGTTGGTGGCCATGCGAGCGCATGATGTCAATGCGCCCAGAGGAACGGCCGGAAAGGCGGCTCCTGGTGTGGAAATCAGGATATGCGATCCGGAAGGGGCGGATGTTCCGGAGGGCGCTGAGGGAGAAGCCTGGGTGCGCGGCCCCGGTGCAATGGTCTGTTACTACGGCAACCCGGCGCTTACGGCTGAAAAAACGAATGCCGAAGGCTGGACCCGCACCGGTGATCTCATCAGACGTGATAGCGATGGGTACATATTCGTCGTCGGCCGTGCCAGCGACATGATCATACGAAGCGGTGCCAATATTGCTCCAGCCGAAGTCGAAACAGCGTTGCTGGAGCATCCTGGAATCTCCGCAGCCTGCGTCGTGGGGATTTCAGACAGGGTATCTGGAGAAGCGATTATTGCCTTCGTCTCTCCGAAACCCGATGCGTCTCTCTCCAGGGAGAGAGTCTTCGAGCATCTTGAGCCGCGTCTGGCACGATACAAGCTGCCGCAGGAAATCGTATTTGAGAAAAATCTTCCGGTGACGGCGAATGCGAAGGTGGATCGCTCCGCCCTCAGGCAGCTTGCAGCGGAGATTTTCGCCAACTATCCGGACAAGGCCGCCTGAATAACTGGCGTGACATGGGTGGATCAGATGGCCAGCCAAACTGACGAAAAAGTTCTCGTAACAGGTGGCAACGGTGCGATAGGTCAGCTTGTTCTTGAGGAGCTGTCGCGGCGGAAGGTCCCGTCAGTTGTCGTTAGCCGAAGCGGCTGGTACTCCGATGATCCGCTGGTGACGTCCGCCGCAGCGGACATTCGCGACGTGGAAGCCATACGTTCCATCATGGCTGATAACAGCGTGACCCGGATAATTCATCTTGCTGCGATCCTTCTGGAGTGTGAAAGCGACCCGCTCGCCGGCTTCGGCGTAAACTTCACCGGCACGCTCACGCTGCTAGAGGCTGCAAGGCAAAGCCCGGGTTTCCGCCGATTCGTATTTGCCAGCAGCAAGTCAGCCTTTGGCACCCTGAATGGTGAATGGGGCCATCCGAACTATTCGGCAATCAAGGAAGATCATCTGCGGAGGCCGAATGCCACCTATGGCATGACCAAGAAAGTAGCGGAGGATGCTGTTACATTGTACCGCGAGCATTACGAGCTCGATGCCGTGGTTGCTCGATTTGGTACCACTTGCGGGCCAGGCAAGGGCAAGCAGCATGGCTCATCGAGCGTAACAAGCGCGATGATTGAGGGCGCTGTCGACGGCGTTCCTGTCGAAGTGGCGCAAGGTGGCGATGAGCGGGATGACATCATCTACAATCTGGATATAGCCGCTGGCCTTGTGCAGGCTGCACTGCAACCGGTCCTTGCCTATCACACCTATCATCTTGGATCGGGGGAGCTGGTTACGCTGCGTGATCTGGCCAATGCCATCAAAGCTGTCATTCCCGAGGCTGACATCAAGGTAGGCGATGGACTCGACTATATGGGCCTTCGCATGGGCAACTACTGCCTTATGGACATTGAACGAGCCAAGAGCGACCTCGGCTTTATTCCTCATCCGCTGGCCGACTGGGTTCGCGATTACATTGATCGCTACCGTGCTGCAAAACATCTAACAAAGTGAGGTATGAAGTACGCACAAGATGACGGTTGGCCAAGCGGCCTAGATATCGGGCCGATAGGTCGCAAGTGCCGTTTGCCGAGCGTTTTCGCGTCACGGTGAAATCGTTGCTCAGCCGCGTGTGGTAGCTGATGGGGTAGGCTCGCTGAAGAGGCGTCGATCTTGGTGTCTTGCAAACTGCGAGTCGTCGCGGGCCAATAGCTGCCGAACGGCGGTATCGCCCTTCCGTACGGCTTCCGGATTGAAATACATGGAACTGCGTGAACCGCTTGTCATCCGGGATGATGGCTGGAAAGAACACCTTGTGACGCACAAAGCGCCGGCTGTGCGTATATGCGTTCGAAAACCGGGGAACCATTTACGCGGCGCTTCTGTGCGAAGATGTTCCGCATCGCTTCGATACGCAGTTTTAGTGTATTTCCGGATAAAAGGTAGACATCATCTGCGTCAAAGTCAGACCAATCCGCAGCAAAACAGTAGATACTAAAGGGTTTGCACTGCGATGTAATATTCTGCCGTATACTGTAAAAGCACCTTCTGCAGAAGTGCGGCCGAATTCATTCTGAAAACTCTTCCCAATCGGTCGTACATCCATATGCAGCAGCATATCCCGAAGAAGTTAGATAATCGTCTGTTCAAACAATGCAGGGACCAGGCAAGAGGGCTGTCAGTGGGTGACAGAATGCATCAATGCTGATATGGGTACCAAACAAGCACTTGTTAGCCCAATCCTCCCGTTGACCGCCTATGGTCACTGCGAGGGTTTGCTTGATCACCGTGTTGTAGACACAAAGAGGCAGATGAGGAATGTCCGAAGCTGGCAATTCGAACGGAGTCATACCACCGCTCCTCTCGGCCGTAGACAAGGTGAATTGGGCCATAGGCTATTTCATGGCCGGCGCACTTGCCGTGATGGTGTTTTGCACCATGCTGCAAGTCACCGTGCGCTTCCTGCTGACAAAGTTCGGTATTCTCCTTTCGGTGCCGTGGAGCGAGGAATTAGCCCGATATCTGATGATCTGGATCGTCTTTATTGGGAGCGCGGTAGCAGCCCGGAAAGGGCAACTCATAGCGCTCGAATTTCTCGTCGAAACATTGCCTTCCCGCATTGCATACCCGGTACGGATTTTGGCCTTGCTCGTCAGCCTCGCTTTTTTCGCGCTGCTCGTCTGGACGGGCTGGCGTTACACGATGGGCAATCTGATCGAACGCAGCCCGGTGATGGTCATTCCCATGTCGTGGGTTTACGCATCACTTCCCGTTAGCGCTGCACTCATGATCATCAACACACTTTGCCTCATCGTGGACGAAACTCTTCATGGGCACAGGCCCGTGTTGCTTGCAGATACGACGCTTGAGTGAGTTTGGGCGGGGGCTGGGACATTGATCGCACTTGTCGTCTTACTGATGGTGGTTTTGCTCGCGATCGGCGTGCCGGTCGCGATCGCCATGGGTGCAGCACCAGTAATTGCACTTTGGCAGCGGGGTATGCCACTCGTCACCATCCCGCAGAATGCCTTTGAGGTGCTCGATTCCTTTGCATTGCTGGCTGTAATTTATTTCGTGTTGGCCGGCAAGCTGATGCAAGCCAGCGGCATTGCCAGGCGGCTGATAGATCTGGCGGTTGCGCTTGTGGGTTGGATGCGGGGCGGCCTTGGAAGCGCGACCGTCCTGACCGCGATGATGTTCTCGACCATGTCCGGCTCCTCCGCTGCAACTGCCGCCGCCATCGGGGGCGTCATCGGTCCCGAGATGAAGAAGCAGAAGTATCCACCGCCTTTCACGGCGTCTGTGGTTGCAAGCTCGGCCGAGCTCGGGGTGATCATCCCGCCTTCGGTTCCGATGATCATCTATGGAGTAATGACAGGTGTGTCGATCAGCGATCTGTTCCTGGCCGGCATCCTGCCGGGGCTTCTCATTGGCTGCTCGCTCATTCTGTTGGTCTTGGCGTTTTCGGTGGTCAAGGGTTATGGCGAGCGCACCTCTTACAGCTTCGGTATCTGGGCGCGTAACGTGGCAACGGCTGTGCGCGAGGCATGGCTGGCACTACTCAGCCCCATCATCATTCTTGGCGGAATCTATGGCGGCTATTTTACTCCCACCGAGGCTGCGGTCGTGGCGGTGGTTTACACGCTTTTCCTTGGTCTGTTTGTCTATCGGGAGCTTGAACTGTCGGCATTGCCGCGTCTCTTTTACGAGGCAGCCTATACGACAGCCGTGGTGATGATAATTATCGCCTTTGCTTCCGTGCTCGCTTATGTGCTGATCCTCTATCGCATACCCGTCACGATCTCCGGCTTTGTGGTAGGGTTGACGGATGACCCGTTGGTCTTCCTCCTGGTCGTCAACATTCTGCTGCTGATCGTTGGAACCTTCCTGGAGGGTGTGCCGGCCATCATCATCGTCACGCCCATTCTGGCGCCGCTGGCCGCGGCTTTCGAGATAGATCCGGTGCATTTCGGCGTGATCGTCATCGCCAATTTGGCTCTGGGTATGGTTACGCCGCCCGTCGGGATCAATCTCTTTATCGCGTGCACGACCTTCAACGTAAAAATGGAGGCGCTCATGCGGCCTTTGAGCTGGTTCCTCCTGGTGCTCATTATAGACATGCTGATCATTTCATACGTGCCGTGGCTTTCGACCGTATTCCTCGGATAGGCTTCGGCTAGGATTTTCATGAATGACGCCGCGAAAAACTCCACCGAAGCTCTCTCACGAAGTACCGCTAAGGTTTCCCATTGACTGTGCGCCAAAGCCCGGCTGCCTCATAGAGGCAGCTCCGGGAGTGCTGTGGGCCCGCTTTCCGCTGCCCTACCAGCTAAATCACGTTAACGTGTATCTGCTTGAGGATGATGGCGGCTGGGCTGTCTTCGATGCTGCAACCGACGGGCAGGAAAATCGGGAACTCTGGACTGCGCTTCTTCGCGACGGTCTTGGTGGACGTCCCATAACGCGGATTATCGCGTCCCACTTTCATCCGGACCACCTAGGAGCTACCGGTTGGCTTTCCCGAACCACCGGCGCACCCGTGGTCATGAGCGGGCGCGAGTACGTAGCCGCTCGTCGCATGTCGGCAGAGCCCATCGAGGACTACTTGACGCTGCTAAATGGACATTTTACCCGGCATGGCATTGCGATGGAAGACAATATCGCTCAAAAGGGTGGGCAACACGACTATGGTGCCTTCATCAGCGATCTGCCCGAGGAAGTAACCTATGTCGCGGAAGGGGATTCCATCAGGATCGGCGGCCGCCAGTTTCACGTTCTCACCGGCTCAGGTCACTCGCCAGAGCTTGTGATGCTGTACGATGCTGCCGATCGTCTCTTGATTTGCGCCGACCAGGTGCTGGCGAGGATATCCCCTAACATCAGTGTCATGCCGGATGCGCCCAGGGCAAATCCGCTGCATGATTATCTCCGCTCTATTACAGAGTTGCGGACGAACGTGTCCGATGATGTCATGGTGCTGCCCGGGCACGAATTGCCTTTTTTCGGGCTTCATGCGCGAATAGATCAATTGGTAAACCATCATCAGCTTCGATGCGCGGAGACGCTTATGGCTTGCCAGAACAGAGCGGCAACAGCTCGCGACCTCATCCCCACTATTTTCGGTCGTGATTTCAACGGTGAAAGCCTTGGTATCGCTATAGGCGAGGCTATTGCACACACAAATTTCCTGGTGGCAGAAGGGCAACTGGAAGAGGTCTTGCGGGACGGCCAGGTGCTTTATCGACTATCGGAATAAAAGCTGTATCGGCTTTTGACGATGAAGCAGTTGAGCGAAATAGGCGCTCGGACATCGACGTTATCAGCTTTGGCATCCCCAATGGCTGACAGGCATTAGCTTGGCAGCTGGCATTGCTTGGTTGTTTGCGCAATTGCGAATAGGCTTTAAGGCTCATTGTGCCTCTTACCAGCCTGTTTATTGGCATTGATAAGCAGCTTCATAAGCCCGCGGAACCGGGCACTGCGTGCTACGTTCAACGCGCCTGTGGCAAACGAAAAGCTACACGAATCTCTTGCTGCAGCGGTTTTCATTGAGGCGTTTGCGTCCCGAACTGCGTTGAAATTTAAGCCGAATGTGGTCTTCTTTGAATTCGCATAGTTTGCCTTACAAGTGTTTGTTTGTTTGTTGCCAAAAGGGGCGGGGGCTGTTATGAAACCTATCTGTGGCCGACAGTTAAGGAATAGCGCAGGGGTTTGTCCGGCGCAGTTCGCAAGCTTAACGGCGCGATCGTCACTTGCGTCCAAGTTTACCCCTCGCGGTGCCACTGATGGTGGGGGCGTAGTGGCGCTCAGGAGGGATTATGGAAGAGTGTTTCATCTATGATGCGGTTCGTACACCCCGCGGACGTGGACGTCCTGACGGCGCGCTTCACGAAGTGCCGCCACTGGACCTTGCGTCCCATATTCTAAAGGCGCTTGAGGACCGTAACTCTCTGGACACGTCGCTTGTTGATGATGTGGTCATGGGCTGTGTCATGCCTGTGGGAGACCAAGGCTCCAATGTTGGGCGGATCGCGGCGCTGAATGCGGGTTATGCCGAGACGGTAGCTGGTGTTCAAGTCAACCGTTACTGTGCGTCCGGGCTAGAGGCCGTCAACATGGCGGCGGCGCAGATCAAATCCGGTCAATCCGATATTGTGATAGGCGGCGGCGTCGAATCAATGTCAAGGGTGCCCATGGGAGCGGACGCTGGCGGCTGGTTCACTGATCCTGAAATCGCCTTCAAGACCTACTATACGCCGCAGGGAATAGGCGCTGATCTGATAGCCACCAAATGGGACTTCTCCCGGGAAGATGTTGACGCTTATGCGGTCGAAAGCCAGCGCCGGGCCGCCAGGTCCTGGCAGGAAGGGCGGTTTGCCAGATCGGTAGTGCCGGTGCTGGATGATCTCGGCGAAATTTTGCTGGATCGCGACGAACATATGCGACCTGCAACCACCATGCAGAACCTGGCTTCCCTAAAACCTGCTTTTGCCGCCATCGGTGAGATGGGCTACGACGCGGTTGCTATCCAGCGGTATCCAGAAGTCCTGGAGATAAACCACGTGCATCACGGCGGAAACTCCTCCGGTATTGTGGACGGAGCCGCTGCCGTTCTGCTCGGAACACGAGAGGCAGGCAGGAGGATGGGATTGGTGCCGCGAGCCCGTATCCGTGCTTTCTCATCGATCGGCAGTGAACCGTCGATCATGCTGACTGGTCCGGAGAAGGTAACGCGCAAGCTACTGGCCCGCGCGGGGATGACAACGGCGGACATTGACCTGTTTGAGATCAATGAGGCGTTCGCGTCAGTCGTTCTGTTGTACCGGCAGCAGCTAGATCTCGATCCGGAAAAGGTCAATGTGAACGGCGGGGCGATTGCCATGGGCCATCCGCTTGGGGCTACCGGAGCGATGCTGGTCGGCACGGTCGTGGACGAACTGGAGCGGGCGGATCTAAACACTGCCCTGATCACCCTGTGTGTTGGTGCTGGCATGGGTACAGCGACCATAATCGAACGAGTCTGAGCAATGCAGAATCTCCGTTTTGACGTCGATACCGATGGTATCGCCACCATCACTCTCGACATGCCCGGACGTTCAATGAACGTGCTCAACAGCAGCTCCATTGCTGACGTCAGAGAGGCAGTGGAGAAGGTCCTTTCAGATTTGACGATCAAGGGGGCAGTTCTAACCAGCGGCAAACCGTCGTTCATAGCCGGGGCCGATCTCGACTGGCTGCTGGCGCTTGCGGAGGCGGAGGGCTCTGACTTGGTTCGCGCCGCTACCGTCTATGACGCTGTTATGGAACTGCACAGCATCACCCGCAGGATGGAGACTGGCGGGAAGCCTTTCGTAGCGGCGATTAACGGCCTTTCCCTTGGCGGCGGGTTCGAACTGTGCCTTGGTTGCACCCGCCGCATCGTTGCAGACGACGAGCGAATCCAGCTCGGCCTGCCCGAAGCGAAGGTTGGACTTTTCCCCGGCGGCGGCGGCACTCAGAGATTGTCACGTATGTTGGGCCCGTTACGCGCTTTAGAGCTGATAGTCAAGGGCAAGGCGATGACGCCGTCCGACGCCTGCGCGATTGGCCTGGTCGACCAGATCGTGCCTGCAAACGAGATTATTGAAAGTGCAAAGAGCTGGATTCTTTCTTCCGCCGCCGAGGATTGGATCAAGCCATGGGACGTCAAGGGCTTCAAGGCGCCGGGCGACGATCCGCGCACTCTGGAAGGTTCACTCGCCTTTGCAGCCGCAAATGCGAGGCATCGCAAGAACACCTACTGCAACTATCCCAATCTCGATGCCTTGATGAAGGCGGTCTATGATGGGCTAAACGTGCCGCTGGATACCTCTCTGCGCATTGAGGCGCGTTATTTCGCACGAATGCTTGTTGGCGACGCTGCCAGGAACATGGTGCGTACTCAATTTGTGACTTTACAGAAGGTAAGCAAGTTCAAGCGTCGGCCAGAACACGTCCCGGTGCGAAAAGTGGCCAAGCTGGGTGTGCTTGGCAGTGGTAAGATGGGCGCGGGCATTGCCCACGTCGCTGCACGAGCTGGCATCCGCGTCGTCGTAATCGACCGCGACCAAGCTTCGGCCGAACGGGTGTATGAGCACGTAAGGGAGGTCGCGACAGGCGAAGCAAAAAGGGGCAATCTGTACCAGCCTGCTGTGGAAGAGGTGCTCGGGCGCATCACAGCCACCACGGACTATTCGTTGCTTGGCGACGCGGATCTGGTGATAGAGGCCGTTTTTGAGAACAAGGCGGTCAAGGACGATGTGTTCCAAAAGGCGGAGGCAATGCTCGGGGAGGATGCAATTCTTGCCTCGAACACTTCGACGATCCCGATAACAAGCCTATCGCAGATGCTCTGGCGGCCGAGGAACTTTATCGGTATGCACTTCTTCTCGCCTGTGGAGAGGATGGCACTCCTTGAAATCATCGTTGGCGAGCAGACCGATCCTGGAACGTTGGCGTTCGCGATGGATTTTGCGAGGCAGATCCGCAAGACGCCGATCGTGGTCAATGACAGCCGCGGCTTTTACACCAGCCGGGTCTTCTTGACCTATATCGCAGAGGCTTGCGAGATGCTGATGGAGGGGATTAGTCCGGCTCTGATCGAGAATGCAGGCCTCATGGCAGGAATGCCCGTTGCCCCACTGGCGCTTTGCGATGAGGTAGCGTTGGACCTGATCCATAGCGTCAACCTCCAAACCGCCAATGATCTTGGCCGGTCGCACCCCGCAAATCCTGCCGAAGCGTTGATCATGCGAATGGTAGAGCAAGAACAACGGTTCGGAAAGAAGGTCGGGAAGGGCTTTTACGACTACCCGGCGGGTAAGAAGAAGAGACTTTGGGACGAGCTGGTGGAAATTGCGCCTTCAAGGCCGGAGCAGCCCGATGTAGAAGCCTTGAAGCAACGGCTTCTCGTAATCCAGGCGCTGGAAGCAGTCCGATGCTTGGAAGAAAATGTTGTTGTTTCGCCGGAAGATGCTGATGTGGGCGCGTATCTTGGCTGGGGCTTTGCTCCCTGGACCGGCGGACCGATCTCCTACATCGACACGCTCGGGCCGGAAAACTTTGTCGCGCTATGCCGGAAATTCGAGTTGGCACATGGCAAGCGCTTTGCGCCGACCCCGGGGCTTCTCCAACGTGCAACCAGTGGTGTGCGCTACTATGCGCCATCGGCCTTAAAGGCAGCTTGACCTCTAGACGAGCGCAGCTCCCTTCAGTTCGATATTGCGGAAGGTTCTATGTCAGTTCTCAACGTACCGGCTCCTGACTTCATGGCCGATGAAGAGCTTTCGATTTTCGCGCGCTCGGTCGGTCGTTTCCTGGATGAATACGCTTCGCCGGAACGTCAGAACCAGTGGCGGCGTAACGGTGTGGTTGAAAAGGAGTTCTGGACGGAAGCTGCCCAAGCGGGATTGCTCGGCCTTTCAACGAGCGCGGAATGGGGTGGCCTAGGTGGCGATTTCCGTCATGAGGCGGTGCTGATCGAAGAGCTGTGCCGCCGCGGGCTGGAAAGCTGGGGCGCACCGCTGCACAATGGCATAGTGATGCCATATGTGGAGAGTTACGGCACAACGGAGCAGAAGCAGCGCTGGCTTCCGCGACTGACGTCCGGCGAACTGATTGCGGCAATAGCAATGACCGAGCCCGACGCCGGATCGGACCTGCAGGGTATTCGCACCACAGCGACGCGCTCCGGCGATCATTACATAATCAATGGCGAGAAGACATTCATCACGAACGGACAGACAGCGAACCTCGTTGTGGTGGTTGCAAGAACAGCTCGGGAGCGTCGGCCCGATGCAATTTCCCTCCTGGTAGTGGAAACCGACAAGGTGGAAGGCTTTCAGCGAGGCCGCAACCTCGAAAAGATCGGTCTGGAAGCCGCCGACACGTCCGAGCTGGTCTTCCGCGAAGTCAGGGTGCCTGTAGCCAACCTCCTTGGAGGGGAGGAGGGCCGTGGCTTCTATCAACTGATGGAGAAGCTTCCGCAGGAACGATTGATAATCGCTCTGCAAGGCATTGCCATGATCGAGCGAGCCTTGCATGAGACCATAACCTATGTGAAGCAACGCAAGGTCTTCGGGCGGCCTCTCATTGAGAACCAGACGGTCCAGTTCACGCTAGCCGAGTGCAAGACAGACGCAACGGTTGCGCGAGTTTTTGCCAATCACTGCATTGGCCTGCATTTGGCGGGAAGGCTCGACAGCACAACGGCATCGATGGCAAAGTATTGGATTACGGATCTGCAAAACCGTGTGGTTGATCAGTGCCTGCAATTGCACGGCGGATACGGCTATATGGACGAATATCCGATCGCGCGCATGTACAAGGATGCTCGCGTCTCCCGCATCTATGGCGGCGCAAACGAAATTATGAAGCTTCTTGTGGCCCGTTCTCTTTGAGGGTCCTAATCCGGGTCCCGCGGCTGCCCTTTCCATCCATCAGCAGCCCGCGGGTAAAAAGTACTCAACTTTGACAGCTGGTTACGCTGCAGGGTCGAGTGAGTACGAGCGGCTGAGCATCATGACCGCCCAATCAGCTACTGCCACTTCCTCATCGTGCTGGTTGAGCACCGTAAGTGTCATGTTGACGATCCCAACGCCGGGCAACGATTTGCTCGGCCGTGTGCTGTTCCACCGTGTCCTTACCCAGAGCGTGTCCCACTCGTATACAGGATGCTGGAACTTCCACTTCCACCCGAGATTGCAGTAGCCGGTGCCTTCAACGCATCCAAGCCGCTGAAACAAAGCATCAGCAAGATTCACGATAAGTGGCACGCAAACGAGGCGCTTCCCATTATCCGCATATTGTTTGGCGGAATAGGGATCGCCGATCCATTCCGCAAACATTTCGATGTCTGCTGAGGTAATGGTGCGCCCTGGGGAAAGCATGCCTTCCCCTTCAATATAGTCTTCCAGATACATGCCAGTGGGCTGAAACTGCGGCATCAGGGTTTCCTCTTCACAAGGTAGCGCACGCGGCTCTGAACGACCGGTTTGTCAGTTTTTACTTCGAGAGCGGCTTCAATCACACCTTCTCCGATCCCCGTTGCTTCCACCGTCTCGATCGTGAGCTGCGAACGGATAGCGTCCCCAATGAAAACTGGATTCGGATAACGTATTTCCATTGAGTCATAGCCGATAAGGCTGCCTGCAAACATGCCCTGTCCCAGGATCAGCCCGGTGCCCATGGCCAGAGTACCGTCACCATGCACAATCCGCCGGCCGAAGGGAGTATTGCGGGAATACTCTTCATTGGAATGGGGCTGCCCATCCCCACACCAAAGCGCGCAAAACAGCAGGTCCCGTTCATTGATAGTTCTGGGACCGCCCGAGAATGTCTGTCCTGGCTTGAAATCGTCAAGCCAGAGCGTTGGTGCTTGCTCTGTCATAATGAACCCCTTCCTGCTCTCATGGAGTGCTGGCACTGCCTGATCTTACGCGGACGATATAGTCTCCTATCTGCCTTTAAGAATGAACGGCGGCTGGTAATCGGTCGTGCTGCGGAAGGGTGCCGTCCAGCCGCTGTAAATGCGGCATATTCCTCGGTGTACTGGCTAAGTATCCGAGCTCCCCCATGTTGAGGCTCCTTTCCGGCCCTGCCGTAGTGCCGAACCGCACGCTGACCTCAACCGCCATAAAGCCATCCTGGCAGAAGCATCGTAAGCATTGGGACATATGCCACTAGTAGCGTTACAACCAGCATGACAAACAAGAAGGGAACAAGCTCGCGGAACGTGGCCGCGAGATTGGCTCCGGCAATGCGGTTGGCGAGGAATACGTAGACCCCCATGGGTGGCGTTACGGTGCCAATCTGAAGCGAAAGGAGGACAACCATAGCGAAATGTAGCGGATTAAAGCCGAACTCCGCACCAACGGGAGCAAGGACGGGAATGAGGATAATCGCTGCTGCCAGCACCTCGATAAAGCACCCTATTACCAGAAGCATGCCCATGATGAGCAGGAGCAGGAGAGATGGACTAGTGGTGACGGTCGCCAAAAAATCCACAGTCATCTGCGGTAAGTTGAAGCGCTGCAGTAGCCATCCCAGTAAGGCAGCCGTGGCAATGATGATGAGGATGCCGCCACTCATCAGGCCGGCCTTGAGGAAAATTTCGAAGTAATGCCGTGGTTTGAGTTCGCGGTAGACGAAGGTGCCCACAAAGAAGGCGTAGGCTGCCGCCACTGCACCAGCTTCAGTGGCGGTGAATACACCCACCACGATCCCACGGACAAGCAGGATCGGTGCAATAAGCGCCCAGAATGCTGAGCGGAAGGTCTCCCAGATCTCCCTCGCGCTGGCCCGCTGCTCACCTCCATAACCGAGCCGCTTAGATCGCCACCAGATCACAATCATGAATAGGACAGCCAGAAGTATGCCGGGAATGATGCCGGCGATGAAGAGTGCCGCAATTGAAACGGTAGTGATCGAGCCATAAACGATCATCAGGATGCTGGGCGGAATAATGGGAGCTAGAAATCCGCCCGACGAGAGCACTGCGGCGGTGAAGCTAGGATTATATCCCTTGTCCTTCATGCCGGGTGCGGCGACCGCGCCGATTGCAGAGACATCAGCGATGCCGGAACCGCTTAGTCCTGCCATGCCGATAGATGCGCCCATTGTCGCCTGCCCTAGTCCACCGCGCCAATGCCGTGTCAATGCATGGGCGAAGGCGAACAGTCGCGCTGAAATGCCACCCTTCTCCATCAGATAGCCGAACAGGATGAAGTAGGGGGCGGCCAGCAGAGAATAGGAATCAAGCTGGAAAACCATGCGGTGCGGAACCAGTGTCAGTGGGAGGTCCGACATCACGACCGTGACAGCACCTGCTAGGCCAATGGCAAATGCTACAGGTGTGCCGGCGGCGAACAGCACCAGACAGATGATGAGCATCAAGACGAGCATTGCCGATCGCCCTTAGTTTCAAAGCTGGCAGCTCCAGCTCGCGATCTACCGATCCTGTAGAGTGACCGCATCGAGTTGATGGCCATCAAGGCGCCGCCAATTGGTACGGCAAGGTAGAAGAACCCTACCTGGAATGGCATGGTGGCCGTTTGTTGGGACATGGTATTGAGCGCGAGGCGCATACCGTAAATGGCAATGATGAGAGAAAAGACGAGGACCAGGCACAGATTTATACGCTCAAGCCAGTACTGCGTCACCTTCGGCAACAAGTCCGCCAATACCCGGATCGCGATGTGGGTACCGCGCTCGACCTCGATCGCTGCTGCAAACATCACCAGCCAGAGCAGAAGGTAACGGCTGAGTTCTTCCGTCCAGAACAGGGAGCTTCCGACAAAATAGCGGAACACTATCTGAAGCACGCCAACCGTAGCCAGGCTAGCCATAAGCAGCACTACGATCACCTTGAGGACGAAGTCGTAACTTCTCCACACTGAGCCTATCATGTGTCACCTGTGATGCGGGAGTGCACCATGAGGGTGCTCGTGCGCCATAAAGTTATAGCGCACGTACTTCCTCGATGATGTCGAGGATGCCGAGACGGCTGCCGAGATCTTCATAGATCGACGCTACCGCCTCTTGGAAGGGCGCCTTGTCGTCGATTTCCGTGACAGTCGCGCCATGACCTTCCAGTTCAGCGATGGCCGCCTTGTCGAGCGCGCCCATACGCTCTCGGTGATCGGCCAGGAGGTCATTGGCGGTGTCAACGAGAATAGCCTGGTGCTCGTCTGAAAGTTTCTGGAAGAAGGCTTCGCTGATGCACAGGACGACATCGGCATATTGGTGGCCGGTGAGCGAAGTGTGCTTGGCTACTTCGTAGGTCTTCCAAGCGAGTGCAGCATCGAGCGGGCACTCCCAGCCGTCTATCGCACCGGTCTGGATGGAAGTATAGACTTCGGTAGCCGCCATCGGCACTGCATTTGCACCAAGTGCCGCGAACATCCGCAGCGGGATGTCGGCCTGGACCGACCGGATCTTCAAGCCCTCGAAATCGGCGAGCGAGCGGATGGATGTGGACCTAAGATGAGTGTGACGCATAAGGCTGTAAGTATGCATCAGGGGGCGCAACCCGCTTGTCTGCAGAAGCATCGCGTCGAGCTTTGCTCCGATCTCGCCGTCATGGTATTTGAACGCGGTCTCGCGATCCTTGAAGATGAAGGGAAGGTCGGAGATGCCGTAGCGGGGTTCGACCGTTGAAAGTAGTGAGGAGGTAATGGAACAGGCGTCATAAACGCCAAGTGCCCGTACACCCTCAAGCGCGTCCCGCTCGCCGCCCGTAACGGCTTCGGTACCGGACACGAGCACGGTAATGTCTCCCCCTGAACGGGCTTCTACCTCATCGCCCCAGCGGCGCAGCACCAAATAAGGCTCTTGCGTGTTCTGCTGAACAGTAGCGACGCGAATAGTCACCTTCCCGCCCTGGGCTTTGGTCGGCTTGCTCATCCCGCTGTTAACAAGCGTTGCAGCGCCAGCCGCCCCAAAGAGCTTCAGCACATCGCGCCGCTCCATTCGCTCCTGGATTTTGCTGATGATGTTCCTGTTTCTCATGATGTCCCCCTTGTTGTTTGAGCAAAAGAGTTGCGGTGAGATTCCTCACTATCCGTCAGCTCACCAGTCTTTCCTGATCTTGCCAGTACATCTTCTTCAATTCACGCTTCAGAATCTTTCCCATGCCGCTCTTCGGGAACTCGGTTATAAAATCGATGGAGCGCGGGCATTTGAAGCTGGCGAGATGCGTACGGCAGAGCTGGGTGATCTCCTCAGCGTTTACCTGGTGATTGTCGCGCACGGCGATAACCGCCTTTACGGACTCGCCCCAATGCGGATCTGGCACGGCGATGACGGCACACTCACGCACGCCGGGATGACGGTAGATGATTTCCTCGATTTCGCGCGCCGAAATGTTTACGCCGCCGCTTATAATGATATCTTTCTTCCTATCGACGTGATAGATGAAGCCAGCATCGTCGGCCCGCGCAAGATCACCCGTGTGCAACCAGCCGTTGCGCAGCGCCTCAGCCGTCTCGTCAGGCGCATTCCAGTATCCCTGCATGATTGTGTCACCGCGGAGGATAACTTCGCCCGTCTCGCCCACCGGAACATCGTTCCCGTTCTCATCGACGATGCGCACGTCTACCGTATTAATAGGTCGACCGCTGGAGCCGAGGATTTCGAGGCTCCCTGCTTCAAGGGCGTCGATATGGTGCTGCTTGGACATGCAAACGGCCACGGAACCAGCTTCAGTCTGCCCGTAGATCTGGATGAAAATGGGCCCGAAGCGGTCGAGCGCTTCGCGCAGTCGCTCTACCGCCATGGGCGCGGAGCCATAGCCAAGAACCTGCAGCGACGAGATGTCGAACTGGTCGAACTGCGGAGAGTCAAGCAGACGGTAGATCATCGTCGGCACGAGCTGAACATGGGTGATGCGATGTTCCTGGATTGCACCCAGGCAGCGTCCGGGTTCGAAATTGCGCGCATCCAGCACTACGAGCGTGCCGCCAACGAAGAGGGTAGGAAGGACAATGTGGTGATTGCACCCCCCTGTCGATTGCGGCATGACGACCAGCGCCCGCGTCGCCGGCGTCATCTCGCAGTGGAGGGCGACATTGGCGGCGTTTATGACAAGGTTGTGATGGGTCATCAATGCGCCCTTGTGGACGCCCGTAGTGCCGCTTGTATAAGAGATGAACAAGCCGTCGTCCGGCTCGACCTCCACTTCCGCAGGCGAAGGGTTCTTTGCGAAAATGAGCTGTTCATACCGGTCGCCTTCCTGATCCGCGTCAAAATAGAAGACCCGGATCAACTCTGGCGCGGATTTCGACGCTTCCGCAATGATCCCGCGATAGACGCTCGACCCTATCAGGACTGACGGGCCGGAGTTGCGCAAGATGAATGCAACCTCGGACGCATTGAGCCGCGGATTGATTGGGACCACGATGAGCCCGCCCTTTGCGGCCGCCGCTACTACCTCGACGTAACGCCCGCAATTGTCCGATAATGTTGCTACCCGATCGCCTTTTTTCAAACCGAGTGCGTTAAGGGCGCCCAGAAGACGGTCGGATCGTTCGTGTAGCTGGCCGTAAGTTATCTGTTCCGCACCATCGATGGTGGCAACCTTGTCAGGTGCCCACCGTGCTTGCCTGCGGACGATCTCTCCCACATTCATGGAACTACTGCTCCAGTTGCTGGCGATTGCGCTTATGTGCTGCGCATCCCGATTGCTGCCTTCTTAAAAACGCTGGTCGTTCATGCTTCCCCGTCGTGTCGACGAGGTTTCCCCCTAGCTTCGCTCTGGGTTCCTCCTGCTGCGAAGATATCATGCAAGGGAACTTTGAATAACTAACGATTGTTTGTCAATGGTCTCTGTGTTGTGGAATGCCGGAGGATTAACCGGATCTTTCCCGTTCTCTCTGGATGCACCGTTTGCGAGGTAGGCGCGTAGCCCTTGTAGCGGTGCTGCTTGAAGCGCTCCAACGAACAGGCGGCGTTGGAAGTCTGATCTTGAAGGCGGCTTCTCCGACCGCGCTTTGAGGCAAGGGCCATTATTACCACTTGATCGTAGTCACAGGACATCTTACAAAACAAACAGTGGTTTGATTAGCTCGGCTTTCGAATTGCTGTAGGGAGTGAAAGTTGAGAGAATTCAGGGGCAAAGGCGTCATAGTGACAGGTGGAGCGTCCGGCATTGGCTTGGGAATTGCTCGCGCCTTTGCTTTAGAAGGCGCTAAACTATGCCTTGCCGATATCGATTCCGAAGCGCTCGAATCTGCCCGAAAGGAGATCGAGGCGCTCGGAGCAGAAGTGATGCTTGCGCCGGCGGATGTCTCGGATCCGGCCTCCGTTGCCGCAGCGGCGGCGGTGGCGCAGAATGCACTTGGCAAGATCCATATCGCCGTTAACAATGCGGGTGTTGCATTGCATGGCCCGGATATCGAGGCGGTTCCTTTGAATGATTGCCATTGGGCCTTCGGCGTGAACGTGTTCGGCATCATTCACGGCATTAAGTCCTTCCTGCCGCTGATCCGTATTCACGGGGAGGGTGGGCATATCGTCAATACTGCTTCGATAGCTGGCTTCCGTGCGTGGCCGGGGCTGCGATACGGCATCTATGCGGCAACGAAGCATGCCGTCATCGCCTTATGGAAGAGCATTTCGACAGAATTCGCGAAGCCTTTGCGCATCGTGCCTAATCGCGTTCAGCCGGTGAGCAACGATGCCGGCACGCTTTACTGAAACAGGAGGTCTCCGATGATGCCCAACACAAACGCACTCGCCCCGGCTCATGAATACGAAGTCTTTGAAATGAAGGGCGCCTATCTGGAGGATATCGAGGTCGGCCGCCGGCAGGAATGTGGACGTTTTACACTTTCCGAAGCGGAGATCATCGAATTCGCCCGGAAGTTTGACCCTCAGCCCGCGCACATCGATCCTGAATTTGCAAAGGGGACGCCGGCGGGCAGGGTAACGGCCTCTGCAACGCATACCATGGCAGTAGCCGTCGGCATCTTCGCTCGAGCTGCGAAAGAATGCCAGGTGATAGCTGCACTTAAATTTCACGGGATTGAACTGCCGGCGCCCACTGTGCCCGACACGCCTATACGGCTTATGGCGACGTGGACGGAGAAGCGTGAATCAAAATCCAAGCCGGACAGGGGAATTGCTAGCTGGGAGCTTGAGGCTGTGAAGGAAGATGGAACCGTGGTGCTGCGGACGGGGGCGGCCATCCTGATCAGGCGCCGTGAAACAAGCTGAGTACGCCTGAGGGTCGATGGTGTCATCGGCATCGCGCGGGAGGCACAAGCCGGCTCTCTGACTCATCATTTGCAACCAAACATTTGTTGTGTACGATGGGCGCGCGCGCTGTTGCGTCCCTAATAGGAGAGGTGCCATGACCATCGCCCAGCCGCCCAGACAATTTTCCCTTGAAGATCGCTTCATCACAGAGCAGGGGCCGATCTACCTCACTGGCATCCAGGCGCTGGTACGGCTTGCGCTCGATCAGCGCCGCACAGACCAGCGACGTGGTCTAAACACTGCGGGACTTATTTCCGGCTATCCCGGCTCTCCGATCGGCGGCTTCGATATTGAGCTGAACCGGCGTACTAAGCTGCTGGAGGAGCATCATGTGCGCCTTCTCCCCGGACTCAATGAGGACCTTGCCGCAACGGCGCTGTGGGGTTCCCAGATGGTGCAGGCCGTCGATAAGGCTAAGTATGACGGCGTCTATGCGATGTGGTTCGGCAAGGCTCCGGGGGTTGACCGGTCTGCCGATGCGTTGCGGCACGGCAACATACGCGGCACAGCCGAAAAGGGCGGGGTGCTGGTGGTGGCGGGGGACGACCCCCAACCCAACTCCTCCATGTTCCCTTCCGACTCCAACGGCATGTTCGTTGACTTGAAGATGCCGCTCCTGTTTCCGGGAGACGTTCAGGAAATCATCGATCTCGGTCTGCATGGTTATGCGTTGTCGCGCGCGGCAGGATTATGGGTTGGCTTCAAGATTGTGGCAAGCCTCGCTGATAGTGCCGGCACCGCTCTTGTGAGCCCTGACCGCATCGTGCCGATCATCCCGTCCGTGGAATTGGATGGCCGCCCCTACAAGCCTGTCTTGCGTTTGAACGAGGCTGGGGCGCCGATGCGCGACGCGGAACGCGATCTGCATTATGCGCGTCTCGAAATAGCTCGTCGCTACGGCTACGAGAACAAGTTGAACCGCATTGTTTATGATGTACCGGATGCGAAGATTGGCATCGTTGCTGCCGGAAAGACCTATTTCGACTTGCGGCAGGCATTGCGCGATCTGGGATTGGACGAATCGGAACTGAAGCGACTCGGCATTCGGCTGCTGCAGGTTAGGATGCTCTTCCCGCTTGACCAGCGGACGATCGACGAATTCGCCGAGGGGCTGGAAGAGATCATTGTCATCGAGGAAAAGCGGTCGTTTCTGGAGGCCTTCATCAAGGAGGCTCTCTATTCGGGGCCGCATCGCCCGATAGTGGTGGGCAAGTCCGAGGAGGATGGGACGACCTTAGTTCAGGCATTTGGCGATCTTGATGCTGATCTTATCGCCAGAGCGTTGGCAAAGCGGCTACAGCGTCGTTTTGAACTCCCATCCGCAGCCCGCCGCATTGAGTTCCTGGACAAGAACCGCCAGCAGCCTATTCAGCTATCGACGGCCCGCGCACCCTATTTCTGTTCCGGTTGCCCGCACAGCACATCGCTGGTTGCGCCGGACGGTGCGATCGTCGGCGCGGGTATCGGCTGCCATGTCATGGCGCTCTATATGGGCAAGGAGAATTTTGGCAACGTCATCGGCTACACCCAGATGGGTGGTGAAGGCGCGCAGTTCGTCGGCTTATCTCCTTACACGGAACATCAGCACTTTTTCCAGAACCTGGGCGACGGTACCTTTACCCATTCCGGCAGTCTCGCAATCCGCTTTGCCATCTCTTCAGGCGCTAACATCACTTACAAGCTGCTCTACAATCAAGCGATCTCGATGACCGGCGGCCAGTCCATTCAGGGAGGCATGACGGTCGAACAGATCGTTCGCATGCTCGACGCCGAGGGCGTCAGACGGATCGTCATCACTACAGATGACATTAGTCGCTACAAGGGTGTCTCTCTGCCGGCCTCGGCTTCGGTCCGGCCCCGCGGCGAGATTCTCGAGGTAGAAAAGGAGCTGGCGAAGGTTCCGGGCGTCACAGTTCTCATTCACGATCAGCAATGTGCCGCGGAAAAGCGGCGGTTGCGCAAAAGAGGTAAGCTCGCTGCGCCGGAGAAGTCGATTCTCATAAACGAACGTGTCTGCGAGGGCTGTGGTGATTGCGGCCGTAAGTCGAACTGCCTGAGCGTGCAGCCGGTCGAAACGGAATTCGGCCGGAAAACGCAGATCGAGCAGTCTTCCTGCAACAAGGACTTTTCTTGTATCCGTGGCGATTGTCCTTCGTTCTTGACCGTAGAAGGGGCGGTCGCAAAACAGCCGGCGAGCCGACCTGCTATAAGGTTCGACGACAAATTACCCGATCCGGTTCCGCACTCATCCGGAGAAACTTTCGGACTGCGCATGTGCGGCATAGGCGGAACGGGCGTGGTGACTGCCAATCAGATATTATGCACGGCGGCCGTCATTGACGGCTTTAACGTTCGCGGACTCGATCTCACCGGTTTCAGCCAGAAGGCAGGCCCGGTTGTCTCCGAGATGCAATTATTCCGTGATGGCGATGTAGCCCGCTCCAACACCCTGTCGGCTGGAAGCGCCGATCTGTACCTGGTCTTCGATCCACTTGTCGGAGTTGATGCCGCAAATCTTGCAAAGACCAGCCCTGAAGGCACAGTGGCCGTCGTTTCCATGAGCAAGGTGCCGACGGGGCGCATGGTAGCCGACATCAATACGCGCTATCCTGACCAGACTCTGCTTCGACGGCGCATCGAGAAGTCCACCCGTGCCAGCGATAATGTGTATCTCGACGCGCAACGGATAGCAGCGACTCTGATAGGCGATCACATGGCCGGCAACATGATTGTCATCGGCGCTGCTTACCAGACGGGCAGGCTTCCGCTCTCGGAAGAGGCAATAGCCCAAGCAATACGTCTCAACGGGGCAGCAGTCGAAATGAACCTACTGGCGTTCCGCCTTGGTCGGCTGAGCGTTGCCGACCCTGCCCGGCTGAACGCATTGATGGAGGAGCGGAGCGGAAAGCCCGAGGCCACGCTGATCCCGAGTGCAGAGGTTCAGCGGATTGTCGACGCCACCGCCGCGACCGGCGAACTCAAGCGTTTGCTGCAGATCAGGGTTGCTGAGCTGGAAGCTTACCAGAACCTCCGCTATGCGCGCAGCTACGCGGAATTCGTCGGCAAGGTCCTGAGCGTTGAGCAGGACGTTGTTCCAGGCAGCACGCGATTGACCGAGGCGGTGGCTCGATACCTTTATAAGTTCATGGCCTACAAGGATGAATACGAAGTGGCGCGTCTCCTTCTCGCTCAACGTGATAACGGGGAGATTGAGGAGATGTTCGGTAAGGGTGTCCGCTATTACTGGCATCTTCACCCCACATTTCTACGCTCTCTTGGCGTCAAGAACAAAGTAAAGTTCGGATCGTGGCTTGCGCCGCTGCTGCGCATCGTTCGTGGAATGAAGCGTCTGCGGGGAGGACCGTTCGACTTCTTCGGCATTGGCGAAGTTCGCCGGACGGAGCGTGCTTTGATGAAGGAATATCGGGAGGTAATCGAGGCCGCGCTGGGTGTGCTGTCGACCGAAAATCATGCAGCCATAGTAAAGATGGCAGAACTCCCAGACATCGTGCGCGGCTATGAGGATGTCAAGCTGGACGCGGTGAAAACATATTCCGTCAGGCTTTCCGCGGCAAAGGCAGAACTCGGGGTTGCTGCGCCGATGCCTGAAGCAGAAGCGCCGGTAGTCGGCCGGGCCGCTTAAGCTGCGCCACGGAAGGCTCATCGGTGGGAATGTCGTAGCCAAAAAAATCGGCGCTGTTCTGCGATCTCCTCGTCTCTCCAGAGGCGGTCGCCCGCTGTTCGTTGAATGAGGCGACCTATCGCGACATGGGCAGTAAGTTGGAAGGGGCTGCAAATGGAACCGGGTATGACAACGCAAAGGATCGCGGATTTCTCTCTCAAGGGGATGGTAGCCGTCGTTACTGGAGGCGGGCGCGGTATTGGTCTGGCAATTGCGCAAGCCTTGGTCGAACATGATGCCAGGGTTGTTATAGCGGGCCGCGACGAGGAAAGACTGAAGGCGGCGGCTCAGATGTTTCCCAACGCAGGAAAAGTCAGCTACCGTCAGCTTAATGTAAGCCAACCCGATTCCATTGCCGCACTGGACGAATGGATCGCAAGTGAATTCGGCCGCATTGATGTGCTTGTCAATAACGCCGGCATCAGCCCTCCCGCGCCGCGGGCCGAAAATACAGACCTCGCTTTCTGGAACGAGATCATTAGCGTCAACCTGACCGGCGTTTTCCTCTGCTGCATGGCTTTTGGACGGCGCATGCTGGAGCGCGGGTCGGGCAGCATAATCAATATTTCTTCAGTCTCGGGTATCGTCGGAATCGAAAGGGGCGTCGCTTATTGTGCTGCTAAAGGAGGCGTGGAGATCATGACGCGGGCTTTAGCACTTGATTGGGCATCGCGCGGCGTGCGTGTGAACAATCTGGCGCCGGGAACTTTCGAGACCGCCATCACCGAGACCATGCGGAGCAACCCAAAGGTCGATTCATGGTTGCGTGCCAAGATCCCAATGCGCCGCTACGGGGCTCCCTCGGAACTGGGCGGAGCGGCCGTGTTCCTTGCCTCCCCGCTAAGCAGTTATATGACTGGCCAAACGATTGTCGTTGATGGCGGATGGCTTGCTGGCTGACGAGGCGGGGCAGCGCCTGCCGCTTAACGTTTCAAACTTTGCCTCCTGGCCCAGGTCCAGCCAGCTTCATGTTCACCTCTGCGAATTGACGAGCCGGAATATCGGCAACTTGCAGGTCCCATAGAGCGGCTGTCCGCCCATTTTCGTAAGCCTCCAGAGCATTGCGAAGGCTACCATAGGTGCTGACCGTCCTTCCAACTAGTCCGAAGCCCTTAGCTATCGCTGCGAGGTTCGCTCGGCCATGCATGGCGATGGAATCATCCATGTTTTTGAGGCGGAACTTGTGGAATTCGGAAGCATATCCCCCATCGTTGACCGTGCAGATCGCAAGCTGCAGCTTATGGCGGGATACAGTCTCCAGTTCCTGGGCATGCATCAGGAAGCTACCATCCCCCTCGATCAGGAGGACTTTGCCGTCGCCGCGTGCGGCAGCCACGCCCATTGCGGCTGGGAAGGCAGAACCGATCGCCCCGAACTCGTTTATGATATGTATTCGCTTGGGGTGCCTGCCACTTAAATAGGTGAGTGCGAAATAGAAGAAATGCGAGCCACCGCAGACGATATCCCAATCTTTAGGCACGACCTCATCAAGCTCACGCATGACGATGCGCGGATCAAGAAGGCCAGGGGGAATTTCAAAGGAGCGGTTGTCAGGTTCTGTGTCTTGAACTGCCTTAGCCGAGTTCAAGGCCCAATCAAGCGGCTTACATAAACGTTCGTCCTTAAGTTCTTCAAGGAGGGCTTCAGCCGTCAGCTTCGCATCTGCCCTAAGATGAACGTCGCCTGTCCGAAGGCCTTCCCAAAGGCCCTCCGGAGCCAGATTGATTAGCACGACGCGTGCGCGTGGAAACAAGGTACCACCGTCCGTCGTGAAGTAGCCAAGCCGCGCTCCAAAGGCGAGGACGAGGTCGGCGTCCGCATAAAGTTCCCGGGCCGCTTGTGAGGCAAAGCCCCCCGCTATTCCGATTTCCAGCGCGTCGCTATCAAAAAGGCCTTTTGCCATCAGGGACGTTGCGAGGAAAGCCCCCGATAGTTCTGCAAGCCGTGAAAGCGCTGAGGCTGCGTCGCTTTCCACAGCGCCACGGCCGGCGATAATGATGGGTTGGCGCGCCGACCGGAGCAACTTGGCTACTTCTGCGAGTGTGGCTGGTCCGGGAGGCAACGGCTCGAGCTTCAGGGTCAGGGCAGTCGAAGGTGTGTAGATGTCAGGACCCTGATACGGCTCCTGCTGGAAATCCTCCGGCACGCTCAGTACCACGGGCCGGGATTGGGTTCGTGCTATGTAGAACGCTTCCCGGATGTCGTGAGGCAGCCGCGCCATGGTGTCGGCAGTGATGAAATGTGCCCCAGTTGCAGCCGTGAGCATGCTCTGGTTGATGCGGTGTATATGAAAGTTGGGCGTAATCGGCGCTTCACCAGCAAACACGACCATGGGAACCGATGCGCGGGATGCAGCTGTCAGGGCCGTCATGATCTGCGTGAAGCCTGCTCCACAAGTCACCGAAGCAAAGCCGGCACCGCCTGTCGCCCGGGCGTAACCTTCCGCCATCGCGACGGCGCAATGCTCGTGGCGCGCGTGATAAGTTTTAACCTTACCGCCTTTATCAAGGGCGTAGGCGAGAAACATGTTGCCGTTGCCAATGAGGGTAAAGTGAGCATCGATGCCCTCCCGTTCGACCGCGCGGGCTATGGCCTCATACACTGCTACCATGCGTGGTTTCCCATTTTTCCAGCGTCTCTCGCTGTGCCTTATCCCTCTTCAAATTACGCTTAACTTTCGATTGTTTCTCTTGCAAGCAAACGATTGTTAGACTAATTTCAGCGAAGTTCAGCTTTGCTAACGCATTCTGTAATGGGGAGGGAGTCCGTGACGTTTCTCGGTAAAATTTTGGGTAAGTCGTTTATCGCGCTGACGGCGGCTTCTCTTGTTGCCTTCTCCTATCCGGCATATGCCCAGATGGAGCGGCTGGATGTCGTGGTTGCCAGCGTGGATGGCGAGGACATGGATCCGATGCTCTTCCGCTCCGCAGGGCAGACGACCTACTATCCGCTGGTGTTCGATGCCCTTATCACGAAAGACCCGCAGACCGGGGAGCTGGCGCCTGGCCTGGCCGAGTCCTGGTCTTTGGACGCTGATGGCAAGTCATGGGTGTTCAAGTTGCGCCAAGGGGTGAAGTTTCACGACGGCAGCGACTTCACGGCTGAGGACGCAAAGTTCACGATAGATCGCTACATCGGCAAGCACGGTCCGTCAGCCGCCACCTCGTCGGAGCGGATCGCGAGCATGATCTCGTCGGTCGATATCGTCGACGATTATACCATCGTCATCCGCAGCGAAACCGGTGCGCCGACAATTCCGTTTGATCTTGCTGCTTATGAGCCCGGCACTGCCGCCGGTTATGTGGTGCCGCGCGATTATATCGCGAAAGTGGGTGCGGAAGAGTTCAACAGGAAGCCGATCGGCACTGGGCCTTTCCGCTTCGTTCGTCAGGATCTCGGGCGCAATATGGAGTTTGAGGCAAACCCTGATTACTGGAACGGCGCGCCGTCCTATGAGCGCCTTTCATTGCGCATCGTGCCAGAGCTCGCCGCCCGTATGGCTCAGCTAAGGTCCGGTGAGGCTGACATCGTCTCTGGTATCGTTGGTCCCGCGATTCCCCAGGTACAGGCAGACCCTTCGTTGAAAGTCGTGCCTGCCGAGAAGGGGCACATTGTTTATATGATCATTGGCGGCATGATGAGCGACACCCCGTTTGCTAAGCCCGAGGTCAGGCAGGCTCTCAGCATGGCCATCGATCGTCAGGCTATCGTCCAGCATCTGCTGTTCGGACAGGGTGATGCAGCTCACGTCTTTGGCTTCCCGTTTGCCTTTGGTTGGCCGGCCGATGCGGGCAAGTACGTGGTTGAGTACGACCCGGAAGGCGCGAAGACTCTCTTAGCGGAGGCCGGCTATCCCGACGGATTTGACATCACACTGTTTGCGGCGACGGAGGGGCGCGATTTTGCGCAAGCAATAGCTCAGTATCTTGAGGCCGTCGGGGTCAGGGTGAAGATGGACGTGCGCGAGATTTCGCAAACCTTGGCGGAGGCGCGGAATGAAGCAGGTAAGCAGCAGCCGCGGCTCGTGCTCATCTACGGTGCGACCGGTTCTGGCGCTCGGGCAGACACGGGCGGTTTGCTGCATACATATTTTGTATTGGGGCAGCCATTTAACCAGCCACATGGCGATGAAGAGCTCTCTCAGTGGGTGATTGATCAGACTGGTACGCCTGATCCGGACAAGCGGAAGGAACTGATTGAGAACATCCTCCGTCGAGCCGCCGAAATCAATGCAATCATGCCGCTCTACTATGCCGACTCTTTGTTCGCCGTTGGTGAATCCGTAGCCAGTTGGCAGCCGATTCCGGGCGTTGGTTACCCGAGCAATCTGGCTGCTGTCGAAATTGCCCAGTGAGTAAGTGCCTATCATGATCAAGGATTGTGAGCTGCCGCTCCCCCAGTTGCTCGCCCGGCGCGTACAGACTGACCCCGATAAGGCCTTCGTCTCGTTTGAGGGGCAGGGCCTGACATACCGCGATGCCGAAAGGGCGTCACGGTCGGTGGCGGCCTTTCTTCGCGGTGCTGGCGTTAGCAAGCATGACCGTGTCGGCATCATGCTCGATAATGGTCCTAACTTTATTGCGACCTGGTTCGGCATTAATCGTAACGGTGCAATTGAGGTCCCGCTCAATACCGCGCTAAGGGGCGATCATCTCCAATACATTATCCAGAATTGCGGGATGTGTGTTCTCGTTATGGAGCAGAAATATCTGCCTTTGCTGGCAGGTATCGAGCTTCCCGAGGCCCTACGCATGCTCGTTGTTGTCGAGGAGAGCGGGGGTGCGGAGCTCGTTTCTTCCTACCGGGATATTCAGGTGGTTCCCTTTCGTAACGTTGTTACGACTGACGGGAAGGGCTATGAGGATGCAGAGCTCACGATAGCAGATCCCGCAGCGATCATCTACACTTCGGGAACCACCGGGCCCTCCAAAGGTGTCGTTTGCCCTTATGGCCACCTGCTTGGTCTTGCCATCGATACGATAGAGCTTCTTGCGATGGGGCCGGATGACATTCTTTATGATGCTCATCCGCTTTACCACGCTCATTCGCAGGGTCAGGCGGTTGCAGCCGCGATGGTTGCAAACATCCCCGTTCATATGCGCCGGTCCTTCAGTGCGTCAGGCTTTATCAAGGACGTCGTGCAATACGGAATCACCACGGCTTTCCTTATTGGTGCGGCAGGTCTCGTGCTGAAGCAGCCACCATCTCCGAATGATCGATCGCACAATCTGCGGGTAATTTGCGCCGTGCCAATTCCCAAAGGCCTCAAGCGTCCGCTGGAGGAGCGGTTCGGTGTTCCGGTCGTAGATTTGTACGGCATGAGCGAGATGGGGGTCATCTCCTCCAATCCTATTCAGGCAAGTGTGGAGGGCTCTTGCGGTGTGCCCTCGCCAAGGCGGGAAGTGATGATCGCGGATGAGCTGGATCGGCCGGTTCCGGCAGGCGCTCCCGGTGAAATCCTTGTCCGCCCCAAGGTGCCGTGGGCAACCTTTATCCATTACTGGGGAATGCCAGAGGCAACATCCGAGGCTTTCCGGAATCTATGGTTCCATACTGGCGATAGGGCATTTCTCGACGAGAACGGCTACATCCATTTCATCGGCAGGATCAAGGACAGCGTCCGGCGCCGCGGCGAGAACGTGTCCTGCTTCGAAGTCGAGCAGGTCATCAATACGCATGATCATGTTCTGGAATCGGCTGTGCTGCCCTATCCCTCGCCAGTTGGAGAGGACGATCTGTGGGTGGTGGTGGTTCCGCGCCAGGGCGCTCCGATAGATGCCGCCGAACTCATCGCCTTCTGCGAGCAACGGCTACCGAGATATGCCGTGCCGCGGTACGTTCAGTTTATCGATGAATTTCCGAAAACGCCGACGGAAAGGATCGAGAAGTATAAGCTTGTGAAGGCAGGCCTCAGCCCCGACGCCTATGACAGGGAAACGGTGGCTGAGCGGCAGCGCGCATGAAACGGTACATTGCTTTCCGGGTCCTGCAATCGGCGGTAAGCCTCGTAGTCGTCGCGGTCGTGGTGTTTTTCCTCAGCCGCATATCGGGCGATCCGATTGACACGATGTTGCCAGTCGAAGCGACAGCGGCAGAGCGTGAAATCCTTCGGCAGCAATTAGGCCTGGATCGCAACATCCTGTCACAGCTTGGAACCTTCCTGGCAAACCTTGCACAAGGGGACCTTGGACGCTCTTTCCGCTACAACCAGCCAGTCGCCGACCTTTTGCTCGAACGTGCCCCGAACAGCCTGCTGCTGGCATTCGTCGCCATTTTTATCGCGCTGGTCGTAGGCTTGCCGGTAGGGATCATGGCGGCACGATGGCCCGGTAGCATCATCGACAGGATTGGACGTACATTGGCTGTTTCAGGCCAGAGTATTCCGACCTTTGTGGTCGGGGTTATCCTCGTGCTGGTGTTTTCGGTTCAGTTCCGAATTTTCCCTTCCGGAGGAACAGGCAGCTTCTCCCATTTGGTTCTGCCCGCAATCACGCTCGGGTGGTTCTCGACGGCGGCGATTACGCGCATGGCTCGCTCGAGCATGCTGGAAGCCTTGAATTCCAACTACATAACCGTGGCACGAGCCAAGGGGTTACCCGAGTGGACCATCGTCATGCGTTATGCTTTTCCCAATGCGTTAACGACGATCATGAGCTTGACGGCATTACAGTTCGTGCTCCTCGCAAGCGGAGCAGTAATTACTGAAGCCATTTTCGACTGGCCGGGGATCGGACTTCTGATGGTGCAGGGCGCTTTTGCGCGCGACTATGCCCTCGTTCAGGGTGTAGTCATCGTTGCCGCGTTCACCGCAATACTCGTGAACCTGCTTACCGACATACTTTACGCCGTAGTCGATCCCCGCATCGTACTGACCAGGCGTTCGTGATGGCAGCGGCCGATCAGATTCGGCAAGGCGCCGAAAGCAGCCCCACCACCGAACGCAGAAAGTTGCGCGGCCGGAATTTTCCTGTTCTTGCCTTTATTTTCCTCGTCTCAGTTGTGCTGGTAGGAGTGGCTGGGCCGCTTATTCTTCCGCTGGATGCCTTTTCGGGAACGTTGATGACGGCGCTCAAGCGGCCGGTATGGATGGAGGGGGGGAGCTGGTCTTATCCGCTTGGCACCGATCAACTCGGCCGTGACATACTTTCACGATTGATCGTGGGCGCCCGCATCACAGTCATCATCGCGATAGCGGGAGTGTTTGTCTCCGCCATAGTGGGCACGTCGATCGGCCTTCTGGCTGGTTACCTCGGGGGATTAATTGATACAATTCTGATGCGCATAACCGACGCAATGCTGGCGATTCCCATGTTGGTCCTTGGACTGGCGCTCGCCGCGGCGACCGGAGCCGGAGTGGTCAACGTTATCTTCGTGACGACCGCGGTAACCTGGGCCTTCTTCGCAAGGCTTGTTCGGGGCGAGGTGCTGCACATTCGTGAGTTGGATTACATCAAGGCGGCAGAGATAGCTGGCTTCCCGCAACGGCGCATTCTGTTGAGGCATATCCTGCCCAATGTGTTCACACCTTTGCTGGTTATGGCTTCCCTGCAGATCGGCAACACGATTATTCTCGCATCATCGTTGAGTTTCCTTGGGCTCGGTGTGCCCGAGCCGCTCCCAGAATGGGGACTGATGCTGGCCAACTCGCGTGATTACATAACATTCGCACCTCACCTCGTGGTGATGCCAGCTATTGCTCTGGGTTTGATGGTGTTGTCCTGCAACGTCATTGGGGATTGGCTCCGCGATCGCTTCGATCCGGAACTGGATCATCTGCGGTAACTGTTTTCTGATGTACCTGAGAAGGGGAAAAAATCGATGTACTGCCTAGGCCGCGATCTAACCGGCATCTCAAGCATACTATCCGAGTTTGCGATCAGCGACTACGATGAGAGCCATATCGGGCGCCGCTCCGAGCCTTTCATGACTAAGGTGGATCAAAGCGCGGTCGAGAAGGTCGCATATGCATCGGGATGCGCGGTGCCATGGCATACGAGCGCCGAGCAGCTCTCAAACGGGAACGTGGTGCAGCCGATCGCCGCAATCCCCTTTTACTGGTACCTTGTGAACAATACGCCGACCTATCGTGCCTATGAGACGACATACGTCATGGGCGACGTCATGAAGCAAAATGATGCTCATCTGCATACGGGCGACGATTACCGCTACTACGAGCCGATTACGGTCGGCGATACAATCACCGTGGTTTGCGAGCTCTCGAAAGTGTACGAGAAACAGGGCCGCCAGGGCCGCATGAAGTTCATTGAGGATATCTGGGAGTTCCGCAACCAGCGCAACGTTCTCGTTGGCGATCTCGTGCGCAAGGCGGTTACGATCTATGCCGAGGGCACGTCGCCCCAGCCCAAGCCTGACTTCGGCCCCGATCTCGCGGAGAAAACAAGGTGCGAGGTCAAGACGCTCCCCAGGCGTGCATGGGATCATCCAGACAGCGTTGTCGACCTCTTCGACGGGAAAGAACATGCCTACCGCCAGGAACTCGGCCCAATTACCTGGACTTCGATGATTCAGTGGATGGGTGCGGTCGATGACTATGCGAAAACGCATTATGATTGGGATTACGCCCGGGAGCGCGGTTTTCCAGGCGGGGTTCCCATCACTGCCGGTCCACAAATGGGAGCTGCGATGCTGGCACCGCTTGTAGCATGGGCCGGCCGGAATGGGTGGATCGAGGAGTTCCGCCACATCCAGCGCCGTCAGGTGAACCCGGGCGATGTATTGACCACCTATGGCTTCTCGAAGCCTACGGAAGACCCTGACCGGGTGGTCGTCGAGGCTTGGCTGGTCGATGACCAGAACCGCATCCGCAACACAGGCGTATTCACGGTCCGGCGCTGGACAGATGCTCCGGTGGGTCCGGCATCACGCCTCTGGACGGCAAGGAGCAAGTGAGGAGAGATGCTGAGCACCACGCAGCAACATCTGCTCAGCACTGGCTGTGGCTCCATAACTCGCTTAGCGCGACGTGTTTGCCAGGAGAAGGCAGTTGACGACTGAGTCAATGTCGAGGCCACTAATAGAAGTCGACCGCCTTTACACCGAGATTTCGGCTGGCGGTCGCACTTTCGATGTGCTGCGTGGCGTATCCTTTCATCTCAATGTTGGCGAGCGCCTTGGGATTGTGGGTGAGAGCGGGTCGGGCAAGAGCATGACAGCCCTTTCCATCATGCGGCTTCTGCCCCGGGCTGCCAGCATCCGCAGCGGGCGCATTCTGTTCAATGGGCAAGACATCTCCTCGATTTCAGCTCAGGATCTCGCGCCCATCAGAGGGTCGGCAATCGGCATGGTGTTCCAGGATCCCATGACGTCGCTCAATCCGCTTCTCAAGATAGAGCGGCAATTGACCGATGGCATGGAGTATCATCGGGGGCTAACGCATGCGGATGCGCGCCGGCGTGCACTTGAACTTCTCGAACGGGTCAAAGTCCCGCGCGCAGCGCAGGTGCTAGCCAGTTATCCACATCAGCTAAGCGGCGGTATGCGCCAGCGCGTGGCGATCGCAATGGCTCTGTCCTGCCGCCCAAAGCTGCTCATCGCCGACGAGCCGACAACTGCGCTCGACGTGACCGTCCAGGCAGAAGTCATCGCACTGCTACAGGAACTTACGGCGCAGGAGGAAACCTCCGTCATATTCATCTCGCACAGTCTCGATCTCGTTGCCGAGTACTGTGACCGGGTGTGCGTCATGTATGCCGGGAGGATCGTGGAGAGCGCTTCAACGGGGCAACTCGTGCAGACCCCGCGTCATCCCTACACCAATGACCTGATCGATGCAGTTCCAGACATCGACGCAGAGCAGATCACACGCTTCCGCGCGATAGGCGGACAGCCGCCGCAACCCGGCGCGCTTCCAAACGGTTGCCCCTACCATCCGCGTTGTGCGCGAGCGGAAGGCATTTGCAGGGAGCGGGAGCCATTAATGGAGGACAGTGGCAGGGCAGTGGCTTGCTGGTTCAGCAATCATTCATCGAAAGAAGCAGGAAACAATGTCGGCTGAAGACCCGCAGGTTATTCTTCGCATTGCCAATGTCGGCAAGATCTTTTCTGCTGGTATGGGCCTGTTTGCAGGATCCATGAAGTCAGTTGTCGCTCTGTCCAACATATCGCTCGACGTGAGAAGCGGTACCACCCTAGCGATTGTTGGCGAATCCGGCTCCGGCAAAACGACGTTGGGTCGGTGCATCGTAGGGCTCTATGAGCCGACCGAGGGTGACATATTTTACTGTGGCAAGCGGCTCTCGAAAGCCTCCTTCCGGGACTTTGAAATACGGCGCGCGATCCAGATGGTGTTTCAGGATCCGGCAGCTTCGCTGAATCCGAGGCAGCGGGTGGGGTCGATCATCGCTGAGCCCTTGCTTGTCCACAAGATCGTGGACCCGAGCAGCGTCAAAATGCGGGTGGAGGAATTGCTGGACTCGGTGGGACTGGGTGCTAAGGCTGCCTCCAAGTTCCCCCACGAGTTCAGTGGCGGGCAGAAACAGCGTATAGCAATAGCACGTGCGCTGTCGCTGGAGCCTAAGGTGCTGGTTTGCGACGAGGCGGTTTCGGCGCTGGATGTTTCCGTGCAGGCACAGATTGTAAACCTGCTGAAAGACATTCAGAAGGAGCGTGGATTGACTTACCTGTTTATCAGCCACGACATGGCTGTCGTCCGCCATATTGCCGATGAAGTGGCAGTTATGCGCGGCGGCGAACTTGTTGAGAAGGGAAGTACGGACGAGCTATTCCGGTCTCCAAAGACGGCCTATACACGTGCTCTTCTGGCTGCCGTGCCGAGGGGAATTTCGATGCATCGGCAGGCGGCGTAAGCGCCTGCCAGCAGACAGGACTATAGGGACTTTACCGGGAGCTTCAGCCGCCGAGCTCGTTTGCGATGCCTCTGCTGTGGTGTGCCGCGGCCGGGATGACTGCTGCGGTTGACAGGAAGCTCGTTGTTAATGCGTCTTACCAGCAGTCTTGCCGGATGCTTCAGGCAGGGCAGTTGTCTCGTTAGCACAAGGCTGCAAAGACCGGACTATCTGCCTGGCGACCTCGTCTATGCTCAGCTTCGTCCCTGGGCGATACCAGACTTGCGTCCAATTGAGCGCGCCGAGAAGGTGAAGACGCAGGACATCTCGGTTAATCCGGTCGGGAAGATCACATTCGGCAATAATCTGCGCAAATTTCTTCTCATACTCGTCGCGCTGCCGTACCAGCTCTTCCCGGTATGGCGCCAGGGTTACCGGCAGGGTAGGCACCACGAGCATGAGCATCTCCCGTTCCTCGACAAGTGCCCGGCAATGCGCGATTGCAGCTGCCTCAAGTTTGTCCCACGGGTCGCTGAGTTCCTTTATTGCTTCATCAACGTTCTTCGAAAGGACTTTCATCCCCTCGGTGTGTACTTCGAGGAAGAGTTGTTCCTTAGACTCGAAATAGTAATAAAGGGATCCGGCGAGCACGCCTGTACGTCCGGCCACTTCCCGCATCGACGTGGCATCGAACCCCTTCATTGCGAAGAGGCGGGCGGCCTCGAGGATAATATGCTTCTTACGGTCAACCGCGTTCCAGCGCTTGGGAGGTGCGGCTGTCTTCCGTCGTGTTTCCCTTTTTGCGCGCGGCCTGTCCATAACAACACCTTCCTTCTCGCAGCTTCGCAAGCTTGACCGCTGAAAGTCAGTCCGCGCTGTCCATAAAGAACCGCGAAGTGAGCTGCCACTTGACTGTTAACTACCGTTAGTTAAACAACTAGGACGGAAAATCAAGCGCGCATATACTGGCGAAGCCCAAGAAGGTGTTCCATGAACAAGATCAACCCGTTCAAGGTTGAACGGCTTAGCGGGCAAGTCGCGGTGGTAACCGGGGGAGGCGGAGGGCTCGGCAACGCGATCGCCCGGCGGCTGATGTCCGAGGGCGCGACAGTCGCAGTGGTCGATCTTCGGAAATCTTCCGCCACAGCCGAATTCTCCTGCTTTGTAGGCGACATGACTATAAAGGCTGATGTGCAGCGCGTTTTCAGTCAGATTATCGATGAATTTCACCGTGTGAACATCCTGATTAATAATGTGGGAGGCGGCGGAAGCCCTGCAACATCGCTGCTTGAGCTTGAAGAGACGCATTGGTCCGGTTCGATAGCTAACAATCTTACCAGCTCTTTTCTGTGCACACAGGAATTCGCCCGCAACTGCTTAAAGAACGGTTGGGCGGGTAATGTTGTCAACATTGCATCAATCAGCGGCAAGCTTGGCACTCCGCTGCTTGGCCCTTATGCGGTTTCTAAGGCCGGTGTAATCCGGCTGACGGAGGTATTTGCCCGTGAGCTTGCCCACCACGGGATCAGGGTTAACTCCGTCTGCCCCAGTGTCATTGATACGCCGCTTTCAGCCAAAATGCTGGAACGGTATCCGGAAACGTTTGTGCGCGCTTATGACCTCGAAGTTGGTCCGGAGAAGGACGCTCGCAAAGCGCTTGAGGAAAAGGTGCCCCTTGGCCGTCTTGGAACGCCGCATGATGTCGCCGCGTTGGTGGCCTTTCTCGTTTCTGGGGAGGCAGCCTATATTACGGGACAGGCATTCAATCTGAACGGCGGTCTGATCACGCACTGAATGGTGACAGGCCGATATTCCGCCACGTTCCGGAAATGGATGTATTAGGACACACGGCCAATTAGCTTACTCTCATTTCGCCGCTAAACCGGAGACCAAGAGCCTCCGGTGCATTTTCCAGGCCACCGCTAATGTGATCTTTTCACTTCAGCGCGCCGGAAAGTATCATCTTTGCAACTCCTGTACGGCTTCACCCCCGCGGTTGTAGTGTTCCATCAGGACAATCCGCGCAGGGTGAAGTGCTGCATGAGTATACGTTGGAAATTACGCAGCCCCTGCGGCATCTTCTGGTGAATTACAGTTGGTGATCATTCCGAATATGTGATCCGCGCGCCTCGCACATATCTGCAATCACCGCTTTCCGTATTCCACCACCTCCATTCTCAAAATGCGCGCCGATTCCACCAGTACAAAGCTTGCGAAGTTAATTTGGGGACCTTGCCGGATCTATAGTGAATGGTCGCATCGAGACCGGGATCCTACGACAGCCAACGGCATCTCTCCGGTTTTCCGGTAACATGATGTAACGTCGCACGGCTTGTCCAGGCGCTTACATCCTCTTTTCCAACCGAACGTAGGGCCGCGGCTCGGGTCCATCATAAAGCGTGAGCGGGCGGATAAGTATGTTGGAGCGGAGTTGTTCCAAGCATTGCGCCACCCAGCCGGGTAGACGGCCGATGGCGAATATAGGTACGTAGAGATCGCGGGGGATGCCGTGAAGCTGATAGATCACGCCGGAGTAAAAGTCGACATTCACATTCAACCCATGGCGCGCATACGGCTTCATCCCTTCTACAACTGCCTGAAGGATCTCAAACCAGCGGGGCTGGCCCATCTCTCGCGATAGCTTCTCCACGCCCTGACGCATGTGCTTTGCCCGCGGGTCCTCGGTGCGGTAGACCCGGTGTCCGAAACCGGTAACGGGTTTTCTTGCCGCGCGCAGTGCCTTCACATAAGCAAGCGCATTCTCAGGTTTCCCGATCTCCTCGACCATCCGCATGACGTCTTCCGCCGCTCCGCCATGGGCTGGACCCGCTAGCGTCGCCAGCGCCGTCGTGATCGCCCCATAGAGGTCGGCATCAGTGCTGACAGTGACACGCGATGCAAAGGAAGATGCATTTGACCCATGCTCGGCATGCAGGATGAAATCCACATCGGTTAACCGCGCCGCTTCCTCCGATGGTTTCTGGCCCTTCAGCATCCACAACCAGTTAGCTGCGTGGGATGCTTCCGGATCGGGCGCTACGGGCGGGCGCCCGTTCCGGATTGCCTCATGGGCGGCGACGATCATGGGTATCTGGCTTATCAGCCGGATGCCGTTGGCGATGAATGCATCCTCGCTGACATTGCGGCCTTGCGGCTCCAACGCGGCAAGAGCCGATACAGCGGTACGCAGCACATCCATCGGATGTCCGCGGGCAATGGTGGCGATGATGTTATAAATTGCCTCCGGAAGCTCCCGCGCCTCCTTCAGTGCAACATCGAATCGGGAAAGTTCCGCTGCCGTAGGCAACTCTCCATATATCAGTAGATAGGCAGTTTCTTCGAAACTGGACTGCTCAGCAAGGTCGTGGATTGAATAACCGCGATATCTCAACTCGCCTTTGGAGCCGTCGATAAAGGAAACTCCTGAACGCTCGAAATAGATACCTTTGAGTCCACGATGAATCTTGACGCCTTCGCTCATTTCGTTGAACTCCTTGCAGCTGATGAGGGAGGAATATGGGCTGCATCGAAAAAGCCTTTGCAATGGCACGTCAGCGTCGCGGCAGAATCGTCATGCCCGAGATGGAGGATGAACGTATAGCCCAAGCGGCAGAGCGGCTGCGTGAACAAGCGCTGGCCGAGCCTCTCGACCTGACGGCGGCGCGGCCGGCGGAGGAATATCTGGAGGTTCTCGAGCGTGCGCGCCCTGGGCTAAAACCGACGCTTGCCCTCAAGCTTCTGGAAAAGCCTCTTTTCAAGGCAGCGGCGATGGTGGCGGCAGGCGATGCTGACGCGCTGATCGCCGGCGCACTAGCGCCGACCCGGCGCGTGATCGAGGCAGCGGCAATGACGGTGGGCATGGCCGAAGGTATAGCGACGCCGTCGAGCTTCTTCCTTTTGCGCATGCCCAATGGCCGCGAGCTGATCCTGGCTGATTGCGCGGTCAATGTGGCCCCTTCCGTGGACGAGCTTTGCGACATTGCACGAGCCACCATGCATTCTGCCGTGGCTCTGTTCGGTACCGCGCGAATCGCTCTACTTTCCTTCTCTACCGGGAGTTCCGGGGCAGGCGCCTCGGTCGATCTGGTCCGAAACGCGCAGACGCGCTTGGCGGCAGAGGGCGTACCAGCGCTGGGGCCGATCCAGGCTGACGCCGCACTCAATCCGGAAACTGCGGCTCGCAAAGGGCTTGGCGAGGTTAAAGCCGCCAACGTCCTCCTCTTTCCTTCTCTCGATGCCGGCAACATTGCTTATAAGCTCCTGCAGGAGTTGGGAGGAGCGCAGGCCGTCGGGCCTTTCCTGCAGGGCTTCGCAAGGCCAGTCTGCGATCTATCGCGAGGCGCGAGTACGGACGATATCGTTGCCGCTGCCGCCTTGACCATGGCGATGGCCTGAACCGGCTCAGGACACCTGCTGGGGATGCATGTCATTCGGGTCGATCCCTGCGATAACGACGGGCTTCTTCATCGCGTCGCGTCGGAACGGTTCGCCAAGCTCCTGATTGAGGATGACCTCGATCAGCGTGGTTCTTCGTTCCTTCATCTGCGAGTCGATGGCATTGTCCAACGTGCTTGTCAGCTCCTCCATTTTCCGCGCCTGCACTCCTTCCAGTCCGCAGGCGCGTGCGATCGCAGCATAGGAGACTTTGGGATTAAGCTCAGTGCCCACGAAATTGTCGTCGTACCAGAGCGTCGTGTTGCGTTTCTCCGCTCCCCATTGGTAGTTGCGGAACACGACCATGGTGATCGCCGGCCATTCCTCGCGCCCGATCGCGGTCAGTTCGTTGAGTGAAATGCCGATTGCACCGTCCCCGGCAAAGCCGACTACTGGCACGTCCGGTTGGCCGATCTTGGCCCCAATGATCGCGGGAAGGCCATAGCCGCAGGGGCCGAAAAGACCGGGAGCCAGATATTTCCGACCCTGATCGAAGGTCGGATAAGCATTGCCGATGGCGCAATTATTGCCGATGTCTGAGGAGATGATGGCTTCCTTCGGCAGGGCTGCCATGATCGCGCGCCAAGCCATGCGCGGTGACATACGTTCGGGCTCGTGCTCACGAGCGCGCCTGTTCCAACTTGTGCCTGGGTCATCCTCCTCGTGGTCCATGGAAGTGAGCTGCTGCGCCCAGGCAGATTTCGTTTTTGCGATCAGCGCACGGCGTTCATCCCGGCGATACTCGCCAGCGGCTTCGGAAAGGTTATCCAGGATGGCTTCTGCGACGAGTTTCGCATCTCCGGCGATCCCTACCGTAACTGGCTTGGTAAGGCCGATCCGGTCGGGATTGACGTCCACCTGGATGAGCTTTGCCTCGCGCGGCCAATAGTCGATGCCATATCCGGGCAGTGTCGAGAACGGGTTTAGGCGCGTGCCGAGTGCGAGCACAACATCTGCCTTCGAGATCAACTCCATCGCGGCTTTTGAGCCGTTATAGCCGAGGGGACCGGTGAAAAGTGGGTGCGAGCCTGGAAAGGCATCGTTGTGCTGGTAATTGCAGCAAACCGGAGCATCAAGCCGCTCCGCAAGGCGGACCGATGCCGGAATGGCTCCTGCCAGGATGACGCCGGCCCCGTTCAGCAGTGCCGGAAACTTTGCTTCTGACAACAGGCGCGCGGCCTCGGCAATAGCCTCTGCGCCGCCAGCGTGGCGCTCGAACGCGACGGCTTCCGGGAGGTCGATGTCGATTTCCTGGCACCAGAAATCGCGTGGCATATTTATTTGCACCGGTGCGGACAGACGCCGCGCCTTCATAAGGCAGCGATTCAACACCTCGGCGACGCGTGCAGGATGGCGCACTTCCTCCTGATAGGCAACCATATCGCTGAAGAGCGCCATCTGCTCCACTTCCTGAAAGCCGCCCTGGCCGATTGTCCTGTTCGCAGCTTGCGGCGTGACGAGAAGGAGAGGCGTATGGTTCCAATACGCTGTCTTGATGGCCGTGACAAAATTGGTGATGCCCGGTCCATTCTGGGCAATGCACATCGCTATTTTGCCGGTCGCGCGCGTATAGCCGTCCGCCATAAAGCCCCCATTGCACTCGTGGGCCACGTCCCAGAATGTAATGCCAGCCTTGGGGAATAGGTCGGAAATCGGCATGAAGGCGGAGCCGATAATGCCAAAGGCATGTTCGATTCCATGCCTTTGGAGTACCTTAACGAAGGCTTCCTCCGTCGTCATCCTCATGTCGTTATCTCCTCCCGAATTTGTTGGCGGCGTTGCGACAAACCAGAAAGATATTCCGGCACGTCAGTATCAAGCTCGATCCTTCCCTGACAGCGACCTTGATGTCTGATGGTACCCTTCTTGTGCTGCGTCAGGTGGTGTCAGACATTCGTACGATCCCGCTGCGATACGTCCGAAAGATCGTCGCATTTCTGACAGACGCAAGCGACAGCAGCCTCGCTTGTAGCGCCGCCGGAAGCATGGGTTCGAGCGGCGGTTTGAGTAGGTCCAGATCATTTGCATTGGTATAGCCAAATTGCTACGCTGCCCACGTGGGAGCGTGGTGGCATGCCTATCTCAGTCGACAATTTTTTCCTAAACCCAGCTTATCGGGGTACGCTCCAAAATCAGATCCGGCAGCTTGTGATCGAAGGTATTTTGGAGGGGCGTTTTCGTCCCGGAGAGCGGATGCCATCAAGCCGTATGCTTGCCACCCGTCTGGGAGTCAGCCGCATCACCGTGGTCATGGCCTATTCCGACCTTGTGGCGGATGATTACCTCGTTGCGCGGAATCGTTCCGGCTTTTTCGTATCGCAAACTGCGCCTCGGCCGCAGATCCATACATACCGGAGCCGCTCGCGTGTCGATGGGGTAGATTGGTCACGGGCGCTGGGGCAACGCTTCAGCGGAGGCGTCACCAGCATGGGAAAGCCGGAAAACTGGCGCCGTTTTCGCTTTCCCTTCGTCTACGGTCAGGCAGATCCTTCGCTCTTCGATCACCAGAACTGGCGTGGTTGTACCATGATGGCGCTGGGGCAGAAGGATTTTGATGTCCTGACGGACGATCATTTCGAGCGCGATGATCCCGAGCTTGTCGAGTATATCGCGCGTCATACCTTGCCGCGGCGCGGCATCCGCGCGCGCCCGGAAGAGATCCTCGTAACATTGGGAGCGCAGAATGCGCTGTGGCTTTCAGCGCAGGTGCTTCTCAATCAAAGGCGGACTTCGGCAATTGAGGAGCCCGGCTATCCTGGCCTTCGCGATATTCTGAACCAGAGCCGCTGCCGCGTGCTGCCGATTCCCATCGGCCGCGAAGGGCTCGATCCCGAAGCTCTACCGGATGGCATCGACGTGCTTTTCTGTTCGCCAAGCCATCATTGCCCGACAGGCAGAACGATGCCCATGCGCCAGCGTCAGACGCTGCTCTCGCTTGCCTCGCGACGTGATTTCCTGATCGTGGAGGATGATTACGATTTCGAGATGGCATATCGCAGGGCACCGTTCCCGGCGCTGAAGTCGCTCGACGTGGAGGGGCGGGTGATCTACATCGGGAGCTTCTCGAAATCGCTGTTTCCGGGCCTGCGCCTCGGCTATCTCGTAGGCCCCGAGCCTTTCGTCCGAGAGGCGCGGGCGCTGCGCGGAACCGTGCTGAGGCATCCTCCTGGACTGATGCAGCGGGCAGCCGCCTATTTCCTGTCTCTTGGGTATTATGACGCGCTGATCCGCCGCCTCGGGAACACCTTTGCAGAGCGCAAGCGGGTAGCGCTGGAAGCCATAAATGAGCATGGGCTCACGGTGGAGGGGGAGGGAGGCTCGAGCTTATGGCTTCAGACTGATGAGCGCATCGACACCAGTATGGTCGCGCGGCAACTCTATGATCAAAGCGTTCTGATCGAGGCTGGTCATCCCTTTTTTGCCGGAGTTTGTCCACGTAACTATTATCGGCTGGCATTCAGTTCGATCCCGGAGGAGCGCATCCACGAAGGAATTTCCCGGATTGCGGCCATCCTGCAAAATGCGCTGCCTGGCTAGACAGGAACTATCCGCCAGTCGCGGAGATGCAGCAGTGACACTAATGTGCGGCTGAGAACGGCGCAGAGGCGCAGTTCTCCCTCCCTCATGGAATGACGAACGTCTGCAATGGTGTTAGCTGAAGTTTTCCGTCGTCAATAAGCAAAGAATAAATTCCTCCTTGACTCTCGGAAGGGGCTCTGGAATCCATAGGAACATAACATGAACAAAATGCAATCGGAGTGAAACGTCATGGCTCGGCCTGCCGTGTCGCAAGGGAGGCTTTCTGCCCTGCGCCGGGAAATCGCCAGGATCGAGGGGACCTTGCCCGAGCGGTTAGCCGTACCGGGTGAAAATAGAGCCGTAGCCGGCCGCCACAGTCGGCCTGAAATGGAAAAATTCGCCTATCTGAAGACGGGGGCTTGGCGCTTCGATGCTGCTCTGGGCGGCGGTCTTCCCGCAGCGGCCCTGACGGAAATTACCAGTCGGGAAACCCGCGATGGAGGCATCGTTGCTGGTTTCGCCCTGGCACTGGCCGCCATTGCGGCACGAAAGGAAAACTCTGGTGAGGGCCGCCGGCCGGTTTTCTGGGTTTCCACTTCCCACATGCTTGCGGAAGCTGGCCTACCCTATGCGCTGGGATTGGAACGTTTTTTTGGCTTTGCTCCCGACCAGTTGCTTCTCGCCCGGACAGTTCGGCTCGAAGACGCGCTCTGGGCTACGGAAGAAGCTGCGAAGACGGGCGGCTTTTCGGCGATCTTTCTGGAACTTCGGGGTAATCCGACAAAGCTCGATCTTACTGCCTCCCGGCGCCTCCATAACCGGGCCAGCCGGGCGGGCCAGCCGATTTTCCTCATTCGTCATTCCGCAAAGGCCGAAGCAACCGCGGCCATCACCCGCATCTTCGTCACCGCTGCTCCGACCGCTCTGCGGGAAACGCTTGTCGGCCGGCTCCCCCGCTCTCTCGGCCCACCGGCCTTCGCTCTTAACCTGATCAAGAGCAGAACCGGGAGGATCGGAGATTTCGTGCTGGAATGGAACCCTCATGACTTCGCTTTTCGGGAAAGAAATGCCCTCGCAGTGCGGCCTGTTCGGCAGAGTGGCGGAAGAAAACAGGATTCTGGCGGTCTGGCTGCCGCATCTTTCGACAGATCGGCTTTTGCGACGCAGGCATGGAGCGGAGTGGAGGCGGGGCGGAAAGGAGGGAAAGCCAGTTGAGTTTCCTCCCCTTGTCGTTAGCCGCCGCGAAGCCAATGCGCAGCACATCGCGGCCCTTGACGAACAGGCCGAGGCTCTCGGCCTGAGACCCGGCATTGGCATTGCCGATGCGCGTGCCATGCATCCGGGCATCGAGGTGGTCGAGGAAGAGCCGGAGGCTGACAGGCGGCTTCTGGAAAGCCTTGCCGACTGGTGTGATCGCTATACCCCTCTGGTTGCGCTTGAAGGAACGAACGGTCTCTTCCTGGATATCAGCGGCTGTGCCCATCTGTTCGGCGGGGAAGATGCAATGCTCGCAGAGATTGTCCGACGGCTCGCGCATCAGGGCTTTGATGCACGTGCTGGCCTCGCTTCTACGCCGGGCATGGCCTGGGCCGCGGCGCGGTTTCTGGAGGGACAGAGGCGGAACGTGCCTCAGGGCGAGGAAGAGGAGTTTCTTGCTCCCATGCCTTTGGCAGCCCTGCGCCTGGAAGAAAAAATCCGGGCCGGGCTGGAAAGCGTGGGCATCCGCCATGTCGGCGCGCTCATCGGGGCTCCCCGTGCGCCGCTTGTCCGCCGTTTCGGAACTATGCTGGTCGCGCGTCTTGATCAGGCCATCGGGCTTGCCGAAGAGGTGATCTCGCCTCGCCTTCCTGTATCTCCGCTATCGGCCGAGCGCCGGCTTCCGGAGCCGATCGGCATGACGGAGGATATAGAGCGGCTGATACTCTTGCTGGCTGGAACTTTGCGTCAAGAGCTGGAACGCCGGGACGAGGGCGCAAGACGTCTCAGTCTTTCCCTGTTCCGTGTCGATGGTGCCGTGATGCGCCTCGGAGTGGGCGCTTCGCGTCCCTTGCGTGAGCCTCCGGTGATACTGCAGCTTTTCCGTGAGAAACTCGCCGCTCTCGAAGGCAAGCTCGATGCCGGATACGGTTTCGATATGGTACGTCTTTCGGCTGCCGTCACTGCGCCTTTCACCGCCCGTCAGACGGATCTTTCCGGCTCCGCGCTTCAGGAAGCTGAGGCCATTTCGCTCCTGGCAGACCGTATTCGCGCTCGACTTGGGAAGGGTGCCATTCTTGTTCCATCCCTGCGCGAAAGCCATGTTCCCGAACGGGCTGTACGTCTTGTTCCCTTCGGGGAAGAGGCTCTTGCAGGAGGGTCGATGCCTGCCAGGAACGACGCTCCTCCGGGAAAAATCCGTCCCATACGTCTTCTGGAGACGCCGGAGCCGGTAGAGGCTTCAGCCGAGGTTCCGGAAGGCCCGCCCCTGTCCTTCCGCTGGCGGCGGGCGCTTTATCGCGTGGCCCGCGCCGAAGGGCCGGAACGCATCGCTCCCGAATGGTGGCAGGAGGACAGGGAGGCGCCGACGCGTGATTATTTCTGTGTCGAGGATGTGGAAGGCCGCCGCTACTGGCTTTTCAGGGAGGGGCTTTACGGGGAGGTAGCTTCGCCCCGCTGGTTCCTGCACGGGATTTTCCCATGAATACCGTTCCAGCCTATGCGGAATTCGCCGTGCAGTCGAATTTCTCCTTTCTGCGCGGCGCCTCGCATCCGGAAGAGCTTGCTGTGACCGCAAAGCTTTATGGCTTCCGTGCCCTAGGGCTTGCGGATCGCAATACCGTGGCGGGCGTGGTTCGCGCCTGGAGCCAGGCTAAGGTGGAGGGGCTTGCCTATCATCCAGGCTGCCGGCTCGTCTTTTCCGATGGCACGCCTGACATTCTCGCCTATCCACGAGACCGCCAGGGGTGGGGTCATCTATGCCGCATGCTTACGCAGGCAAATCTGCGTGAGGAAAGCCAGAAGGGAGCGCCTGTCCTTTTTGCCGCTGATCTGATCGAGTGGGGCGACCGCATGTCGCTCGCCATTTTGCCGAGGCTTGAGAGATCTTCGCAGGAGACACTCACCTTCACCAAGCGCCTGGAGGACCGATTCGGCAATGCAGTCCGCCTTGCCGTTGCAGCGTCCTATTCCGGTGATGACCGCTTCAGGCTGGCGCAGGCGTCGGCGATTGCGGAGGCTGCGGGCATCCGGCTGATGGCCGTCAACGATGTGCTTTACCACGCGAAAGGGAGGCGCTCGCTTCAGGATGTGTTGACTGCGATCCGGATGAATGTGCCGGTGGCACAGGCAGGTTTTGCATTGGAAGCGAATGCCGAACGTCACATGAAGCCGCCGGATGAGATGGCGCGTCTTTTCCGCCATTATCCCGACGCGCTTGCCGAGACCATCCGCTTCGGCCAGGAGCTCTCCTTTTCGCTTGGCGAGCTTGAATACAACTATCCCGACGAGCCGACGGAATCTGGATTGCCGCCACAGGAGGAACTAGAGCGCCTCACCTGGGAAGGCGCGCGCTCACGTTTTCCCGACGGCATGCCGCCAAAGGTGGAAGCGATAATTCGGCACGAACTCGATACGGTAAGTGAGCTTGGATATGCCCGATATTTTCTTACGGTTTATGACATCATGAATTTCGCCCGCTCTAGGGGCATTCTCTGCCAGGGACGAGGTTCGGCAGCCAATTCCCTTATCTGCTACTGCCTGCGTATCACTGAAATAGGACCGGATATCATCGACACGCTTTTCGAGCGTTTCATTTCCAGGGAGAGAAATGAGCCGCCGGATATCGATGTCGATTTCGAGCATGAACGCCGTGACGAGGTGATCGCCTATATTTACGAGAAGTACAGCCTGAAATGCACGGCGCTAGCCGCTTCGGTGGTTACTTATCGTGGTCGTTCGGCTCTCCGGCAGGTGGCCAAGGCGCTCGGCTTTTCTGAAGATGCGATGAGCGCGCTTTCCGGCTCTGTCTGGGGTACATCGAGCGCCAGGCTGGGCGAGACGGAAACCAGAGCCGCTGGCCTCGACGGGCTCGATGCGCGAACGAAGCATCTCATAGATAAAGCCAATGAGATCCTTGGCTTCCCGCGCCATCTCTCCCAGCATGTGGGTGGCTTCGTCATCACCAGAGACCGGCTCGACGAGATCGTGCCCATTGTCAAGACGGCGATGGACGAACGCAAAATGATCGAGTGGGACAAGGACGATCTCGACGCTGTCAAGATGCTTAAAGTAGACGTTCTGGCGCTTGGCATGCTTTCCTGCTTGCGCCGCTCGCTCGAGCTTTTGAAGGAGCACTACGACGTTCGTGACGATTATGGCCGGCCGCTTGAACTGGCCACGATCCCTGCTGAGGATTCGCGCGTCTATGATATGATCTGCCGAGCCGACACAGTGGGCGTCTTCCAGATCGAATCCCGAGCGCAGATGTCGATGCTGCCGCGTCTCAAGCCACGTGAGTTCTATGATCTTGTCATCGAGGTGGCGATCGTGCGGCCAGGCCCCATTCAGGGTGACATGGTGCATCCCTATCTGCGTCGTCGGAAAGGAATTGAGAAGCCCGAATATATACGGCCGGAGCTTGAAGCGATCCTGAAGAAGACGCTTGGCGTTCCGCTCTTCCAGGAGCAGGCGATGCGGATCGCGATAGAGGCAGGCGGCTTCTCCGCTGGCGAGGCCGACCAGTTGCGGCGCGCCATGGCCACCTTCAGGCGCACTGGCACGATCAGTAATTACAGGCAGCGGATGGTGGAAGGCATGGTCGCCAAGGGCTATCCGGAAGAGTTCGCCCGTCGCTGCTTCCGGCAGATTGAAGGTTTCGGCGAGTATGGTTTTCCGGAAAGCCATGCCGCCGCCTTTGCGCATCTCGTCTACGCTTCCTGCTGGTTCAAAACCTTCTATCCGGACGTGTTTTGCGCGGCGATCCTAAATTCCCAACCTATGGGTTTTTATGCTCCGGCACAGCTTGTGCGGGATGCCATCGAGCATGGCGTGGAAGTGCGGTCTGTGGATATCAATTTTTCCGAGTGGGATTGCACCCTGGAGAAAGCCTCCTTCGCTCCTGCTCAGGTAGCAAAGAAGCATGCGCAGATGCGCACCGTCATCAAGACACGACATGCTGTTCGCCTGGGCTTTCGCCAGATCAAGGGATTATCGGAGGACGATATGGAACGGCTCGTGCAGAAACGGGGTGCCGGCTACGATTCCGTGCGCGATCTGTGGCTGCGTTCCGGACTCAGCAAGAGCGTGATCACCCGTCTTGCCGAAGCGGACGCTTTCCGTTCCTTGGGGCTTGACCGGCGCGCCGCGCTTTGGGCGGTCCATGCGCTGGAAGGGACGGGTTCGCAACGTCTGCCGCTCCTCGACAAGCCACATCTGGGGCTTTTCGAGCACGAGCCGGAGATGCGGCTGGCGCCTATGCCGCTAGGAAGTCACGTGGTGCAAGATTACCGTGCCATGGGACTTTCGCTCAAAGCGCATCCGGTATCCTTCCTTCGCGAGACGCTCGATGCGGAAGGCGTGCTTGCGAATGAATGCCTGGCCGAACTGGCCGATGGCTCGCGCGTCTCTATTGCCGGGCTCGTGCTAATCCGCCAGCGTCCGGACACATCCAAAGGAGTTATCTTCATGACTTTGGAGGATGAAACCGGTACCTCCAACGCCATTGTCTGGAACAAGGTGTTTGAGCGCTTCCGGCCGCAGGTGCTGGGTGCCCGTTTCGCGCGTATCACCGGTCGCCTGCAGAAAGCGTCTGATGTCATCCACGTCGTAGCCGAGCGGATCGACGATCTGAGCAGCAGGCTCGACACACTGTTGAGGGAAGAACCGGCCATCGCCATGGATGCGAGCGATAAGGCAGAACCTGCTGCCGGCCTACCTGCCCGTTCCGTTCCTCTCGACGGATCGAGACAAGCATCGGAAGCGCGGGCTTCCGCTGCTTCGGTCATGCCCAAGGGGCGGAACTTCCACTAGGAACCTTTCAGGTTTTGCCGGAAGCATAGTCTGCATTGACGAAGTAGTTTTCTGCATTCACCCGGTTGCATTGAGGAAACGAGGCCGTCGATGTGGCGCCTCACCTCGATGGGGCACTTCTGTTCCACATGCATCCAGTGCTTGATCTTGGTGCAAGCCTGCTCAATGGGTTAAGGCTGGGAATAGGCGACAGCTACCAGAGCCTGGCGCCAGCGGCGCGGATCATCTGCCTGACGGCGGCAGACTTGTGAGCTCTCAGATTGTCCTTGATGACGATGTCCCCGGCTGAAGAACCGGCACCAGATGCTGCTCGACATAGGCGCGGAGCAATTGGCCGTTCTCGCCCATCGAGGACGCAAGGCGCCATTAATCTGCTGCCATCAAAGCTTCATCCATCCGCCTCTGCGGGCGGAGGAATCTCAATTCACGACTTGAAATCCTCTTCCGACTCCAGCGGCCGCGCCTCCGAAGGCAACATGATCGGAACGCCGTCGCGCACGGGATAGGCAAGCCGCGCTCCCGGCGAGATGAGTTCGTTATTCGCTGGGTCCCATCTGAGTGGTCCTTTGGTGATGGGGCACACCAGAAGCTCAAGGAGCTTTGGATCCACCAGATGTTCCCGACGTCCCGGCTCAACCATCGTTCTTGAACCTCCGCACCCCGCTCACCCGCCGGCAGTTCACGAAAACAGCAGTGAGGAAAGCTTGCGCCTGGCGGCCAGCGTTACCGGCTCGGTCATGCCCCAGGCATCGAAAAGCTCCAGCAGCTTTGTCCGCGCGCCATCGTCGTTCCAACTGCGATCAGCCTTGACGATCGCCAGCAGGTTCTCCGCTGCGGCTTCTCGCTCGCCGCGTGCGTTCTGGATAAGCGCTAGATCGAACCGGGCCTGATGGTCAGCCGGATTTTCCGCAAGGCGCCTTTCCAGTTCTGCCGCATCGCCCAATCCAGCTACCTGTTCGGAAAGCGCCATCCGCGCACGCACCGCCGCGACTGCGGCCATATCCTTCTTGGCTTCTGGCACACGATCCAACACTGCCTTGGCTTCGTCCGTCTGTCCGGCCTCGAAAAGGAGGTCGGCAAGGGCAGCCAAGGCTTCGACATGCTCCGGCTGCTGTTGCAGTACGGCGGAATAAATCTGCGCGGCCGTCTGCCTGTCACCGGCTTCGCGCGCCTCTGTGGCGGCTGCCAGCGCTTCTTCCAACTTCCCGCCATTATCGCCAGCGATGCGCTTGATGAAATCGCGAATCTGGCTTTCCGGCACTGCTCCCATAAATCCGTCGACCGGCTGCCCGTCCTTGAAGGCGATGACAGCGGGGATGGACTGAATGCCGAGCTGGCCGGGAATGGCCGGATGATCATCAATGTTGAGTTTCACGAGCCTTACCTGCCCGCCGGCCTCCTGCACTATCTTCTCAAGCACCGGCGTAAGCTGTCTGCAGGGGCCGCACCAAGGTGCCCAAAAATCGACCAGCACCGGTTGGCGACGTGATTCCTGGATCACGTCAGTTGCAAAGGATGCGGTGGTTGTGTCCTTGATGAGGTCGGCTAGCGACGGGGCTTCCGCCAATCCGGGAGTGGCGCCTGCTGCTCCGTTCCCGAAGGTGACGTTCACCTGGCTGGCCGTTTCGCCGCCATACGGGTTTTCGCGATTGCTCATATTTGCCCCTTCATTGCTGCCGGAACGGCATTACTCGAAACGCACCGGCAAAAAACTGCCAAGTGCGAAATGTGGCGATCATTGCGCAACTTTCAAGACGAGCGGGCTATGCCCCGTCGCTTCCAGAAAGCGTAGAAGATCTGCATTGCGGATGGAAACCGTCGCTTCGTTATGAAGTGGATGGGCATTGATAATTTCCTGACTGACCAGAAACTCGTCCAGCACCACCGTCACTTTCCCGGCCACATCATTGACTGCGCCGAAAACGGTGACGGCACCCGGCGCAACGCCCAAAAGGTTCATCAACTCATCTGGCCGACCGAAGGACACCCTACCTGAGGCGCCGATCGTCTGATGGATTGTCTTCAGATCCACGGTGGCATCCTCCTCCACCGTTACCAGGAAATATCGACCCTTTCGGTCCTTCAGGAACAGGTTCTTGGTATGTGCGCCCGGAATCATCCCGCGCAGGCTCCGCGACTCTTCCACCGTGAAAAGCGGCGGGTGGGTGAAGGTGGTCACTTCGATATTCAACCGCGCAAGATAGTGCATCAGCTTTTCCGGCGTATTCGGCAAACGCGCATCCAGTTCCTGCATCCTATCCCTCAGCGGCTTTTGATCTTGAGCGCCGGTGTTTGCTAACTTCAGTCCCGGCTGGCAGCGCTACGCTATCCCATAAGTTCGCCCTGCAATCCATACGGACCCGCAACGCTTGGCAAGCGCTCTGCGCGCGGGCGGTACGCAGCGAGCGTTCAATGACACATCAACAAGTTTTGACAATGCTGCGTCAGACTGTCTGTGACAGCTCCTTTAAGTACTGATAAGGGGTTGATTATGCTCATCAGCAAATTTCGTGATTCCGGCATATGCAAGGGCTGATGAGCAATCCTGAGCTGCAGGAAAGCAAGAATTTCGTAAATGTATCGCTAAGCGCGAGGGCGGGAATGTCTTCACAACTCTACCGCGAGACGGTCAATCGCAATAGCGCGGCGTATTTCAACCACATGGCTCTTGCGGTTTTTCTCCTTGCTGTTCTCATTGTCCTGCCGCAAACCTTTCTTTCTGAGGAAATGAAAAGGCTCTACGTTGATGAAGGAGGCTTCATACAGGTCCTTTCAGCTGCCGGATATCTGATTGTCGTCTCGACGCTTGTTCGTGAGATGTCGTATGAGGACCTCCTGAAGCACTGGTACTTTCTCGTTCTGCCAATCGCCATGTGCCTGCGCGAACTGGACTTCCACGTGCATTTCACAACTTATAGCATAACCAAGACGAGTTTTTACGTTTCGCCCAACGTTCCTCTTCTGGAAAAGTCTATGGCTGCCCTTGCTTTTCTGGGCGTGGGAACTTCGATCTATTTCCTCGTAAAGCAGAACTTCCGCAGCTTTGTCTCGGGGCTTCGCCGCCTCGATGCCACCCCCGTCGCCATCCTGGCTGCGATTGGCTGCGTCGTTTTTTCGAAAGTCCTCGACGGAGCTCAATCGAACCTCCAATTTCTAGGAATTCACGTCACGAGCACCTACACTTCGGTGGTGATCGAGGAGGTGCTGGAACTCGGCATTCCGATCTTTCTTTCCATTGCGACTTTCGCGGCGTTTCCTACCCGAAACCGGCCGAAAATCCGGAGTGACGCCCTGTGACGTGTACCGCAGGTTGAATTCCTCCTTGCTCTTCTACCCTGTTAGGTCCTATCCTCTTTACTCCTGTAAAGCTGAGGGGCTTGGCTATGGGGGAGGGCGATGTGCGTTGGCTGATGCTGTTCTTCGCCGTGTGGTTCGGCATGTTTGTCTTGCTTCAGTCGGCCCCTGCCCTGAAGCGTTTTGCTGCCTCTCCTCCGCCGGTTGAATTGCCAACCGCCCACAGCGCCCCCCTTTATGATGAAGCTGAACAGACTGGCATCAAGTAGCGGCGCATCGGCTTCCCGAGCGCGGCTGCAAACCTCACGTAATCACATAGGGCAATATGGAGCGGTGCTCATGGTTGACCTTGAGCCGCGTCTTCAAGGGGGGCACTGCCCGTTGCGGACAGTTGGCTCGCTCGCAAATCCGGCAGGATATGCCGATCGGGTCGAATGCGACGCGGTTCGTCAGGTCTAGTCCGTCAGCATAGACGAAGTGTTGCGCATAGGAGATTTCGCAGCCGAGAGCGATGGCGTACCGTCGGTGCGGCGCGTAGTAACCACCCCCCTTCTTGGTGACTTCTGTAGCGATTGAAAGATAGCGTACCCCGTCGGGTGTCTCTGCGAGCTGTCGAATGATTCGCCCGGGCACCTCGAATGCCTGATGGGCGTTCCAGAGCGGACAGGCCGCGCCGAAACGGGCAAATTGCAGCTTGGCTCCGCTGTGCCGCTTCGTAATGTTTCCCGCGCGATCTATCGTTGCGAAGAATACCGGAATGCCCTTTAGTCCCGGCCGCTGCAGAGTGGAGAGGCGATGAGCCACCTGTTCTAGGCTGGCTCCAAAGCGGGCCGCGAGCAGTTCAAGATCGTGGCGCAGATCCTTTGCGGTGGACATGAAGATTTGGTACGGCAATATTAGTGCACCCGCGAAGTAGTTTTGCAGCCCGATCTTACAAATTTCCGCTGCTTCTTCCGTCCGAAACCCGGCTTGCGTGGTTATCCGCTCTACCTCGGCCTGCTGCTCCAGTGCCGCAATCTGGTATGCCATCTGGAACGTTCTGGTGGCCGCTGGCGAGTATGAGTTGAGATACAGCGCCTTCGAAGCGGGATCATATCGCCTCAGAAGCGCTTCACCGGGCTCGGCTCGCATGATGCGGATGCCGTGTTCGCCTTCCAGATATTCAGTAAGGGCAGCACCCGCATCCCTTTCGGGAACGCCGAGTTTCATCGCAACACGTTCAGCCGCAACATCGAGATCGTGTACGTAGTTGTCGATGAAATGGAAAAAGTCGCGGACTTCTTCATAGGCCGTCGGCTCCGCCAGGTTGCTGGCTCGGCCAAGCTGGTCGTTGAAGCTCGCAAGCTGTTCGCTGTTCCGGCGGAACGCCTGATGGCAGGCAATCAGGGATTGAGCGAAACCGGGCGCATTCTGGATGACAAGCTTTAGTTCCTGAAGGTTCGGCGAGTACCCGTCAAAGACGGGATCAGCCAACGCTTCCAGGAGTGCTGACAGCAGGCGGTCACTATCGCCGGCCGAGATCGAGCCGATATCGATCTGGAATTTTTCCGCTAGTGCAAGTAGCACTGCTGCGGAAACGGGGCGCTGATTGTTCTCGATCTGGTTGAGATAACTCGTGGAAATGCCAAGCCGCTCTGCAAACGCAGCTTGGGTTGCCCTGTTCGCCTCTCGGATCTCACGAACTTTACGTCCGATATAAAGTTTCCCGCGTGCCATTTTTTTACAACTTCGCAAATTTGCTTTTGCGTATTGGTACATTATGCTTCTGTACCTTTTCAACACTTCTGTTGCCAGCCGGACATGTTTACACTCCGATGATGCGGCTCGTGGGGCCGGGGCTATGAACATGACCATTGATACACGACGGCGGGCCGGCACGGCGGGACCGCTCGAAGTAAAGGGGGTGCGCTGATGCGCGCGGTACTCGAACAACTTGAGGCTCGCCGGGCGGAGGCCCGTCTCGGCGGTGGACAGAAGCGTATCGACGGACAGCATGCGAAAGGCAAGCTGACGGCGCGCGAGCGGATTGAGGTGCTTCTCGACGAGGGCTCGTTCGAGGAATACGACATGTATGTCACGCATCGCGCGACAGATTTCGGCATGGCGTCCCAAAAAATCGCAGGCGATGGCGTGGTAACCGGGTGGGGCACGATCAATGGCCGGCTGGTCTATGTTTTTTCCCAGGATTTCACGGTCCTCGGGGGCTCGCTATCGGAGAGCCATGCCCAGAAGATCTGCAAGATCATGGACATGGCTCTTCGCAATGGTGCACCGGTAATCGGTTTGAACGATTCAGGCGGTGCTCGCATCCAGGAGGGCGTGGCCTCGCTTGCGGGGTATGCCGAAGTCTTCAAGCGCAATGCTGAAGCATCGGGCATAATTCCGCAGCTTTCAGTGATCATGGGCCCATGTGCGGGCGGTGCAGTCTACTCGCCGGCCATGACGGATTTCATCTTCATGGTGCGGGATTCCTCCTACATGTTCGTCACCGGGCCCGACGTGGTGAAGACGGTGACGAACGAGATTGTAACGGCGGAAGAGCTTGGCGGCGCATCGACCCACACGCAAAAATCGTCGGTCGCTGATGGTGCATTCGAGAACGACATCGAGGCGCTGGAAGAGGTCAGGCGCCTGTTCGATTTCCTGCCGCTCAACAATCGCGAAAAGTCTCCGGTCCGGCCATTTTATGACGATCCGGAACGGCTGGAGATGCGCTTGGACACTCTGGTCCCTGAAAGCGCCAACAAGCCCTATGACATGAAGGAGCTGATTACGGCGATTGCCGACGAAGGCGATTTCTTCGAGCTTCAAGCAGCTTTCGCTAAGAACATCATAATCGGTTTCATGCGCATCGAGGGGCGGACCATCGGTGTGGTAGCCAACCAGCCGATGGTGCTTGCAGGCTGCCTCGATATCGACTCATCGCGCAAGGCGGCACGCTTCGTGCGTTTTTGCGACGCGTTCGACATTCCGATCCTGACGCTGGTCGACGTGCCGGGATTCCTGCCGGGCACAGCGCAGGAATATGGAGGCGTCATCAAGCATGGTGCCAAGCTGCTGTTTGCCTATAGCCAGGCGACCGTGCCGATGGTCACTCTCATCACTCGCAAGGCTTATGGCGGCGCCTATGATGTAATGGCTTCGAAGCATATCGGAGCCGACGTCAATTACGCCTGGCCGACCGCTGAAATCGCCGTGATGGGTGCCAAGGGCGCTGCCGAAATTCTTTATCGCTCCGACCTGGGCGACCCGGCCAAGATAGCGCAGCGCACTAAGGAGTACGAGGAACGTTTTGCCAATCCCTTCATCGCGGCCGAACGTGGCTTCATCGATGAGGTGATCATGCCCCATTCCTCACGCAAACGCATCGCGCGCGCCTTCGCCGCCCTGCGCGGAAAGCGCGTCGAAACGCGCTGGAAGAAGCACGACAATATTCCGCTTTGAGGCCGTAATAATGTTCAAGAAAATTCTGATTGCCAATCGTGGCGAGATCGCGTGCCGCGTGATCAAGACGGCGAAGAAGCTCGGCATTCCAACAGTCGCTGTTTATTCCGACGCCGACCGGGACGCACTGCATGTCAGGCAGGCCGACGAGGCTGTCCATATCGGCCCTGCCGCGCCCTCCCAGTCCTATCTCAACATCGCAAATATCCTTAATGCCCTGAAGGAGACCGGTGCAGATGCCGTTCATCCGGGCTATGGTTTCCTGTCGGAGAATGCGCACTTTGCCGAAGCGCTCAAGGCAATAGACGTAACTTTTATCGGGCCGCCGCCGGCCGCCATTGAGGCGATGGGCGACAAGATCACGTCGAAGAAGATCGCCGCCTCCGCCGGGGTCAGCACGGTCCCCGGTCATATGGGGCTGATCGAAAACGCAGAGGAGGCAGTGCACATCTCCCAGGAGATCGGCTTCCCCGTTATGATCAAAGCTTCCGCAGGCGGCGGTGGCAAGGGCATGCGCATAGCCTGGAACGAGGAGGAAGTGCGCGAAGGGTTTCAATCATCACAGAACGAAGCGAGGAACTCCTTCGGCGACGACCGAATCTTCATCGAGAAATTCATCGTCGAGCCCCGCCACATCGAAATACAGGTGCTTGGGGACAAGCACGGCAACATCATCCATCTTGGCGAGCGCGAGTGCTCGATCCAGCGCCGCAATCAGAAGATCATCGAGGAGGCGCCATCTCCGTTCCTCGACGAGGCGACTCGGCGCGCAATGGGCGAGCAGGCAATCGCCCTTTCTGCCGCGGTCGGCTACCACTCGGCAGGCACGGTCGAGTTCATCGTGGACCGCGACCGCAACTTCTATTTCCTCGAGATGAATACCCGGCTTCAGGTGGAGCACCCGGTCACGGAGCTGGTCACCGGCATCGACCTGGTCGAGGAGATGATCCGCATAGCTGCCGGCGAGAAGCTTCGTGTCGCCCAGGATGAGGTCAGGCTGAATGGCTGGGCAATTGAAAGCCGGCTTTATGCTGAAGATCCCTACCGTAACTTCCTGCCCTCGATCGGACGGCTGACTCGTTATAGGCCGCCCGCGGAAGGCGCGCGCTCATGTGGCGGTATCATCCGCAACGACACCGGAGTCGTCGAAGGTTCGGAAATCTCGATGTACTACGACCCGATGATCGCCAAGCTCTGCACCTGGGGGCCGGATCGCCTTTCGGCCATCAGGTCCATGGGAGCAGCACTCGACGATTTCGAGGTGGAAGGCATCGGCCACAACCTGCCATTCCTCTCCGCCGTCATGGAGCATCCGCGTTTTAGGGAGGGCCGGCTCAGCACCGCCTTCATCGCGGAGGAATTTCCGGATGGCTTTTCCGGCGTGGCGCCGGATGATGTAGATGCGCGGACCCTTGCTTCTGTCGCCGCCCACATTAACTGGAAAGTCCAGCACCGCGACATACAGATTTCGGGTGCGATGGACAATCACCGCCGTAAGGTCTCCTCCGCTTGGGTAGTCACGCTCGACAATCATGCATTCGCAGTCAGCGTGCGTGACGAAGAGGACGGAACGGCCGTTTCGTTTGAAGACGGGAACGGCGTGTGCCTGACAGTCACGAGCGATTGGGTTCCCGGACGGACACACGCTTCTTTCGCAATCGATGGCGAAAGCTTGTCGGTCAAGATTGCTCGTTCCGGAACCGGTTATCGTCTGCGCTGGCGAGGAATGGACATTGTCGCTCACGTGCGCCGTCCGCGCGTTGCTGAACTGGCGCGACTGATGCCGAAGAAGCTGCCCCCTGACACCTCCAAGATGCTGCTTTGTCCCATGCCGGGTGTGGTGACGGTGATTGCTGTTAGCGAAGGCGACGCCGTTGAAGCTGGACAGATCCTCGCTACCGTGGAAGCCATGAAGATGGAAAACGTGCTGCGCGCCGAAAGGCGGGCTACGGTGAAGCGGATAGCCGTCGATCCTGGCGCGAGCCTGGCAGTCGACGAGCCGATAATGGAATTCGAGTGATGAGCGATAACGAACTGGAACAATGGCGCGCGCTCGCCGAGAAGGAAGTGAAGCGAGACCCCGACAGCCTCGTCTGGCAAACGCCGGAAGGCATTCCGATCAAGCCGCTCTACACGGCCAAGGATCTTGAGGGAATTGATCATCTCGACTCGCTTCCTGGGCACAAGCCGTTCGTTCGCGGGCCACGCGCAACGATGTATGCGGGCCGGCCTTGGACAATCCGCCAATATGCCGGATTCTCAACAGCCGAAGAGTCGAATGCCTTCTATCGTAAGGCACTTGCGGCTGGCCAGCAGGGTGTCTCGGTTGCCTTCGACCTTGCGACGCATCGCGGCTATGACAGCGACCATCCGCGTGTCGTAGGCGACGTTGGGAAGGCGGGCGTCGCCATCGATTCTGTCGAGGACATGAAGATCCTGTTCGACGGCATCCCGCTGGAAAAGATCTCTGTATCGATGACCATGAACGGCGCGGTGATCCCGATCCTCGCCAGCTTCATCGTGACCGGCGAAGAGCAGGGCGTGCCGCGGGCGCAGCTTTCCGGGACCATCCAGAATGACATCCTGAAGGAGTTTATGGTCCGCAATACCTATATCTACCCGCCCGAACCCTCCATGCGGATCGTCGCCGACATCATCGAATACACGGCGAAGGAGATGCCGAAGTTCAACTCCATCTCCATCTCTGGCTATCACATGCAAGAGGCGGGCGCGACGCTGGTGCAGGAGCTTGCCTTCACGCTTGCTGACGGTAGGGAATATGTCCGCGCCGCGCTGCAAAAAGGTCTCGACGTTGACGCTTTCGCCGGGAGACTTTCGTTCTTCTTTGCCATCGGCATGAATTTTTTCATGGAGGCCGCCAAGCTGCGCGCCGCGCGGTTACTCTGGTCGCGCATCATGGAGGAGTTCGAGCCAAAGAAGCCTTCTTCGCTGATGCTGCGCACCCATTGCCAGACCTCCGGAGTATCGCTGCAGGAGCAGGACCCCTACAACAACATCGTGCGCACCGCCTATGAGGCGCTGGCTGCCGTGCTTGGCGGCACGCAGTCGCTGCATACCAATTCCTTCGACGAGGCAATCGCGCTGCCGACGGAATTTTCCGCTCGCATCGCCCGCAACACGCAACTCATACTCCAGCACGAGACGGGTGTGACGAAGGTCGTCGATCCATTGGCGGGTTCCTACTATGTCGAGAATCTTACCAACGAGCTTGCCGATGCCGCCTGGAAGTTGATCGAAGAGATCGAGGCAATGGGCGGGATGACCAAGGCCGTCATCGAAGGCTTGCCCAAGCGCCTGATCGAGGAAGCTGCCACCAGGAAACAGGCGGCTGTCGATCGGGGCGATGAGGTGGTAGTTGGTGTCAATAAGTATCGGCTCGAGAATGAGGACGACATTGAGATCCTCGACATCGACAATGCGGCGGTGCGCGAGGCTCAGGTGAAGCGGCTCGAACGGATCCGTCGTCAGCGCGATCCAAAGCGCGTCGCCGAGACGCTTGGACTGCTGGCCGAGGTCGCACGCTCAGGGCAAGGCAACATCCTTGAGGCCGCCGTCGAAGCAGCGCGAGCACGCGCTTCCGTTGGCGAGATTTCCGATACGCTGCGCGACGCGTTCGGCGACCATGCCGCGGTGCCTCAGGTGGTGCGCAAGGTCTACGGTCCGGCCTACAAGGATGAGCCGGAATACAAGACGTTGGTCGAGCGGCTTGACCAATTCGCCAAGGCACTCGGCGAACGACCACGGGTGATGGTCGCCAAGCTTGGCCAGGACGGCCATGATCGCGGCGCCAAGGTCATTGCGTCCGCCTTCGGCGACATAGGCTTCGACGTCGTCACCGGTCCCTTGTTCCAGACGCCGGACGAGGCCGCCGATCTTGCGGTCAAAAAGAAGGTGCATGTGGTGGGCATGTCTTCGCTGGCGGCTGGGCACAAGGTGTTGGCCCCGCAACTTGTGGAAGCGCTGAAGCAAAAGGGCGCTGACATCATCGTGGTTGTCGGTGGAGTGGTCCCGCGGCAGGATTATCAATTCCTGCTGGACAATGGGGTTGCGGCCGTTTTCGGCCCGGGCACCAACGTTCTCGACGCCGCCCGCGCCGTACTGGACCTCATGGAAGGTAAGCGCCGCAACGTGTAATTCATCGTCGCGAGGACCTCGCATCGCAGGGTGACGGATATTTCAGTCGCCCTGCGAAGCTGAGAAGCACCCCTCCTGCTCGCCTGCCGGCTCGTTTGCCGAATACGGCCAAGCGCAAAGTCATTCCACACCTTGGCGCCGGTGGCGGGCAAACCGCCCGTTTCTTGTATTCGGTTATTTCAGATACCAGCCCCATCGCTTTTTGCTGGCATATCTGGTGATCTGCTTGACTTCCAGATAGTTCTCCAGCCCCCAGCGGCCAAGTTCACGGCCGATACCTGATGTCTTGTAGCCTCCCCAGGGCGCTTCGGTAAATGTGGGCTGAGAACAGTTGATCCATACGATGCCTGCCCGGAACGCTGCCGCCACCCGTTCCGCGCGCGCCTCGTCCTGCGACATGACGGCTGCCGCAAGGCCGAAGCGGCTGTCGTTGGCGAGTTCAATGGCTTCGGCTTCGGTTTCGAAGGGCCTGACGCAGAGAACGGGACCGAATATTTCCTCGCGCCATGCGGCGCTGTCCAAGGGAACCTCGGTAAGGATGGTAGGCTCCAGATAATAGCCTTTGTCCAGCCCCTCTGGTCGTTTGCCGCCAATGGCAATCCTCGCCCCCGCCTTTACGGCAGCCTCGATCGCTGCCACCACCTTATCGTACTGGCCGCGTGACACAAGCGGACCTAGCAGCACGCCGTCGTCAAGCCCGTTGCCGATCCTGATCTCCTTCGCGGCCTGGCAAAGACGAGCCATCACCCGGTCATAGATGGGCGCCTCGATGAGGACACGCGAGGTTGCCGAGCACACCTGTCCCTGGTTCCAGAAGATGCCGAACATGATCCATTCCACAGCCTGCTCGATGTCGGCGTCGGAAAAGATCACGAATGGCGACTTCCCGCCAAGTTCGAGGCTGATCCGTTTAATGTCGCGAGCGGCTGCGGACATGATCTTGGAACCGGTTGGAACGGAGCCTGTAAAGGCTAGCTTGTCGATCAGCGGATGGTCGATGATCGCCTGTCCGGCTTCCGCTCCGGTACCGGTTACGATGTTGAGGACTCCAGCAGGCAGGCCGGCTTCCATCGCGATCGCCGCCAATTCCAGCGCCGTCAGCGAGGTCAGTTCCGAAGGCTTGAGAACAACGGTGCAGCCAGCGGCAAGGGCCGGCGCAACTTTCCACGAGGCCATTAGCAGCGGATAATTCCATGGGATGATCGCTCCTGCCACTCCCACGGGCTCCCTGACCACTTTCGAAGTGAAACGATTGTCGGAAACGGCGATTTCTTCGACGGGGTTGTTGTCGAGCTTCTCGGCGAGGTCGGCATAATACTCGAAGCAGCCAGCCGAATCCTCAATATCACCCAGTGCTTCCGGGAGAGGCTTGCCATTGTCGATGACTTCCAGGCGCGCAAGTTCGTCGTGCCTGGCACGGATTCCCGCCGCAATTGCCCTCAAATAGCAGCCACGACTCTGCCCGTCGATTCTGGGCCAGCCATCCTTGTCGAAGGCTCGGCGTGCCGCTGCAACGGCAAGCTCCACATCCTCTGCCGTTGCTGCGGCGATGGCGTGAATCGTCTCCTCGGTTGCGGGATTGATGACGGAAAAGGTTTTCCCGTGAACAGGCCTGATCCATTGGCCATCGATATAGAGTTTGGACCGCAATTTCCTGCTCCCTATCCCAACAATCGACCATCGCTGCCTGCTTATACGAGCGCCGCCGCTTCCTCCGGTAGCGCCGAACCTGCGTTGGTTCCCCCCGCAAGCGATTCACCGCCATCGGCAACCAGTGCGTGGCCGGTCATGTAGGAGGAGCGGTCGGATACCATGAACAATATGACTTCGGCGATTTCTTCCGGCGTTGCAAATCGTCCCATCGGCACCACGTTCTTGATGGAATGCTCAAGCGCCGCCCTTCCGCCAAGCTGTCGTGTGTAAGGGTCGTTGAAAGGCGTATCGACCCAGCCCGGACAAAGCGCGTTTACCCGGATGCCATAGCTGGCCACATCCAGCGCGATCTGCCGTGTCATTGTAATGGAGGCGGCCTTGCTGGTTATGTAGGCTGTCATCTCACGGTCCAGAAATACGCCGGAATTGGAGGCGGTGTTGAGAATGACGCCGCTCTTCTGCCGCTTCATGATTGGAATGACCGCCTTGCAGGCGACAAATTGAGCGTGGACATTGATTGCCCATGAGCGGTCAAACCCCTCGCTCCCCACCTGCTCGATGCTGCCGGCAACCTGCACGCCGGCATGATTGTGCAGGATATCGATCCGGTCATGGGCGCTGGCTACGCTCTCAATCAGCGAATTAATGGCAGCGTCGTCGGATACGTCCAACCTGCGCGCTTCCGCCCTGCCTGACGCTTGGGTAATAAGCTGAACAGTTTCCTCGGCCGCCTCCAGGTTGCGGTCGGTCACGACCACGAAGGCGCCCTCACGGGCCATTACAAGAGAACCGGCCCTACCGATGCCGGAACCCGCAGCAGTCACGATAGCGGTTTTGCCGCGAAGAATCATGCTTATCCCTTTCCATTTCAGTAACGACGGCGAAAAAGCTTGCGGCTCTGGTAAACGGCGACTGCCTCTTCAATGAAGGCGGCAATGGTGTGCGCGCCATAGTCCCGCCGCAGCATTTCCGCCCGGGCGCGCAGGGGCTCGGGGTTCTCCAGCCTGCCCGGGCGCAGCATCTCGTAAGTCTCCAGGACGATATCCTGCGGAACGGCTACCAGTTCGGCGGCGCGCTCGAGATTTCGCGCCAGCCCTTCCCGCCCCGCAGCGCGCGCGATCCGTGCCTGCAATTGCAGCACATCGGCCGAAATGCGGATGTCTTCCGCGTCTATACGGCCGGAAAGAACCTCGCTGAGCGTCAGGTCGTTGATGGTTTTTCCGGAGGCTGAAACCGCCTGCTCTGGGCATTTTTCGGAGATTGGATATTGCTCCAGAACATCTTTCATCGCATTGCTCCCTGCCCTAGTTCCATCACCACCTCGACCGGGGAGGCGTCAGCTTCCACCAGGGACGTCTCGATCGCATAGAGCATCGACACCCGCACGTGGTAGCGGGCGGCCAATGATCGTCCATCGACCGGAACCAGCACCGGCTCCGGACTTTCTCCATGGGTATAGAGGGCAGCGTTGCGTCCCATGGCCCGATAGTGATCGAGCGTCGTGACAGGGGAGTTTGAAAACAGCTCCACATTCAGATGCGGCAGCCGGTCTGCCTTATGGATGACCGCAGTGCCTTTGGCCTGGATCCCGATGCCATAGCCCGATCCGGAAAGACGCGCGGCAGTTAGCCCGAGGAAGGAGGTGTCGGCCGTATGGCGTATCCTGACGAGACGTGGCACCCCGCCGCCATCGCGGATGCCCTCGGTCAGCGCCAGCACAACATCGATCAGATCGTGCCCGGCGGTCGTGCGGGTTAATTCAACGCCGAATGCCGGGCTCAGGCCCACCACCACCTCATGAGCGTCTTTCCCTTTGCCAGCGGTGCCAACTGGCACGAGCCAAGCTTTGGCCGTCGGATCGACCGGCGCCTCGTGTTCCATGACCTTTTCAATCGTTTGCAGGTCGCGCACATTCTGCACCTTCTCCCAACGTTCCGGCGTCATGTTGTAGCCGGTAGCGGGGCCGCTATAGTGGTTTGGATCGTTGATGGCACTGATCACCTTGCCGTCACGCAGGATCGCGGATGTCTGCAGGTAGTCTCCGGAAATGCGCTGGCGCAGCATGAGCATGAGATTCTCCGCCTCCTGCTCGAACCCGCGCCGGGCCAGCGCGCGCACCACATCTAGCGCTGTAAGGCGCCGGTCGCGGATCTTGTTGCTGATCCTCGTCACCTCGCCCGGGCTGAACGTCTCCGTTTCCAGCGAGCCGGAAGCAGCGGCCACGGAAGACATCCACTCGGGCTTGACCTCGGCAAGCCCCAGCTCATCGAAAACGGCCGCGACTGCCTCGATGGCCCGCATGCGCAAACGGCCCGTTTCTTCCTCATCGAGCGGCGTTAGTCCGCCATCGACTTCAAAGTCCCGCTGCAGGGCAAGATAGTCCTCGATCTCTTCTCCGTTGAACAAGGACGGGTTGAAGGAGTTGTCGTATTTCTTGATTGAGCCGAAACCCGAGCACAGAAGATCTGAGCCTGCGAGCAGATAAGGAGTGATCTTAGCGCCGACCCGGATCTCCGATTCGCTCACACGAGTGTCGTTGCCGGAAGCGCATTCCAGGCCCAGCCAGACGGCAATTAGGTTCTCCGCCATCAACTCGCGCATGCCGCTTGCCATGGATGCGGTGAGCGGTGCCCCGTCTATGCCGCCATTCTGTGTTCCCTGGACCCCCATTGCGCTTTGCAGGCAAAGGCAACGCGCCTCCAGGTAAAGAACAGACTTGCGCTCATGAAAGCCCATCAGCAGTTCTGCGGAGGCTCCCGATGTGCAGCGTGTCTTGATGCCACGTGAGGCATAGGCTGCTGTCAGGAACGCCTTCGACCAGGGCGTGTCGTCGCCGTCCACGAAGGCCGCTTCCGTGCCGTAGACCGAAACCGTCTCGGCATAGGATGTGAAGCCAGCCATCCCGATCTGGAGTTCCTCGGCCTCTTCGATCGAGCACTGGAACAGGACACCGCCGCGCCCGACAGCCGCTCCTACCGCGCAGGCCATGGCGTTGGCCCAGGAATTGGAAGCGACGCGCATAGTCGTCTCGATCTCGTCGAAACCAAGCGCTACCGCCGTCGCTGCGTCGGCGGCTAGTTGCAGCGGATCGTCCTTGGCGTTGGTGACATGGGCCTGATTGCCTGGCGTGCGGCGCTGTCGCATTTTCGCATAGGCGAAGGTGATCTCCAGCGCCGACATGACGGATACGACCGAAACGAGCTTGGCTGGCGTCATGCCGCAGGCTAGCCGCTCGAGGCGCTCGCGCGGCACATTTATGTCGACCAGCAGGCGGGCCACCTCGGTTGAATCCATCGCCATTGCTTCCTCGACAATGTCCGGATCGAGAAAATGCGTTGCGATGAAGGAATCGATGATATCGAACTCGGCTTCAGGCTTGCCGTCGATTTCGACGATCCGTCCATTTTCCAGCCGGGCTGAGGGAGCCGGATCCCATGGACTTTGGAAAGTGGAGAAGCCTGCTTCGGAATTCTGAGCGGCGAACTGGTCGTGACGAAGGGCGCGCGTATCCCATTCATCGAAGCGTCGCCAACGAGGGGGAGTTGTCATTGCAAGTCTCCTTTCCTGCTCGCTCGTGTCCGATCCAGGCATCTTCCGGATTGATCAGAACCACCGCAGCCAAATGAGCTGAATCACAATCAGTGCGATCACGTCCCAGAAGATCACTTCGCCGGTGGTGAACCATCTGCGCCGGCTATTGACGCGCCAGAAGCCCAACCACACCATGGCGGCCAGCAATAAGGGACCAAAGCTGGCGACGTTCACCGCAGCCTCTCCCCGGTTCTGGCGTCGAAGTAATGCAGAGCCTCCATCGGAAAACGAAGATTGACAGGCTGCCCCGCAGCCAGGTCATCACAGTCCCGCTGAGTCCTGACGGTGATCGTTCCCTCATCGTTGGCAAAGATCAGAAGTGTATCCGGTTCGACCGTCTCCTTCACATCCAGCGTCAGGGAGAATCCGTCCTCGCTCCCAATTTGTCCGAACCCGATCTGCTCTGGGCGTATGCCAAGCGTGACCGGTCCGTCGCGGCATTCGACCTTGCAGGTCACCCCACCTGCACGGAACACGCCGTCCTCGACCATGCCATCCATCGTATTCATGGCTGGCCGACCCATAAATTCCGCCACAAACCGATTGGACGGCTGGCGGTAGATAGCGCGAGGCTCATCGAACTGAACCAGTTTCCCGTCCTTCAGAACGGCGATGCGCGTGGCAAGCGTCATCGCCTCTTCCTGGTCGTGCGTCACAAAAACGAAGGTCCTGTTGAGGCGTTTGTGCAAGCGGTTGAGCTCGGTGCGCATATGGAGGCGCAGCAAAGCGTCAAGATTGGAAAGCGGCTCGTCCATGAGGCAGATAGTGGGTTCCCACACCAATGCCCGGGCGACCGCTACACGCTGCGCCTGGCCGCCGGATAATTGGCTCGGGCGGCGGTGCAGATAGCTGCCGATCTGCAACAGATCGGCAACCTGTTTTACCCGCTGGTCCAGTTCAGCAGCGGCGATCTTGCGGATTCGTAGTGGGTAAGCGATGTTCTCATAGACGCTTTTGTGGCTGTAGAGCGCATAGTTCTGGAACACCATCCCGATGTCGCGAAAGCGCGGAGGGAGGCCGGTTATATCGGTGCCCCCAATTTCGATACGCCCTTCCGTCGGCATCTCCAGACCTGCCAGCAGCCGGCATGCGGTCGTCTTTCCCGAACCGGACGGACCCAGCAGCACAACAAATTCGCCGAGCTCGAACTCCAGGTTGAGCCCGTCCAGTGCGGTCGTGCCATCGGCAAAGCGCTTGGTCACATCTGCAAAGGAAACTGCCATCAAAATGCTCCGTATGTTCCTGCCTGACGGGATCGATTGCATGCCACCGGCACGGCTTAATGAATTGGCCCGAACTATGCCTTGTGGAAAGCGAACACCTGCAAACTCAGCCTTTCACGGCCCCAAAGGTCAGCCCACGCACCAGATGCTTCTGTACTAGGAATGTGAAGATGAGGATCGGCAAGGTGGCGACTACTGCCACGGCGGCCACCTGGCCCCACAAGGTTCCGTGCGGCGTGATCAGGCCCGGAATGCCGACGGTAAGTGGACGTCCCTCAAAGGCGACGAGGATGAAGGCGTAGAGGAACTCGTTCCATGACAGGATGAAGCACAGCACTGCCGTCGCAGCCAGGCCCGGTGCCGCCATTGGAATGATGACACGGACGAAGGCCCCCAGCCTGGAGCGCCCGTCCATCATGGCTGCTTCGTCGATCTCTTTCGGAATCTCCGCAAAGAAGCCGCGCATCATCCACACCACCAGCGACAGGTTGAATGTCGTATGGGCGATAACCACGGAATAGATCGTGTCCGTGAGCCCAATCAGTGTGAAGAACATGAACAGAGGGACTGCTATGGAGATGGGAGGCGCCATGCGGGTTGTGAGGAAGAAGAAGAACAGATCTTCCTTGCCGGGGAAATCGTTGCGCGCAAACACATAGGCCGCTGGCGCGCCGATGCAGATCGAAAGAACGGTGGTCGCGATGGAAATGACCAGCGAGTTCATCACGAGCGGCAGATACGCCTTGTCAATGAACACTGCCGGATAGTTGTCGAAGGTGGGCGTGAAGAACCAGCGCGGTTCCGGCGACAAGATATCCAGCCGGCCTTTGAAGGAAGTAAGCAGCATCCAAATGTAGGGCGTTAGGGCGATGACCAGGATGCAGGCAAGAACGCCGACCGCCAGTATTTTATAGGATCTGTTCATTTCGCTCATCGCCCTGCTGCCCCAGCAGATTTCCAGTATACGGCCTTGTAGAAGACAGAGCACATGATCAGGACGACGAGGTAGACCATGAAGGCGACCGCAGCGCCGTATCCAAGGTCCCAGTTCTTGAAGTTGACCCGGTAGGCGTAGATCGACAGCAGTTCGGAGATCGTGCCCGGCCCGCCTCCGGTTAGGATGAATACCTTGTCGAATTCTTTGAATGCATCGATAGCCCTCAACAGGAGCACCAGCGCGATAATGGGTCTTAGCAGGGGCAGCAGGATATCCACGAACTGCCGCCACGGTCCTGCGCCGTCCATCGTGGCTGCCTCGAAGGGCGGCTTCGGCAGGCTCATCAGGCCAGCGAGGATGATCAGGGTGACAAAGGGCGTCCATTGCCAAACATCGATGGCGATGATGGTAGGCATCACCAGTGAAGGCGATGAGAAGACCGCGGAAGACTGGGAAAGCAGGCCAACTTTGTGAAGGTAATGGGTGACCATGCCAAAATCGCCCTGTAGCAGAAGCCGCCAGATCAGGCCAACGGCCACGGGCGCGAGCATCATCGGCACCAGAAACAGCGTCGTCAGCAGCCGCTGGCGCTCAACGAAGCGCCAGATAAGCCAGGCGATGGCAAAGCCGAACACGAATTCAAGGCCGACCGCCACAAGCACGAAACGGATCGTCAGCCAGAACGAATGCCAGAAGATCGGGTCATTGCGGACGAGGTGTCGGAAATTGTCGAGACCGACAAAGGCGCCATTCTGGTCTGGATTGGCGTAACTGAGGTCGGTCATGGCCGTGTAGGTCATGTATCCGAACGGTCCAACCAGGAATATAAGGACGAGAATGGTTGCCGGTAGGATCAGGGGAAGAGACGCCCCCCGATCCAGGAGAAAACGCCCACGTGGCCTTTGCAATGGCTTGTCCGGAACATGCTCCCGGTGAAGGGTTGCACTCTCACGGGGAGCAATTCTGCTTATGCGCTGAGACGACACTTTGTCATTCCACCGGATATTTCATTGGTGCGCAGGAGCCCAGAAGCGCGGAAATTTCCTGTGCCGAACGGTGGAGGGCTTCCTTGGCGGTTTTCTCGTCAGCCAGGAATGAGGAAAGCTCACGCACCAGAATATCCGTCATCTGGGCCGATTGCGGCAGCGTCGGCTTTGGCTTTGCCACTTCGTTCGCAGCCATCGAGGCTTTTGCATAAGGCAGTTCTTGCACCTCGGGCGAAGCATAAACGTCAGGCCGTGCGGTCGCGCCGCCGTTCAGATGCTGGCGAAGCTGCTGATCGTAATCCATCATCCACTGAATGAAGAGATAGGCTGCCTCCTTGTTCTTGGATGCGGTGGGAATGAGGTAGGTCCAGCCCTCTGCCTGGGCCACCCTGCCACCTTCGCCTTCGGGGACCATGTCAAATCCCATCTTGCCCACCACCGTCGAAACGGATTCGTCCACGGCGACGGCATAGGTAGCGTCGTTCCACATGATGAGCTGGGTGACGGTGCCCTGCTGCATCAACGCCATGACATCATCCCAGAAGTAGTTCAGCGTGTCGGGCGGGGAAAATTCCTTAAGGCTCTTGTAATATTCCGTGGCCGCGATCGCCTGGGGGCTGTTGACAATTACCGGTCCGCATTCCGAGCCCGAGTTGGCCTCCAGCATGTCGCCGCCGAAGGAATAGAGGAAGTTGAGCCATTCGTACCAAAGCGCTTCGTGCCGCTTGCCCTGCAGAGCGGTCCCGTACAGCCCCTCTTCCGCTCGCGTAAACCATTCGGCGATGTCGCGATACTCATCCCAGTTCTTCGCCGGCGCCAGCTCGTAGCCATACTTGGCCTTAAAGCCTTCCTTCTCCTTCTCGTCCGTCAGCAGATCTGAACGATACCACATATACATGCTGAGCGCGGTAAAGGGAAAACCGAATGCCTTTTGGTCATACCAGGAGATCTCTTTCCAAAGTCCCTGGTAGAGCTGCTCTTCGGGCTTGAACTCCGGATCACGCAGTTCCGGGCTTTCCAGGAAAGCGTCGACCGGCTGGACGTTGCCGTTGGTTACGAATTTTCCAAGTTCGCGATGCGGCTGGATGATGAAATCGTAGCGGCCGCGCCGGGAGTTCAGGTCGAGCATTACCTTGCTTACGGCTTCGGAATGCTCGTACATCTCGATCTCGACCTTGATGCCTGTTCGCTCCTCGAACTCGGGCGCAAGCGCGCTCATGGCCTCCAGGGGAGGGAGCGCTTCGCCGATCGTGCGGATCGTCACCCCCTTGTAGGGTGCAGCCGCCTCCTCAAGAGACCACGCGTTCCCGGCTGCGGTCTGGATGAGTAGCGCCGCGGTGGCAAAGGCGGCTGTCATTGAAAGCGCGCGGAAATTCCCGTTGGATCTAGGCATAGCACTCCCCTTGTGTGGTTTTCTCTGAACCACGCTAGCCAATGAAAGCGAAAGCTCAGGCTGTCATCGGCAGGCCGGTTCCGGATGCCGGAAACTGGTCAGGCAATTACAGGTACTGATGCGTATGGATAACAGGCAGGTGCCGGGCCCTGAACGCAACGGCGTAGCCGTGCAGGCGATGCGTACCAGTGCTGCCGAAGCCGGCAGCGCGATGAAAGTTCATCTTCTCCTCCTCCAGGATCCTGCTGCGGGAAATATGCCGTTTCAGGCAGCCTTTTCCCTTCCTCCTCCTTATGCAGGCATATTTCTGATATGAAGGAAATCTTATATTATCGCCATGTTCAAGGGATATTTCCTGCAGGGAATAGGCTAGTAGGCATATTCCTTTTGGGGTAATCCTGGGGGGGTGAGATAATGCGGACGGCCAGCGCCAAGAAGTTCCTATCCACGCCGGAGTGGTATACCTCGCTCAGCAATCTGCTGGCGGTGGCAGGTGATCCGTCCTTCCCGCAGGCGTTCGCCGATGCAGTGCATTCGCTTGCACATTTCGACTACACGGTCACATTCGCCTACAATGGCCCGGATATTCCCGTTTGCCTTCACCACACATTCCAGCCACAGCGGTTTCACATTCATGTCAAGGATTATGAGGTAGGACCTTACCTGCTCGACCCGTTCTACAAGGCGGCCGCCAACGGAACGCGATCCGGCCTGTACCGCCTCGCCGATCTGGCGCCAGACCAGTTCTACAAAAGCGAGTACTATCGCTCCTATTACGTGCAGACAGGGCCGGTTGACGAGATCGCCTTCTTCATTCCCGGCAATGCAAACTGGACGATTGTCACTTCACTGATGCGTTCGCCGAGCCAGCCCGGTTTCAAGGCACATGACCTGCGAATTTTGCGTTGTGTCGAGCCGCTGTTACGCAAGTTCGCCGAGCTGCACTGGCGGACCGATGAACGCCTGAAGGGGCCTGGCTCCGAGCAGAACGAAAAAGCGGTGCTGGAAAGGACGGTGCAGGAGGCTCTGAAATCAAGAGGTATACCTGCGCTAACACCCCGCGAGATGGAAGTCGTCGGTTTGGTGCTAGAGGGGCATTCTTCCGAATCGATTGCAAACATCCTCGGGATTGCGGCAGGCACGGTGCGTATCCATCGAAAAAACATCTATGCAAAGATGCGCATTTCCTCGCAGCGCGAGTTGTTCGCGATCTTTATGAAAACGCCTGCCGTCGCCGTTTCACTGCCCTGACGCAGAGACGCTCCAGAGCCGCCTTTGTCAGCCAAATGCGCGCAGGATAAGCACCAGTCCCGAAATGGAGGAGACGGTCAGCACGACCGCCTTGACCCCACCCCGATCCACGAACTTCCGGCCCCATGCCGACATGAGCAGGCCGGCGAAGGCGAAGGGCGTCATCAGCATGGCAAGCCATAAATCATGCGTTCCAAAACGGCCGGCCAGCCATAAAGCCAATATCGATATGAGCCCGCCGAAGACGAAGAACGCGTTGAGGGTAGCACGCATGCGCGCACCTCCCGTGTCCTGATAGACCATTGCCATGGGCGGCGCTCCAATGGAAGTGAGCGTGCCCATGAAGCCAGAGATCGTGCCGGCTGCAAGCAGCGTGGAAGGGCGGGCCGGAATGCGCAAGCCACTTAGGCTCAATCCCACGCTCAACAGAACCGCAAAGCCGAATAGGGCCGAAAATGCTTCCGGGCTCATCAGGCCGACAATCAGCGCCGCCACCGTAGCGGAGACCACCCGCCCGCTCAGCGCATAGGCAAGATCCTGCCGGTTGAGCGCGTGAAGCTCGCTCATCATCCCACCGATGCACACCAGCGTTGCAACGGTGATCATCGGCCCGGGCACAAAGGCCGGGTCCAAAATTGCAAGCAGCGGCGCGGCCAGCATGTTGAAGCCAAAGCCGGTTGAGCCTTGAATGGCCCCCGCCAGCACAAGGGCGATTGCCGCCGCAAGACCTGGCCATGACCAGAGGGTATCGATCATGCTCATCGCGCCGCCGCCCGCTTGGCCTGATCACGCAGGAACGTTTTCAGGTGCCGTCAGCGGAAAGAGGCAAGCGCTGCGGCGGTCGTCATTGCCACGCCGTTCCAATGCGGGGCTTGTTCTGGCGCATTCAGGGCGCGCCATGGGGCAGCGCGGGTGGAACACGCAGCCTGAAGGAATATCCATCGGATTGGGAAAATTGCCGCGCAAGCCAAGGTCCGGAACCCCGCTTTCGTCGCTCGGGGTAAACATCGCATTCCGCAGCACAAGCGTATAGGGGTGATCGGGATTGGCAAAGATGCTCTGCGTCCCGCCTTCTTCCACGACCCGGCCGAGATACATCACCATCATTCTGTCCGCCATGTGCTGGATCACCGACAGATCGTGCGAGATGAACAGCATGGCGACGTCATGCTCTGCCCGCAGGTCAAGCAGTAGGTTCAGAATCTGTGCCTGCACCGACACGTCGAGCGCAGATGTCGGCTCGTCGCAGATTACCAGCTTCGGACCAGCCACCAGCGCCCTTGCGATGGCGACGCGCTGGCGCTGCCCGCCGGAAAGCTGGCTCGGATTGGCGGACAGGGTGCGGCGCGGTAGCCCCACCTGGTCCGCCATTTTCGCTGCTTTCTGCCTCCGTTCCGGCCGTGTACCGATCTTGTGGATGTGCAGCGGCAGAGCGATCAGGTCCTCGACAGACATGGACGGGTTGAGCGAACCGTAAGGGTCCTGAAAGACCGGCTGAACCGCCATTGCGCGCTCGTGCCGCGGATAGTCCGATAAAGGACGTCCATTCAGCAGTACTTCGCCCTCAGTAGGCTTCTCAAGACCCAAGAGGATTTTGGCAAGGGTGCTCTTTCCGCAGCCGGATTCGCCGACCACGCCAAGGATTTCGCCATCGCCTATGTTGAGCGAAACTTCGTTCAGCGCCCTCAGGGGGATCGTTTTTCCAAGCAGACCCCGGCGTAGCTGGTAGATGTGGCTGAGACTGCGTGCTTCGAGAAGAGGCTTGCTCATGCCGTCAGCGCCTCCTGTGCATCGAGAGGGAGGTGACAGGCAACCTGCTGTCCAGCTTCCGTCTGCCGCACGGGCGGCGCTTCCCTGGTGCAGATGCTCATGCGCTTCGGACAGCGCGACAGGAACGGGCAGCGCGGGTCCTCATGATGGAAGGCTGGCACATTGCCGGGAATGCTGGCAAGGCGCTTGGAGCCGGTCCCGCCATCCTGCGGCCGTGGCACCGACGCGATCAGCCCCTTCGTATAGGGATGTGCGGGGCTGCGCAGAACAGCGGCGCGGGATCCGTGTTCGACGATACGCCCAGCATACATGACCGCAACCCGGTCTGCGATCCGCGCCACCACGCCCAGATCGTGCGTGATGAAGAGCATGCCCATCTTCCGGGCGCTTTGCGCCTCCTTCAGAATGCGCAGGATCTGCGCCTGGGTTGTCGCGTCCAACGCGGTCGTCGGCTCGTCGCAGATTATCATCTCCGGTTCGCACATCAGGGCCATGGCAATCAGCACACGCTGACGCAGGCCTCCGGAAAGCTGATGCGGAAACTGTTTCATGCGCAGTTCGGCGTTGGTTAGGCCGACGCTCTCAAGCACCTCGATCGCGCGCGCCTGCGCTTCGGCCGAACTGACGCCGGTATGGCGGCGGTAGACGGCACGAAGCTGATCCCCAATAGTGAATACAGGGTTCAGCGCCGTCATGGGCTCCTGAAAGATCATCGAGATTCGCCGCCCGCGCAGCGCCGAAAGCTTGTGTCTCGATAGCTTCGAAAGCTCGATTCCGTCAAATTGCAGCTTCGATGAGGACAGTTCGGCCCCCCGCGGCAGAAGCTGCATCAGCGCCAGAGCCGTCATCGATTTGCCGCAGCCCGATTCGCCAACCACGCAAAGCGTTTCCCCGGCAGCAAGGTCGAGATCGACGCCGCGCACCGCACGCAGGCGCTGGCCCTGATCCTGTAGGGTCACCTTGAGATCGCGTACTTGCAGCAGCATCAGCCCCGTCCTCCTGCGGTGAGGTCCCGCAAGGCATCTCCCACTAGGTTGATCGCAAGCGCAAGGATGAACAGACACGCGCCGGGCAGTACGATCAGCCAAGGGCTGAAGAACATGGATGTCTTGGCCTCGGACAGCATCAATCCCCAGGAGGGCAGGGGCGCTTGGACACCAAGGCCGAGAAAGGAAAGGGCAGCTTCCAGCAGCACCGCATGAGCCATCTCGACCGTTGCGACCACCATCAGCGGTGCGCGGATATTGGGAAGAATTTCGCGAAACAGGATATGCGCAAGCGAGCTGCCGAGCACGCGCGCGGCCGTCACATAGTCACGCGCGGCCACCTGCTGCGTTGCGACGCGCGTCACGACCGCGAACTGGTCCCACAGGAGAAGCCCCAAAACCACGATGACGACCTGCAGCGACGGTCCGATGAGCGCGACGACCGCGAGCGCGATCAGAATGATCGGCATCGACAGACGTGTGGTGATGATTGTCGAGATCGCAGTGTCGATCCAGCCGCCAAAATAGCCTGCCACAAGACCGAGCGTGATGCCGATGATCGCTGACATCAACGTGGCGCCGATGGCGATCGTCATCGAGATTCGCGCGCCGTAGATGAGCCGGCTGAGATAGTCGCGCCCAAGCTGGTCGGTGCCCAGCAGGTGTTCGGCCACGTTGGCGTCGTGCCAGAAGGGTGGCTTCAGCCGCATGGCGATGTTCTGCGCATACGGATCGTACGGTGCGAGCATCGGCGCGAAGATCGCGACCAGCGTTATCGCCAGCAGGATTGCGCCTGAGAAAAGGAAGGTGCGGTGGGCAATCGCCTTGCGCCAGAAGCCAAGGCGGACGGTCAGCGTCTCTTCCTCAGGCAGTGAAGGAGTGGTGAGAGCCGGTATCGTCATTTGCGGGCGCTCCGCAGCCTAGGATCCATATACGCGTTGAGAAGATCCGCCAGCAGTGTCAGCACGATATAGATTAGCGAAATCAGTAACACGATCGCCTGAATCACCGGCATGTCGGAACGCGACATGGATTGCCAGGCAAGATAGCCGACCCCGTTGAGCGCAAAGATCGATTCAACGACGATGGACCCGCCCAGCATGAAGCCCAGTTGCACAGCCGAAAGCGAGACAACGGGCAGAACCGCGTTCTTCAGAGCATATTTGAAGGTGATCTGGAACGGCCGGATACCCATGGCCTTCGCCGTGCGTATGTAATCGGAAGCCAGGACCTCGATCATTCCGGCGCGGATCAGGCGTATGAGCGGCGGCATGGCGAAGGTGCCGAGCGTTATGGAAGGCAGGACGAAATGCGCAACACTTTCCGAGCCGGAGATGGGAAGCCATCGCAACTGTACGCCAAACAGGACGATCAGGAGTAGTCCCGCCCAGAAGTTCGGAATGGCCTGGCCCGCGACGGCAAGCAGTTGGGCCAGTCTGTCGATGATGGTGTCCGGCCACAGGGCTGCGGCGCTTCCAAGCGGCAGGGCGATTGCCAGCGCGAGCGCCATCGATAGAATGGCAAGCAATGCAGTGACTGGCAGCCGTTCCACGATCATGTCCAGAACCGGGCGCTTCGTCAGGTATGACACACCGAAATCGCCTTGGGCGATGTTGCCGATATACTCGCCATAACGCACCAGCAAAGGCCGGTCGAGGCCGTATGTCTGGCGGATCAGCGCCAGGTCCTCGTCCGTGGCCTGCGCGCCGGCGATGCCGATGGCTGGATCATAGGCAACGTTGCTCAGCACAAAGCAGATGATCGAAACGTTCACCATGACCACCACCGCCATGGTGGCCCGCTTCAACAGAAAGCTCAGCATTCGTGTGTCGTTTCTTCATGGTACGGGCGGCCGCCGGATGTAACCGGAGGCCGCCCGAACTAGGTTAGTTCTACTTCCAGCTTGCGTCGTAGAAACGCGGAAGTTCGTCAAGGGTGGGTTCGAAGTCGAGCGCATTGGTATAGGCATAGCCCATCACGATGGTGTGCATCGGCACCCAATACGCCTTTTCTGTGATGATCCTGATGGCTTCGGCATACTTGGCCTTGCGCTCTTCCGGATCCATGACAGAGCCTGCTTCCTTGATAAGCTGGATCACGGTTTCGTCGCGCGCGCCGTCATTGCTCGAACCGTCGAACATGGTTCCAAGCGAGGCGGAACTATCGGCGAGCGAGAAGGAGCCCCAGTCGCCATACCATGCACCGACCTTGCCTTCGCGCCAGCTTGAGAAGGATGCGCTGGCCTGGAGCATTTCCAGCTCGGCGTTAATGCCGATCGCAGCCAGATAGGACTGCACGGCTTCGGCACGGGAACGGTCACGATAGCTGCCGAGCTTCAGTGAGAAGCCGTCCGCATAGCCCGCTTCAGCCAGAAGCTCCTTGGCCTTCTCGGGGTTATATTCGTAGATCACCGCCGCCGATTGATCGCAGCCGAACTGCACCGGATGGCAAGGCGCATTGAGGATTTCGCCATCGCCCCCCACCAGATTGGCGACGATGGTTTCACGGTCAATGGCGTGGTTGACGGCCTGACGGACGCGTACATCCGTAAGCGGGTTGTCGGCGCCCGTGCGTCCGGCGGCATCGAGCGCGACCATCGCGATGCGCAGGGTGGAAGCCAGAGCCACATCCAGGGTCGGAACCGCCTGAAGCTGCTCGACCTGGTCGGACGGAATGTTCCAGACCCAGTCGACGCCGCCGCTAATGACTTCGGCGATACGGGTCGCGGTGTCGGGGATGATCCGCCAGTTGATGGTCTTGATCGAAGGCGTGCGCTTGGCGCCGCCCTCATAATAGCCCTCATAGGCGACAAGCTTGACGAGGCCGTCACCGAAGGATTCGACCTTATAGGGGCCCGCGCCGATTGGCTTTTGACCGAATTCTTCCGGGCCGACAGACTGGAAGTAATCCGAAGGATAGATCGGCAGCGAGCCGGCGACGAATTCGAGCGCGGCGGGCGCGGCGCCCTTGGCGATGACGCGCACGGTGTAATCATCGACCACTTCGGCACGTTCGATCCAAGACACGGAGCCCTGTGAACGTGCGCCATTGGCCGGGTCAGCCCAGTAATTGTAAGTGAAGGCGACGTCTTCCGCCGTGAGCGGTGATCCGTCATGGAAAGTAACGCCTTCGCGCAGCTTGAACTCGATGGTTCTGTCGTCAATCCGCTCCCAAGAGGTCGCCAGCAGCGGTTCGTATTCAAAGGTCTTCGGGTTGCGGTAAATCAGCATGTCGTAGATATGCATGGTGATCACCACGCCGTCGCGGGCGGTGTTGATATAGCCGTCCAGCGTCGGGAAATCTTCGCCCATACCAAGGGTGATGGATTGATCTTCCGGGCCGGCATAGGCCGGAACGGCCATGGCCGTGCTTGCCCCTAGGGCGGCGCACAGGCCGAGTATGCGGGAGAACTTTCGTATTTCCATCATGCAACTGACCTCTTCAAGGCTGGTGAACCGAACGCGCCGGCTTGCGCAAAGCGTGGCGGTAGGGAAGTCGCGACAAATCCGCCTCAACCGCCCCCGGCGCAAGCGCAGGAATGATGGCGCGGGCCATCGTCTGGTACGCACCGCGAAAATGTACGGAGCTTTTTACTACCAGAACTGGCAATTTTTCAGGAACCAATCCCAGATGCAACAGGAGTCCGGGTTCGGACGCTTGCATCTTGCGCGGAGCAACGATCACCATCACACCCTCGCGCTCCAGAAGGGCGACCGGTCCGAGCGCAATCGGGTTGTCACGATACATGGGGCCGATGCCGGTAAAGCTGCCGGACCCCAGACGCAGGACCTTCCAGGGTCCTTCCACCGGCGCGCCGTAATGTGCTGAAAGCGAGGCGCCGATCGCAATGTCGATCCGGTTGCCTTCACCTGCCTTGTGTGCTGCCTTGCATGCAGCCGCATCGGCAATATGAACCAGGACGGCGCCCTTGGCCCTGCCCTTCAGTAAGGCGTGCAGCATGCCAGTCGTGTCGCCAGTCCCTCCGCCGCCTGGATTGTCCTGGGTATCTGCGATCACAACTGGGCCGGAGCCATTCTCGTCAGCGGCAAGCTGCATGGCTTCCGCCACCGCTTCATCGGCAGGAAACAGACTGGTGGCGAATTGTGGCTCGGCCTTGATCCATTCTGCCAGCATTGCGTCTGCTGCACACTCCACCGCGGCCGCGTCACTGCCCTGTACGATGATCGAAGGGCCAGAATCGGGAATATCCGCCAGCGGAAAGCCGAAGAACTGGCTCACGCAGTCGACGCCATCGGCGTCCTCGAGCCTGCGTCCAAATGCAAGCAGCGAGCGGGTCGGCTCCACGAGCGTGCACTGGTCGTTGATGGAGGCCAGATATGGCACCGGCCTGTAGCCCAGAACGGGCGGAGGAGCTCCCTTCAGCACTTGGATGAGCCGCTTCATCACCCGCGCGCCCGTTTCCTTCAGATCCGTATGCGGATAGGTGCGGTAGCAATCAAGCAGGGTGCAGTCGCGCACCATGGCTTCTGAAATATTGCCGTGCAGGTCGAACGAGGCGGCTATGGGGAAGGGGGCGGGGGCAATGCGTCGCAAGCGCGCCAGCAATTCCCCTTCCGCATCCGGCCAGGACGGCGTTGCCATCGCGCCATGCAGGTCGAGATAAAGCGCTTCGGCGCCATCGGCGAGCGCCTCTCGGAAATATTCGCAGATATCGCCAGCAATATCCTCGAAAGCGTCATCTTCGACCGGGCCGGAGGGCAGTCCGATGCACCAGAGCAAGGGCAGGAGCTGAACGGACGCTTCGGTGGCGGCAGCAATGGCTCCGGATGCCGGTGTACCAGCCCTGGAGATGATGGCCATCATCTCCTCGCCCACGCAGAAAGGCGGCCAGCCACCCGGCCGGTCGAAATCAGCCCGCCTGGCAAGGGTGCCTGCAAAGCTGTTCGTCTCGTGCTGGAAACCGGCGATGGCTATCTTCATGCCTGCCCCTGCCGCGCCTTAAAAGGTGCCCGGATATTCGCCACCGTCAATCAGAAGGTTCTGCCCGGTGATGAACCCGGCATGCTCGCTGACAAGGAATGCGAAATAGGAGCCGATCTCCGATGGATCTCCGTAGCGGCCTGCCGGGTTCTTTCTTGCCCGCTCTGCCCAGATTTCATCGTAAGGCCGGCCGGTGGCCTCGCTCAGCTTGGCGACGTGCTCACGCTGGCCGTCACTATCGAAGATGCCGGGCAGCAGGTTGTTGATCGTGACGTTCCGCCCGACCGTCTGCCGCGCCAGCCCGCCGGTGAAGCCCACCAGCCCGGAACGTGCGCCGTTGGAAAGCCCAAGCTCGGCATGTGCGATTTTCACGCTGCGCGAGGCGATGTTGACAATGCGCCCGAAACCCCGCTCCATCATGCCGTCCACCGTTGCCTTCATCATGAAGATCGGCGGCAGCATCATCAGATCGATGGCTTTGATCCAGTCATCCCGCGTCCAGTCGCGAAAGTCGCCCGGCGGCATGCCTCCTGCATTGTTGAGCAGGATGTCCGGTTCCGGACAGGCTGCTATCGCTGCGGCACGGCCTTCTTCCGTCGTGATGTCAGCCACGACGGTGGTTACCTCCACCCCGGTTTCCTTCCTGATTTCCTCGGCTGTGGCGAGAAGCGCTGCCTCGTTGCGCGCAACCAGCGTCACATCGACGCCAGCGCGTGCAACCGCCAGGGCGCAGGCCTTGCCCATGCCCTTGCTCGCGCCGCTCAACAGCGCCTTGCGTCCGCGTATACCAAGATCCATTGCTTGCCCCTTAAAGGTGCGCCGGCCCTTCATCGGGGCGGTACCCCATATTTTTCATTCTCACTCAGCGGCCAGCGCCGGCCGGATGTTCAGGCCGTATTTGCGGTCAAGTTCCAACTCGCGATAGGCGTTGAGCCCGGCTTCGAGCGCTGTCGGCGCAAGCGGCTTCAAAGGCTTGCGCAGCGGTCCCGAAGGCAGGCCGAGCGCGCGCATGATCGTCTTGGTTGCCACCGGATTGATTGCCGAATAGACGAAATGCAGGATCGGCAGGTTGCGTAGATATGCCTCGCGAAAAGCATCCGCCGCTCCTTCCTTGCGCCAGGGCGTCGAAATGGTGACCATTTCTTCGGGAATGATGTTCCCGGTCATGTTCGCGGTGCCATGACCGCCAAGCGCCATGGTCGGCACGACGAGCCCCAGATTGGGCGAGCAGCAGCACATGATCGACATGTCCGGCTTGGCCGCGCATATCTGCGCCACTTGACCGACGCGCGTGGTGGATTCCTTCAGCACCACCATATTGTCGTGGCGGGCAAGCTTGAGCAGGTCGGTCCAGTGCAGGTCCGTCTTCACACGCGGCGGATTGTTGTAGAAACCCATCGCCAGGTCGGCACTGTCCAACACCTCGAACATGAAGTCGGTGATCGCTTCATTATCTGCGCCGATATAGGCCGGAGCCGCGACGATTGCCCCGTCCGCCCCCGCCGCCTTGGCATGACGGACATAGCCGATAGTCGTTTCGGTGTTGTTGCCTGTGCATCCGTAAAACATCTGCATGTCGCCCGGGCGCATCTTAACCGTCTTCTCGACAATCTCGCGCCGCTCTTCCGCCGACAGCATCGAGACTTCGCCCGTTGAGCCCATGATCAGCACCGCTGAAGTGCCATGGTCGTGATGCCAGTTCAGGAGCGTGCGGAAACCTTCGTAGTCGATGCTGCCGTCCTCGTTCATGGGGGTGACGAGCGCGACGAAAGATCCTTCGGGTTTCTTGTGGGCCATGACATTCTCCTGCTATGGCAGCCTGTACGGTCTCTGTAAGCTTTTTGCGAATGACTTTGAAGATCCCGGACCTTTACGGCAAGTATCAAAATCCGGAAAGAGTCATTCGGAAAATTATGAACTTCGGCTGCTTGCTTCAGCGCCGTGCTTATACCGTTTTCTATTTCGTTGAACAGAGCGTCGGCCGCCAGTAAAAATTGGCAGGTCGCGCGGCTTCATGACGCGGATATCGAATCGTAATCCGCAAACGCGTTGGCGGGTACAGCTCATCGAGCCGTGTGCCGCACCAAGAAGGCAGCGGTTCGTCCTGCAATTCTCGGTGGCTTAGCTCTCTGCATCCGCCTTTGGATGTTGCGGCTCCATCACGCACACGCAGCGGTAGCAAATTCCAGCGTGAACTCCAGGTCGGGAATAAGGCGACTCACGGCAGGCTGTGAGATGCTCTTAGCAGCCGGTTACGAGCCGAGCACCATCGTTGCCTGGAACGCCATGAGCTGGCGTTGGTTCACGATGGCAGTTCCTCCTGCGCGATCGTTATCCAATATCTTACGCCGTCGGCGATCAGATTGTCATTGAAGTCGTAGCGGTCGGAATGAAGCGCGGGGCCTTTTCCAGCACCGATGAAGAAGAAGCAGCCGGTAGATTGTTCCAGCATGTAGGCAAAATCCTCTGCCCCACCCACCGGCACCATCTTGTCGTCCACCTGCTCATCGCCGAAGCGCTTGCGTAGAGCCGACACGATCCTGGAGGTGGTGTCCTCGGGATTGTGCAAGGACGGAAAAAGCCGCTCGTAGTTGACTTCCAGCGTGGTGTTGAAGGCATTGGCCGCTGCCTGGGCAACCTCCTTGAGCCGTCGCTCCAGCAGATCGCGGGTCTCGGGCGCGAAGCTGCGCACCGTTCCGCGCACCACCACGCGCGAGGGGATGACATTGGGGGCATCATAGTTGCCGCCGCCGATATGACCGACGCTGATGACCCCCTGGTCGAAGGGCGAGATGTTGCGGCCAATGATCGCCTGCAGATTCGTGACGAACTGTGCTGCCGCCATCGTCGGGTCCACCGACAGGTGAGCGCCCGAACCGCCATGCCCGCCCTGACCTCCGAAAGTAACCGTAAAGGTATCGGCCGCCGCCAGCATGGCGCCGATCGTGACGTGGAACGTGTTTTCCGGCAAGTTCGGCTTGTTGTGCAGCCCATAGACGGCATCGACGGGGAAACGCTCGAACAGCCCGTCGCGTATCATCGCCGGAGCGCCGCCGAGACCTTCCTCGGCGGGCTGGAAGATGAAGTGGATCGTTCCGGAAAAAACCGGGTTCTTCGCCAGCACTTCCGCTGCCCCCAGCAGCATAGTCGTGTGGCCATCATGGCCGCAGGCATGCATCATGCCCGGCACCTGCGAGGCGTGCTGCAGTCCTGTCGCCTCGTTCATCGCGAGCGCGTCCATGTCAGCGCGAAAACCTATGGCCCGGTTACCCGTGCCGGCACGCAGTGTGCCCACCACTCCGGTTCCGCCCACACCTTCCGTTACTTCAAGGCCCAACTTCCGCAGTCGCTGCGCAACGATCCCCGCTGTGCGTACCTCCTTGAAGCCGATCTCGGGATGCCGGTGCAGGTCTCGGCGCAGTTCGACCAGAGAGGGGAGGATTTTAGAAAGATGTGTTTCGATCTCGACCGGAAAGGAACGGGATGACATGGAATAGATCCTGAAAGAGCGGGCTACACCTGGGACACCGGATTGTCCGGCTAATGGCCCTCTTCTGCAAGGCACTGGTGGCCGAGGCTGCGGGGGCCGGAAAATTTTGTTCTCTTTGCCTCAAATAGGCAGCATTCCGCAATAGTTGAAGCCGTCACACTCATCCCACTCATGCCGGATTGACGCAGACACCCGGTTTCAAATCCGCGGACGGACGTCTATGCCTGGCATGCGCTTCTGGCGTTCAGCGCCCATTCATCCTCAGCGCCTGACGGCAAGCAACGCCGGATAATGCCTCGCAAATACATGTGCCGGGCGTTGGGGATTCTTCGCAAGACTGACTACAAGATCTGGGGCCGCTACCGGCAGTAGGGAGGGGAGGCGCGCACCGGGCGGTCTCGGCGGCCGGTGCGCTAGGAGCAGGATCGCTTCGATCGATTCGTCAGCGAGTTCAACGGGGAGCGGCCGCACCCGTCGCTTGATATGGCTTGCCCTGGCCCGCAACTGCATGCACCGAAAGAAGATCGCCTTCGACGTCCAGCAGATCGACCGGAGGTTCCAGCAGGACTACGGCAAGCTCTCGATCTCGGCCACCGACGCGCAGCTGATCGCCGATGCCCGTTCGCGCTGGGAAAACACCGTCGGCGGGCTGCAGGACGCCATGCGCGTCCAGGCCGGCGTGGTCGGCAATATCGACAGCAATCGCAGCGCGATGTCTGCGCTGGTCGATCAGAGCCAGAATGCGGTCGGTGCGCTGCAAGCCACGCAGGCGGGCAACCAGCTTCTCGCACTGCAATCGCAGCAGCTTTCGGACCTCATCGCGGTGATCTCCGCCAATGGCCGCGCCACAGCCATGCTCGAGGCCGACCGGGCGACGGCCGCCGAACAGGGCCGCATCCAGCGCGAGCGCTTTCTGACACCTGGCTCGGGCTACCAGCCGGGCAACGCGCAGATGTTCAACGGCGGCAACTGATCCCGGGAGGGTGTCCCATGGATGGGAAAGTGCTGGCCCGGAACGGGGCGATCATATTCATCGCCATAGCGATCACCGCCACCGTGATCGAGATGACCCGGGAGGAGGAACCGGCGCGGGTGAGGTCCGCGCCGGAGCGCCAGCCCGAGGTGGATCCTCTGCGCCTGACGCTTCGGCGATGCCAGCGACTCGGAGAAGCCGCCACCAGCGAGGCCGAGTGCCTTTCGGCATGGGCAGAGTCCCGCGACCGCTTCCTTGGCCGCTCTCCGGCGCCCGCCGCCCCGGCAGTCGAAGGGGAGCGATGAGCCGTGGGCGGGATGGGGGTCATCGACAATTTTCTCGGCGTCTTCACGAGCTATATCGACAGCGGATTCGGGTTGCTCGGCGGCGAAGTCGCCTTCATCGCGACTACGCTGATCGTCATCGATGTGACGCTCGCGGCTCTGTTTTGGAGCTGGGGTGCCGACGACGACATCATCGCCCGGCTGGTGAAGAAGACACTCTTCGTAGGTGTCTTCGCCTACCTGATCGGCAACTGGAACAATCTCGCTAAGATCGTTTTCGACAGCTTTGCGGGACTCGGCCTGCAAGCCTCCGGAACCGGTTTTTCCGCGGCCGATCTGATGCGCCCCGGCCGCGTCGCGCAGACAGGCCTCGATGCAGGCCGACCGCTGCTCGACGCGATCTCGGATCTGATGGGCTTCGTTTCCTTCTTCGAGAATTTCATCCAGATCGCCTGCCTGCTGTTCGCCTGGGCGCTGGTGCTGCTCGCCTTCTTCATCCTTGCGATCCAGCTCTTCGTCACGCTGATCGAGTTCAAGCTGACGACGCTTGCCGGGTTCGTCCTCATTCCCTTCGGCCTGTTCGGCAAGACCGCCTTCATGGCCGAGCGTGTGCTCGGCAACGTCGTCTCCTCCGGCATCAAGGTGCTCGTCCTCGCCGTCATCATCGGCATCGGCTCGACGCTGTTTTCCCAGTTCACCGCCGGTTTCGGCGGCGCGACGCCTACCATCGACGATGCCATGGCGATCGTGCTGGCCGCTCTCTCCCTTCTCGGTCTCGGCATCTTCGGCCCCGGTATCGCCTCGGGCCTTGTCTCGGGCGGCCCGCAGCTCGGCGCCGGCTCGGCTGTCGGCACCGGGCTCGCCGCCGGTGGCATGGTGCTTGCGGGTGG
>NZ_CADDWI010000012.1:20000-278633 GCF_902809845.1 Chelativorans sp. Marseille-P2723 | reverse complement strand
TGTGTATAAGAGACAGTCCATGGGCACCGTCGGCGCCGCAGGCGAGGCCGCCGCCGCATCGGCCTCCGCTGGCGGTCCTCCGGCATGGGCGCAGCGGATGCAGCGCCGACAGGCGCTTGGCCACGGCACGACCATGGCGGGCCATGCCGTGCGCTCCGGCGACAGCCACGGCTCCGGCTCTTCCGTCAATCTTTCCGAAAGCGACCGCTCATGAATCTGTTCAAACGATCATCGACACATTACGGCAAAACACCCGAACCCGAGACCCCTTACCAGAAGGCCGCGCAGGTCTGGGACGAGCGCATCGGCACGGCTCGCGTTCAGGCAAGGAACTGGCGTTACATGGCCTTCGGCTCGCTGGTCCTCTCGGCCGGCTTCTCCGCCGCCCTGGTCTGGCAGTCGGCGCAGGGGACGATCGTGCCCTGGGTGGTGCAGGTGGACAATCTCGGTCAGGCGCAGACCGTAGCGCCCGCAACCGCGGACTATCGCCCGACCGACCCGCAGATCGCATGGCATCTCGGCCGCTTCATTGAGCAGGTGCGGGCCATTCCGGCCGATGCAATCATTGTCCGCCAGAACTGGCTGCGCGCCTATGAATGGACGACCGACCGGGGAGCGGCGGCGCTCAACGACTATGCCCGTGCGAATGACCCCTTCACCCGCGTTGGTCGCCAGCAGGTGGCGGTCGAGGTCTCCTCGGTGATCCGGGCGTCACCGGACTCCTTCCGCGTCGCCTGGACCGAACGCCAATACGAGAACGGCCAACTTTCCACCACCGAGCGCTGGACCGCGATCCTGACCATCGTGATCCAGACACCGCGCGACGCCGAACGGCTGCGTGCCAATCCGCTCGGAATCTACGTCAACGCCATCAACTGGTCGCGGGAGATGAGCCAATGACCCGCACGCCGATCCGTAAGTCCGGCTTTCCGGCTTTCCGCAAACCCGCGATCTTGGCCTTGCTGGCCGCGACGGCGCTGGCTGGATGTGCCACCAATCGGGTTCCTCAGTTCAGCTACGATGCCGACGTGCCGCCGCTGCCCGTCGTGCAGGCACCTGTCACCGATGAGCGGCCGCGCCCGCTGCACAAGCCTCCCTCCTGGAACGTGGCACGGGGGGGCAGCGTCGGTCGGTCCCGGCCGCACCCGTCATCCCGGCCGAGGCGGCGCGCAACTATCGCTACGGCCTGACCGGCGACAGCCCGCCATGGCGGCCGATCTCGGTTTTCGACGATGGTCGGCGCGTCTACGTCGTCTTCCCGCGCGGTATCGTCCAGGGCGAGATGCCGCCGATCTTCGTGCTCGGCTCGGATGGCGAGCCGCAGATCGTCAACAGCCGCATCCACCAGAACATCCTCATCGTCGACCGCCTGTTCGGTGCAGCCGAGCTTCGCCTTGGAAGTGGCGAGCGCCAACAGACTGTCCGGATCGTTCGGATCGAACAGCGGCAGGCCGCCGCCCGGCCCGCCCGCGATACCGGAGACTCGCCATCATGACCGAGGACAGAGCTACCGCTACCAGCACGGACGCCGCCGCGCCCATGCGGCTGCGCGCCGATCCGCCCCGTGTCACGCGACTTTCCCGCAAGATACTCGCCAGCGTCGGAGCCGTTGCGTTGCTCGGCATCGGCGGGGCGCTTGTCTACGCCCTCCAGACCCGAGACATGGGGACGAGCGGCGAAGAGCTCTATTCGACCGATAACCGGCCCACCGCCGATGGCCTGTCCGGCCTGCCAAGGGATTATACCGGCCCGGTCCTTGGACCGCCTTTGCCAGGTGATCTCGGCGGCCCGATCCTCGATGCGCAAAACCGGGGACAGCCGGTCGCACCGCCTGTCGTGGCGGCGCCGGCCGTCGACCCGGAGGAGCAGCGCCGGCTTGCCGAGGAAGAAGCGGCGCGCCTCAGCCGCGTTTTCTTCCAAACCGGTCCGGGCACGGCAACTGCCACCGGAGGTCCGGGACTGGCCGGTCTCGGCCTTGGCTCGCAAACCGGCGCGACGGCCGGACAGGATCGGCACACGGCTTTCCTCAACGGCCCTGTGGATCGCCAGACCGTTGCGCTCGATCGCATCATGGCGCCGGCGTCGCCCTACATCCTTCAGGCGGGAGCTGTTATCCCGGCCGCGATGATCACCGGCATCCGGTCCGATCTGCCCGGACAGATCACCGCCCAGGTCACGGAGAACGTCTATGACAGCCCGACCGGAAGCCTGCTCCTCATCCCGCAAGGCACCCGCATTATCGGGCAATACGATGCCGGCGTGACTTTTGGCCAGCGACGCGTCCTGCTCGTCTGGAACCGTCTGATCCTGCCCAATGGCCGCTCCATCGTGCTGGAACGTCAGCCCGGTGCGGACGCCAGCGGCTTTGCCGGTCTTGAAGATGGCGTCGATTACCACTGGTGGGATCTGATGAAGGCAGCGGGGTTGTCGACCCTGCTTGCGGTGGGGACGGAGCTCGCCACCAGCGACGAGGATCGCCTGATCCGCGCCATCCGCGATGGCGCACAGGACACCATCAATCAGGCCGGCCAGCAGATCATCCAGCGCCAGTTGCAGGTTGCGCCGACGCTCACCGTCCGGCCGGGCTTCCCGGTCAGGGTGATTGTCACCCGCGACCTCGTTCTCGAACCCTACAGGAGTTGACCATGGCGAAGCTGAAACTCGGACCCATCGTCGAGGACAGACCGGTCAAGGTGACAGTGGAACTGCCCGGACCGCTTCATCGCGATCTCGTCGCCTATGCCGAGGTCTTGGCGCGCGAGTCCGGTCAGCCCGCCGCAGACCCGGTCAAACTGATCGTGCCGATGCTCGAGCGGTTCATCGCCACAGACCGCGGTTTCGCGAAGGAGAAGCGGAGCGGGTCAGGCGGCCAGCTATGACATGGACTACCTGCGATCAGGAGCAGTGGCTGTGATGATCTCCAGGAGAGTATCGACCACCACGAGCGCAGCGTCCTGCCTGATCTTTTCATCCGGGGCACGGTTTTGGAGCGCAAGGGAGACTGCACCGTGAACGGCGGCCCAGAACGTGAAAGCATAGCGCTTCGGGTCCGCTCCCGGCAGAAGACCCTGCTTCTGGCAGGCACGAATGGCCTTCACCACCAATTCCAGCACCGACCGGCCAAGATCCGTCGAGAGCGGCCCTTGGTCCGCTGCGAGGCTCGGCGGCGGGGAAAACATGAGGCGGTACAGGGTCGGATTGTCGAAGGCGAACTGGGCATAGGCATGACTGCACGCGCGCAGATAGGCGAGGGGTTCTGCCCTGAAGTGTTTGGCCCGCGCCCGCTTCTCTTCATAGAGCCGCCTGAAACCGGCATCATGGACGGCACGCAGCAACGCGTCCTTGTTCCGGAAATGCCCGTAGAGAGCGGGTGCGGTGCAGCCGACCGCCTCGGCGACCGCCGCCAGTGGCACATCGAAATCGTCCCTTTTGCTAAGGAGCCGGATGGTCTCCTCAACTGCTTTCCGGGAAATGTCGAGGGCCGCATCCTTTTTTGGGCGGGGCATCAGTGCCGCCCCCGGCTGAGCCTGACATTGCTCAGCGCCAGGTCGCTTATCACAGAACGCGGTGTCATCGCTTTGGCGGGCACACTTGCCGCTCTCCTGCTGGCGGGTTGCTGGCGGACACTTTACTTAATGACATTCATTTTCCGTTGACGTTGGTAATGTCAATCTGCACGATACCGCTAACTGAATATTGTTAAGTTTCTTGCGTGGGCGAAATATGACGACACGACGCAGGGAAATCCGCGCGGCAGGAGCATCAAGCGGCTTCGAGGGTAGGGCGCGACCATCCTGGCCGATGGATGGCGTTGGCCGCAGCCCCCAAGCAGACGGGAACCTGTGAACGTGGATGGGGCGGAAAATATCTTTCCCCGTCCGAGCGACAATGCTCCAGATGAAATCCTGATACCCGAGCTGCCGCGCAGCCGCATCAAGCTCCAACACCTCCGTTATTTCGTGGCGGCGGCAGAGCACGGCAGCTTCCGAAAAGCGGGCCGAGCACTCGATATCGAAGAGTCGGCCATCAGCCGCCGCATTCGCGACATGGAAGATGAACTCGGCGCGTCCCTGTTTCAGCGTCATGCGGGCGGAGTTCGCTTGACGCTTGCCGGCCAGCGGTTTCTGAAGCCAGCGCGAACGGCGCTCCGGCATATTGACGCCGGCGCCAGTGAAGTCGCTGCCGTAGGCCGGTCCGAGGAGGGACACGTCCGGGTCGGCGTCTTCTCGTCGCTTGCGTCCGGCTTCCTGTTCGACCTGCTGCGGCAGTTCGGCAAACTCCATCCGAATGTCCGGGTCGATCCCATCGAAGGAAACCCGGCGGAGCATGTCGCTGCCGTCCGGACATTGAATCTCGACGTGGCCTTTATAACGGGCACGAAGACCTGGGACGGCTGTGAGACCGAACATCTGTGGTGCGAGAGGGTCTTCGTCGTGTTGCCTGATGATCATCCCCTTGCAAACAAGGTTGAGCTCGGATGGCCGGACCTGGCGTCGGAGCGGTTCATCGTAAGCGACGTTGCTCCGGGCCAGGAGATCCACGACTATCTGGTTGCACACCTTGCGGATCTCGGCAGCCATCCTGAGATTCACCCCCAACAGGTCGGACGTGACAACATCCTGTCCCTAGTTGCCGTAGGTCGCGGCCTCACGCTGACGAGCGAGGCCACGACTGTCGCGCAGTTTCCTAGCATCGCCTATCGGCAACTCACGGGCGAAGTCTTGCCGTTCAGCATGGTCTGGTCCACCCGAAACGATAACCCTGCATGCCGGCGGCTGCTGAGTTTGGCGCGCACCATCGGTCGAAATTCAGCCGCCTGCCATCTCCCTTCGAACGTTGTACGAAAACCCGGTGCTCCATATTGAGACTGCTGGCCCAAATTTCTTAGCGGATGGAAAAGCATGCGGCGGCTTAGCTGGCAGACCACGGACCTCCAAACGTCCTATCTTTTGTCCACATCAGTTCGTTCACTATATGTTCGACTAGGGCGCAATGGGGTGGTAACTTCGACCTATGCAACAGATCGAACCATTCGCCGATGAGCGAAACCAATCATGGTGCATTCACTGCACGCGATGGCTGAGCGACGTGAAAGTCAACCGCGACCACGTGCCATCCAAAAGCCTTCTTTACAGGCCCTATCCCGCAAACCTCCCGGTCGTCGAAATTTGTGAAGACTGCAACAGCGGGTTCTCGAAGGACGAAGAATACCTTCTGGTCTTCCTGTCAGCGGTTTTGAGCGGGAGCACCGATCCCGCGCGCCAGTCAAACCCCCAGGCTGCCGCGGTCCTGCGGCGGAACGAAAAGCTCAAGGCGCGCATTGAGCGCGCGAAGACGGCGTATGAAACCATAGGCGACGAGACCGAAACCGTCTGGAAGCCGGAGCCTGACCGTGTCAGGCAGGTCCTCGTCAAGAATGCGCGCGGCCACGCCTATTTCGAGTATGGCGAGCCATTGATGGACGATCCGGCGCGCGTGTGGTTCACGCCGCTACAATGCCTTGCTTCGGAAGAACGTGCCGCATTCGAAATCACCGGCGGAGACGGCGTTTGGCCCGAAGTCGGCAGCCGGATGATGACACGCCTTGCGACCGGGCAAGACCTGGTCGGTTCATGGGTCGAGGTTCAGCCCGGCATCTACAGATATGCCGTTTTCCAGGAAGGGGGACTTGTCGTGCGGATCGTGCTGCACGACTACCTTGCCGCTGAAATCATCTGGGACGCGTGAGAACGCGCGCTACGCGTCAACAATCGGTGTCCAGCCGAGGGCGCGCTCTATCTCGTCACGATATGCTGTCCGGATGGCCGCAGGCGTTCGCCGCACGTAGATCTCCGCGCCTTCGCGGGCATCTCCCGACAGGCCGCCGAGATAGGCGAGCACCTGCGTGCAACTCGGCGTCACATAGGCTTTGTCGAACTTCGGCTTGAGCGCGGTCCACACAACGCCTTCATAGCCGGCTTGCGTCGCCCAACCACCGATAGCCCTGGCCTGTGGATGGTCTGACTGTGACGATGCCGCCCAATGACCGACCGACCGGGTGATGAATTTGGCCGGAATCCCTTCGCGTTCGGCGAGTGCACGGCACGCTTCGTCCATCGATACGACGTCGAGCAAGGCGGAGAACACCTTCGCGGCGCACGCATCCGGCGTAATGGCGAGGGTGATGCGGCCGTCGTTCGATTGCCTCGTGAACTCGACTGGCAGCAAAGGACCATCGTTCGACCAGTCCGAACTGACGGGCAGCGTGCGCGGGTCCCAGATCAACGACCCCCAACCAAGGCAGGCGATCTTCATGACGCCTTCCCTTTTGCCTTCGCGACCGCCAATTCATGGCCGGCGATTTCAGCGCACGATTCTTCGGTGTGAAGCCAGCCGGACACGCGATCGACGACGTCACCCATTTCGGCGGATCTTTGCAAAGTGCCGCGCGGACGGGCTGTTCATCGGGATTTCCGGACTCTTCGGGCGCCTCGACCCGCGTGAACCCGAGCAAGGCATTCACTTCGCGCAACCGTTCCAGCAGCAGCACACTGTGGAGCTGCTTTTTGTACGCGGCAGGGACGGCGGCGAGCTTGCTCAGGAAATGCGGCCAGTCGGTCGGCGGATTGGGATCGGTCAGCACGTCCCATTCCGGCCCTTTAATGTCTGCGCCGCTTAGGCCCGCACGAACAGCATGCGGCTGTGGCAGAGCCGGACATGAGCGACCTTCACCGTCGTGGTTACCCCGCCCAGCACGACGATCTCATGGCTCCAGTCGAACTGGTAGACCTCGCCCGGTGCAAAGCTCAGCGGCACATAGGCGGCCGGCGGCGAAGAAGCGCGTTCGCTCTTCCAGCGCTTCGCATAGCGTCGCACTGCATCATAACTGCCTTCATAGCCCTGGCCGCGCAGGTCCTCGAAGACCCGCACCAGCGTCAGGCGCTCGCGCGCCGGCTTCGCCTCGTTCGCCGCCAGCAGCACCTCCAGCTTTTCCGTAAATCCTCCCAGCTTCGGCCGCGGTTGGTGCCCGCGCTCGTAGCGAAACTCCGTCGCCTCCGAGCGCACGATCTTACGCACCACTTTGCGGGAGACCTTCAGCTCCCGGCAAATCGCCTTGATCGACTTCCCTTGAACAAAATGGGCGCGACGTACCTTCGCGATCGTCTCCACAATCAGCATCCCAAATGCGGCTCCCGTGTTTCACGGGAGCCTTTGTGAACCCCTATGTTTACGGGGGTCCCTTTTGGACGCCGATCACCCCGAAAACGGGGTCCTTATTCCACGCCGATCAACACTTTGTTAAACCGTTGCACATACGTATATGGCGCGTCCCAAGCCCGGCCGACCAAGAAGCGCCATATCCGTTACGAACCAAACGTATCTGAGTCCGGAAATGAGCACCCCCTTCGTTCAAAGGGGTTCTGCTGATCATCAACATGGGCGAAGCGTTGGGAATGCGCCGCGACGCGCTCAGCTAAACAGAGCAAATCTACAAATGTTTTAGCGGCGATGGTTATTGCGCACAGGCAGCGGCCTCAAGGCCAACAGCCGCCCAATCGTCGATGCCTTCGTTCTCCACTAGATCGCGGACGTGGAACAGATAGTGCGGATGCTGCCTGACTAGCGTGTCCACGATCTTGCCGGCATAAGAGCGGGACGGAGACGGTCCGCATTCGGCAAAGCCGAACTCGTCTTCCACGCTGGGTGAACCTGCGACAGCACAGTCCTGGATTTCTAGTCAAAAACAGATCGAAATTGTCGCTCGGGACCGGGGCGGAGGATATAGCCTGACGATCAGCAGGGGGCTGCCGCAGGCGGTCCAGGTCGCCGACCGCTGGCACCTAATGGAAAACGCCAGCAGGGCGTTTCTCGAAGCAGTGCAAATCAACGCGAGAAATCCGGCGGTGTATCGGTGTGACGCGTATCGGCCCTGAGTTTCTGACGGCAGCCGAGAAGAATCAATATGACGGCTTTCTCCGCCGCGAGGATAAGAACCAAGCGGTTATCGCCCTCTTCAACGATGGAATCCCGCTCAAGGAAATCGTCCGCCATACTGGTCACAGCCGCGGCCTTGTACGCCAAATCACAAGGGGTTTGCATTCGATATTTTCCGCTCGCGCGAGAGCTCGCTTGAGCCATATCTGGAATGGCTGGACGCACGATGGGATCAAAGCGATCGAAATGGCGTCACCTGCGCCCAAAGGGCTTCAAGGGTTTGCCCGGGCGGTAGGAGAGTGGGCAACGCCGACGACGGGCCGAGCAGGCCGATGCAGCCTGCGGCGCATCCCCTCGGCGCGAACGATTGCCTGGCTGATGACCTCAACTGTGACCGGCTGACGAAGCCGGAAACTGTTATCATCGCCCGCCATTGAGGCCAATCTACCCGACCTGGTTACTGCCTGCAGTCAGCTCGAGGCGTTCCATACCATGATCCGAACCCGAAATTCTGCCGGTCTAGCCGATTGGCTCGAGCAGACTTCGCAGAGCTGATGGGCTCATTGGCGAAGGGGGGCTTCGAACTCTATTGGCTTGCTTGTCTTGGGACCTTTCTGCTGTAGGCCTGTCGCGCATTGCGCCGGCTCGAATTGGCGTGAACGGATAACTTTGGCGCGGGCTTCGTTCCGCTCCCGCGAATGGGGTCCCTCAACAATCGCAGGCCGTTTAGCACCACCAGCACCGTTCCCCCTTCGTGGCCAATCACCGCGAGCGGGAGCGGGAGTTCAAAGAACAGCCCTCCGGTTACCAGAAGGGCCATGGCTCCCATGGCAAACACCAAGTTTTGCCGGACGACCCGCGCGGTGCGCCGGGCCAACTGATGCGCATCCGCGAGCCGGCCCATGTCCTCCGACAGAAGCGCCACATCGGCCGCTTGGAGCGCTACGTCCGAGCCTGCCACACCCATGGCGATCCCGACATCAGCGCGGGCGAGTGCGGCTGCGTCGTTAACACCGTCTCCCACGAAGGCGACTTTGCCTCTGGCTGCGCATTCGCCGACCATCCGTACCTTGTCCTCCGGCAGCATGTCGGCGTGGATCTCGTCGGGCTTCAGTCCAAGCTCTGCGCCAATCTTTAGGGCAACCGGGCGGCGATCGCCCGTCATCATGACGATCTCGCCGACCCCACCTTCTCGCAGCGCGGCAAGAGCTGCCGCGGAGGTCTTGCGCGCCTGATCGGCGATCGTGACGGCTCCCATCACGCGCGAATCCCGCCCCAGGTAGATGACCGTCTGCGTGTCCTCAGCCAGCGCCTTCAGCATCGGATGGTCTATCGATGCTCCCATCTGGGCGCCAAGACGCGGATTGCCGGCCCACAATTGCCCTTTACCGTCATCGCCCACAACACCGGCACTCGGCCGCGTAATCACGTCCATTACTCTGATCGGGTCAATGCCCCGGCTGGCAGCCTCTTGCCGAATCGCCGCCGCGCTGTGGTGCTCGGAATGCGCCTCAAGTCCTGAAAGCAACGACAGGAAGAGCCGCTCATCACCGTCCAGCGCCACAACCCCGGTTACCGACGCTTTTCCGGTCGTCAGTGTTCCGGTCTTGTCGAAAGCAAAAATGTCGGCTGCCGCCAGTGTCTCAAGTGCCGCCCCGCCCTTGAATAGCACACCCCCGCGCGCGGCAGCCGAGAGTGCAGATAAGATCGCCGCGGGCACCGAGATAACGATGGCGCACGGGCTCGCGGCCACCAGCAAGGTTGCGGATCGGTAGAGGGCGTCTTCCCAGTCGCGTCCTAGCCAGTAGAAAGCAGCAAAGGCAAGAACGGCCCCACCCATTACCGCCAGCGTGTATCGCTGCCCGAACCACGCGCTGAAGCGTTCGGATGGTGCCTTGGCCGCCTGCGCCTCCGTCACGAGCGCGATCATGCGTGCCACCGTGCTTTCCTCCACGGTCCTTGTCACGGTTACCTCAAGTACGCCGTTGAGATTGACCGTCGCCTCAAAGACCGGTGCACCGGGTTGTTTCGCGACGGGCATCGACTCGCCGGTAATGTTTGCTTCATCGAGCGAACCGCGGCCGCCGACAATCACACCGTCCGCTGGAACGCGCGCGCCAGGCCGCAGCACCACGACATCATCCACTTTGAGATCGGCCGCAGGGACTTCCGACACCGTTCCGTCCGCACCACGCCTTAACGCTGTCTCGGGACGCAGGTCCATCAATGCCTCGATGGCGCGGCGCGCGCGGCCGAGCGCTCGTTCCTCCAAAGTGGTCGAGATACTGAACAGCGTCAGCAGAACTCCGCCCTCGAAGGGGGCACCGACCGCCGCAGCCGCGACGGCAGCAACCACCATCAGAAGGTCGATGTCGAGTATACGCTCTTCCCACAAAGTGACAGCCGCCCGCAAAGCAGCCGGGAGACCTCCAGCAAGATAGACCAGTGACAAAGCGGCGAGCGAAAAAGAAGCCGAGGCTGCGCCTTGAAGCGGCCACAGCGCGAGTATGGCCAACAACATACCCAGAACGGTAAGGCCTGTCATTATCATCAAGCGATCAAGATTAAACAGTTTGCTCACTTCTTCTCCTGGTCTCGATGTAACCTCTCACCATGGAGGTGCACCGCAGGTCGCTGCCATGGTTGGGTCGTTTGTCATGGCGGGAGACGGCTATTGGTTGAGTGCATAAGGTCCGGGCGGCGCCGCTAGCTTTAGGCATTACGTCGCGCCGACCGCTCTGGGCCCTGTCCGGCTGTGACCTCGTTCACTGCTTCGGCAATCCAGATTACGCCACGTCCTTATCCGAGCAGCATACAAGAACTTGCCTTTGTCATGCACTTCCTCGCAGATTTCCTTGCCGGGCAGGTATTGGCGCGCCTACTTTAGGCGATCGGTCCATTATACAACAAGATCAGGTTGGCGAGCTATCATTGGCTGGGACACGGATCAGATTTCCATGAAACCACCAACGGGAACGCGGTATGCAGACACTGGTCTTCAACGCCGGCAGCTCCAGCCTCAAGTTCGGCGTCTTCAGCGTGGCGACAGAGACCCATGGAGTGTTCAGAGGTTCTTACGAGCGCTTTCGGGACGGAGAATGCGAATATCGCTTCCTCCATGGAGAAACCGACGAGCGCGGCATGGCCAGCTTTGATAATCCAGGCGAGGCGCTGAAAGGTGTTCCAGGCGCGCTAAAGCGGTTCGGCGTCAACGCAATCGATGCCATCGGCCATAGGATCGTCCATGGTGGTGCCAAATTTTCCTCGCCGACACTGGTGAATGACGAAACGGTCGAGGCGATCGAGGCGCTAACCCCGCTGGCCCCGCTGCACATCCCGGCCAATCTCAAGGCGGTCGAACTGTGCCGCAGCTTGTGGCCGGACATACCGCAAGTGGCGGTCTTCGACACAGCCTTCCACCTCAGCAATCCCGCCTTCGTGACAACCTACGCGGTGCCCGCCAGATGGCGAGAGGCTGGCCTTCGCCGTTATGGGTTCCACGGAACCTCTCACAAATACGTCGCCGAAAGGGCCGCCGACGAAATCGGGCGACCACTTTCCGATCTCCAACTGGTGAGCATCCATCTTGGAAACGGGGCCAGCGTCTGCGCCGTTAATCGTGGGCACAGCATGGACAGTTCGATGGGCATGACACCGCTCGAGGGATTGGTGATGGGAACCCGTTCTGGAGATGTAGATCCCGGCGCGTTCGGCTTCCTGTCGCGCGAGCTGGGGCTTTCTGTGCAGGAGATCGAGGATGCGCTCTACGACCAAAGCGGGCTGAAAGGGCTGGCCGGCTCGTCTGATATGCGCGACATTGAGGATCGGGCAGCAGAGGGAGACCCCCAAGCCCAACTCGCGATCGAGATCTACGCCTACCGCGCCAAAAAATATGTCGGCGCATATGCGGCAGCCATGGGAGGGGTGGACGCGATCGTTTTCACCGGTGGCATAGGCGAAAATTCCCCCTCTATGCGCCGGCGCATCTGCGACGGGCTGGCCTTCATGGGCCTACAGCTTGACCACGACCGTAACATGGCCGTGAGCTTGACGGGACAAGCGGCGCCGCAGATTCAGGCTTATGGTTCGCGTGTCCGCGTCTTGGTAACTGAGACGGCTGAGCAACGCATGATCGCCCGCGAGACAGCGACAGCACTCGCGGGTGGAAGGTCCGGTGGCGGGCTACGCCTGCCCATCGCTGTCTCGGCAAGGCATGTTCACCTCTCTCTTGATGCGGTCGATGCCCTGTTTGGCAAGGGCTATGTCCTCAACCAGGCGACCGCCTTGAGACAGCCAGGCCACTGGGCTGCAAAAGAACGGGTTACGCTCGTCGGTCCCAAGGGCAGGCTCGAACGTGTCGCGATCCTCGGACCACTGCGCCAACGCACGCAGATCGAAGTGTCGCGCACCGACAGCTTTGCGCTCGGGATCGAGGTGCCCGTTCGCGATAGCGGAAAGCTCGAGGCTACTCCGCAGGTCACGATTGAGGGGCCTTCCGGAAGCTTCACCACGGACGGCCTTATCATCGCGGCCAGGCACATCCACACCAACCCCGTCGACGCAAAGCGTCTGGGCATTGAAGACGGCGAGTACGTCGACGTTCGCGTCGGCGACCCCGATCGTGGCCTTACCTTCGGACGGACCCTCGTGCGCGTGGGTGACAATGCGTTCACGGAAGTGCACATCGATACGGACGAAGCCAACGCAGCGGGAATTGACGTCGTTGCGACGGGTGAACTCGTGCAAATCTAACGCAATTGAACACACGTTGCGGCTGAGAGATCGTCACCCTGCTTTTGCCGCAGTCTTGCAGGGCCAACGCCCACGCTGGGTCTCTGGCGTGTCCTCGCCGTCATCACAGACAGTGAAAATGCTGTTCGAGTGAACGCTTGCATTGCGACAGAAGCCCTCCATGCATATTGCCGATGCATCTGGTGAAGCCTTTGCCGAGTGCATATCGACACGACACCCTACCAAGTCAGGGAATCGGTGACTTTAGGGGCAGCCCAATGATCCGGATCGTCATCCGGAACGCAAGGTCGGGATGTTGATCGGATCACTAGATCTTATGAGCGCTGGCGCGATCCTCGTACCTCTCGGCTAACCCAGGTTGAGCAAACGGCCGAGAACATCTTCGCGGCGCAACAACCCGATCATCTGTCCTGATCGAAGCACAGGAAAGGCTCGGTGCGGCTCTGAGAGGAACATCTCGGCGGCGGCGACGATGTCTGCTTCAGCCTCGATGGTCTTAACAGGGCGGCTCATCTGGTCGCCCACGGTGCCCCGCCACTGCCGGTAGTAGCTCGCCATCATGGCGGGGCGGAAGCAGTCCTTTTGCGTCAGAATTCCGACAAGGGCTCCTGACGCGTCCACGACCGGTGCTGCTTCCTGGCCGGTCGTGTGCAGCAGCCCGGCAGCCTGACGGATCGGCATCTCGGTGTCGAGCGTCAGATAATCGGTTCACATGACGCTGGCGATAATGTCAGTCATCGCTCTGAACCTGCTGAGTCCGCTTCGGGCATCCCGCACAACGCGCATCGTCAGGTAGGCAGGCCATCCCCCCGCAGGAGGTCTGAAGTACGCGGCCACGAACCATCAGTCCCAGGGCAAGACCGCCTGTTGCCAGAATGACTATCAGCGGCGCGATGACAAGCTCCATGTCCGTTCCTCCTCAGGCCAAGTGCTCATCGAAGCGACCGACTGCGACACGTCGAAGGCTCGCTTCCTCGTTGAAAAGGAAAAGCGCGTCCAGCCCATTTCGCTGGGCCAGCGCAGGGCCTTTGACGCCCGCGGACACGAGCGCAGTTGCCCATCCGTCGGCCAGCATGGCGTTGTCGGCGATGACGGAGACCGATGCAGCGGCCCCCTCTACGGGTTCCTCTGTGGTCGGATCGATAATGTGGCTGTAGCGCCTTCCGCCAAGCGTATAGCCGTTGACCTTGTCGCCCGACGTAGCGATTGCCCGCCCAGCGAGGGCAATGATTTCGGCCGAACGGACATGGCCGTGGCGGGGATCCTCCACCGCAATCTGCCATGAACGCCCGTTCGGATGATGTCCAAGCGCAGCGACTTCTCCGCCCAGGTCGACGATAAAATTCTCCTCGCCGTGTTCACGCAGCACACTCACCATCTGGTCAAGCGCATAACCCTTGGCAATCCCACAGAGGTCGACGGTCACTTCAGGGTGAGATTTGCAAAGGGCAGAATCCGAAGCCAGAATCTCGGCGTCTTGGGGAACCGCTGCTGCCGCAATTGGACCGAAGCCCCAGCGTCCTACATGCGGTCCGACGGCGATGTCGAATGCTCTCTCGCTGGCGCCCCGAACCGACAGTGCCGCCCGAACGACCGTCGCAATTTCGCTGTCGATCGGCTGCCAGTCCCGGCTTCGCCTCTCGTTGAATGCTGTGATGGCGCTGTCGCGGCGCCATGGCGACATCAGCCGGTCGATCCGCGCAAGCGTCTCCTGCAGGGCCGTCTGAAGCACGCCTGCGTTGGCCGCGGCACTCAACACGGCCTTCCAGGAGGTGCCGAAGGCCGGGCCGCCGATTGCCAAAGCCGGAGATGCGGAGCGGGCGAGCGCCGGAAAGGCAAGTGCCGTTGCCGCTGCAAGGCCGCCTGCGATGACCTGACGCCGAGTGAGATGGAACTTGTTCATGTCCTCAGCTCCCGAAATCGTCGTTGAAGATAGATTGCGGCTCCACGCCCAGATCGTCGAGCGTGGAGAGCACGGCAGAGATCATCACCGGCGGTCCGCAGAGATAATATTCACATTCGTCGGGGGCCGGATGGTCGCTCATGGCCTTCTGCAAGACCTCGTGAATAAAGCCGGTCGCGCCCCGCCAACGGTCACCCGGCGCGGGGTCTGAAAGGGCCACCGTCCAGTCGAAGTTCTCGTGCTGCGCAGCGAGGGCCTCGAATTCCTCAACATAGAAAAGATCGGCCACCGACCGGGCACCGTAGAAATAAGACATCTTGCGGCTTGTGCCGCGCGCAAGCTGCTCATGGATCATAGCGCGAAGCGGTGCCATACCGACACCGCCGCCCACGAAGACCATCTCGCGTTGCGTTGGCTGGACGTGGAATTCTCCATACGGGCCGGACACGTCGATGCTATCGCCTGGTTTTAGCCCCCGGTCGAATGCGACCTCGGCGAGGTCATGAGAATTGGCTGACGTCAGACGCCTCTCATGCTTGCGCTGCAAAGAGCTCGTTATCGGGGCTAGCCGACAGTCGCCGAGATGTCTCGAGGACCGTTGATAAATAAGGGTAAACTTCTTGCTTCACGCCTGCAACCATCAGTACTTGCTCTGAATGCAAGTAATGATGGAATCCTGCACGTTGACTCCGAATAAGGGCTTCGAGATTCCGCTAGGAGCCACGCCGTCTGCGGCGCGCTTCCGTCGAGGCGTGGTATCTCGGTGGTATCTCGGAGTTAGAGCAAGGGCGGCGACCCTAAAGTCGCCGAGCTAAACCCTTGACAATTATGAGAAAACTGGAGCGGGCGATGGGATTCGAACCCACGACCCCAACCTTGGCAAGGTTGTGCTCTACCCCTGAGCTACACCCGCTCACGCGGTGAAAACCGCAAGCGGGGCTTATATGGCCGAACTCCTGGCCGATTGCAACAGTGAATTCGATGTTGGTAATAGAAGAGTGAGCGTCGCCGGATCGCTTGAAGGGCAGGCTTTTTTAGGCGTGCTGTACCGGGCGAAGATGGGCGAAGCTTGGCTCGTTTGGTCTTTCCATCACAGCCAGATGCTCTAGCGGGTCAGCTTGGACGCCACGGCTCCAAACTGGTCCAGCATGCTTTCCAGATCGGCCGAAAGGCGGCTATGAAGCATGATTGCGGTTTCGGGATACTCTTCCAGGATGCGGTGGAATGGCGAGCGGCCAAGACGGATCACCTTCATATCGGTTTGAGCCACCGCGCTGGTGAGACGTTCTGTCTCGGCGATAAGCGCCAGTTCGCCCAGAATGGTGCCGGGGCCGTGAACGGAGAATATCTTACGGCTGCCGCCGGCTTGACGATAAAGCGCGACTTCCCCGGAAGCCACGACAAAGGCACAATCTGCCGGTGCGCCCTCAGCATAGAGCTTGCGTCCGGCAGACAGAGAGATTGTCTCTGCGCCAAAGGCGATGAGGCGTAGCTGCTCGCGCGTGAAGCCCTCGAAGAGTCTCACGCCGGACAGGATGCGAATGTCATCGTCCAGCGCCATGGCGGTTTTCGTTCCCGGATTGTCCCGTGGTTATGCGTTGTCCTGCCCGCTGTCAGGGAACGAGCTTATATCCGCCGCTTTCTGTCACAAGAATCCGCGCTTTGGAAGGATCGTGTTCAATCTTCTGTCTCAGACGGTAGACATGGGTCTCCAGCGTGTGTGTGGTCACGCCGGAATTGTAGCCCCACACCTCCTCCAGAAGGACATCGCGGGTGACGACCTTCTGGTCCGCGCGATAAAGATACTTGATGATAGCGGTTTCCTTCTCCGTCAGGCGGATCTTGCCTCCCCGAGCGTCCGTCAAAAGCTTCTGGCTCGGCCGGAACGTGTATGGTCCGACGGTGAATTTGGCATCCTCGCTCTGTTCGTGCTGGCGCATCTGTGCCCGGATGCGCGCCAGAAGCACGGCAAACCGGAAAGGTTTCGTCACATAGTCGTTAGCGCCTGCCTCCAGCCCCAGAATCGTGTCCGAATCGGTATCTTGTGCCGTCAGCATGATGATGGGTGCGCGGAATCCCCCCTTGCGCAGTAGTTTTACTGCTTCGCGCCCGTCCATATCTGGCAGGCCGACATCCATGATGACGAGGTCCACCATGGAGCTGCGCGCCGTCTGGACGCCCTTGGTTGCCGTTGCCTCTTGCAGAAGCGCGAATTCTTCATACAGAGCCAGTTGTTCGACCAGCATCGAGCGCAGGTCATCATCATCGTCGACAATCAGGATGGTGCGTGCCGTCATGTGCAGTCCATTGTTTCGTCATTGGATAACATTGACCCCGACCCCTTCTCTCGGAACGTCCCCTTATGCTCTACAAATCGCAAGCAGGAACCCCCAAGCATTATTTGTCTGCCACGTCGATTATACTCCAGAAACGTCCTGCGGCCACTGGAGTGGAAAAAAGGCATGCTGATGGCTGCGCCATTTCCGTGCGGCAGCGGCCGGGCAAGCCCACACAAGGGTTTCTTCGCATCGGCGGCCTAACCGTTCCGTGCTCGCTAGGTCGTTCCGGGATCACCGCGCTGAAGCGTGAGGGGGACGGCGCCACCCCGCTCGCCACTCTCAGGCCGCTGGGCGTCCTCTTCCGGAGGGACCGCCGGCGCAACGGCATAGGGCCTGTACGACTGCCTTCATTGCCGGTCCTGCCCGGCTTTGGCTGGTGCGACGCGCCGGAGGACCCGAACTACAACCGACCGGTGCCTTTGCCTTTTCGCGCAAGCCACGAAAAGATGCGGCGTAGTGACAGGCTTTACGATGTCTGCATCGTGCTCGACTGGAATACGCTGCCCCGCCGGCGCTACCGCGGCAGCGCGATATTTCTCCACATTGCGCATGAAGGCTTGCAACCGACAGAAGGCTGCATTGCTGTCTGCCCGCGTGTGATGGCGCGCATCCTGCCTCTGCTTACCAGGCGCACGCGCTTCGTCGTCATGCGATAATCGCAGCCGGAGGCGGATGCTTCCACTGATGCAAGGCTTAGCGACCGGGTTGAAGGAAGCTTCCTCTTATTGGCGGCATGCGGTAGAGGCAGGTTGGTAATGGGGCCTTTTGTCCAGAAGGCTCTTCCTTAAGGCAGCAGCGAGAAAGCAGCCCTGCGTCATGATTATTACACCATTACAGGCGAAGGATTTGAGCCGCTGACGGGCGGTTGACGCCCATGGGGTCGCCAGGCTGGCCCCATTGCGAATTACGATATATCTATTTTCAAGAAAGGGTGCCCGATGAGCATCAAGTCCAATTCCCTGCAACCATCCGGCGCCAGTGGTATGGCAATGGAAGGCGAGACGGAACGCCTTCGCAGGCTCCTGCGTGCGCATGCAGCGGCGGAGGATCTTGCAAGCTACAGCGAGGAAGCCCTGGCGCGTGCGGCGACAGTGGCATTGACGGCTTTGAAAGAGCATCGCCTCGGGAAAACCGTTGTCACCATTGAAGCCGATTCAGGCATTCTGCGTAACGGGCGGGCCGTTACGGCGGTAACCGTTGTCAATGACAACATGCCATTCCTTTTCGATTCGGTTCTTGGCGAGATTGTCGAGACATGGGCTGAGCCTACGCTGGTGGTGCATCCGGTGCTTTCGGTACAGCGTGGTGCGGATGGCGTTGCCAAGATTGTCGATGAGGCGGTAGCGGATGGCGCACGCATCAGCCTTATCCACATCCATTTACCGCGCCTGTCGGCGGAAGCTTGTAGTACCCTGCGCGGGCGGCTCATGCAGATCATTGGACAGGTGCGCGCGGCCGTTACGGATTGGAAGCCGATGCTGGCGCGCCTCGACCAGGAGATAGCCAAGTTGCGCAATCCCGCCGTGCCGCTCGATGCGCAGGCAGTGGCTGAGGCCATCGCGTTCCTCGACTGGCTGCGCAACGAAAATTTCACATTTCTCGGCATGCGTGAGTTCAGATATGTCGGCGGGAAGGACAACGGTACGCTGGAGCGCGCTGGCGAGGAAGGCTTGGGCATACTGGCGGACCCCAATGTGCGGGTCCTGAGGCGCGGGGACGACGATGCGGTATCCACCACCCCTGAGATACGCGCGTTCCTGCATGGGCCAGAGCCCATCATCGTTACCAAGGCCAACGCCAAATCGGCGGTGCACCGTCGCGCATATCTCGACTATGTCGGCGTAAAGACCTTTTCCGATGAGGGAGAACTGACGGGAGAGCTGCGCATAGTCGGACTTTTCACATCCACCGCCTATACCCGATCGGTCCTGAGTATTCCGTATCTGCGGGCGAAAGTCGAGGCTGTGATTGCGCGCTCCGGCTTTGCTCCGGAGGATCATTACGGGAAGGCGCTGATCAACATTCTGGAATCCTTCCCTCGCGATGAACTGTTCCAGATCAACCTGCCCACTCTGTATGAGCATGTGCAGGCAATACTGGCGCTCGGAGATAGACCTCGGGTGCGAGTACTATACCGAGTTGACCAGTTCGATCGTTTTGTTTCCATAATCGTGTTCGTCCCGCGCGACCGGTACGATTCCCAGGTCAAGGTCGAGATCGGCAACTATCTGAGGGGCGTTTTCGAGGGGCGTCTTTCTGCCTATTACCCGGCTTTCCCGGAAGGAACGCTGGCTCGCATCCATTTCATCATCGGCCGCTCTGGCGGCAAGACTCCGCGCGTCGAGCCGGCGGTGCTGGAGGCGGCCATCCGGGACATCATCCGGACCTGGGACGACGCATTGCGCGAGACCGTAGAGGATGAAGGGGCGCCTGAAGACATTGCCGCAATCGCCGCAAGCTTCCCCGAGAGCTATCGCAACGCCTTCAGCCCGGCGACCGCGCTCTTCGATGCACAACGCATCCAGGGCGTTTCCGCTGACGATCCGATTTCGATCGACTTTTACAGGCGCGAGGGGCAGGGTGAAACTCAGGCGGCATTAAAGATCTACCACTTCGGGGTTGCAGTTACTCTCAGCCGGCGGGTTCCGCTGTTGGAGAACATGGGCTTCCGGGTCATCAGCGAGCGGACGTTCGAACTCGGCAAAGCTGAGGAGAAACGGATAATCCTTCACGATATGGAACTGGAGAGCGCCTTCGGCGATCCCATCGACCTGTCCGACGGGGGCGCTCTTTTCGATGAGCTATTCCTGTCCGTTTGGCGGCTGGAAAAGGATAATGACAATCTGAACGCGCTGGCACAGCGCGCCCAGCTCAGGGTTGACGATATAGCCGTGTTGCGGGCCTATAGCCGCTTCCTTCATCAGATGGGGGTCCCCCAGAGCCAGGGCTTCATAGCCGACACTCTGAATCGCCATCCCGCCATAGCCGCGAAGCTGATCGAGTTCTTTGCCGCGCGGTTCGATCCGGCGCGCCAAGGCGCGGCCACGGCAGGCGCGGCGCAGCGGATCGAGGAAGAAATCCAGACCGCGCTGGAAAACGTGCCGAACATCGAGGACGACGCCATCATCCGCCGGTTCCTCAACCTCATCAAATCGACCTTGCGGACGAATCACTATGCGTTAGGGGGGGCGTACGGTGAGCAGTCACTGGCGTTGAAACTGGATTCGCGATCGATCGAGGGCCTGCCGCAACCGCGGCCTTGGCGCGAGGTCTTTGTATATGGGCCGGAAGTGGAAGGCATTCACCTGCGCTACGGCCCGATTGCGCGCGGTGGCTTGCGGTGGTCTGACCGTGCGCAGGATTACCGGACAGAGGTGTTGAGCCTCGTCAAGGCGCAGCAGGTGAAGAACAGCGTCATCGTTCCCGTGGGTGCAAAGGGAGGTTTCTATCCCCGCCGTTTGCCCGCCGGCGGTGAAAGGCAGGAAATCTTCGAGGCGGGACGTAAAGCCTATGTCAACTTCATCACGTCGCTGCTCTCCGTAACCGACAATCTGGAGAAAGATGCGGTGGTGCCGCCTGATGGCGTAGTCCGTCATGACGACAATGACCCTTATTTCGTGGTTGCCGCCGACAAGGGCACGGCTACCTTCTCCGACACTGCCAATGAGATAAGCCGGAAACATGGCTTCTGGCTCGACGATGCTTTCGCCTCCGGAGGCTCGGCGGGCTACGACCACAAGAAGATGGGCATCACAGCGCGTGGCGCGTGGGAAGCGGTGAAACGGCACTTCCGCGAATTGAACAGGGACATCCAGACCGAACCCTTCACCGCCGTTGGCGTCGGCGATATGTCCGGCGACGTCTTCGGCAACGGAATGTTGCGTTCGCCCATGACGCGCCTTGTCGCGGCCTTCGATCACCGCGACATCTTCATCGATCCGGATCCGGACCCCGCGATTTCCTATGCGGAGCGCAAGCGGCTTTTCGAAATGCCGCGTTCGAGCTGGCAGGATTACGACAACTCCAAGCTATCCAAGGGCGGGATGATCGTCTCCCGCTCGCAGAAGCAGGTGACTCTCTCCGGCGAGGCGGCTGCGGCGATCGGCATCGACAAGCTCACCGCTTCGCCAGCGGAGATCATGCGCGCCATTCTCACAGCGCCGGTGGATCTTCTCTGGTTCGGCGGCATCGGCACCTATGTGCGCGCCAGCGATGAATCGGATGCCGATGTCGGCGACCGCGCCAATGACGGGATTCGCGTAGAGGCCAAGGCGGTGCGGGCTCGGGTCATCGGCGAAGGCGCTAATCTGGGCATGACGCAGCGCGGACGCATCGAGTTCAATCTACAGGGCGGCCGCTGCAACTCCGACGCAATCGACAATTCCGCCGGCGTCAATTCGTCCGACCTTGAGGTGAACATCAAGATCGCGCTCGCCGCTGCCCTTAGGAGCGGGACACTTGAGCGTCCGGCGCGCGACAAGCTCCTGGCAGACATGACCGACGAGGTGGCTCAGCTCGTCCTCAGGAACAACTACCGTCAGACGCTTGCAATTTCGCTGGTGGAAAACCGCGGCCTTTCGGAGCTGCCGCATCAGGCGCGAATGATGGCGCTGTTCGAGCAGCAGGGGCACCTGGATCGGGCGGTGGAGTTTCTGCCTGGGCCGGAGGCGCTGGCCGAGCGCCAGAGTCGCGGCGACGCGCTGACACGGGCAGAGACCGGCGTGCTGCTCGCCTATGCCAAGCTTGTGCTTTCTGATGCGCTGGTTGCAAGCACGGTGCCCGATGAGCCGCACTTCGAGGTTGATCTTTTCGCCTATTTCCCGGAGAAGATGAGAGAGGAATACGCGGACGAGATCCGTGGTCACCGGCTGCGGCGCGAAATCATCGCCACCGAGCTTGCCAATGACGTGATCAACCGCGGCGGCCCCACTTTCGTGACGCGCTTGCAGGACATGACGGGCCGCCCGGCACACGAGATCGTCGAAGCCTATGCGGTTGTGCGCGATGGCTTCAACCTGCCTTCGCTCTTTGCCGAGATAGATGCGTTGGATAACCGGATCGATGGGCAGGTGCAGCTTGAGCTTTATCAGCGGGTATGGCGGCTGATCATGTCGGCGACAGCCTGGCAGCTCAAGAATGCTTCCGGTGAAGGCTCCACGGGTGAGCGCATCGGCCGGCTGGCAGCGGCACGGGAGGCGCTTGAGCCTGTGCTTACGCCTCGCCTGCCGCCTTTCCTTGCCGAGGAGATAGCGAAGGAAAGCATGCGCCTTAACGGCGAAGGCGTACCCGGGCATCTGGCGGAGCGGCTTGGCTTCCTCGAAGTATCCGCCCTTCTGCCGGACATCGCGCTGGCCACCGACATGGCGGAGACCGAACCTGCAAGGGCCGCTGCCGCATTCTTCCACGTCAGCGAGATCTTCCGCCTCAACCGTATTGACGCTGCAGCAAGCTCCATCATGCCGTCGGATTATTATGACGGTCTGGCGCTGGCGCAGGCGCTTGACCGGATCAACCAGGCACGGCGGAGCATCACCGTCGCAGCGCTGTCAGGCCATCCTGATGCCGACGATCCGGCCGCAAGCTGGGCTAAGGCGGGCGGCGAGAGAGTGGCGCGCGTGCGCGAAAGGCTGCAATCACTTGCGGAGAGCGGCGAGATAACCGTCTCATGTCTCAGCGTCGCAGCAGGGCTGATGGCGGATCTAGGCGGTTGATCAGGGCAGCACAATCCGCGCTTGAGGAAAGCGGGGCGAAGACGGACCGGCGTGGCATCTGGGGCTGGATGCTGTTCGATTGGGCGCAGCAGCCGTTCCACACGCTCATCATCACCTTTGTCTTCGCCCCCTATTTCGCGGCAGCGGTTGCTCCCGATGCCGCGCGCGGGCAGGAGCTATGGGGGCTGGCGACGGGGATCGGCGGCCTCATGATCGCACTTTCATCGCCAGTGCTCGGAGCGATCGCCGATGCTTCAGGTCCGCGCAAGCCTTGGATCTTCGGCTTTTCTGTCCTTGGAGCCGTGGCCTGCGCCGCACTCTGGTTTGCGACGCCGGGGATGGAAAACCTGTTGCCGGTACTCATCCTCGTGGCGCTGGCCGTATTCGGTATGGAGTTCGCGGCGGTATTCAACAATGCCATGATGCCTGATCTGGTGCCGCGTGCGCAGCTTGGCCGGTTATCAGGATCGGCATGGGGGCTCGGCTATGTGGGTGGGCTGCTATCGCTGGTTCTCATGCTGGGCTTCATGAGCGCATCGCCGGAAAGCGGGCTTACGCTCCTGGGGCTGGAGCCAATTCTCGGCCTCGATCCGGCGCAGCGGGAAGGGGACAGGGCGGCAGGTCCGCTGACGGCCCTGTGGTATCTTATCTTTGTCCTGCCCATGTTCCTCTTCACACCCGATCAGACGCGCCGCAATTTTTCCGGGGCAATTGAAAAAGGCCTGCGGCAGCTTGGCGCCACTTTGCGCCGCCTGCCGTCGGAGCGCAGCTATTTCAGCTTTCTCGCCTCCTCGATGTTCTACCGCGACGCCCTCAATGCGCTATACGCGTTTGGCGGCATCTATGCGGCCGGCGTGCTTGGCTGGTCCATCACGCAGATCGGTATTTTCGGCATACTTGCCAACATAACAGGGGCACTGGGCGCGTGGCTGGGCGGGCGCATGGACCAGGCTTTCGGGCCAAAGGCGGTGGTTAGCGCGTCGATCCTCACCTTATGCTTTTGCTGTGTGCTCGTCATCTCCACCACGGCGGACCAAGTGTTCTTCATTCCGGTCGGTGTAGCCGGCTCGTTCATTCCGGACATGGTGTTCTTCACCGCCGGAGCGCTGATTGGTGCAGCGGGAGGTTCGATCCAGGCAGCTTCGCGCACGCTCCTGGTCGATCAGGCTCCGCGCGGCCAGGTGACGGAAGCATTCGGCCTTTACGCCCTTTCGGGCAAAGCAACGACCTTCATCGGCCCCCTCTCCGTAGCCGCGGCAACGGCCTATTTCTCCAGCGATCTGTTTTCCTTTTCTGCTCAGGATGCACAGCGGCTCGGCGTTACTCCCATCCTCGCGCTTTTCGCCCTCGGGCTGGTGCTCCTGCCAATGGTTAGAAGTTTGGGCGCGCAAGAGGCCGCCATATAGTGCGAATCACTCTGCCTCGTCGCGAAGCCGGAACTCCAGGTAAAGATTGCGCTGAAGGATCGAATGATTGTCGTCTGACATGAGCGAGAGCATGATTGCCCCATCGGCTCGCTGCCAGATGTCCAGCGCTTCCATATTGTCGATCTGGTAGCCCATATCCGCTTCAAGCAGGACAGGCCCGTCAGCGACGCCGTTCGGACGGATCTCCGCTGCCGGAATGCGGCGCAGGCGCATGGCCACTCCCGAGGCAAGGGTAAAGCGCCTTTCCAGAAGGATGAGGTCGCCATCCGGCAGGAACGCGCCGTCAGTAACGTCGAACCCATCGCTGCGGGCAACCGTGAAAATGCCTTTCATCGGACCATCAAGGATAGCAGCGAAAATGTTGCCCTGCTTGTTTATGCTGCGTTCCGTAATGGCAATCAGAGCGCCGGCAAGCGGGCCTTCCTCCGGTGCAAAGGCCAGTGTTTCGAAGCCCCGGTTGGCGCGCAATTCGTATGAAGGAATGAGAAAGTCGAGATCGGCTAGCGGCGCCCCCATATTGGGCGGATCGAGGCGGTATTCAGCCAGCCGGTGGCGCCGTTCGAAACCGACCACCGCTGTCCTGCCTCGAACAGCGAGGGATTCGGCGTCCGTTTCCCACTTCTCGGTGCTGAGCCTTCCCTCGGTAACCATCATCGGCGTCATGAGGAAATCATCGATCCCCGCAGGCCGCCCTTCGCTGTCATGCGAGAGCCTGCCGAAGAACCAAAACCCGGTGTCCGTAACTCCGATAAAACGCTTCCTGGCATCGAGGAAGCGAAAGGCGGAAATGGCCCCGAAATCACGGTCGCGGGACCTCATTTCCAGACCGCCGACAAACTCCAGAGCGCCGAAGCGCGTTTCGGACGAGCCAATGCGGAAGGAGGCAATCGGCCGCGTACTGATGGCAAGCGTCCGCGCTGCCACTTCTGCGGTCTCCTGACCATATGCAGATGGAACGACGGGAATCGAAAGAAGGAGAAGAAGAAAAAGGCCGACTCTGAGCAGCGCGAGCGGCCGCAAGGGCAGAGTTGCGCTAGCCTGCACGACGAAGGCGCCGGTGGACCTCGCCGCCGCGGCGCGGGCCTTCCTCAGCAAAGAGCGCGGCTAGCTGCTCCGTCATCGCGCCGGCGAGCTCCTCTGCATCGACAATGGTGACGGCGCGCCGGTAATAGCGCGTGACATCATGGCCGATACCGATCGCAAGCAGTTCGACGGGCGAGCGCGTCTCGATAAGCTCGATCACGCCGCGCAGGTGGCGCTCCAGATAGTTGCCGGGATTGACGGAAAGCGTGGAATCATCGACTGGCGCGCCGTCCGAGATCATCATCAGGATCTTGCGCTGTTCGGGTCGGGCGATGAGGCGATGGTGAGCCCACAGCAGTGCCTCGCCGTCGATATTCTCCTTGAGCAGCCCCTCGCGCATCATCAGCCCAAGATTGCGCCGGGAGCGCCGCCACGGCGCGTCCGCGGATTTGTAGATGATGTGGCGCAAATCGTTGAGGCGGCCCGGTGACGGCGGCTTGCCTTCCTTCAGCCACTTCTCGCGCGACTGCCCGCCCTTCCACGCGCGGGTCGTGAAGCCAAGTAATTCAACGCGGACGCCGCAGCGCTCAAGCGTGCGCGCCAGGATATCGGCACAGGTGGCTGCAACAGAGATCGGACGGCCGCGCATCGAGCCGGAATTGTCGATAAGCAGCGTAACAACAGTATCGCGAAAGTTCGTGTCCCGCTCCTGTTTGAAGGAGAGCGGCTGCATGGGGTCGATGATGAGTCGGGGCAGACGCGCTGTGTCTAGCACGCCTTCTTCTTGGTCGAACTCCCAGGAACGGTTCTGCTGCGCCATCAGGCGACGCTGAAGACGGTTGGCCAGGCGTCCCACAACGCCTTGCAGATTTGCAAGTTGCTTGTCGAGAAAGGCGCGCAACCGGTCCAGCTCTTCCTCGTCGCAAAGTTCTTCCGCGCCAACCACCTCGTCGAACTCGGTGGTGAAGACACGGTAATCCATCTGATGGGTAGCCTGATCGAACAAGCTCTCGGGGCGTCTCGCTTCGCCCGGCGTCTCCGCGTCGAGATCCTCCTGTTCCGTGACTTCCTCGGCGGTTGTAGCGGCTGCATCACTCTCGCCTGCCTCGTCCTCGTCCGCAGATGCGTCCGCTTCCTCGGCCTGGGAGCGCTCCCCTTCTGCCTCGTCCTCACCGCCCTCTTCGGAACTGTCTTCGCCCTGCGGCGGCTCCGCCTCCTCCTCGCTTTCCTGCGCCTGTTCTTCGTCCAGTTCCTCGCCCATGTCCATGGAGCCGAGAAGGTCGCGTACAGCACGCGCGAAGGCGTTCTGGTTGTTTATGTGCGGCAGAAGCTCCTCAAGATTACTTCCTGCCTTTTCCTCGATCCAGTCGCGCCAAAGTTCCAAAACCCGGGCGCCGCTGCTGGGGGTCGGCCGTCCAGTGAGCTTCTCGCGCACCAGCAGCGCGACGGCCTCCTCAAGCGGGGCATCCTCGCGGTTGGTAATATCGGCAAGGTTGGCGCGTGCGAATTTGTCTTCCAACATCGCCGCCAGGTTGTCGGAGACCCCCTGCATGGACCGTGCTCCGATTGCTTCGACTCGCGCCTGCTCGACGGCATCGAAGATCGCTCGGGCCTGCCCTCCCTGGGGGGCAAGGCGGCTGTGCAGCCGGATATCGTGACAGGCCCGCCGCAGCGCCATGGAATCGCCAAGGCCTCTGGTAACCCTCAGAGCCTCCGCCGTTGGCTTTTTGGAAGGCTCGGGAAGCCGGGCGTGGCTGCCCGAAAGCGCTGGCTTGTCCTTGGAAAAGGATACTTCCAGCTCGCGCTCGCCTGCGATAGCCCGAACAGAGGCGGCCACAGCCCGCTTGAACGGATCAAGCGGGGCCTCCTGCGGTTGTCCTGGTCTGCGGTTCGATTGGCTCACGGGTTCATCCACCTAGCGGGAACGGCCATCCACCTGGGTTGTTTCCAGGTTGTCCAGATCAACGCCATCGAGCGAGCGCACATTGACGGCCACCATCCTGGCACCATCGGGCATCTGGCCGCGCGCGAAAGACTCCATCCCGCAGACCGAACAGAAAAGATGCTGGATCTGCATGGTATTGAAGCGGTACTCGGTCAGCTTCTCCTCACCACTCTCCAGCATGAAATTGTCGGCGGAGGTGAAGACCAGGATGCTCCCACGCTGCCTGCAATAGGAGCAGTTGCAGGTTATTGGGTTCGCCAGATCGACATCGACCGAGAACCGCAAGCTCCCGCAATGACATCCACCTTCATAGCGCATTGCATATCCTAGCTCAGCACGACATTGGCTGCCGACTCGGCGAGTTCCTCACCGAAGGCACGCTGGTAGAACTCTGCCACAATAACCCGTTCGAGCTCGTCACACTTGTTAAGGAAGGTAAGGCGGAAGGCAAAACCAACATCGCCGAATATCTCGGCGTTCTCTGCCCACATGATCACCGTGCGCGGGCTCATGACTGTGGAAAGATCGCCGTTCATGAAAGCCGAGCGTGTCATGTCAGCCACTCGTACCATGCGGCTCACCGTCTCGCGACCTTCCTCGTTCTGATAGTGCTTGGCCTTCGCCTGGACGATGGCCACCTCGTCGTCATGGGGAAGGTAGTTGAGCGTGGTGACGATCGACCAACGATCCATCTGCGCCTGGTTGATCTGCTGCGTGCCGTGATAAAGGCCGGTCGTATCACCGAGGCCCACCGTGTTGGCCGTCGCGAAGAGGCGGAACGCAGGATGCGGCCGGATGACGCGGCTTTGGTCGAGCAGCGTCAAACGGCCGGATGATTCCAGCACGCGCTGGATTACGAACATGACGTCCGGGCGGCCGGCATCGTACTCGTCAAAGACCAACGCCACATTGTTCTGATAGGCCCAGGGAAGAATTCCATCGCGGAATTCCGTCACCTGCTTGCCGTCCTTGACGACGATGGCGTCCTTGCCGACCAGATCGATACGGCTCACGTGGCTATCGAGATTGATGCGTACGCAGGGCCATTTGAGGCGCGCCGCGACCTGTTCGATATGCGTCGATTTGCCCGTGCCGTGATAGCCCGAGATCATGACGCGGCGGTTGTAGGTGAAGCCTGCGAGGATCGCCAGGGTCGTCTGCTTGTCGAAAAGATAATCTGGGTCCGTGTCCGGCACATGGGGATCAGCCACCGAGTAGGCGGGCACTACCATGTTCGAATCAAAGCCGAATGTATCTTTCACCGACACGGTTGTGTCCGGCAGATTGGCAATATCGCGGTCAATCTTGTTCATCATACCTCCAGCGCGCGCGTGCATCTGCCCGCGCCGCCTGTTATTTCGATTGGCCTCTTAGCAGAGACGGGGCCTAACAGAAACCCGCCTGCTTTAGGAGCCGGTAGGCCTGAAGCACGTCTTGCAAGCGGGCTTCGGAACCTCTGTCACCGCCATTGGCATCCGGATGGTGGCGCTTCACCAACGTCTTATAGCGCGCCTTGATATCTGCGCCAGATGCATCGGCATTCAGGCCCAGTGTTTCCAGCGCTTTGGCCTCAAGCGGCCTCAGCGGTCTCTGGGTTGATGCCTCGGATGCGTTGTCCGTCCGCCCGAACAGATTGAACGGATCGCCGATGCGGCGATAATAGGCAGCGTGGCCGGAGCGGAAGGGTGCAGAATCGGGGGCTGCGTGCCCGGAGTCGTTGGAGCCCATCTTCCAGGTCGGTCGGTGACCGGTCATCGCTTCCTTCTGAAAGCGCGCAATCTCGCTGTCCTTGAGTCCAGAGAAATAGTTATAATTTTTGTTGTATTGCCTCACATGCTCGAAGCAAAACCGAAAATACTCGCCCTCCCTGTGCCGACCAACCGGCGCACGGTGTACACCCGGCTGGTCGCAACCATCCCATTGGCAGCACGGCGCGTCGGCTTGAGTCTGCGACTGCGGCTCGGGGCGGATGCGTATCTTCTCGAAGTATTTCGAGTTAAGTTTCATGCTTGTCCTGGTACCAAATCAAAGCCGATTATGGCGGTTGCCCGCCGTGAAGCAAGAATTGACATTTGGCAAAGGTTGGGACTCATGCAGGAACGTTCCCCATATGGTGTCAGGAGACGGATTTGTCCATAAAATCCTCAATAGAAGCAAAACTGAGACAGGCGTTTTCTCCGGAGCGGCTATTCGTCGTCAACGAGAGCCATCTTCACGCCGGCCATCACCATACTGTTGGCGGCAAGGAGGAGGTATTTGACGGCAGCGGCGAGACGCATTTCCGCATCAGGATCGAAGCTTCTGCTTTTGCCCGCATGAGTCGGATCGAGCGACACCGCGCTGTGAATGACGTGTTGGCAGATGAGCTTAAGAGCGGCCGGGTGCACGCGCTCGCCATCGAGCCTGCCGCGCCGGGTGAGCGGACTCGCTGGTAACGCCCCGTGTGATCGGAAGTTGAAAGGTCAAGCGACGCGACGGCGCCATTGTCTTGGACGCACTGTGATCTCTTCGCAATGAAACCTGGGATCGTGACAGGTAACGCGGTTGCGCCCCTGTTTCTTGGCTGCGTAAAGACAGTGATCCGCCCGCTCCAAAGCCGCAGCCGCGGTGCCGATGTCCTTGCCTATTGCGGCAACGCCGATGCTGACGGTAAGGCATTCCATGTCCGGTGTGCTGCGCCGCCATGGTATGGCTTCGACCTGCCGCCTGATCTTTTCGGCAATTTCCATTGCGCGTGTCAGGCTAATGCCTTTCAAAAGAACGCCAAACTCCTCGCCGCCTAAGCGGCCGACCACATCTTCGTGCCGGACCGTCATGCGGATGGCGCGTGAAATCTCCACGAGCGCATCGTCGCCTCGCAGATGACCCAGGCGGTCGTTGATCTGCTTGAAATTGTCCGCATCGGCTAGCAGAAGAACGTCCTGTTCCCGATTGGCGATGGCATCTCGCAGGTGTTCGAGGAAGCTCTCGCGGTTGAGCAGGCCGGTCATGCTGTCATGGGCGGCCGTATAGACCATGATTTCATGCGATAGCCGAAGCCGCTGATAGGCCTTCCTCGTTTGTTCGTTGAGGCTGGCAAGCTCTGCATGGGCGTTCTTCAGCTCTTCGGATTGCCGGAACAGGAACACCAGGATTGGCATCCCGACGGCTATGGGTATGAAGAAGCATTCGACAAGGTCACTGCTTGTAAAGGGCCTGTCGCTCAACGCCCGCGTCAAAAAGAACACTGCATAAGTCAAAGCGGTTGCAAGCGCAGTGACTCCTGACGCCTTGCACAGAATCCTTTTGGCTCTGCCCCCCATAGGCGCATCATAGCGGTGCCCTCACGAAGATTTATTTTACCGCGTCGCTCAAATTTTAGCTGTTCGGAGCAACGGCGGTAAGGGTCACCCTGATTAACCACGGCAGCCACTTGCGTCCGCTGAGGGTGCGGCTTATGTTTCAACTGCTCTAACGGGGTGCCGCTGCCGCAAGGCAGTCTGGCTGAGAGGCGGCTTTCCGCTAACCCGATGAACCTGATCCGGTTTGTACCGGCGGAGGGATTAGACGCTGAATTATTCAGACGCCTCTTCCCGCAAGCTTAACGAGAGGAGGCATCGATGCGCTCAAGCAAGCTGATTACTTCCATTGCCTTTTCAATGGTTCTGCTGCCAGCGTCCGTGCTCGCGCAGGAAAAGCTCACCGTCTACACTTATGACAGCTTTACAGCCGAATGGGGCCCAGGCCCGGCGGTTGAGCGAGCTTTCGAAGCCGAATGCGGATGCGATCTGGAGTTTGTCGCAGTTGCCGATGGTGTGGCGCTGCTTAACCGACTGCGGCTCGAAGGTGAGGATACGCAGGCCGATATTGTTCTGGGGCTTGATACGAACCTGATGCACGAGGCCAGGGAAAGCGGCCTTTTTGTACCACATGGCATTGACCTCAAAGATGTCGATGTCCCCGGTGGCTTTGATGATGATATTTTCGTTCCCTATGACTACGGCTATTTTGCTTTCGTCTATGATTCGGAGGCGATAAAGACGCCGCCACAAAGCCTTAGGGAGTTGGTGGAGGCGGAGAGCGAGCTGAAAATTGCCATCCAGGATCCACGCACGTCCACTCCTGGGTTGGGGCTGCTTTTATGGGTGAAGGTCGTCTATGGCGATGACGCGGCGACGGCCTGGTCGGGGCTTAAGGACAAGGTGCTTACGGTTACGCCCGGCTGGAGCGAAGCCTATGGGCTTTTTACCAGCGGAGAGGTGCCGATGGTGCTTTCCTATACCACCTCGCCGGCATATCACCTCATCGCCGAGGATACGGATCGTTACCGGGCCGCTGCCTTTGCCGAAGGGCATTACCTTCAGGTTGAGCTTGCCGCCCGCACCGCGAAAGCGCGCGACAACGAGCTTGCCGCCCAGTTTCTGTCCTTCATGACCGGTCCGGGATTTCAGGATGAGATTCCCGAGACGAATTGGATGTTTCCAGCCGGCAGGACCTCTGGTCCGCTGCATTCAGCATTTGACGAACTGATCAAGCCTGAAAAGACGCTGCTTCTGCCCGCCGAGGAGGTGGCCGAGAACCGCAGGGCCTGGGTAGACGAGTGGCTGTCGGTGATGAGTCGTTAACAGCGTTGGGCAGCAGGAGGATCGGCGCCGGCGTGCTTGCGCTGGCGGCGATCAGCATTCTTATCGGGGGGGCATTCGCCGGGCTGGGCCATGAGGCGGTCCGCTCCTTCGAGGGAGCTTTTGCCGGATTCGATGCCTATCTGCTGAGGGTCGCACGGTTCACCCTCTGGCAAGCAGCGCTTTCCACTATCCTCTCTGTAGTGCCGGCAATCCTCGTTGCTCGCGCGCTAGCACGACACCCCCGGTTTCCGGGGCGCGGGCTGATATTGCAGCTCTTCGCCGTGCCTTTGGCACTGCCTGCCATCGTTGCTGCGTTGGGCGTTTTAGCTCTCTACGGCAGGGCGGGCTACTTCGCGCCTCTCTTCCAAGCCTTCTCGGAAGAGACCTGGCCGGGTATTTATGGCCTGTCCGGCATTCTTGTCGCCCACGTCTTTTTCAATCTTCCGCTCGCTGCACGCCTGTTTCTTGCCGCACTGGAGACGGTGCCCGCAGACCAGTGGCGGCTTTCGGCGCAGCTTGGCATGGGCCCGCTTGCATCCTTCCGCTTTATAGAATGGCCGGTGGCCCGCGCTGTCTTGCCAGGCATTGCTGGGCTTGTCTTCATGCTCTGCGCGACGTCCTTTACCATTGTGCTCATCCTGGGCGGAGGCCCGCGCGCAACCACCCTCGAAGTGGCAATATATCAGGCCTTGCGCTTTGACTTCGATCCCGCGCGCGCCGTAACGTTGACACTGGTACAGGTCGCTCTCACTGCCACCATTGTCATCGTGCTTACACGGCTTGGGGCATCCATGACGGCCGACGCCAGCCTGCCGGTGGCGCCGCACAGACAACTGGTTCCGGGGCGAGGGGAGCGCGTGATCAACACGGCGATCATCATCGCCGCCCTTCTCTTCGTCGCCGGCCCCATGGCAGCCACCGTGATGGCGGGGCTCACGGCTGACCTGTCGAGGCTGGCAGGAGAGCGCACGGTGCGTGCAGCAACGTTCACCAGCCTTTATCTGGCGGCGCTGGCGGCCTTTCTCTGCATCGTGCTTTCCACTGCGCTCGTGATGGCGCGCAGGGCGCTGGAGCTTGCGAGGCGCGGAGGCAAGCCACGCATTCTGGAGCAACTCATGGATACCGGCGCTGCCTTGGTGCTGATTGTGCCGCCTGTCGTGATCGGCGCGGGCTGGTTCATTCTCCTGCGCCGTTTCGGAAATGTCTTCGCCCTCGCGCCCGTCATGGTGGTGACAGTGAACGCGGTGATGGCAATGCCCTTTGCCGTTCGGGCAATCCGGCCCGCCTATGATGCGGCCAGCGCCCGGCACGAAACGCTCTGCGTGTCCCTTGGCATTTCTGGCTGGAACCGGCTTCGCCTGGTCGACTGGCCGTCACTGAAGCGGCCCGCCGCAGTGGGCTTTGCCTTTGCAATGGCCTTGTCTCTGGGAGATCTTGGCGTAATAGCGCTATTCGGCAGTGATAGGGTGCAGACCTTGCCTTATCTGCTGCTGCAGCGCATGGGGAGCTACCGTACGGCCGATGCCGCCGGGCTGGCGCTGTTCCTGGGGCTTATTTGTCTCGGGCTGATGTTTTTGGTGGCTCGCCTTGGGCGGCAAGGGTCGGAGAGTGCACGATGACAGGCAGCCTTGGCGGGGCGGAACTGAGGCTCGAAAACGTCATCTTTTCATATCCCGGCGGAGCGCAAATGCGTTTCGACCTGTCCGTCGGCGCGTCAGAAATTGTTGCCCTCATGGGTCCTAGCGGGTCGGGCAAGTCCACGTTGCTTAATCTGGTGGCCGGTTTTGAGCAGCCTTCCCTGGGGCGCATCCTGATCGGCGGCAGGAATGTGACCATGGTGCTGCCGCACCGCCGCCCCGTTTCGATGATCTTCCAGGAAAACAACCTTTTCGCCCATCTGACGGTGGAGCAGAATGTCGGGCTTGGCCGCTCACCCTCCTTGAGGCTTTCCAGAGCCGACCGTGATGCCGTTCGGGAAGCGCTGTCCCGCACCGGGCTTTTGGACAAAGGCGAACGGCTGCCGCGCGCGCTCTCAGGCGGTGAACGTCAGCGGGTGGCGCTCGCTCGGGTGTTGGTTAGGCGGCAACCCATACTCCTTCTTGACGAACCGCTCGCCTCGCTCGGCCCTGCCCTGCGCGATGAAATGCTGGAACTTATAGCGCGCCTGCATGATGAGCAGCGCATGACGATCCTGATGGCTACTCACGACCCGAGCGATGCTGGCAGGATCTCCGGAAGGCTCGCCTTCATTGAAGACGGCACCATTGCTGTGGTCGGCTCTACAAAGGAGTTCCTTTCGGGGCATGGTCCCGCCGCATTCAAGCAATATCTCGGCGCGCGACAGGCTCTGCGCTAGCCGCTAGCACCCGTTCGGCCACGTTCCGCCACAATTGCCGGTATGATTCTGTATCTATTTTGCGGCACTTACCGTATTTGCAATCTTGCGGCGGAAGGTTGGGCGGGCACATTCTTGTCTTGTAACGCAGACTATGGCTAGGTCCGGCAGGAAGGAGTTTCCAGCCGCCTGCAAAGAAAGGTGTACTTCCTGCCTGGACACGAGCAAATGACTGAGTCCAAAACCTGCAAGGACAATGCCTTATCCTTCAAGGCCGTATTGCCTGGCCTGTTGTGCCTTGTCCTGGCTGGTTGCAACACGCTGGAAGTCAACGACACCGGCTTGAGGCCCTCGGCCAACCCTGTAATTGTGGACACGGTGATGCGCACTGATTCGATGGCGAATCTGGCGCGGCGCCAGCATCCGAAAATCTTGCAGACCTATGGGGGTGAGTACTCGGATCCTAAGGTCGAGCGTATGCTGGCGCGGATAGTGGGCAAGCTTTCGCAGGCGCCTGATACCCCTTCCCAGACCTATCGCATCACCATTCTGGACACGCCTGCAATCAACGCTTTCGCGCTGCCGGGAGGATATCTCTATATCACACGGGGTATTCTTGCTCTTGCCAATGATTCCGCCGAGATTGCAGCAGTTCTCGCGCACGAGATGGCACATGTGACGGCAAATCATGGGCTGGAGCGGCAAAAGCGCGAGGCAGAGGCGACGCTGGCGTCGCGTGTTGTTGACGAGGTGGTAAGCGGCGACAGCGCCGCGCGTGCTGCGGTTGTGCGCGGCAGGTTGCAGCTTGCGCAATTTTCCCGCAACCAGGAACTGGAAGCGGATGCGATCGGGATCCGCACCATCGGCAGCGTGGACTACGATCCGTACGCCGCATCGCGCTTCCTGCGATCGATGGATGCCTATCAAAGCTTTCACCGCGTCAGTGGCGACAGCGATCCTACGCTTGATTTTCTTGCAAGTCATCCGAATGCGCCGCGCCGCATAGAACTGGCCCAGCGCCACGCCCGCCAGTTCGGCCCTCCCGGGTTCGGCACGCGCGACCGTGATGTCTTCCTGGAAGGCGTAGACGGGCTGATCTATGGTGACAAGCCAAGCCAGGGCTATGTCCGTGGGCGCGATTTTCTGCACCCGACGTTGGGTATCGCCTTCACCGTTCCGCCAGAATTCGTCATCGACAACTCGGCTGGCGAGGTGGTGGCCGAGGGACCGGACCAGCTTGCCTTCCGCTTCGACGGCGCGACGGTCCCCCATTCGGTCCCGCTTACCACCTATCTACGCAGCGGTTGGATAGGCGGGATCGACAGCGGTTCGATTCGAGCAACCACCATCAACGGGCGTGATGCCGCTAAAGCGCGTGCCTATACTGAAGACTGGGAGTTCGATGTCACCGTGATCCGGGTTGCTGATCGGGTATACCGGCTGCTTACCGGCGCGCCCCGCGAGAGCACGCGTCTGGACGAGATTGCCCGCTCCATCTCGAACAGCTTCCGCGTGCTCGACCGCCAGGAGGCCGCTTCCCTGCGGCCGCTAAGAATCCGCGTGGTTACCGTGCGCCCGGGTGAGACAGTTGCAACCTTTGCAAACCAGATGATCGGCGTCGAGCGCAAGCTGGAGCTTTTCCGTCTCATCAATTCACTCGGACCCGGCTCCACGCTTTCCGCGGGCGATAAGGTCAAGATCATTACCGACAGGTAACAATCTAGAGCGGTTCATTCTTTGTCTGAATCGGTTGGGGTTCCCATCGGGTCCTTTTTGTGATTCAAGATGTTGGCTGGAGAGGAGGCCAGCATCTTATGACAGCACCTCTTTCCAATGATCTTCGCAAGCGCGTGATTGGAGCGATCGAGGCCGGGGAGAGTTGCCGGTCGACGGCCGCCCGGTTCGGTGTCTCGGTTTCTTCGGTGGTGAAGTGGCATCAACGTTATCGTGCGACGGGCTCGGTCGCGCCGGGCAAGATGGGCGGCCACCGAAAGCGGGTGCTCGAGCCGCACCGGGCGTTCATCGTCGAGCGCATCAATCAGGTGCCGCATTTGTCGCTGCACCGGCTCAAGGATGAACTGGCTGCGCGCGGGGTGAAGGTGTCGCACAATGCCGTGTGGCAGTTTCTGCAGCGCGAGGGGCTTCGGTTCAAAAAAAACACTGTTCGCCCTTGAGCAGGCGCGGGCCGACATAGCGCGCAGGCGTCAGCGCTGGCGTTCCTTTCAGGCGAGCCTTGACCCGCACCGGCTGGTTTTTATCGACGAAACCTGGATCAAGACCAACATGGCGCCCCTGCGCGGCTGGGGACCACGCGGCAAGCGCCTGCGCGGCTTTGCCCCGCACGGTCACTGGCGCACGCTGACCTTCGTGGGCGCGCTGCGCTGCGATGGGCTGACAGCACCTTGCGTCTTTGACGGACCAATCAACGGACAGTGCTTCCGGGCCTATGTTGAGCAGCAGCTCGTGCCGGTCCTCAAACCCGGCGACATCGTCGTTATGGACAATTTGGGTTCCCACAAGTCGGCCACCGTCCGAGCTTCAATCCGGGCGGCCGGCGCCAGGCTCTGGTTCCTGCCGCCCTATTCACCAGACCTCAACCCGATCGAACAGGCCTTTGCCAAGATCAAGCACTGGATGCGCCATGCCCAGAAACGAACCGTCGAGGACACATGGCGTCACATCGGGCACCTCGTCTCAACCATCGAACCCGGCGAATGCGCAAACTACCTCGCAAACGCCGGATACGCTTCCGTCAAAACATGAAAGACTCTAGGGCGTCGTGTAAGTGGGCTCAGGGCTCCAGTTCGACGTCCCAGTATAGAAAGTCCATCCAGCTTTCATGCAGATAATTGGGCGGGAAAAGCCGCCCATTGTTATGAAGGTCGTGCACGGTGGGGCGGTACGGCTTCTGCTGTGGCCACATCTTCGCCTGCGCGGGCATCAAACCGCCCTTTTTAAGATTGCAGGGCGAGCAGGCTGCTACGACGTTTTCCCATGATGTCACGCCACCATGCCGGCGCGGCACGACATGGTCGAAGGTCAATTCCTCCCTTGACCCGCAATATTGGCAATGAAAGCGGTCCCGCAGAAAGACGTTGAAACGGGTGAAGGCAGGATAGCGCGATGGTTTCACATAGGTCTTCAGACTGATGACGCTTGGCACCCGCATGGTGAAGGAGGGCGAGGAGACAGTCTCTTCATACTCGGCGACAATATTCACCCGTTCGAGAAACACGGCCTTTATGGCGTCCTGCCACGACCAAAGCGACAGGGGATAGTAACTGAGCGGCCTATAATCTGCATTCAGCACCAGAGCGGGCAGGCCGTCCGGTGAAACAGCGATCGTCACGTCTTTGAAGCTCCTAGTCGACAGATCGATCAGTGCGAATACTGTAAGCAGGTGACGACAAAAATGTGAAGCAGCTATCCTTTTTCTACAGCCAGAGCGTAAAAGAGCTCAGCGATACTGCAGGATTTATGCCGCAGGCGCTGCTTCTGCGCCCCTGATCTGTCGATAATACGCCCAGAATAGCCGCGCGGCAACGGAACGCCAGGGAGCCCATGATTCGGCCATGAGGGCCAAACTCTTCATCGCCGGACGCGATGGGAGTCCGAAAGCATGGGCCACCGCCGCCTGCAGTGCGACATCGCCCGCAGGAAAAATGTCGGCATGGCCAGCGGATACCAGAAGATAGACCTGAGCCGTCCAGGGACCGATACCGGGCAGGGCGGTCAGTGCGGCAAGCGCATCATCGGCCGGTTTCAGGGACAGTTCATCAAGGTCGAGCGTCCCGTCAGCAAGGACGGTGGCAAGCGATATAAGGGTGGTCCGTTTCGCGCGCGAAAGGCCGGCGCGTATCATAACCGCCTCGCCTCCTGATAAAAGTCCCTCCGGCGTCAGCGGATCGACGAGCTGGCTGAGCCGGCCAAAGATGGCAACCGCGCTGGCCCGCGAGATCTGCTGGGAGGCGATGATCGAGGCAAGACTGGCGAAGCCGGGCGCGTTGCGCCGTAACGGGATCGGTCCAGCAATGTCGCGTACGGGTCTTAGCCGCCCATCCAGTGCAAGGAGGGCTTCGAGCCCGCGCAATATATCCTCTGGCGTTTCGATCCGGTCGGGCGCTTTCCATTGGGGATCCATCGGGGAAACCTACACAGCATCCGGCGGGAAACCAAGAACCCTATTAAGAAGGCGTCTCTGATGATCCAGCTTTCAACGTCCCTTGTGCTTCCGAATGGAGCACGCCTCGTTGCAGGTACTGGACAAAAAAGCAGATTCCGGGTTTCAGTATATCCGATGCTCGAACAGCGAGACATGATCCCCATCGTACGCCGAATTGGTAGTGCACAGATGAGGGCAGCAAGCGGGTACGCATGACGGTACCTGTCCTGCGCTTCGCACCAAGCTCAAACGGTCCCCTTCATTTGGGGCACGCCTATTCGGCATTACTCAATTTCTCAATGGCCCAAGCCGAGGAAGGGCGTTTCCTGCTACGCATCGAGGACATCGATATTGCTCGCTGCTCTCGTTATTTGGAGGAGGGCATTTACCGCGACCTTTCCTGGCTTGGCATCGAGTGGGAAGAGCCGGTGCGCCGCCAGTCGGAACATTTCGATGACTATGCCGAGGCGCTCCAGAATCTGATCGATGCCGAGATCGTCTATCCCTCCTTCATGACCAGGGGCGAGGTGCGCGCGTATATTTCTGATTGCGAGGCCAAAGGGGTGCCATGGCCACGTGACCCCGAGGATGCGCCTCTGTTCCCGCCGGTGGACCGGCAGCGCTCAACGGCGGAGCGCCGTCGTCGGATGGCGGAGGGGGAGCCATTTGCCTGGCGCATCGACATGGCAGCCGCCTGCTCCCATGCCGGCCGAAATCTGGCATGGGAGGAAAGCGGGAGCGGTTCGAAGGGCGAGACCGGGCTCGTCATCGCGCAGCCGGAACTTTGGGGCGACGTGGTAATCGCGCGCAGGGATCTGCCCGCAAGCTACCATCTGGCCGTGGTGGTGGACGATGCGCTGCAAGGCATTACCCATGTGGTCCGCGGGCGCGACCTGTTCCAGGTCACCGCCGTTCATCGCCTGTTGCAGGAGCTTCTGGGGCTGCCGGTGCCGCGATACCACCACCACGCGCTCATCCTTGATGCGAGTGGACGGAAATTGTCGAAAAGTCAGGGCGACACGAGCATTGCCGCCTTGCGGGCGGCAGGGGCCGAGCCGCGCGACATAGCCCGGATGGTGGGGCTGGGAATCCCCTGAATAGAGAAAGGTGTTTACCTTCCTTCACTCACCAGACCATCCAATTAAGTGCTCTTTCAAAGGACAACCAGAGCAGGATGAAGCCGCCGGCAATTTCCACGAGAACGCCCTCGAGGCCGAAGCGCGCACCGTAAAGATTGCCCTCGTAGATGGCTGCTAACGGTTGCCTGCGTAGATGGAAGAACCCGCATGTTACGCCTGCGCCGTTTCTCGCCGGCCCAGAAACCAGATCCCTTGAGGATGGTGTTCAGCGCGAAGGAGAAGCGACCAGAAAACGACACGGATGGAAATTCGCTAGCAAAACAGCGTTTTGACTCCTGGCGAAGTGTGTTCAGGTGCGGATGCCGCGCCTGGCTTTACGGTAGCGCATGATCGCCGCATTGATTTCGCCGCCCAGGATGAAGATGGCAGAGATGATGTAGAGAAACATCACGGCGATCATGATCGAGGCGAGCCCCGCATAAGTGTTGGCATAGCTGCTGAAACGGGAAAGATAGGCGGCAAAGACGCTGGAACCTGCGAACCAGCCGAGCAAGGTGAAGACGATCCCCGGCAGAATGTCCCTCAATGTCCGGCGCCCCGCCGGCAGCCAAATGTGAACGACGACAAGCGAAAGCACCAGAACCACGAAAGCGATCACATATCGCCACAGATTGATGGTGCCCATATATGGTTCGAGCCAATCAAGGCGTGAAACTGCGATTCCAGCCACGACCGGGGCTATCACCAGAAGCAGGCTGATGGCCAGGAAGCCGAACGTCGCGATCAGCACGAAAGCCAGGCTCTGAAGCCGCAGGAAGACGAAAGGCCGGTTCTCCTCCACCCGATAGGCCCGGTTGAGCGATGCGCGCACCGCTTCAACTCCGTTCGAGGCGAAGAAGGCGGCAACCAATACCCCAAAGGTGAGAACTCCACCCCGCCTCACGCTCAGCACGTTCACCACTTCGGCGGCGATGGGCTCGGCAATCTCCTTGGGCCAGGTGTCGAAGACGATGTGGACAGCCGTATCGGCGAAGGCGTCGGCACCGAGAAAACTTGCCAGAGCCGTGGCGAAAATGAGGAAGGGGAAGAGCGCCATGATGGCGCTAACAGCCACATGGCTCGCCATGGCCCAGCCATCATCGGCATTGAAGTGGCCGAACGCATCCGCGGCGATCCGCCTCAGCACCACCCATTTTCGCACTATGGTTCCTTTCCGCTTTCTGGGTGCAGAGAATGTGAACCCCTTGCGCCTATAGGCAAGTCGCGGGGGAAGTCGTGGCGCTGAAACATTGATTTGCCGTTATATGCCGACTTTTTCTCCACCACGTCACTTCACCGTTTCGATCATCTGAGCTATCTGGCGGCTTGCCGGTGGGGGAGGGAATGCCTAGAACAGCGCTGCTAACAGGAACCTCCCCGGTCTGGCAGTAATTCGCCTTCCTTACACATCAAACCTTTCAGCGAAAGCAGAGCCCATGTCGACCGTCTTCAATCTTTTCGCAGTCGCTGTCATGGTCGCTGTGGTCTTCGTTCTCATACGGGGGCTTATCAACATGTTGCGCGGCGGCTCGGGCAATACCTCGAACAAGCTGATGCAAGCCCGAGTGGTCTTGCAATTCGTCGCGATCGTGCTGATCGTTCTGGCAATGTGGTATAGCCAGTCAGGCAATTGAAGACGCCGGGGAGGGTGCGCCGATGGTCAAGATCAACAAGATTTACACGCGGACCGGCGACGATGGCACGACGGGCCTTACGGGCGGCGAGCGTCGCAAGAAGAGCGATCTTCGCGTTGCCGCCTATGGCACCATAGACGAGGCGAGCGCGTGCATCGGGATGGCCCGCGTGCATACCGCAGAAGCGCATCCCGAAATCGACGCCATGCTTAAACGGATCCAGAACGATCTGTTCGATCTCGGCGCCGATCTTGCCACTCTGGAAGAAAGCAGGAAAGGCGGTGCGGGTGCCCTGCGGATCATAGCTTCGCAGGTGGAGCGGCTGGAAAAGGAAATCGACATGCTCAACGCCGACCTGGCGCCGCTCACCTCCTTTGTCTTGCCCGGAGGGTCTCCTGCCGCTGCCGCCCTTCACCTTGCCCGTACGGTGACGCGAAGGGCGGAGCGGCTGATCGTGGGACTCGCCAGCAGGCCGGAGGAAACCGTCGGCGCCGAGGTGGTTCGCTATGTCAACCGGCTTTCCGATTTTCTCTTCGTTGCAGCCAGAGTCCTTAATGACAATGGCGCTAGGGATGTGCTCTGGGTGCCGGGCCAATACCGCTGAAGGGCGGGCTTTGGCTGAGAAAATTCAGTGTTCATACCAATCCACGACGCCAACCACCTGCGCCATATCAGGCTGCAATATGTGACGCTCGCCATCATTGCCCTGAACATCGGTGTCTGGCTTACGACCTCGATGGGCGGAATGCAGTTCACGCAGCTTGCCGCGATAAGCCTGGGCTACATCCCCTCTGTGGCCAACGAGCTTGCCATGCTCCCGCCGGAGCTCGAACTGGTGCCATGGCCGCTGACCTACTTCACCTACGCCTTCATTCACGGCGACATTCTGCACCTGGGCGGCAACATGCTGTTTCTTTGGGTATTTGGCGATAATGTCGAGGACGCCGTCGGCCACTTCCGTTTTCTTGTTTTCTACCTTGCCTGCGCGGCGGCGGGAGCTGCCTTTCATGGTATTACACTGCCAGATTCGCAGTCGCCCCTTATCGGAGCTTCCGGCGCGGTCGCTGGTCTTATCAGCGCCTATCTAATCCTGCACCCCCGCGTAAAGCTTTGGGTTCTGGCCTTCGCCCGCATCCCGCTACGCATGCCAGCATATATTGCGCTGGCGCTGTGGATAAGCACACAATTCGTTATGTTCCTCGCCTTTCCTGAGGATCAGGTTTCATGGGCGGCCCATATCGGCGGCATCGTTGCGGGGGCGGTCCTTGTCGTGTTTCTGCGAAGGCCCGGCGTGCCGCTCTTCGACCGGAACCTCGTCACGCCAAAGGCAGCAAGACTAGACTAGGCCGCGACATAACGCCCTGCTGCGTAAATCGTACCATGTGTACTGATCGTATTGACGCGCGGGTCAAGCCTAACTACGGTCCCGCCGGCTCGCAGCGCGGGCGGGCTCGCTGTCTGATTTTCTGCCGCATGACGAGAATGGCAGCCGGCGCGATTGCCCGCTTATCCGGGGAGCGGAAGTGAAGGGGTGTTACGCATGAAGGTCATTGTACCTGTGAAGCGTGTGATCGACGCGAATGTCAAGCCGCGCGTAAAGGCGGATGGTTCTGGCGTCGAACTTGCAAATGTTAAGATGGCGATGAACCCGTTCGACGAAATTGCAGTCGAAGAGGCGATTCGCCTTAAGGAGGCCGGCAAAGTCGAGGAGATCGTGGTTGTGTCGATCGGCCCGGCACAAGCGCAGGAGACGCTGCGCACAGCCCTCGCCATGGGTGCTGACCGTGCTATCCTCGTCAAATCGGACGAGCCGGTAGAGCCGCTCGATGTCGCGAAGATCCTGAAGGGCGTGGCCGAGGAAGAAAAGCCCGGCCTCGTCATTCTCGGAAAGCAAGCTATTGACGACGACTCGAACCAGACAGGTCAGATGCTGGCCGCTCTTCTCGGCTGGGCGCAGGGCACCTTCGCCTCCGAGGTGGTGATCGGCGATGGAACTGTGTCGGTGACACGCGAAGTGGACGGCGGTCTGCAGGTGGTCGAACTGAAGCTGCCGGCCATCGTGACGACGGACTTGAGGCTTAACGAACCCCGCTATGCCTCGTTGCCCAACATCATGAAGGCCAAGAAGAAGCCGCTCGACGAGAAGACCTCTGCCGATTACGGCGTCGAGGTGAAGACACGGCTTAAGGTCCTGAAAACCGAGGAGCCCGCCGGCCGCAAGGCAGGCATCAAGGTCGGTTCCGTGGCCGAGCTCGTCGACAAGCTCAAGAACGAAGCTGGCGTACTTTAGGCCGCAGCAGGAAAGGACGGGAAGAGATGGCAATTCTCCTCATCGCCGAACACGATAACAACGCGCTCTCCGACCAGACGGCCAAGGCTCTTTCAGCGGCACAGAAGATCGGCTCCGACATCGATATTCTCGTTGCGGGTCAGGAAGCGAAAGCCGCGGCCGACGCGGCAGCCAGGCTGGCGGGCGTGCGCAAGGTGCTCCTCGCCGAGAGCCCGGCACTTGCCGAACGTCTTGCGGAACCTTTCGCCGCCACCATCATCGCGTTGGCGGACAGTTACGACACAATCGTCGCGCCTGCGACGACGACGGGCAAGAACGTGCTGCCTCGCGTCGCGGCTCTGCTTGACGTGATGCAGGTTTCCGACATCATCGAGGTGGTGAACGCAACGACCTTCAAACGGCCGATCTATGCCGGCAACGCGATCCAGACAGTGGAATCCACCGATCCGAAGCGTGTGATTACCGTGCGCACCGCCTCTTTTCAGGCTGCTGGCGAGGGCGGTTCCGCTTCCGTGGAAACGGTCGCGGCAGCGGCGGATCCGGGTCTTTCCACTTTTGTGGAGAACAGGATTGCCGCGAGCGATCGTCCGGAGCTCACCTCCGCGCGGATCATTATTTCCGGTGGCAGAGCGCTCGGTTCGGCAGAGAAGTTTCAGGAGGTACTCCTGCCGCTGGCGGACAAGCTGGGAGCGGCAGTAGGCGCCAGCCGCGCGGCAGTGGATGCCGGTTACGCGCCGAACGACTGGCAGGTAGGCCAGACGGGCAAGGTTGTGGCGCCTGATCTATACATCGCCGCCGGCATATCCGGCGCTATCCAGCATCTGGCCGGCATGAAGGATTCGAAGGTCATCGTTGCCATCAACAAGGACGAGGAGGCACCGATTTTCCAGGTTGCCGACTACGGTCTTGTAGCCGACCTCTTCACGGTGCTGCCTGAGCTAGAAAAGGCGCTTTGACAAACGTTTCAGCGCATGCACAATCTTGCAGGGCGGGGTAGACGGGACTATCCCGCCCCTTTATTTTGCGGCGCACCATAACAGAGGGCGGAGAGGTTCGGCTCCGCGACGGGACAGGCATGACGGGCAACATCAAGACAGTGGGTGTCATTGGCGCGGGCCAAATGGGCAGCGGTATTGCTCATGTCGCGGCGCTTGCCGGCTATCAGGTCAAACTTTATGACGTGTCCGGCGAGCGTATCGAGGCTGGCATCGCGACCATCAGCGGCAACATGGCGCGGCAGGTCTCTTCGGGCAAGCTCAACGAGAGCACGCGCCAGGAGAGCCTCGGGCGCATCTTGCCGGCCAGCAGCATGGAAGACCTGGCGGAAGTCGATCTCGTCATCGAGGCGGCGACCGAGGACGAGTCGGTAAAGCGCAAGATTTTTGCGCAGCTATGCCCCATTCTCAATCCTGAAGCGCTGGTCGCTACCAATACATCCTCGATCTCCATCACGAGGCTGGCCGCCCAGACCGACAGGCCGGAACGTTTCATCGGCATTCACTTCATGAATCCGGTTCCGGTCATGAAGCTCGTCGAACTGGTGCGCGGCATTGCCACGGAAGATTCGACCTTCGAGAGTGCACGCGCATTCGTTGAAAGCCTCGACAAGACGATCACCGTGGCCGAGGACTTTCCGGCCTTCATCGTCAACCGCATTCTTCTGCCGATGATCAACGAGGCAATTTACACCCTTTATGAAGGCGTTGGCTCTGTTGAGGCAATTGATACGGCAATGAAGCTCGGCGCCAACCATCCGATGGGGCCGCTACAGCTTGCCGACTTCATCGGCCTCGACACCTGCCTTTCGATCATGCAGGTCCTCTATGAGGGGCTTGCAGACTCGAAGTACCGGCCCTGTCCGCTGCTCGTGAAATATGTCGAGGCGGGGTGGCTGGGACGCAAGACGGGCCGTGGCTTCTACGATTATCGCGAGAATCCGCCAGTCCCGACGCGGTAGAGGGCGGCAGGGTGCCTGTCCGAGATCTAGGGCAGGGACCGTCGTTTCAAATTGGTACGGCTATTTCGCCGGCTGGGCTTGCCGCATTCCGCGGCTCCTGATGGGTGGCTCCTTGCGCCCATGCTGATCGGCAGTCGGTGAGAGTTCCTCCATGGGGAAGGCATCGACCGCAATCGCCGTTTCCACGGCTTCGGTCGCGCGCGTAAGAAGGTCATGCTCCTCCGTGGAGATGATTCCTTTCCGCGCCGCTTCTTCCAGGTAGCGGATGCGTGCCTCTCGCATCTTCTTCTCGGCGGGGGCAGCCTCGGTCACAAGCCGGAAAGCGGCTTCGAGATCCCGCACCGGATGCTCGTCATGGCCCTCGCCCAGATAGAGGCCAGGTGTCAGCCGGTCACGCTGGGCCGACGGTTTCATCAGGACTTCTGCAAGCGGGCTGATAAGCCGATCCGAAGGAGCGGGATCGGGCACACCGAACGGGAACGCCACGAGCCGCGCCAGCCACGCGGCCCAGCGCGCCGGCAGATTGTCAAACACGCCGCGGAAGGCCGTTGCCATCCGGCTCTCTCCCTGCTGCATGAGATAATCGACTATTGGCCGGTCCTCCGCCTGCCGTCCTTCGTCCTCGAAGCGCTTGAGCACGGCCCCAAGCAGGTAGAGCTCAGCCAGAATGTCGCCGAGGCGAGCAGAGATCATCTCCTTGCGCTTAAGCGATCCGCCGAGCGTCAAAAGCGCCAGGTCGGCGGTCATGGCAAAGGCAGCGGAGTGGCGGGAGAGCTTTCTCCAGTAGCGCGGCATTGCGGTACCGCGCGGCGATGGGCCTACAAGGCCGCCCGACCAGCCTCGCAAGAAAGTGCGGCAGGCGTTTTTCAGCGCATGGCCTATGTGTTTCCAGAACGTCTCGTCAAAAGCCGCAAGCCCGCGCTCCCTGTCTTCGTCGGCAAGGGCGAGCAATTCCTCCAGCATAAAAGGATGCGAGCGTATGGCGCCCTGCCCGAAAATCATCAGATTGCGGGTGAGGATATTCGCACCTTCCACCGTGATGCCAATGGGCACGGCGCGGTACCCCGCTGCCAGATAGTTGCGCGGCCCCTCGATGATGCCCTTGCCACCATGGATGTCCATTGCATGGTTCAGCGAGCGGCGCATGCGCTCCGTCGCGTGATACTTCATGATGGCACCAAGAACGGATGGGCGATGACCCTGATCGAGTGCGGCAAGCGTCAGCCGTCTTGCCGCGTCCACCAGATAGGCGTTGGCGGCTATCTCGGCCAGCGGCTCCTGAACGCCCTCAAATAACCCGATGGGAGCATTGAACTGCGTGCGTATCCGCGCATAGGCGCCGCTCACCCGCGCTGCCATCGCGGCCGAAGATGCCGATTGAGAGGGTAGGGAAATGCTGCGTCCGGCGGCCAGTGCGGTCATCAGCATCTTCCATCCCTGTCCGATCTGCGCCTCGCCGCCAATTATGTGATCAAGCGGCACGAAGACGTCCTTGCCGTAGAGCGGGCCATTCTGGAAGTAGGTAAAGAGCGGGATATGCCGCTCCCCAAGGCTGACGCCAGGGGTACTGGTCGGCAGCAGGGCCACGGTAATCCCAAGGTCGCTTCCGCGGCCAAGATGATTTTCCGGGTCCAGCATCTTGAATGCGAGCCCCATCACGGTGGCGACCGGCCCAAGCGTGATGTAGCGCTTGTGGAAGTTGAGCCTTATGCCGAGTGTTTTCTTTCCGTTCCAGGTTCCGTACTCCACAACGCCCGTGTCGGTCATCGCCGCCGCATCGGAGCCGGCATGGGGCGAGGTGAGGCCGAAGCAGGGGATGTCCCGGCCATCCGCCAGCCGGGGCAGCCAGTAGTCCCTCTGCTCGTCTGTGCCGAAATGCATGAGCAGTTCGCCAGGCCCCAGCGAATTTGGCACCATGATTGTCACCCCCGCCACCACGCTTGCGGATGAGACGGTGCGCACCACTTCCGAATGGGCGTAGTTGGAAAAGCCGAGACCGCCATATTTCTTCGGAATGATCATGCCGAAGAACCTTTCCTTCCGCATGAAATCCCACACGGATTTAGCCAGGTCCCGGTCGCGGAAATTGAGCGTCCAGTCATCCACCATAGCGCAGAGTTCGCGCACAGGGCCGCCCATGAACGCTTGTTCTTCCGGCGAAAGTCTTGCCGGTGGCAAGGAGAGAAGTTCGTTCCAGTCCGGATTGCCCGTAAACAGCGCGCCATCCCACCAGACCGTGCCTGCATCGATGGCCTCGCGCTCCGTTTCCGAAATGGGCGGCATGATGCCTGACGCCCACTTGAAGACCGGCGCGGTGACGTATTCGCGTCGAAAGGCGCGGAAATCCATGACTTTGGCTCCTCGGTTTCTACTATACCAGCAAAGTCACCGCCGGCGAGCCGGTTCCGCCCGCGTGCGAATGACCTTGCTGATCAGTTCTTCCGCCGGCACTCCATTATCGGAGCGGCATCCTCGCCATGGGTCACGTCATAAAGAAAGGCGTCCCCGCCTTTCGTCCACCATATGAAGCGGCCGCTTGCGTAGCGCGCGCCGGAGGCAGCGATCACGTTAGCGGCCACCATGGGTTCGTCTTCATAGACAAGGACGGCAAGAGAGACCGGCCCCGCATTGATATAGGCGACATCAAGCGGCTTGCCGCCGCAGTCATAACCGATGTGGATTTCCTCCACCTCGATGTCGCCCTCCTGCGGCCATTCGATGGTGATCTGCGCGTCAGCAGTAGCCATGAAGGCGCCGAGAGCGAAACCTGAAACCATGGAATGGGCAAACACGCGCATATTAAGTCTCCGAAGTGGGCCTCTCCCCTTCGTGAGAGTATAGCTGTAGCGCGCCAGGAGCCAATTGTCCGGAGCCGGCTGAAGCGTCAGCTCCCGTCAGGCAGGGAAGCCTGCACAAGATTTTGCGCATCCTCGCTCGACCACTCTGCCGGTCCGTTCATGTGTGCAAGGAGGCAGCCATCCTCGTCCAGAAGAAGGGTGACGGGCAACCCGAGCGCGAGCCCGCGCGTCTTCAGTTCGTTAAAGATGGCGGTTGAACTGTCGCGATAAAAGGCAAGGGACTGGACGCCGATCTCGTTGAGAAATGCTTTGGGCTTTTCATCGTCACCCCGGTCGATATTGATGGCGGCAACCTCAAAAAGGTCCGAGCCCAGCTCCTCCTGCAGGGTATCGAGCGCGGGCATTTCTTCGCGACAAGGCGCACACCATGTCGCCCAGAGGTTGACGAGCAGCGTCTTACCCCCAAGGTCTTCCAGGGTGAGGGAGGCGCCGTCAGGGCCGCTGAAGCCAAGATCAGACAGAAGGCGCGGAGGGTCGGCAGGCAGCATTGCCGCGACCTCTCCTTTGATAAAAGGCTCGATCGCGGCGACCTTTTCCGCCTTCGCAGTGCATGCTGCACTGTCGCCCGAATCCGCCAGGATGTTGCCATCTGGCCCGCCCATCACGTATAGGGCGATCACCCCGGCGATAATGCCTGCGACTGCGGAAAGCGCGACCAGACGAAACGCGGGAAAGCTACTCTTCACCTTCGGCATACTTCTTACCAATCCAGCGCCCGGATATCACGATGAGCCAAGAAAAAGCCAGCAACCGCATGTGGGGCGGACGTTTTGCCTCAGGTCCCGACGCCATCATGGAGGCGATCAACGCATCCATCGGCTTCGACAGGAAGCTTTACGCCCAGGACATCCGCGGCAGTCTTGCCCACGCGGCCATGTTGGCAAAAACTGGCATAATTTCGGCCGAGGACGAACAAAAGATTGCTGACGGACTGAACACGATCCTGTCAGAGATCGAAGCCGGAACCTTCGAGTTCTCCACCCGGCTTGAGGACATACACATGAACATCGAGGCGCGGCTCGCCGAGTTGATCGGGCCGGCCGCGGGCCGGCTGCACACCGCCCGCTCACGCAACGATCAGGTTGCGCTCGACTTCCGCCTGTGGGTCAAGGAGGAGCTTCAGCGGGTGGATGCCGCGCTTGGCCGTCTCATTAATGCGTTTCTCACCCGCGCTGAGGAACACGCGTCGTCCGTCATGCCCGGCTTCACCCATCTGCAAACTGCCCAGCCCGTCACATTCGGTCACCACCTGATGGCCTATGTGGAGATGTTTGGCAGGGATCGCACAAGGGTGCGCGCTGCCATCGAGAGGTTGGACGAATGCCCTTTGGGCGCAGCCGCGCTTGCTGGTACCGGCTTTCCGATCGACCGGCATATGACGGCCAAGACACTCGGCTTCCGTGAGCCGACGCGCAATTCCATCGATACTGTCTCCGACAGGGATTTTGCGCTCGAATTTCTTTCTGTCGCGGCGATCTGCGGCACGCATCTGTCGCGCCTGGCCGAAGAGATTGTCATCTGGTCCACGCCGCAATTCGGCTTCATTCGTCTGTCCGATGCGTTCTCAACAGGTTCCTCCATCATGCCCCAGAAAAAGAACCCGGATGCTGCGGAACTCATCCGCGCCAAGACGGGCCGGATCAATGGACATCTGATCGGCCTGCTTACCGTAATGAAGGGCTTGCCGCTCGCCTATTCCAAGGACATGCAGGAAGACAAGGAAGCGGTTTTCGATGTAGCCGAAACACTCGACCTGATGCTTGCTGCCATGACCGGCATGGTAGGCGACATGGAAGTGAACGCCGGTGCGATGAAGAAGGCGGCCGGCGTGGGCTTTTCCACCGCGACCGATCTTGCCGATTGGCTGGTGCGCGAGGCAGGCTTGCCGTTCCGTGAGGCGCATCACGTGACTGGCAAGGTGGTGGCTCTCGCCGAGGAGAGGCGCTGCGGGCTGGAGAAGCTGCCGCTGGAGGCATTGCAGGCCATTCACCCGGCCATTACCGATGAGGTCTATTCTGTCCTTTCCGTCGCGAACTCGGTCAGGAGCCGTGATTCTTACGGGGGAACCGCGCCTGCTCAGGTACGCCGGCAGATCCGCGCCTGGCGCAAGCGGCTGAAACGGGATGCAGCGGCTGGCAAAAACGTCTAGAACGCTGACGGAACTTTTCGAAGCGAGAGATGAACGTGCAAAAGACCGTGCCTCTTATTCTCCTTTGCCTTACCGTGGGGCTTGCCGCTTGCGGGCGCAAGGGACCGCTTGATACTCCCTATCAGGCAGCCGTAGAGGCGCGGGAAGAAGCGGAACGAAACGACGAGCCGCTGCCGCCCGAGCCGCAGCCTCCGGTGCGGGACAGGCCGTTCATCCTCGACCGGCTGATTTAGGAAAGCCTCTTAACCGTGAACCACTTTGAGTATCGTGACGGCATTCTGCATGCCGAGGACGTTCCGATCCCGCAGATCGCGGCCGTCGTTGGAACCCCGTTCTACTGCTATTCCACCACCACACTGACCAGGCACTACCATGTCTTCGCAGAGGCGTTCGAAGAGCTCGATGCCCTGGTCTGCTACGCGATGAAGGCAAACTCGAACCAGGCGGTTCTGAAGACGCTTGGCAATCTTGGCGCGGGTGCCGATGTTGTCTCCGAGGGAGAATTGCGCCGTGGCCTTGCTGCAGGCATACCGGCGGAGAAGATCCTCTTTTCCGGTGTGGGAAAAACGGCGCGGGAAATGGATTTCGCTCTTTCAGCCGGAATCCTGTGCTTCAACGTTGAATCCCTGCCGGAACTTGAACTCCTTTCGGCGCGCGCCCAGGCGACCGGCATAACTGCGCCGGTCTCTCTGCGCATCAACCCGGACGTCGATGCGCGAACGCACAAGAAGATCTCCACAGGCAAGGCCGAAAACAAGTTCGGCATTCCGTGGAAGGATGCGCGGATGGCTTATGCACGCGCGGCGTCGCTTCCCGGCCTCAAGGTTACCGGGATCGACATGCATATTGGTAGCCAGATCACGGAGCTTCAGCCTTTCGATCAGGCGTTCTCACTGCTTTCTGAATTGACAGACATCCTGCGCAAGGACGGGCACACGATCAGCCATGTCGATCTGGGAGGCGGTTTGGGAGTGCCTTATCGCGAGGACGAGGAGCCGCCGCTGCCGAAGGATTACGCTGCCATCGTGCGCCGGCATATTTCGCGGCTTGGCCTCAAGGTCATCTTTGAGCCCGGGCGGCTGATCGCCGCGAACGCGGGGATTCTGGTCTCGCAGGTCCTGTTCGTGAAAGAAGGCGAGGCAAAGAACTTTCTGATCGTCGATGCGGCGATGAACGACCTGATCCGGCCTACGCTCTACGATGCCTACCATGCAATCTGGGCGGTTCGCGAACCGCGCCCCGACGTCCCCCGGATGAAGGTGGACGTGGTCGGTCCAGTCTGCGAGACGGGAGACTTCCTGGCTCTGGATCGCAACTTGCCGCAAATGGCATCCGGCGACCTTATCGCGGTGGCAACAGCAGGAGCCTATGGCGCAGTGCAGGCGGGCACCTACAACTCGCGGCTGCTGGTGCCGGAAGTGCTGGTCAGGGATGATCGCTTCCATATAGTGCGTCCGCGTCCGACCTTTGAGGATCTGATCGGGCTCGATTCCATCCCAGACTGGCTCTGACAAGACAACGACTTAAAGCCAGTTCAGGTTTTCACTCCTGGAAATGTCTGGTGGTGTCTGCTCGGAAACAGGGCGGCAGGCCAGACGCATTTTCATCGCTTAGCCCTGATTTTCGAAGGCTCGCGAAGTTTCGGCACTTCGAGCACCGTGTGAACCGGTTGCATCTCGGCGCCAGAGCGCCAGCGAGTCAGGATGGCCTGCTGTGCCTGCATCACGGGCGTCGGCGTCAGTTCTTCCGGAGTCGCGAAAAGCTTGAGTTGCCCGAACTTGCTGCCCGTGAGCGACGAAGCACTGATGAGGAGGGGGGCAGCAATCTGCGGCCCTGCCACAAGCATGACCCAAAACAAATAATCGGGAGCGAAGCGGTAGGCCGCCCCTACGGTCACGAGGCCGACCACGACGATCCACCAGCTTGCCGCCCACGCTTCCGATAAGGTTACCCGCCCCGCCTCTCGATTTGCCGCCGGCCACCCCGCGTCTGCTCCCGTCATAACCTGGCACACTGCGCGGCTCTGGAAGAGCATCATGATAGGTGCAAGGATGCTGGTGCAGGCGATCTCTACGAACATGTCAAGCAGGCATCGTATCGTGCCGCCAAAGCGGCGGTTGCGTCCGCTCAAAGCTCCGTCGATTACGATGAGTATCTTTGGCCCGATCAACAGGCCGAAGACGCCTGTAAGCAGAGCCAGCGCATTAGCGTGCTCGACGCGGGGAAAGACGGGCAGGCCCGGAACCGGAAAATAGTCCGGATGCACCTTGATGGCCGGAGCGGCGATGCTGGCGACGAGAAACAATGCCCAAAGCGGTGCGGCGATATAGGCCATGATACCTTGTGCAAAGGTGAAGCGGCTCCAGAGCTTCAGGCCAGGTGCTGCTATGATGCGGCCGTGTTGCAGGTTACCCTGGCACCAGCGCCGGTCGCGTTTGGCGTAGTCGATGATATTGTCCGGTCCCTCCTCATAGGAGCCGCGCAGGTCCGGATCGATTCGCACCTTCCATCCGTTCCGGGCAAGAAGCGCTGCCTCGACAAAATCGTGGCTCAGGATATGGCCGCCGAACGGTGGCCTTCCCGGCAGTGTCGGCAGGCCGCAACTCTGGGCGAAGGCACGCGTGCGCGTGATGGCATTGTGGCCCCAGAAAGGCCCTTCGCGGCCCTGCAGCTCCGCTACGCCGCTTGCGTAGACGGGGGAATAGTAGGAGGCGGAGAATTGGATTGCGCGGCCGAAGAAGGAGCGGGCGCGTGTGACCTTGGGCAGGGTTTGCAATAACCCCAACTCCGGGTCTACCTCCATGCGGCGCACCATCTCGATCATGGTCGCACCTTCCATCAGGCTGTCGGCGTCAAGCATGATCAGATAGTCATAGAGCGCTCCCGACGTCCTGATGAAATCCGCGATGTTGCCGGCTTTTTTGCCGGGATTGGTGTTTCGCCGCCGATAGAAGAGGCGGCAGGTGTCACCGATCTCCTCCTTCAGCCGCCCCAGCCAGAACTCTTCGGCCACTGCGATGCGGCTGTCCGTTGTGTCGGAAAGGATCACAAAATCGAACTGCGTGCCCGCGCCTGCCCGGCTGAGGCTTTGCGCCATGGCCGCGACATGGGAGAAGGTCTTTGCCGGGTCCTCGTTATAGACGGGAACGAGCACGGCGGTGCGCGCCGTAGGAGGCTCCGGTGCCTCTTGCCATTCTATTTCTCTCCGCGAATTGAAAAGCCCGTTCAGCGCCAGCATCCCCCCCCAGGCGAGCCAGGCGACACTGATCGCTAGAAGCACCACGCGCGCCAAATCGAGCCATTGTAGCCCGTCGGACAGGAAATAGCCGAATGCCAGATAGCTGGCGATCCCTGCTGTAATAAGCGCAAGAAGAAGAGAAAATACGCGACGCAACGTCACCATGGAACTACTTTCACAGGAAGCTGCGCCTTATTATCGCGCAATGAGCCACTGTAGCAGCGGCCGGAATGCATTCCGCAGCAGGTGCTGACGCGTCAGAGCCTGTTCGGGCATGGCCATGGGAGCGCTGGGCAAGCTGCACTCCCGGAGAACGTCTTGCCTATGGAAGTCTTTGTCACGAACGTCCATCGGTCCTTCTCCATTGATAGGTCCAGGTTTCAGAAAGTCTCTGATCTTCAAAGGTGAGGTATCCGCTCAGCTCGATAGGTGCGTCGCCTTCCGGCACCAGGTCGATCACAACCCGCCACACTCCGTTCGCGTCGATGCGCGAGACCGCAGTGTGAGCGATTTCCCCCCGGCTTGCGGAGACGATCGCCCTGGGCTCGCCCGCCTCAGGTAAACGGGCGAGAATCTCGCCTCCGAAATCCACGACGAACTTTCTCAGATCGCCAGGATTCTCCACTCCGGATGTGCCGCCGACACCGGTACGAAGCGCCAGGACGCGGGCGAGCCTGTCGGACGGCTCCCCAATTGCACCCCAGGTCAATCTGTAGCGGTACTCAAGCTCCTGCCCCGCCTTTGCTTTACCCTCCGGTATCCAGAACGCTACAATGTTGTCGTTCACTTCCAGTTCCGTCGGGATCTCCACAAGATTGATTGCGCCCTTGCCCCAATCTCCCAGAGGCTCGACCAGGAGGGATGGCCGTCTCTCGTAACTTGCGCCCGCATCCTGATAGCGGTCGAAGTTCCGATCGCGCTGGAAAAGTCCGAAAGCTTTGGGACTCTCCTCGATGAAGAAGGAATTGGCCAACTCGCTTGGATTGTTGAGACTGCGCCAAAGCTCCTCGCCGTTCTGGCGAACCACCTTCAAACCATCGCTGTCATGAACCTTGCCGCGATAGTCGTCGAAGGCGCTGCGGTTGTTCTCCGCAAACAGGAACATGGAGGTCATCGGCGCGATGCCGAGGCGCTCGATGTCGTTGCGGAGGAAAAGCCGTGCGGTGACTTCCATCACCGTGTTCGCCCCTGGCGCGATCGTGAATGCGTAAGCACCGGTGACGCTGGCGCTGTCTAGCGAGGCATAAACCTTAATCTCCCTGTTCTCCCGGCTCGGGCGCTCGATCCAGAAGTCCGTGAAGCGAGGAAACTCTTCCCCGAGGGATGTGGCCGTGTTCACAGCGAGCCCGCGCGCCGAAAGGCCATAGACATTGCCGCGTCCGAGTGCGCGGAAATAGCTGGCGCCGAGGAACGCAATCAGTTCGTCCATCACGTCCGGGTTGTTCAGCGGATAGTGGAGGCGGAACCCGGCGACGCCCGGCAATTCCACGCCGGCGAATTTTTCAGCCTCCAGCGGCTTACGGTACTCGAACGAATTGCTGTCTATGAAAAGCGGTTCGGCATGGCCATCGTCGACGACAAACAAATGTACCGGCTGCTTGAAAAGCCAGCCGGGGTGGAACGCCTGGAGCTCGAAGGGAGCCTGGCCCCGCCATATCGCCTCCTCTGGCAGGAAGCGGATGGCTCGATGCTCGTCATAGGACAGACCGGCCACCTGTGGCGGCTGCTCTTCTTCGATAGGTTGATACGGCTTCTTTGCCCTTTCCCGCATTGCGGTGGTCAAGAGATCAAAGGAGAAGGGTTCACCCTTAGGGGAGTGACCCGACTCCGCGGTACCGGATTGCTGCTGGGCGAGGGCGAAGGGCGAGCTCATAATTGCGGAAGTCCCAATCAGCGCCTTACCCCCAGCAACAAGGAAAGAACGACGGTGCATAATATCCTGCTTAAACATCTACAACGCGAACGCGGGAAGCGCTGCGTATTGCCCTGAGGTGCGGGCAATCAATACACTGACTTGGAAAAGGTTGAGGCGGGATCCATAAAATTCGAAGACGGTGTGTCATAGAATATGATCGCCACAGAAAAGGGGCGCAATTTGCTGCAGAATAGAGGAGGAGGCACAGGTTGCGGCTTGCTGCCGCAAGGCTAGAGAAAGATCGATTTTTCTTTTTCTACAAGGTCTCCGATGAAGGCGGCGGCAGCCTGAATGCGCCGGGTGGGACGCATTGATTCGTGATAGACAAGCCAGTAGCTTCGCCGGATCGGCCTTGCAAAGGGCACAGGCAACAGATCGTCATAGCTGCGTGCGATGAAGGTATGCAGGATGCCTATGCCAGCCCCGGCGCGAACTGCTTCCACCTGTCCCATCGCCGCGGAAACCGAGAAGGCGGCACTCCAAGACTGCGACACTTCATCCGCGTAATCCAGGGAGGGGCTGATGACGAGGTCGGGAACATAACCGACGAGTCTATGGCGGCTCAGTCCCGCAGCGTCTTCTGGTAGACCGTGTACAGTCGCATAGGATTTGGACGCGTAAAGCTTAAGCGAGTAATCCACCAGCTTGGATGCGATCAGGCGACCCTCGGTCGGCCGATCCACCGTAATTGCGATATCCGCCTCCCGTCGCGAAAGCGAGAAGGAGCGGGGTACCGGCACGAGCTGCAGGGTTAGTTCCGGGTGAGCCATGGAAAGCCGCCACAGGCGGGGCGCGAGAAAGGCAACTCCGAACCCGTCCGGGGCGCTGATCCGCACAGTTCCGGCAACTTTCGTTGCCTCATCTGCAATCTCGGCCCGCGCCGAAATCATGTCGGCTTCCATCCGCTCGGCCACGACGAGAAGGCGTCCTCCGGCACGTGTCAGTTCGGTGCCGGTAGTAAGCCTACGGAAGAGCTTTGCCCCGATGGCCTGCTCCAGTGCGGCAATCCGCCTGGAGACCGTCGCATGGTTGAGATCGAGGCGGCGTGCCGCCCCCAGGATCTGCCCGGCCCGCGCTACTGCCAGAAACACACGTATGTCGTCCCAGTTCAAAACGCCTCCTCCATGTGCAAATTTCTAGTTCCATGATTAGGTGTTAATGAAATACTGCACAACGGCTTCGATTTTGTTCGCGTTGCAATCCCGCTCTTCCAGCGAGACAATCGGTCAGAGTTAGATTTGGGAGAGGCCTCCATGGAGGAAATCGGACATTTCATCGGCGGCAACCGGATCGCCGGCACCAGCGGGCGCAGCCAGGATGTGATGCAGCCAATGGATGGTTCCGTCCGCGCCAGGGTGGCGCTTGCGTCCCGCGCGGAGGTGCGGCAGGCGGTGGAGAATGCGCTGGCTGCACAGCCCGCCTGGGCTGCAACCAACCCGCAGCGGCGGGTGCGCGTGCTCATCAAGTTTCTGGAACTGGTGCATCGGGAATATGACGCGTTGGCTGAACTTCTGGCGCGCGAGCATGGCAAGACCATCCCCGATGCCAGGGGTGACATTCAGCGCGGTCTCGAGGTCGTGGAGGTGTGCATCGGCGCACCTCACATGATGAAAGGCGAGTTTACGGAAGGTGCCGGTCCCGGCATCGATGTCTATTCCATGCGCCAGCCGCTGGGAGTGGTGGCAGGCATCACCCCCTTCAATTTTCCAGCCATGATCCCGCTCTGGAAGATCGCGCCTGCGCTGGCCTGCGGCAACGCCTTCATTCTGAAGCCTTCCGAGCGCGATCCGAGCGTTCCCATGAGGCTGGCCGAGCTCTTCCTGGAGGCCGGGCTTCCGGCGGGCGTCCTGAACGTCGTGAACGGTGACAAGGAAGCCGTTGACGCCATTCTTGACGACCCTGACATCAAGGCCGTCGGCTTTGTTGGCTCCACCCCGATCGCGAAGTACATCTATAGCCGGGCCACTGCCTCGGGCAAGCGGGCGCAGTGTTTCGGCGGCGCCAAGAACCACCTGATCATCATGCCCGACGCCGATATGGATCAGACAGTGGATGCTCTGATCGGTGCCGGATACGGTTCGGCCGGCGAGCGCTGCATGGCCGTCTCGGTGGCAGTGCCGGTCGGCAAGGAAACGGGCGACCGTCTTGTGGAGCGGCTGCTACCACGCGTGGAAAGCCTGAAGGTGGGGCCTTCCACCGACGCGGGCGCAGACTTTGGCCCGCTCGTTACCAGGGAGGCGCTGGAGCGCGTCAAGAGCTATGTCGATCTCGGGGTCGAGGAAGGCGCGAAGCTTCTTGTAGATGGCCGGGACTTCAAGATGCAGGGATATGAGAACGGCTTCTACATGGGAGGCTGTCTCTTCGATGACGTGAAGCCGCATATGCGCATCTACAACGAGGAGATTTTCGGGCCGGTTCTATCCATCGTACGCGCCGACACCTATGAAGAGGCGCTGCGGCTGCCGAATGAGCATGAATATGGCAATGGTGTTGCTATCTTCACTCGCGACGGGGACGCTGCCCGTGATTTCGCAGCGCGGGTTAATGTCGGGATGGTCGGTGTGAACGTGCCTATTCCGGTGCCGATCGCCTATTACACTTTTGGCGGCTGGAAAGCTTCGGCATTCGGGGACCTGAACCAGCATGGGCACGATGCCTTCCGCTTCTATACGAAGACGAAGACCGTCACCTCGCGCTGGCCCTCCGGCATCAAGGATGGCGCGGAGTTCGTTATCCCCACCATGCGATAATTTAGGGTGCGGTCTGCCTTGAAGCCCTTCCCTCAACGGGGAGGGCTTCTTTGCGTTTGTGGGAACGTGACCTCCTTTCCCCTCCAGGTTTTTACGCCGCTGCCATGGAACAGCTTCTGCTCTCTGTCCGTTAAGGTTTTCGAAACAAGCGCAAGAAGCGCAGAAGAAAACGCGTCGCCGTGACGTGCGAAGACTACGAACGGCGGCAGGAGGTAGAGACATGATGAAGGCTATGCGCAATGGTCTTGGTCTGATGGCACTTGCCGCCGTCGCATTGTTCAACGGCACTGAACAGGCGACCACTCAGAGCGATGTTTGCGCCCCAAGGGATGATCTGGTTGCCCAATTGGGGTCCCAGTATAATGAGGACCAGAAGGCTGTCGGCCTGCTCGGAGAGCAGGCGGTAATGGAAGTTTTCGCTTCAGAGCAGGGGAGCTGGACAATACTCACCACTGACATTCATGGCACGAGTTGCATCGTTGCTGCGGGCGAAGGGTGGGATGACAATTTCGCTACGCTTGCGGGACAGGGCGTCTGACATCCGCCGCTTTGCTTGGCATTGTGTCTTTCCCAGTTCAGCGGACCGCCTCTGCAAACTTTCGCAGCAGCTGCATAAGAGCGTCCGCCTCCCGGGCTGCTTCTTCCTCATCGCGATTGAGAAAAGCCCGGATAAGTCGTACGTGCTGCTCGGCAACGCGGGGTAGCCCATTGGTTGACTGATAGCGGAACCAGAAGCGGCGGCTATGGGTCTGTAGTGGTGCGACCAGCCGGGCCGCGTAAGGATTTTCCGCTGCGGCCGCGAGCGCCTCGTCGAGCAGTTTATCGGCATCGAGGAAGGCGATGACGCTTCCGGAAAGCACGGCATCCTCCATCCAGAGCGCAGCATCCCGGAATTGGGAGAGGAGGTTTTCGGATGCGAAGCGAGCGGCAGACCGCGCCAGCACGATCTCAGCGCCATGCCGTGCTTCGATCACCTTCAGCCAGTCGGCCCTCTCCAGCGGCGCCACCGAAAGACCCGCTCGCGGGTGCACATGCAAAAATCCTTGCCAAGCAAGGCGTTGAATCGCCTCGCGAACCGGCGTCCGGCCCAGGCCGACGCACCTGATCAGCGCCCCCTCCGTCATCTGGCGTCCCGGAGCTAGCTCCAGCGTCACCACCAGTCTCTCCAGGATCTTGTAGGCCTTCCCAGCGTCGGATTCAGGTACCATCATTTGCAAACAATTATATGAAACTAAGTCTGATATTTTGCTGATATATCAATTCAATTGGTTATTAGCCACATCATTTTGGCTGCCTCATATGCCGCTAATATATTAGCATAAGGAGACGGCGAACCGTCGCTCGTTGCGCATCCGACCCTTATTTTGCTGTACCTTCGCCTGTGCGTTTGCACTTGCGCACCGCCGCGTCGGCACGTTGCGGTAGCTGGGGCAGTACGACTTAGCCGACGTAGATCGGCGGAAGTTGTGGCTGCCGCAAGCGCGCCTAACCCGGGGGCGAGCTTGGCCAACGAGGATAGCTGCACGGTCGCCTCATGTTGATGTTGGCTTCCTTTGGCGGAGGCAGCTTTACCCTTGCCGCAGTGGCGGCGCGCTCGTCCGAAGACCGGATTGACGGGCACTGGAGTCTGAACCTGGACCACATCCTGTTTGGTATGGGGTGATATCCGGCTGCCTTGAAGTACTTGTGCATTCGGCGGGAGTGAAGAGGTCGAGGATCGGGAAGACGTCGGCCGAGCCGATTGTCGTTTCCGGCCCTTGCGCATTGCAGCGCTTGAGCTTGGCAAAAGCGTTCTCGGTGGGATTGAAATCGGGGCCTTTAAGGCGGCAGGTAAGAAGGCGGGCGCCAGCCGTCTTGATCGCCTCCCGCATGCCTGCGGCTTTTTGGGCCGACAGGTTGTTCATCGCGACGCTGTCGCCGGGCGACAAGGTGGGAACCCGCACTTGCTCGGCTTAGGCCAGGAACAGTTGCCGAGGATTCGCGCCGCCATAGACAAAGCGCGCGGTCATGCCCGCAAGCCGCAGCGCAGGGTAAAGGTTCGTGGTCTTCCAGCGGCCGTGCGGTACGCCGGTCCGCGACGCAAACGTCATATCACAATCGCTTCATAAACGCGGAAATGCTCTAAATGAAAAATGCTCTTGCGCGTAAATTGGTCCAGCATGCAAACTAGTACGCGCATGCGAACGCTACCTGCTCGCTAACTGACCATTATACCGCCAGTTTAGCACGTGCGGTGGGAGAGAGCCGCCTCGCCGGCGGTTCGTTGCAGCCCGCACCGTTTCGAAGCGAGACGTCAAAGAGGTAATACCCATGGCGAGGCACACATTTTTCTGCATCGACGGTCACACCTGCGGGAATCCCGTGCGCCTCGTCGTTGGGGGCGGCCCGCAGCTTGAAGGCTCCACCATGCTGGAAAGGCTGAAGCATTTCGTCAGAGACTATGACTGGATCCGCACCGGCCTCATGTTTGAGCCTCGCGGCCACGATATGATGTCAGGCTCCATCCTCCACCCGCCGACCCGAAACGATTGCGATGTGGCAATTCTTTTCATCGAGACGTCGGGATGCCTGCCCATGTGCGGACACGGCACAATCGGCACCGTCACCTTTGCCCTCGAACAGGGGCTGGTGCGGCCCGCGAGGCAAGGTGTGCTCCGCCTTGATACGCCGGCAGGCCTCGTGACAGCCGAGTATCGCAAGGAAGGCCAGTATGTCGAGGAAGTGCGTATTACCAATGTGCCATCCTTCCTCCATTCGGAGGGCCTGGAGGTCACTTGCCCGGAACTGGGGTTGCTACGTGTGGACGTGGCCTATGGCGGCAATTTCTACGCAATTGTCGAGCCGCAGGAGAACTATCGTGACATGGCCGATCACACCGTTGCAGATCTTGTGCGCTGGAGCCCTGTGCTGCGCGAACGCCTGAATGCACGATATGAGTTCGTTCATCCCGAACAACCGAACATTCGAGGGCTCACCCATATTCTCTGGACTGGCGCGCCTGTGGCCTCTGAAGCGCATGCGCGCAACGCGGTATTTTATGGCGAAAAGGCTATTGACCGTTCTCCCTGCGGTACCGGCACATCAGCGCGCATGGCGCAACTGCACGCTAAGGGCAGGCTGAAGCCAGGTGAGGCGTTCGTACACGAGTCCGTCATTGGCTCGCTTTTCAACGGACGCGTGGAGCGTACGGCGGAAGTGGCCGGGCGGCCCGCCATCATACCTTCCATTAGCGGCTGGGCCAGGATGACCGGCCTGAACACGATCATCATGGATGATCGGGATCCGTTTGTGCATGGGTTTACGGTGCGCTGAGCAGCATGAGGGCAATCCTCAACACACGATCCTTCCTTATGCGTCGGATGCGTCACTTCATGTCAGGCACAAAAATTTTCTAAGTGCCGCGAAAAAATCTGGCGTTCGTGCAGAGGAAATTGCAGAGTGCCAGTCTGCTACCGCGTGGCTTCTGCCTGGCGGCAGGAAAACAAATAAGGTTGACGGAGAAGCGGCAAGTTCGCCTCCCGATCAGCCGGGGAACGAAATTAGCGGCGCGTCCAGAAAAGGACGGGCCGGGGAGTGTATCGGAATATGGAGTATTTTCTCCAGCAGCTTATCAATGGGCTGACGCTGGGGTCCATCTATGGGCTGATCGCTATCGGCTATACGATGGTCTACGGCATCATCGGCATGATCAATTTCGCCCATGGCGACATTTTCATGATCGGGGCCTTCATATCCCTTGCCGTGTTCCTGGTGCTGACAACGGTGCTCGGGTTCGCCTTTCTGCCGGTTGTGCTCCTGATCGTGGTCATCGTGGCAATGCTGTTCACCTCGGTCTGGGGTTGGACGGTGGAGCGTCTAGCTTACCGGCCCCTGCGCGGTTCGTTCCGGCTGGCGCCTCTCATCACCGCAATCGGCATGTCAATCGTTCTGCAGAACTTCGTGCAGATCACCCAGGGCGCACGTGTGAAGCCTTTGCCGCCGCAGATCCGGGGAGGCATCACCTTGCTGGAGGGGAACACAGACGCTGGCACCATCGTCGTACAGCTTTCCTACATGCAGATCATCATTGTGGTCACAACCGTCGTGCTGATGACGATCTTCACGCTGCTGATCACCCGGACGGCACTCGGGCGCGCCCAGCGCGCCTGCGAGCAGGACAGCAAAATGGCGGCGCTCCTGGGGGTGGATGTGGATCAGACGATCTCGCTCACCTTCATCCTGGGTGCCGCATTAGCGGCAGTGGCGGGCCTGATGTTCCTGCTGCTTTATGGAGTCATTGACTTCTATATCGGTTTTCTCGCGGGCATAAAGGCGTTCACCGCTGCGGTGCTTGGCGGCATTGGCTCGCTGCCCGGCGCCATGCTCGGCGGGCTGCTGATCGGCCTCATAGAGGTGTTCTGGTCGGCCTATTTTTCCATCGAATACAAGGATGTAGCCGCGTTCTCCATTCTCGCGATCGTACTCATCTTCCTACCGTCAGGACTTTTGGGCAGACCTGAAGTGGAGAAGGTCTGATGGCCAGTTCGCAGACAGTTATCCCTCCTTCCGCACAAAAGCCTGCCGACGCCCAGGTGGAAGCGCTGGGAAGGGACGCATCGAGCGCCAGGGTGCCTTCCGCAGAACGGGCTGAAAATGGCCTTGCGGCCTCTTTGCGCGACGCTGCCATAGCGGCTTTTCTGGCTGGTGTTCTTGGCTTCTTCTTCATCGGATTGCGTGCCGACATCGCTCCCGGCGGGCTCGACCTTCGCACTCGCTGGGGCGCATGGTTTACGGCCATGCTCGTCGTGTTCGCCGCCAGATTGGCGCTCAATCTCTTCGTGTTCAGGGCAGCCAGGCCCGTAACCCAGGTGCTGGGCGCGCGGCTTTCAGGAATTGCAGTGCCTGGCTTAGGCAAGTGGCTGGCCCGCGCGCTACTCCTGTTCGCGCTGGTGCTGCCGTTCTTCTTCACCACCTTCTTTCCTGGGCGGGACAGGCAGTTCATCGATCTGGCCATCCTGATCATGACGTACGTCATGCTCGGCTGGGGGCTGAATATCGTGGTCGGGCTGGCAGGTCTTCTGGATCTCGGATATGTGGCCTTCTATGCCGTTGGCGCTTATTCCTTCGCGCTGCTTGCTACCTATTTCGATTTCATCGGTTTCTGGATTGCACTTCCCTTGGCCGGTCTGCTAGCCGCCTTCTGGGGTCTCATTCTCGGTTTTCCCGTGCTGCGTCTGCGCGGAGATTATCTGGCTATCGTCACGCTTGCCTTCGGCGAGATCATCCGCATCATTCTGCTGAACTGGTATGAATTTACCGGTGGGCCAAACGGAATTTCCGGCGTTCCGCGCCCGACACTGTTCGGCATCGAGTTTACGCGCGGGGAAGGGGGCTTTGCGGATGTTTTCGGCCTCAGTTACAGTCCGGTTCACAGGATCATCTTCTTCTACTACATCATCCTGGCACTTGCTCTCGTTACCAATCTCGTGACGATCAGGCTGAGAAAGCTGCCCATTGGAAGGGCCTGGGAGGCGCTTCGCGAGGATGAGATTGCGTGCCGTTCGCTTGGCATCAACACCCGGAACACCAAGCTTACGGCCTTTGCCATTGGAGCCATGTTCGGCGGCTTTGCGGGCTCCTTCTTTGCCGCGCGTCAGGGCTTCATCTCGCCGGAAAGCTTCACCTTCATCGAATCGGCAATGATCCTCGCCATTGTTGTTCTGGGCGGACTTGGCTCGCAGATCGGCGTGGTCATCGCCTCCATCGTAATGATCGGGGGTATCGAGATGCTGCGCAATATCGGCTTCCTTACCCACATTTTCGGGCCGGGGTTCGATCCGGTGCAGTACAGGATGCTGATCTTCGGCTTGGCCATGGTGTTCATCATGGTGTGGAGGCCGCGGGGGCTGATCTCTACCCGCGAGCCCTCGGTCGCGCTGAAGGAAAAGAAGCGCATCGGCGCCGATATGGTGGCACAGGGTGAGGGGCACCGATGACCGCTGAACTGCAACAAGCAATTGATGGGGGCGTGGCGATGCATGCCACGGCGGGCGCAGTTGCTCCGAGATGGGAACAGGATCCCATTCTTTCCGTCGAGAACCTGATCATGCGCTTTGGCGGTCTTGTTGCCGTGAAGAGCCTTTCCTTTGATGTCGGGCGCGGCGACATCACCGCGCTGATCGGGCCGAATGGTGCCGGAAAGACCACCGTGTTCAACTGTCTCACGGGCTTTTACAAGCCAACCGAAGGGCGCATCATCATGCGCCACGGATCGGGACTACAGGGCGAGCTCGTGCAGCAGGTGACCGACAGCGGGAAGCGCTTCGGCACCGATGGCGAGAACAGCATCTTCCTGCTGGAGCGCATGGCCGATCAGGAAATCGCTCAGAAGGCGAAGGTCGCCCGCACCTTCCAGAACATCCGGCTCTTTGGCGGCATGACCGTATTGGAAAACCTGCTTGTGGCTCAGCACAACCCGCTGATGATCGCTTCTGGCTTCTCCCTTGCGGGCGTATTCGGGCTGCCGAGTTACCACCGGGCGGAGGAAGCGGCGATAGACAAGGCCGTCTACTGGCTTGAGCGGACCAACCTGATCGACCGCGCGGATGATCCGGCAGCCGATTTGCCCTATGGCGCACAAAGGCGGCTGGAGATTGCCCGTTCCATGTGCACCGACCCGCTGCTTCTGTGTCTGGACGAACCCGCCGCTGGCCTGAACCCCCGCGAATCCGCCGAGCTCAACGCTTTGCTGAAATTCATTCGCGACGAGCATGGCACTTCCGTGCTGCTCATAGAGCACGACATGGGCGTGGTCATGGAAATCTCCGACCACATCATCGTGCTCGATTACGGCTTGAAGATTTCGGACGGTGACTCGCAGAGCGTCAGGAGCGATCCGAAGGTGATTGCTGCCTATCTCGGGGTGGAAGAAGAGGAAGAGATTGACGTACCCGAAGTGCTGGAGGGTGTGCTCGAAAAGGTGGGAGAGATTGAGGCCAAGGAAGAGCGTGAGATGACCTCAGCGCCGGATCATCGGGGAACGCGGGAAAAATCCGCAAAAAGGAGCATCTCGCGCTCAGGCAAGGGAGGCAAAGCATGAGCGCTGGCGAGGCCCTGCTTTCCATCTCGGGCGTCGAAACCTATTACGGCAAGATAGTCGCGCTGCGGGGGGTCGATCTGGAAGTCCGCCGTGGCGAAATCGTTTCCATGATCGGCGCTAACGGCGCTGGCAAATCCACGCTGATGATGACCATCTGCGGCAATCCGCAGGCTCGCAGAGGGCAGATCATCTACGACGGAACCGACATCACCCTTATGCCCACCCATCATATCATGCGGCTTGGCATTGCCCAATCGCCGGAGGGCAGGCGGATTTTCCCGCGCATGACAGTGATGGAAAATCTGCAGATGGGAGCGGTGCAGGTCGATCCCGGCTATTTCGAGGACGATCTAAAACGCGTGTTTGATCTGTTTCCGCGCTTGAAGGAGCGGGTTGGACAACGCGGCGGTACGCTTTCGGGCGGTGAGCAGCAGATGCTCGCCATCGGCCGTGCCTTGATGAGCCGACCGAAGCTTCTTCTGCTCGATGAGCCGTCGCTGGGCCTTGCGCCACTGGTTGTGAAGCAGATCTTCGAGGCCATCCGCGAGCTGAACGAGAACGAGAAGTTGACGGTCTTTCTCGTCGAGCAGAACGCTTACCACGCGCTGAAGCTGGCCCATCGCGGCTATGTCATGGTCAACGGCAACATCACCATGACTGGCACGGGACGGGAGCTTTTGAGGCGGGAGGAAGTGCGGGCGGCGTATCTGGAAGGCGGAGGACACTGATGGAGAAGCAGAACGCGCTTTTGTGGGAAGTCTCGCTTTGGGAATTTCTGTTCGTCACTGTCATCCTGGCAGGCGGAGCGGCCTATCTTACGGGCCGGGCGATCGCGCGGGCATGGCAGCCAAAGCTGCAGCTTGCCTTCTATATTGTGCTTCTGGCGGCGGCGACGCGCTTCATCCATTTCGCCCTTTTCGGCGGCACTCTTCTTACGCTCCATTACTATGTGGTGGACCTCATCGTGCTGCTTGCTATCGCCTTTCTGGGCATGCGGATTACGCGGGCGGGACAGATGTCCACACAATACAGCTTCCGCTATGCACGAAAGGGTTTTCTGGGATGGAGGCTCAGGGGCGACGCGCTTCAAGAATAGCTGCGCAAAGTCTTTATCTTGCGTCGAGATTGAGCTTTAGTGCTGGTTAAGCGGGAAGGAAGAAGCCCGCAATGGCAAAACCGGAAAGCAGAACACCATTTCCGGAATGCAGAGGGAACTCTGGTGTTTATAGGGAGAAAGTCATGAAGAAGATTTTTCTGGCAGGGGCAGCCATGTCCCTTGTGATGACAGGCTCTGCCTGGGCGGAGATCATCATCGCGACCGTGGGGCCGATGACCGGTCAGTACGCCACCTTCGGCGAGCAAATGAAAGCCGGGGCCGAACAAGCCGTCGCCGACATCAACGCTGCAGGCGGCGTCAATGGAGAGATGCTGAGGCTCGAACTTGGCGATGATGCTTGCGACGCCCGCCAGGCTGTTGCCGTGGCGAACCAGCTTGCAGGCGAAGGGGTTGTGTTTGTTGCCGGCCATTTCTGCTCCGGCTCCTCTATTCCGGCTTCCGATGTCTATGCCGAGGAAGGGATTATCCAGATTTCGCCTGGCTCCACGAACCCCACCTTTACGGACGAACGCCCGGGCCCGGGAATATATCGTGTTTGCGGCCGTGACGATCAGCAGGGCGAGGTTGCGGGCAACTTCCTTATGGAACATTTCCCGGATGCAAAGGTGGCCTTCGTTCACGACAAATCAGCTTATGGCAAGGGCCTCGCCGATGAAACCATGAGGGTGTATGAAGCGGCTGGTGGCACACCCGCGCTCTACGAGGCTTATACGGCTGGTGAAAAAGACTATTCGGCCCTTGTTTCCAAGCTGAAGCAGGAGGGTATCGATGTCCTTTATGTCGGCGGCTACCACACCGAGGCAGGTCTGATCGCGCGCCAGCTGCGTGAACAGGGGATGGACACCCTGCTGGTCTCTGGCGATGCGCTTGTCACCGATGAGTACTGGGCCATCACGGGTGAGGCCGGAGAAGGCACGCTGATGACGTTCTCGCCGGACCCTCGCAAGAACGAGATCGCCAAGCCCGTCGTGGATGCGCTTCTTGCAGCCGGCAAGACGGCTGAGGGTTACGCTCTCTACACCTATGCCGCCATTCAGGCATGGGCGCAGGCAGTGGAGACTGCTGGCACTGCCGACTATGACGCGGTGGTGGAGGCGCTCGATGCCGGCACCTTCCAAACTGTGCTGGGGGAGCTCGAATTCAACGAACATGGCGACGTGACCCTGCCCGGCTATGTCTTCTATGAGTGGAAGGACGGCCAGTACGATTATCTTGAGCAATAAGGCTCAGGCTCTGTCCTTGACCAAGAAAAGCCCCGGCGCTTTACGTCGGGGCTTTTTCTTGCCTTGGACGCAGATTTTGGACCGCATGTTTTGGACGCTGGGACGCCCCGCTGGAACAATCTCAATACTGCCTTGTTGCACTGCAGCAATTGGCGCACTACAAAGCCGCGTTCACCGTAGTAAACAACCGGGGGCCCAAGGTGCCGATCAGGAAGCTTCTCGTCGCCAACCGATCTGAAATCGCGATCCGCGTCTTTCGTGCCGCCAATGAGCTGGGCATAAAGACAGTCGGCATATGGGCGGAGGAGGACAAATATTCCTTGCACCGCTTCAAGGCGGATGAGTCTTATCAGGTTGGCCGAGGTCCGCATCTGGAGCGCGATCTGGGGCCAATTGAAAGCTATTTGTCCATCGATGAGGTGATCCGCGTAGCTCGGCTTTCGGGCGCGGACGCCATACACCCGGGGTATGGGCTGCTTTCCGAGAGCCCGGAATTTGCTGAAGCCTGCGCTGAAAACGGCATTGTATTTATTGGCCCTTCTGGCGAAACCATGCGCCAGCTTGGCAACAAGGTGGCAGCGCGGAACCTTGCCGTTGAGGTCGGCGTGCCGGTGATACCTGCGACGGACCCGTTGCCGGACGAAATGGAAGCGGTGGCAGAGATGGCGGCGGAAGTGGGTTTCCCCGTCATGCTCAAGGCGTCCTGGGGCGGCGGCGGACGCGGCATGCGTGTCATCCGCTCCGAGGCCGATCTAAAGCGCGAAGTGCTGGAGGCAAAGCGTGAGGCCAAGGCTGCATTCGGCAAGGACGAGGTCTATCTGGAAAAGCTCATCGAGCGTGCCCGGCACGTCGAGGTCCAGGTGCTTGGTGACATGCACGGCAATGTCGTCCACCTATTCGAGCGCGACTGCTCGATCCAGCGACGCAACCAGAAGGTCGTGGAACGTGCGCCGGCGCCCTATCTTGATGACGCCCAGCGGGAAGAGCTTTGCGACTATGCGCTGAGAATCGCCAACGCCACGAATTACCTGGGTGCGGGTACGGTCGAGTTCCTGATGGATGTCGATACCGGCGCATTCTACTTCATCGAGGTGAATCCGCGCATTCAGGTAGAGCATACGGTCACCGAGGAGGTGACCGGCATTGACATCGTCAAGGCGCAGATCCGTCTTCTGGAAGGCAAGCGCATCGGCGATCCTGATTCAGGCGTGCCGCCGCAGGAAGAGATTCGCCTTCATGGTCACGCTCTTCAGTGCCGCATTACCACCGAGGACCCGGAGCAAAACTTCATTCCCGACTATGGCCGTATTACCGCTTATCGCGGCGCGACCGGCTTTGGTATCCGCCTGGATGGCGGCACAGCCTATTCCGGCGCGGTCATTACACGGTTCTACGACCCGTTGCTGGAAAAGGTGACGGCCTGGGCGCCAACTGCCGAGGAAGCTTGCCAGCGCATGGACCGCGCGTTGCGGGAGTTCCGTATCAGGGGCGTAGCGACCAACCTCACCTTTCTTGAGGCCATTATCAGCCATCCGAAGTTCCGCGAGGCTAACTACACGACGCGCTTCATCGATTCCACTCCAGAGCTGTTTGCCCAGGTGAAGCGGCAGGACCGCGCTACCAAGCTGCTAAACTATCTTGCCGACGTGACGGTGAACGGCCATCCGGAAACGCGCGACAGACCGCGCCCAAAACTGCACGCCGCCTCCCCTCGCGTTCCCTATATTGACGCTCCGGTTCAAGAGGGCACAAAGCAGCTTCTTGACCGGATGGGACCGGAGAAGTTTGCTGAGTGGATGCGGGCCGAGAGCCGGGTGCTGATCACCGACACGACCATGCGCGATGCGCACCAGTCGCTCCTGGCGACACGCATGCGCACGTTCGATATCGCTGGCATTGCCGGTGTCTACGCAAGGACGCTTCCCCAGCTCCTTTCGCTGGAATGCTGGGGAGGAGCCACATTCGACGTCGCCATGCGATTCCTGACGGAAGATCCGTGGGAAAGGTTATCGCGCATCCGCGAAGCAGCTCCAAACCTGCTCTTGCAGATGCTGCTGCGCGGGGCGAACGGCGTTGGCTACACCAATTATCCTGACAATGTGGTTCGTTATTTTGTGCAGCAGGCGGCCTCCGGGGGCATCGACCTGTTTCGGGTGTTCGATTGCCTCAATTGGGTAGAGAACATGCGGGTAGCGATGGATGCCGTGCGCGAGGAGGGCAAGCTGTGCGAAGCGGCCATCTGCTATACCGGCGATATCCTCGACCCCAACCGTGCGAAGTACGATCTCAAATATTACCTCGGCTTGGCAAAGGAGCTTGAGGCCGCGGGTGCGAATATCATAGCCGTGAAGGACATGGCCGGGCTGCTGAAGCCCGCCGCCGCGCGTGTGCTGTTCAAGGCGCTTCGCGAGGAGACGGACCTGCCCATTCATTTCCATACGCATGATACTTCGGGCATTTCGGCCGCGACCGTCCTTGCAGCGGTGGAAAGCGGTGTCGATGCGGTGGACGCAGCGATGGACGCGCTGTCGGGCAATACCTCGCAACCATGTCTCGGCTCGATCGTGGAAGCACTCAAGGGCGGTGAGCGTGACACGAGGCTCGACATGGAATGGGTGCGCCGCATCTCCTTCTACTGGGAGGGGGTTCGCAACCAGTATGCGGCTTTTGAAAGCGATCTCAAGGGACCGGCTTCGGAGGTCTATCTGCATGAAATGCCGGGCGGGCAATTCACCAATCTGAAGGAGCAAGCGCGAGCCCTGGGGCTGGAGACACGCTGGCATGAGGTCGCGCGGGCTTATCACGACGTGAACATGATGTTCGGCGACATCGTCAAGGTCACGCCTTCCTCCAAGGTCGTGGGCGACATGGCGTTGATGATGGTGAGCCAGGATCTGACCGTCGCCGATGTGGAGGATCCGGACAAGGACATAGCTTTTCCGGATTCCGTCGTTTCCATGCTCAAGGGTGACCTGGGGCAAGCTCCGGGCGGGTGGCCCAAGATTTTGCAGAAAAAGGCGCTGAAAGGCGAAAAGCCGATCACCGTGCGGCCCGGATCGTTGCTTGCGCCAGCTGACCTCGAAGCGGGCCGGAAGGAGCTTGAGGAAAAGCTCGGCCGCAACGTGAGCAATTTCGAGTTTGCCTCCTGGCTCATGTACCCGAAGGTCTTTCTCGACTTTGCCGCCGCTTCGGAGAATTATGGCCCCGTGAGCGTGCTGCCGACGCCGGTCTATTTCTACGGTCTTCGCCAGGAGGATGAAATCTTCGTCGAGATCGAACGCGGCAAGACGCTTGTCATTCGCTGCCTGGCCGTTGGCGAGGTGGACGAAAAGGGCATGGTCGATGTGTTCTTCGAGCTGAATGGACAGCCCCGCCGCGCCAGAGTGCCGGATCGGCTCCGCGGCGCAGGATCTGTCATCGTGCGGCAGAAGGCCGAAATTGGCAATGACGCGCAGGTTGGCGCGCCGATGCCCGGCGTTGTATCATCCGTGGCTGTTGCTCCCGGCCAAACCGTTAGGGTTGGCGATGTCCTGCTCTCCATCGAGGCGATGAAGATGGAGACAGCGCTCCATGCAGAGCGAGATGGAAAGGTGTCCGAGGTTCTCGTCAAGGCAGGCGACCAGATCGATGCGAAGGACCTGCTTCTGGTCCTGGAAGGCGAGTAGAACTGGCCTTGGCGGGTGCTGCTGAGACGCACGCCCGCTGGGCAATCGCAGTCTTTTTCTTTGTCAACGGCTTCACCGTAGGAAGCTGGGCGCCACAGATACCCCTGCTGGCAGAACGGTTCTCCCTTAGCGAGACCATGCTCGGCCTGCTCATCCTGCTGTTTGGCCTTGGGGCGGTTATGGCAATGCCGGTCTGTGGCTATCTGAGCGTCCGGCACGGTACGCGTGCCATATTGCGGATAACGGGCGTCCTTTGCAGTTTCGCACTGCTTGCCGTGACAGCAGCGCCGATCATGGCGCTGCTTCTGCTTGCCTTGTTCGCGTTTGGCGGCCTGGTCGGCGGAATGGATGTAGCGATGAACTCGAACGCGGTTGTCATCGAACGCCGTTTTGGCCGGGCACTTATGTCGTCCTCCCATGGCTTCTGGAGCCTAGGAGGGTTTGCCGGTGCCGGCCTTGGAGGCATCCTTGCGGAAAAGCTTGGGCATCTCGGCCATGCGGGCGTCGTAACGGTACTTTCCTTTTTTCTGGTGCTTGGCGCGATGCCAAAGCTCAAGGGTGAGGAAGTCCAGGCGCCGCTAGGAAGCAGGAAGCGCTTTGCAAGCTTCCCCCGCAGCTCCCGAGTCTACCTTATTGGCATCATCGCGCTTTTCTGCATGATTCCTGAGGGTGCGGTGCTCGACTGGGCGGCGCTCTATCTGCAACAGGAAATGGGAGCGGGCCTTTCCGTTGCCAGCCTGGCATTCACGGCATTTTGCGGCACTATGGCACTGATGCGCTTCCTGGGAGATGGCGTTCGCAATCGGTTGGGCGCGGTTACCACGATGCGAATTTCGAGCCTCATCGCGTTCATCGGCATGATCAGTGCCGGGGTTGCGCCTTCTCCGTTTGTCGCCACGCTCGCATTTGCATTTGCAGGGTTAGGAATTGCAAACATGGTGCCTATTGCCTTCTCGGCAGCGGGCAATCAGCCGGGTATTTCATCTGCTGTGGGAATGAGCGTTGCAACGACAATTGGTTATTTTGGTCTTCTTTTTGCTCCCTCACTGATAGGCTTTGTGGCGGAGCATACGGGTTTTGCACCGATCTTCATCGCCTTTGCCGCATTGTTCGGGATCGTGTTCTTGATGTCGAAACTTGTGCGGCCGGCCGATGGCGTAATGCATTGACCGACCGCTTCAGCGAGGCTGGTCAACAGCCGGTTAAATTCTGCCTGTCAGCACTAAAATGAGTATCACCACGAGGATGATGCCGACGATCCCGGAGGGGCCATATCCCCATTCGCGTGAATGAGGCCAGGAGGGAATGGCTCCGATAAGAAGCAGTATCAGGATAATGATTAGAATTGTGCCGAGTGACATCGCCTCGTCCTTGCCGATGTTAACGTAACCAGACGTCAACGCGCGCTCATACGGCAGGTTCCGGACGAGGGGGATTTTTCTTTAGCCGCCTTGTAAATTAAGCCGTCAATCTGCTTCGGCCTCATCTATGCTTGATTTATGCGCAGATCATTCAGCCGCTTTGGGCAATGGCTCCCGCCCACCATCCGGGTCCGTTTCTTCTCTGGTATCCCGCCGCACCCGGCGAAACATCCTGAACAGAAGTCCTTGACGCCTTTCTTCCGCCGCGCGCTTCTCACGGGTGAAAACCATTAGTGCTGAAGGCGTGACGATCAGGGTCAAGATCGTTGCGAAGGACAGACCGTAGACGATGGCACTCGAAAGTGAAATCCACCATTGGGTCGAAGGGGCATTGAAGGTTACCTCGCGATGAGTGATCTCCAGTCCCAGGCCGAAAGCGATGGGCAACACGCCGAGTACGGCTGAGAAGGCGGTAAGCAGGACGGGCCGTACGCGCTCGCGGCACGTCTGGATAATGGCGTCGTACTTGTTCATTCCGTCTTCGCGCAGCCGGTCATAGGTATCGATCAGCACGATGTTGTTGTTGACCACCACTCCTGCGAGCGCGATCACGCCTATTCCGGACATGACGATGCCGAAGGTCTGCCCGGTCAGCAGCAGTCCGAGAAATACGCCGATCGTCGACATCACGACGGTCATCAGCACCAGGAACACGCTGGTAAAACGGTTGAACTGGGCAAGCAGCACGATGAAAATGAGGAAGATCGCCGCACCGAACGCCTTGCTGAGAAAGTCGGCTGCCGCCTCGCTCTCCTCGCTGGAGCCGGCAAGCTTCCATCGGGTGGCCCCAAGATCCAACTCCGCCATCGCCGCTTTTACCTGGTCCTGCACCGCCGCTTCCTGAAATCCAGCGGCGATATTTGCAGTGACCGTGATCGTTCGCTGACCGTTGATGCGGTTCAGGATGCCCGAACTCCGCTCCGGCTCGCGTACCATGAAGTTGGAGATGGGAACTGGTCCCTGAGCCGTTTGCACGCGAAGCTGATCGAGCGTGGAAAGTGTGCGCCGGTCATTTGGCAAGCGTAAGCGGATATCCACCGCATCGTCCGTACCGGCCGGGCGGTATTCGGAGAGCTTCACGCCGGAGGTGACGAGCTGAACAACCGTTCCGACAGAAACCGGGCTGATGCCATACTGGGCCGCCTTGGAGCGGTCCACATTGACGGCCCAATCAACGCCAGGAGGCGGCAATCCATCCGAAATGTCGATAACCCCGTCAATCTTGCTGATTCGCTCGGCCACAATGCGAGCCTGGTCGGGAAGCGGCTCCGGATCAGCAGCGGAAAGTTGGAGTTGGATCGGTTGTCCGGTCGGCGGGCCAGCCTCCGGCACCCGAACCTCGATCTCGACACCCGCCATGCCGGCCATTTCAGCACGCAAGTCGTCCAGGATCTGGCTTGCAGGCTCACGCTCGCGCCAATCAACGAATTCATACTGGAGAACGCCGATGACATCCTCATCTATATCCTGGCCGCCGCCGCGCGTCTGTCCCACGCGAGTGTAGACAGACTTGACGCCAGGCCAGCCAATGAGCTTCTCCTCGGCGGGGCGCACCAGGCGATCCATCTCATCCAATGAAAGATTGCCGCGCGCATGCACATACATGAGCCCGTATTCGGGCTCGACACTGGGGAAGAACTCTACACCTTTGCCGAACTGCCCATAGGCGTACATTACGCCGACCAGAAGGCCGACCGCCAGGAGAAGCACCGTCTTGGGATAGGTCACCGCCTGCCTGACGAGCCGGATATACCACCCGTCGGGCTTCGGTTCCGGCTGCACATGCGTCTTGGCGAACATGGCGCCCAAGGTTGGCGCAAAGATGAGCGCATAAGCCATGGACGCAGCGAGCGTCACGATCAGCGTGATCGGCAGGTACTTCATGAATTCGCCGACGACATCCGGCCAGAAGAGCAGCGGCGAGAAGGCCGCGATGCGCGTCATCGTCGCGGCAATCACGGGCCCTGCCATCCGCTTCGCAGCCAGTTCGAATGCCTGCTCCCGCGGCATCCCCTCCGTCATGCGCCGTTCCGCGAACTCGGTGACGATGATGGCGTCATCCACCAGCATGCCGACCGCGAGTATGAGACTGAACAGAACGATCATGTTGACCGTGTAGCCGGCCAGCGAAAGGGCATAGATACCCATCAGGAAGGAGGCGGGAACGGCAAGCCCGATGAGCAGGGACGCACGCCCGGACAACGTATAGAGAATGACGATGAAGACGAGGATGACGGCGGTCAGGACGTGGTTCATCAATTCATCCAGCATGTCGCGGATGAACACCGACTTGTCCTGGCTGTAGCTCACAGTGATGCCGAAGGTATTATCGGCGTAGGCGTCAGCCAGTTCCTTGACCGCATCCACCGTTTCCACGAGGTTGGCACCCACCCGCTTCTTCACCTCGATGGCGATGGCACTCTGGCCGTCTAGTCGCGTGACCGTTTCGGCATCCTTGAAGCTGGAACGAATACTGGCAAGATCGCGCGCGCGGACCACCGCATCCTGCGTCGCCACAATGGGAAGATTGGCTATATCCTCGATATCCTCGATGAGGGACGGGACCTTGACGGCATAGCGGCCTTCGCTTCCTTCCAGCGCACCTGCAGCAACGAGGCTGTTAAAGGAATTGACGGAACTGGCTAGCTGGTCGAGCCGCAGCCCGTAAGAGGAAAGCTTCACCGGGTCTATGATGATCTCAACCTGCTCATCCCGCGCGCCCTGGAGCGCCCCCTCCAGCACGCCCGGAATTTCCTCGATCCTGTCGCGCAGGTCGCGCGCGGCCTTTGTCAGCACACGCTCCGGTACGTCTCCTGTGAGCGTGACGACGAGGACCGGGAATTCGGAGATATTGACCTCGTGCACCGCGGGCTCTTCGGCACCGGAGGGCAGCTCGCGCTCCGCGTCGGAAACTTTGGAGCGCACATCCTGCAACGCCTTCGAAAGGTCATGTCCGACCTGAAACTCCAGCAGCACATAACCGCCGCCCTCGAACGCTGAGGAGCGGATCTCCTTAACGCCCTCAATGGTCCTGAGTGCTGTTTCCATTGGCCGCAGGAGGAGCCGCTCCGCGTCCTCCGGCGAGATGCCTTGATGGGCAAGGCTCACATAAATGACGGGAAACTGTACGTCCGGCTCTGCTTCCTTCGGTATGGTGACATAGGCCAGCGCGCCTGCCACGACGAAGAACAGCAAAATGGATAGCGTTAGCCGCGCGTTGCGTATGGCAAGTCGGACAATATCCATAAGATCAGCGTCCTTGCTGGGATGCCCTGCCAATATCTCCGGCCAGAGCTTTGGATGCGCTTGCGTCAGCCTCTTCAGTGCTCACAAGCTCGCCGTCGGACACGAAATCCTGCCCTGCGACAATGATGCTGATCCCGGTTGGAATACCGGCGAGATAAAGCGCCTCGGGCGTATCGTCCACAATGTCGATGGGGTAGAAATGCACCCGTCCAGCCTTATCGACACCACGCACGCCAAGTTCGCCGTCATCGTTGAGGGTGACGACAGAGCGCGGCAGTGCAACCGTCTCCACAGTTTGCGTTATCACGCTGATCTCAGCAGTCATTCCGGCCGGAATATCCCCTTCAGGGTTGGGGATGTGCACGTCGACCCTGTAGGTGCGTGTTTCAGGCGATGCTGCACGGCTGATATGTCGGATTTTCCCGTCGAGCGTCTGACCGCTGATAAGATGCACCTTCGCCGTGTTCCCAACCTCGACTTCGGCAAGGTCACGCTCGCCGACATGCCCGGTGGCAATGATAGGGTCGAGTTTCAGGAGGGTCGCCAGTTCCGCGCCCTGCATGACGGCGCTGCCTTCCTCGACATGGATCTCGTCGATGATCCCGGGAAAGGGTGCGTGCATCAAGGTCCGGTCATAGTCCGCCTGGGCCTGTTCCAGCGCCGAGCGGGCGCTGGCGAGCGCGGCACGTGATGCATCGAGTTGAAGGCTGGCGATGTTGCCGCTGCTTGCCAGCCGTTCCGCGGCAGCCGCTTCGGCTTCACGCTGCGCGAGCGCTTGCCGCGCCGATTCCACCGCGGCCTCCTTACCTTCCGCTTCGAGGCGGACGATCAGATCGCCTTTCTCCACATAGTCGCCTTCGCTGACCGGTAACTCTTCAATAATACCGGCCGTGCGTGCCGCCAGTATCGTGCTCTTATCCGCCCGGGTCTGGCCGGAAATGCGAATGGTGCGCGCGTGTTCAAGGCGCGGGGGCACCACTACCTGAACGGTCTTCAAAGCCGCTGGGCGTTCGGGCGCCTCCGACGCCGCTTGAGCCGTCTCCAGATCCGGCTTGGCGCTGCCGACCGAGGAAAATTCGCCCGTGGCGATCCATGCGGCCGTAGCCGCCAGCACCACGACTGCCGCGATCTTGTGGAACTTCACTTTCGCCATTGTCGGTTATCCAAAAAAAGGGCGCAGCACAGCTTCACTTGAAAATATGGTGCTGACGGGAAAACAGTTCACCCGGTTTTTGCAGGCTAACCCAGCCGACTTGCCCGTACCGCACTACTGCAGCAAGAAAGTCACGCCGAATTTCACTCCTGGCTACGGTTTGTCGCTATTGGTTGAGGTCGTGCCCACCGCCAGGCATTTTGCTCGCCTCAAATGAGCCGCGTCAATTTATGCGGACGACATCTTGACAAAATATGTATTTTTGTCAAGATCGGAAATTGTGGCGGCCGAGAGCACATTGATCGGGAAAGACGAAGGGGCCGAAGACCCCCGGCGCGGAAGAATTCTGGAAGGCGCAAGGCAGGTATTCCTCGCCTATGGCTTTTCGCGGGCAACCATGGACGACATCGCCCGCGCCGCGAGGATTTCACGTCCGGCCCTCTACCTGTTTTTCCGGAACAAGGCGGACATCTTCCGCGCTGTCGGGCAGGATATGCTGGACCGTTCGCGAGCAAGCGCGTGTATCGCCTTGCGAAAGGAAGGCCCTTTTGGGGTGCGTCTTATGGACGCGCTCGATGTAGCGCTTTTCCAGCTTTTCCGCCTCGTGGAGGAGTCTCCTCATGGCCAGGAGATCATCGAAGTCGAGAATCGCATCGCTTCCGACATCATCGCCGATTGGCGGCAGTCGCTCATAGCTGCCTTTACGCGGATGATAGAGGAGGAGGCGCAGCGGCGCGAGAAGCCTCTCGACGGCAGTGGCCTCTCTGCCGATTCAATTGCGAGGATGCTGTTCGACATTCTGGAAGGACTGAAAGCGCGCGGCCTTTGCGGTACCCACGCAAAGGAACGTGCCGACCAATTCGTCAAGTTGGTTGAATTGGCGCTGTCAGGGAATAGCGGCAGTTCCAGGTAATGACCACCGATCACCATAGCCGAGTACCAAAATAGTCAGCATCGTTCCTATTACCGCCGGCGCAACAAAAGGCTCGCGGCCAGTCCGACAAGCACAACCGCTGCTGCCGCAACACCCGCTGTCGCAGCGGGATTTGCTTCTGCTGACTTTTGCAGCCGATGGGCGCTGCGCCGCAGATCCGGAAGCGCTTCGTAATAGTCTCGCAGAAGTTCACCGATTTCTTCGCCCATATGCCGGCTTCCGTGAAAGGCGCCTTTTCCGCGCCTCATCATTTGTTTCTTGAGTTGGGCGACCTCGTGGCTGAGGTTCGAAAGCTGTTCCCGCAGTTCATCCCCGATACCCTCATGACGCTTGTGATACATGGTCGCTCCTCAATCATCGGCCTTGATGTAGGTCTAACGGAACGTGCGGCGCGCGGTTCCACAGACACAAGCGAAGAACGGGTTAACAAGAAGGAGAGTTCCCGGCATAATATACTCAGCACTCCCGGCGGTCCCGCCGGACAGCAACGAAGGGGCCCGAGTGCGCGCAGCTCTCTAGGCATTGCATTGACATTTGCGCGCCTTTTCGCCACCTGAACTGGCAATTCGGCAGATTGGGAACCGGCTATGACCGCCGAGATTTCATCCGGCTATTTTTCATCTCCTTTTCCGCGGCGTCGGTCTGTCGCCGTTGATGTTGGCGGAGTCATTGTTGGTGGCTTGGCGCCGGTCGTCGTCCAGTCAATGACCAATACGGACACGGCCGATGTGGATGCCACCGTGGCGCAGGTTGCCGCCCTTCATCAGGCTGGCTCCGAAATCGTGCGTGTGACGGTGGATCGTGACGAGTCTGCCGCTGCCGTGCCGAGGATACGCGAGCGGCTGGAGCGGCTCGGCATCTACGTCCCACTTGTGGGAGACTTCCACTATATTGGCCACAAGCTTCTGGCCGATCACCCAGCCTGTGCAGAAGCGCTGGCAAAATACCGCATCAATCCGGGCAATGTCGGCTTCAGGGAGAAGAAAGACCGCCAGTTCGCTGCGATTATCGAGACGGCGATCCGGCACGACAAGCCTGTCAGGATCGGAGTGAACTGGGGCTCGCTCGATCAGGAGCTTCTTACCCGCTTGATGAACGAGAATCAGGATCGGGGGTTCCTGCTCACAGCCCAGGAGGTCACGCGTGAGGCAATCGTGCAGTCGGCCCTTCTCTCCGCAGAACTGGCAGAGGAGATCGGTCTGCCGCGCCATCACATTATCCTTTCAGCCAAGGTCAGCCAGGTACAGGACCTGATAGCGGTCTATACGGAGCTTGCCAGCCGCTCCGACCATGCTCTGCATCTGGGTCTTACCGAAGCGGGCATGGGTACGAAGGGCATAGTCGCATCTTCAGCTGCCATGGGTGTTCTTTTGCAGCAGGGTATCGGCGATACGATCCGCATTTCGCTAACCCCAGAGCCGGGAGGTGACCGCACGCGCGAGGTGCAGGTGGCACAGGAGCTTCTTCAAACCATGGGCTTTCGCCAGTTTGTGCCGGTGGTTGCGGCTTGTCCCGGTTGCGGCCGAACCACTTCCACCGTCTTTCAGGAGCTGGCGCAGAAGATTGAGAGCGATCTGCGCAGGAATATGCCCGTGTGGCGTGAAAAATATCCAGGCGTGGAGACGCTGAAGGTCGCCGTCATGGGGTGCATCGTCAATGGTCCCGGCGAATCGAAGCACGCGGATATCGGCATCTCGCTTCCGGGCACGGGAGAACTGCCGGCGGCTCCCGTCTTCGCTGACGGCAAAAAGGTTGCCACCTTGCGCGGAACACGAATCGCGGAGGAATTCGAAAGGATGGTGGCCGACTATATCGAGCGCCGCTTCGGACGCAGCGAAGCTTTCGACAAGGCTGCGGCGGAATAGCCCGTTGTTCATTTCAGCATTTCCATGAACCACGGAAATTTCTTGTTATGGAAATTCGCCTGGAGCACATCCTGCTTAATGTCGGGGCACATCCGGCTGTTTAAAGCAATGCGCGGATGCGGCGGAGCAAAGAGGTCGAGGATCGGACGATTGCGTCCCATAGGGCGATCGTCCTTTCGGCCTCTGCGCTACGGCTGATGCGCACCGACCACTCCGCCTTAAGGCGCTCCACCATCTCGTTCAACGTGATGTCCTTGCGCTCCGCGATCATCCCGACGATGAAGGCTTCATGCGCGTCGAGGAGGCGGCGCTGCGTCGGCCTTGCCGCCGCACTGTCTGCTCGCCGATCTTCGTCGTACAACCCGGCGGATCGCGCTCAACACGCCGTGCCGAACGCGCCGCCCCCTGTCACGCAGCTATGCCTTCCTCGCTGGATGACCGAAGATCTGCGCTCACTGCTCTTCCATCATCCACCTTCGCCAAAGTGGACCCCAATCACACGCGAACGCAAACGTCGCGTAACAATCGAGTCATAAACGCAGGAAGTGCTCTAGCTGCGCCGAAAGGGGCCGATCCTTGCGCTTGCAAACAGAAAAGACCGGCCAGAGGCCGGTCTTTTCACAGAGTTGCCTGAGATAGGGGATTATGCGCTCTTGGGCTCCAGCACCTGACGCCCGCGGTACATGCCTGTCTTCAGGTCAATGTGATGCGGCCGGCGCAGTTCACCCGAATTCTTATCTTCCACATAGGTGGGCTTCTTCAGCGCATCCGCTGCCCGGCGCATGCCGCGCTTGGATGGGGTGGTTTTCCTTTTCGGTACAGCCATTGTACTCTCCGGTAAATTCGAAGCCGCAGCAGCCCCTCCCGCCGGAAACCGCATCGGCCAAAACTCTTCTGTCGGCGCACGGCTATACACGGGAAGATGCGCCTTGGCCAGTGGCCTTGGGTGTTTTTCGTGTTCGGCGGCCTGTTCAATCACCATTCTCGGCATAGATGCCGTAGCGGTCGATAATGTCCGGCTGGATAAGCCTGGCATGCAGCATCAGCAGTATGATCTGCGCGTCGCGGCCGGCCCCCGCCTCAAGGGCCGCCTCCACCCGCTGGCATATGGTGGCAAGCCTTGCGGCGCCATTTTCCTTGCCGAAGACTTCCTCCCCCAAGGCACAGAAGGCCATGAGTTCAGCGACCGGCGGGTAGCGTTCAGGGGGCGGATCAGGTTCATCCGCATCCGCGATGAGGCTTGTTGCGGCAAGCTTCACCCCTTCGGGAACGAGAGCAGGGTGAAGCCCCGCCTGTCGCAGCCCCGCATCCAGCCGGCGCAGGTCCTCCGAACGTCCGAAAATGCCGAAAAAGCCGATGGAGGAGCCGCGTCTTACCATGCTGCAACCCTAAACCTGCCTCGGAGACATAGTTATTGCAGACACTGAATATAAGCGCCAGAGCGCCGCGCCCGGCCTTCAATCACAGAGGCCAGCCGGTTGAGCCCTTGAGAGGGCCTTGCCGGGTTCCGGGCATGCGGATTTGGTAGCGTTACGGCGAGTAACGCCGCCTGACGGGCAGAAAGGGACTTTGTCGGCTTTCCGAAGTAATGCTGGGAGGCCGCTTCAACACCGTAAATTCCCGGCCCCCATTCGGCGATGTTCAAATAGATCTCCATGATGCGCTGCTTCGGCACGATCGCGTCAAAATATACCGCAAGCGGCGCTTCCAGCGCCTTGCGAAGAAAGGAGCGGCCTGGCCAAAGGAACAGGTTCTTCACCGTCTGCATGGGAATGGTGGATGCGCCCCGAGGCTTGCCGCCGGAAAAAAAATCGTCCATGACCGCGCGCAGCTCGCCCAGATCAAGGCCATAATGGAAGCAGAACTGTCCGTCCTCCGACATCATGACCGAGTGCACAACCGCGGGTCCAATCTCCTCCAGTGGTGTCCACTGTCGTTCGTACCCGTTGAGCGTGACAAGATCGGCTAGCATGAGCGTGGACAGGGGGTGGACGAAGGGCAGCCGGTAAATCGGCGTCAATAGGAGCGGGATCACCGCGATCACAAGCAGTACCGCTAGAATCCTGCGTAACCAACGCCGGTGAGGCCGGCCTCGCGAAGCGCCCGCACGCCGTTTCTTCCTCAATGGCCCTCCGGCAGCTCCCACCCGCGGCGCCTGCAATTGTACTCTCCGTTTCCTTCGGCATAACGGTAGTGGAAGGCAGTGGCAACGCCAAAACCGCACGTCGCTCTTGACCCGGAGCGGGATTGCGGTCATCGCTCACGCCATGACCAATGGTAGTTCCCCGATCTTCGAAGACCTTCTTGCAGCCTGCGCACAATCTGTCGAGGAAGTGCTGCGGCACCTTCTCGACGACCGCCCCCGCGAAGGCGAGATTGTTCGTCCGCACCATCTCATGGCCTCCATGCGCCATGGAGTGCTCAACGGCGGCAAGAGGCTGCGCCCGTTCCTCCTCATGGAGAGCGCCGCGTTGTTCGATGCAGAGAGGAGCGCAACGCTCAGGGTGGCCGCTGCGCTCGAGTGCCTGCATTGCTACTCCCTCATCCATGACGACCTGCCGGCGATGGATGATGACGATTTGCGCCGCGGCCAGCCGACGGTGCACCGCGCCTTCGACGAAGCAACCGCGATCCTTGCCGGGGACAGCTTGCTGACATACGCCTTCGACATCATTGCCAGCGGGGAGACGGAACTGCCCGCTGAGCGCCGGCTTGAACTAGTCGGAATGTTGGCGCGGGCTGCCGGCGTCGGCGGAATGGCGGGCGGCCAGGCGCTTGATCTGGCCGCTAAGGACGCGCCGCCTACGGAAGAAGGCGTCGTGCAATTGCAGTCAATGAAGACGGGCGCGCTCGTCCGGTTCGCTTGTGAAGCAGGTGCCGTCATCGGCAATGCCGACCTTGCCGAGCGCGAGCGCCTAGCAGCCTTCGGATCGGCTATCGGGCTTGCATACCAACTTGCCGACGACCTTCTGGACGTTACGGCAAGCACCGAAACTATGGGGAAGGCGACCGGAAAGGATGCCGTAGCAGGCAAGGCAACGCTGGTCGGGTTTCACGGGGAGGAATGGGCGCGGCGGCAGCTTGCCGGACTTGTTGCACAGGCCGAGGAGCTGCTGGAGCCTTTCGGCGAGCGGGCCGCGATCCTGCGGCTGGCAGCGCGCTTTGTGGCCGAGCGGCAGCACTAAACGGGATGTCCTTTATCGGATACGGTTTGCGATTTTCCATCGCCGCAAATCAGATTCACCATGCTGGCTGAGGACCGGCATGGGTGACCAGTTGCTTCCAATGATCTTCGCGAACATGCAGCGGCGGTGAAGCAGGAAGGATGTCGCGGCACAAAGCGCCCGCTTCCATGTTGCGTCGGCACGGCGATCAAACGGGTGCAACGCTTTCGGCGGAACGATAGCGTTGCGCCTGCCACGATTGGCTATCGACCCGAAGAAGATCGCCTGCGTGCGCAGAGGCAATGGCTGCTGCGGCGCGGCAAGAGGATTCATGCACCTTGCGGGCCTGGTGGCTGAACTTGGCGAGCCGGGCGTGAAGGTCATTACCGCACCGTCTGGCCGTCCGCGAGGCTACCGGCCACATCATCGATGCTCAGCGGAGGCGCGCTTTAACTACTACGAGAATGCGGGCGATATGAGCACAAAATCATCCCGCTTTTAGAAAAGCTCACCGTCAAAACCCTGTTCTTCGCGCTCCGGACCGGAATACGGGCGCCCACTTTCCTGATTATTTTGGAGATCCTATCTTCCCGCGCGCGCGCCTTCGATGGCGAGCGCAAGCAGCGCTTGGCGGCTGATCGAGGCGGCGACGGACGGATACTGCCGCGATTTGAGGATGGCTCCCTGAAGGCGTTCAGCCGCAGAGCTCAGTTTGGCCTGATTCCAGCGCTCCACGGCCTGCTCTACGGACCGGCGGCGCGCGAAGAAGACCGGGGGCCGTGCACTTGCCACTGCTGCGGCAGGACTTTTTCCCTGGTCCTCGACCTGTGCGCGCAGCAATTGCAGCGCCTGGACATGACGCAGGGCTGCTGAAAGCATGAGAAAGGGCGGGCTACCACTGGCCAGATGGCGGGTAAAAAGGGCGTCGAACTCGGTGATTCGTCCGCACATGACCGCGTCCACCGCGTTGTCTGTATGGACAGCCGAAACATCTCCAATGAGGGCGCGGACATCGTCCGCCGTAACAGCGTTTGCACTCATGCAATAAAGGGCCAGCTTTTCCAGTTCGCCGCGCGTGGCCAGCCTGTCCCCGCCCAACTGCGATTTCAGAAGTTGCCGTGCCTCAAGTGATATCGAAAGGCCGGCCTTCGAAAGTACATCGTCGATGACAGCGTCGAGCCCGCGTGCGTCATCGCTGTAGCACGGCAGGGCCATGGCAAGGGCACTGCGCTCCACCGCAATGCGCAGGGCAGCATTCTTCTTCAAATCCCCAGCCTCGATAAGCACCATGCTGTCCGCTGGAGGGTCCGCCGCAAGGGTTGCCACATCTGCGGCAAGAGCGCTTTGGCTGGCAGCATTTCGCACCCAGACGAGCCGGCGGTCGGCAAACATAGGCACAGTACGTGCTTCATCCAGAAGGCGGCCGGACTGGTCTGCCTCGGCTGCATCGATCTTGACGACCGAAAAAGGATCGTCGAGGGGCAGCCCGGTTCTCTCGGCGAATTTTCGCGCCCGCTCGGAGACCAATCCCCGATCCGGACCGTAGATCAGAACGATCGCCACCGCCTTATCGGGGTGGGCAAGCCAGCCATCGACTTCGTGGGCTTTCTTCTGCGCCATGGCTCCGATTTAGGCGACCTGCCACGCAAAGGGAAGTGCGGGGGGCACTTGTTCAGCCTTTCGAGCCGCTCTGCCAATCGCCTGAACACCAGTCTGAAATGAGCCGGTGCGCGATGCTGCCGGGAGGCGGAACGGAATGGTCGTCTTCTTCGGACGCGGTGAGCATTTCGGCAACCTTGGAGCGGGAGAACCAGCGGCAGTCCTCCAGTTCTGCCTCGTCGCGCCGGATTTCGCCCATAGTTGCCTCCCCATAGCAGCCGATCATAAGCGTGTGGGGGAAGGGCCATGGCTGGCTCGCATGGTAGCGCACGCGGCGGATTGCGATGTTGGCCTCCTCCAGCGTTTCACGCCTTACGGCATCTTCAATCGTCTCGCCCGGTTCAATGAAGCCGGCGAGGCAGGAGAACATGCCCGGCCGGAAGTGGGGGCTGCGGCCGAGAAGGCAGCACTCGTTCCCCTCATCTACCGCCAGCATGATTACCACGGGGTCAGTGCGCGGGAAGAAATCCTTTCCACACGCCCTGCATGTGCGGCGATAGCCGCCCGACTTCAGCTCAGTAAAATTGCCGCACATGCCGCAATGGCGGGCCGTCGCATTCCATGCAACCAGACTCGCCGCCTGAGCGGCTTCGCCTTGCGCGTCTGGTGCAAGAAGGCACTGCTGGTAAAGAGACCGAAAATCGACAGCCTTGATATGTGCAGGCAGTTTCTCCGGTTCGTGGGGCACCGGCACCACGAGGCGGGGCTGCTCCAATTTGGTGAAGCCGAGCAGAATCGTTTCATTCAAGTCAGGGCATAGTCTTTCGATTTCCTGACGGTCAAAGTACGGATCGGGACCGCCTTGACCGAATTTGACAAGCAATCTGCCACCTGAGACGGCAAAAATTCGCGCCTGCCGGTGCCGGAGAGCCACTGCCACGCTATCCTCGGATCGATGCTCGGAACGCCTGTCCAGGGTGTTGCCGGTGAAAGCGGAAAGCCGGCTCGCCTCTCGGTCTAGTCCGCTGAACAGAGATGATGTCATTCCCGCCGCTCCTGCTGGCCATTTTATCACGTCTAAAGGGTTCAAGGCTGCACGTCGAGATCATTGCGTTGCGCACCTTTGCGGAGGTCGGAAATTACGCGCAATGGGCAGCGTTGCCGCAGAGTTCTCGCTTAGCCCGGCTCCTATGGTCGTGACCTTATGGTTCTCCATCGCCTGCTTCAGATATCAGACGCTAAACTGGAAGAGCATCTCCCAAAAGAAACGGCCTGCGCTTGAGGCGCAGGCCGTTGTCTGTTCCCATTCGACTGTTAGGGAATCTGGTTTGAAGGTGTTTCAGGCTGGTTCGGCCGCTTAGAAGGATGCGCCCTGTCCTGCGCCCTGTCCTGCGACCTGGGCCAGACGGGTGGCCTCGGCCTGACGCTTGGCGGAAGCCTGTACGGCCTCCTGTACCTTCTCGAAAGCACGTACTTCGATCTGGCGCACGCGCTCGCGGCTGATGTCAAACTCGCCGGACAGTTCTTCCAGCGTCAACGGCTCGTCTGAGAGACGGCGAGCTTCAAAAATGCGACGTTCGCGATCGTTAAGTACCTCCATCGCGTCATCAAGCATTCGCCGGCGCGTTTCCATCTCATCCTGCTCAATGAGAATATCCTCCTGGTTCTCGCTGTCATCCGCGAGCCAGTCGATCCACTCTCCGGATTCGCCTTCGGTCGCCCTAATTGGTGCATTGAGAGAGGCGTCGCCGGAAAGCCGGCGGTTCATGGAAACGACCTCTTCCTCGCTGACATTGAGCCGGTTTGCGATCTCGGCTACCTGCTCGGGATTAAGGTCACCATCATCCAGCGCCTGAATCTTGCTCTTCACCTTGCGCAGGTTGAAGAAGAGCCGCTTCTGGTTTGCCGTGGTGCCCATCTTCACCAGGCTCCACGAGCGCAGGATGTACTCTTGAATGGACGCCCTGATCCACCACATAGCATATGTGGCAAGGCGGAAGCCGCGCTCGGGTTCGAATTTCTTGACGGCTTGCATGAGGCCAACATTTCCCTCGGAGATGACTTCTCCGATGGGCAGGCCATAGCCGCGGTAGCCCATGGCAATCTTGGCCACGAGCCTCAGGTGGCTTGTTACCAGCTTGTGTGCAGCCCCAGTGTCGCCATGCTCGCGATAGCGTTTCGCAAGCATGTATTCCTCTTCCGGCTGAAGCATCGGAAACCGCCGGATTTCTTCCAGATATCGGGTGAGACCACCCTCCCCCGAAGCAATGCTTGGCAATGTTTGGGCCATTAGCACCCTCCTTATCGTTCTGAGCCCCCGTTTCAGGCGGGCAGGCGCGTGGCCGCTCAAACGCACCACGCCATATCCTATATATAGGATGAATGCGGAAAAATTAAAGCTTCCTCAGCCGGTCAACATTTCGTGACGGGCTTTCAGGAAGCATTAGACGAACTTTATCACAAACCAGCCAGGCAGGCCATGACTTCCTTCAAATCATCGGGAATGGGCGCTTCGAAGCGCATTGGTTCGCCGGTTTCAGGGTGGCGGAAGGCCAAAACGCGCGCGTGCAGCGCCTGCCGGGGAAGTGCCGCTACCTTCGCAGCCGCGTCTTCTGGCAGGCGCTGAGCCTTCGTTCGAAACGCGCGCCCATAGGCCGGGTCACCGATTACCGGATGACCGATGTGAGCCAAGTGCACTCGGACCTGGTGCGTCCGCCCGGTTTCCAACCAGCATTCCACCAAGGATGCGATCCCTCCGCCTTCCGAAGCTCCTTCGCCATAGCGCTCCAACACCTTGTAATGCGTCACCGCGTCACGGGAATCTGCGCGGTTTTCGGGGACTACCGCGCGCAAGGTCCTGTCTTGTAGCGCGCGTCCAAGCGGAGCATCGATCATTCCTGCCATGCGCTTCGGTACACCCCAGACCAGTGCGACATAAACCCGCTCCAGATCACCATTACGACCGTGACTGGCAAATTCCTCCGCCAGCGCCATATGAGCCTCGTCAGTCTTGGCCGCTACCATAACGCCGCTCGTGTCGCGGTCGAGCCGGTGCACTATGCCGCGCCTGTGCGCCCCTCCAATAGTCGAAAGCTTCTGCCCGCAATGATGGATTAGCGCGTTGACGAGGGTTCCCGTCCGGTTCCCTGGCGCGGGATGGACGACCAGCCCAGCGGGTTTGTTGATTACGATAACCGCATCGTCCTCATAGAGAATGTCGAGCGGAATGGCCTCGCCGACCGGCACCTGCACTTCCGGCTCCGGCACCGCCACCGCATAGCGCTCGCCGATGACAACCTTCCGCTTGGGCTCGGTAACCGTCTGAGTACCGAGCATGACAGCCCCCCCGCGGATCAACGCTTGCACCCTGTTGCGTGAGAGTTCTGGGCCGAGAGCTTCGGTCAGCCATTGGTCGAGGCGCTTGCCCGCCGCAGATTCATCGGCCTCGACCTCTTTCAAATGCCGGCCTTCTTCGCTATCAGGGTCGCTCACTCGCCTTCTCATGACTGGATCACCATGGCCGCGCCGAACGATCAGCCTGATTACGACGACGAACCGCCGCTCGATCCGGCTGCAGAGCGTGTGCGCCGCAGGTTAATGCGTTTCATGATCGTTAATCTCGGCATCCTGTTTGCTGCACTTATGGCTGTGGTGCTTGCGCTTGTCTATCGCTCAATCTCGCCGGAGGAGGCGACTCCTCCGGACATGGTGGGCCAGTTGGCCCCGTCTGCGGAAACGTTTTCCGAGACCATAGAGCTTCCGGCCGGTGCGCGCATCCTCTCGCATTCGGCCGTCGGGAACCGCCTGTCCCTGCATCTACGGCTTCAGGACGGCACCGAGGCGATCCATTTCTATGACATTAATGGCGCGCGCCCTCTCGGCAGCTTCAAGATCGTGCAAGGGCAGGACTGAACGAAGCCGTCGTCTGTTCATCCTGCCCCCCCGTTGTCGGAAGTTGCCGACAACGCTGAATTGCACGCTCCCTGGGAATGTCATCATAACGCCCTCTCCCAGGAACTCGCACAACAGTTTGCAGGAACCCGCGCAGAAGCCGCCAGCCGCATTCAGCTTTAAGGCCTGCTGCGCAAGCTACGCCCTCCTTCAAGAGCCTTTGAAGGGTGCCCGAGCTGGGCTGTCTCGTTCCATGATCGCGGCGTCCTCGTCACCCGCACGGGGACGCACCCTCATGATGAGGAGGATGATCAATGTCTTCACCCCGTTGGCCAATGACAGGCTCGGGAGCACCGAAGACGACGACAGCATTGCTCGTCAGCTGCACTATGACTTGTGTTAGATCGACCTGGGACGGGCGCCTTGCGGACCATCGACAACCGTCCGGCACGAGGTCGTCGCCCATGTCACAGGTCGTTCCCTTACCCAACGTCACCGGAATGGATGATGAAAATATGGTACTCCCAAGGGGACTCGAACCCCTGTTTCCGCCGTGAGAGGGCGGCGTCCTAGACCGCTAGACGATGGGAGCAACCTGAAGCCGCGATATAGTCATCATTTTCGCGGATTGCAACAGCCCTTAAGACCCAATGTTATCAAAGGTGTTGCCGTGAAGGCTGTTTTGTCCTTGAATGGAATTCCAGCCCGAGGTGGCACTTAAGGGAGTTTGGAATGCGCAGCGGCGGCGCATTTGCGTTCCTGGACGGCGGCGGAGCAATGGGCTCTGCCGTCCGAAAATTTGATTGGGCCTCCACATCGCTGGGGCCTATAGAGGAATGGAGTGCCGCCCTCAGGGTGGCGGTCTCCATGGTCCTGAACTCCAGCTTTCCCAAATGCATTTTTTGGGGGGCTGACTTCATCAACATATACAATGACGCATACAGACCAATCCTCGGAGACAAGCCCGAGCCACTAGGCCGGCCGTTCCGGGAGGTCTGGAGCGAGGCATGGGATACGCTCGGTCCGATTGCGCAGACTGCATTTGCCGGCGAAGCTACCTTTATCGAGGATTTTGCTGTCACGATTGAAAGGCGCGGCTACTCCGAGGAAGCGTTTTTCACCTTTTGCTACAGCCCGATCCGCGACGAAAGAGGTGAGATCGTGGGGATCATGGCCACTGTGGTTGAGACGACAGCCAAGGCTCGCGCGGAGCGGAAGCTCCAGCTCATCAACGCGGAACTGGCGCATCGCATGAAGAATCTTCTTACGATGGTCTCCGGCCTTGTAGGGCAAACGCTGGAGTTCGCACCCTCAAGCGGGGAGGCCAAGAGGACCGTGGCGCAGCGCCTCAGCGCGCTTGGTCGGGCGCATTCCATGCTGATGGAGGAAAGCCAGAACGGCGCCCTCATAGGATCGATCATCGAGGCTGCATTAGCCCCATTTAGACAGGGCAGGGGCCGTATTTCCTTAGAGGGCGCCCCGCTTGTTATCTCCGCAAGGCAAGCCCTTTCACTGGCGCTCGCCTTTCACGAACTCGCCACCAATTCCACCAAGTACGGAGCGCTGTCCTGTCCAACCGGACGGGTGACGATCTCCTGGAAGGTGGGGCTTCCAGGAACGGAGCAGGAGTTCAGTATCTCCTGGGCGGAAGCAGGAGGGCCGCTCGTGCAGGAGCCACAGCGCAAGGGATTTGGGTCCCGTCTCATCGAAGAGGTACTCGCCGCCGACTTCCGTGGAACTGTGCAATTGGTTTATCGGCCGGAAGGTGTCCGCTGCGATCTGATCACGACTATGAAGGAGCTGGATCCCGTCGAGGCGCAGTGGCTGAGCACCGCGTTACCCAGCTTACAAGGCAGGTAATGCGCCTGCGGCTCAGCCATCAGTTGGGGAGGTAGCCCGCTGCCAAGCCTCAAGCGCCTCTCGGAAGGCGCGGTCACCGGCTGTGCCCTTCTCCAGAGTCATGAGCGCGCGCCGCCCGCTGGCATAGATGATGGGAATGTCGATCCAGCTTTGCCGCCGCAGAAGCGTCGAGTTGGTTTCCAGGTCCGCCCGATTATCGCTGAGCGCAACGAGGAAGAAGCCGTCGGCAATCTTTGCGGGGAATCCGAGGAGGGGACTACCCGTATCCTCCTCGCTCTGCTTCATAGCCACGCGCAGCACACCATTGATGCTGCCGCCGGCAAACTGCTCCGGCGTGAGGAAGATTAGCTCGATGATGTGGCTCGCGGGCAGCGACTCGTCCGCATTGCGCCTTATGGTCATCTTGAGCTGAATACCTTTTTGCGGGATCGAAGCGTCGGCGCGGATCGCCGGTTCAGGCGGTAGATTGTTTCCAGGCGATTCTTGCACGATAGACCAGGCAACGGTGCCGCCGTCCGCAGAGGCATCGGCTATGCTCGTACGCTCTTCGTAGAAGATTGCTTTCTGGCCCGCCTGAACAGCAGGTGCGGTACTCTGGCCAGGATCGACTCCCTCAGCGAGGGTAGCCTCGGCTACGGACGTGCCCTCGCCGAGCATGCGGGCCTCATTTGCCGGCCCCTCATCAACTTCGGTGCCATCCGACAGAAGCCGTTGCGTGAATTTTCGGTTTGGTGCTGCGACCTCCGTTCCTGGTTCGCTTGCCTCTTGTGATGATACGGCAGCCAGTTGCGCCGATTCGGTCTTTTCCGGCTCGGCGTCGGTGACTTCCTCCCCGGAACCGCCCTTCGCAAGTACAAGCGCGTCGGGAAAATCGCCAAAGCCAGCTTTGCGCGCAATGTCATCCCGAAACATCCAGGCGCTCGCGCCCGCCGCCCCAACGAGCGCCAGAAAGAGAAGCAGCGCAACACTCCCCAAGCCTCTACGGGAAGTGGAGGAAGGACTGGCAGCTTCTGAGGCGACCGGCACCCTGGTAGTGGCCGCCAATCCTGCTTCCCGCTCAGCGTTGTCGAGGTGAAGCTCCGCTATGTCCTCGAGCGGAGTCCCTTCTTTGCCTTTAGCCGGCGGTTCCACCGGCGAGGAAAGATCTGTAGCCGCGTCCGACTCGCCTTTAGTACCGCTATCGGAATTTGAGATGAAGGGAGCAGCAAGAATTGCCGCTACCATGCGCGGATCGGGATCACGGTCGACTTTCCAGAGCAAGTCTGGCTGCTGGAGAGTCTTGGCCAGCCCGTTATCATCGTCCTGTGAAAGAGGCGGCGAGACTCGATGCGGGGAAAGAGTATTCTGCGTTCGCTCTTCGCCTGCTGCATCGACTTCCACTTCGGCAGACGGCGCTTCCCAGAGCCAAGCGTCATCCGCCGTTGGATCCTGTGCGTCGTCTTCGGCTGCGGGTTCTTTCCAGCCTTCCTCGCTCTCGCCTTGGATCGGGCCTTCGGGCCAGTGCTGTTCTGATGCAAGGTTCTGCTCTGCCTTTTCCGGCAGAACTGCCCGGCCTTCCCCGCTGACGCCAGCCGCAGTGGGCTCGTCTGCGGACCCGCTGCTCACGGGCTCTTTAGGTTCGGCTGCCGGCGTGCTCCAAGGCCAGGCGTCATCCGCCACCGGATCTTGCGCGTCGTCTTCGGCTGCGGGTTCTTTCCAGCTTTCCTCGTTCTCGCCTTGGATCGGGCCTTCGGGCCAGTGCTGCTCTGATGCAAGGTTCTGCTCTGCCGTTTCCGGCAGAACTGCCCGGCCTTCCCCGATGACATCAGCCGTGGCAGGCTCGTCCGCGGGCTCGCTGCTCACGGGCTCTTTAGGTTCGCCTGCCGGCGTGCTCCAAGACCAGGCGTCATCCGCCGTCGGATCTTGCGCGTCGTCTTCGGCTGCGGGTTCTTTCCAGCTTTCCTCGTTCTCGCCTTGGATCGGGCCTTCGGGCCAGTGCTGCTCTGATGCAAGGTTCTGCTCTGCCGTTTCCGGCAGAACTGCCCGGCCTTCCCCAATGACATCAGCCGTGGCAGGCTCGTCCGCGGGCTCGCTGCTCACGGGCTCTTTAGGTTCGCCTGCCGGCGTGCTCCAAGACCAGGCGTCATCCGCCGTCGGATCTTGCGCGTCGTCTTCGGCTGCGGGTTCTTTCCAGCTTTCCTCGCTCTCGCCTTGGTTCGGGCTTTCGGGCCAGTGCTGTTCTGATGCAAGGTTCTGCTCTGCCGTTTCCGGCAGAACTGCCTCCCACGAAGAGGCGCCGGCGGCCGCGGATTCTGGCGCTTCCGCGGCTTCGTCCGGCTCTTCCCCGCTTTGGTACTGGACTGGCGCGACGTATTGCTCTGGTTGCGCCTCCTGCTCCTCCTCGTCCGCCGGATCTGCCGGGCCTTCCTCGAGGTTGTCTTCGGCAGGGTGAGCTTCTGCCGGCGGGTGCGTCACAGGCTGGTCGTGGAACGGCGGAAGCTCGTCAGCAGGCTGGACCGGTACCTCCGGCCGCGGGGCTGGCGCGTCTGGTTCGGCAAGTGCCTCGTGCTCGGCTGCTGCTTCCGTGGCTGCTTCCGGCGCTTCATCTTCTTCCCTATTGGAGAAGTCCAGCGCGGCCATGGGACTGCCGCGAGTGGATGCATTGAGCTCAGCGAGGAGAATTTCCAGGTCGTCCGGCTCTTCGACGGGCGGAGGCGGCGCGAAGCTCGCTTCGACCTGGGCGATGGCATTCTCGAGAAGGGATTTCTGCCGCTCCGCCAACTCCGGTGATGGAGGCGGATTCATCGACGCGAGCTTGGTCTCGATTGTGGCCCGCGCCCTTTGGTAAAGCTTATCCCGATTTTCGGGAGAGTTTACCGCGAGCGCGTTAATGGCCTTTTCCAAGACCGCAACAAAATCCGCCATACCAAACTTTCCGTTCCTGCTTACCTTACCTGGGAGACCAAGATTCAGGATTACGTAAAATTGTGGTGATTCTACAACACAGCCCCGACGTTTGAAATCTCCTTCGAATGCAACATAGCGGCGCCACTGCCAAGAGATTGGCTAGGTGCTGCAGGAGCCAGCACCATGGCCAAGGCGTTAGTCTTGGAATGGGTCGGTTACAAGGATAGCGTCCTCCCGCTCGGGACTTGTTGACAGGATGGCAACGGGCGCTCCGATCAGTTCCTCGATGTGCCGGACATACTTCACCGCCTGGGCAGGAAGGTCATTCCAGGTGCGCGCGCCCTGCGTCGTCTCCTGCCACCCCTCAAGCGTTTCATAGACGGGCTCAAGGCGAGCCTGCGCTCCCTGACTTGCCGGCAGGTAGTCGATGATCTCGCCGTCGAGGCGGTAAGCGGTGCATACCTTGATCTCGTCCAGCCCATCGAGCACGTCCAGCTTGGTAAGTGCAATACCATTCATTCCGTTGGCCACTACCGCCTGCCGCACGAGCACCGCATCGAACCAGCCGCAGCGGCGCTTTCTCCCGGTAACGGTGCCGAATTCGTGGCCGCGCGTGCCTAGGAAGTTCCCGACCTCCCCGGTCTGTTCAGTTGGGAACGGGCCCTCTCCGACCCGCGTCGTATAGGCCTTCGTAATGCCAAGCACATATCCGACGGCTCCCGGGCCGAGCCCGGAACCAGTGGCTGCCTGCCCAGCGACAGTGTTAGAGGACGTGACGAAAGGATAGGTCCCGTGGTCGATGTCGAGCATTGTTCCTTGCGCTCCCTCGAAGAGGATGCGCTTTCCGGCGCGACGGGCCTCGTCCAGGATTTTCCAGACGCGATCCACATAGGGCAGGATCTTTTCGGCTACTGAGGAAAGCTCATTCATCACTGCTTCATGCGGCACCTCGGGATGCCCCAGGCCACGGCGCACCGCGTTGTGGTGGGTGAGCAAGCGTTCTACCTTCCCGGAGAGCGATTCCATATTGGCAAGGTCCATGGCGCGGATGGCACGGCGTCCCACCTTGTCCTCATAGGCAGGACCGATGCCGCGTCGCGTGGTGCCAATCTTGGTGCCGGAAGCGGAAGCTGCGTCTTCGCGGAAACCATCGAGCTCGCGGTGGAGCGACAGGATAAGAGCCGTGTTCTCGGCTATCTTCAGATTGTCTGGCGAAACGCTGACGCCTTGGCCAGCCAGTCGCTCGACCTCCGCGATGAACGCATGCGGGTCGAAGACGACACCATTGCCGATAACCGAAAGCTTTCCCGGGCGGACGACCCCGGAGGGCAGCAAGGACAGCTTGTAGCTGACCCCGTCAATTACGAGCGTATGGCCGGCATTGTGGCCACCTTGGAAGCGCACCACGACATCGGCGCGCTCCGATAGCCAGTCAACGATCTTACCCTTCCCTTCGTCGCCCCACTGGGAGCCAACGACCACTACATTCGTCATCGAACTTCCTTCCTGCCGCCGGTGACCGCCCGGCATCGAGAAACCACGGGCTCTATAGCGCTAGAGGGCGCGGGATGCGACCTTTCTTTGAAGGCCCCCATCCAAATACCGGAACCTCGATTTACCTCGGGCAAGCCAGCGGCTATGCCTCGCGTGGAACGATGATCAAGGGAATGCAATGCACTACCAGGCCTATGCCCTTCTTCTTGCTGCAACACTGTTATGGGGAGCCAATGCGGTAGCGGGAAAGCTGGCCGTCGGCCATATCTCCCCCTTTCTGCTCACCTCCTTGCGCTGGCTAGTCGCACTAACCATCATCGTGCCTTTGGGCTGGCCATGGCTACGTCGTGAATGGCACGCGATAAGAAGGGCTCTGCCAATCCTCATCCTTCTCGGAGCCACCGGTTTCACCCTCTTCAACGTCCTTCTTTATACCGCAGTCTATTACACCTCCGCCATCAACGTCTCCATCGAACAGGCAGCGATCCCGATGGTGATCATACTGTTCAACTTCATTCTGTTCGGCGTGCGGGCGAGTTGGCTGCAGATCCTCGGTTTCCTCCTCTCACTTTTAGGTATCGCATTGACAGCGACGCACGGGAACTTGGCGCGGATAGGGGAGCTCGATTTCAATTTCGGGGATCTGCTGATGTTGGTTGCCGTTCTTGTTTACGGTGTCTACACGCTCGCCTTGCGTTTCAAGCCGGAAATCAACTGGATGAGCATGATGACAATGCTTGCGGTTGTAGCGTTCCTGACCTCGGTTCCCTTCACCTTGTGGGAACACGCGGCCGGCGGGACCATCATGCCCGACATGCGCGGTTGGCTGCTTGTGTTCTTCAGCGCGTTTTTCCCGTCGCTGCTGGCGCAGACGCTCTTTATCCGCGGCAACGAGTTGATCGGGGCCAACCGTGCCGGGCTTTTCATCAATCTTGTTCCTGTGTTCGGCACGCTGCTTTCGATCGTTATTGTTGGCGAGAACTTCCACGTCTACCACGCCATAGCGATCGTCTTCGTCTTTTGCGGCATATGGCTGGCTGAATGGAGCGGACGGAAGCAAAAAGGCGCCGTCCTGGCCACTTGAGCGCACTGTCGCCGGATGGATGGCCATCTCTCCTGATCAAGGTGAGATGGCCTCCTTCCTTCAGCGCTGATCTTTCAGGATAATTCTAGCGGCATTTTTGCTGCTCACGCTCCTACGTCGAAATGGAGCGGCCTGGCGGAGAGGATGGAACCGGTCGTCAAAAGCTCATCGAGCACGTTCTTGGGGAAGGGCGCGTCAAGATAGAGCAGGGCTATGGCGTCGCCCCCCGGTCGGTTGCGCCCAAGCTGAAAATTCGCGATGTTGACCCCATGCTTGGCACAGACCGTGCCTAAAAGGCCGATGATGCCCGGCGTGTCGTAATTGGTCGTGTAGACCATGTGCTCGCCCACTTCAGCGTCAAGATTGATGCCCTTGATCTGGATGAAGCGCGGCTTGCCATCGGAAAAGACGGTTCCGGCAATCGTGCGCGTCTTGGCCGTCGTCTTCACCGTCAGCTTGATATAGCCGTCGAAGGCGCCCGATTTGTCGCGCTTCACCTCCGAGACGATGATGCCCCGCTCTTTGACCATGATGGGAGCCGAAACCATGTTGACGTCAGCTACCTGCGGGCGGATGAGCCCTGCCAGCGCGGCGCTGATTAGCGCGCGCGTGTTCATGCCTGCGGTGGAGCCGTCGAAAAGGATCTCCACCTCCTCTATGGCTTCATCGGTGACTTGGCCAACAAATGCCCCCAGTACCTCGGCCAGTTTGATGAAAGGCTTCAGCCGCGGCGCCTCCTCGGCAGAGATCGAAGGCATATTGATGGCGTTGGTGACTGCGCCCTTGATGAGGTAGTCCGACATCTGTTCCGCAATCTGTAACGCGACGTTTTCCTGAGCCTCGGTGGTGGACGCGCCCAGATGAGGTGTGCAAACCACATTGGGCAGGTTGAATAGTGGGTTCTCCGTGGCCGGCTCCTGCTCGAAGACGTCAATACCTGCGCCGGCAACCTTGCCGTTCTTCAGAGCCTCCACCAGATCGGTCTCGACGATGAGTCCGCCGCGCGCGCAGTTGATAATGCGCACGCCGTCCTTCATCTTGGCAATGCTTTCGGCATTGATGATGCCGCGCGTCCTGTCGGTCAGGGGCGTGTGGAGGGTGATGAAATCTGCGCGCGTGAAGAGATCGTCAAGCTCCACTTTCTCGACGCCCAGTTCTTCTGCCCTGTCTTCCGAAAGGAAGGGATCAAAGGCGATGACGTGCATCTTCAGGCCAATGGCTCGCATGGCGACGACCGAACCGATATTGCCGCAGCCGATGACACCCAGCGTCTTGCCAGTGATCTCGACGCCCATGAAGCGGTTCTTCTCCCATTTGCCGGCATGGGTGGAGGCATTGGCCTCCGGAATCTGCCGGGCCACGGCGAAAAGCATGGCGATCGCGTGCTCCGCCGTGGTGATGGAGTTGCCGAAAGGCGTGTTCATCACGATGATGCCGCGACGCGAGGCGGCGGGAATATCGACATTGTCGACGCCGATACCTGCCCGTCCGACTACCTTCAGATTGGTGGCGGCGCTGATCAGCTTCTCTGTCACCTTGGTAGCCGACCTGATGGCAAGACCATCGTACCGGTCGATGACGGAAAGCAGCTTCTCCTTATCCTTTCCGAGATCCGGCTCGTAATCCACTGCTATGCCGTGCTGGCGGAAGATATCGACGGCGGTGGGTGAAAGCTTGTCGGAAACAAGTACGCGAGGTGCCATTTAAGGGCTCCTTCCTTTATCATTCAAAAAAGTGGGGAATGGCAGCACCGTCTGGCACTGCGAAAGCATGGCGCTCAGGCACTCAGCAGCGTGGCCTTCTGCTCGTGGAAGGCCCAATCGAGCCAGGGCATGAGGGCTTCCAGGTCGGCAGTCTCCACCGTTGCGCCAGCCCAGATGCGCAGTCCCGGAGGAGCATCCCGGTAGTGGCCGATGTCGTAGGCGACGCCTTCTTTGTCGAGCCTGGAGACAATCCCCTTGGCAAAGGCTGCTTTGGCCTCATCATCGAGCCGCATGACGGCCTCGTCCACGATGGAAAGGCAAACCGAGGTATTGGAGCGTGTCGCAGGCTCCTCCGCCAGATGGGCGAGCCATCCGCTTTGCTCCACGAAGCGGTCGATGGCAGAGAAATTGGCATCAGCGCGGGCGATCAGGCCGTCCAGCCCGCCGACTGTTTTGGCCCACGAAAGGGCGTCAAGATAGTCCTCCACGCAGAGCATGGATGGCGTGTTGATGGTTTCGCCCCTGAAAATGCCCTCGATGAGCTTGCCGCCCTTCGTCATCCGGAAGATTTTGGGCAAGGGCCATGCTGGCGTGTAGCTTTCCAGCCGTTCCACAGCGCGCGGCGATAGGATTAGAACGCCATGCGCGGCCTCGCCTCCAAGCACTTTCTGCCAGGAGAAGGTGGTCACATCGAGCTTGGCGAAGTCGAGCCGCTGGGCAAATGCCGCCGATGTGGCGTCACAAATGGTGAGGCCTTTCCGGCCGGCTGGTATGAAATCGGCATTCGGCACACGCACGCCGGAGGTGGTGCCGTTCCAGGTGAATACCACGTCCCGGTCGAAATCGACCTGCGAAAGATCGGGCAGCTTGCCGTAATCGGCCTCGAAACGGCGCACATCTGCAAGTTTGAGCTGCTTGACGATATCGGTCACCCAGCCGGCGCCGAAAGACTCCCACGCAACAACGTCGACGCCGCGTGCGCCGAGCAGCGACCACAACGCCATCTCAACGGCGCCTGTGTCGGAAGCCGGGACGATGCCGATCCGGTAGTCGTCGGGGACCTGAAGGACCTCGCGGGTAAGTTCGATGGCAAGAGCAAGCTTTTCCTTGCCGATTTTCGCCCGGTGCGACCGGCCCAGGGCGGCGTCGTTCAGCGCTTCCGGCGTCCATCCGGGGCGTTTGGTGCAGGGTCCTGAAGAAAAATTGGGATTGGCCGGACGGATGTCCGGTTTGGCATTTATGCTCATAATGTTTCTATCCTTCCAGATAGCTCGCCCCTCGGTGGGGAGGGGTAGCCCACTGGCGGGATTATCGAACGACGGAGGAAAAGGCAAGTGCCTGTATGAGCAAACGGATGCAACTGCGGCGCATCTACAACGCACTCGGCTTACCGAAGCTTGCAGGTCATTGCGGCATTGCCGTTTCCTTCATGAAGCAGGTAAGCTGCCGCCGACGATTGTTCCCCAGGAAGGATGGGAAATGGAAGAAAATTACGATGCATTTGCAGTTGCCATCAGCACGATATTCGGCGCGGTCGTTATTGGCGGACTGATGGCCGCAGCGCTCGCGTTCGGCGAGCGTGATGCGTTTTTCTTCTCCCTTGGCGCAGCCACGGCGGCGTGGCTTTCCGGCTACGCAATTTTTTTCGATAAGCCGCGCACCTTCATGGCTCTGGTGGCTGTGGCCGTGTTGATGGCTGTCGGAGCCACCCTCATCCTGGCATTCTGAGCCGAATCAAAAAACTGATTTCATCAGAATGAAAAACAAAGGGCGGTCTAAGACCGCCCTTTGTTTTTTTCCGAATAGGTCCGGCAGTTATTCGCGATTGCCGAGGAACTGCAGCAGGAACATGAACAGGTTGATGAAGTCGAGATACAGCCTGAGCGCGCCCATAATGGCCTTTCGACCAGCCACAAGCTGGCTATCGCCCTCGTAATACATCTCCTTGATCTGCTGCGTATCGTAGGCGGTAAGGCCGGCGAAGACGAGCACTCCAATAACCGAGATGGCGAACTGCAGAGCGGTTGAACCCAGGAAGATGTTGACGATCGAAGCGATGATCAAGCCGACGAGTCCCATGAACAAGAAGGAGCCCATGCCGGAAAGATCACGCTGGGTCGTATAGCCCCAAAGCGACAGCGCGCCAAAAGAGGCGGCGGTGATGAAGAAGGTGCGGACGATGCTCTGGCCGGTGTAGATGAGAAAGATCGTTGACAGGGATAGCCCCATGAGCCCGGCATATATCCAGAAGGTGGTCTGGGCCGCCGATACGCTCAGGGTGTGTATCCGGAAGCTCATGAAGAACACCAGCGCCAACGGGGCAAGTATCACCACCCAGCGGAAGGCGCTTGCATAAATGAGCTGGCCGAAGGCCGTCAGTTGTCCATCGGCAACCGCGAAGTTGAATGCGCCCCATCCAACTAGGCCGGTGATGGCAAGGCCTAGAGCCATGAGGTTGTAAACTCGGATCATATAGGCGCGCAGGCCCTCGTCGATGGCCGCGTCCGCGCGAGCGCCAGTCGCCACGCGAGCCTGATAGTTGCGAAGGTCAGCCATAAATTTCCTCTTTTTCTCGCACTTTCCCGTCGGGTGTCGGCCCCTTTTCAGCAACCGCCCGCCGCTGGCGGGAATCCAGCGTGCGTGGATCAAATATGATGTCTGTTTGTCTCAAGGGCAAGTACGAATAGCGCGAAAAATGAAGCGCGAACCGTGGCAGATATGCGCAACCTCGTGATCATGCGCGGTAACGGCGGCTACGATCTGGGACGATGTTTTCGCTCCGCTATAGGTTGCGCAGGACGGGCGCTGCCTTGTGCCCCAGCACGCGCCAGGTGCCGATCAGCCCAAAGCCAACCGTGAGAAGAAGCGCGAGAACCACCGTTGAGAAGGCCACTTCCGGCAGGAAGGTCCATGGCATGTTCATGATCCGCGCCACAACATACCAGCCAGCCGCTGCGCCGGCCGCAAGGGCGAAGACCGCGGTTGCAAGGCCGATCAAGAGATATTCGAAGACAAATGCACGAACCAGCATGCGCCGGGTTGCCCCGAGTGTTTTCAGGACAACGGCATCGTGAATGCGCGCACGGTTCCCTGCGGCAAGGGCGCCAGACAGCACCAGAACGGAAGCTATCAGCGCAATGGCTGCCGCCGCACGTATCGCAATGGCAAGTTGCGCAACAAGCTCGTTCACTATCTCAAGAGCATCCTTTACCCCAACCGTGGTCACGGTGGGAAAGGCGCGCGTTACCGCGTTCAGAATGCGCGATTCATCGGCAGGCGTGGCGTCTTTGTCGGTAAACGTCGCCAGCCAGGCATGGGGTGCGCCGGCGAAGCTATTCGGCGAGAAAACCATGACGAAGTTCATGGCGAGCGTTTCCCACTCCACCTGCCGCAGGCTTGCAATCCGCGCCGTTAGGGAGCGTCCGAGCACGTTAACTGTGATGGTGTCGCCGAGAGTGAGGCCGAGTTCATGCGCTTCCTGCGCGGTAAAGGAGACGAGCGGGTCACCCTTATACCCTTCCGGCCACCACTCGCCTTCAGTCAGAGAAGCGTTTTCCGGCCGCGTGTCGGAATAGGTGATGCCGCGATCCCCGCGCAGCACCCAAGCGCCCTCTGGCGGTACCTCGATCTCGCGCACATCGACACCGTTCAGATGGGTGATCCGGCCGCGCAGCATGGGCACGCGCTGCAGTTCGCCTCCGGCGGTCTCCGCCTCAATTAGGCTTACGAAGTCTTCCACTTCATGCGCCTGAATATCGAGGAAGAAGAAGTTCGGTGCCACCTCCGGCAGGTTGCCCGATATCTGATGGCGCAAGTTCCCGTCAATAAGCGCCAGCGTCGCAAGCAGGGTAAGGCCAAGGCCAAGTGAGAGTACCACAGAGGGGGTTAGCGCTCCCGGGCGGTGGATGTTCCCGATAGCAAGTCGAAGCGCTGTGGAGCGCACGCGCGGAGCCCGCCGCGCGATGGCCTGCACCGCACGGCCCACACCGCGGAGCCCGCCGCGCGATGGCCTGCACCGCACGGCCCACACCGCGAAGCACCAGAAACGCGGCCACGGCGGCAGCAACGAAGGTTGCGGCGATACGCCGGTCCTCGGCATGGATAACTGCAAGCAGGACCAGGAGTGCCACAATGATCGCCGCTGCGGCGAGATAGACGGGCTGGGGCCAGCCCTTGCCGTCAATGCCCATCTCGCGGAACAGGGATGTGGCGGGAACGTCGCGTGCCCGGCCGAGTGGTAGGATGGCAAAGGCGAGGGTGGTCAGAATGCCAAAGAGCGCCGCTAGTCCGAGCGCCGAAGGATAGATGCCGGTCTGACTCGGCACAGGCAGTATAGAAGAAAGTACGGCGCTGGCGCCAAAGGGCATGAGCGCGCCCAGAACCAGCCCCCCGGCAATTCCCATAAAGGCAATGAGCAGGATCTGGATGAGATAGATGGAGACAACGAAGCGGCCGGACGCCCCGAGACTTTTGAAGGTGGCGATCACGTAACGCTTGCTGTCGACATAGGCGCGCACCGCATTGGCAACGCCAACGCCTCCCACCACAAGGGCCGTCAGTCCCACAAGCGTGAGGAACTGCGAAAAGCGCTCAATGCTGGAGGAAAGCGCCGGGGCCGCGTTGAGTCGAGTGCGGATGCTCCAGCCTGCCTCTGGGAAGCGCTCGCCGGCTTCTTCGCGCAGCGCTTGCAGTTCATCGTCATTCGTTCCTTCCCAAAGGCGGAGCTTGTAGACGTGCTCGACCATGCTGCCTGGCTGCACGAGCCCGGCCGCCTCGAGAGCTTCGAGCGAGATCATCATGCGGGGAGCAAATCCGAAGCTCTCCGAAACCATGTCGGGCTCGGTTACTAGTTCGGCGCGAAGCTCGAATGGTTGCGTGCCGAGCATGACCCGGTCGCCCAGAGCAATATCCAGCCTGTCGAACAGCAGTGGCGGCGCGACCATGCCATAGGCACCGTCGCGCAAGCCGAACAGATCGTCATGCGAAAGTTCTGGTTCCGTCACCAATGTGCCGTAGAGCGGGTATTCGTCGTCTACCGCCTTGAGTTCCACCAACGCCTGATCGGAGCCATCCGGCAGGCGAGCCATGGAGCGCATATTAGCGCTAAGTGCGAGCGTCCCAAGATTTTCCAGCCATGCAAACTCGGCCTCGCTAGCACGGCGCTGGTCGATCTCAAAGCGGATATCCGCCCCAAGCAGCTCCTGGCCCTGTGCTGCCACGGCGCCATTGATGGCGCGGGCAACGGAGTTCACCCCGGCGATCGCAGCTACACCAAGGGCGATGCAAGCCAGAAACACGAAAAAGCCGGAGAGGCCGCCGCGCATCTCGCGTAACGCGAAGCGCATGGCTAGGGCAAGATCTGCCCCATTCATACCGGCACCTGCTCCGGCCCGGGAAACGGCCCGCGTCTTTTCGCCGATGGCTGTTGCATTGCTGCGGAACATGGACCTCATCCCGCCTCTGCGTGTGCGGGCACCGCCTCCTCGATGCGGCCGGAGCGCATGGAGACCTGCCGGTCGCAGCGGGCAGCAAGCGCGGAGTCGTGCGTTACAAGAACAAGGGTCGTGCCGCGCGCGTGCGCGGTGGAAAAGAGAAGGTCCGCGATCTGCCGCCCGGTTGCCTGGTCGAGATTTCCAGTTGGCTCGTCGGCAATCATGATAGCCGGAGCAGGGGCAAGGGCCCTGGCAATGGCGACCCGCTGCTGCTCGCCTCCTGAAAGTTCACCCGGATAGTGGCTGAGCCTGTCTTTCAGCCCAACAGCCATCAACTCCTGCTTGGCTACGGAAAAAGGGTCCTCGTGCCCGGCAAGTTCCAGCGGAACCGCCACGTTCTCCAGCGCCGTCATATTGGGGATAAGATGGAAGGACTGGAAAACAATGCCGATCGTGCGGCCGCGAAAGGCTGCCACAACATCTTCGGAGAGCCGGTCGATCCGTTGTCCAGCAATGCTTACTGCGCCGCTGTCCACTCTTTCCAGCCCCGCAATAACCATAAGAAGCGTCGATTTGCCGGAACCAGATGGGCCGATGATTGCCGTGGATTGGCCATGTTCCACTCGCAAGCTCACCCCCTTCAGCACGTGGACGGAGGAAGCGCCCTGACCGAGACGCAAGGAAACATCCTTCAGGTCAATGACAGGTTCAGTCACGGTCGAAGCTTCCTATATATGAAGATACCAAGGCGGGTCGGGGCAGATATGGGTTGAGTTTCATGGCATTCAAATCTTTCCACAAGCTTTCCGGTTTTCTTTTGCCGCTCACAAAAATGTCAATGCCGGTTGCAGTGGCGCTTTTGCTGCTCTCTGCCGCGCCCGGGTCTGCCGAGCCACTTCGTATTGTTGGTTTCGGCAACAGCCTCATGGCGGGCTACCAGCTGGCGCCGGGAGAGGGCTTCACGGAAAGGCTGGAGCAGGCGCTGCGAGACCGCGGCTATAACGTGTCGGTGGCTAATGCCGGCGTCTCCGGCGACACCACCAGCGGCGGCTTAGCGCGGCTCGACTGGTCTGTGCCTGATGACACGGATCTCGTGATTCTGGAACTCGGTGGAAACGACATGTTGCGCGGCCTTCCTCCGCAAACCGTGGAAAAGAACCTGGAGGAGATGATCCAGCGACTTAAGGAACGGGACGTTCAAATCTTGCTCATTGGCATGTACGCCGCTCCAAATCTCGGCACTGACTATCAGGAGGCTTTTAACGCGATCTATCCGCGATTGGCTCAGAAGCACGATCTTCCTCTGGTCCCATTCTTCCTGGATGGTGTGGTGGAGGATGCATCCATGCAGCTTGAGGACAGGATTCACCCCAATGCGAAGGGCGTGGAGAAGATGGTCGAAAACGTGCTGCCCGCCCTTGAGCCCCTTGTCGCGGGGGAGAAGCCGAACATGTGAAGGGAGGAGGCGAGAAACTGCTTGCTCCACCAATCAACGGATGATTCGCTGGTACCATTGCGAATCGAGGAGGTTGCCATGCCGCGACTATTTATCGCCCTCGAAATCCCGCGCGATGCGGCCCTCTCGCTCTCGCTCCTGCGTGGCGGCTTGCCTGGGGCCCGCTGGGTCGATGTGGAGAATTATCATCTCACACTGCGCTTTATCGGTGATGTCGAAGGCCATGTGGCCGACGAGATCGCTCACGCGCTCGACCGGGTGCAGCGGCCGGCCTTCTCGCTCACCCTGTCAGGTGTCGGCGCTTTCGGACAGAAGAAGCCCCATTCCATATGGGCTGGCGCGGCCCCCTCGCCGGATCTTCAGGCCCTGCAGGGCGAAATCGAGCGCATATGCCAGCGCATAGGGCTTCCTGCGGACCCGCGCAAGTTCACCCCTCACGTAACTCTTGCGCGGTTGAAGAATGTCAGCCCGCGAGACGTGGCGGCATATCTTTCGGCACGGGGCAATTTTTCGGCCGCGCCCTTCACCGTCAGCAGATTCGTCCTGATGTCCTCGCGCGACTCAGTCGGCGGCGGGCCCTATGTTGTGGAGGAAGCCTGGCCCCTGGAACGGGCGGAGCCCGCGCGCACCGCGAGCTTCTCGGCCATCGCCTCGCTGCCCTCGCGGATCCTGCCATAGACAGCAATGAAATCTTCCTCGCTGCCATAATAGGGATCGGCTATTTCTTCTGCCGAAGCCAGCGCGTATTCGAGAAAGAGGTGGATGCGGTCACGGGAATTTCGCGGCGCAAGCTGGCGCAGCCTGGTGACGTTCGTCCTGTCCATCCCGAAGATGAGATCAAAGCGGAGGAAATCTTCCACTGTAATCCGTCGCGCCCGCTGCCCGGAAATATCGATGCCGTTCCGGCGCGCTACCGCGACTGATCGGGCATCCGGAGGATCGCCGACGTGCCAGTCTCCAAGGGCGGCTGATTCGATCCTGAAGGCGTGGCTCAATCCGCGTTCGGCAATCACTGCCCGGAAGATGCCTTCGGCAAGCGGCGACCGGCAGATATTGCCAAGACAGACAAAGAGAATGGCGGTTTGGGACTGTACGGTCATGGCGTCAGCGCTATCCTTCATGTTCTCGAATAACATGGAGTCGGCTTATGGCAAGGCAAAGGCTGGATAGGATAGAGACGGAGAAGGCTCTCGAAGAGCTTGAAGGATGGACACTGGCGCCCGGCGGCACCGCCATCCGGCGCCGGTTCGAATTTGCTGGTTTTAACGAGGCGTTTGGCTTCATGACGCGCACTGCACTTGCCGCGGAAAAGATCGGTCACCATCCTGATTGGTCGAACATTTACAAGACCGTTGATGTGACTCTTACGACGCACGATGCAGGCGGGCTGACGGAACTCGATTTCAAGCTGGCCCGGAAGATGAACGCGTTCGCGGCGCAGACGCCAGGCTGAGGCCACCTGAGCTTTGATTCCGTTTTGCCTTATTCAGATCGCACAACAATTGGTTCTACCTTTATACCGAGCTTTGATAGGAAAGGATCGGCATCATATTGCACCGTGGCTCATTCCTTCCCACATCATTCGCCATGGAGCAGATCGTTATGGATGATGTAAAGATCGGCGAGATACTGGCGCCCGCAGGGCCGGATGAGGAAAGCCGACGCGAAGAAAGTGTTCGTCGCCGGTTCTGGCGCACGGCCAGAAAAGCTGTCCGGCAGGTGCCGTTCATGGAGGAATTGGTGGCGGCGTATTTTTGCGCGCTCGACCGTAATACACCGGCGCGCGTGCGCGGCATCCTCCTTGCGGCGCTCTTCTATTTCGTGATGCCGTTCGACACTATCCCCGACTTTCTGGCCGTATTGGGCTTCACCGATGATGTGGCCGTTCTGGCTGCGGCCATCGGCGCGGTGCGCAGCCACATAACGCCCGCGCACCGTTTGGCCGCAAGGCGCGCGCTGGAGGATGACACCAGATAGGGGCTGAAGGCGTGCCTCCGGGTCAAATTCTTGCCTTCTTCATTCGATTCAACTGTCACTGCGGGGTTATTTGCTGTCCGTTGTGGGTTCCGTTAGCCTTTTGGCACGATGTGGCTGGCGGTGCGGCCGGGTGTTTTTTCGGGCGGCGTCCATTCTTTGGTAACCCAAATTAAATAAAAATGAAGCAATTAGAGCTCGCTTCTAAGAGCTTCAGGGTACATGGCAGACAAAGACACGGTCAGGACAATGCGTCGTTTTCTCTTATCGCTTTCGCTGCTTGTGGCGATCTCCGCCGCCGGACCGGCTTTTGCTCAGGCAACCGCGGTCGGGCAGCACCGTGATTGGGGCACCTATAGCTATCAGTCCGGCAACGGTAAGGTTTGCTATGTGATGAGCGTGCCGAAGCAAAAGATGCCATCCAGTCTCGATCATGGCGACATCTTCTTCTTTGTCAGCCAGAAGCCGGGGCAGAATGTGGCTTACGAACCGCAGTTCATCGCGGCCTACAATTTTCAGGAAGGCTCGAAGGTGACTGTGACCGTGGGCGGCAGGTCGTTCAGCATGTTTACTCAAGGCAAGTCGGCCTGGATGGAGAATGCCGCCGAGGAGCCGCAGCTCATCGCGGCCATGCGCGCAGGCTCTGATATGAAGGTCGCCGCCAAGTCCGGGCGGGGTAATGACACCAACTATACCTTCTCTCTTTTGGGCCTCACTGCCGCGCTGAATTCGATACAGAACTGCCAGTAGGCGGCAAAGCACTGTTCGATTGGTGCTGCGAAAGGCGGCGTATACCGAGCCGCCTTGTCCGGGCGGCATTTCCTGATATTAGTTCCGCACGGTCGACACCGGGTGCGCGTGGAACCAGCGCTGCAGCAAAAATCGTTGGATGAGACAATGGCGATACACAAAGACGTTAGGAAGGTCGTCCTGGCCTATTCGGGCGGGCTCGACACTTCCATCATTCTCAAATGGCTGCAGACGGAGCTGGGCGCGGAGGTCGTTACTTTCACCGCTGATCTCGGTCAGGGCGACGAACTGGAGCCAGCGCGCAAGAAAGCCGAGATGCTCGGCATCCGTGAAATTTACATCGAGGACCTGCGCGAGGAATTCGTACGCGACTTCGTCTTCCCGATGTTCCGCGCCAACGCGCTCTATGAAGGCCTTTATCTGCTCGGAACCTCGATCGCCCGCCCGCTGATCGCCAAGCGGTTGGTGGAGATCGCCGCCGAAACGGGTGCCGATGCCATCGCCCATGGTGCCACAGGCAAGGGCAACGATCAGGTCCGATTTGAGCTGGCGGCTTATGCGCTGAATCCTGACATTAAGGTAATTGCCCCCTGGCGCGATTGGGAGTTCAAGTCGCGGACTGACCTTCTGAATTTTGCGCAGGAACATCAGATCCCTGTGCCGAAGGACAAGCAGGGCGAGGCCCCCTTTTCGGTAGATGCCAACCTTCTGCATTCGTCCTCGGAAGGGAAGGTGCTGGAAGACCCCTGGGTTGAGCCGCCCGAGTATGTGCATCAGCGCACCGTGTCGCCTCTCGACGCTCCGGATCAGCCGACTGAAATCATCATTGGTTTTCAGAAGGGCGATGCCGTCTCGGTGAACGGCACCAAGATGTCGCCCGCGACCCTGCTGGCGGCACTCAACGAACTTGGCCGCGACAACGGTATAGGGCGCATTGATCTAGTTGAGAACCGCTTCGTCGGGATGAAGTCGCGCGGCGTATACGAGACGCCGGGTGGCACGATCCTTCTGGCTGCGCATCGTGCGATTGAATCGATCACCCTCGACCGTGGCGCGGCGCATTTGAAGGACGAGTTGATGCCGCGCTATGCCGAATTGATCTATAATGGCTTCTGGTTCTCGCCTGAACGCGAGATGCTGCAGGCGGCGATCGACAAGAGCCAGGAGGATGTGGAAGGCGAGGTCCGTCTGAAGCTCTACAAGGGCAACGTGATCGTCACCGGACGACGCTCGGACAAATCGCTTTACTCAGACACGCTCGTCACCTTCGAGGACGATCAGGGTGCCTATGACCAGAAGGACGCCGCAGGTTTCATCCGCCTTAACGCGCTGCGGCTGAGGACATTGGCTGCTCGGCAGCGCCGGAAGTAAGGGGGCTTCGGAGGGCAAAACTCCGCAAAAGCTCGCTTGGTAGCAGCGTTGTGCGTCGCAATTGGAAGCTGGCCTGACCCTTGGCCCGCACTCTTCTTTGAACGAAACAGGTCCATTCCCGGATACACATTCGGCCGGTTTGCGAAGCGGGCGCTATTGCGCCCCCGCCGCCGCAGGGCCGGCCATTGGCGTCAGGCGGCGTCCCGTACCCCCGAAATGGCGCCGATAATTTCGTCGACCACCTTCCGCACAAGCTCCGGATTGTCTCCTTCCGCCATAACGCGGATGAGTGGCTCCGTACCCGAAGGGCGAATGACCAGTCTTCCATGATCGCCCAGCTTGATATGGGCGTCTGCGATGGCTGCCTTGACCGCATCCCTTTCAAGCGGGGCATTTCCGGTTATCCTGACATTTTTCAAGACCTGCGGAACGGGTTCGAACATCCGACACACCTCGCTTGCCGGCTTGTTCTGCCGCTTGATGCAAGCGAGCACCTGGAGCGCCGTGACAAGACCGTCACCCGAGGTAGAGAAATCCGACAGGATGACATGGCCGGACTGCTCGCCGCCGACATTGAGACCATGCAAACGCATGTGTTCCACTACATAGCGGTCACCCACCCGGGTACGGTGGAGCTCCAGGTTCCGGTCGCGCAGGAAGCGCTCCAGCCCGAGGTTCGACATGACGGTAGCGGCCACGCCATTGCCTGTGAGGCGGTCGTTGTCATGCCAGAAGCTCGCGATCAGCGCCATGATCTGGTCGCCATCGATGATGTTGCCGTTCTCATCGACCATAACAACCCGATCTGCATCACCGTCGAGGGCAATGCCGATATCGGCGCGTACTTCATGCACCTTCTTGACCAGACCTGCCGGATGAGTGGAACCGCATTCCTGATTAATGTTGAAGCCGCTCGGCTCCACATTTATGGATATGACTTCCGCCCCCAGTTCCCACAAAGCGGCGGGAGCCACCTTGTAAGCGGCACCATTTGCGCAGTCGATCACGATACGCAGGCCCGAGAGCGACATGTCCCGCGGCAGGGTACGCTTGGCAAATTCCACATACCGGTCGTGCACGCCATCGATGCGCTTGGCGCGGCCGAGCATGCTGGAATCAGCCAGGGCCAGTTCGACATCCCTGTCAAGCTTGGCCTCGATCTGCTTCTCAAGTTCGTCGGACAGCTTGTATCCGTCCGGACCGAACAGCTTGATGCCGTTGTCCTCGAACGGATTGTGCGAGGCAGAGATCATGACGCCGATATCCGCCCTTAGCGAGCGCACCAGCATGGCAACCGCTGGTGTGGGTATGGGACCAAGAAGGAATACATCCATTCCTGCCGCACAGAAGCCGGCCACCATCGCGTTTTCCAGCATATAACCGGACAGGCGCGTGTCCTTTCCGAGCACTACGCGGTGGCGATGATTACCGTTCTGGAAGGTGAGCCCCACGGCCATGCCTACCCGCATGGCCACTTCTGCTGTCATCGGAAAGGAATTGGCACGGCCCCGAATCCCGTCGGTCCCGAAATATTGGTTCGACATGGCTCTTCTTTGTGTTGACTTGGTCTTCTGCAAAGAGATTTTGTGCAAAGAACTGCCCCTTATCCTGCCACAAACTAGCGTAACCCGCATCACTATTTGTGCGACGGATGCTAAACGCCGTATCTATAAAGGCGATTGTTAATTGCGGTTAAAACAGGTGAGGCGCCGCTGCTGATTATCTCTTTGGAAGGAAAAGACGACAGATTCAAGGCAAATTGTTGCCGATGAGACAAGAACAAGGATCGACAGTCACCCCATTGTGCCCCCCTCGACAATGCGGAAAGTGAAAAGCTCTTCCGCAAACCTCGCATCGCCCTCAAAATAAAGCCGGTTACCCGCGTCAGGCGGCAACCGGCTCTAATAATTCTTCTTGGTTTCGTCCTATCCCTGTGGTTGTGGCTCCATGCCGGCATCGGGCTCTCCACCCTTCCTGCCTTCCTTGCGCGCGCCGCCTGCCCTTGGAACGGCGGAGCCGCGCGAAGGAGGCGTATCATCGCCCAGGTCTCGGGAAGGCTTCTCGCCGCGGATGATCGCCTTGATCTCGTCGCCCGACAGCGTCTCGTATTCGAGCAGGCCCTCCGCAACCGCTATCCAGTCATCCCTCTTGGTCGTCAGGATTTCCCGCGCCGTGTCATAGGCTTCGTCAATCAGGCGCCGCACCTCGTCGTCGATCTTCTGTTGTGTCTCTTCCGACATGTTCTGCTGTCGTGTGACAGAATGGCCCAGGAAGACCTCTTCCTGGTTTTCACCATAAGCAACCTGACCAAGCTTGTCAGAGAAGCCCCACTGGGTGACCATCGCGCGGGCGAGCTTTGTTGCCTGTTCGATATCGGAGGCTGCGCCTGACGTGATGTTCTCTTTGCCGAATTTGAGCTCTTCTGCCACGCGCCCGCCCATGGTGATGGCAAGTCGCGAGATCATCCATTTATAGCTCATGGAATAGCGGTCACCCTCGGGCAGTTGCATGACCATGCCAAGCGCCCGTCCGCGCGGGATAATGGTAGCCTTATGCACCGGGTCTGCCACAGGCACGTTGAGCGCCACGACTGCATGACCTGCCTCGTGATAGGCCGTCAGCTCTTTTTCCTCCTGGGTCATGGCGTGCGAGCGCCGCTCGGCGCCCATCATCACCTTGTCCTTGGCGTCCTCGAACTCCTGCATGGTAACAAGGCGCTTGTTACGCCGCGCCGCCATGAGCGCTGCCTCGTTGACAAGATTGGCGAGGTCTGCCCCCGAGAACCCCGGTGTTCCCCGTGCGATGATCTTGAGGTCAACATTGGGAGCCAGGGGCACATTGCGCACGTGCACCCTGAGGATCTTTTCGCGTCCGGCGACATCGGGATTTGGAACGACCACCTGACGGTCGAAGCGACCCGGGCGCAGAAGCGCCGGGTCAAGCACGTCCGGTCGGTTGGTGGCGGCAATAAGGATGATTCCTTCATTGGCCTCGAACCCGTCCATTTCGACCAGAAGCTGGTTCAGCGTCTGCTCACGCTCGTCATTGCCGCCGCCAAGCCCGGCGCCGCGATGCCGGCCTACAGCATCGATCTCATCGATGAAGATGATACAAGGCGCGTTCTTCTTGGCTTGTTCGAACATGTCGCGAACGCGGGAGGCGCCGACACCCACAAACATTTCAACAAAGTCGGAACCGGAAATGGTGAAGAAGGGAACGTTTGCCTCACCGGCGACCGAACGCGCCAGCAGCGTCTTGCCCGTTCCCGGGGGCCCAACAAGGAGCACGCCCCGCGGGATTTTCCCTCCGAGCCGCTGGAATTTCTGCGGATCGCGCAAAAACTCGACAATCTCCTCCAGATCCTGCTTGGCTTCGTCCACGCCTGCGACGTCCTGGAATGTGACGCGGCCATGCGCCTCGGTCAGCAATTTGGCTTTGGACTTGCCGAAACCCATTGCGCGGCCGGATCCGGATTGCATCTGCCGCATGAAGAATATCCACACGGCAAGGATCAGGATCATGGGCAGCCAGCCGAGGAGGATGCCGAATATGGAACTGGAGCCATCCGTCTCCGGCCGGGCGTTGATGGTCACATTGCGTTGTTCAAGCCGCTCGACAAGATTCGGATCGCCAGGGGAATAGGTCTGGAACGGTGTCCTGTTATCGACATAGGTGCCGGTGATGCGGTTGCCCGTAATAGTGACGCTTTCCACCCGCCCGTCAGCAAGTTCGCTCAGGAACTGTGAGTAGGCGATGTCGCGCGTTGCGCCATGCTGCTGTGGTGCCTGGAACAGGTTGAAAAGCGCGATGAGCAGAACGGCGATGACCGCCCAGAGCGCAAAGTTTCGGTAATTTGGATTCATGTAACGTCCGTAAATGCGCCGACGCCGGCATCGTACATAGCATTGATTGTTCCTAACATAGGGAGCAACCCAAGCCTTGCCAAGCACGCTTCCGGCGCTGTTTCATAAGTTTATCCAATGCGGTCATTGTGGTCTCTCCAAGGCAGCTGTGGCAAGGGCGACGTTCCCAAAAGCGTCATGGCCGCCCGCGCTGGAGCAAGATCGAACGAGGGAAGCAAACGCGACCATGGCGCAGCAACTGGCCGACTTGCAATGCCGCTTATAAGGCCGGGAGGGCCAAGGCAGTTTTCACCCTGCCAAAGAGTTGGCTCGGCAAAAAGAGCGGCGCGAACAACACCGGCTGGCGCATCCTTCTCCACCATGACTTCACTGCTCACCGTCGAGGCGCCGAAAGGCGCGATCCGACCCTCTAGCCTCCCTTTGGTGAAGATACGGTAGCGCCCGTCCCACAGCATGCTTGGCGCGAGCTCGATGGAGGGCAGGCCGCGATGCTCGCGATAAAGGTACAGATTCCCATTTTTGCACGTAGCAACGGCACGGGAGAGAGATGTACGGAAGTACCCGGCTCCTGCGCAAGCCAAGAGTTCGGCGGTGCGTTTTTCGTCGGGCAGATGGGAAGTGCCGCCTGCAACGGCAAGCAGAATGCGAAGAGCATAGGCGGAGAACCCGTCAGTTCCGAGCCTGGAAAGCGTAATGCGGATGAGGCCGGGTGCAGGCTTCACCGCGGCTGACTCGATCCGTTCGGCTGCGCGACACCCCGCCTCCACCCGCGCCTGAGCGGCTTCACGCCCCTTAACTAGCAGCTCCTGTATCGTTTTTTCGTCCAACCCTTGTCGCAGGCGAGCGCGCTCAAACCGGCGGTCACGGTTGGTAGGATCCTCGATCCATTCGATGCCGCGCTCCTTCAGGAACGTGCGAAGTGCCTCACGCCTTACCCCCAGTAAAGGCCGTGCGAACCAGACATCCTGGCCGCCAGGTTCCAGCAGGCTCGCCGGGGCGATGCCCGCCGTGCCGCGCCCTTTACCGCGTGTAAGCCGCATGGCGACGGTTTCCGCCTGGTCGTCTGCCGTATGAGCGGTGAGCACGAGGCTCGCACCTGCCTCCCGCGCGGCACGGGCCAGAAGGTCGAAACGGGCCTCGCGCCCCGCGGCAGAGATGCCGCTGGTTGGCTTCCGTCCTTCCCAGCGCATGGTCCGATGATGAATGCCGTGATTGTCTGCAAGCCGCGCCACCATGCGCGCCTCCTCGGCCGATTGCGCACGCAGCCCATGGTCCACTGTCACTGCAAGCAGCGTCGGTGCACGAGGCAGCCTACGAAAATAATCGTGGAGAAGAAAAAGGAGGGCAAGTGAGTCGCCACCGCCAGAGACTGCCGCCACAACCGTGCCGTGCTCGGCGAAGCTGAAGGCAGAGAAGAGGGCGTCAGGTTTGGGTAAGGTATCTTTACTCAGCAACCGGCCAATGCCTGTTCCTGTTTGACGCGATTCTGCAGCACAGAACTGGTGTTCGGATAGCGGTGGCCGATTTCCTTATAGGTTGCGCAGGCTACGTCCCGCTGATTCATTGCTGCCAGCGAAACGCCCAGCTTCAGGAGCATGTCGGGTGCCTTCTGCGCGTCGGGATAGCTGCGATTGGCCTGCAGGAAAACTTCTGCTGCTTCCCGGTAGCGCTCCTGGCCGAGCAAGGCTTCCCCTAGCCAGAAATTTGCATCGGCAACATTTTCAGCTTCGGGAAACTGCTCCAGATACTGACGAAAACCCGATTCGGCCATCCGGTAATCGCCGGAAAGGATGAATTCGTAGGAGTTGCGGTAAATCTCCTGGGGGTTGTCGGAAGGGGGCAGGGCCGCTACCGTCGAGTTGTCGCTCCCCGGAACTGCTCCTTGCTGAAGAAGATCGATTGGCTGTCCCGTGCCGGTCGTGACCACATTGCCCTGCTCATCGAAAGTGATGGTGCCAAGAGTACGGGGCGGCTCACCGCGCTGTGCCGTTTCAACTCCAGGCAGGGCCGCACCTGCCTGGGCATCCTGTGCGCTTGCAATCGTGCTCTGCCCGCTGCCAGCAGGCGGCACCTGATTTTCGGAGCGCTGTTCTGATGCACCATTCCCACGGCTGGTGTTTCCTTCCAACTCCTGGAAGCGAAATTCCGTATCCTCCTGCATCCGTCGGATCTGGTCCTGCATCTGCAGGATCTGGAAGTTAAGCTCTTCCATCAGTCCGTTGAGCCTGCGTACCTCCTCCTCCAGGCCAGCAATACGGGGATCAGCCATCTGCGCGAGAACAAGTGGCTGCTGGCCGGCAGGGTAATGTCGCGCGGCATCTTGCGATGCCACGCGGGGTGCGGCCGTACTTGCGCCGGCCGACATCAGAAGGGCCAGAGCCAAAACGGCAAGGTCACGCATTTGAAAACTGGACCGCATTCGCATACTCGCTATCGACAAGAAACGCTTGGGCGCGGATCGGGCACCGCCCGCCGCTTTCTTATCAGGTAGCGAGACTTCGGCCAAATTTTGATTGCACGGGAGCCGCTCTTTTCCGATGAGCGGGTGAATGCCTTGACCTACCGTATCAGCTAAGGCATCGAACCCAGCTCTTCCGCCCGCAGAGTCGCGGGCATTTCCCTTCATCCGGAGAAAATCATGGCCGAGGACATCACCAACGAGACCGCGCAAACCGTTGCAGCAGGGCAGCTCCGTGCCTTCATCGAGCGTATCGAGCGTCTGGAAGAAGAGAAGCAGACGATCGCCGAAGACATCAAGGAAGTCTACGCGGAGATGAAGGGAGTCGGCTTCGATACGAAGGCGGTGCGCACTATCGTTCGGCTGAGAAAGAAGGACCAAGCGGAGCGGCAGGAGGAAGAGGCAATGATCGAGCTCTACAAGCAGGCTCTCGGAATGGTATAATGGAAGCCAAAAAAAAAGCACCCGCCGGGGGAGGAGGACCGGCGGGTGCCTTTAGGATCGGCCAGCACTCGGGAGGAGGTGAGGCTGGCCGCATCTCGCCGGGGAAATGGGAGGAGGGGGACCCCGTCGAGAACTTGGCGTGTACATAGGGGACCAGGCCGGCGGTTTAAAGGCAAACTTCTCCTGAAAGGCGCGCAATTCTGTCGCACTGTGGAAAATCTCCACATCACAAACCCGAAAAGCGGCAATGAGCGCCCAGTCGCCATGCCAGCCGCGGATTTTCACGCATTCTTAATGGGTCATGGTGACGCGGATGTTCCCGACCCGCTGAAGAACCTGGACCACAACCTCCGTGTCTATGCGGCGCAGGAGCACGTCCACCTTGCCCTGCGGCAGGGTGATGTTCCGCAACATCACCTCGTCAAGGAATTCAGGCAGCATCGGTTGGTGGAATAACAGAGCTCCCTCGGTGCAATCGAAAGTCATGCCGAGACATGATTGGAGAAGCGAGAGTGGCGCCACCGCCGCCCACGCCTGGGGCGAGCACGCGACGGGGTAGAAGGTGGGGCCGCGGCTGCGCTGGCGTGGGAAACCGCAAAAGAGCTCTGGCAGCCTGCGCAGGTCAATATAGGTGGAGGACATGGCGACTCCCTCGAACACCCGGGCGGCCTCACCGCGAAAGCCATAGCGAGCAAACCCGGCGGCGATCAGCGCGTTGTCGTGCGGCCAAACGGAACCATTATGGTAGCTCATGGGATTGTAGCGCTTTTCCGTGGTTGCGACGGTGCGGATGCCCCAGCCCGAAAAGGAGTTGCTGTTCATGAGCGTGGCGACGACGGAAGGGGCGCGCTCGGGAAAGGCGATGCCGGTGAACAGGGTATGGCCCGCGTTCGACGCGCGAACACGGCATGGCTTCTTTTCACCATCGAGAGCCAGAACATATGTGCCGAGTTCTTTGTCAAAGAACGTGCTGTCGAAGTTTTCGCGCAGTTCTTCGGCCGCCATTTCGAGCACCAAGAAGCGCTCCCGCATTTCCATGACGCTCGCCATGAACGCGGCCGCCTTCAGCGCGCCGTAGACATAGGCCTGGACCTCGCACAAGGCAATCGGCCCGATGGCAAGCCTGCCATCGGCATGGAAGATGGCATCGTAGCTGTCCTTCCAGCCCTGATTGGCAAGCCCGACCATCGTGCGCCGGCCGTATTCCACGAAACCGTCACCGTCACGGTCGCCATGTTCTGAGATCCAGGAAAGGGCAGCCTCGATATTCGGCCAAAGCCCTTTGATCGTTTCCAGATCTCCAGTGCGTTCCAGGTAAGCCCCTGCCAGCATGACGAACAGCGGCGTGGAGTCGACACTGCCATAGTAGCGGCGGAATGGTACTTCGCCGAGCTCGGCCATTTCGCCATAACGAAGCTCGTGCAGGATCTTGCCTGGTTCGGCGTCCGCCACGGGGTCTTCTTCTTTGGCCTGATTGGCTGCCAGATGTTTGAGAACGCCGCATGCGATAGCCGGGTCTAGCCACAGCGTCTGCATCGCTGTGATAAGAGCGTCACGGCCGAATGCGGTACTGAACCAGGGTATCCCGGCATACGGAAAGGGGCCCTCCTGCGTCCTGGTGACAAGCATGTAGAGATCGGCCACCGAACGGCGGACAATTTCATTGAACACGTCGTTCGATGTCGTCACCGAGGCAGCCCCGCCGGAAAGGCTGCGCATTGCGCGGCGGGCTTCCGCCAAGCTCGAAAAGAATTGGCGATGAGGTTCAAACTCGGGCGCATCCCCGCTGCAGGTCACGTCGATGAAGATCTGGCATGATTGGCCCGGCTTGACGTCCACTTTCCAGGTGGCGTGGGAGCCGTCGAGCTTGACAGGCGCCGGGTCGAAGCGGAGCACCGTCCGCCGCACGACATCATCAAGGCCCGTATAGGATAGTGTGACGCGGTTCCCCTCTACCTTTGGCACATGCATGGTCCCGCGTCTGGGGCGACGCGCGCCACGCACCTCGAAAAGATCGGCAAAATCGGCGGCGAAAGCAAGCTCGATGGTGACTCTCCGGGAAACCTCGTCAAAATTCCGCAACGAGATGCGTTCAAAGCAGGTGGCATCCCACAAGAATCGTGTACGGCGGATGTGGATCAGGTCGTGCTGAAGTACGAGCTGGCCGTTCTCATAAAGGTTTGGATTGGCAAGATCGAACACGAGCAGCGCGTTGTCGTCTCGGAGCATGGAGCTGAGAAGCAACGGCCGCTCTCCGCAGATCGTCATGTAGAAATGTGAAAGATGGCGCATATCGCGATGGTAGAGGCCCTCGGAACTTCCAGGGCCTGAAAGCGCATCTCCATTGTGGTCGAACATGGAGAATGTGTCGCCATATTTCTGCGTGCGAGGCCGCCGCTCCTGAAGGGGAGCCGTGGCCGCGATGAAGAATTGCGGCGTCCGGGCGGTGCCAAACTCTGCCGGTTGCGGCTCAAGGAGGTTCGTACCTTCGGTCATCGTGCGTTCCTCCTGCGATAGCGGCGCGTCACCCGATAATGGTCGCCCTTGTAGCCTCGACCGGGAACGGCACGGTGGGCAAGCGGTGATGCAGCAGGCGCTCGTAGACGGCAACATAATCTGTCGCCATGCGGTCGACCGTAAAGCGCTCCTCGAAGCGGCGGCGTACACCGGCCCGACTCATCTCGCAGGCCCTTGGCACGAACTCAACAGCCTCCTCAACTGAGTCAACAATGAACCCAGAAACACCGTGATCCACCACCTCGGGAACCGAGCCGTGGCGGAAGGCGATCACTGGCGTGCCGCAGGACATTGCCTCAATCATCACGAGGCCGAACGGTTCAGGCCAGTCAATGGGGAAGAGAAGGGCGCAGGCGTTGCCCAGGAACTCGGCCTTCGTGCGATCGTTCACCTCGCCTACATACTCGAAATTCGGATTTCGAGCGATCATTGGAGCGATAACATTGTCCCAGTAAGCCTTTTCCGCACGGTCAACCTTCGCCGCTATCTTAAGCGGCATATTAAGTCGCGAAGCGATCTCTATCGCACGGTCTGGCCTTTTCTCCGGCGAGATTCTGCCCAAGAATGCAAGATAGCCTTCCGTCGGTGAAGGGCTGAACGGGAGGGCGTCGAGTGGGAGGCCGTGATGGATGGTGGTCACCCAGTTAGCCATCGGCAGCGGCCGCCGCTGGTCGTTCGAAATGGGAACAACGGGAATCTCGCGGAACGCCTGGTAAAAAGGGACAAGGTCCGGCAGATCGAGCCTTCCGTGCAAGGTTGTCACCGTGCGGTGTGCGAAGGGGCGGATCAGAGGGAAATGCAACAGATCGATGTGAAAATGCAGAATGTCGAACTCGTCGGCTCTGCGGCGCACCTCTTCAAGAAGGATGAGATAGTACGGGAGCGGATCGCGAATGTCGGGATCGAGGCGAAGAGCGCCTTTGCTGCAGGGAACCAACTCGGCAGCAGTAACCGAGTCTCCGGATGCAAAAAGGGTCACGTCATGCCCCTGGCGCACAAGTTCTTCCGTCAGGTAGGAGACGATCCGCTCAGTCCCGCCGTAAAGCTGGGGGGGGACACTTTCGGCCAAGGGAGCAATCTGAGCGATCTTCATCGGCAATACCTCTCATAGTATGAGGAAGCATCGCGGCGCAAAAGCGGGGGAAGTTCTGCTGCCATTTGAACGGGCGGGATTTCAAGTCTGAGAAGCATATGCTTTTCTCCGGGCGGTCAGTTTGCAGCGGCTTGCCATCGCAGCGCCGCATCCAGGCAAGCAACAACATCCGCATCGCTCGTTTGTTCGAAATTTTCGTAGTGGAGCCCTACCGCCCGGAAATTGGATGGATTGCTAAGACAGATCACCTCGTCCGCTTCCTCGCGCAGAGCTTCGATGGCTTCGCGCGGCGCGACGGGAACGGCAAGCACGATGCGGGAGGGGCCTGAGCGTCTTATCCCCTTCAGTGCAGCCCGTACGGTGCTGCCCGTCGCTATGCCATCATCGATGACGATGACGACGCGGCCAGAAAGGGGGATGGGCTTGCGGTCTGAAAGGTATTTCTGCCGAAGCTGTTTGATCCGGGCAAGCTGCCTCCGCATCTCCGCATCCACATATTCCTGCGAGGGATTGACGAGGGAAATCGCCTCCTCGTTTAGGACGAGTTGTGGCTCTGCACCATTAACCACAGCGCCGATGCCGTATTCGGCATGGCCGGGCGCGCCAAGCTTGCGCACCAGGAGAAGTTCAAGAGGAGCTTTCAGGGCCTTTGCCGCCTCAAGGCCTACAGGGACGCCGCCGCGCGGAAGTGCGAGCACGACCGGCCGCGCGTCCTTCAGATGAGATAGCTGGACCGCCAGACGCTGTCCCGCGTCCTGGCGGTCCCTGAACACGCTCTGCTTACCGCACATCCTGTCATCCCGCGCGTTTCGCCGGGATGCCGTGGTCCATCGGATGAAGGCGCCGGCATCCAGGCAGCCGATGGAAACGATCGGGATCGATCCGCATCTTCCTGACATTGTTCCTCAAACGCTCGTGCATTATCGGTCAGACGCCAACACTCTCCGGCCAAAGGGCCTGGACTTCCTTTGGAAGCGCATCGCGCACCTTGGCTGACTGGCCCAGATCCACATGATGCGCGATAACCTTGAATACCGATCGTGTGGCTTCTTTCGGATCAACGGGCCGGATGTTGGCAAGTCCTTCCTTCACCCGCTCCAGGAAAGCATCGAGCGTGCGCGTGATGTCCGGCTGCCGCGAAGGCTTGTACTGGTCGTAGTAGAGGCCGCGAACGAGAAGCGGCAGCTCTGCTCCGAGATGGGCCGCAAGGTCGGCCGGCAGACGGTCCCGCAGTGCCTTCAGCACAGCGCCGAGAATATGCCAGGCAACCTGACGGTTGTTACCATGGTCCTTCATGATCTCATTCAGCCAAATATTCGTGGTTTGAATGGTCTTGTCCAAGACTTCGAGCCCGGTCCCACTCATCTTGAATCCTCGCGCAGCAACGAAAGCGGTCGTAGCGCCTGTCTCGCCGTTCCAACCTTCTGATCTGCCGAAAGGTTCGCCCATGGGAGATAAAAATTAACGTTAGATCACCTGCCGCTGCGCCATGGAACACAACGCTGCGAGGAAGGTTCGTAAGCCTGCCAGAAACGGAAACGGAGAAGCACAATGGCCAGCCAGAGCCGCACCCTTGAGAATCTCATGCTGGACACCTTGAAGGACATCTATAGCGCTGAAAAACAGGTTTTGCGTGTCTTGCCGAAGATGGGAAAAGCCGCTCGCTCCGAAGAGTTGAAGAAGGCGTTGGAAAATCATCGCAAAGAAACGGAGAAGCAGATCGAGCGGCTGGAGAAAGTCTTCGAAACGCTTGACAAAACACCCCGTGGCAAGACGTGCGAGGCCATGCAGGGCCTGGTCGCCGAAGGGGAAGAAATCATGGAGGAGTTCTCGGACTCCGATGCCCTCGATGCCGGCCTTGTCTCTGCGAACCAGTCGATCGAGCACTATGAGATCGCCCGCTACGGCACATTGCGGACATGGGCTCGTCAGCTTGGCATGGATGAGGCGGTAAAGCTCTTCGAGGAGAACCTGGAAGAGGAAAAGAAAGCTGACGCGCTGCTCACCAAGCTGGCTGAACAGGAGGCTAACCAGAAGGCGGCGTAAGCCTTAAGCGTTGTTACCACAACCGGTCCACGGAAGCGGTTCCGTGGATCCTCTCATGACAGCACGTATCCGACATTTGCGGAACGTAATGGGTTCGGCCAGCGGATAGTACTTATTCCGGCGCATTCTGCTGAGTGTTCGAGGGGGTACGTTCTTGATGTTGCGACGGAAGCGAGATCTGGCGCGCCCGCCTGCCTGCCGGAAGCGGCGCGAGGCTTTTCATTTATATGGATTCGGATGCTCGCCAGTATCTCATCGTTGTGACTGGCAGCCACCATTCCACTGGAATCAGGCGGGGTAAATTCTATGATCACCGATGCCCTGCCTCTATAAGCACCGGAAAGAATGTGGATGAACGGCAGGAGACAGTACTGCCACAAAACATACAAGAATTCCCCCCAGGATGGATCCTGACTTGGCCGGAGACAATGCTTGCGAAGTCGCCCTCGGCAGGCGTCGCCCTACAGGACGCAGAGCGAGGTGGACTCGGTGGCCCTTCCGACGAAGGGGACAGACCAGCCGAGCAACGTTGAGAAGCCGGAGCGGGGCTGACTTGATTGCGCTTTCATGCGCAAAATGGGGGTTGGGACTTGGTATTGAACATTGTTGGTTCGTTAAAAGCGGTCGCTGGCCTTCTGGCAATAGCACTCATTGTGGCCGGCTGTGCATCGCAGCCCTTGAGCAATAATGACCTGGACAGGATTGCCGATCTCGGAGCACTGCGCCAGGAAGCGCTGACACTCGTCAACCAGACCCGAAGGAGAGAGGGTGTGCCGCAACTGCGGCGGTCAGCACAGCTTGATGCCGCCGCGCAGGCACATGCGGAGGATATGGCCAGGCGAGGCTTCTATGCCCACGTCTCTCCGGAACGGGGCGACGTCGGCTCCCGCTACCGCGCGAGCGGCGGCGGCGATTGGCGCATCATCGCCGAAAACATCAATCAATGCGTGAATTGCCGCGCTTCGGTGGAACAGATGCGCACCTTCCATCAGCGCTGGCTGGCAAGCCGTGGCCACCGCCGCAATATCGTCGATCCGCGTCTTGAAGCTTTCGGGTTCGGCGTCGCCTCGGCAGGCGGTCGGGTATACGCAGTGCAGACCTTCGTGACCGAGCGGCCTTAGCTCCTAGACCGTTTCGGTATCTTAGGATCGACAGGCGATCTCCACTGAAAGGGCGTCTGGCCGCCCTTGCACGGTTATCCTCCTGCCTCTTTCCTAGTCTGCTGTGGGCGGAGACATTTCGTTCCGGATAAACACCGCTGCGAACCGATCTACGCAGCTCTGGCCACTACCGGCGCATGGGTGGTTATCCTTGCCGCGCCGGATGCACACGCCTGCCTATTCATTCCTCCACCTTGGACGCTGGCTGGCCCGCCGCCGGCGTTCTGGCCTGGCGGATATCAAACGTGTCGTCATACATCACACGGGCGCCGCGCTCGAAGGTGATGTAGCGCCAGAACCATTGCAGCGAGACGAGCATCCGGTTCTGGAAGCCAACCAACAGGTAGACATGAATGATCGCCCAGGCTGCCCAGGCTAGCCAGCCTTTTAGCTTGAAACGGCCCCGCTCGAAAACTGCCGCGTGGCGGCCAACAATGGCCGTATTGCCACGGCTCCTATATTCAAACGGGGGGAGAGCCGTGCCCTCTTTCATATGACGGACAAGCGCGCGTCCAAGGTGACGACCCTGTTGCTTCGCTACCTGTGCAAGCCCCGGCAGCGGTTGTCCATCCTTGCCGGTGAACAAGGCTGCATCGCCCAGCACAAAGACATTCGTAGAACCCTTCGGGCGCATTGTCTCGTCCACCAGCACCCTGCCTGCTTTATCCAGCGGTGCACCCAGCTTAGAGCCCAGTGGCGACGCTGCTACCCCCGCCGCCCAGAGTACAAGGCCGACGGGCATGATGCTGCCGCCAAAGCTAATTGTGCCTTCGCCGATATCTTCTACGGGTTTGCTGGTCGAGATTTCCACGCCGAGCTTCTCAAGCCGTCGGTGAGCATAATCCGATATTTCCTCCGAAAAGCCGGAGAGGATTCGCGGACCCGCTTCGATCAACACGATCCGGGCAGCTTCCGGCCTTGCGCTTCGAAAGTCGCGTGCGAGCGTATACCGGCTGAGTTCGGCAAGCGAGCCTGCAAGTTCCACTCCCGTCGGGCCGCCGCCGACAATGACAATGGTCATGAGCCGTGACTGTTCTGCGGGGTCGATTGTTCGCTCCGCTCGCTCGAAGGCGAGCAACGCGCGGGCTCGGATGAAGCGTGCGTCGGTGAGCGATTTGAGGCCGGGGGCCCTTTCACTCCATTCGGAATGGCCGAAATAGCTGTGAGAGGCACCCGGTGCAAGGACCAGATAGTCATAGCCGAAGGATGAGCCATCCGCGAGGGTGATGGTCTGGTTGTCAGTGTCGGTCTCGGTCACTTCGCCCAGAAGCACCTGGACGCTGTCATAGCGGCGCAGGATCTTGCGGATCGGCTCGGCAATATCCGTCGCCGAAAGCGCAGCGGTAGCTACCTGATAGAGAAGCGGTTGGAAGAGATGATGGTTCTGCCGGTCGATCAGCACCACCGGCAGCCCCGCGCGACCCAACTCCCGAGCCACTTCCAGCCCTGCAAAGCCTGCGCCCACGACGACGACGCGTGAGACGCGGGAGGCAATCGGCGGTGCTGTGCGCACTCCGTCCTTGGGGCTCACGCGAAAAGCTCCAGCGCTGTCATGATCGACTCCGATATTGAGGCATGTCTCTGGCAATGGAAATGGAACCGCAGCCTTGGCCGAGGGTTCCAATATCTCTTCCTCGATGCGGAGCGCGCATATGAGCATTGCACGACATGCCCTAATTAGCGGAGCGCTGGCAGGGGCTGCTTCTCTCGCAGCGGTGATGATCGCTGCCCGCTGCGAGGGCAGAAGCGCGCTTCAACCTCTCAATGCGACAAGCCATTGGTTGCATGGCGACAAGGCGGGCAGCGTCCGGCGTGCAGACATAAGCCATACCGGCGTGGGACTTCTCACCCATGCTGCTTCCGCCATGTTCTGGGCTGTGCCTTTCGCTGTGTGGCAAGCCGGGAGGAAGCGCACTTTTCTGGAAGTTGTAGGCGATGCTGCTCTGGTGTCAGGGGTCGCGGCGCTCGTCGACTATGGCATGATCCATCGCCGGCTGACGCCGGGGTGGGAACTGGCAGTCTCGAAGCAAGCCGTAGCTTCGGCTTTCATAGCGATGGCAGCGGGGCTTGCCGCGGGCTCGCTTCTCAATCAGCGAAAAACCTAGCCGGTTGCCGGAGAAGCATCGTGAACCGATTGCACACTCGGCCCTGTGGAACCAATTTGCCAAAGCCGTGTTGATGTTGCTCTTTACAGGGCAGCAATGGCGAAATGGAACTTCACGAGCCTCCGCTCCGCAAGGACGGTCTTCAGCTCCAGGAGCATAGGTCTTTCCAGAACGTATTCTGGACGGTGGAGCGCATCGCGTGGATCACCTTTGCCCTTATGCTGGTACTGGCCATATTGGGCCTGACCGGCTCCGGCGGCTACTTTGCTAAGGCCAACGCCACTTTGCCAGCGGGATCCGCTGAGTATCCGCGGGTTTCCCGATGGGAAACCTCGGACGAATTCCGCGTCATGTTTGAGGCAGGCGGCGAGACCCGTCGCCTGACAATAGGGAACCCGTTCTTCAAATACTTTCAGATCGAAGGCGTTCAGCCGCAACCCGAGCGCTCCCGATCCGTCCAGCACGGAGTGATGATGGAGTTTGCAGCCGATGAGGGCGCACCAGTCGATGTAACCTTTTATGTCCGCTCCCTGCGTCCGGGTATTGCAAACTACAGGGTTGGACTGGACGGGGCCGACACGTTGCTTCGAACCGTGATCCTTCCATAGGAGAGCAAGAATGGATTCCGTCGTCCGCGGTATTGTCGTCTATTTCTTCCTGCTGATCGTGGTGCGGCTTTCAGGGCGACGAACGCTGTCGCAGATAACCCCGTTCGATTTCGTGCTTCTTCTCATCGTGGCGGAGACCACGCAGCAGGCTTTGCTGGGTGACGACTTCTCACTGGTCAATGCCTTTGTCCTGATCCTTACGCTGTTTGTCACCGACATCGCGCTTTCCTTTGCGAAGCAATGGTGGCCGCGTGCAGAAGTCATGCTCGATGGAGCAGCAACCGTGCTCATCAGCCGCGGCAAGCCCGACAAGGAAGCGTTGCGGCGCGCGCGGGTGGATATTGCCGACATTCTGGAGGCGGCGCGGACCCAACACGGGCTGGAACGGCTCGAACAGATCAAGTTTGCCGTGCTCGAGGTTGGAGGCAATGTGAGCATCATTCCCCGCTGAGAGTTGCCGCCAAAAGCGGCACCAACCTGTTTTTCATGCGGGAACATTCGCTTTGCTCTTCCTGTTTTGACGCACCACCGGCGGCAAGGAGAAGGATTTGGGAAGAGTCATATTCGGCGCGCTTGCAGGAATATCAGCAACCACGGCGATGACAGTGGCGATGCGGCATCTCCGGCCGTTGCTCTCTCATGACCCTTATCCCCTGCCGCCTCGCGAAATCTTTGATCGGGTAAGCCCGAATGGAACGGGAGGGCTTGCCCCGCTTGGAACGGTGATCTCTCACTTCGCCTTCGGTTCCCTGGCTGGCGCCATCTACGGGATGATCCCGCGGCGACAGAGACCCGGTGGCGTCCCTTTCAGTCTCATGGTGTGGGCCGCCAGCTATCTCGGCTGGATACCGGCCTTCGGCATTCTGAAATCCGCAGTGCGGCATCCGATAGAGCGTAACCTTCTCATGCTGGCCGCGCATGCGGTCTGGGGCGTCACGCTTGCTGCAAGCTTACGGGAACTGGAGGCAGCAACAGCCGATATCTTCGCCGGCGGGCCGAAACGGGATGCTCCTGCCAACATCAAACGAGGATGATCATGAAAAACGGTATTCCCTTCTGGTTTGATGGCGTAGAGGCGCCGGCCTATCCGCCGCTCGATGAGGATCTCGACGTTGATGTGGCGATTGTTGGCGGTGGTCAGGTGGGACTCCATTGTGCTTACAAGCTCAAGGATTCAGGGCTGCGGGTCGTGGTGTTGGAGGCACGAAGGATCGGGCGCCAGGCGACCGGGCGTTCAACCGCCAAGGTCACCGTCCAGCACGGCCGAAGATATTCAACGCTGATTAGCAAATATGGTGAAGGTGACGCCCGCATCTATGCCGAGGCGAACAAGGAAGCGATGGAGGAGATTGCCCGTTTGGCAGCCGCTATGGAGGAGCAGGCTGGGCTGGATGTCCGTGCGGCTTTTATTTATGCCGCAGACGAAAACCAAGCCCGTATGCTGGAAGAGGAGGCACAGGCCGCCCGCTCGCTTGGCCTGCCTGCGCGAATGGTCTTCGATGCCGGTCTTCCCTTTGCCACCACAGCGCTCCTCGAATTTTCCGGGCAGTATCAGTTCGACCCCTACCGCTATCTTGTCGGGCTCGCTCCTCTCATCAATGCTCCCATTTATGAGCAAAGCAGGGTTACAGAAATCGAGGGTGAATCTCCAAGGCGCCTCAAGGTCAATGGCCATACGGTTGCAGCCAATCACGTGATCGTTGCGACTCAGATGCCAATCGTCAATGAAGGCAGGTATTTCGCCAAGGCGTTCCCCTTTGCGCACCCGGTCGTCGCGGCGCCGCTCCCGGCGGACAAGCCGCTTGAAGGCATGTTCATCAATGCGGGCAGCCCGAGCCATTCACTGCGCACCGCCGAAAGGGACGGGCAAACCTATCTCATCGCTGCCGGGGGGGAATACAAGCAGGGCGAGGAGGAGGACCAGCAACGGATGATGGACGACCTCCGCACCTTCCTTGAGAAGGAATTTGGAATCCGCACCCTTTCCCACGCTTGGACGAATGAGGATTTCAGGCCCATGGATGGCGTTGCCTTCGTGGGGCCGGCAAGTAGCGACGGCACTCTCCAGGTGGCAACCGGCTTCGATGCCTGGGGCATCACTCAAGGGGTGGTGGCAGCCGACATTCTGGCTGGGCACGTCATTGGGCGGAGCCATCCGGCATCCCGTCTTTTCGACGCAGCTCGCATGAGACCGGTCAAGAGCGCTAGGGAGTTCACCAAGGGAAACATAGAGGCAGCGACGCATCTTGTTCGCGACAAGATGCTGAAGCGGATGGCCGTGCCGCTGGACGACATCGCACCGGGCAGCGCAGGTATCGTCGACCACAATGGGGAGCAGCTTGCCGTCATTCGGCACATGGATGGCTCGCTGACGGCATTTACCGCAAGTTGTACCCATATGGGCTGTATTATCGGCTGGAATCCCATCGACCGCACCTGGGACTGCCCCTGCCACGGCTCGCGCTTCGATGAACATGGCGATGTGATCGCAGGTCCCGCTGTTTCACCGCTGAAATTCCGCTTGCTGGAAGGCATCGAAGACGAGGGCGCATGAGGATTCTCGTCACCGGGGCGAACGGCCTGATCGGCTCCGCTGTTTGCGCCAGGCTGAGGCAGGAAGGGCACGAAATCGTTGCTGCAGTGAGACCCGGAAGCAGGCCAGTGCCCCAGGCTGCTGCGGCGGTCATCGAAATCGATCTCGCGCAGGCCGTGGATCACAAGGCATGGTTGCCGTGCCTTGCTAGCGTCGCCGCTGTGGTCAACTGCGTCGGTGCATTGCAGGATGGAGCACAAGAGAGCGTTGCCGAAGCCCACGTCGCCGCGGCGGCAACCCTTTTTCGCGCATGTGAGCAGGCGGGCGTCCGCCGCGTGATCCACTTCTCGGCCATCGGCGTGGACAGGGAGCAGCCTTCGGCATTCTCCGCCACAAAGTTGGAAGGCGATCGCTTCCTGATGGAGCGCGATCTTGAATGGATCATCCTGCGCCCTTCGGTAGTTCTGGGTCGCGCTGTGTTCGGAGCCAGCGCGCTTTTTCGCGGTCTTGCAGCCCTACCCATCCTTCCCGAGATGAAGAATACGGGAGCGTTGCAGGTCGTGCAGCTTGACGATGTGGTGACCACCGTCGCCTTCTTCGTCCATCCCGACGCCCCTTCGCGGCTTGCACTGGAGCTTGCCGGCCCTGAACAACTGTCCATGAGCGATGTCGTTGCCCATTACCGCAACTGGTTTGGGTGGAGATCTGCTCGCCGAGTCATAATACCTGATTTCCTGTCTGGCCTGCTTTACCGCGCGGGAGATGCCGCGGGATGGCTGGGATGGCGCGCGCCGGTTCGCAGCACCGCCCGCAGGGAGATGGTACGCGGTGCGGTTGGCGATCCAACCCCGTGGATCACCGCGACCAAAATCGAACCGCTGCCGCTTGGGGAGGCGCTCGCGCGCCAACCGGTTAGCGTCCAGGAACGCTGGTTTGCCAAGCTCTACTTCCTGAAGCCGTTGATCTTCCTCGTGCTGCCGTTTTTCTGGATCGCCACAGGCGTCATCTCGGTGACCATAGGCTTTGACGATGGTTTGGAGCTCATGCGGCGCGCGGGGGTAGATGCTCTCGCTGCACCCGGTGTCGTGGCCGGAGCTATTGCCGACATGATTGTGGGAGCGGCCATTGCCTATCGTCCGCTGGCCCGCTTGGGGCTCTTCGGTGCTATTGCACTCTGCCTGTTCTACACCGTGGCAGGAACCATTCTCCTGCCGGAATTGTGGAACGAACCGCTGGGGCCGCTGATGAAGATCTTGCCCATCTTCGTTCTCCATCTCGTTGCCTTGGCCATTCTGAAAGAGCGCTGATGGTCTATTTCTTCCTCAAATTCGTGCATGTTATCGGGGCCGCGGTGCTTCTGGGGACGGGCGCCGGCATTGCCTTCTTCATGCTTCTTGCGCACCTGACAGGTAATGCGGGGACTGTTGCAGCTGTGGCTCGTATTGTAGTCATAGCCGATTTCCTGTTTACGGCGACTGCTGTCGTGGTGCAGCCGGTGACAGGGCTCCTCCTTGTCTGGCACCTGGGCTATTCACTCTGGGAGCACTGGATCGTGCTGTCCATTATTCTTTACATCGTCACCGGCGCATTCTGGCTGCCTGTCGTGTGGATGCAGATGGAAATGCGGCGGCTTGCCGCGTCGGCGCATGAGCAGGGAATGGCTTTGCCGCCCCGCTATAACAATCTTTTCCGCCTCTGGTTTGCTTTCGGCTTCCCGGCTTTTGCGTCTGTCCTTGCCATCTTCTGGCTCATGATCACGCGCCCCCTTGAAATCTGGTAGGATTATCCGCGCCCCAATTCGGTGGTTGCGCTGGAACGCACCTGAATCCGGGTGAATAGAAAGACGCGTCGGAACATTCTTCGCGGGGGTCAGTTTTCCCTCGGAATCATGGCTGATAAACCCAAACCGCTCGACATCCCCAGCAAGGAAGCCAGCCAAGGCTTCATCGTGCTACGTACGCCGCTCCGCCGCGCCATCTTTATCGGCGGCCTTGCCGGAATAGTCGTACTCGCAATCGCGCTGATGCTGGGTTCACCAGGATAACAGCATCAGGAAGCGTAGCCGCTGCGTTAAAGGCGCGCGCCTCTATTGTTACTGCTCTTCTTCTCCGCCGTCCGCCCCGAGCTGTTGACGAAGCATGCTATCGACAGCGTTTTTCAGCTCGGCATCGGGAATGTCGATCTGCGCCTCGTTTCTGAACGCAGCCAAGGCCTCGATGTAGTTTTCCCGGATGATGATCGAGCGAACCTGGTTCTCTACCTGATCGAATGACGGTGGCTGCTGCCTGCGTTTGTCCTCGACCTTGATGACATGCCAGCCGAATTGGGTCTGCACCGGCTCCGTGGAATGCGTGCCAGGCTCCATGGCGAACGCGGCTTCCGAAAACTCCGGTACCATGCGCTCTGCCGTAAAATAGCCCAGATCGCCGCCGTTAGCGGCGGCGCCGTCCTTAGAGGACTCCTGCGCCAGTTCGGCAAAATCTGCCCCTTCATCGAGCTGAGCGATTATGTCTTTTGCCTCTTCTTCGGTTTCGACCAGGATATGACGGGCGTGCACTTCCTCCGGCAATGCGAGATCCGCCACCTCCGCGTCGTAGCGGGCGCGCACGTCTTCATCGGTAATGTTTCCGACCACATTCTGATCGATATAAGCGCTGTGCAAGGCTCGCTCGCGCAGGAACTCCATGCGATCCAGGAAATCCTGGCTCTGGTCGATCTGCTGCTTCTCCGCCTCGGCCGCGAAAAGGCGGACGTCGATGATAGCGGAGAGAGCGGCCGCGCGCTTCTGCTCAGCGGGAAGCTGGCCGAATTGCGGGTCAAGCTCGCTTTCAGCAAGTGCCAGATCGGCTTCGGTGATGGGCTGACCATTGAGCGTCGCCACCACCGCGTCCTCCTGCGCGAATGCGTGGATGCCGCTGATGGACATGAGAGAGGCGGCACACGCAGAAACGAGGAGGCGGCGGACAGAATGATGCATAACGTTGTTCTCCTGGGATTCTCCAGTTGTCGGGACGCCCTAGGTGGGGCAAATGGGGACTTTAGCCACTTGAAACACGCCCATGTGGCCGTTTTTGAAGCCCAAAGCCTTCTCCCCACGACGTTGACATCGCAAGTTGCCCCTCTTATCTCTCCTTCCACCCAGCGTCCAGAAGCATTTCAGGGCGTATCTTCATCCGCCTGCCTGCCTGCAGCAAGGTGGCGGAATTAGCCAGCATCGGCGCCGGCATGAAAGCCAGCTCGGGGTTGGTACATCGCGATTTGAAAGGACCAGGGCATGATCAGTCTCGGCGGTCTCGCCCGCAAGATTTTTGGCTCCCCCAGCGACAGGCGCGTGAAGCGCTATCAGCCGCGCGTCGAGGCCATTGGCGCGCTGGAGAAGGAGCTGGCTGCCCTCTCTGACGAGCAATTGCGTGGCAAGACTGAAGAATTTCGCGAGCAGCTTGCGAAGGGAGCAACCCTTGATGACTTGCTCGTTCCCGCTTTCGCTGTGGTGCGTGAGGCTTCCCGCCGCGCCCTCGGACTGCGCCCGTTCGATGTGCAGTTGATCGGTGGCATGGTGCTGCATGAAAGCGGCATCGCCGAGATGAAAACCGGTGAAGGAAAGACGTTGGTAGCGACGCTTCCCGTCTATCTCAACGCACTGGCTGGCAAGGGCGTCCATGTGGTCACGGTGAACGACTACCTCGCCCGCCGTGACGCCGAGTGGATGGGCAGGCTGTACGGCTTTCTGGGGCTGACAACGGGCATCATCGTTCACGGTCTTTCCGACGAGGAGCGCCGGAATGCATATGCCTGCGATGTCACCTATGCCACGAACAACGAGTTGGGCTTTGACTATCTGCGCGACAACATGAAGTACGAGCGCGCGCAGATGGTGCAGCGCGGCCATAATTTCGCGATTGTAGACGAGGTGGACTCGATCCTCATCGATGAGGCGCGCACACCGCTTATCATCTCCGGGCCGCTGGAGGACCGCTCCGAACTCTATAATGCAGTTGATTCCTTTATCCCCAGCCTGGAGCCGGTCGACTACGAGGTCGACGAGAAGCAACGTACGGCGACCTTCACGGAAGAAGGCACCGAAAAGATGGAGACGATGCTGCGCGATGCGGGTCTCTTCAAGGGAGCTTCGCTCTACGACGTTGAGAACGTGGCCATCGTTCATCACCTCAACAATGCGCTCAAGGCACACAAGCTGTTCCAGCGCGACCGCGACTATATCGTCCGTGGCGGCGAAGTCGTCATCATCGACGAATTCACCGGCCGCATGATGCCGGGCCGACGTTATTCCGATGGATTGCACCAGGCGCTGGAAGCGAAGGAGCACGTCAAGATCCAGCCAGAAAACCAGACGCTAGCCTCCATTACCTTCCAGAACTATTTCCGCATGTACGACAAGCTCGCGGGTATGACGGGAACGGCGGCGACCGAGGCTGAGGAGTTCGGCAATATTTACGGCCTCGAAGTGGTGGAGATTCCGACCAACGTGCCGGTCCAGCGTGTCGACGAAGACGACGAGGTTTACCGGACTGTTGAGGAGAAGTACCGGGCCATCGTGCGCGACATCAAGGAAGCTCGCAAGAAGCGGCAGCCCATTCTTGTCGGTACGACCTCTATCGAGAAGTCCGAACTTCTTGCCGACAGGCTGCGCAAGGATGGAATCAAGGATTTCGAGGTCCTGAATGCACGTCACCACGAGCGCGAGGCTTTCATTGTAGCTCAGGCGGGCAAGCCCGGTGCTATCACTATCGCTACCAACATGGCCGGCCGGGGCACCGACATCCAGCTTGGCGGCAACCCCGAAATGCGCATCCAGCATGAACTTGGTGACATGCCCGAAGGACCGGAACGCGACGCTCGGGAAAAACAGATCCGCGAGGAAGTGCAGAAGCTGAAGGACGAGGCAATTGCCGCCGGCGGACTATACGTGCTCGCGACCGAGCGGCACGAAAGCCGGCGCATCGATAATCAGCTTCGTGGCCGTTCGGGCCGTCAGGGCGATCCGGGCCGCTCCAAGTTCTTCCTGTCGCTCCAGGACGACCTGATGCGCATCTTTGGCTCCGACCGCATGGACGGAATGCTTCAGAAGCTGGGGCTGAAGGAGGATGAAGCCATCGTTCATCCTTGGATTAACAAGGCTCTTGAGAAGGCACAGAAGAAGGTTGAGGCGCGCAACTTCGACATCCGCAAGAACCTTCTGAAATATGACGACGTGATGAATGACCAGCGCAAGGTGGTCTTCGAGCAGCGCCTTGAGCTCATGGATGGCGAGAGCTTGACAGAAACCGTGGCCGAGATGCGCCACGACGTCATCGACGATCTGGTTGCGCAACACATTCCCGAGAAGGCCTATGCGGAGCAATGGGATGCCAAGGGACTGAAAGAGGCTGTGCTTACGAACCTCAATCTGGACCTGCCGGTGGATGAGTGGGTGCAGGAGGAAGGGATTGCCGAGGACGACATCCGCGCTCGAATAACCGAAGCGGCAGACAAGGCTGCTGCCGAGCGCGCGGAGCGCTTCGGGCCGGATATCATGGCCTATGTCGAAAAGTCGATTCTGCTCCAGACGCTCGATCATCTTTGGCGCGAGCACCTGGTCAATCTCGATCACCTGCGCTCCGTCATTGGCTTCCGCGGCTACGCCCAGCGTGACCCGCTCAACGAATACAAATCGGAAGCTTTCGAGCTCTTCCAGGGCATGCTCGGTAGCCTCCGGCAGGAAGTAACGAAGAATCTTATGCGCGTGGAGCTCGTGCGCGAGGCTGCGGACGCGCCGCCGCCGAGCGCGCCTCCCATGCAGCCGCATCATGTGGACAGCACAACGGGCGAGGATCAGTTCGCTTCTGAAGGCGATACGATGACGCTGCTGCGGCCTGCCACCCGTCCTGCCGAGCAACGTGACCCTGATGATCCGGCCACCTGGGGAAAGGTGGGCCGCAACGAGGCCTGCCCCTGCGGCTCGGGCAAGAAATACAAGCACTGCCACGGGGCGTTTGTATAAGCCCCACATTGCGGTGGTCTGCGCGCAGCTTTGAAGGGTTGCAATGCTGCTCTGCAAGTCTTCGCGGGCAGACACGGCTTGCGTCTTGTTTATGCGCGCTCGCCAAAGCTTCCCAGCCATTCTGACAATCGCAACGGCCTTTAAAGACTTTCTGTCTAGAAGGCGGGGGTATTGTTGAAGGCGAGGGGTATGTTACGCGTGCGCTTTTCAGCGGCAGCGGTGGTCGAGCGACTTCTGCCACATTGGCTGGCGGAGCGGGCGGCGCCATTCGCTGCTCGGCTGGATGTGCTGATGCGGACTGCCGATGCGAGTGGGGAGGCCGGGCGCATTTCGCTCATCGCATTCGGATTGCGCATCGCCAACGCCTTGATAGCCTTCTTAAGCCAGGTGCTGCTCGCCCGTTATATGGGCGGCTTCGAGTACGGCATCTTCGTCCTCGTCTGGGTGACGGTGATCCTCCTTGGCAACATCTCGTGCGTGGGACTTCACACCTCCATCATCCGTTTCATACCAGAGTACCGCGCCAAGCAACGCTTCGAGGAGTTACGCGGCATACTCTTCGCCAGCCGTCTCTTCGTGCTTCTCTCTTCCACTGCGGTAGCGGCAATAGGCATCCTTGGCATCTGGCTGTTTGAGCCCTTGATCAAAAGCTATTATGTGTTGCCCTTCTACCTGGGTCTTTTCTGCCTGCCCATGATAGCGCTCGGCGACCAGCTTCAGGGCATTGCAAGGGCCAATGCCTGGGCATGGTGGGCGCTGACGCCGACTTATCTCGTGCGTCCCCTCCTGATCCTGCTCTTTGTATGGATCTTGCACCTGACGGGCCATAACCCGGACGCCAAGAGCGCGGTGATCGCCGCGATCCTTGCCACATATCTGACCAGTCTGGCGCAACTTGCCGGCGTAGCACCGCAAGCGGACCGGAATATGCCAGCAGCCCGCCGGCGGTATCTTTGGCGCGATTGGATGGCGGTCTCGCTGCCGATTTTCCTGGTAGAAAGCTTTTTCTTTCTTCTTACGAATGCGGATGTGCTGATGGTGGGTTGGATGATGCAGCCCACGGACGTAGCAGTCTATTACGCTACGGTGAAGACGCTGGCGCTCGTCCATTTTGTCTACTTCGCTGTGAAGGCGGGCGTGGCGCAGCGATATGCCGCCTATGTCCATAGCAGCGAGCGGTCGGCTCTTGAGCGCTTTGCCCGGGAAACAGTCTCATGGACCTTCTGGCCCTCGCTCGCTATGGGTCTTGTCGTGCTGGTGCTTGGCAAGCCGATTCTCATGCTGTTCGGCCCAGGCTTCTCCGAAGGCTATCCCCTTTTATTCCTGCTGGTGGCGGCCGTGATCGGCCGGGCGGCTGTGGGCCCTGCCGAAAGCCTTCTAACCATGAGCGGCCATGAGAACGCCTGTGCTGCCGTCTATGCCATTACACTCGGTATTAACATTGGTTTCAACTTCCTGCTGATTCCCGTGCTCGGCCTGTGGGGTGCAGCTTTGGCGACTTCCATTGCCATGGCGTTCGAGTCGACGGCGCTTTTCCTCACCGTCTGGCGCAAGCTCGGTATCGCGATGGTCGTCTTTCTGCCCGTACCATCTGGAAAGGAGGCTTTATGATGGCTGCCAACCCGTTGCTTGAGGAGATGAGCGGCACAGCATCTGGCGCGATGGTGAAGGGCCTGATGGACCTTCCGGAAGAAGCAGAAATTGCGGATCTGGAGCTTTACGCCGCAAACCGGCCTGCGCGTTGGCTTGCGGTCTACGCTGCTTCGGCCGGTTTCGATCTTGTTGATGAACTTGACTATCTGACCGCGCGCGCCATTGAGCCTAACGTTTTCTTCAATCCACGCTTCCTCGCTCCAGCCATGCCGCGGCTGGAGGATCGTGATGTGCGGCTTGCAGTCATCCGCGACGGTAATGAAGAAAGGAGCCGGTTGCGTCTCCTGGTGCCGTTCTCCGTCGAAAAACCGCAGATCCCGCTCGGCGCCACAATCATGCGTGGGTGGGCGCATCATTTCGGCCCGCTTGGCACGCCGCTGGTGGACGGCGATGATCCAGTGGGCGTATTGGAAGACTTCTTCGGGATGTTGGCACGCCCGCATCTGAAGCTGCCGCAAGTTTTCGTGTTTCCGGAGGTTCGGCTTGAAGGCCCTTTTGCAGCCGCTTTAAGTGCAGTCGCAGAGTCACGCGGTCTGCCTCTTATCGTGGCGGGAAAGACTGAGCGTCCCTTCCTTGAAAGCGATCTTGACGGCGAAACTTATCTGAGAAGAAGCCTGCGCGCGCACCATTATCGTGAGTTCAGGCGGCTAAAGCGTCGTCTTTCCGAACTGGGGTCGCTGGGCCATTATATGGCGCGGCAGCCGGACGAGATCCGTCAGGGCATCGAGACGTTCCTTTCGCTGGAGGCTGCGGGTTGGAAAGGCAGGGAACGCACGGCAATGGTCATCGACCGCTACCGAGCCGCCTTCGCAAGAGAAGCGGTGCACAGGCTTGCAGAGCGTGATCTGTGCCGTATCCATACCCTGACTCTCGACGGGAAGCCGATAGCCTGCCTTGTCGTATTCGTGGAAGCGGGCATGGCTTACACCTGGAAGACGGCTTATGACGAGAATTACGCAGCCTATTCCCCCGGCACGCTCCTCATGATCGAGGTGACGACGAGCCATCTGGAGGACCCGAACATCACCGCCACCGATTCCTGCGCAGCGCCCGATCATCCTGTAATGAGCCGGTTATGGACGGAAAGGCTGCCCATAGGCACTTTCGTGATAGGGCTGACGCCCGGCACGCACAGGCTTGCAAATCAGGCAGCAGGGCAAATTCATTTCCATCGCGAGGCGCGCAATGCATTGCGCACAATGCGTAACCGTCTGCGCGGCCTGGTGAGGTCGGGAAAGCAGCCCTCGCTGTGGAGAAGAAATTCTTAATCATATTCGGAAATTCCTAGCAATCTTGGCTCCTGCCACACCAGAGCCGCCAAATTCTCGTCGCTGCCTTTGTGCTGGGCAATCAACCAAAGGAGATATCAGGCAATGAAGCGAGTTGTACCCGTTATGTTTCTTGGTTGCGCGCTGATGCTGTCAACGGGGTGCACCACCACGGAGAAGACCATCGCCGGTGCGACAGTTGGCGGCGTTAGCGGCGCCGTCGTCGGAAATGCCGTAGCAGGTAGCGGTGGCGCTCTCATTGGCGGCATTGGAGGAGCCGTCGCTGGCGGTGTCATCGGGCGGCAGCTCTAGCGAGCTGGCAAGAAATTCCGGCAACAGTGGTTGGCGGGGACGGCGCAGCTCCACCGGCCGAAGGCTGAGGTTCATACGTAACACAGGCGGAACATTGCCCTTTACCAAAGGTTCTTCGGTAGAAAACAACCTCTTGGAGACCAGCAATGAGGCATAAGTCAACTACATCCTTGTGCGTTGCACTGGCCCTTGCACTCGGTGTCGGTTCTGCGATGCCGGCTATGGCAGGTCCGCTGGTGGTGCCGAGTGCACCGGCCGAGGCGCCGAGGATCGCGTCCGACATAATACCGGTGCAGTCCCGGCGGTTTGAAGACCGCAACTGGGACAGGCGCGACCGTTTCGTTAGGCGGGATCGCGACCGTGACCGGCGTGACCGTTTCGAACGACGCGGCAATATCGTCTATTGGCGGGGTCACCGTGGCTACCGCCACCGGCGCCCTGGCTATCGCTACTATGACGGGTGGTGGTTCCCACCTGCTGCGTTTGCGCTTGGCGCTATCATTGGCGGAGCCTTGAACCAACAAGTGCCTGTTGCACCGCCGGGGACGCTAAGCAACGCCCATATCCGCTGGTGCTACGACCGTTATCGTTCTTATCGGGCGTCGGATAATACGTTCCAGCCCTATAACGGTCCGCGCAGGCCATGCGTTTCCCCCTATAGCTGATATGCAGCCGAAGTGACGGCCCGCCCGAAGGATGCGGGCCGTTGTCTTCCATTGCGAACTCCGAAAAGCATTTTGGACACACTCGGCGGTTCATGGGATCACGTAACTGTGAGACTACATGAACACGTTGTTGATGAGGAAGATTGCTGCCTTGAGGAAGGCAAAGAGCACTCCGCCAACAACCGTTATCGAGATCAGAAATGCAATCAGGCCGGCGATAATCCAGATGCCGTCACGCTCCAAGATAGCAAAGCTAAAGAGGCAGATGGCGAAGGCAGGGAGCATATTCCCTAGGGGAATGGGCAGCGCAAGAATGATCGCCAGGATCAGGCAGATCGCTCCTATCACATACTCGGCCGGCGGAGTAACGAGGATCGTAAGGCGGGGCTTCAGCAGCCTTTCTGCCTTGGATAACCAGGGTCCCGCACGTTGGAGCATCGTCACGAACTCCGCTCTCATCATTGACCGGCCGGCAATGACCCGTGGAAGCCAGGGTTTGCGGCCAAGCATTAACTGGGCGGCAAGGATGATCAGCGGCACCCCGAGAATGCCGGACGCTCCGGGCGGCATAGGCAGCACATTGGGAAGGGCAAAGAGGAGCATAAGCGGACCGAAGGCCCTGTCCCCCATCGCAGACAGCAAATCGCCGACGGAAATGCGCTCCCGGCTCGTATCCTCTGCAAGGGAGTAAAGGATTTCAGAGATCTTGCGTCTGCGCTGGCGTTCAGGCTCCGCACGGACGGGGTTGCTCAATGGTTCTTCGTCAGGCATTCGTACACTTGAGGATTGGGTGCAAAACAGGCTGGTTGCCGCTAGTTAGCAGCTCTTTGTGACCGCAGATTGTTATGGTTGCACAGCCATAGGTGCTGCCGCAAGTTCTGTTAGGGGGCATAGCATTCGCATCGAGCCCTGGAACCTGCCGCAGATGCTGGGTATCAGCGTATTGCCAGAATGGGAGGATGGATTGAAACCGGCATGAAAAGTGTCACAAAATTCTGGAGCCAATCCGTTTTCAGTACTGTCCCGGTGGGTGTTGCAGCGGTACTATCCTCGCAGGACCAACGGCGTGAGCATTGATGAATTGCGACTCTACGGCACGTTCATTTTCCGACTATGTTGCGCATGTGGTCATGGAGCGGTCGTGCAAGGGTGATTTTTCGCCTTGCCGATGCTCTTCCTTAGTGATTGGTAACAAGCCTGCAACTTTCTCGCAGGGGCAGACGCGAGCCTGAGCAACGCTGCTGTGCGTGCTTGCAGGCAAATAGGCCGTGCAAACGGATGTTGGTATGAAGAAGCTTATATGGCCTTCCATTAGCCTCGTGGCCGTCCTCTTTTCGGCCTGGCTTCTCTATGGCGAATTGCGGACAATGTCGCTGGAGAGCCTCTGGGAGAGCCTGCAAGCGATCTCGCTTCGTGATTGGGTTCTGGCCGTGGGCGCAACCCTTCTTGCCTATGCGGCCCTTGCTGGATACGACCATATCGCATTGTTGCATCTCCAGCGGAAGGTAAACTGGCGTTTCGTGGCGTTGTGCTCCTTCACCACCTATGCCTTGTCCCACAATATTGGTGCCTCCGTTCTTTCCGGATCTGCGGTGCGCTACCGTGCTTATAGTTCACAGGGTCTGTCCGGTGGCGAAGTTGGCTTGCTGGTTGCTTTCTGCTCTTTCACCTTCGGGTTGGGCGTTGCACTGTTAACGGGCATTGTGCTGGTGATCGAACCAGAGCTTGGCGAACGCTTCGGAGACCTTCTGCCCGTGGAAGCATCCACCTTTGCCGGCGTGCTGCTGCTGGTCCTGATCGCGCTTTATCTGTTCGGAAGCATCCTGCGCCTGCCACAGGTGCGCATCTGGCGGCTCCGCCTGGAATATCCGCGGCCTGCGATTGTGCTGCGCCAGCTCATTATCGGCCCCATGGAACTCCTAGCCGCCACGGCAATCATCTATTTCGTCCTGCCGGAGGCCGGTAATCCCGGCTTCATCGTCGTTCTTGGCATTTTCCTCATTTCTTTCTCCGCCGCTCTCTTGTCGCATGCCCCGGGGGGGATCGGCGTTCTCGAACTGGTGTTCATCGTTGGCCTGCCTGAGATGGCGCCAGAAGATGTTTTGGCCGCGCTGCTTGTTTTTCGCCTCCTATACCTGATCATTCCTCTGGCAGCGGCACTGCCAGTCGTGCTCGGCTTCGAACATTCGCAACTGGCGCATTCGAAAAGATAGGCTCCAAGAGCGTGGATCAACGTGCCAGAGGGCCGCTGCGTTTGTTGTGTAGATGCTTGCTCGATGTGCGAAGAACAAAGGATTGCTGGTTGAAGGACGACCTATCCTGAACCAGTGCTGCGGTTGATCTGGGGGCAGAATTGAACAGCCGCGCGGGCTTCGGCGCCGGTGCTCGCTAGAGGAGCGGACTTCAACTCCAGAACGTCGGTAGCTCCAGGCATTTAAATGGTGCCCCTGGCCGGACTCGAACCAGCACTCCTTGCGGAAACCGATTTTGAGTCGGTCGCGTCTACCAATTCCGCCACAGGGGCGCGCGGCCGCTTCCGGCCCGCAGGCGCGGAATATACGGGGAAGCGTGCCCACGTCAACCGCTTGCATTGAAGAACCACCATTGCGCGCGGCAGCGGCGGCGGCTAGATAAGGCGCTTACAACAAGGGTTGGCGATGCTCCGCAGGCTATACGATTCCACCATGGCTCTTGCCTCCACACGGCACGCGGAGAAGGGCCTCGCTGGCGTGTCCTTCGTTGAGAGTTCCTTTTTTCCCATTCCGCCGGACGTCCTTCTCATACCTATGGTGCTGGCTGAGAGGGCAAAGTGGTTCCGCTATGCCTTCGTATGTACGATGGCCTCGGTTGCAGGTGCTCTGCTGGGCTATTTCATCGGCGCCTTCCTCTACGAGACTGTGGGCGTGGCTATCCTTCGCCTTTACGGCAAGGAGGAAGCATTCCGGGAGGTGGCGGAGTGGTACAATCGTTGGGGCGCCTGGGGCGTCTTCTTTGGGGCCGTAACACCATTCCCCTACAAGGTGCTTACCATCTTCTCAGGGGCCACGGGGCTTAACCTTGCGGTTTTCATTTCTGTTTCCATCGTGGGAAGGGGGATGCGCTTTTTTCTGGTGGCCTGGCTGCTCCACCGGTTTGGCGCGCCAATGCGCGTCTTCATCGAGAAGAATCTCGGCATCCTCGTCACGCTTTTCATGGTTTTGCTAGTAGGAGGCTTCGCCGCCATCCGCTTCGTATTCTGAGATGCATAGATGACGTTGCTCGCATCCACCGGCAGGCTGCAGACATTGAGCGCTTCCTTCCTGGCGCTTGGTATGGCAGCGACGGTCGGAACCGCCCTCGCTTTCGAGCATATTGGGGGATATATTCCTTGCAAGCTGTGTCTGGAGCAGCGCATTCCCTATTATATCGGTGCGCCCTTGATGCTAGTGGCACTGGCTTCGGCGCGCCTGCGCGGGCCCGCATTATTCACCCGTGGCCTGCTCTTGGCAGGCGCGCTTTTGATGCTGTGGAGCGCGGGCCTCGGCGCCTACCATGCCGGTGTGGAGTGGAAGTGGTGGGAAGGCCCGGCAGACTGCGGAGCGGTAGCCGCCAATATCAGCACGAGCGCAGAGAACCTCCTGGAGCAACTCAATGCCTTCGTGCCCCCGGCCTGCGACGAAGCGGCAGGACGCTTCCTCGGGCTCTCCTTTGCGGGATGGAACGTGATAGCGAGCTCTATTCTTGCCGTGATTGCCGTGCGCGGCGCGTTCGGACGCTGACTACGCCGTACCAATCTCCCGTGAATTCGCAGCAAGGTGTCAAGCCGCAACTTCCGGATGGCGTTTAATCAGTGCCATACGCAGCTTCTCCAGCGCCCTGGACTCGATCTGGCGCACCCGCTCCTTGGAGATACCGAGCGTGGCTCCGAGGGATTCGAGGGTGGCGCCCTCCTCGGAAAGCCGCCTTTCTCGCACGATGGTGAGTTCACGGCCGTTGAGAGTGCCAAGCGCTTGTCGCAGCCACTGCGCGCGACGCTCGCCGTCGATGCTCTCCCGGGCTACCTCGTCTGGTTGAGGTGCGTTACAGACAAGAAACTCGATGCGCTCCGTCGTCGGGTCGTTGTCGTTCTTAAGCGGTGCGTTGAGCGAGGTGTCGGAATTGGCAAGCCTCGCATCCATCATCGCTACATCGGCTTCGGAAACCCGTAGAGCCTGCGCCACCTCCTGATAGATCTCCTTGCTGGGAGTCACCGGCTCGCCCGGCTTTTGCAGCTTGTTGCGCAAGCGCCGCAGATTGAAAAAGAGCGCCTTCTGCGCAGAGCTCGTTCCGCCCCGCACGATCGACCAATTACGCAGAATATAATCCTGCATGGAAGCTCGGATCCACCAGGTCGCATAGGTCGAAAAACGAACATCACGCGCCGGATCAAAACGCGCCGCCGCTTCTAGCAGGCCGACATGCCCCTCCTGGATGAGGTCACTCATCGACAGGCCGAAGTTGCGGAACTTGGCGGCCATCGCGATGACGAGTCGCATATGTGCCATGATCATCCGGTGAAGGGCTTCCTGGTCCTGATGGTCTTTCCATCGGACCGCAAGAGCATGCTCTTCCTCCCGTGTCAGATAGGGAGCCTTCATTGCGGCCTTGATAAGCTTCCGCCTGGCATCTTCCTGCATTTCGGGCAGCTCCGCTTTGCATCCCGGCCCGGCGGAAGACGTGGCCGGTAGCCGCCACGCCAGCACTCGTAGCCGGCATCGCTCACGTTAACCTGTGGGAAACCGAAAGGTTCCACCTGATCAGGCAGCTATTAGAGCATCCCGAAAACGAGAAAACCCCGCCTTGTGAACAAGGCGGGGTTGAAGAAATAGGTTATATGGAAGAACTGCTTACGCTGCTTCTTCCTTCTCCGTCTCTTCATTATCAGCCTTCGCGCCGCGGCGCGGGCCCTTATTGAGATTCGCCTCGATGAGGCGTACCGCTTCCGTCTCCGACATGCGGTTGACGGCAGCAATCTCACGCGCCATCCGGTCGAGCGCCGCTTCGTAGAGCTGCCGCTCGGAATAGGACTGTTCTGGCTGATTGTCAGCGCGATAGAGGTCGCGCACAACTTCGGAAATGGAGATCAGGTCTCCGGAATTGATCTTGGCGTCATACTCCTGCGCTCGGCGCGACCACATGGTGCGCTTGACGCGCGCGCGACCCTGCACCACCTTGAGGGCGCGGTCGACATAGTCCGTTTCCGAGAGCTTGCGCATGCCGATGGAGGTGGCCTTTGCGACGGGGACTTTTAGCCGCATCTTGTCCTTCTGGAAGTCTATAACAAAGAGTTCCAGCTTGTGCCCTGCGACTTCCTGCTCTTCGATGGTAACGATCTGTCCCACGCCGTGCGCGGGGTAGACAATGTACTCACCCGTCTTGAAACCCTGCCTTTGTGCCGTCTTTTTTTGCTGGGTTGCCATACGCCTTCAACTCCTGTTCCTGATGGGCGGATACATCGTCCGCGCGCAGATACCGGCTCATGATGAAGCACCACCACGCAGGTCCGGAAAATAAGCCCTAGCCAGCATATGTGGCTTAGTCCAAGTGCGCCTTGGTCCGGAAAAAAAGCCTGCCGAGGTGGATTATTTCGCCATCAAAGATATTTTCACCGGGGTGCTGTATATAGGTAACACAAAAAGTCGAAAGATTCAACAATTTGGCGCTTACGCGCGGCAGCAATGCTGCGCTGCGTCACTACGACGCGGCAGCAGGTTTCGTCCGGTAGCGACTCTCAGTCGCCTTCTCCAGGTTCCGGCGAGAAGAATTTCTCGAATTTCTCCGGAACGCCATCATAATCCTTAGCGTCCGCCGGAGGTTCCTTCTTTGCCGTGATATTTGGCCACTTCTCTGCATATTCTGCGTTGATCTGGAGCCAGTGGTCAAGGCCTGGCTCGGTGTCAGGCTTTATAGCTTCGGCCGGGCATTCCGGCTCGCACACACCGCAATCGATACATTCGTCGGGGTGGATAACGAGCATGTTCTCGCCTTCATAGAAGCAGTCCACCGGGCAGACCTCGATGCAATCCATGTATTTGCACCGAATGCAGTTGTCAGTCACGACATAGGTCATTGCAGGCTCCCGGACTGTATCTTCCGGCGGTGAGGTAGACCCTTTACCGCGCTATGACAAGGTCCGCCATTCCGCTGCAAGAGGTCGCGGGAGAACAACGTTCCATGAGCGCAGTCAGGTTCCTCCCTGCAAGTCATCCAGTGCACGCCTTTCCTTCTTCGTCGGGCGGCCAGAGCCCGGCTCACGCTGAAGAGGCGGGCGAACCTTCGGAGCTACAGGTGCGGGCGTCAGATCTTCATAGAGAAGCCGTGCCTCCTGCGCTGGACCTCGCCTGACGCCTGGACCGAGTATGCGATAGACCAGGATGCGCCGGTCGAGCGTAATGGTCAGAACATCGCCCGGGCGAACAATATGGGACGCCTGGTCAATCTTGGTACGATTGACGCGGATCCGGCCGGCCTGGGCGAGCTTTGCCGCGAGCGAACGCGATTTGACCACTCGTGCGAAGAACAGCCATTTGTCGATGCGTTGCCGTCCGTCATCCGACAAGAAAAAGCCCTGCTCCTTACTTTCGTAATTGATCCCTGAGTGCCGCCAGCGCTGCGAAGGGGGAATCCGGGTCCACCTTCACCCGCCGGTCATCGCGTCTGGGCTGCTTGCCCTGCTGAACGTTGCGTCCATCTCTGACATGGGTCGCGCCCTTGCGGCTCGCAGCAGCCCGTTGTTCGCGAGGCTTTCCCTTGGGCCTGCCGCTCTTCGCCTTATCGGCATCGCGCGGAGGGCGGCGCCGTTCAAAGCGGGCCGGCCGCCACAGAAACACGGTTTTCGAAGGCTCTGCTACAACGGTTGCTTCGCCATCCTGTGCGTCGGGCGCTGCTTGGTCTTCCCCCGGGGACGCTGCCTGCCTGTCCTGCAAGACAGCAGCGGCTGCAACACCTCCATTTGCTGGTTGCGCTGGTTGACTCTGCTGTCCAGGCTCGCAAGTTCCCGCTTGCGTCGTTTCGGCAGACGGCGCGGTAGCCCCATCGCTCACTTCTTGCGCGGGGTTAGATATTTGCGCGCCGGCAGCTGCCTCTGCGGTTGGTACTTCCGCGAATGATTGTGAAGTTGCTGGCTGATCCGTTTTGGCTTCTACGGAGGATTCCTTATTCCGGCCGCCTGTTCCAGCTTCACCTGAAATGGCATCGGTGCTGGCAGGATCTGTCGCAGGCTGCGTCCCGTTCTTCGCCTCGGACGCCGCTGCATCTTGCTCGGCAATGCGATCCAGTCTTTCAATATGCGCGGCCACTTCATCGGCGGGCTTGGCATCGGCGCGATAGCCAAGCCCTTTAAGGATCGCCTCCATGTCTTCCGCCGTGGCGCCGAGAATGGACATCATGGCGGGTGTCACGATGAAGGTTGCGCCGTCGAAGGCACCGTCGGGCCGCTTGCCCGATCCCGGCTTCCAACCCAAGGCAGGGCGGATAATATCTGCCAGGCGTTCCAATATATCCACCCGGACGGCGCGGCGGCCCAGATTGCGGAAACCAGCCAGCCGGTAGAAGGCGCGCTCGAAAGTGGGATCGGTGACAATGGAGGTGCGCCCGGAAGCAAGCGCAGCCACGATATCACCATAGCCAGGCTTGTCCTTGGCGTCATTTTTTAGCGCCCATAACAGGGTGGCAATTCCCGCCGGTGCAGGTTTTATCAAGGCCGGAACGAAGATGTGGTAGGCGCCAAAGCGCACACCCAGCCTACGCAGGGCGGCACGGGCTTCCTGATCAAGTGCGCGAACCTCTTCGGCAACTTCGCGGCGATTCAGAAGTCCGAAATTTTCCGCAAGCTGGAAGGCAAGGCCACGGGCTATTCCCGATAGTGTTTCAGCCTGCCGCAGGTCTAGCAACGGCTTGAGCAGGCTTTCAATCTGGAAGTTGACGAACCGCTCCGCACGTGCAGCCACCTTGTCGCGCGCAGGCCCGGTAAGCTGCTCGTCTGCAAGAAGCACAAGTCTTGGCTTGAGGACATCGTCTCCTGCCGTGAGCGTGGCTACAGGCGCCCCTATCCAGCGCAGGATTCCGTCGGAACCTAACGCGAAATCACCATTGGGCGCGGCAGCGAAGCGCTCGGCGCGCAATTCGAACTCAGCGGCCAGCGCTTTCTGGGCTGCCGCCTTGACCGCACGGGCATCTTCTCCCTCCGCCGTTCTGTCGGCGGTGAAACGGAATCCCTGCATCTCGCCCACATGGTGGCCCTCCACCAGGACCTCTCCCACGGGGCTGATTTCTGCTTCCGGCATCGTATTCTCTCTCAGGCGCTTCATCAGCACCGACGTCCTGCGATCAACAAAGCGTTTCGTCAATCTCTCATGCAGAGCATCGGACAGTTGGTCCTCTATTTCGCGCGTTTTTTCCTGCCAGTGTGTCGGATCGGACAGCCATCCCGGCCGGTGCGACACGAAAGTCCAGGTGCGGATCTGCGCGATGCGCGCCGACAAAGTATCGATCTCACCCTCGGTCGATGAGGCGCGCTGCACCTGCGCGGCCATATAATCCTCATCCACATGACCAAGGCGGACCAGATCTGTGAACACGGCTCCGACGATATCGGCATGCTGGGCCGGCGCGATCTTCCGGTAATCTGGAAGCGCGCACGCATCCCACAAGAGGGCCACCCTCTTATGGCCGCTGGCCAGGTTCCGCATATGCTCGTCCTGCGACAGGTGCTCCAGCACGCGGACATCCGCTGCTGGCAAGGCTCGTGTCAGACCCTCAAAGCTTGGCGTTCTCTCCAGCGAAGCCCGCAGCGCATCGATGCTGCTGAAGTCCATGTCGGCGGAGCGCCATTGCAGCATCTTCACCGGCTCGAACTGGTGGGTTTCGATCCTTTCGACAAGCGCGTCAGGGAATGGGTCCACCCGGCCGGTGACACCGAAAGTGCCGTCACGCACGTGGCGGCCCGCACGACCCGCAATCTGGCCGAGCTCCGCAGCGGAAAGCTCGCGATACTGAAAGCCATCGAATTTGCGGTTCTGGGCGAAGGCCACATGATCGACGTCGAGATTGAGCCCCATGCCGATCGCGTCCGTCGCTACTAGATAATCGACATCGCCTGACTGGTAGAGTGCAACCTGCGCGTTGCGCGTGCGCGGGGAGAGTGCTCCCAGCACGATGGCTGCTCCACCGCGCTGGCGCCGGATCAACTCGCCGATAGCGTAAACCTCGTCGGCGGAAAAAGCGACAACAGCGGAGCGGCGCGGGAGGCGGGTGATCTTCTTTGAGCCGGCATAGGTAAGGACCGACATGCGGGGGCGAGTGATGATGGATATGCCCTTGAGCAGCTTTTCCAGGATGCCGCGCATGGTGGCCGCCCCAAGAAGCAACGTCTCCTGCCGTCCGCGCAGATGAAGGATGCGGTCAGTGAAAATGTGTCCGCGTTCCAGGTCGGCTGCTAGCTGCACCTCGTCTATGGCAACGAAGGCGGCGTCCGTTTCGCGGGGCATGGCTTCGACGGTACAGACCGAAAAGCGCGCGCCTGGCGGCACGATCTTCTCCTCGCCGGTGATCAGCGCCACATTGCCCTCGCCGACGCGCGAAGCAACCCGGCCATAGACCTCGCGGGCAAGCAGCCGCAGGGGCAGACCTATCATGCCTGACTCATGCGCTACCATCCGCTCGATGGCCAGATGCGTTTTTCCGGTATTGGTCGGTCCGAGAACCGCAGTCACCCCGCGCCCATCCAGAGTGGCGGGCGTGCTCTTCTCAAGCTGAAGGTTCATTCACAGCATCTCACATGCCTGCTTTCGGCAGCGCCGATCCTTCGCCGCCGTTCGCAGAGATATAGGAAAGGGAGGGCGAAGGCGAAAGGCAAAACGCAATTGGGCAGCCCGGCGGAACGAGTCTGGAACGAATCAGAGACGAATCACTGACTCGACATGATTCACTTTTTGTTCGGTACAAGATGTAGTTCGAGAACATGGTTATGGAGGCATATGCTGAATCGGCGTTCTGGTGAAGAGTTATGCGGCTGCCTTCGATGTTATTATAAGCTTTGTGCTTGGGAACAAAGCGCGAAATAGCCCCGGATTTTTCAGCGTTATTAAGTTACTAAAGCGAATTGGCAACTGCCCCGCTTTAAACTGTTCTCCGTGTAGAGTTTTAAGCGAGAAAAAATGATATGGCTGAAGCGTCGCGGGGTGATGTTTGAATGATGTTTCCCGCTGCTTCCTTCCACAGGAAGTCGACAGTTTTTCCACAGCTTGTCCACCATTCCTTCGCTCGGCAAGTCGGGGGCTGCGTTTCGTGCGCCGCAGATATGCAGCTGATTGCTGGACGACTGCGCTGATTTTGTCAGGAAGGTGCGTTTCCGATACAGCATGGAAGATCACGAATACCAATGACATGCCGGTTTGTGGGCCGGCAGGTCCAAGTGGGCTGCTTCACCTGATGGCGGTTGCGCAGACAATTCTGCTGGTGCATCCCGCCTCAGGTCGAAGTATGCCGCTTACAATGGCCGCTGTGTTCGATCGTGCGGCAAGATTGAGTGGTGCCGAAATTGCGACGGCGTGCACTCCTGCGTTATTCTTGTGGAAAGAGATGGGCGAACCCGAGGGGAGAGCCTCGGGTTCAACATCCCTTCGTCCCTAAGCTCGTTTCCATCATCTCTCGATGCACATGGCAACGCCCATGCCGCCACCGATGCAGAGCGTAGCAAGCCCTTTTTTCGCGTCGCGGCGGTTCATCTCGTAAAGGAGCGTTGTGAGCACGCGTGCACCGGACGCGCCGATTGGGTGGCCAATGGCAATGGCGCCACCATTGACGTTCACGATGTCGGGATTCCAGCCCAAATCCTTGTTCACGGCGCAGGCTTGCGCGGCAAATGCTTCATTGGCTTCCACAAGGTCCAGATCTTCTATGCGCCAGCCGGCCTTTTCCAGCGCGCGGCGCGAGGCCGGGATCGGCCCTGTACCCATTACCGCAGGATCAACTCCGGCTGTCGCCCAGGAGACGATGCGGGCTAGCGGGGCAATGTCGCGCCGCTCGGCTTCTTCTTCGCGCATCAGTACGAGGGCGGCTGCCCCGTCATTGATGCCCGAGGCATTGCCCGCAGTCACCGTGCCTTCCTTCTCGAAGGCGGGCCGCAGCTTCTGAATGGCATCCAACGTGGCGCCGTGACGGATATATTCATCGTCTTCGACAATGGTGTCGCCCTTGCGGGTCTTCACCGTCACGGGAATTATCTCGTCCTTGAAACGCCCGGCCTTCTGCGCTGCCTCCGCCTTGTTCTGCGAGGCGAGCGCAAATGCGTCCTGCTCCTCGCGCGTGATCTGGAAGGCGCGCGCCACGTTCTCGGCGGTAATCCCCATATGATAGCCTTGGAAAGCATCCCAAAGTCCATCGCGCAGCATCGTGTCGACCATGGCAAGTTCGCCCATTTTCACGCCGCTGCGCAGATAGGCGCTATGGGGGGCAAGTGTCATGGATTCCTGCCCGCCAGCCACGACGATATCGGCATCCCCGCAGGCGATCTGCTGCATGCCGATAGCAACCGTTCTGAGGCCGGAACCGCACAGTTGATTGAGCACCCAGGCCGTGGTCTCCTGCGGCAACCCGGCTGCCATCGCTGCTTGTCGCGCAGGGTTTTGACCCTGGCCTGCCGTCAGCACCTGACCCAGAATAACCTCGTTCACTTCCTGCGCATCGACGCCTGAGCGTTCAAGAGCCGCCCGTATCGCTACCGCGCCCAGCTCATGCGCCGGAAGCTGAGCAAAAGAGCCATTGAAAGCGCCGACCGGCGTGCGGGCGGCACCCGCTATGACTATGGCATTTGATGAGGACATTCCACACTCCGTCAGTTGCAGACCGGCATCTCCTGCGGCCTTGCCGCTCTTTTCCGGGCCTGAGAATTTTACGCTGCACCGCAGCATACCGTACCGGGAGGATTGTCATGCTGCAATCCGTTCGGCCAGAAAAAGTAGGCAGGCGTGGCCTTTCTTCCGCGCGATGCGGCAGCGCAGCGAAACCACTTCCATTTGCGTTGCATTTTCGCCTATCCTGCTTGAAAGCGGGCGGCGCCAACCACCGGTGCGTAATGGCCCATCCTGCAACTTGTCGCGTAGGGGAGCTCCGTGATGCCTGCGAAGGCCGACCCGGTTGTCATCAAGAAATACGCCAACCGCAGACTCTACAACACCGGAACCAGCACCTATGTGACGCTGGACGACTTGGCTAAAATGGTAAGGCGTAACGAGGATTTCCTCGTGCAGGACGCCAAGACAGGGCAGGATATAACCCATTCCGTCCTCACCCAGATCATCTTTGAGCTGGAAAATGACAAAAGCAGGCAGAACATGTTACCCATCTCCTTCCTGCGCCAGCTCATATCGTTTTATGGCGATCAGATGCAGATGGTCCTGCCTGCCTTTCTAGAGCAGTCCATGCGCACTTTCGCCCGTGAGCAAGAGCGAATGCGCGAGCAGATGTCGGAAGCATTCGGGAAGACGCCCGTTGATCTCATGCAGATGGACGCGCCGATGAGGATGCTCGAGGAGCAAACGCGACGCAACATCGAGATGTTCCAGAATGCGATGAAAATGTTCACGCCCGCTTCGCGCCCGGCACAGAACGGCGAGCACAAGGAGCCGCCGCGCGAGGCAGGTGAGGCGAGCAGCGATGATATCCGTGAGCTGCGCGAGCAGCTTGCTGCCATGCAACGGAAGATCGACGCGCTATCGAAAGACTGACGCCACGGTCCGTTGCACGAGCGTCAGCACGAGGCTTTGCCATAGCATCCCCTTGGATAACGGGGCAGGCACGCTCGCACATTACATAAAGACGGGGGCGATCGTCGTCCAGAGAAGCTGACGCAGAAAGAAGATGATCAGCAGCAGGATAATGGGCGAGATGTCTATGCCGCCCATGTCTGGCAGGAAGCTGCGGATCGGCCGCAACGCTGGTTCCGTGACGCGGAATAGGAAGTCGCCGATCATGCCCACGAACTGGTTGCGGGGATTGACGACGTTGAAGGCATAAAGCCACGAGAAGATGGCAGCCGCTATGATGAACCACCAGTATATATTCAGCGCCAGATCGATGGTGCGGAAAAGCGCTAGCATGCCGGTCTCCCAAAGTTTTGCGACATGTAGCCACTGGCGGGCGCGGCGGCAAGCCCTGCGCGGGGGCGTCCACCGGTGGCGGGCTCTCCCCTTGAAGCAGCGTTCGGAACGCCGGATCGGTTCAAGAGGCATGCTTGCCCAACAGCACGCTTGACAGGGCCGGCAGGCAAGACCTAAATGCGCGCCATTCTGGCGATTACGGGGCTGTAGCTCAGTTGGGAGAGCGCATCGTTCGCAATGATGAGGTCAGGGGTTCGATTCCCCTCAGCTCCACCAAGTATATATTCACTATAAAAATCAATAAGTTAGTGTCAGTTCTGACCTTCTGCCCCGCGTTCTGACCCCTTCAAAGTTTCTATGTTTCGCCTGTCGCTAGTGCGAGTTTTCCAGCTCCTGCACTTTTAGAAGCCATGTCTCACCCCAGGGTCTCTTATCGAAACGCCTCTCGACATCATCTTTTCGGCTGCTGCAAACAAATTGGAGGCGCAAACGTTAAGATGCTCTGGCTCCTACTCTCCCGTTAGCGGATCCGGTCCATACCGATTTACCCCGGAGGTGCCGGGAATGGCGCATAGCACAATCAGGAACGCGAGCGAAGCAGCCCCTCCGAATTGTTCATCAGCAACACCGACCGGGATCCACAGTAGCGCTAGCCAACCACTGAGGTTCATGTCTCTAAGACGCTGAGCAGATAGCGTATAGGCGCATATGAGGTAGGGGATGAAAAAGAGTAGAAAAATCGTGGTACCGGTCTGCTGCGACGGAGCAAAGAACCACAACGCGGCCGAAAGCGCGAGCATTACTCCTGACAAAAGCAGTGACGCTAAAATGAAGCTCTTACGGTTCCTCCTCGTAGAGAGAGAAAACCAACTCTCTGTCGCGGCAACACCCACTCTTTTACCGACGATCAAATACCGCGCTCGCAGATGCAAGTGCGAGAGCTACGGGAACATACCAGAAAAATAGCACAAGAGCTTGCCACAATCCCCAATCCCACGCGTTCACAGCGCCATATACTCCGAGCAGCGACCCTAAGAGAGGGACATAAGTCACGAACAGCGCAATGAAGAAGCTAAAGAAGCTCGCGATGTTCAATCCGTATGCCACGCCGTCCATAATGGCGAATAGCTGGACCAGTCCCACGACGATATAGGCGATGATAAGAAAAACTTGCATCTGCAATGACCCCCCCCACGACCAAGCTCTCTTAGTCTTAGCAAGAACTGGAATCACTGCAACTGATCCATTTGGGAAAGAATGGGGGCAATTTGCCCTCTCTAGGTTGCCCTGAGCGCCTTAGAACGGTATCTCGGGATCGTCTTCATCGTCACATTCTTACGCATCGACAATCTCCATTTCCAGCCATTCATTGAAGTCCTCGGGCGGATAAAGGTAGTCTATGGCGGCACGTAGCCGACGCCCAAAAGCCGCATCAAGAGCCTCAGCAAATAGCTGCTCATCAGCGAAAGCCACATGTCCGGCAGCCTTCCTCATCTTCACCGCGAGAGCATCAATCTTCTCGCGTCGTTCATCGATCGGCAATCCTCATCACCGGTATCTTCCTTTCGATCCTGAAACCAAAACCCCGTTGGTTCCCTTCCGGCCACTTTTATCTTCCGCCACCGTGCCCGCATCGTTGTCACGGTTCGCTCGGCTATGCCCGAGGCCCCCCGCAATCTCGGCTTTCGTGAATGAGCATTGGGCTCACGGACAAGCCGCCAAGCAACATCCGTCCTCTCGCTCTGTGACAGCGGCAACGCATCCTTGGTATTGGCGGCAGCAGCAATCAGCAGGGCGTCCTTACGGGAACACTCAACGATCCTTGCGGGTATCTTTCCCCGCCATCCGGTGGACGCATAAGCCGCAAGCCTGTGCTTGCCGTCGAGAAGTACCAGAACGCTCGGCCCTTCTGCCTTCCACAAGACCACACGGGTTAGATGTCCTCCTCGCCGCAGTGCTCCCATGAGCGTCTTGACGTGTGTCGCATTAAGCCGCCTCTGCGGGTCCTAAAATCAGGATCAACGACAATCTGGTCACGAGCAACCTTCCGGTTCTCCCAAAGTGGCCCCTCCGATTGGACCTCGTCCATCAAAGCGAAGCCTCTGCAAAACGGCTTTCCCGCCAGTATTGGTTGAACCACTGCTGGTGGCATAACCGTCGGCGGCAATTGAACCTCTCCTTATAGAAAGAGGAGAGATTGTGCGCCCTTTCTGCAACATTAGCCAATTATCTCCCGATCACCTTTTCCTGCATCGTCGGAGCCATTCTCTGGTCATTTTTTTGGATCGACAGGTTCACACACACCAAGTTGGTCCAGGAGAACCCGCGTTGCTTCAGTTGTCCCGTCGTGCATTTTTGCTTTCAGCCGCCGCTTTCGCAAGCGGGTGCAGCTTCCGTGGAACCCCGGAACTGGTGCCGCAGAAACCTGCGATTCCGGAGCATTTCCTGATGATGTACGCCCCGATCCACGACGAGCCCTTTCCGATAAAGGCGGCGGATCTCTCGCAGGTGGAGCCGCAATACTGGCGGCAGGAAGTGTCTTATGCAACGCACGAGCCGCCGGGAACGGTCATTATCGATACTGCCGCACGCTTTCTCTACCTCGTTCAGGAGAACGGTCGCGCGTTGCGCTACGGTATTGGCGTCGGGAAGGCAGGACTGGAGTTTGAGGGGGCGGCGGTTGTGCAATACAAGCGCGAATGGCCCCGCTGGACGCCAACGGCAAGCATGATCGCTCGCGAACCTGAGCGCTACGCACATCTTGCGGGGGGCATGGAGCCCGGAATCACGAATCCGCTGGGACCACGGGCACTTTATCTTTTCAGGAATGGCGTCGACACGCTCTACCGTATCCATGGGACGACAGAGGATTGGTCAATCGGCCGGGCAATTTCCAGTGGCTGCATCCGCCTGCTGAACCAGGACATCATCGATCTTTACCGGCGCGTTCCTCCGGGCACACGCGTGGTTGTCCTGCAAGGCAATCACGCGGTAGCGGTCTGACCTTTCTAGGTGGAGTGCCATCGAATTCAGGACCTTCCTTCCACGCCTCGCTCGCGATGCCTAACTCTTCGGAACGAAATTGCGGCGCGCCCCGTTCCGGCAGGCGACCGGCGTAATGATGGCGACGCGTTATGGGCAAGCAAGGGACGATCCGCATCGGCATCTCCGGCTGGACCTACAAGCCGTGGCGGGGCGTCTTTTATCCGAAGGGCCTGCCACACAGTAAGGAGCTTGCCCATGCGGCGCAGCGTTTCCCTTCGATCGAGATCAACGGCACTTTTTACGGGATGCAACGGCCGGAAAGCTTTGCGCGCTGGCGGGAGGAGACGCCGGACGATTTCGTCTTCGCCGTGAAGGGCTCGCGCTACATCACCCATATGAAACGGCTGAAGGATGTAGAAGCTCCGCTTGCCAATTTCATGGCATCCGGTGTGCTTCTGCTGGGGAAGAAGCTGGGGCCAATTCTCTGGCAGTTTCCGCCCCGCATGAAGTTCGATCCGGACCGTTTTGCCGCTTTTCTCGAACTATTGCCGCGTGACATGGACGAAGCGGCCAGGCTGGCCCGCCGGCATGACGGACGGATGAAAGGCCGGGCTTTCGTCGATGCCCGCGGCAAGCAGCCATTGCACCACGCCATTGAAATTCGGCATGCAAGCTTCTGTACGGAGGAATTCATTGCGCTTCTGCGAAGATATGGCGATGCATTGGTTGTGGCGGATGCACCGGAATGGCCGCTGCTGATGGATGTCACCGCCGACTTCGTCTATTGCCGGTTGCATGGCTCGGAGCAGCTTTATGCGAGCGGCTATGACGATGAAGCTCTTGGGCGCTGGGCGGCGCGCATATGTGCCTGGGCGCAGGGCCGTGAGCCGGAGGACGCAAGCCGCGTGCTTGGTCCTGTGAAACCACGTGCGTCGGGGCGCGACGTCTATGTCTATTTCGACAATGATGCGAAAGTGCGAGCACCATTTGACGCTGCTTCGCTGATTTCCCGGCTGACCGCGATGGGGGCAGCGAAGGCGGCATGATCTTGCCAGCCGAAGATGACCGCGGGAGCAAAAACTACTCCGGGCATTCCGGATAAGAGAGCCGATTCCCCTCTAGCCCGGCACATCTCCTTTTCACGACGGCGTTTCTCGGTCACATTGTGCCCATGAGGGCGCTTACATTTTACCGATTCTTGCTGTTGCTTTACTGTGTGGGCCTTTCGGTCTCGTTGTGCGGGCCCGCGTTCGCGCATGCCTCCGATAGGGGGCATGTGCTTCTTTTGCCGACACAATATTATGTGCTTGGAGGGGCGCTCGCTGTCGCTGTGAGTTTTTTGGCACTCGCCTTCCTGCCAGCAAGACCACTTCTGCGGCTTGCCGCCTGGCGCGTGACGTTCCTGCGTATCCCCTTTGACGGTCGCACAGGAATAAGCTTTGCGTCGTTTCTTTTCCTCTCTGCCTTGGTTTATGCCGGCCTGTGGGGCAGCCGCGACCCACTGGCAAACCCGCTGCCACTGGTCGTCTGGACGCTGTTCTGGGTGGGGCTGACGCTTGCTCACGGGCTCTTTGGCAATCTTTGGGGGTGGGTCAACCCATGGTACGGCTTGTGGCGGCTGCTGGTGCGGCTCGGGCTTCCCGAAAAGGGTTCATTCCGGCTGCCCGCCCGGCTGGCCTATCGACCCGCCGTCTTGATGCTCTTCGCTTTCGCCTGGTTTGAACTGGTCTACATCGCTCCGGATGATCCGGCGCGACTTGCGATAGCCGTCTTCATCTATTGGTTCTTCACCTTTGCAGGTATCTGCCTCTTCGGCTTCGAAGTGTGGACCGCGCGCATGGAGTTCCTCTCCGTTTTCTTCCGGCTGCTGTCGCGGCTTTCGATCTTCGAGGCCAAGAGGGAATGCCACGGGTTCCGGCTCTTCCTCTGTGTTCCCGGCGGAAAGCTAACGAGTATCGAGCCTTTGCCGCCCAGCGGTGTCGCCTTTCTCCTGCTTGCGCTGAGTTCCGTATCCTTCGACGGATTCATGCGCACCTTCCTCTGGCTTGGCACTATTGGCATCAATCCGCTGGAGTTTCCGGGCCGCTCCGCGGTGGTGGCGCAAAACACCTTCGGACTTCTCGCCATGTTTCTCGCCCTTGGGACACTTTTCGCATTGGCTACCTGGGCGGGTGAGCGGCTTGCAGGTGGGCGCGGCTGGTTGCGGGCGTCAGGCCTTCTCGTCTGGTCCATCGTTCCAATCGCACTCGCCTATCACTTCTCCCATTACCTCACAGCGCTGCTCGTTGACGGGCAGTACGCGCTTGCCTCCTTCTCCGACCCGTTTTTCAAAGGGTGGGACCTTTTTGGCACCGCAATACCTCATGTGCAGGCGGGTATTGTGCTTGGCGCCGATTCTGCCTGGGTAATCTGGAACGCGCAGGCGCTTGCCATCATCGCCGGCCATGTGCTGGCGGTCATCCTTGCACATGGCATCGCTTCGCGCCTTTATGGTTCCGGTCGGCGCGCCAACTTGAGTCAGCTCCCCATGACAGTTCTCATGATCGGCTATACGATATTCGGGCTTTGGCTCCTGTCGACGCCTACAGCCGGATAGATAGTTGAAATTGTTGCAACTGCGCGGGTTTGGTGGTTTTCTTCTTGCGGCGGCATGTGCCTTAAGATGAGCTGCCGCTCAGCGGCAGCCGAGAGGGGACACTCATGAGCAAGAATCGCAAACCAAACATCATAACGTCAAATGGCTTGACCCGCAGAGCGACGCTCAAGGGCATGGCGGCGTCCGCAGGACTTATGGCTGCGCCTGGCTTTGTGCGGTACGCACAGGCGCAGACCTCCGAGCCGATCAGGATTGGCTTCCAGTGCCACCGCACAGGGATTGGCGCTGCCTATGGCCGCTGGTACGAACGTGTGACCAATGTCGCGGCCCGCGTTATCAATGAGGCAGGCGGCATCAACGGCCGGTCTTTGGAAATCATCATCGAGGATGACGGTACCGACGCCGCACGCGGTTCCGAGGTGTTGGAGAAATTCGCGAACCAGCACAAGGTGGATCTCGTCTACGGCACGCTGTTCTCGCATGTTGTCGTCGGCTCTGCGCCGATGGCAGGCGAGTTGAAGATCCCCTACTACGTGGTGAGCGAGGGCTACCACGTCGCTTCCGGCCAGATGAACCGCTATTGTGTGCAGCCGGGCATCACCGATGTGAAGGCGCAGGTGCGTTCGATGGCGCCCTGGATCGCCGAAAATCTCGGCAAGCGTGTGACGCTGATCTATCCGGATTATGCGTTCGGCCATGACCACCGGGACTTCTTCGGGCCGGCTATCGAGGCTCAGGGCGGAGAGGTCATTGCTCAGGTACCCATCCCCCCCACCGAGACTTCCTTCACCCGCTATTTCCCGCAAATCCCCAGCGATACCGACGTGATCTACCACGTCATGGTGGGTCCGGCGGTGCTGACCTTCGTGAAGGAAATGGGTGAGTTTTTCGGCACCGGCGGTCCGCAGCTCTTCGGTTTCATCGATTCGCTGGAAGCTGTCGATCTGAACAGCCCCGGCTTGGAGTTCCTTGAAGGCAGCCATTTCTGGGAAGGGATGGCACGCTATGTCCAGCCTGAGATGCCGGACTACGAAATTGCCTATCGCGAGGCCGTCGGCTTGGACGAGAGCGGTGCCAGTGTGAATGACCCGAAGGACGTTTCCACCGCCGCGCACATGTTCGGTTGCTGGGAGACGCTTTATGTCATCAAGCGCTCCATGGAAGCCTGCGGTTATAGAGGTCCACAGGATCGCACCAGCCTGATAGAGGCAACCGAGGCAATGACGGAGATGGACGCTGGCCCCGAGCATCCACAGGGACGGAAGGTCTTCAACGGCAAGATTCATCAGGTTTTCGGCGAGCAGTCCATCAGCCAGGTGAGAGATGGAAAACTTGAGGTGGTACACCGCACCTCCATCGAGGACGGGCTCTACGAGCCGGAAGCCGACTACACCACGATGTCGTTCTGATCGTAACAGTCTCTTCGGCTCACCAACCTTCTCCTAATTCCGGGAGAAGGTTGAATCTCGTCCGCCCGCAGCCCTTCAGAGCAAATTCTATGGCGTTCGGTCCCTATTTCCTGCTCGCGACCCTTGAAGGACTTGTGACGGCAGCGGTGCTGGCGCTGACGGCACTAGGGCTTTCGCTTGTCTTCGGCGTCATGCGTGTGGTGAATGTTGCGCATGGCGAATTCTACATGCTTGGCGCGGTGCTTGCCTGGTGGCTGGCAAGCCTCGTTTCCGGCCACCCTGCAATTGGATTCCTGCTTGCGTTGATCGTCAGCCCGCTGCTGGTGGCGGCGGTTGCCTTTCTTGCCGAGCGTCTCGTGCTCAGCAGGCTGAAATACGAACCCGAAGCCACCATCGTGGCCACTATCGGGCTGCTCTACATCATCCAGCAACTGGCCCTTACCTTCTACGGCCCGGAGGCGCGGCCGGTACGAGCGCCTTTCGACATGCGCATCGCGCTGCCGTGGTTCGGATATTCGGCTTACAAGCTCTCCGTCATTGGCATGGCCGTTCTCCTGATGCTTGCGACATGGATCCTTTTGACGCGCACAAAGATCGGGCTGCTCATGCGGGCCACCCAGTCCGACCGCGAGACGGCCCTGGCCTTCGGCATTCCCGTAGGCCGCGTCTATGCAGGCGTTTTCGCACTGGGCGCAGGCCTGGCTGCCGTGGCGGCTGTGCTGATCGTTCCAACCCAGCAGGCGCATTATCTGATGGGCCTCGATCCGCTGCTGCTGTCCTTCATCGTCGTCATCATTGGCGGGTTGGGCTCGTTGCGCGGCACTTTAGTGGCTGCCTTGCTGATCGGCCTTTCGGACGGCATCATCTCGATGTTCTTCTCGCCCACCCTTGCAAAGATGCTTGCGACCCTCCTCGTTGCGCTCGTCCTTGTGTTCCGTCCGCAAGGCCTTTTCGGGACGGCGATGCGATGACACGTGCGGGTGCGAGGAACCTCCTGTTGCACGGGGCCGTGCTGGTCCTCCTTTTTGCCCTGAATTTCGTTCTGCCCGAATATCACCGCGGCATCCTTTCACGCGTCATGGTTCTGGCTGTCTTCGCCATGGGCTACAATCTTGCCTTCGGCTATACGGGCCTGCTCAGCCTCGGCCACGCGATGTTCTTCGCCGCCGGGCTCTATGGGGCGGGGCTTACGATCTACCACCTGGGCTGGAGCGTCTGGCCGGCATTTGGCGCGGGACTTCTGGCGGGAGGTGTCGTCGCTGCGGCGATCGGGTTTCTGGCACTGAGGACCACAGGCGTGGCCTTCATGATTGTCACGCTGATGTTTGCCCAGGTATTTTATCTCGGGACGCTTTACTTCACGACCTACACGCGTGGGGAGGAGGGACTCATTCTCCCGCAGGCAAGCCGAAAGCTGGAGCTGCCCGGCGCGGAGCTGATCCTGACCGATCCTGCCGTGCGCTACATGACGGCGCTTACCTTGTTCGCGGCGGTACTGGTCGGCATCTTCCTGCTTGTCCGCTCTTCCTTCGGGCGGGCGCTTGTAGCCATCCGGGAGAACGAGGAACGGATGCGCATGCTGGGCTATGACGTGTTCGCCAACAAGCTTCTGGCGATGATCGTGTCGGGCGTAATCTGCGCGGCTGCGGGAGCGGCCTATGCGGTGCTTTTCGGCTATGTCGGCTCCGGCTTCGCCGCAATCCAATATTCCATACTGCCGCTGCTGTGGGTGCTGCTTGGAGGGGCGGCGACGACGCTCGGCCCGCTGATTGGCACACTCTTCATGTTCTACGTGATCGACATCGCTTCCGGCCTTACGCGCGCCCACCTGCTGGTGGTAGGAATCGCCCTCATCCTGGTGGTTCTCTACTTCCCGAAAGGAATTGCCGGCACTATCCGGGAGAGGTGGCTTAGATGGCTGCAATGATGCCGCTGCTTTCCACGAAGGGCCTGAGTTGCGCCTTTGGCGGTCTCAGGGCCGTCGACGGGGTGGACTTTGCGCTTCCTTGCGGAGAGATCCGGGCGATCATCGGCCCGAACGGCGCCGGCAAGACCACCTTCGTAAATCTCGTTTGCGGACGAATCCCGGCATCATCGGGTAAGGTCTTCTTCGAAGGGCGGGACATCTCACGCCTGCCGGCGCATCAGCGCGTGCGTGCGGGCATTGCATATACCTTTCAGATTACCAGCATTTTTCCCGGCCTCACTGTCCTTGACAATGTGGCGCCGGCCGCGCAGCGCCCTTCTGCACGGCAGGTAGCGGCGTCCGGAAGCTCTCGCGAACGGGCGCTTCATGCTCTTGAAGAAGTAGGGCTTGGGCAGTACGCGCATCAGCAAGCTGGCCATCTTTCCTATGGACACCAGCGGCTTCTGGAGGTGGCGATGGGTCTGGCGCTCCGGCCGCGCCTCCTCATTCTCGATGAGCCGACGCAGGGTCTTTCCGATGGAGAGATCGAGAATTTTATAGCGCTCGTGCGTGAAATCGGACGGAAGGCCACGGTACTGCTCATCGAGCATAATATGGATGTGGTGATGGCGCTTTCCGACCGCATCACGGTCATGGAGCGTGGCCGCGTGCTCGCCGAGGGAAACCCCGAGGAGATCCGCGCTGATCAGGCCGTTCAGCGGGCCTATCTGGGGGCGTAGATGGAAGCCGCATTGACACTCGACAGCATTGACTGCTCCTATGGCGAAGTGCAGGTGCTGCATGGTCTGTCGCTGGAACTGCGGCGCGGCGAGGTGCACTGCCTGCTTGGCCGCAACGGGGCGGGAAAGACGACGGCGTTAAAGGCGATCATGGGGCTGGTGCCGGTTCGGGCCGGCAGGATCATGAAGAGGGAACTCCGAATATCCCGGCTTGAGGCATACGAGGTGCCAAAGACGGGAATCGGCTACGTGCCCCAGGGCCGGCGCCTCTTCACCGATCTGACGGTGGCTGAAAATCTAGAAATCGGCCTGATGACGAGAGGGAAGGGGCGCGATACCCTGGAAAGGGTGCTCGGTCTTTTCCCGGTGCTGCGCGAGAGGCTCAGGCAGCGTTCAGGCACGCTTTCAGGCGGTGAGCAGCAGATGCTTGCCATGGCCCGGGCACTCTGCCTGGAGCCGGACGTCCTTCTTCTCGACGAGCCGACGGAAGGACTGATGCCTTCCATGATCGCGCGCATTCGGGAAGTGGTGGCCGCTTTGCGGGAACGCGGGGTCTCGACCCTGCTAGTGGAGCAGCGGGTGGAGGCGGTCCTGCCCGTGGCGGACCGCGTGTCCTTCATTGAGAATGGCCGGAACCGTCAAACCGTAGAGGTCGAACATCTGCGTTCGGACCCCCAGATGGTGCACCGCTATGTGGGGGTCGGATAGGATTCCCTACGAAGGCTCCCTGTGATTACACGAGCTCCACTCCGGCCGCCCGCATCTTTTCCGTCATCGCCGCTACCGAGCCGGAGATGTCGATGCCGCGGCTCGCTTCGAGTATTACCGTCGCATCGAACCCCTGACGTCTCGCATCCAGCGCGGAATAAGCGACGCAGAAATCCGTGGCGAGGCCAGCCAGCGTCACCTTCTCGACGCCCCTTTCGCGCAGATACCCGGATAACCCCGTTGGTGTTGAGTGATCGTTCTCGAAAAACGCCGAGTAGCTGTCAATCGTCTTTCTGAAACCCTTCCGCAACACCAGTTCCGCCTTGGTCCATTCCAATCCCGCGTGAAATTCGGCACCGGGTGTTCCTTGCACGCAATGGTCCGGCCAAAGCGTCTGTTCCCCATAGGGCATGGTGACGGTCTCGAAAGCCGCCTTCCCGGGGTGAGAGGAGGCAAAGCTGGAGTGACCGGCGGGGTGCCAGTCCTGCGTAAGGATGACGTGGTCGAAGCGCCTTATCAGTTCGTTGATCAGTGGCACCACCTCGTCGCCTCGATCCACAGCCAACGCTCCGCCAGGACAGAAATCGTTCTGGATATCGATGACGATGAGCGCTTCCTTTGCCATCCTTCTCTCCATTTCCGGGCGCACCGAAAGATACGCTAATTTCATGGCTTGCAGCATCGGCGATGCTGTTGTGCCCCGACCTTCGCGCGAATGGTTTCCTTTGACAAGCGCGATGGCGCGTATATCATTTGCACACCAATGAATTATCCGGCCGCCACCAAAAGCAAGAACGAGCCGGGACCGAGGGGGATCGAGAGCGAGGAAACGGCATGGCTTTGCGCTACGCCAAACCCGCCGGGCTGGAGGAAGCGTTGCGGCTCCTAAAGGAGGACCGCTGGAAAATTCTTGCTGGCGGGACGGACTTCTATCCGTCTCTTGGAGACTGGCCCCTGCGCGAAAATGTGCTCGATATAAACGGCCTTGCGGAATTGCGCGGGATTGCCGAGACGCAAACACATCTGGTTATCGGTGCGCGCACGACATGGACGGATGTCATTTATCATCCGCTCCCCGCCGCATTTGACGGGCTGAAGCTTGCCGCCCGCGAGGTGGGCTCTATCCAAATCCAGAACCGCGGTACGGTGGCGGGTAATCTTGGCAACGCCTCTCCGGCAGCCGACGGAGTTCCGCCGCTGCTCACCCTCGATGCGCAGATCGAGCTACGAATGCTGGGAAATATGCGCCGCCTCCCGGTCTCCTCCTTCCTTCTTGGCAACCGTGAGACGGCGTTGGCGCCTGGCGAGATGATCACCGGCATCCGCATTCCCAAAGCCGCTGTCCAAGGGGGCTCAGGCTTCGTCAAGCTCGGCGCGCGGCGCTATCTCGTTATCTCCATCGCCATGGCGGCCGCACGCGTGGTGCTTGCGCATGGCAAGATTGAGGATGTGGCACTTTCCGTAGGAGCTTGCTCGGCGGTGGCCCAGCGCTTGCGGCAGCTCGAAGAGGGCCTTCGCGGAATGGAAGCTGACAGGGCAGCATCCATCATCTCCGACTACGACTTTCCCGAGCTTGCACCCATCGACGATGTGCGAGGCACCGCCGGCTATCGTCGGAGTGCGGCGCGCGAGATCGTCATCCGCGCTTTTCTGCAAGCCCTGGAGAGGGAGAGGGGAGGCCTCGCCGCATGAACCATTTCCATCCGCTCTCCTTTGAGATCAATGGCCGTCCCGTCACCATTGATGCGCCGCCGGTCGAGCGACTTTCCACGCTCCTGCGCGACCGCCTGGGGCTCACCGGCACAAAAGTGGGCTGTGACGCAGGCGATTGCGGCGCATGTTCGGTGATCATAGACGGGGAGGTGGTTTGCGCCTGCCTCGTGCCGGCAGCCAGTGTGCAAGGTGCGCGGGTGCAAACGGTCGAGGGACTTGCGAATGGTACTCTTTCTGCGCTTCAGCGATCATTCTTGCGTCATGGGGCTGCGCAGTGCGGAATTTGTACGCCAGGCCTTCTTATGACAGCGACCACGCTTCTGGATCGGAATCGGTCGCCGAGCGAAGCGGATGTCCAGGATGCGCTGGGCGGCGTTCTCTGCCGTTGTACGGGTTACCGGAAGATCGTGCGCGCGGTGATGGACGCTTTTGCGGAAGGACAGGAAGAGGAGGAAATCGCGCCCGGCCGTGCTGTCGGCGCTTCTCCCATCCGGCTTGACGGCGAGCGCAAAGTATCGGGGGCTGAGGTGTTCGGCGCCGACGAGCGGCCGGCGGATGCGCTTTCGGTGCTGGTGGTGCGTTCGCCCTACTGGCACGCCACCTTCGAGATAGGAGACACCGATGAGTTCCTGCGGGCGCATCCAGGTATCATCGCGATCTTTACCGCCAAGGACATTCCCGGCCGCAACCGCTTCGGTGTCATCGCACCCTTTGCCGACCAGCCTGCTCTGGCCGAGAACCGGGCGCGCTTCCGGGGGGAGGCGGTGGCGCTGATCGCCGGCGAGCGCCAGGCGATGATGCAGGTGGATCCCGCCGACTTCCCGATCACTTGGCGCGAACTGCCTCATGCATTGGGGATAGATGAGGCCAGAGCGTCCGCCCCGCTGCATGAGGACCGGCCCGGAAACCTTCTGACCCAAGGGTTCGTCGCCAGTGGCAAACCTGATGCTGCGCTCGCTGCCGCTCACGCAACCGTCAGCGGCGAAGTGGAAACCTCCTTCGTCGAACACGCCTATATTGAGCCGGAGGCAGGCTATGCCTTCATGGAAGGCGATACGCTCGTAATCAAGGCTTGCACTCAAGCACCCTATATGGACCGCGACGATACCGCCGCTGTGCTTGGCCTTCCGCCGGAGAAGGTGCGCGTCGTGGCGCTCGCAACGGGCGGCGGCTTCGGCTCTAAACTCGACGTTTCCTTGCAGCCGCTGGTAGGGCTGGTGGCGTTGAAGACCGGCAGACCCGCGGCCATCGTCTATTCACGCGCCGAATCCATGCGCTCCACCACCAAACGGCATCCTGCCCGCATGAAGGCCACAATCGGAGCGGACCGGAATGGTCGCATCACGGGGATGATTTTTGAAGGCGATTTCAATACCGGCGCCTATGCAAGCTGGGGGCCGACCGTGGCAAATCGTGTGCCGGTGCACGCTTCAGGCCCTTACGTGACGCCAAACTACCGGGCGACCGCCCGGGCGATACACACGAATGGGCCGATTGCCGGTGCGTTCCGTGGCTTCGGCGTGCCGCAGGCAACGATCATGCAGGAAACGCTCTATGACCGCCTGGCGGACAAGCTTAGCATCGACCGGCTGGAGTTCCGGATAAGGAATGCACTTGCGGATGGGGACAGGACGACCTGCGGCCAGCTTCTTTCAGGTGGCGTCGGTATTCGCCAGTGTCTCAAATCTCTGAGGCCCCGCTGGCATAAGGCCTTGGCGGCGGCGGTCGAATTTAACGCGCAGGCGCAGAAGCTTCGTTGGGGCGTGGGGGTGGCTTCCTGCTGGTATGGCTGCGGCAATACTTCCCTCCCGAATCCGTCCACCATGAAGCTTGGTATCACGCGGGACGCGCGGGTGGTGCTGCACCAAGGGGCGGTCGACATCGGGCAGGGTGCGAATACGGTGATTACGCAGATCGCTGCCGATGCGCTCGGTTTGCCTCTCTCCGCCTTCACGCTGCTTAGCCCGGACACGTCGATAACTCCCGACGCCGGCAAAACGTCCGCTTCGCGTCAGACCTATGTTTCGGGCAAGGCGGCGGCCCTTGCAGCAAGCCAACTGCGCGAGAAGATCTTGCGTCACGCCAATGTCTCCGACGCAGCGCAGCTTGCACTCGACGAGGAGTGTCTTGTGGTCAGCGAAGGTGGGGTGCGCCGTGCGATCATGCTTTCCCAGCTGCCTTCGGAGGAGGACGGCTATGTCTTTGCTGCTGAGGCCAGTTACGACCCGCCGACCAGCCCTCTGGACGAAAACGGACAGGGCGTTCCCTACGCTGTCTACGGATACGGCGCACAGCTTGTGGAACTGGAGGTGGACGTTACGCTTGGCACCGTAAGGTTGATCAGGATCACCGCCGCACATGACGTCGGCCGCGCGATCAACCCTCTGCTTGCCGAGGGGCAGATCGAAGGGGGTATCGCACAGGGCATCGGGCTTGCGCTGATGGAGGAATATGTGCCAGGGCGCACGGAGAATCTGCACGACTATCTTATCCCGACCATTGGCGACGTTCCGGAGATCGAGACCATCCTCGTGGAGGTGCCGGACCCGGAAGGGCCATTCGGGGCCAAGGGGCTGGGAGAGCATGTGCTGATCCCCACAGCGCCAGCAATTCTCAACGCGATCCGGCATGCCACCGGTGCTGAAATCCGAAGGGTTCCGGCAACGCCCGCGCGCGTGCTGGAGGCAATCCACGCGGCAGGGAGGCGGCAATGAATGAACTTGCCGAGCGGTTTGAGTCTGGGCAGCCGACGCCGCAGAAGGGCGAAAAGCTGCGTTGCGATGCCTGCCCCGTCATGTGCTACATCGCTGAGGGCCGCACGGGGGCCTGCGACCGCTACGGCAATTTTGGCGGCAGGATCGTCCGCTGCGATCCCGTAACCATTCTGGAACACAGGGCAGAAGAAGGCGGAACGATAGTCCCCTTCGATGCAGGGGAGCAGTGGGACGGATCGCTCGTAAACAAAAGCCGGCCCTTCGTGAGTGGCATTGGCGCGGGCACCACCTACCCTGACTACAAGCCTGCGCCCTTCATCGTGAGCCAGGAGGTGGAAGGGGTGGACCTTGTCACCGTCGTGACGGAAGGCATCTTTTCCTATTGCGGTGTGAAGGTGAAGATCGATACGGATCGGCACCTTGGCCCAGAAACCGCGCCAGTGCGCGCAGAGGGCGAGCCGGTCGGCCATGTGACCACGGCTGAGTACGGATCGCAGATGCTTTCGCTGGGCGGCGTCCGGCATCTGACGGGCGGCTCCAAAGCGGAAGGCCGCATCACGTGCCGCACCTTGATGGACCTTTGCAACAGCAAACCGGTTGAGCTTGCCATCGACGGCGGTGCCACGGTTGTTGTCCAGGCGGGGGTCCCTCCGGTGATCGACGGAAAGCGCGAGGAGCGGATGCGCGTGGGCTGCGGTTCGGCGACCATCGGCATGTTCGCCACGCAGTGGCGCGGCCTGGTGGACGAGGTCGTGGTGGTGGACGACCATATTACCGGTGTCGTTTCAGAGCATCAGGCCGGCAAGGTGATTGGCTGGAGCGAGACAGGTATCAAGATTCTGGGCCACCGCTCGACGCCTGGGCGCTATTTCAAGGTTTCCGAGCCGGGCCTTGGCTGGGGCGGGACCACGATCTCCGACCCTCTGGAAATCCTTGGGCCGTTCAATCCCAAGAAGGGGGCGCGGCCGGGATTGTCGCTCCTTATGGTCTCTACGACGGGCGAGCAATTTGGCTATTACGAGCTGGATGAGGAATTGCGGCCAGTCGAAAAGCCGTTTCCGGAGCGACTCAGGAAATCGGTAAGGCTGATCGAGGAGAATTGCGAGCCGGCTCGCTGCTCCGTTCTCTTCATGGCCGGTGCAGGCGGCTCCCTTCGCGCAGGAGTGACAGAGAATCCGGTAAACCTGACGCGCTCGGTGCAGGGATTGCAAACCTACGTCACCTGCGGAGGCGCGCCTGTTTATGTGTGGCCGGGCGGAGGCATAACATTGATGGTAGACGTCTCGCGCATGCCTGATAATTCTTTCGGCTATGTACCAACTCCCGCTCTGGTGGCGCCTATCGAGTTTACCATGCGCCGCGACGATTATATCCGCATGGGTGGGCATGCCTCTCAGATCCGCACCCTTCAGGATCTGCTCGAACATGGTGGCGAATATTTCAACGAACGCGAGCAGCGGGATGCGCCGGCGAGAAATCCCTGGCCGCTACAGTGGTTTGACAGGCCACGGCGATGAGCGGCGCAACGGCAGTCTGGCTCCCCGAAGGGCGCCGGCTGCACATGAATCACGGTCCCATCGATCTTGTTCTTGAGGCTTTCGGCCCGCCGGAAGAGCGGCTTGAAGCCTATGCCCAGGCAGAAATGCGTTTTCGCAACCTCCTTCAGGAGCTAGTCAGCGAGCTTCCGCTGCTGCGGCAGGCGGTGGGCGAAAGGCCGCGCAAGCTGCGCTTTTCAGCAGCGCGGCGCATGGAGATTGCGGCTGCAAGGCACTTTCCAATCTTTGTCACGCCGATGGCCGCTGTGGCGGGGGCTGTCGCGGACGAGGTGCTTGCTGCCATGTGCGCGGGGCGCAAGCTTGATCGTGCCTATGTGAATGACGGCGGAGACATCGCTTTTTTCCTCGCACCTGGGGAAAGCATGAAGGCCGCAATCGCGGGAACCGGCCACGGCTTTGCTGACCGAATCACGATTAACGCGGCAGATCCCGTGCGTGGAATAGCCACCAGCGGCTGGCGCGGGCGCAGCCACTCATTGGGTATCGCAGATGCCGTCACCGTTCTTGCGCAGGATGGAGCAGCGGCCGATGTGGCCGCCACCCTGATCGCCAATGCTGTCGACCTGCCGGCGCACCCGGCCATCAAACGTGTGCCGGCCAGCCAGATCGACCCTGAAAGCGACCTGGGTGACCGCCTCGTAACGCAGGATGTCGGCCGGCTCACAGCGGAAGAGGTAGCGGCCGCGCTGGAGCGGGGAGTAGCGGTCGCTCACGACATGGCACGGCGGCAATTGATCCACTCCGCTGCATTGTTCCTTCAGGCAGAAAGCCGCGTGTGTGGTGCGCTTGCGATCGGCGAAGGCGGTTTGTACAAGGGCCCCGAGGTAAGGGAAGACCTCGTGGGTTACTCGTCGCAGGGACAAGTCATGAAAGATGAGGACATCCTGCCATGAGCATGCCCGGCAAGCTGACCGTGGTCGAAGGGGCGCGGACATCCGCCGAATACCTGTTGAATTCGCAGGTAGGCTTCATCCTGCGCAAAGCCAACCAGCGGCATTTGGCGATATTTGCAGCGCATATCGATGGCTTGACGCCCCCGCAATTCGCTGCGCTTGCCAAGCTTTACGAGGTGGGAAGCACCTCGCAGAACCAGCTTGGGCAGCTTGTGGCGATGGACGCGGCGACCATCAAGGGCGTCATAGGAAGGCTGAAGGAGCGCAAGCTCGTTTCGCTCACTCCGCACCCGCAGGACAGGCGGCGGCTCCTTGTCGAACTCACCACTTCAGGGCGTGAGACGGTCGAGAAAATCCTGCCGCTCGCCCAGCGGGTAACGGAGCAGACGCTAGCGCCTCTTACCCCTCGCGAGGCTGAAACCTTCCTCCGCCTGCTGTCCAGGCTGGCGGAGGGGTAAGGCGCTGCTGCGATTCGTCAGGCAGCCTGCTTCTTCGGCTGGATCAGGCCGCGGGCGATCAGCAGTTCGGCGATTTGCACCGTGTTAAGGGCCGCGCCCTTACGAAGGTTGTCGGCGACCACCCACATGGCAAGACCGTTCTCCACCGTCGGGTCCTCGCGGATGCGGCTGATATAGGTGGCGTCTTCGCCTGCGCTCTCATAAGGGGTGACATAGCCGCCATCCTCGCGCTTATCGACAACGAGGCAGCCGGGCGCTTCGCGCAGGATCTCGCGGGCCTCATCGGCGGTAATCGGCTTCTCGAATTCGATGTGCACCGCTTCGGAATGGCCGATGAAGACCGGCACGCGCACAGCCGTGGCCGTCAGCTTGATCTTGGGATCGAGCATCTTCTTGGTCTCCGCCACCATCTTCCATTCTTCCTTGGTGGATCCGTCGTCCAGGAAGACGTCGATATGGGGGATGACGTTGAAGGCGATGCGCTTTGTAAACTTCTGCGTCGTGATCGGATCGGCAACGAAGACGGCCCGTGTCTGTTCGAACAGCTCGTCCATGCCCTCTTTGCCCGCACCGGAGACCGACTGGTAGGTGGCAACGACCACGCGCTTGATGGTGGCTGCGTCATGAAGCGGCTTCAGCGCGACGACCAGCTGCGCGGTCGAGCAGTTCGGGTTGGCGATGATGTTCTTCTTGCGAAATTCTTCAATCGCGTCGGGGTTAACCTCCGGTACGATCAGCGGCACATCCTGATCGTAGCGCCAAGCCGAGGAATTATCGATGACGACACAGCCCTGCCGGCCGATGCGTGGCGAATATTCCTTGGAAATGGAGCCGCCCGTCGACATGAGGCAGAGGTCGGTATCGGAGAAATCGTAGTTCTCCAGCGCCTTCACCTTAAGCGTCTTGTCCCCGTAGGAAACCTCCGTCCCCACCGAGCGGCGCGAAGCGAGCGGCACCACCTCGTCGGCGGGAAAGCCGCGTTCCTCAAGGATGTTCAGCATCTCCCTGCCGACATTTCCTGTAGCGCCTGCGATTGCAATCTTGAAACCCATGGAAAGCTCCTGTCCTCTCCGCCTGGCTTTGGATTCGAGCCCGCCGACCTTACGGGCTTTCACCTCCCCGGCCTGTCTCGGGGAGAGAGCGAGCGGGCCAAGGAAGATCAGACCGTTTTGCCGGTCGTTTTGGCCGTCGTTTTGTCGATGCAGGAGACCGCGCCGCCGTTGCCGGCAGCGTCGCAAAGGCTGTCAATGTCAGGCACGGTATGGCCTGTGCGCATGACCAGATCGTCTCCGTTTCAGGCGATGCTTTTACGCTGATTGAGGATGGAGTCAATCGCCAGCGTGTAGTGGGGGGCGGAGAAGCGTGCGAAGAGCGGCGGAACAACACAAAAGGATTTATTCGTTCCGCCGCAATTCAGACGGTGTTCTTGCAGCGAGTCAGAAGTTTCAGTGCAAGGTGCTTGCCAAGCTGCCCGCAGCGCGTTCGTCGAGTTCCTGACGCTCCTTCAGGAAGCTCTGCGACCAGATATCACGATCGATCTTGCCTTCGAGCTCGGGATAGGCAGCCGGATCGAAGGCTGGAATCTGCCCGCTTCTCTTCTGCGCGAAATAATCCTTGGTGAGTTTCACCACTGTTCCGGAAAGGAGGATAATGGCGACGAGATTGATGATCGCCATGAACGCCATCGAAATGTCGGCCGCTTCAAAAACGGTGCTCACATTCGCATAAGCTCCCCAGACGACCATGGCCGTTGCCAGCACCCTGAGCGCCAGGATGGGCATGCCGGTGCTCGCCCCGAGAAAGGACAGCCCGCTCTCGGCATAAGCATAATTGCCAATGATGGAAGTGAACGCGAAGAAGAAGACGGCCAAAGCAATGAAATATGTGCCTGTTGCCCCGATATGGGCTGACATCGCGTTCTGAGTAAGCTGAGTTCCCGTCACTCCGGATCCCGGCTCAAGCGTGCCGGATAGTAGGATCATTACTGCAGTCGCGGTACAGATAACAATGGTATCGATGAAAACGCCGAGCGCCTGGACGAACCCTTGCGACGAAGGATGGCTCGTTGTGGCGACCGCGGCAATGTTCGGAGCAGATCCCATGCCCGCTTCATTGGAAAAGAGGCCGCGTTTGACACCATTCAGCATCGCAGCGGCGATACCGCCGGTGACGCCGCCTGCGGCTTGGTCCAAGCCAAAGGCGCTCGACAGGATTTGGCCAAGGATTGCCGGTACCTGGCCGATATTGACGATCAGCACATAAACCGCCAGAAGCAGATATCCAATGGCCATGAAAGGGACAACGATCTCTGCCACACGCGCGATCTGCCGTATCCCCCCGAAAATGATCATGGCGGAGAGGATCGCCAGCACGACGCCGACCAGGATTTTCGAAGCGCCGAAGGCGCCTTCCATGGCATCGGCAATGGAATTGGCTTGCACCGCATTAAAGACGAGGCCGAAGGAAAGAGCGAGGCAGATGGAAAACGCGCAGCCTGCCCGGCGCGCGTTCAGGCCCCGTGCAATATAGAAGGCAGGTCCGCCTCTATACTGATCCTCTTCATTGCGCACCTTGTAAAGCTGGGCGAGGGAGCTCTCGGCGTAAGCCGTAGCCATCCCCAACAGCGCGACCACCCACATCCAGAAGATCGCACCTGCGCCGCCGAGATAAAGCGCTACTGCCACGCCGGCGAGATTGCCCGTTCCTACGCGCGAGGCAAGGCTGACCATCAATGCCTGGAAGGGTGAGATGCCCGACTGGTCCTCTCGCGTCCCGCGCATGCTCCGTAGCATCTCGCCAAAATGGAGAAACTGGAAGAAGCCAAGCCTGACGGTAAAGTAGAGACCGATGGCCAGGAGGCCGTATACAAGCAAATAATTCCAAAGGATGGTATTCAAAGAATCTATAATAACTATCATGCAAAAAACTCCGGGCCGCCCGAACGGCCAAATGAAATCCTCCCGCGTCCGGGTAACCTCCCAGTGCGGCACCCCGGTGAAGCGTGCAAAACGCAGCCCTGGCCGGGGCAATGGGGAGATTAGCGGAGACATTTCTTTATGGAAAGCGGTCAGGTGCAGAAGAGTGTTTGGGGGCCTCAGGCTCGCCATTGGTTCTGCTGGCCGTAATCATTCTGCCGGCCATGGCGAATCAACGCTGGTGAATAAGAGTGTGGCTCTTGCATTCCTCGTCGCTGCGGCGCTGATTATCGCTTTCGTCGCTTCTATCTGCGACAGGAGGAGGAAGCGGAGAGGCTTCCACCGCATGCCACGGCGTAATCAGGCGGTAGCGGCACCAAGCTCGCTCTCGGCGCAGTGAGAACCTAAACGGCTTTCCGTGCGTTAGAGCTTCGCAGCGACAAGGTCGCGTTTTTCCAGGCGGAAAGCGATGAGCGAAGCACAAGTACATGGATTGTCCGGACCGGAGGTTGAGCGGGTGCTTGTTCCGGGGCGTAACTGCTGCGCTATTGCCCAAGCGCACAACGCGGCTCTCCTGGTGGATGGAGCGGACTACTTCGCGGCGCTTGAGAAAGCACTGCGTGGAGCGCGGCGGACAGTTTTTGTGGTTGCGTGGGACTTCGATTCCCGCGTTCAACTGCGTCCCCAGGACGGGAAGGAGACACCGGCTCTTGGCGCATTCCTGCGTAACCTTGTCGAAGAGCGGCCGGAGCTTGAGATTAGGATACTGGTATGGAGCTTTGCTGCGGTGCACGCTCCCGGTGCGGCATTGCCTTTGCTCATAGGAGAAGAGTGGCAGATGCATCCGCGCATCCGCCTTTGCCTCGACACGCACCACCCGATCCACGCCGCACATCATCAAAAGATCGTCACCATCGACGATTCGATTGCTTTTGTGGGTGGAATGGATCTTACCGTCGGCCGTTGGGATACGCCGGAGCACAAGGCGGACCAGCCTCTGCGCTCGGCGTCCGATGGCGCCCCGTATCCGCCCATGCATGATCTTCAGATGGCTGTGGACGGTCCAGCCGCGCGCGTCATTGCACGTGTTGCGCGTGAGCGTTGGCGCGACGCCACGGGGGAAGACGTTCCATTGGGTGCTTCCTCCAGACGATGGCCGGCGGGCCTCACCGCACATTTCAAAGAAGTTCCCGTGGGCATTGCCCGCACGGCCCCGCGCCTGAATGGCTCGATGGTTGTCGAGGAGATTGCTGCCCTCACCGACGACATGCTTAGATCGGCAAAGGACACCGTCTATATCGAGGCGCAGTATTTTGCCGCCAGGCGCCTGAGGCCGATCCTGCGCGAACTATTATCCAAGCCCGATGGACCGGAAATCGTGGTGATCGGACCGCTTAATGCCAATGGCGTGATTGAGCGCTTCATTATGGGTGCCAACAGGGACCGCCTGTTCCGCAGCCTCAAAGATGCCGATCGGTACGGCAGGCTCCGCCTGTACTATCCGGTGGTGCCCGGCAGCGGAGGTAGCGATTGCCCCGTGATGGTGCATGCGAAGCTAATGATCGTCGACGACCGCATCCTTCGCGTCGGTTCTGCCAACCTCAATAACCGCTCGGTAGGGCTCGATACGGAATGCGATCTGGTGATCGAGGCTGAAGAGCCGGGGATGCGGGAAACCATCAAGTCCCTGCGGGACAAGCTTCTGGCTGAGCATCTTGGCATTGATCCGGCACTCGTTCGAGCTGCAATCAAGAGAGAAGGATCGCTCATCAGGGCTCTTGAGCGGCTGAACCGGAAGGAGGGACGCTGCTTGCGCCCAAAAGCGGTCGGAAGAGGATCGGTCCGCTCGTTCCCCGGTACGCGCTTCATGGACCCGGAGCGCCCGTTCCGGTTGGTGGAGTGGGCGCGCTGGCGGTGGCGGATGGTGGCTGGCTATGAAGCCGCGTCCCCTGAGTCCCGTGACAGCAGCATCTCCGAAGCTCCGAGCAAAATACTGCCGATCAGAAGCGGAAACAGGAAGTAGACGAAGCGAAAAACGAGCACTGCGCCGATCAGCGATGCTTCAGGTAAAAGGAAGAGGACAACGCTTTCAATCACACCAAGTCCACCGGGCGCGTGTGTTATAAGCGTGGCAACATTGGCGCTGACATATACCGTAGCTACTTCCAGAAACGGCACGTCTGCGAGCGCCGATATCGCCTGATCGAGAGCTGCTGCAACAAAGGTGAAGTTGAGCGTGCCGACTACCACCTGCGCCAGAGCAAGGGGCAGAGACGGCATCGCCAGTCGCTGTCCGCCAAAATGCAGCGCCCGGCCGCCCCACATAGCGGCAAGCAGCAAGTAGACCGCCGGACCAAACAGGCATGCTAGCCCGACCAGCCTGACCGTGTTCTTTGACAGGCCGACGACCTCCAACGCTGTATCTGGGCTGGCAAGGAGGCCGATTCCGCCGAGAAATGACAGGCCGAGGCCTACCGTTATTCCGCAGAAGAAGATGACCTTGGCAACCTCGCCTGGGCCTAGTCCCCAGCGCGAATAAAAGCGGTATCGTATAGTGCCGCTGCTGAGCGCGGCAAAGCCGATGTTATGTCCAAGCGAAAGGCTTGTGAAGGAGGCAAGCGCCGCCCGTCGATAGGCTAGGGGATGCCCCGCGTAGATCAGCCCGAGCCAATCAAAGCCGGTGAGGCAGAGATAGCTGGCTGCGCTGAATCCCATGGCAAGCAGCAGCCGGTAGAAGGGCACCGCCGTGACCGCCTCTACCACTTCATTCCACGCATATTGGGAAAGGGTGCGGTAGAGTAGGAATGCGGCAAGAGCAATTGCGGCAACTCCTATCACGATCCGCAGACTGTTCCGGAAGGACCGGCGTGTAAATAGGAGCGGCCTGACACTATCTTTTAGGGACAAGAACGCGTTCTCCGCCTCAATGTGGATGACAACGCACGAACTGAACTTCTGATCCGCCGGAAGAAATTCTGAAAATGAACTACGAGTACAAGGTCTCTGCGTTAAGCAACATGCATGATTCCGAAAGGGAAATAGCCTCAGAAGTGCGCTCAACCGCTGAAGGGACTCGTACCCTGCGGGTAATGACATGGAATATCCATAGCGCAGTGGGCTATGACGGAAAGCGCGATCTGGCGCGTATCGTTGACATAGCCCGCCGCGAGGAGCCTGACATACTTGCATTGCAGGAGGTTGGCTCACGCAAGCACGTTCCAGATGCGAGCGGCGATTTCGCCTTTCTACGCCAAATGCTCGGAAACCATCTTGCTGAAAGCCGGCTGGTCACTGCGCCGGATGGCCATTACGGGCACGCGATCATCAGCCGCTGGCCACTTTCCGATATACGCCTGCACGATATCTCCTACCGCAGACGAGAGCCCCGAGCGGCTATCGAGGCGGTTGCTCATACGCCTTTTGGACCGCTTCACGTCGTCGCTGCGCATCTCGGATTGAAGCTGGGGGAGCGGCGTCATCAGGCGAAGCTGCTGGCCGATGTTGCGCGTTCAGCATCTTATCCTTCGGTTCTGCTTGGCGATTTCAATGACTGGTTATGGGGCGGCGAGGTTCAGAAGACCCTGAATAACGTCTTCCCAGGTCGTAGCCATTTGCGCACTTTCCCGGCTTTTCGCCCTCTTCTCAAGCTAGACCGGATCTATAGCCAGCCTGCGGACATGCTTGTCAGGAGTTGGACAAATCCTTCTGCACGCAAAGCTTCTGACCATCTGCCGGTGATTGCCGAACTGAAGATGCCCTTTTGTGAGAGGGAGTAAAGCTCTCAACCTTTCTCCCTCGTCATGCCCGGCACCAAGCTGGCAAGTTCCATAGGGAAGGGGAAGATGATGGTGGAGTTCTGCTCCGACGCCACGACACTGAGCGTGCCGAGATAGCGAAGCTGCATGGCTTCGGGCCGCTGGCCGAGGATCTCGGCTGCCTCCAGCAACTTCTGCGCAGCCTGCTGCTCGCCCTCCGCATTGATGATCTTGGCGCGCCTTTCCCGCTCGGCCTCCGCCTGCCGCGCGATCGCGCGGACCATGGACTCATCAATATCGACATGTTTGATCTCGACATTCCCTACCTTGATGCCCCAGGCATCGGTTTGAAAATCGAGGATCTCCTGGATGTCAGCATTGAGCTTGTCGCGTTCGGCCAGCATCTCGTCCAGATCGTGCTTGCCGAGTACGGAGCGCAGCGTGGTTTGTGCAAGCTGGCTCGTCGCCATCATGAAATTCTCTACCTGGATCGTCGCTTTTTCTGGATCGACAACCCGGAAATAGATCACCGCATTGACACGCACGGAGACATTGTCACGCGAGATCACATCCTGGCTTGGCACGTCAAGAACCAGCGTGCGCAGATCGACGCGAACCATCTGCTGCACGATGGGAACGAGCAGGATGAGGCCCGGCCCCTTGACGCCGGTGAAGCGGCCGAGGGTGAAGACCACGCCGCGTTCGTATTCCCTTAGGACTTTGATCGCCAGAGCGACGATGAGGAGGACAAGGATGACGAGTACGGCATAGAAGGTGAAGCCGCCGAGGGGATTCATGGCGTTGTTCCTCTGGTGGTGACGTTATCTCCGTTTTCCGCAGTGACCTCTAAAATGAGGCCATCCCGGCGGATGACCCGTACCGGGTCGCCGGGCGCAAGGGGGCGGGAAGAGACAGCCCGCCAACGCTCGCCCTGGACCAGTACATAGCCCTGCCTGTCGCTCCAATCGTCTACCGAGCCTGCGGCTCCAATCAGCATCTGGTCGCCCGTGACCACTCTTGTTCGCCGCGAAGTCCAGGCCAACCGGACAATCAAAACGGTAAGCACGAAGCTTAGTAGTCCGACCGCCGCGACCACTTGCCAGGAGAGCTGCAGGCCGGGAATCTCCGTATCGAAGAGAATCGTTGCTCCCAGGATCAGCCCCAGTGTCCCGACTGTGCCGAGAATGCCGAAGGAGGGAGCGAAGGCTTCGGCAACGATGAGCCCCAGGCCGAGGAGCATCAAGGCGCCCCCGGCATAGGTGACCGGCAGGATGGCCAGGGCATAAAGGCCCGTTAGCAGGCACAGCGCCCCGATCGTTCCTGGCACGAGAGCGCCGGGATTGAGAAACTCAAAGAGCAGGCCGTAAATGCCCACCATCATCAGAATGAGTGCAACATTCGGATCGGTGATGACCGACAGAAACCGGGTCCGCCAGTCGGGCTCCATCTCCTGCAAGGGCAATCCTGCTGTCTGCAACCTCACGGTCTGACCGCCCGCCTGAACCTCGCGCCCGTCGGCTTGCGAGAGGAGTTCGTCGTAGTTGGTGGCAAGGAAATCCACGACACCTTCCCGCAGGGCTGCTGTGGAAGAGAGGCTCGCGGCCTGCCGCACGGCCTGCTCCGCCCAGTCGGCGTTGCGGTTCCGCAGCTCTGCCAGCCCCCTGATATAAGCGACCGCATCGTTGATCGCTTTTGCCTCCGCCGCGTTATGGGGAGTGCGGCGCTCGCCGTCGCTCTCCCTGGCTTCCTTGTCCCCTGGGGCAGGTTCCTCATCGTCTGCGCTGAAGGGCAGGCCCCCGCCGCCGATTGCGATGGGCGTTGCCGCTCCGAGATTGGTGCCCGGCGCCATGGCAGCAACGTGGCTTGCATACATGATGTAGGTACCCGCGCTTGCCGCTCGTGCACCGGAAGGTGCTACATAGCTAGCCACCGGCACGGGGGAGGCAAGAATGGCGCTGATGATTTCACGCATGGAGCTGTCCAATCCGCCGGGTGTGTCCATGCTCAGGATGATGAGCGGCACGCCGACCTGTGCGGCATGGGAAAGGCCGCGTTTTACATAGTCGGCAGTAGCAGGGCTCACGGCGCCTTCGAGCCGTAGCACAATCACGCGCTCCTGCTGTTGTCCGGAAAGCGGCAGGGTCAGTGCAAACAGACCGGCAACAAATATGGCCAGCCATCCGCACCGGCGGGCATGCCTTGGCGCAGCAGCAGGGTGCTGCACGCTCTGCAAGCGAAACTCCATGCACACCCGATATAGGCCACAATTCGCCGGCGAAAAGTCAGAAGCAGCTTGCTCTACCGCTGAGGCCGCAGAAGCCGGCTTAACGTGCCTAGCTGATCAGGCCGCGAGCCTGCGAAGCAGAGGCAGCAGCAACTCGCGGCCTTCCTGTCCCAGCTTTTGCGTCAGGCGCTGTTCATGCTCGGCCTGTAATTGCCGCGCCGCGTTCAGGACCTCGCGACCTTCCTCAGTCAGGTGCAGCGCGTAGGATCGCCGATCCTCCTTCGACGGATGCCGCTCGACAAGACCGCGCGTCTCCAGATGGTCGATGATCGTGACGAAGTTGGTGCGCTGGATACCCAACGCCGCGCTCACTTCCGACTGATTGAGACCAGGATTCTCCCCGATGACGACGAGCACCGCGAAGTAGGTAGGACGCAAATTAAGGGGCTGCAAAGTGCGGACGAGGTCGTCTGTGACCATATGTTGCGCTCGACGCAGTGCAAAACAGACCGATGCGGGGAGGGGACCCAGATTGACGCCGGCTGACGTCTCTCTCGCCGCATCTTGCTGGTCATGATGCTGAAAAGCCACCAAACACCTCCAATATGAATCATAAAAAAATGGTCTGAGAACGGAGCAATAATACCGCGCTCACGCCGGACCAAACTGGCCGGCGCGGCGCGAACATATTGAGTCTTGCCGGTCTGCCGCAAGAGCTGCGCGCGACTTTCGTGAAAAAGCACTACTTATGGTTTCGCCTTGGATGGCGAAAAGCATGAAAATTGCGGGAATTTCCGGGCAGTTTGAGAACTGGATACGAGACCGCGCTCAGCGGCTGAGCAGCCAGAAGATGAGGCTTAGCACAGCACTGACGATCAGCGAGGTGGTGATGGGGATATAAACGCGGAAGTTCTCGCCCCCTATGGTGAGGTCGCCCGGTAGACGGCCAAGGCCAATCTTTTGCAGGAAGGGCCAGAAGAGTCCCACGGCAACGAGGATGATTCCAAAAACGATGAGTATTCTGCTCATGCTGCTCGCCGATGAAGACGGGAAGCCCTGATTACAGGCCGTTACTCCTCGTCATGCCTGGCTTCAATACAACTTTGGTCGTCTCGTTCTGTTCGAAAGCGAACTTGCGATAGCCCTCCGGACCCTCTTCCAGTGGAAGGCGATGGCTGATGAGGAACGTCGTGTCAATCCTGCCCTCGCGGATCATGTCGAGGAGTCGGGGTATGTATTTCTGCACGTGAGTCTGGCCGGTTCGTATTGTCAGCCCCTTCTGCATGAAGGCGCCGACGGGAAACTTGTCGACAAAGCCGCCATAAGCGCCCGGAACCGAAACGCGCCCGCCCTTGCGGACGGCGTAGAGCGCCTGGCGCAGAGCGTGGGCGCGGTCGCTTTGCAACATGAGCGTCTGCTTGGCGTAGTCGTATATGTTGTCCGGGGCGAAACCATGGCTTTCCATGCCTACCGCGTCGATTGCCGCATCAGGACCGATGCCTCCGGTCATCTCCATCAATGCTTCATAGACATCCGTATTCTTGTAGTTCACGATTCTCGCGCCGAGTCCGCGGGCGAGTTCCAGCCTGTTCGGATAATGATCTATGGCGATCACCTGTGCAGCGCCCATGAGAAGCGCGCTTTGGATCGCGAACAAGCCGACTGGGCCGCAGCCCCAGACTGCAACCGTATCGCCTTCCTCGATCTCGCAATTTTCTGCTGCCATCCAGCCCGTTGGCAGGATATCGGAAAGGAAAAGCGCTTCCTCATCCTCCAAATCCTCGGGAACGACGACCGGGCCGACGTCGGAATAAGGTACGCGCACATACTCTGCCTGCCCGCCGGCATATCCTCCCGTCAAATGCGAATAGCCGAAGAAGCCAGAAATGTGATGCCCGTAAGCCGCATGGGAGATGTCGGCCTTGTCGGCAGGGTTGGAGTTGTCGCAGGCCGAATATTGCTGCTTCTCGCAGAAGAAGCAGGAGCCGCAGGCGATCACGAAAGGCACCACGACCCGTTGCCCTTTCCTGAGCTTCTTGTTGCCTGTCCCTACCTCGACCACCTCGCCCATGAACTCATGGCCGAGGATGTCCCCTGTCCGCATGCCGGGAATGACTCCGTCATAAAGATGCAGATCGGAGCCGCAGATCGCGGTCGAAGAGATCTCGATGATCGCATCGCGCGGATTGACAATCTCCGGATCAGGCACGGTGTCGACCCGAACGTCTTTCTTGCCATGCCAGGTGATGGCTCGCATATCGTTTTCCCGTTTTCAGCCCTAGCGGGCGTTGGGACCTGCTGCAGAGGCGATCTCGCCTGTTTCGACAAGCTGCTTGAAACGGCGCAACTCACGACGGATCTGCGTACCTGGTTCGCGCTGGAAGAGCTTCGCTGCCATACGGCCGACACTTCCGCCCGGCGGCTCATAGGTGATAAGCGCATCCACGAGCGTACCGCGCCCGCCTGGCGCATCTCGGAAGGAGACGCGCCCGCTATGGCGTACATCCGCATTCTCGTCTGTCTCCCAGGCGATCACCTCACCTGGACGGTCTTCGGTGATACGCGTCTCGAACTCGACGCTGGTACCTGCGGGGCCCTCAACAACCCATCGTGAGCGCGTTTGGTCGAGCGTGGTGATAGAACGCACATTCTCCATGAAGTTCGGAAAAATAGAGAAGTCGCGCCAATGAGCGTAGACCTGGTCGCGTGGGCGGTTGACAGTGATGGTGCGGCCGACGATAGCCCGCTGCCGGCGACGGCCGTGGCCACCGCGGTCGCGCCATGCCTTTGGCAGCGCATCGTCAGGGTGCATCAGGTGACCGTTGCGCATGAGGCTGCGTGCTGCCATCAGGACAGCAAACCCGGCTGCTGCGCCGATCATGGCCGCTGCAATGGCCTTCCCGTTGCTGTTATTGCGATGTCGGCGGTACATGGAATGCTCCCTCTTTATTCCCCGCCGAACCCTCCATCATGAAGGATTGTTCCAGCCCGGAAAGGAGCCTGCTCACGATTGTCGAGCGCGTTTTCGGACGGGTTCAGAAGCCGGTGCTACAAGGTTGCACCTCACGCGGTGGCGTAATTCACAGCACAGTTGTCTTGCCTCACCCATGGAATGCAACTATATAACCAGCATTCCCAAACATCGGTGGTTTGACCACCGCCCGCGACGGGGACGCGGGCGAAGACAGGATATTTTTGCGATGGCCAACAAGCTTCTCATGCCGAAGGCAACCGCCGTCTGGCTGGTGGACAATACAGCGCTGTCCTTCGATCAGATCGCTGAGTTCTGCAAGCTCCACCCGCTGGAGGTAAGAGCCATTGCCGATGGCGATTCGGCGCAGGGCATCAAGGGCATGGACCCGGTGATGACCGGCCAGCTCACCCGGGACGAGATTGCCCGGGGCGAGGCCAATCCCGATTATCGGCTGAAACTGTCCGAGCCCAAGGTGCGCGTGCCCGAGGCAAAGCGCAAGGGACCACGCTATACGCCGCTTTCAAAGCGGCAGGATCGGCCCAACGCAATTCTCTGGCTCCTTCGCAACCATCCCGAGTTGAAGGATGCGCAGATTTCCCGGCTGGTAGGCACGACCAAGTCCACCATCGAACAGATCCGCAACCGTACTCACTGGAACTCGGCCAATCTTGTGCCGATGGACCCGGTGACGCTTGGCCTCTGCTCCCAGATTGATCTGGATCTTGAAGTATCCCGCGCGGCCCGCCATGCACCGCCGCCTCCGCCGGTAGGCGATACGCTGTTGCCGGCATCCGAGACGGAGAAGCTTCCGGTCGAGGAGGCCGTACAGGAGGAGCCGGAAGAGAAGGAACTCGACGCCGACGCGGTCTTCGCCAAGCTGTCCTCGCTCAGGTCTAAGGACAACGGCGAGGAATAAGGGGACGTTCATGCTTGCATGCTGCACAAGGCGCTGGTTTTCTTGTGCAGTCACGAAAATTTTGCACGAAGAACCCACCGTATTTATGATCACTAATCGCCTCCAGCTGCGGGGGTTTTTCTTATGCCTGCTTATGCCATCCTTGCTCTCGCAATTATTTTCGAGGTCGTTGGCACGACTGCAATGAAAGCCTCTGCGGGCTTTACCAGGCTCGGTCCTTCGGCCGTGGTCATTCTTTCCTATGCGTTGGCGTTTTTCCTGCTGTCACAAGTTCTAGACCGGATACCGGTGGGAGTTGCTTACGCAATCTGGGCAGGGGGAGGAATTATACTGATCGCCGTTGCGGCCTGGTTCGTCTACGGCCAGCGTCCGGATGTTGCCGGCTTCATCGGAATGGGGCTCATCGTAGCGGGGGTTCTGGTTCTCCACCTCCTGTCCAAGACCAGCGTTCACTGACGCAGTTCCAGAACTGTGGATCGCGTTTTCCGACCATAATTGGCGACGAAACGAAGTCAGATCATTTCACGTTTCCGACATTCTGAGATGATCTTGGTGCTCCAGCTGAATGCACCGCAAACGGTGGCTGCAGCACAGTGTCAGCCGCAGAAGCTTATCCGGCGTCCGCCTGAATAGGGACGAGCCAATGCCCGCTCCAGCAAATGGTCGGCAACGGCGTCGTCCTCTGCGGTTACTACATCCGCAAGCACGCGGCCGAAATACTTGTCGCCGCTGACATTGTAGATCCTGACCGTCGCTCCCCCGATCATCTGTTCCAGCTCTGCCCGGGCCTTCGCGCCCGCTGCCTTTTCCCTCGCGCAGCGGCTGCGCAGTTCCGGAGCATCCACGCCCCGGATGCGCACGCTCACAGTGATCGTCTGCCCGGGCCAAACCCGTGCCTCTGCAACAAAAGTGTCGCCGTCGATGACGCGAAGCACCTGCGCCTCAACGGGACCGGGCAGCATTTCCTTCCCGCAAGCTGGCGACGCTATCGCGAGGATTCCAGAACAGGCGGCACAAAGCACATTGAATCGGGAGCGAAGCAGCATGCTAGGACAATATTCCTAAATACGCTTTCAAGCAAGCTGGAACTACGCCGGCTATTCTGCCGCGCCCCGGAATGCCTCGGGATCATTGTCGAACTGGAGGCTTGCAAGCCGCGCATAGATGCCGCCCCGTGCCACGAGCTCGGTGTGATTTCCCTCCTCCACGATCCTGCCTTCGTCCATGACCAGGATACGGTCTGCCTTGAGGATGGTGGCAAGCCGGTGTGCGACGACGATGGTCGAGCGTCCGGCCATAAGCCTTTCAAGGGCGGTTTGCACAAACGTCTCGCTTTCGGCATCAAGCGAGGATGTGGCTTCGTCGAGAAGCAGGATCGGTGCATCGCGAAGGATGGCGCGGGCGATCGCAATGCGCTGGCGCTGACCACCGGAAAGTGTCACCCCGCGCTCGCCCACCTGGGTGTCATAGCCTTGGCCGAGAGCCATGATGAAGTCATGGGCAAGTGCCGCTTTGGCCGCAGCCTCGATCTCTTCGCGCGTGGCGCCGGGGCGGCCAAAGGCGATATTTTCGAAGATGGTCGTTGCGAAGACCGTCACATCCTGCGGCACAATTGCGATCCGTTCTCGCACGGCTTTAGGATCGGCCTGGCGAAGATCGATGCCGTCGATGAGTATGGAGCCTTCATCAGTGTCGTAATAGCGCAAGATGAGCGAAAAAATCGTGCTCTTGCCTGCTCCCGATGGACCGACGATGGCGACGGTTTCGCCCGCTGCGACGTGGAAGGAAAGGCCGCGGAGGGCAGTTTGCTGCGGACGGGACGGATATGCAAAGTGAACGTTGCGGAATTCGACATTGCCTTGCGGCGGTGAGGGAAGGGCGATCGGATGAGACGAGGTTGTAATGGCGGGTTCTTCAGCCAGAAGCTCGCTCATCCGTTCGGCGGCACCGGCCGCCTGCGAGAGTTCGCCCCAGACTTCCGAAAGCGCGCCGATGGCGCCGGCGGCAAGTACCGCATAAAGCAGGAACTGACCCAGCGTGCCCACTGTCATCGCGCCGGTCAGCACGTCGCGGGAGCCTACCCAAAGCATGACCACCATCGAGGCGAAGGTGGTGAAGATCGCCACAAAGGTCAGGACGGCACGCGCGGCGATAGAGGCTTTGGCTGCCACGAATGCCGCATCGACTGCTGCTGCAAAGCGGCTTATCACGGTTTTCTCATAGGTGAATGCTTGCAGCACCCGCACGGCACTGATCTGTTCTCCGGCGAAGGCCGTAGCCTGGGCGAGCTCATCCTGCGCAAGGCGCGCACGCCGCCGCACCGACCGGCCAAATGCCATGAGTGGCAGGACAATGACTGGAATGGCAACAAGCACCAGCAACGAAAGACGTTGGCTGGTCACGACCATCATCACGACAGCGCCCGCTCCCATGATGATGTTGCGAAGAGCAACGGAGGCAGTGGCTCCAATGGCAGACTTTATCTGGGTCGCATCCGCAGCGAGGCGCGAGACGATCTCGCCTGATTGTGCCTGGTCAAAAAACGCGGGCGAAAGCCGCATCACGTGCGAAAAGACGTCCCGCCGCAAATCCGCAACCACACGTTCGCTCAGGGTGACGACGAAGTAGTAGCGAAGAGCGGATGCAAGCGCCAGAATTGCAGCCACGATGAGAAGCATCGCGAAGTAGTTGGCGATGAATGCGCCGTCCGCCCCGGAAAAACCGTGGTCGATCATCCGCCGTACGGCAAGAGGCAGAGCCAGCGCCGCTAGCGCGGCGATGAGCAGGAAGAGCACGGTCCCCGCCGTCAGGCCGCGATAGCGAATGATATAGGGCAGAAGCTGCCGCAAGGGGTCCAGCGAGCGGTGCGAACCGGCCTCCGGTGCGGCTTTTCCTTCCGCCATGGCGTTTCCTTCCAGCATGTCCCGAAGATTCATTCCCCGGCCTTGTCTCGGCCGGGTGGCTGAGGTATAGGCACGCAAACCTTTCCGAAGCCGTATCCTTCCTTGGCAGTGGCTTCAAGTTTTTGATGCAAGGGCGAGATGCCGCAGCGTAGGCCGCTGCGCAACTACAGATAGAGAAAACACATGAAAGCCGATATCCATCCCGACTACCACATGATCAAGGTCGTCATGACGGACGGCACGGAGTACTTGACGCGCTCCACCTGGGGCAAGGAAGGGGACACGCTGCAGCTCGACATTGACCCGACCACGCATCCGGCCTGGACAGGCGGCCAGCAGACCTTGGTTGATCGTGGCGGCCGTGTCTCCAAATTCAAGAAGCGCTACGAAGGCCTGGGAATCTGAAGCCCGGAGGAAGTGCAAAGGCCTGCCACTTCGGCGGGCTTTTTGCCTCCTGTTCCCTGCAACTGGCTGGAAGGGGCTTTCCCAAAGAGCCTGCCTTATGGTTCCCTTCCCTGATGTCGCAGATCGCGCTCGGGGGCGATCCTGTCCTGTCACGCAATTGCCGCTTGAGCTCGAAAGCATCCGGAAGCCCGCTGTCGCTTGCGGTCCGGATCAGCTCTTCGGCGCAAAATGTCTGGACGATTCCGCCGGAGCCTGGCCGCAGGTTTACTTCGGCCAGTTCCGTTCCATAGGTGGACAGCAGCTCCTGCGCCATCCAGCCTGCCCGCAGGAGCCATTTGCATTGAGCGCAACAAAATGATTGTCGCCCGGCAGGCTGTGGCCATTGCAGATTTCAGGCCGCGCTGAGCTTGGCCATTGTCTCGTCGTCCACTTCGAAGTTGGCGTAGACGTTCTGCACGTCGTCGTCGTCTTCGAGAACGGCGATCAGCTTCAGCACCGATTGCGCGCGCTCCTCGTCCACCGGGGTACCGTTTTGCGGGCGCCATACGGCCTTAACCTGCTCGGCCTCTCCAAGGGCGCTCTCCAGCGCTGTCGTCACTTCGCCAATATCCTCGAAGGCGCAGGTGATGACATGGCCGTTCTCGTCGGATTGGACGTCCTCTGCGCCCGCCTCGATGGCCGCCTCCATCACCTTTTCGGCATCTCCGGCGCTGGCGGGATAGAGGATCTCACCAACCCGGTCGAACATGAAGGAGACGGAGCCCGTCTCGCCCAGCGACCCGCCGGCCTTCGTAAAGGCGGCGCGAACGTTCGAGGCGGTGCGGTTGCGGTTGTCGGTCAACGCCTCGACGATCACCGCCACGCCGCCAGGACCATAGCCCTCGTAGCGCACTTCCTCGAAGTTTTCCGCCTCCGACCCAGACGCCTTCTTAATGGCGCGCTCGATATTTTCCTTGGGCATGGACTGGGCTCTGGCGTTTTGCACGGCGAGGCGAAGCCGCGGATTCATCGCCGGATCGGGCAGGCCGGATTTGGCCGCTACCGTGATCTCACGGGCAAGCTTGGAAAAGATCTTTGACCGCGCCGCGTCCTGACGGCCCTTGCGGTGCATGATGTTTTTGAACTGGGAATGACCGGCCATGGGGCTCCTTGTCGGACTTCTTCCTGAAATGTCTTGGATTGCCGGCTTTATAGTGAAAATGGGCCGCAAGGTCCAGAAGATGCGAGAGGACAGATCGTGCAGGCGGTCTCGCATCGTGTTTCCAGGCGGGCGTGGCTCACACTGCCACGTCATCCTTCGGAGGGCTCGGCTCCTCCAGGATCGACTGTTCTCGCAATTTTTTGCGGCGTGCCATGATGTTGAGGCCCTCAACCATGGCTGAGAAACCCATGGCGGTATAAACATAACCTTTCGGAACATGGAAGCCGAAGCCGTCGGCGATGAGTGTCATTCCAATCATGAGCAGGAAGCCCAACGCCAGCATGACCACCGTGGGATTAGCCGCAATGAAGCGCGAAAGCGGCTCGGCGGCAATCAGCATCACCATTACCGCCGAGATGACGGCGATGAACATGATGGGAAGATGGTCCGTCATGCCTACGGCCGTAATGATGGAGTCGACGGAAAAGACCAGGTCAAGCAGCAGGATCTGAACGATCGCACCGCCCACGCTAAGCGTGACCGGGGCTCGCACCAGGTCCTCCTTGGAATCATGCGGGTCGACTGAATGATGTATTTCCCGCGTCGCCTTCCAGACGAGAAACAGACCGCCGGCTATCAGGATAATGTCGCGCCATGAGAAGCCATGATCGAAGAGGGTGAAGATCGGCGTGGTAAGCTGAACGATGAAGGAGATAGTGCCAAGCAGTGCAAGGCGCAGGACGAGCGCTCCACTGATGCCCAGCCTGCGGGCAAACTTCTGGTTTTCCTTGGGCAGCTTGTTGGTAAGAATAGAAATGAAAATAAGATTATCGATACCGAGCACGATTTCGAGAACGACAAGGGTGACCAGCGCCACCCACGCGGTCGGGTCATTGATGAAATAAAACTGTGAAAGCAGCCATTCCATGTGGCAGGTCCTCCGGCGGGCTTTGGCGGGATTGCGCAGAGGTAGGTGCGCTATAGCTGAGCGTCAACGCCAGAATGCTGGGACGGTTTCCTCAAGCCTCGGTCCAAGGCGCAGCGGAGCAACCCTTTCCGCAAGCCCGGTACGGTCGGAAATTTCCAGACCCAGACCGCAAATGGTAGCGGGCCCCGAAGCCGCCTCGAAGCGTCCTTTGGGTACCTTGGTGGTGAAGCGGTTGAGTGGTTCCTCCTTGTCGAAGCCGAGGGAGGAGTCAAAATCGCCGCACATGCCTACATCAGTAATATAGGCGGTGCCGCCGGAAAGAATCTGGTGGTCAGCCGTCGGTATGTGGGTGTGCGTGCCGATGACAGCGCTGACCCGCCCATCGACAAAATGGCCGAAACAGACCTTTTCCGATGTTGCCTCAGCATGAAAATCGATGATCGCAGCGTCGGCCTGTTCGCCGAGCGGGCAGGCAGCCAGTTCCTCCTCCGCCGCCCGGAAGGGATCGTCCAGATCCGGCTGCATGAAGACCCGGCCCATAATGTTGGCGACCAGCACACGCGCGCCGTTCCTGGCAGTATAGAGACCGGAGCCACGGCCAGGCGTGCCTTTGGGGAAATTGGCCGGCCGCAGAAAGCGTTCTTCGCGCGGAGCAAAGCTTAACGCTTCGCGCTGGTCCCATACATGGTTGCCCGTGGTGACCACGTCGGCGCCCGCTTTCAGAGTGTTCTGGAAGATTTCTTCGGTGATGCCGAAACCGCCGGCGGCGTTCTCGCCATTGACGATCACAAAATCGATCTTGAAATCGGAGATGAGTCCCGGAAGCCTCTCCCAGACAGCCGTTCGGCCGGTGCGCCCGACCATATCGCCAAGAAAAACAATACGCATTGCCTGCTCTTAACCGGCAGATGCGAATCGGCGCAAGCCACTTTCGGTCAGGATCTCCGGAATGACCACATCATGAGGTTCGTCAGGTACCCGTTCCACCTCCTGGCAATCGAAAGCGATGCCAACGAGGCGGTGGGCGTGGCCGTTGGCCTTTAGATGCGCTATGGCCCGGTCGTAATAGCCTGCCCCGTAGCCGATGCGGTGTCCACGTTGGTCGAAGGCAACGAGCGGCACGAGCATGAGATAAGGCTCGACAACCGCTGCCGCCTCATCAGGACCCATCGTGCCGAATCCCTGGTCAACGAGCGGCGCACCGGGGAGGAACTCACGAAAAAGAATGGTGGTCTTGTCGAGGATCGCCGGCAGGCTAAGGCGGGCTCCGCGTTCCTGCAGCGCAGCCATAAGTGGGCGCACATCCACTTCGGAGCGCATGGGCCAGAAACCGGAGACAATGGCGCCCGGCGAGGGCGCCAGCTCATCCGCCCAGCGTGCGAGATGGAAGGATACTTTGCTCCGCCAGGAAGGGTCTAGGCTGTCGCGCCTGGCCAGCGTCTCCCGCCGCAGGGTCTTTTTCATCTCGCGCTCGTCCGTCATTGCCCTTCCTCCCATTGATTGCAGAGCCGGAATACGATGGGAGCAAGTATGGCTGAGCGCATGGCAAAGTGAAGGAGAGAAGAGAAAACAGAAAAGACGATCCACGGCAACCGATGGAATGTTCGATCCCGGGAACCTACAATGTAGGTGGGCGCCGTATGACCAAGCCCACGAGCGAGGCCAGGGACAGCTCCCTCAAGGATCGATAAGGCCCCGGGGAAAAGAATTCCTGTCGCGAGGCGCAGACCGTCTTTGTTAATATAGGTCCTGGCCGTATCCCGCGCCAGAGGTTTGGAGCACTCCAGAGCGGTTCTTATGCTTCTTTTGTTTAGGCAATTCCGCGCCGACCCACCTTAGCATGGCCGATTGGCTTCTGCGCTTCGGCCTCAGCCCCGGCAGAAGGCGCTGCCTCAGGCTCAGCGCCAAAAATGATGCCGAGAAACTCCACGAGCCACTGCTTCAGATGCCTGTCCCAGATGAGGCGTCCGCCAAGGTGATCGCGCCCAGGCTGTGCTCCAGGCAGCACGAAACGATGCGCGCCGTGTACCACCCATCTATGCATCATCGCCCGAGTCAGTTCCGCGTGGAACTGGATGCCCCAGGCATTTTCACCGTAGCGGAAAGCCTGGTTGGGGTAATGCTCCCCCGTGGCAAGCAAAGTGGCGCCGGAGGGCAAGGAAAAGCCCTCACGATGGAACTGATAGACCATTTCGGGCCAGTGCATGAGCCGGCGTCCCTCCTCGCTAGCCCGGAGAGGGTACCATCCGATCTCCACCAGCCCGTCGTCATGACTCTTTACCTGCCCACCAAGATGTTTGACGAGCATTTGTGCACCAAGGCAGATACCCAGAAATGGCTTGTTCTCCTTAAGAGGTACAGCCAGCCATTCGATTTCCCTGCGCACGAACTCGTCGCGGTCATTGGCGCTCATCGGACCACCGAAAATCACCGCGCCATGGTGTTCATCAAGCGTTTCCGGCAAAGGATCTCCTAGCGGCGGCCTGCGTATGTCGAGAACGAAGCCCGACCTCTCCAGAACCTGGCCGACGCGACCGGGGCTTGAGAGTTCCTGATGCAGGACAACCAGGATTTTCCTGCCAGCCCCCCCGTTGATCACCGTGATTGTCAACTCCCTCTTCGTTCTTCTTCCTGCCGTATCTTCTGGCGCAGTGTGACACGCGTGCGGCTATCGACGCCAATCAGTTCTGCCACGCGCCACACCAGATTATCTTCAAGCTCGTGCATTTCGCCATCGGCAAAGACAACTTCCCACATTAGCCGGATGAACTCCGCGCGTGCATCCTCATCAAGGTGACGTTTCAGCACGCTGGTGAACACATAAAGGTCGACAGCCTCGGCTTCCGCCTTCTCACCTGCTTGCATCAGCACCTTGAGCTCGGCTCCGCTGACATTATAGGCACGCGACAAGGCTTCTTTGAGTCTTGCACGCTCGTCTTTGCTGCGGATGCCGTCGGCGCTCATGATATGGGTGAGCAATGCCGCCGCCGCAACCCGCGGATCGTCCTCGACCGGCCGCCGCGATCTGTCCTCGCCCCCGGGCAAGTCCTTCAGGAATCTGAAAATACGTTCGAACATGGACGCCCTTTTTGAATCAACAGGGGCAATGGTGAAGAGCCTGTTGGAGCCACACAAGTGCTTTTGGGCAACAGAGCGCGACTGAAAATGATGTGGGACGGACAACGGTTCCACGTGACGCGAAACGTTGTCCGGCTCCGGGTCAGAACAGGCGGAAGGGCCGCCGCGGTTGCTGTTCCACGTCCGCTGGATCGACACCTGGATCGTCGGGTATCGGGGGTTTCATCTCTTCCTGAACCGGAGTGGTTTTGGAATCGGCTTCCTGGACCTGATCGGAGCCGGCCGTTTCTGGCTCTCCTTCGTCTTTGGCCGGCGCAGGTTCCGGGACGGGGGCATTTGACCGTGCTGTCCCTGTGGCCGCTGCTTTTTCGGCCGCGCCGTTATTGGTCTCCGCTACATTCTCAGCCAAGGCAGACGGGACCGGTTCGGCTTCAAGGCTCAGCACGTGCGGGCGAGCTTCCTCTTCAATAACCTCGACCCTGTCAGCTTCGAGCGCCGGCAGTGTCCGCAAGGCCTCATCGCCTTCGATTACCTGTCCAGGGCGCTCCATGGGTGCCCGCCACTCGAAGGCGTCGAGTTGTCCCGTGACCGGGGATATGGGCGCCCATCGCTCGGCAACCGTGCCATCTGCCACCCATGCCGGATCGCGCGGCGCTCGCAGCGCCTTTGAGAGCCAATGGCGCACCCGGCCCTGATCGCCGGTTTCCGTCTCTTCGATATCTGCAAGAAGGAGGAACGCGCCTTCGCGCGGGGCAATGCGAACGGCCGCTTCAGCAGCCGCACGCGCTTCCTGGTATTCACCCGCATCGAAAGCGGCGCGCGCAACCGCGAGTTCCGATTCTACATGATTGACTTTCAGCCTGCGAAGCCTCTTGGCGCGCTCAAGCCTGTCATGCGTGGAGTCACCAGGACGCGCATGGACATAAACATCGGCAACTTCGGGATGGGGCTCTTTCTTCCAGATGGCCTCCAGCACCTTCGTTGCCCGGCGCAGATCGTTCTGTTTGAGGAGGGCCCGCGCGGTTGTGACCGCTGCCGGCACGAAGTCCGGCTGTAGCCGATTGGCTTCTACTGCGGCGGTGCGAGCGGCTGCCGGATCGGAGTCAAGCTGCTCCATCGCTTGTGCCGTAAGCAGGACTGCTCGCTTTCTGGCAAAGCCATGACGCTGTTCCTTGGCCGCAGGCTTTTGCCGGTCGAGCAATGCCAGCGCCCCCGGCCAGTCGTGTTGTTCCGCCAACGTTTCAAGCGTCGCTTCAACCGCCCAATCAAGTTGTGGTGCCACTCTTACCGCCTCAGCAGCATAGTGCCGAGCCGCCTCACGCTCACCCAGGCGCTCCGCTTCCAGATAAAGTCCGCGCAGGCCCAACAGGCGCGTCTCTGGATCGGCGGCCATGGCGTTGAATTTCTCCCGCGCAGCTTCATGGTCGCCCTTCAACAGTGCCGCCTGGGCATCGAGCAGATGGAGCAACGGTTCGCGATCCGATGCGATGAGTTTCTTCGCCTGCTTGCCCATGCGACTTGCAAGGCCGCCATCGCCTGCTCCAGCCGCAATAAGCCCTGTGGAAAGCGCCTGATATCCGCGATCACGCCGCCGGACGCGGAAGTAGCGCGCCACGGCATAGGGGCTGCGCCAGATCCCGCGGATAAGCCACCACAGGATTATGACTGCGGCGGCTGCTGCTACGAGGACGATTGCCGCAACCATAAGCGTCGTTTCGTACTCGTAACCGGCAAATCTTATCACTAGGTCGCCGGGTCGATCTGCCAGCCAGGCAAAGCCAGCACCGAGAAGAAGGACGACCAGCAGGAAGAATAGAATGCGAATCATCAGCGCGTCCTCAAGCCGGGTTGAGTGCGCGTGAGAGCGCCTCTTCCAGCACCTTGTCGGCTGCCTGCCGTGCACGCAGCTTCTCGGCAAAATCGCCTGCCACTTCCTTTGCTTCAGGCGGCAGCGCGTCATATTCGGACAGCGCCCTAGCATAGTCGCCTCGCTCGACCGCAGCCTCCATGCGTGCGGCGACCGCCTCGGGCGCATCACCTTCCACCTCGCCCACGGGCCGTACCGTCACCGCGGAACGGGCGCTCGCCACCAGCCGCTCGACGAGGCCCGCATCGGACGGAACCTGCGTGTTTGCGGCAGCGATGCGCGCGGCGACGTCGGACACTTCAGCGGAAAGCTCGGCTTGGGTGGGAATGCCGGTCTCCGCATATGGACGAAGCGGCTCAATAGCTGCCTTGTCCGGGGTCAGAGCCGTATAGGTTTCCAGTTCCCCGGAAAAGGGCGCCCCCCGTTCTACGGCGGTCTTCAGGGCGGAAGCAGCGACGATGAGCGCCAGGCGGGGCCCTTCGTCCTGACGTTCCATCTCCTCGTCAAGCTGTGCAACCCGCTCGTCAAGCTGTGTCACCCGCTCGGCGAACTCGTCCAGGCGGCTTGCATCGCTTTCCATCGATTGTTGTACCGCCCTCGCCATTTGGCTCACCTCTTCGACGGTACCAGCCAGCTCGTTGAGACTTGATTCCAGGCCGGCTAGACGCTCTCCGAAATCGCCGCTTTCGGCCGCCTGGGCCATTTCAACAAGCGATGAGAGGCGGCTTTCGGTCTCCGAAATCCGCTCTGCCAGGGAGTCCACTTCGGCGCTTACTTCGCCCGGCGTGGCCGAGCGCATGGCGGTGACCATATCGCGCAATTCGCCGATCTCTTGTCGGGGCTCAGCTAGCGCCTGCTCCAGTTCCTCCGCCGAGAGTCCCTGCGGTTCCACCTGCCGCAATTGTGCGACTTCACCCCGCAACGCTGCCAGATCCTGCTGAAGCTCCAGCAATGCGGGGTCCTCACCGGTCTCGCCTGCCAGGGGCAGAATTCCGTACCACTGCAAGGCTCCCGCCGTCGCCAAGGCAAGAGCGGCACCGGTAACGCCGCCCAGAAGGGCAAGGCCCAATCCGCCGCGGGAAGCCTTTCGGGCAGGGGGCACTCCGCTGGACGTTTCGCCCGTCCTATGGTCAAGCTCTTCACCGTGGCTTGTCTGCGCCATGAAGACGTCGTCACCAGCAGCTTCCCCAGCCCCGGTCGGCGATTGATCTTGCGTCTCGACCGATGCTGAATCGCTTTCGGAAGAGGATGGTTCCTCCGGCTGCGGTCCGTTCTCCACCGTAGCGGCCTCGTTCTCAACGCCCTTATCTGCCCCTTCGGAGGCTAGCTCGCCTTTATGCGCGTCCTGGGTGGAAGGCTCGACCGATTCGGCTTCCAGGTCGATCGTTACCGGCTCCCGTTTCTTTTTGGAGTGGCGCGTGCTCTTGGCCATCAGCAGCTCCGCTTGGCAATTTCTGTCCGCGCCGTGTGCGGCGCAGCAACTCTCCTAGCACAGCCATCGTGCCCGAAAATAGATAACCGTCCGTTCAACAGGCTAGCAGTGAAAGGATGCCCTCCTCGGTTGGTTCCGCTGCAACCCGGGTCCGCGCTCGTACGGTGGGTGGCAGCAGATCTGCAACCCTTCGGGAAATGACCACATATTCTGCTTCGCCGAGCAGAGGCGCGGCCCAAGGCATTTCCGCCAGTTCAGCAAAGATTTCAGCCGCATAGCCTGAATAGAGCAGCACCACATCGATGGGCAACGCCTGCAGTGCCGCGGTGAATTCGCGTTCTGTCGGCGGCGTCGGGAGGGTGTCGTAGGTTTCTAACAGATATGGGTTGAGACCTGCCTGTGACAGACGCTTCTCAAGAACGCCCCGCCGGACGCAACCACAGAGGACAAGAATATCCGCACCCGGCGCGGCTGCTTCAATAATCCTTTTTGCCAGCCCCTCCGCGTCGCCAGCACCTTCATCGACAGGCGGCAAGCCAAGCAGCCGGGCGGCATTGCCGGTCGCCTTGCCGACAGCAAAGACGGGCACATGCTTGATGCTTTGGGCGAGGTAAGGCGGAAAATGGCTGGCCGCGTTCGGACTGGTGATGGCAACAGCGGAAAACTTCTGCGGATCGGGCAGATCTTTCGGGGTGAGGGGAACGATCCTTGTCAGAGGCAAAACGACCGCTTCCAGACCCATGGAAGAAAGCTTGGCCGCCGTACGGCGGCCAGCGGCCTCGGGCCGGGTTACGAGGATGCGGCGCATCTCAGCTCCAGCTTTCGAAGAACCGGCTTCCGGCCCTCTCACGTATGCGGGTGCCCGCTTGCGTGCCTATCTCGCATGCCTCGATCAGGCTGCCCTCGCCCGTTATCTCATGCACCTCCTTGCCGTCGGGTGTCAGAATCATGCCGGAAAAGTGGATGCGATCGCCGTCCACTTGTGCATAACCGGCCATGGGCGTTCGGCAGGAACCATCGAGAGCGGCGAGAAAAGCGCGCTCGCATGCCAGCGCGACCCCGGTTTCAGCGTGATGGATCGCTTGCACCAGTTCCCAGATACGCTTGTCATTCACCCGCGTTTCGATGCAGATCGCCCCTTGCCCAAGAGCTGGAGGAAAATCCGAGATGTCCAGAACTTCCGTCCCGACATGCTCCAGCTTCAGTCGCTTAAGGCCCGCAAGGGCAAGCATGGTGCCATCTACGACATTCTCTTCAAGCTTGCGCAGCCGGGTCTGCACATTGCCACGGAAAACACTAACTTTCAGGTCTGGTCTTATCCGCAAAGCCAGCGCCTGGCGGCGCAAGGACGACGTTCCTAGGCGCGCTTCCTGGGGAAGGTCCGTAAGCCCGCCTCCTGTCCTGCCGATGAAGACGTCGTTCACATCCTCACGCTCCAGAAAGGCTGAAAGCTCCAGCCCCTCGGGAAGTACGGTCGGCATATCCTTGGAGGAATGTACGGCAAGATCGATGCGGCCATCAATGAGCGCCTCCTCGATCTCCTTCGTGAAAAGGCCCTTGCCGCCGGCCTGTGCCAAGGCACGGTCCTGAATGCGGTCACCAGTGGTGCTGATGACGACAATCTCAAATGCCTCTTCCGGCAGGTCGTGCGCCGCCATCAAACGCGCGCGCGTTTCAGCTGCCTGCGCCAAAGCAAGTGCGCTACCGCGCGTTCCGATTCTCACCACATCAGTTTGCATGCTGTCATGTCCGTGCTAACCGGCATACCTAACTACCTGGGACGAAACCTCTCGGCAACAATGGAAGGCCGGACCGAATGACGCGTGTGCTGGGCATCGAGACGAGTTGCGACGAAACGGCCGCAGCCATTGTCGGCCGCGATGCCGACGGCGCACCAAAGATTCTTTCCAATGTCATCCTGAGCCAGATCAAGGAGCATGCGGCCTTTGGCGGCGTTGTGCCGGAAATCGCCGCGCGCGCCCATGTGGAGGCGCTGGACGGCGTTATCGAGGCGGCCCTCGATGAGGCGGGCCTTGCGCTCGGCGATGTAGACGGGATTGCCGCGACCGCGGGGCCGGGCCTCATAGGCGGGCTGATCGTAGGGCTTACTACCGGCAAGGCGCTAGCGGCTGCGTGTGGCAAGCCATTTCTGCCCGTCAACCATCTGGAGGGGCACGCGCTTACCGCGCGCCTTACCGACAGGCTGAATTTTCCCTATCTCCTGCTTCTTGTCTCCGGAGGGCATACGCAGATCGTGCATGTCGCCGGCATCGGCCGTTACGAACGTTGGGCGACGACCATCGACGACGCGCTCGGGGAAGCTTTCGACAAGACGGCAAAGCTGCTTAGCCTGCCCTATCCGGGAGGCCCGAGCGTTGAAAAGGCAGCTAGAAAGGGCGATCCTACCCGCTTCGCCTTTCCCCGCCCACTCAAGGGCGAGAAACGTCCGGATTTCTCCTTCTCAGGACTTAAGACCGCGGTGCGGCGGTTGGCGAGCGAACTGGCGCCGCTGTCGAACACCGATATCGCGGACATCTGCGCCTCCTTCCAGATGGCAGTAGCGGAAACGCTCTCGGACCGCGTGGCGCGGAGCTTTTCGCGGTTTCGCGCGGATTATCCTGAGCTAGTAGACCCTGCGCTTGTCGTCGCGGGCGGGGTGGCAGCCAATGCAACGGTCCGCCGGACCTTGGAAGAACTTTGCCGGCGTGAAGGCTTCCGGCTTGTCGCACCGCCGCCCGAACTTTGCGGCGACAATGCCGCGATGATCGCCTGGGCGGCCCTAGAGCGGCTGGAAAGGGACATGGTGCCATCGGATGGTCTTGCTTTTGCTCCCCGTCCACGGTGGCCGCTCGATGAACAAAGCGCGCCTGTCATCGGCGCTGGCAAACGTGGAGCCAAGGCATGAGCTGGTCGATCGCGGTTCTGGGAGCCGGAGCCTGGGGCACCGCGCTCGCGCTGACCATGGCGCGTGCCGGCCACAAGGTTGTGCTGTGGACCCGAGACGCGGCATTGGCGCATGAGATCACTCACGCGCATGTAAACAGCCGCTATCTACCGGCTGTGTCTCTTGAGCCACGCCTAGCTGCGCTCGACGACATGGACGCTGCTTTGGCCGGGGCGGATTGTGTGCTTGCCGTGGTTCCGGCACAAGCCATGAGGGGTGTTCTATCTGCCGCCCGGCCCGTGCTCGCGCCAAATGTGCCTGTGGTGCTATGCGCAAAAGGCATTGAGCGGGAAACGGGGCAGCGCATGTCCGAAGTCGCCCGCCAGGTTCTGCCCGAAAATCCCCTTGCAACCCTCTCTGGTCCGAGCTTTGCTGCGGATGTGGCGCGCGGTCTTCCCACTGCGGTTACCGTCGCCGCGAGCGAGGCGACGTTTGCTGCAAGTCTTGCCGAGAAGCTTTCCGCACCCAACCTGCGCTGCTATTCAAGCGACGACCTGGCGGGCGTGGAGATGGGCGGCGCGCTCAAGAATGTGCTGGCCATCGCTGCGGGCGCGACAAGCGGAGCAGGGCTCGGTGCCAGCGCAGTCGCGGCCATAACGACGCGCGGCTTCGTTGAGTTGAGACGAGTTGGGAAAGCCTTCGGAGCACAATCGGAGACGCTGATGGGCCTTTCCGGTCTGGGCGATCTCATCCTTACCTGCAGTTCGGCGCAATCGAGGAATTTCGCCTATGGCATGGCGCTAGGGCGAGGCGAAAGTGTTGAAGGGCTGCCGCTCGCCGAAGGCGTCTTCACGGCAGGCATCGCAGCGCGGATTGCCGGCGAAAGAGGGCTCGATGCACCGATCATCGAAGCGGTGACCGGAATACTTGAAGGCCGCCTCACGGTTGAGGCGACCATGCATGCTTTCCTCGCCAGACCGCTGAAGAGCGAGACCGGCTGAAATTTAGAACCAGGAAGGGGGTACCATGATCTTTGTCATCACTTGCCGCGACAAGCCCGGCCATCTGCAAGTCCGCATGGACACGCGGCCCGAGCATCTTGCGCACCTCGAAAAGCTCGATGCCGAAGGGAAACTCGTATTCGCCGGCCCATTCCTCGATGATGAGGGAAAACCTTGTGGTAGCATGGTGGCTGTGCGGGCGGCAGCGAAAGCGGATGCCGAGGCAATGGCAAATGCCGATCCCTACGCGTTGGCAGGGCTTTTTGAATCCATCAAGGTCCGCCCGTGGAACTGGGTGTTTAATAGACCGGAGAGCGAGTGATGGCCTATTGGCTGTTCAAGTCCGAGCCTGAAACCTGGTCGTGGGAAATGCAGAAGCAGCAGGGCTCGAAAGGCGCGGAATGGGACGGCGTGCGCAACTACCAGGCGCGCAACAATATGCGCGCGATGAAGCTGGGCGACCTGGGCTTCTTCTATCACTCGGTGAAGGAAAAAAGCATCGTCGGCATTGTCGAGGTCTGCGCTGAGGCCCATCCCGACTCGACGACCGATGACCCGCGCTGGGAGTGTGTCGACGTCCGCGCAGTGCAGGATATGCCCAAGCCGGTCACGTTGGAGGAGATCAAGGCGACCCCGAAGCTCAAGGATATGGTTCTAGTCAACAATTCTCGTCTTTCCGTGCAGCCCGTAAGCGAGGCGGAATGGAAGGAAATCTGCCGCATGGGCGGCCTCGACAAGGCACCGTGACGCACAAACTGGATGTTGCCGAAGGCCGTGCCTTCATACTGGCGAACACGACGCTTGCTGCCCCGCCGCACGTGCCGGAGATCATGCTGCATCTTGCGGATGAGGCACACGGACTCTGGCAGAAAACGGAGGAAGAGCTCGATGAAATAGGCCTGCCGCCGCCCTTCTGGGCTTTCGCCTGGGCGGGCGGGCAGGGCCTCGCCCGCTATATTCTCGACCATCCTGAGACGGTAGCGGGCAAGCGTGTGCTCGACTTCGCCGCCGGGTCCGGGCTTGGAGCGGTGGCGGCCTGCATTGCTGGCGCTAGACTGGTCAGAGCAGCGGATACCGATCCATTCTCTGCGGTCGCCTGCCAGTTGAACATGGTGGCGAACGATGTGGCCTTTGAAATTGTTGCTGATGATCTGGTAGGTGCGCAGCAATCCTGCGATGTCTTGCTGGCGGGCGATGTCTTTTATGACCGGGCGTTCGCGGCGCGTCTGGAAGAATGGTTTGCCGCCCTTGCCCAGGCAGGCACCGACGTTCTGGTTGGCGATCCGGGCCGCGCTTACCTTCCCAAGGAACGGCTGTTGCCGCTTGCTACCTATTGCGTGCCGGTGACGCGTGTTCTGGAGGATGCCGAGGTGAAGCGGACGACGGTCTGGCGTTTCGGTTGATGCTCATCTGAAGCAAGCTGAGCAGGACCCTTAAAAACCGATCACCGCAGATGATGGCCTGTTTGCAAGTGCGCCTTAATGCGCCTTTGAAACGTTAATCTTGATTTTTCAAGCATCATAGATTATGTTTTACACATCATTAACGGACGATCTATTCTTCATGATCACCGCCGCGCAAATGCGCGCCGCGCGCGCACTTCTGGGCATTGACCAGAAGCGCCTTGCTGAGCTTTCAGGTGTTTCGCTTCCTACCATCCAAAGAATGGAGGCGAGCGAGGGTGCCGTCGTGCGTGGTGTGGTAGACACGCTGAACAAGGTGATCGAGGCTCTGGACGCGGCCGGCATCGAACTGATTGGCGAAAATGCTCCGAGCGCTGGCCGGGGTCGCGGTGTCCGCTTCAAGGATGTGGTGGTCAGGGACGAGCCGGCAGAAAACTGATGCAACGGCGATCGCCAGGCTAAAATGCCGTTGCCGATTGACGAGAAGGCACGGTAATGCTCGCCCAAACGCGTGAGCCCACATCTCTTGAACTGTTTACACCGAAGCTCGTAACGGTCCTTCGTGAAGGCTATGACCTGCGCGCGCTCAAGGCAGATGCGATTGCAGGGCTTACGGTGGCTATCATCGCCCTGCCTTTGTCGATGGCAATTGCCATTGCTTCCGGAGTTGGCCCCGAAAGGGGGCTTTATACTGCCATCATCGGAGGCTTTCTCGTTTCTGCGCTGGGTGGGAGCCGCTATCAGATCGGCGGCCCGGCGGGTGCCTTCATCGTGCTGGTGCTGACCACGGTCCAGCTGCATGGTGTGGACGGTCTCATCCTCGCCACCTTCCTTTCGGGCCTCATCATGCTTGCCGTTGGTGTGCTTCGGCTCGGGACATTCATCAAATATGTCCCTTATCCGGTGACGGTGGGCTTCACTGCGGGCATCGCGGTCATCATACTCGCCAGTCAGCTCAAGGATTTTTTCGGGCTTACATTGGAGGGCGAGGAACCTGGCCCGATCATACCGAAGCTGCAAGCATTGGGCGCGGCCCTTCCGACCATCAACGGTGCTGCCGTCGTGCTGGCTGTAGCATCGGTGGCGGTCATCCTTCTTCTTCGTCGCTACAGGCCCCAATGGCCGGGCTTCCTGATCGCCGTCGCGCTTGCCACGGTTGCTGCATGGATATTTTCCTTGCCGGTGGAGACAATTGGCACACGCTTTGGCGGAATTCCGCAGACATTGCCGTTTCCCACCCTTCCTGATCTTTCATGGGAGAAAATAACCGCCGTGCTGCCGGCAGCCCTCTCCTTTGCGATGCTCGGCGGAATAGAGAGCCTGCTTTCGGCAGTGGTAGCCGACTCCATGACCGGCCGTCGCCATCGCTCCAATTGCGAGCTAGTCGCCCAAGGCGTGGCTAATATGGGGGCGGCCCTTTTCGGCGGCTTTTGCGTCACTGGAACCATCGCGCGGACGGCAGCCAATGTGAGGGCGGGCGCGCACGGTCCTGTTTCGGGAATGTTGCACGCGCTCTTCCTGCTGGCGTTCATGCTGGTTGCTGCGCCGCTTGCCAGCTTCATTCCACTTTCCGCCCTTGCCGCAATTCTAGTGGTGGTCGCCTGGAATATGGCCGAGAAGCACCAGTTTGCTGCTCTTCTTCGCTCCACACGGGGCGACGCAGTCGTGCTTATGGTGACGTTTCTTCTCGTCGTCTTCCGTGATCTGACAGAAGGCATTCTCGTCGGCTTCGGTATCGGCGCCTTGCTTTTCCTTCACCGCATGTCAAATGCCGTTGCCGTGGACCGGCCGCATGGGATCATTCAGCCGGATCGTGCTGACAACGGAGAGACGCCTTACGCTCCGGGCGTTGCGACGGATGATGATGTGGTTGTCTACCGCATCTCGGGTGCCTTTTTCTTCGGTGCAGCCGCTAGCGTAGGCGCCGCTTTGGACCGAGTGGGCGGGCAACCTAAAGCCTATGTCCTCGACATTTCAGATGTTACCGTGCTCGACTCGACCGCCGCTGCCACGATCGATGGTTTTGTCCGCAAGGTCGGCCGGAATGGCGCGGTCGTTTATCTGGTCGGTGCAAGCCGATCCATGCGTCAGATGCTGCTCAAGCTCGGACTGCGAGCACCGACGGTTCGTTACTACCACAACCTTGACAACGCCATTGCGGCGGCACGGGGGCGCACCGTAAGGGTCCGGGAACGATAAGCAGGGATCAGATAGATAGTGGCAGTAGACGTGCTGCTGCTATTGCCCTTTCTCCTCCAGCGAATGCCGCATGATGAGCGGCATCTGGCTCATGGTGAAGAGAATGGTGATGGGCATGATTCCCCACACCTTGAAGGCTACCCAGAAATCGGTGGAGAAGGAACGCCAGACCACCTCGTTAATGGCGGCCAGCACGAGAAAGAATACGCCCCAGCGCAAGGTGAGCTTTCGCCATCCTTCGGCATCCAGCTTGAAGGCGGAATCGAAGACATAGCCCAGTAGCGACTGGCCGAAGCCGAGGCCGACCAGAAGGATCGTTCCAAAGAGCGTGTTGACGATGGTAGGTTTCATCTTAATGAACGTATCGTTCTGAAGAAACAGCGTCAGAGCGCCGAAAACAAAGACCACGATACCGGAAACCAGCGGCATTACGGGCAGGCTGCGCACGAGCATCCATGAGACGGCAAGGGAAACTGCTGTCGCCACCATGAATAGACCCGTGGCGATGAAGATCGGCTCGCCCATGGTGGATAGTGCGGGAAATCGGTCCGCAAGCTGATCTCCGCGCGCATTGGCGAAGAAGAAGATCATGAGGGGCCCGAGTTCCAGCGCAAGCTTGAGCAGCGGGTTCATTTCTTTGCGCTTGGGAGCGGACGGTTCGCGCTCAAGGATCCTGTTATCAGCCACTCATTGAACTCCTGCGATCGCCTTGGCGAAATCGCCTGCGGAAAAGGGTTCCAGGTCGTCAACACCTTCGCCGACGCCGATGAAATAGACAGGCAGCTTGTGCTTGGCGGCGATTGCCACAAGGATGCCGCCGCGCGCCGTGCCGTCAAGCTTGGTCATGACCAGGCCCGAGACGCCCGCAACATTGCGGAAGATCTCGACCTGATTAAGGGCATTCTGCCCGGTGGTCGCGTCCAGCGTCTGAAGAACTGTGTGGGGAGCCTGCGGATCATGTTTTTGCAGTACCCGCACAATCTTCTCCAATTCCGCCATTAGCTCGGTCCTGTTCTGGAGCCTGCCGGCCGTGTCAATGATAAGCACATCGCTGCCGGCAGCCTTCGCCTTTTCGAACGCGTCATAGGCAAGTCCCGCCGCATCGGCGCCAAGTCGGGAAGCGACAACCGCCGAGCCCGTCCGCTCTCCCCAGATCTTAAGTTGCTCAATGGCAGCCGCACGGAAAGTATCACCCGCCGCCAGCATGACGGAAAGGCCCCCTTGTCTGAGCTTTGCTGCCAGCTTGCCAATTGTCGTGGTCTTGCCGGTACCATTGACCCCGACCACGAGAATGACATGCGGCTTTACCGAAAGGTCGAGCTCCAGCGGCTGTGCCACTGGCGCAAGTACCTTCTCGATCTCTTCGGCCATCACAGCCTGCACCTCGGCACCAGAGATGTCCTTGCCATAACGGCCGGTGGAGAGGGCGTCCGTGATGCTCATAGCGGTCTCAAGTCCAAGGTCGGCTCGCAGCAGAACGTCCTCCAGATCCTGCAGCGTATCTTCGTCAAGCTTGCGCTTGAGGAAAATGCTTGCAATGTTTTCGCGCAGATCGCGGGAGGACCGCGAAAGACCCTCACGCAGGCGCTGGAACCATGGCTTGGGTGGTTCTTCGGCGTCTAGGGTCGAGGACGAGGCTTCCTTTTCCTGCTCGACAGCCGCTGCCGCTTCCTCCTCGTCTGTTCCTTCCATCGTCGAAGGCTCTGCGGAAGGTGTCAGATCGGCAGGCAGCGGTGTCGAACCTTTCCCCTCGTCCTCGTGCTGCGCGTCAATCCGATCCTCCGATAGGGACAGGGAGGGTGGGTCCTGCGCTTCATCGGCGTCAGGGGCTTGTGAAACGTCCGCCTCCGGTTTGACGCCTTGCGGTATTTCGGGTGGGAACGCCTCTGCTGGAGCGTCAAGGCTCTCCGGGTGCTCCACCAGCGCCTGAGTTTCAGGCTGCTGTTCCTCCGGTTTGGGAGATGGGGAAAGAGCCGCCGGATCCTCCGTCAACGGTGCCGGCGATAATGGTTCGTGCACTTTCTGCGGGGCAGCCACATCCACCAATTCGGACTGGGCAGCACTTTCCTCCGGCTGCTTCTCCACCTCCTTCTTGCCGAAAGAGAAAACCTTCTTGATAAAACCCAACGCCATCCGCTGTCAGTACCTCATGCAGCCTGTTGCAGCATCGTCGCAGACAGTCGCTCGCCATCATGGCCGGTGACAAGCACGTCGACGATCTCGCCTGGCTTTCCGCCCTGGATTGCGGTCAGCGTGAAATCTTCCGTGCGGCCAAGGCCATCGCGCTCGATGAGAATGCGCTGCGTCGTGCCCTGGAGCCGGTTTAAATGCGCCCGATACGCTCCGTCGCCGATTGCGCGCAAACGCGCTGCGCGCTCCTTCACGATCTCGCGCGGGACCTGCGGCATGCGCGCGGCAGGCGTGCCATCGCGTGGAGAGAAGGGGAAAACGTGAAGATGGGTGAGCCCGCATTCCTCAACAATCGCGAGCGAGTTAGCAAACATCTCCTCGGATTCAGTCGGAAATCCTGCGATGATGTCGGCACCGAACACGATATCAGGCCTCAGCCGGCGGACTTCTTCGCAGAATCGAATGGTGTCAGTCCTCAGATGCCGGCGCTTCATGCGCTTCAATATCATGTCATCGCCCGATTGGAGCGAAAGATGAAGATGCGGCATCAGCCTGGATTCCTCTGCGAGCGCCGCTAAGAGGACTGGATCCGCCTCTATGGAATCGATGGAAGAAAGCCTGAGGCGCATCAGGTCCGGAACCTGGCGCAGGATCGTGCGCACGAGCTTGCCGAGGCGTGGGCTGCCCGGCAGGTCCGTGCCGAAGCTCGTCAAGTCAACGCCCGTCAGCACCACTTCTGCATAGCCGTTGTCCACCAGGCGGCGCACCTGATCCACCACCGCGCCCATGGGCACCGACCGCGAATTGCCGCGTCCATAAGGAATGATGCAAAAGGTGCAGCGGTGGTCGCAGCCGTTCTGTACCTGCACGAACGCGCGTGCGCGTCCTTCGATGGCGTCGACCATATGGGAGGCGGTCTCGCGTACCTCCATGATATCGTTGACGCGGACCTTCTCGAAATTGTTGACTCCAAAATCGGGAAGGGCGCGATAGCTATGGGCCTTCAGCTTTTCGTCATTGCCGAGGACGAGATCCACCTCTTCCATCCCGCCGAAGGTGCCGGGCTCGGTTTGTGCAGCGCAGCCGGTGACTATAATGCGTGCCCGTGGGTTCTCGCGCCGGGCCTTGCGGATCGCCTGACGCGCCTGCCGCACGGCTTCCGCCGTCACCGCGCATGTGTTGATGACTACCGCGCCATCTTGCAACGCACCAAGGCCTGCCGCTTCGGCCTCGCGCCGGATCACCTCAGACTCATAGGTGTTGAGGCGGCAGCCAAATGTTATGACGTCGACTGCCATCAGGCGGCACCTTCGCTCTCGCGCTCCCAGGCTCCGGTCTCCGGATCCAGGCGGCCCGAAAACTCCCACTCCGCAGGTCCCGTCATAATGACGTGATCATCCTCGCGCCAGAATATCTCAAGCGCGCCGCCGGGTAAGGTGACTGCGACCTTGCGTCCCGTGCGCCCGGTCCGCGCCGCCGATACCGCCGCAGCGCACGCCGCTGAACCGCAGGCAAGCGTCAGCCCTGCTCCGCGCTCCCAGGTCCGGATGGTCAACGCCTCGCTGGAATCAACGTAAGCAATGGTAATATTGGCGCGCTCTGGGAAGATCGGATGGTTCTCCAGCAGTGGCCCGAACCGTTCCAGCGCGTAATGTGAAGGGTCCTCTTCAACCCAGAAGATCGCATGCGGATTTCCCATGGAAACGACAGAAGGCGAGTGCAGTACGGGTGCATCGACTGGCCCGACCTGCAACTCTATCCTGCTTGTATCGAAAAACTCTTCCGCAAGGGGGATATCCTTCCAACCGAAGCGGGGTTTGCCCATATCGACTGATATCAGGCCGTTCTCATGCTTTTCAGCGGTCAAGACGCCCGCAATTGTCTCGAATGTGAAGGTGCGCTTGCCTGTCCCGGTGGCAAGCGCCAGCACGACGCATCTCATCCCGTTGCCGCAAGCTTGCGCCTGAGTGCCGTCGGCATTGATGATCTCGACATAGTTCTCGATGCCTGGCAGGCGCGTGTCATGGATAGCCATAATCTGGTCGAAACGGGTGGCCGGGTCGTCTGAGAGACGACGCGCTGCTGCGGGGCTGATGTGAGCCGCGCACCCCCGCATATCGGCAACGATAATTGAATTGCCGAGCCCGTTCATCTTCGCAAAGTTCGCTTGTATTGCCATAAGGCTCCGATCCATCCGGCTATGCCGCCTATATGGCGGAAGCCGAGCGAAATTACCAGTCGGCGTCCCTCGCGGCGCCGCGAGTGCGATGAGCGAGAAGGATGTCGCAGCGGGCTCATGGCAACGAGTGAGGTTATTGTAGCTCGACAGGCTTGCAGTAACCGCAACGGCGGAAAATCCGGATCTTATTCGAGCTTGGAAAGCCTCGTTCATCGAGCGGTTGTTGCAGAGGCTTTGCCGCCTCTTCTTTGGGATAGGACCACTTTTCCGCCGCCATTGCCATATTTCCTGAAACCGGTTCTTAACCATGCTTATGTGTGATAGCGTTGAAAACAATCGCATTTGTGCGCGGCGACCGCAGAGGCAGCCGGGCGGGACGGCTAACGGAGAGAGGAATGCCACAGGATAGAACCGGAGCTTTCGCCATTGCACTTGTTGCCCTTGTTTTGGCGGGATGCCAGACTGAGCGCTTCGGCTCTCCCTATGCGAGCCGCCCTGCGCCTTTGGCAGCCGCGCCCTCCGGTTCCGTGACAGTGGGCCAACTTCCGCCCCCGAGCCAGCCCACGGGGATCACCGAATTTCCTGCGGCTCCCGGAGCGGAGGCCGGTGGGCAGATGGCAGCCATCGATCCGGCCACTCAGGCCGGGGCGGGCCCGGTCAGCAAGAACAGTTTGCTCGGTTCCTGGAACGTGTCTACTGCCGGAGCGTCCTGTCAGATGTTCCTTACCCTCACCAAATACGGTAATTCGTCGCGCGGAGGAACCCGGGGCTGCGGCAATGAACTTGCCAACATGCGTGCCTGGGATGTCTCGGGCAATCAGGTGGTCATCTATAATGAAAATGGCGATACGATCGCACAGCTTTATCCAAGTGGACAAGAAAGGCTGGACGGCCGAACGACGAATGGATCTCCTGTTTCCATTTCACGCTGACGCTCAAGGGCGAAGACAACTTCGCTTCTCAATCATCCGCCACCTCAACTTTTCCGCGGTAGTCAAATGTCCCTGAGCGGAAGCCTGGTGACGCATCCTTCCGTTGTGAGCCATTATGCGCATCTGGTGGAGACGGGAGCGTTCAGCCGCGACCTGGAGCAGGAAAAGGTGGCGGCAGCACTCGATGGGCTGATCGAAGCTATCAGCGCGCATCGTCTTGCCCGCAAGTCGAGCGCTCTCGGGTGGTTGTTCGCAAAAAACAAGAGGAGCAGGGAGGCCGTAAAGGGTCTCTACATCTATGGAGGCGTAGGACGCGGCAAGACAGCCCTTATGGATATTTTCTTCAAGCTGCTCCCAGTACGTGGCAAGAGGCGAACCCATTTCAACGACTTCATGGCGGATGTGCACGACCGGATCGCGCAGCACCGCGAGGCGCTCAAGAACGGCAAAACGCGGGAAACGGACCCGATTCCGCCAGTCGCTGCAGCCATTTCCCGCGAAGCCTGGGTCCTGTGCTTCGATGAGTTTTCCGTCACCGACATCGCCGATGCTATGATCCTTTCGCGCCTTTTTTCCGCGCTTTTCAAGGAGGGTGTGGTGCTGGTCGCCACCTCGAACGTTGCCCCGGAGGACCTTTATCGAGACGGTCTGAACCGCGGCCTCTTCGAGCCCTTTATCGGAGTTCTGAAACGCTCTACCCAGGTGATGCATCTGGATGCCCCAACCGACTATCGACTGGAAAAGCTGAGGCGGCTGCCGGTCTACATGACCCCGCTCAATGCAGAAACAAAGCGTGGCATGGACGAGGCATGGGAAATGATCACAGCTGGCCAGCCCAGCCGGGAAGAACGCCTTACCGTGAAGGGTCGACAGGTGGTGGTGCCTCGCGCCGCTGGACGAGCCGGTCGCTTTGCCTTTGAAGAATTGTGCGGCAGGCCGCTCGGCGCTCGCGACTATATCGTTATCGCGCAACGCTTCGATACCGTCTTCATTGACGGTGTTCCTGTCATGGATCGGCCTCGCCGCAACGAGGCAAAGCGATTTATTCTTCTCATCGACACACTTTATGATAGCCGCACGCGTGTCTTTATTTCTGCCGAGGCGAAGCCCGATGGGCTATATGTAGCCGCGTCTGGGACGGAAGCTTTCGAGTTCGAGCGCACGGCTTCCCGCCTCATGGAGATGCAGAGCGCGGATTGGGCTCAGCCGCGGCAGAAACCGGACGCCATCGCCGCGGAATAGGATGGGTCTGCTCCTCGTTAGGCAGCCGCTTTGCAGCCCTCAGACACGCGTCGGACGGGTCCCATGGCGGTCGCGGCAGCAGGTTTTTGACCTTTACGTAAGCGCCGATACTTCTAACCGTTTGAAATAACGAGGTCAAAAAGAATCGGTTGAACTTTTGCTCCGGGTCTGCTTATCCGAGGAATATCGTCGGCTGGCTTCGGCATGCCGTTTCGCCCATTTGCAGCACTGATGTCGGAAGGGGGACTTCACCATATGGCTCGCGACAAGATCGCACTCATAGGCTCTGGCATGATCGGCGGCACGCTCGCCCATCTGGCGGGCCTGAAGGAACTTGGGGATGTTGTTCTGTTTGACATTGCCGAGGGTATTCCGCAGGGCAAGGGACTGGACATCGCACAATCTTCTCCGGTGGACGGGTTTGACGCCAAGTTCCTTGGTGCCAGCGACTATGCCGCGATTGAAGGAGCGGACGTTTGCATCGTCACAGCTGGCGTGCCGCGCAAGCCGGGTATGAGCCGTGACGACCTTCTGGAAATCAATCTCAAGGTAATGGAACAGGTGGGCGCGGGCATCAAAAAATATGCGCCCAAGTCGTTTGTTATCTGCATTACCAATCCTCTGGATGCAATGGTTTGGGCGTTGCAGAAGTTCTCTGGCCTGCCGAAGACCCATGTCGTTGGCATGGCTGGTGTTCTGGATTCCGCCCGTTTCCGCTATTTCCTTTCCGAAGAATTCAATGTGTCTGTCGAGGATGTGACTGCTTTCGTCCTTGGTGGACATGGCGATACCATGGTGCCACTCACCCGCTACTCCACCGTTGCCGGTATCCCCATACCCGATCTCGTCAAGATGGGTTGGACCTCCAAGGAGAAGATCGATCAGATCGTCCAGCGCACCCGCGATGGCGGCGCCGAGATTGTGGGCCTGCTGAAGTCAGGCTCGGCCTACTATGCTCCCGCCTCTTCCGCCATCGCCATGGCCGAAAGCTATCTGAAGGACAAGAAGCGGGTCCTTCCCTGCGCTGCCCATCTTTCAGGACAATATGGCGTCAAGAACCTTTATGTGGGCGTACCGGTGGTGATCGGTGCCGGCGGGGTCGAACGAGTCATCGAAATTGACCTGAACCGGTCCGAACAAAAAATGTTCGACAAATCGGTGGCCTCAGTGGAGGGCCTGTGCAAGGCCTGCGCCGAGATAGCCCCGAGCCTCAAGAAGTAGGAGCCTTTTCCGCATGAACATTCATGAATACCAGGCCAAACAGCTCCTGAAAGACTACGGTGCGCCCGTAGCCGAGGGCGTTGTCATCTTCTCGGCCGATGAGGCGGAGGCTGCTGCTCGCAAGCTGCCTGGACCGCTTTTCGTCGTGAAAAGCCAGATCCATGCCGGGGGGCGCGGCAAGGGCAGGTTCCAGGAGCTGGGGCCTGACGCCAAGGGCGGTGTGCGGCTCGCCAAGAGCGCCGAGGAAGTCGTCGCGCATGCAAGGGAGATGCTGGGCAACACGCTGGTCACCAATCAGACCGGTCCGGAAGGCAAGCAAGTGAACCGCCTCTACATTGAGGATGGTGCCGACATTGCCCGTGAGCTTTATCTTTCCATCCTGGTCGACCGCGCCGTTGGCCGGCCGGCCTTCGTGGTCTCCACCGAGGGTGGCATGGATATCGAGGCGGTAGCCGAGGAGACACCGGAGAAGATCCTCACCCTTCCCATCGATCCTGAAAAGGGCGTCACTGCTGACGACCTGAAGCAACTCAACGGGGCGCTCAAGCTCGAAGGAGAGGCGGCAGCAGACGGAGAAAAGCTATTCCCCATCCTTTACAAGGCCTTTACCGAAAAGGACATGAGCCTTCTGGAGATCAATCCGCTCATCGTGATGGAGAACGGCCGCCTGCGCGTGCTTGACGCAAAGGTCTCATTCGACAGCAATGCTCTTTTCCGTCACGACGACATTCTCGCCCTGCGCGACACCTCCGAGGAGGACGAGAAGGAGATCGAAGCATCCAAATATGACCTCGCCTATGTGGCGCTCGATGGCAATATCGGCTGCATGGTGAACGGCGCCGGCCTTGCCATGGCGACCATGGATATCATCAAGCTATATGGTGCCGAGCCCGCTAACTTCCTCGATGTCGGCGGCGGAGCCAGCAAGGAAAAGGTGACGGCCGCTTTCAAGATCATCACGGCTGACCCGAATGTGAAGGGTATTCTGGTCAACATCTTCGGCGGCATCATGCGTTGTGACATCATCGCGGAAGGTGTGATTGCAGCGGTAAGAGAAGTGGGGCTGGAAGTGCCGCTGGTTGTGCGGCTGGAAGGCACCAATGTCGATCTCGGCAAGAAGATCATTGCCGAAAGCGGCCTCAATGTCATTCCGGCCGACGATCTCGACGATGCGGCCAAGAAGATCGTTGCGGCGGTGCAATAGGATCATGTTCTTTGGCCTGCATTGTCATTGCAGCGCCAGACGGAGCGATCCCGACCGACCCGAAGCGGCGTAGGAGAAAGAATGTCCATTCTCGTCGACAGAAACACGAAGGTTCTTGTCCAGGGCCTCACCGGCAAGACCGGTACTTTCCACACCGAGCAGGCGCTTGCCTATTACGGCACCAAGATGGTGGGCGGCATACACCCCAAGAAGGGGGGTGAGACGTGGCGCAGCAACCTCGATTCAGATTCAATGGAGCTGCCGATCTTTGCTTCGGTTGCCGAAGGCAAAGAGATGACCGGGGCAAATGCCTCCGTGATTTATGTGCCTCCTGCAGGCGCGGCCGCAGCCATCATTGAGGCGATCGAGGCGGAGATTCCGCTGATCGTCTGCATCACAGAAGGCATTCCGGTGATGGACATGGTCCATGTGAAGGCCAAGCTCGACAAGTCGAAGTCTCGTCTTATCGGCCCGAATTGCCCCGGTGTCCTGACGCCGGAAGAATGCAAGATCGGCATTATGCCGGGCAACATCTTCAAGAAGGGATCTGTGGGAGTTGTTTCCCGCTCCGGCACACTTACCTATGAAGCAGTGTTCCAGACGACGAATGAAGGACTGGGGCAGTCTACTGCGGTGGGAATCGGCGGCGATCCCGTGAAGGGAACTGAATTCATTGACATCCTCGAAATGTTCCTTGCCGATGACAAGACAGAATCGATTGTCATGATTGGCGAGATCGGCGGCTCCGCCGAGGAGGAAGCTGCACAGTTCATCATGGATGAGGCAAAGCGCGGCCGCAAAAAGCCCATGGCCGGGTTCATTGCCGGTCGCACTGCGCCCAAGGGCCGCACGATGGGGCACGCTGGCGCCGTCATCTCCGGCGGCAAGGGTGGCGCCGAGGACAAGATCGAGGCGATGGAGCGGGCTGGTATCAAGGTCTCGCCCTCTCCGGCCCGTCTGGGCAAGACGCTGGTCGAGGCCATCAAGGGGTAGCAAATTGTACACCTTCTATAGTGAATGGTTCCTGGCAATGAATGGGACGACGTAAGTGACCGGCATTTTTGACTGACACTTACCATTCACGATTCACCCCGAAACGGAGACCGGCTGAAAAGCCGGTTAAGGATGATGGCGCGGCGAGATCAGGCCAACGAAGAATTCTCCATCACGTCTTTCCTCTATGGCGGTAACGCTGCCTATATTGAGGACCTTTATGCCGACTATGAAAGCGATCCGAGTTCGGTAAGCGAGGATTGGCGCACATTCTTCGCCAGTCTGAAGGACAACGCCGCCGATGTGAAGAAGAACGCCCGTGGCGCTTCGTGGCAGAAGGAAAATTGGCCCATCTCGCCCTCTTGCGAGCTTGTCTCGGCGTTCGACGGCGACTGGAGAGCGGCTGAAGTCCATTTCGGGAATAAGGTCAGGTCCAGGGCGGCAGAGGGCGGCGTTGCCGTCAGCGCGGCGGAGCTTCACCGCGCCACGCGCGATTCGGTGCGCGCGATCATGATGATCCGCGCTTACCGTATGCGCGGGCATCTTCATGCCAATCTTGACCCTCTTGGGCTTGCGAAGCCGCAAGAAGACTATAACGAGCTTTCGCCGGAAGCGTATGGCTTCACGGAAGCCGACTATGATCGGCCAATCTTCATCGACAATGTGCTGGGACTGGAAACCGCCACCATCCGTGAGATGCTGGCGATCCTTCGCCGTACTTATTGCTCTACGCTCGGCGTGGAGTTCATGCACATCTCGAACCCGGAAGAGAAAGCCTGGATTCAGGAGCGGATTGAAGGACCTGACAAGGGTGTCGCTTTCACCCCCAACGGCAAGAAGGCTATCCTGCAAAAGCTTGTAGAAGCGGAGGGCTTTGAGCAGTTTCTCGACGTCAAGTACAAGGGTACGAAGCGCTTTGGCCTTGATGGCGGGGAGTCTCTCATCCCGGCGCTTGAGCAGATCATCAAGCGGGGAGGGCAGCTGGGACTGAAGGAGATCGTCCTGGGCATGGCCCATCGCGGCCGCCTCAACGTACTTAGCCAAGTCATGGGCAAGCCGCACCGCGCTATTTTCCACGAGTTTAAGGGCGGCTCCTTCGCGCCCGACGATGTGGAGGGTTCGGGAGACGTCAAATATCATCTTGGGGCCTCCTCCGACCGCGAGTTCGACGGCAACAGCGTGCACCTCTCCCTGACGGCAAACCCGTCTCATCTGGAGATCGTCAATCCTGTTGTCATGGGCAAGGCCCGCGCCAAGCAGGACCAGATTTACGGCCGGAAGCGCGAGGAGATCGTGCCGCTTGAGGAACGGGCCAAGGTGATGCCCTTGCTTATCCACGGCGACGCTGCGTTCGCCGGGCAGGGCGTCGTTGCCGAGTCGCTGGGGCTTTCCGGTCTGCGGGGTCATCGCGTGGGCGGCACCGTCCACTTCATCATCAATAACCAGATCGGCTTTACGACCAATCCACGCTTTTCCCGTTCCTCACCCTATCCTTCCGACGTGGCAAAGATGATTGAGGCGCCGATCTTCCACGTGAATGGCGACGATCCGGAAGCGGTAGTCTATGCCGCCAAGGTGGCGACCGAGTTCAGGATGCAGTTCCACAAGCCGGTCGTCATCGACATGTTCTGCTATCGGCGGTTCGGCCATAACGAGGGTGACGAGCCGGCGTTCACCCAGCCGATCATGTACAACAAGATCCGCTCGCATCCGACGAGTGTCCAGATCTATTCGAAGAAGCTCATTGATGAAGGTCTGGTCACTCAGGGGGAGATCGATGAGATGCGTGCCGAATGGCGCGCGCGCCTTGAGGATGAGTTCGAGGCCGGCCACTCCTACAAGCCGAACAAGGCGGACTGGTTGGATGGCGCCTGGACGGGCCTGAGGAAGGCTGACAATGAGGACGAGCAGCGCCGCGGCAAGACCGCCGTTCCGGTAAAGACGTTGAAGGAGATCGGCAAGAAGCTCACGGAGGTGCCAGAGGGTTTCGAGGTCCACCGCACGATTCGCCGGTTCCTCGACAACCGCCGCAAGATGATCGAAACGGGCGATGGCATCGACTGGGCGACGGCAGAAGCTCTGGCTTTCGGTTCCATCTTGCTCGAAGGCAGCCCCGTTCGGCTTTCCGGCCAGGACTCTGAGCGCGGCACCTTCTCGCAGCGTCATTCGGTGCTCTACGACCAGCGCGACGAGAGCCGCTATATCCCGCTCAATAATCTGGGGCCGCAGCAGTCCTTCTACGAGGTCATCAACTCGATGCTCTCTGAGGAGGCCGTGCTTGGCTTTGAATATGGCTACTCGCTTGCCGAGCCGCGGGCGCTGACCCTTTGGGAGGCGCAGTTCGGCGATTTTGCTAATGGCGCGCAGGTCGTGTTCGACCAGTTCATCTCCTCCGGAGAGCGCAAGTGGCTGCGCATGTCGGGTCTCGTCTGCCTGTTGCCTCACGGATATGAAGGGCAGGGGCCGGAACATTCCTCCGCAAGGCTCGAGCGCTTCCTGCAGCTTTGCGCCGAGGACAACATGCAGGTTGCAAACTGTACTACGCCCGCCAATTACTTCCACATCCTGCGCCGGCAGCTAAAGCGCGACTTCCGCAAGCCGCTCATCCTGATGACGCCCAAATCTCTCCTCCGCCACAGGCGGGCGGTGTCGACGCTGGCCGAAATGTCAGGTGAAAGCTCCTTCCACCGCCTGCTGTGGGACGATGCGGAGTATCTGAAGGGCCAGCAGATCAAGCTCGTCAAGGATTCGAAGATCCGCCGTGTCATCATGTGCTCTGGAAAGGTCTATTATGATCTTTACGAGGAGCGCGAAAAGCGCGGCATCGACGACATCTATCTGCTGCGCATCGAGCAGCTTTACCCCTTCCCAGCCAAGGCGCTAATCACCGAGCTTTCGCGTTTCCGCAACGCCGAGATGGTCTGGTGTCAGGAGGAGCCCAAGAACATGGGAGCCTGGTCCTTTATCGACCCGTATCTGGAATGGGTGCTGCAGCACATTGACGCCAAGCATCAGCGCGTGCGCTATACCGGGCGTCCGGCGGCAGCCTCGCCGGCAACGGGCCTGATGTCAAAGCACCTGGAACAGCTCGATGCCTTCCTTGAAGACGCACTGGGCGGCTAGTCAACGATCGAACACACGGAACAAGACCAATGGCTACCGAAATCCGCGTTCCCACCTTGGGCGAATCCATTACGGAGGCCACTATCGGCCGCTGGTACAAGAAGGTGGGCGACACGATTGCCGCCGACGAGCCGATTGTCGAGCTTGAAACAGACAAGGTGACCGTTGAGGTTCCCGCGCCTGCCTCAGGAACGCTTTCCGAGATTACCGCGAAGGAAGGAGAGACGGTCGAAGTCGGCGCGCTGCTTGGCGCGATCGGGGAGAGCGGTGCTCAGGCGGAAAAGCCGGCAGAACAGCCGAAGGCCGCGTCTGCCGGTGTTGGGCAGGGCAGGCTGGTGGATGTTATCGTGCCCTCCGCAGGCGAGTCGGTCACCGAGGCTCAGGTCGGTGAAATCTATAAGAAGCTTGGCGATGCCGTGAAGGCCGACGAGCCTATCCTGGAACTGGAAACGGACAAGGCGGCCCAGGAAGTTCCATCCCCTGTCTCCGGCGTCATCCGTGAGCTTCTCGTCGAAAGCGGCGACGAGGTGAAGGTCGGCGCGCTGCTGGCCCGGATCGAGGAAGGCGCGGCAGGCGGTGAAACGGCCAAGTCCGACGCCGTTGCGCAGGCAGTGCAGGGTGCCGGTGCCTCTACAACTCGCGAAGCGGAGCGGAAGACGGCAGAAATCAGCGGCGAGCCGGAAATTCAGGAGCGCGACCGTCCGCCTGCACCATCTGCCGCCAAACTGATGCAGGAGCAGGGAATAAAGCCTTCCGAGGTCTCCGGCTCGGGCAAGGACGGACAGATCCTCAAGGGCGACGTGCTGGACGCCATCGGGCGGCGCGAACGCGGTGCGCCGAGCGAGCCCGCCGAGATGCCGAAGGTGGCCCGNCGGTGCCTCTACAACTCGCGAAGCGGAGCGGAAGACGGCAGAAATCAGCGGCGAGCCGGAAATTCAGGAGCGCGACCGTCCGCCTGCACCATCTGCCGCCAAACTGATGCAGGAGCAGGGAATAAAGCCTTCCGAGGTCTCCGGCTCGGGCAAGGACGGACAGATCCTCAAGGGCGACGTGCTGGACGCCATCGGGCGGCGCGAACGCGGTGCGCCGAGCGAGCCCGCCGAGATGCCGAAGGTGGCCCGCCCGCCGGTTCCGGCCGAGGACGGGATTCGTGAGGAGCGGGTGAAGATGACGCGTCTGCGCCAGACGATCGCCCGCCGCCTCAAGGATGCGCAGAACGCGGCGGCCATGCTTACCACCTTCAACGAGGTGGACATGACAGCGGTGATGGATCTTCGCAAGAAATACAAGGATCTCTTTGAGAAGAAGCACGGTGTGAAGCTTGGCTTCATGGGCTTCTTCACCAAGGCGGTCTGCCACGCGCTGAAGGAGATTCCGGCGGTCAATGCGGAGATCGACGGTACGGATATCATCTACAAGAATTACTGCCATATCGGTGTGGCGGTAGGCACGGATCGCGGCCTTGTTGTTCCTGTCGTGCGCGATGCGGACCGGATGAGCATTGCCGAGATTGAAAGAGAGATCGGGCGGCTGGGTGCTGCTGCCCGCGATGGCAAGCTCTCCATGGCCGATATGCAGGGCGGCACCTTCACCATCTCTAATGGCGGTGTCTATGGCTCGCTGATGTCGACGCCGATCCTCAATGCGCCGCAATCCGGCATACTGGGCATGCACAAGATACAGGAACGCCCGATGGTGCTGGGAGGCCAGATCGTTATCCGCCCGATGATGTACCTGGCGCTTTCCTACGACCACCGCATCGTTGACGGCAAGGAGGCCGTAACCTTCCTCGTCCGCGTCAAGGAAGTGCTGGAGGATCCCGAGCGTCTGGTGCTGGACCTGTAATCACTCGCCCCACCGCTGAACAAAGGATGAAGTGAGGGAACCTATGTCCGACGCCTATGATCTTGTCGTGATCGGGACCGGCCCGGGTGGCTATGTCTGCGCCATCAAGGCTTCGCAACTCGGCCTGAAGACGGCCGTGGTGGAAAAGCTGCCGAACCATGGCGGCACCTGCGTGAATGTCGGCTGCATTCCCTCCAAGGCGCTTCTGCATGCCACCGAGATGTTTGCGGAAGCGGGCAGTTCCTTCGCCGATCTCGGCATCGAGGTCGGCACGCCGAAGGTCGATCTAAAGAAGATGCTGGCCCACAAGACCAAGACAGTCGAGCAGAACGTCAAGGGTCTGGATTTCTTGTTCAAGAAGAACAAGATCGATGTCTTCCGCGGTATAGGCAGGCTGGCCGGGGCAGGCAAGGTGATCGTGACCGCCGACGACGGAAAGGAACAGACCGTCGCAGCAAAGAATGTCGTTATTGCCACGGGCTCGGATATTGCGGGCATTCCGGGCGTCGAGGTCGCCTTTGACGAGAAGGTGATCGTTTCCTCCACCGGCGCTCTGGATTTGGAAAAGGTGCCGGAGCGTCTTGTCGTGGTGGGCGGCGGTGTGATCGGGCTGGAGCTCGGTTCGGTATGGTCGCGGCTCGGCGCCAAGGTTACCGTGGTCGAGTATCTGGATTCGATCCTGGGCGGGATGGACGGCGAAATTTCCAAGCAGTTCCAGCGCCTGCTCGCGAGGCAAGGCTTCGAGTTCAAGCTTGGCGCCCGGGTCACCAATGTCGCGAAAACGAAGAAGGGAGCTGCTGTCACCTTCGAGCCGGCCAAGGGTGGCGACGCGGAGACGATTGAGGCTGACGTGGTCCTGGTTGCTACGGGCAGGAAGCCCTACACCGAGGGCCTCGGCCTTGAGGAAGCCGGCGTGGAGCTTGATGATCGCGGCCGCATAAAAACGGACGGGCATCTGCGCACCAATGTGGAGGGTGTCTACGCCATCGGCGATGTCATCGCCGGACCCATGCTTGCACATAAGGCCGAGGATGAGGGCGTGGCCGTGGCCGAGATCATCGCCGGACAGGCCGGACATGTGAACTATGACGTTATTCCCTCCGTCGTCTATACCAGCCCGGAAGTGGCTTCCGTCGGAAAGACGGAGGAAGAACTGAAGAAAGCCGGCGTCGAGTACAGGGTCGGCAAGTTTCCCTTCAGCGCCAATGGGCGCGCCCGCTCGATGTTGCAGACGGACGGCCTTGTAAAGATATTGGCCGACAAGACGACCGATCGCGTCCTTGGCGTGCATATCCACGGCTTCGGTGCCGGTGAGATGATCCATGAGGCAGCAGTGCTTATGGAGTTCGGAGGGTCCGCAGAGGATCTTGCCCGCACTTGCCACGCTCATCCGACAATGTCGGAAGCGGTGAAAGAGGCCGCGCTCGCAGCTTTCTTCAAGCCAATTCACTCGTAGATAGGCAAACCATCCCCAGCCTTGGCGGGGATGGTTTGCAGTCAGATCATTCAGCATCGCATGCGACGCTAAATGACTTAAGCCTGGAGCCTTTTGGGAAGGCGCCCCAGATCAAGGCCGACGACACGCGGCGGTCCGCCGTTCCCATGCTGGCCACCGCACAGCCAGCATCTCAACTACAAAGCACGATAAACCGGAATTCCCTGCAATTCAGATCCAATCTGACTCGCTCTAGTGCAATTCCGACCGGAACCGGGTGTCCTTCCTGGATTTGCTCTAGAGCGTTACCGTCACGGTGTAGCTGCGGGAGCTTCCGTTCCAGCATCAGGTGCGCTTTCGCCTGCAGGCGCACTGTCCGTCGTGCCACCGCCGGCAGGCGCCGTACCAGCCGCACCACCATCTGCCGGCGCTGAATCGGCAGGCGCATCCGTGCCGCCTGGCGCAGGTACAATCGTCGTGTCATCACCTTCCGGCACCACCAGCGTATCCCCACCCTCAGGTGCCATCGCCGTCTCGTCAGCGCCGAAGAAGCCGCCAAACACCAGGAACAATATGACCAGCACCGCTGCCGCCAAGGCCACCACGACGGCCATATTTGTGCCGCCGGAGCGGACCACGGTCTGGTTTGCCGAAGGCGGGACGCTCGCGGGATCCGCCGGATTATCACCCGGCGCGCGCGCGCTTCGCGGCGTGCCGGGATTGCGATCATAGTCTGCCATCGAAAATTCTCCTTATTTCATCGAGTACTTAACTCGTGAAGGATTGGAGAGTTCCGTCAGCCCGGTCGCGGCTCAGTTCACCGCTGGCGTTGCTAGTCAATCCGTTCAACGCTGTAGCCGGCTTCGCGAAGAAGCTCGATCAAACCCTGCTCGCCAGGCAGATGCATGGTGCCGATTGCAAGGAAAGCTCCTCCTTCTTCCAGAAGAGGCTGCGCTCGCTCTGCCATCACACGGTTTCGGGAATTGATCACCGCTTCCTCGAAGGCGACGTAGGACTGGGCAGCCTCCTCGCCATGGTCGAGCAATCCCATCGTTGCGGGCATGAATAGACCGGTCTCACCTGCAAGGTAGATGGCGGTTAGCGTTTCCACCATGTCATCCACGCGGCTTCCAAGGCGCAGAGAAGCTACGAGACCCTGAACATGAAGCTTCATTGGAAGCGAGGAAAGGGCGGTAAGCTGCTCGGCGAAGCTTTCCAGGCCCTCAAGATGCTTTCCGCTGGCCTGCGCGTCCTGGGCAAGCTTCACGTCGAGTACAACGCTCCCTTTGTTCTGCCGGCTGATCTCGCACTGTGACAGGGAAAGCAGCGACATCAATATCCAGGGCTTCATCCTTGCCGCGCTCCCCAGCGACATGCCCCGCTCTGCCAGCGCCGCGGCGAGCAGTTCTTGCTCATCCGGTGCCAGGTGGTCCGTAATATCTTCCTCGGCGGGGAACATCGTAAGATCCGGGTTCTCCGCTATGGAGGCCATTATCCGCTTGCGATCGAGCACATCTGTTGTCTCGATCACCACCACGCGCGCCTCCTTGAAGGCTTCACGCGCGGAGGTCGGTATGTCCAACACACGCGTGTCAGAAAGGTGCATGGTGCCGAAAAGAAATGAAGTTGGGGCCGATCCCTTTGTAATGCGCCATAGAAGCCCTTTCCCGTTCGGGATGCCAGCGGCTTCCTGTCTGAGCTGGCGCACTAAATGGGGCCTTTCCGCCTCCGCTTCTGCCAAAAGATTGGTTGCCTCGCAGTTCTTCTCCTGCGCCCGGGCAGGCAGATGCAGGAGGCTCGACGCGGCAAGAAATGCAGCAAGAAACCCTGTCAAGCATCTTAGGGATAAGGTCCGTAGCATTCGCTCTTCGCTGGCTTGTTCTTTTCAGGCGCGCGGATGCGCCTTCTCATATATTTCCATAAGGCGCGTCGTGTCGACGGCTGTATAAATCTGTGTGGTGGAAAGGCTCGCATGGCCCAGAAGTTCCTGTATGACGCGCAAATCTCCTCCGCGGTTTAGCAGGTGTGTGGCGAAAGAGTGCCGCAGCGCATGGGGTGTAGCCGTCTCCGGCAGGTTGAGCGCGGAGCGCATCTTCTTCATCTCGCGCTGGATGATCGCCGGTTGGAGCGCACCGCCGCGTACGCCGCGAAAGAGCGGCTTTTCTCTACTCAGATCGTAAGGGCAGAGCCGTCGGTACTCCGCCACGGCCTGCGCGACGACAGGAAGCACAGGCACCACGCGCGTCTTTCCCCCCTTGCCGGTAATGCGAAGCGTTCCACCTGCAAGGTTGGAAAGTTCTGCGCCGGTAAGCCCGAGCGCCTCACCGATGCGAAGGCCGGAGCCATAAAGCAGCGCCAGGACAGCTGCGTTTCGGGCAGCCACCCATGGTTCTTCGGCGAGTTGCTGCTGGTTTGATGCCACGCGCCGGGCGTCCGCGGCTGTGAGCGGCTTCGGCAGCCGTGAGCGGCTTCGGCAGCCCCTTGGGCGCACGGGGTGCGCGCAGCGCCGCTGCCCCTGCCGCATTGATGAGCCCCCGTCTTTCAAGATGCCGCAGGAATGAGCGTATGCCCGCTAAACTCCGGCCCAATGTGCGCGCGCCAACTCCTTCTGAACGGCGAAATGCGAGAAAAGCGCGCAAGTCTGCTGGTCTCAGCTCTGCAATGTCGGAAATGCCCGGCGCTCCGCCGCAATGGCCAGTAAGAAACTTGAGGAACTGCCGCGTGTCGCGCTCATAGGCTTCCAGTGTCAGGCGAGCAAGGCGCCGCTCCAAGCTAAGCGATGCAAGCCACTGGGCGCGTGCGCGCTGCAGGTCTGGTTTTGCGGAAACAAGAAATTCTTCGGTCATCAGGAGGCCCGCCGTCGCCACCACTCTGGGCTGCCTAAGTTAGCATCCGGTGAAGAACCGAGGGGCTACAGGCTGCGAGCTATGCGTTGCCGTGGCAGCGCCGCCGAAGGCACGCGCCATTCCGGCATCTTCCATCAGCGCTACGATCTAGTCACGGGTGAACCTGAAGGGCGGTTCGAACCCCTTCGCGCATCAGATAGCCCGACGCCGCCCCTTCATCGATCGGCACCGCTTTGGATGGGCAGGACGGCAATATCCGCGGTAGATGGTGCGCTCTGAAAGTTCGAGCCGGTCCGGGAGGGCTTGCGCGCTGACGAGCCTGCCGCCGCACCGCTGGCGGCCAGATATGAAGGGCGCCCTTGCGGCGCCCTTTCGGTAATCCCAGACAGAACAGCTATTCGCTCTTGGCCTCCGCCACCGCAGGAGCCTCCTGGCTTGCCGCGGCTTCTTCGGCAGCCTTCTCGGCGGCAAGGGCTTCTGCCGCAGCCACCTTCTCTGCCTCGACGCGCGCACGTTCGTCGGCCACCGCCTGGCGCTCCGCATCGTTCAGCTTGCGGGCGCGGGCGCCGGTATTCTCGCTGATGCGGGCGGACTTGCCGCGCCGGTCGCGCAGGTAATAGAGCTTGGCGCGGCGCACCTTGCCACGGCGCACCACCTCGACACCCTCTACGAGTGGCGAATAGACCGGGAAAACGCGCTCCACTCCCTCGCCATAGGAAATCTTGCGAACCGTGAAATTCTCGTTGATGCCGGCGCCGGATCGCGCAATGCAAACGCCTTCGTAGACCTGCACGCGTGTGCGGCTGCCTTCGGTAACGCGCACAAGGACCCGTACAGTATCGCCTGGCGAGAATTCGGGAAGGGTGCGCTTGGCCTCGATCTTGGCGGCCTGCTCGGCCTCGAGCTGACGGATAAGGTCCATCGTACGTTCCTCTTGTTCTTCTCGAACCGTCAGAGCGCTCATCCCGCCGGCAGTTTACACCGCCTGGAGGATGCGTCCCCTAGGAGAGCCGCATGAGCGAATTCACGTTCTTTAGCTGGTTTCAGCCATGGACCTTCCATGGCAGCTACGGGCTGGCGACATACACGACTTCGCAACGGGAATCAACCGTAGGCGCCGTCACTATCAGCCAGCGCTTGTGTGAATTCTAAGTCAGAGCTGTCGGAGGGGACCGGCTGCGAATGTATCCGTCCAATTTCTTGATGATGCATTTGGCCCGATCGATCTACAACTCCTCGACCAGCAGGTACCATGCCGGGCGAAGGTTGAAATACAGGACCCCAGGATAGCGGTACCATCGTTCACAAAGCTGTCGAAAAACGCGAAGGTGTCTATGACGCTCGGCGGGCAATACTCCTCCTTCAGCCGCCTATGGAGCCGAGATGCGTATGCCGAAATCCCCTCTCGTGCTTCAGGCCGTAACCAAGCATGCGATCGGCTGCTATGTGGGCGCCCATTATGATGGCAATCTGCATGGCGAGAGGTGAATTTGCTACCAGTCCCGCAAGAAAGACAAGAACAGGGGCGATCCAGCTATGTAGCGCGTTATAGCACCATGCACCCAGGCGCGGACCGCGAAGATAGCCGAGCATGGAAAGATCGGGAGCAAGGATCAGCAGAAGAAAGATCCACCAACTGGCCCCGCTAAGCTGATAGAGGGTAAGCATCACCAAGAGCAGGGCGGCGTTTTCGATCCGCAGCAGCATCTTCACTTCTTTTCCCCCGCTTCAAAAGCTTCCCACAGGTCCGGGCGCCTTTCACGCGTCAGCCTTTCGGCTTGCTCCCGGCGCCACTCGGCAATTTTGCGGTGATCGCCGGATAGTAGCACCTGGGGAATTTCGCGGCCCTCGAAAACCTGCGGACGCGTGTAATGCGGATGCTCCAGAAGCCCGTCCTCAAAACTTTCCTCAATGCCCGAAGATTCGTTTCCCATCACGCCGGGAAGAAGCCGCACCACCGCGTCGAGAAGCACGAGCGCGGCAGGTTCGCCACCGGAAAGGATGTAGTCACCCACCGATATTTCCTCCAGCGACCTTCCTTCGATTACGCGTTGATCGACGCCTTCGAACCGGCCACACAGAATAATGACGCCGGGACCTGCAGCAAGTTTGCGCACCCGTGCCTGCGTAAGCGGCCTGCCGCGCGGGCTCATGAAAATTCTGGGCCGCTGATCGCCCTCCTGCGCCGCGTGGTCGATGGCGCGCGCCAGCACATCTGGTCGCATCACCATGCCGGCCCCGCCCCCAGCGGGCGTGTCATCCACGCTGCGGTGCTTGTCGGTCGCGAAATCGCGGATCTGGACGGCTTCCAGCGACCAAGCACCTTCCGCCAGCGCGCGGCCCGCAAGCGAAATACCGAGCTGCCCGGGAAACATTTCCGGGTAGAGCGTGAGCACGGTGGCTTGGAAGGTCATCGCTTGCGCTTTTTCATCGTGGCTTCTGCCTCGGCTGGCGGAGCTTCCTCCGCCCCCGCAAGGCCGGCAGCGGTTCTATCAATGAGGATTCTTTTTTGCGCAAGGTCGATTCGCGGAACTGCGTCCTGCGTGAAGGGTATCATCACGGTCGCGCCGCTTCCCGGCCTTATCTCCAGGATGTCTCCGGCACCGAAATTGTGGACAGAGACGATGCTCCCTACCTCCTCGCCCTCTTGGTCAACGACGGCGAGACCGACGAGATCGGCGTAATAATATTCCTCTTCCTCCAGATCCTCCGGCAAGACCGAACGATCGACAAAAAGCGCCTCACCCCTAAGGTTTTCTGCCTTGTTCCGATCGTCAATGCCGGCGAAGCTGACGATGGCAACACCCTTTGCAGCCCGGATGGCGGCCACGGTAAGCGACCGGCCATCAGCCGTGTGCAGGGGCCCATAGGCGCCGAGGGCCATCGGGTCATCGGTGAAGCATTTCACACGTAACTCGCCGCGCGTCCCATGCGCGGCGCCGATAACGCCAAGTCTGACCGGCCTTTCCAGATGCGCCGGGGCGTTACGCCTCGTCATGATTATCTACTCGCTTGCACGCTGGATCAGGAACTGGCGAGCTTGGCCGAAACGGCCTCGATGCGTAAGGCAAGCTGCCCCAGCGCCCCGGTCAGCGTTGCATCGTTCTTGTCTGCCCTTGCAAGAGCCTCATCGCGCGTTTTGCGAAGGGTGGCAATCTCAGCTTCCAGACCCTGAACCCGTTTCTGCAGTTCCGACAGTTCATCGAGAACCATGATGCCGGCCATGACGGTGATTCGCTGGTCTCCGATCTCACCGAACGCTTCCTTAAGATGACCGACATAGCGGTCGAAGCGGTGAGCCAGATCCATCAGATGTTCTTCCTGCCCCTCGTCGCAGGCCATACGATAGGCTTTCCCGTCGATTGAGACCGTTATCTGCGCCATGCTTACATCCACTACCGGTCGAGGACGGCGCGGATCGTTTCCATCGCCGTCACCAATCTCCGTGAGACTTCGCGGTTCACCTCGGCAAGCCGTTCGGCGCGTGCTTCCGCCTTGTCAACTTCCTGGGCGAGACGGGCACGGTCCGCGCCCATACGCTGCACCTCAGCCTCGGCCTCGGCAAACTCACGGCGACGCTCCAGGTGGGCTTCCGCAGAGGCTTCAAGGCCTTCGATAGCCCGGCCGAGGCGAGCGAGGACTTCCCTAAGTGTGGTCTCACCGCTCATTGCAACCCATAGCAACCCGCCTGCGAATTGCCCGTAATCAGAAGATTTTATCAGAGAAAGATTACGCGCCGGGTGAAGGCTGCGTCAACATCGGACCGGGCAATCCCCCGAATTGGTGCGCAAATCGACATCTTTTGCGGCGAACCGCCGCTGCAGGAGAGCGAACCTTCCCCTTCCTTTACCGTTTATTGACTCGGACGGCGCACCTGATATGTGTCGCCTGCTCTTACCGGGTGCGAGCTGCCAGGCACCTGCAAAGGCTGATCAGCGAGCAGACATGACTTCACGTGAAAAACATAACCGGATGGCCAATGCGATCCGTTTCCTTTCCATGGACGCCGTCGAAAAGGCGAGGTCAGGACATCCCGGCCTGCCAATGGGCGCAGCCGACATTGCAACAGTGCTGTTCACGCGTTTCCTAACGCATGATCCCCAGAACCCGCACTGGCCCGACCGGGACCGCTTTGTGCTGTCGGCCGGCCACGGCTCGATGCTGCTCTACTCCTTGCTCTATCTGCTGGGATACGAGGACATCACCATTGAGGAAATCAAGAATTTCCGCCAGCTCGGCTCACGTACCGCAGGTCACCCTGAGTACGGCTATGCCGCAGGCATCGAGACGACAACGGGCCCGCTGGGCCAGGGGTTTGCCAATGCGGTGGGCATGGCGCTTGCCGAGCGCATGCTCAATGCCCGCTTCGGCGACGATCTCGTGAACCATTATACCTATGCGCTGGTGGGTGACGGTTGCCTGATGGAAGGCATCAGCCAAGAGGCGCTCACGCTTGCCGGACACCTGAAGCTCAACAAGCTGATCGTCCTGTTCGATGACAACCAGATCTCCATCGACGGGCCTGTCTCCCTTGCCGATTCCACCGACCAGTGCGCGCGCTTCGCCGCTTCCGGCTGGAACACGCTGCGGGCCGACGGGCACGACCCGGAGGCTATTGCCTCGGCCATTGAAGCGGCGCGCCAGTCGGAGCGGCCGACGCTGATCGCATTCCGCACGACCATTGGACGGGGTGCTCCCACATTGGCCGGCACTAACAAGGTTCACGGGTCGCCGTTGGGGGGGGATGAGATCGCCAAGACGCGCGAAGCGCTCCGTTGGGACGCGCCGCCCTTCTCCATCCCGTCCGACATTCTCGACGACTGGCGGCTTGCCGGGCTGCGCTCGGCGAAGGAGCGCGTAGCCTGGGATCAACGGCTGGCCGCCACGGATGCAGAGACGCGCGCCGAGTTCGAGCGCCGCATTCGCGGTGACCTGCCGGAAACTCTGCCGGAAGTCATCATCGACTACAAGCGGAGGCTAGCCAAGGAGAAACCCGCCGTTGCGACGCGCAACGCATCAGAAATGGCGCTCGAAGTCATCAATGATTGCGTGACGGAAACGATCGGCGGTTCAGCAGACCTGACCGGCTCCAACAACACCAAGACCAGCCAGACTGCCTCCGTCACGCAGACGGATTTTTCCGGGCGCTATATCCATTACGGCATCCGCGAGCACGCCATGGCGGCAGCGATGAATGGCATTGCGCTGCATGGCGGATTCATCCCCTATGGGGGCACCTTCCTCACCTTCTCCGATTATGCGCGGCCGGCCATGCGGCTCGCCTCGCTTATGGGCATCCGATCCATCTTCGTGATGACCCATGATTCCATCGGGCTTGGCGAGGACGGCCCCACACACCAGCCCGTGGAACATCTGGCGGCGCTGCGTGCAATCCCGAATCATCTCGTACTGCGCCCAGCCGATGCGGTCGAGACGGCGGAATGCTGGCAGATCGCGCTGGAGTCCAGAAAGAGCCCTTCCACACTGGCCTTGACGCGCCAGAAGTTACAGCCCGTGCGCCAGGAATTCGACGAGGAGAATTTGTGCGCGCGCGGTGCCTATGAACTTCTGCCGGCAAGCGACGAGGCGAAAGTGACAATTTTCGCCAGTGGGTCGGAAGTCGAAATAGCTGTGGAAGCGCGCCAGCTCCTTGAGGATCTCGGACACGCCACACGTGTCGTCTCGGTGCCCTGTTTCGAACTTTTCGAGCAGCAAGAGAAGGACTATCAGAAAGGGGTCATAGGCTCTGCGCCGGTCCGTATCGCCATCGAGGCCGGAGTGCGTCAGGGTTGGGACCGCTTCATCGGCGTGGACGGAATCTTCATTGGCATGACAGGCTTTGGAGCGAGCGCGCCAGCGCCAGAACTCTATCGCCACTTTGGCATTACAGCGGAAGCGGCAGTGAAGGCCGCAGAGGCACGCTTGAATGCTGCACGCTAGCGTTGTGTGGGCAAGCGGCAGCGCTTGTCCAACCGCGCGACGCGGCGAATATGAATATTCTTTTGGAGGCGCAAGCTATTCGTGCTGCCTCCTTTGGAACGGTAATCATCCCCTGCCGCCTTGCGCGGCATCAGCTTGCCGGAGGTAGCGTATGACCATCAAAGTAGCCATTAACGGATTTGGGCGCATAGGGCGCAACATCGTCCGCGCCATCTATGAATCCGGCCGCAGGGACATTGACATCGTCGCTGTCAACGACTTGGGCCCGGTCGAATCCAATGCGCATCTGCTGCGTTACGACAGCGTGCATGGTAGGTTCCCCGCTGAGGTGAAGGTAGAAGGCGACTCGATCCGCATCGGCGAGAAGTCCTTCAAGGTGCTGATGGAGCGCGACCCATCCAAGCTTCCGTGGAAGGATCTTGGCGTCGACATCGTGATGGAATGCACCGGCATCTTCACCTCCAAGGAGAAGGCGTCCGCCCATCTGGAGGCAGGAGCCAAGCGCGTGCTTGTTTCCGCCCCTTCGGAAGGCGCGGACCTGACCGTGGTCTACGGGGTGAACCATGAGAAGATCAGCCGGGATCATGTCGTCATCTCGAATGCCTCCTGCACCACCAACTGCCTCGCTCCGGTAGCGAAGGTCCTGCACGATGCCTTTGGCATCGAGAAGGGCTTCATGACAACGGTACATGCCTACACGGGTGACCAGCCGACGCTCGACACCATGCACAAGGACCTTTACCGCTCCCGCGCAGCAGGGGTATCCATGATCCCCACCTCAACAGGCGCCGCCCGTGCCGTTGGCCTCGTGCTACCGGAACTCCAGGGTAAGCTGGACGGCGTATCGATCCGCGTACCGGTACCCAATGTGTCGGTCATCGACTTCAAGTTCGTGGCAAAGCGCCCGGTCACGGTCGAGGAAGTTAATCAGGCCCTTGTAAGCGCTGCCACCGAGGGGCCGCTCAAGGGCATTCTTTCCTATACTGACGAGCCGCTAGTGTCGATTGATCTGTCACACGATCCGGCCTCGTCGACCTTTGCCTTGCCGCAGACCAAGGTGATCGACGGCGATCTGGTAAGGGTCATGTCTTGGTATGACAACGAATGGGGCTTCTCGAACCGCATGGCCGATGTGGCTGCCGTGGTTGGCAAGACGATCGGCTGAGCCGCAAGAAGACTTCCTAATCGATGCGCCCGGCTCCGGCCGGGCGTTTTGTTCTTGTATTACGCTGTGGTGACACTCTCCCGCACCGAACCCCTTCAGGAGACTTCGCGACGCCCGCAAAGAGCCGGGGGCGGCCTTGTCTCCTTTATGCTTGGCTGTATCTTCCCCCCAACACTAACCAGGAGCGACCGATGGCCGATTTCAGGACTCTTGACGATCTTGAGGATATCACGGGCAAGCGCGTGCTCGTCCGCGTTGATCTTAACGTGCCCGTTCAGGATGGCGAGGTGACAGATACGACGCGCATTGAGCGTGTGGCTCCTACCATGAAGGAGCTTACCGACCGCGGGGCGAAAGCGATCCTTCTAGCGCATTTCGGCAGGCCGAAGGGCACGCGCGATCCGAAAGCATCACTAAAGCCAATTGCTCCTGCGGTGGAGAGGATTGTCAGACGCCCAGTCAGTTTTGCGGCTGACTGCATCGGGCAGGAAGCCAAGGACGCTGTGGCGCAGATGGGTAATGGGGCGATCCTGCTGCTTGAAAACACCCGCTTTCATCCGGGTGAGGAAAGGAACGATCGGGAATTTGCCCGTGCTCTCGCCGAAAATGGCGACATCTACGTCAACGACGCGTTCTCCGCCGCCCATCGCGCGCATGCCTCGACCGAGGGGCTCGCCCATCTGCTTCCTGCCTATGCCGGTCGTGTTATGCAGGCTGAACTGGAGGCACTCGAAAAGGGGCTCGGCAGTCCGCAGCGCCCCGTGATTGCCATTGTCGGTGGTGCAAAGGTGTCCACCAAGATCGACCTGCTCTTGAACCTCGTCAAGAAAGTGGACGCGCTCGTGATCGGCGGTGGCATGGCCAATACCTTCCTGGCGGCGCGCGGCACCGATGTCGGGAAATCGCTTTGCGAGCACGACCTTGGCGAGACCGCCAAGCAGATTATGATGGAGGCTGCAGGTACTGGGTGCGCCATCATCTTGCCGGAGGACGCCGTTGTTGCACGCAAGTTCGAGGCGGGGGCGGAGAGCGAAACGGTACAAATCGATGCTGTGCCTGCCGATTCGATGATCCTCGATGTCGGCCCCAGGACATCTGAAAAGGTGCAGGAGTGGCTCGACAGGGCAAAAACGCTCGTGTGGAACGGCCCGCTGGGTGCCTTTGAAATCGAGCCTTTCGATACGGCCACCCTTACGGCAGCGCGCCATGCTGCCACACGCACTCGCGAAGGCGCACTGGTCTCTGTTGCCGGTGGAGGCGACACGGTGGCGGCACTCAACAAGGCGGGCGTGACGGACGATTTTACCTACGTTTCGACCGCGGGCGGCGCCTTCCTGGAGTGGATGGAAGGCAAGACCCTCCCCGGGGTGGCGGCCCTTTCCAAATAGTTCCCTAGTTTCAATCGATTAGGAGCTATGGACGACATTCCGTTTTGAGGCTTCATCTGATAACGACGTTTTTGGTACACGACAGGAGGCATAACAAATGAGCGAACGGCTGGAGGACATCGCTGCCCGTATGGTGGCCGATGGCAAAGGCATTCTGGCGGCCGACGAAAGCAGCGGCACGATCAAGAAACGCTTCGACACGATCAATGTGGAGTCGAGCGAGGGCAACCGCCGGGACTATCGCGAGATGCTTTTTTCCGCGGAGGAAGCAATGCGGAACTACATCTCGGGCGTCATCCTTTTCGATGAGACCCTCCGCCAGAAGGCAAAAGACGGCACGCCGCTCGTAGAAATCATCGCGCGCTCGGGAGCCGTTCCCGGCATCAAGGTGGATGCGGGCGCCAAGCCGCTGGCAGGCTTTCCCGGCGAAACGATCACGGAAGGGCTCGACGGGCTGCGTGAGCGCCTTGCCGAATATCATTCGCTTGGTGCGCGCTTTGCCAAGTGGCGCGGCGTGATCTCCATTTCCGACAATCTCCCGAGTTCGACGGCAGTTAAGCAGAACGCACAAGCGCTCGCGCGCTACGCCGCCCTCTGCCAGGAAGCCAATATCGTGCCGATCGTCGAGCCTGAAGTGCTGATGGACGGTCAGCCCGGCGACCATTCCATCGACCGCTGTTATGAGGTCACGGAATGGGTGCTGAAGACTGTCTTTGCCGAGCTCTACGATGCCCGCGTTATGCTTGAAGGTATGGTGCTGAAGCCAAACATGGTGATCGACGGGAAAAATGCGCGCAAGGCTTCCCGCGAAGAAGTGGCGGAGAAGACCGTGCGCTGCCTGAAGGCGACGGTGCCCGCTGCGGTCCCAGGGATCGCCTTCCTCTCCGGAGGCCAGTCCGATGAGGAAGCGACTGCGCACCTTTCCATCATGAACGCTTCCCATGACGTTCCGTGGAAGCTTACTTTCTCTTACGGACGCGCCTTACAGGCCGCCGCGCTGAAGGCATGGAGCGGCCGCAGCGAGAATGTCGCCGCCGCTCAGCGCGCCTTTGCCCACCGCGCAAAAATGAACGGCCTGGCCGCCAGCGGAAACTGGAAGCAAGAACTCGAAGCTGCTGCATAATGCAGGAAAAGCCCTCCCCGCCCGGGGAGGGCTTTTTTAGTTGCCGTGGCTGAGAACCGCGGTAAGGGCAATCGCCAGCAGGGCGACTACAGCCAGCTTCCAGAAGTCTCTTCGCTCTCTCAGGCCCGGCAGGCCGAGGGGCCGAATGATGTGCAGGACCATCATGGCCACGATCAGGAGCGACAGGATTTTGGTCATTTGATCATGCGGAGAGCCGGAGGGCGGTTGACGTAACTGCCGCTTTGACTGCATTTTCGGCGGGATGTCAAAGACTGCAGGTGCAACAGGCGAACAACACCTCAGGGAGCTTGGCAGCTTGTGCGCGCCGTCGCGTTGGGGTGAGACAATGGCACTCAATGGAAAAACGGCAATAGTCACGGGAGCGGCAGGAGGTATTGGCTATGCCATAGCGGAGCGCTTCCTGCGGGAAGGAATGCGCGTCGTCATCGCCGATATCGATGCGCAGAAGGGTGAGCGTGCAGTCAAGGACCTCGAAAAGCTCGGGCAGGTATTGTTCGTCAAGGCGGATGTGGGAAAAAGCCTGGACGTGCATAATCTCATGGCGTCGGCTATTGACGCATTCGGCGATATCGACGTCCTTGTGAACAATGCCGGCATCGTCCACGCGGCGGATTTTCTTGACCTCAAGGAAGAGGACTTCGACCGGGTTCTTCAGGTGAATCTGAAAGGCGCCTTTCTTGTCGGCCAAGCGGTAGCTCGTTTCCTGGTTGAGAAAGTGCAAAAAGGCGGGCCTGCCGGAGCGATCATCAACATGTCCTCCGTCAATGCAGTGTTCGCCATCGCCAACCAGGTTCCCTATTCCGTCTCCAAGGGCGGGGTGAACCAGCTCACCAAGGTCATGGCTCTTTCGCTCGCTCCCTACGGCATCCGTGTCAATGCCATCGGCCCGGGATCGATCATGACGGACATGCTGGCCAGCGTGAACGCCGACCCTGAGGCGCGCAACCGCATCCTTTCCCGCACACCAATGGGGCGGATCGGTGAGCCCCGGGAGATTGCCTCCATCGCAGCCTTCCTGGCTTCTGACGACGCCAGCTATCTCACCGGGCAGACCATCTATGCTGATGGCGGGCGCCTGCCGCTCAACTACACGGTCGAGCTCAAGGCGGACGAAGATTAGCCACGTCCTTCAGGAGCGCGAGGCTCTCTGCCTGCACGATCTTGTGCTGAACGGTACATTTCGCGACTTCTGCTTGCGCACGGCGATAACGGTCCGCTGCAAGAGGAATGACGCCCTTCCTCATGGCGAGGTTGGATCGTTGAGTCCAGAGCCGCTTGAAGGGACGAATTCAGCCTGGCCGCCTCGATTTTCCCGTAGTGCGGTATGAACTTAGGGCAACCTTCGCTTTGATCCGCTGCCTGCGCGGGGCACAGCCGCGCCGCGCTGCATGTTGGTCCTGGTCCCGTCCAGATTCTTGGGCCATCGCTCCCGCTGGCGGGCGATATCGGGGCAATCCCGTAGCTCGTCGCGATCAGCGTCCTTTTTATGCGTCAGACGTCGGTGTGGACGAATTTCCACACTCGAATTTTCCTGAACTGTGCTAGGCGGCCAGGGCTCTATGTACACGTTCGCGGATTTCAGCAAGCGTGAAGGGCTTGTTGATTACACCCTTGACGGTGCCGTCCAGTTCCGCTGCGCGTTCGCGCTGATCAGCAAAGCCGGTCATGAGGAGAAGGCGCAGGCCCGGAAAGCTGGCGGCGGCTGCGCGCGCCATCTCGATGCCGTCCATGGCTGGCATGCGTATGTCGGACAGCACGAGATCGAAGGCCCCGTCCGCCTCCTGAATTTTCTTCAGCCCGTCCAGCCCGTCTTCGGCGGTTTCCACCTCATGCCCCGCCGCAGCAAGGGCGCGGGCAGTGAACGTTCGGACAGAAAAATCGTCTTCAACGATAAGCACTTTGGTCATGGCACAATTGTCGCGCGCAAATCTTACGGTTCGCTGAACACGTCACTCTTCGGCGTCATCCCGGATCACACCCACGAACGGTAGTTCCCGGAAGGCGTGAGCGACATCCATCCCATAACCGACGACAAAATAGTCCGGGCATTCGAAACCGACGAAATCGGCTTCCAGCTCTGCCTGCCGACGCGAGCGCTTGTCGAGGAGGACGGCTGTCGAGACTGACCGCGCACCACGCGAAAGCAGCAGGTCGCGGGTAAATTTCAACGTCTTGCCCGATTCCAGTATGTCGTCGATCAGAAGGACATCGCGGCCCTTCACGTCGCTTTCAATGTCGCGCAGTACGCGGATTTCGCCGCTGGTCGTGCCTCCGCCATAGCTTGAGATCATGATGAACTCGACTTCCGGAGAGATGCCCGCATCATGCATTGCGCGGATAAGGTCAGCCGCGAAGATGAACGAGCCCTTGAGGACGGAAACCACAAGAAGATCGTTATAGTCGCGCCCTGCGACATCCTTCGCCAGTTCAAGGTTACGGCGGGCTATGGCCGATGAGGAGTAAAGAACCTCAATTATCTTGCCGCGTACGACAGGCATCCGTCCTTACTCCCACAAACGTTTCCGGGAACCGATCTCACACCACCTTTAATAGAGACAGCTCAGCGGCTGTAGAAGTGCAACACGCTTTCCTCCGCAATCTGCCCGCGCCTTGTCCCCAGAAAATAGGGCGCAAGCCAGACCGCGCCATTTCCGGATGTTGGCGGGGATTTACGGAGCGATGATCGCGCTCGATCTCTACCGTCTTTTGTCGCAAGCGCCGGATCATCCTTCCGCTCTTCCTCAATAAGGGATATGAATGAACGATGCTTCGCACCCGGTGCTTCCCACCACCTATCTTCACGATGCGTTAACCATAAATTATGAATGGTGGGATACCGCCCCTTTCCCGCCGGCGGTCCCCGTTCCTCGTCAATGCAGGTCTGTCCACGTGATCCGCTTCGAGAATGTAGGTCTTAGATATGGTATGGGTCCGGAGGTCCTTCGCGATGTCTCCTTTCACCTGCCTGACAAGTCTTTTCAGTTCTTGAGTGGGCCATCGGGAACTGGCAAGACGACCCTGCTCCGGCTTCTTTTCATGTCGTTGCGGCCGACGCGAGGCCTTATCACTATCTTCGGCAAGGATCGCTCGCGGATCACGCGCGAGGAACTGCCGCATCTTCGCCGCCGCATCGGCGTGGTCTTCCAGGATTTCCGCCTGCTTGATCATCTGACTACCTATGAAAATGTGGCTTTGCCTCTACGCGTGCGCGGAAAGGAAGAATCAAGCTACCGCGCTGACGTGGTGGAACTTCTGCGATGGGTTGGCCTGGGCGACCGCATGCATGTGCTGCCACCGGTCCTGTCGGGTGGAGAAAAGCAACGTGCCGCGATCGCACGCGCGCTTGTCGAGCAGCCACGCATCCTGCTGGCGGACGAGCCTACCGGCAATGTGGACCCGCAACTTGCGCGGCGGCTCCTGCACCTCATGATTGAACTTAACCGTATGGGAACCGCCGTGCTAATCGCGACGCACGACATCGGCCTCATGGACCAGGTGGATGCGCGCCGCATGGTTCTTTCCGGCGGAAGGCTCGAAATCTATGACTAGGGCGTCCAGCGGAGCCGGGGCGATCGCCAGGAGTCTCGCACAGCGCGTCAGCACTGCAATCGGCGCCAGATGGAAACGCTCGCTTCTGCGCCATGGACAGACAGCAATCGTGCCAAGGGAGAATGTGGCGGGGCGGGCAATGGTGCTTGTCATTGCCATCATGACCTTTCTGTCCTGCCTCACACTCGGTGCAGTGACGTTGGTACGTGATACCGCTTCCACCTGGCAGACGCAGATTGCTCGCGAGGCGACCATTCAGATCAAGCCGGCGGAGGGCCTGGATATGGGGGGAGCTCTGGCTACCGCCAGGCGAATTGCCGCCAGCTATCACGGCGTGCGCGATGCTTCGATCGTGAGCGACACGGCAACCGCTCGTCTTCTTGAGCCGTGGCTCGGGCCCGGGCTGGATATCAACGAACTGCCGGTGCCGCGCCTCATCATCGTCACCATTGATCCGGCAGACAAACCCGATTTTGCCGCCATGCGCGCAGAACTCCGGCAAGCAGTTCCGAATGCGATCCTCGACGACCATCGCACATGGGTAGACAGGCTGGTTGCCATGTCCCGCACCACAGTCACGATCGGCATGGGAGTCTTGGCTCTGATGCTTTCAGCTACGGCGCTCACCGTCATCTTTGCCACGCGAGGCGCGATGGCGGGTAACGGACATGTCATAGAAGTTCTTCATTTCGTGGGTGCGGAAGCGATCTTCATTGCCCGTCAATTCCGCAGGCATTTCCTTCTGGCTGGCGCACGCGGCGCGGTGGCGGGAGGGCTGGTCGCCGTCATTGTTTTCGTGATCGTGTCATGGTGGTCCTCACGCAACATCGCCACACCGGAGGGCGACCAGGCTGCCGCCCTTTTTGGCACGTTCTCCATCGGCCTCTCAGGCTATCTGGGCGTGGCCTTGATCGTGCTGCTCATCGCCGTCTTAACCGCCGCCACCTCCCACGTCACCGTAATGGCCTATCTTAGGCGGATCGAGCCATGAAAGGGCCGATCACGGGCTGAAGCCAGCCGTAATTTTTTTTTAAGCCGTTCTCCCCAGCGGGGACTGGCATTTACTGTATTTTGAGGTTAGCGATATAGAATGAGTGAACTTGCGGCCTTACACGCGGGGGCTGGCTACAAGCGCCGACGATTCGGGCGCATTGCGTTCCGCGCGGTAGCCGCTGTTTTCCTTTTTAGTATCGGTGCTTTCCTGGCCGGATTTGCTGTTTTCGCTGACCATGTCGCGCATCTTGAACCGCCCAGAGAACTCCAATCCGCGGACGGGATCGTCGTACTGACTGGAGGTCAGTCACGCATTGATGCCGGACTAGGACTTCTGAAGGCGGGGAAGGGTCGGCGGCTTCTTATCAGCGGCGTCAACCCCATCGCGCGCGCGGACGATCTACGGATGGCAACCGGCAGTGACACGGACCTCTTCAGATGTTGCGTCGATATCGACCGTGCCGCGCTCAATACCATCGGCAATGCCGAGGAGAGTGCGAAGTGGGCAAGCGCCAACACTTATGGCAGCATCATTATAGTCACCAACAATTACCATATACCCCGCAGCCTCTTGGAGATGCGCCGCATATTGCCGGGCGCGGACCTGCATCCTTACCCTGTCGTTAACACACCACTGACGGTCGGCGCTTGGCTGACCAATCCCGATGCACTGCGGGTGCTGATGACCGAATATGCGAAGTATCTGGCATCCCTTGCCCGTGGTCTCCTGCTGTTTTCCGGCACCGAGCACGTTCAGGAGTTCAGTGCAGCGGCTGCAACAAGGTAGCTGCTATGCACGCGGTACAGTTCTTCGCACTTTGCCTGTAAGCCCAATTGGGCTAGTCACGGCATCGGGGCGTGAAGTTGCGCCTCGATCCGGGACTTTCAATGCTCATCCTCCGCTCGCTGGCTTTCAACGTTTCTTTCTATCTCAACCTGATCGTCCAGATGATTTTCTGGACACCTGTTTACTTCCTGCTGCCGCGCAAGAAGGCCTGGTTCGTACCGAAGGTCTGGGCTGCTTCATCGCTCTGGCTGCACAAGGTTCTGGCAGGTACACGAGTGGAGATTTCCGGGCTGGAGAACCTTCCTGAAGGGCCGTGCATCATTGCGCCCAAGCACCAATCCTTCTGGGACACGATCGCCTTCCTGCCGTGGATCCCCGATCCTGTCTATATCCTCAAGCGGGAACTGGTATGGATACCGTTCTTTGGTTGGTATGTCGCCAAGATGCGAATGATCCCGATCGACCGTGGAAGCCGAGCAAGAGCGTTGAAAAAGGCCGTCGCGGCGGCCAAGGAGCGCATGAAAGAGGATCGCCAACTCATCATCTACCCGGAAGGCACGCGCCGGCCTCCCGGCGCGGAGCCCCTCTACAAGTACGGCATAGTCGAGCTTTATGCCGAACTGGGCGTGCCGGTTGTGCCGGTTGCCCATGTCGCGGGCCTTTACTGGCCCCGCCGCAAGTTTCTGCGCCATCCCGGGACCATTCACGCCCGCTTCCTGCCGCCGATCGAACCTGGGCTCCCACGCGAGGAATTTCGGGATCGTCTTATCAGTGAAACCGAGGCTGCATGCGACGCCTTGCTGATCGAGGCAGCAACCGGGCCCAATCCACCACCGCTGCCTGAAACGGCATGCCGCCGGTTGGCTGAACTGGGGATCGAAATCGGCACGCCGGCAAGGGCCGCAGTTCTCTGAACCTCACTGATCATGCGATCAGCTCTGCAACCTCTTCCAGCCAGGGATCCCGGATCCCCAGTGCCCTCAGATGCTGGACAGTGTTGATGACATATTCTTCATTGGGCCCGGACCGCCCGGTGGCTCCAGAAACCCTCTGAGCGGCGGACGCGGCGTCCAGCTTGCCCGCATATTGGAAGTGCGTTCGGTCGACGACATAGGCCAGCGCTTCCACGACCGGTCCACCCTCAAGGCGGACGGGAAGGCGTCGCTCCAGATACACATTTGTCACCAATTCGCGCTCGCGCAGATAGGCGAGCACTTCGGCGGAAAGCGCGCCAGGCACAGAGAAGGCTAGACCGAGGCATGATCCGCCCCGATCAAGACCAAGGACGAGGCCCGGCCGTTGCGGGGTGCCGCGGTGAATGTGGGATTTGACACAAAGCGCACGGCGATAGCCGTAAAGTCTTGCTTTTCTCGTCTCCACATGGGCAAAACCGGGGCGCCACATGAGCGATCCGTAGCCAAATACCCAAAAATTGTCCATTTAACCTGAACTCTACGAAGCCATGAATGGCAGGAGCTGATTCGGGTAGCGGGAGAGGTGGGATGGCGTCAAGAACACAGACGGGCTCACGGTTTTCCCGTCGCATTTTATGGCTGGCGGCGGCAATTATCGTCGCTGTTCTGGCCTATACCGGCCTTTGGCACTATGCGGCCAATATGCTGGAGCGCCGCGCCGCGCTGTCAGTGGCGGCAATCAATGGCGACGGTGTGCGCGCGCATTGCGAAGAGCCGGAGGCAAGAGGCTTCCCCTTCCGAATTGGCATATTCTGCCGCAGCGTGTTCTATGAAAATGTGAGAAGCGGGATTTCCTTCAGGGCTGGCACCTTGCGCTCCGCGGCCAATGTCTACCGGCCACGTCGCGTCCTGGGCGAGCTGGATGGTCCGGCCACCATCCAGCTTCCTTTTGTCCTGCCGCTAACTGTATCCTGGGACAGCCTGAGGGGCAGCACCAGGCTTGCCTCGCGGCTTCCCGAAAGTATTGCGCTTGAAGGGCGCAACGTGGAGCTTGCTCCGCTAGAGGGTGGCTCGTTGATTGCGGTCCTTGCTTCCGCGATGCTCCATTCGCGCCAGAAGGAGAACGATCTGGAGACGGCCTTCAGTTTTCAGGGGCTGATGCTGAGTGAAGGGGTTATCCCCGATGTTCCACCGCTGGAGGGCAGGGTGCTTGCTGTCGTGAATGGTGGGATCAGCCTGTTTCGGGGCGAATCGCTGGACGTTAAAGGCCATTCCGCACTGGTGAAGGAAATGGTCGTTGGCCTTGTGGGCGAAGATGCGGCTCTTGCTCTTTCCGGTCCTATCTCGATCAGCTTTGATGGTCTTATAGATGCTGACCTGACCATCCGGATGCAGGACGCCGGAAAGCTGGCCGTTATTCTTGCAAAGCTCTTTCCAAGCGTGGGCAGCGAAGTTGCGAAGATGGCGACCGCATTCGACGATGTACCGATCCAGCTAAAAATTGTGCGCGGGCGGGTATTTGCTGGGTTCATGCCCCTCGGGCGCATTCCCCCGATCTAAAGACCAAGCGCGTGCTGATCCGGCTCATCCAATATGCCGGGGAAGGCGCGTTTTATTCTACGTCTGATTTTTGCGGATGCAGCGCCGCGTGGCGCCCGAAATTGGGCGCATCCACTTCCTGCCCCGCTTCGATGATGGAGCGGCGGATCGCGCGGGTGCGGGTGAAAAGGTCGAAAAGCTTCTCCCCGTCACCCCACCGGATAGCCCGCTGAAGCGCAGAGAGATCCTCCGAGAACCGCGCCAGCATCTCCAGAATTGCGTCGCGGTTGTGCAGGCAAACGTCGCGCCACATGGTCGGATCGGAAGCCGCAAGCCGCGTGAAATCGCGGAAACCGGAAGCTGAATACTTGATCACTTCCGATTTGGTTACGGTCTCCAGGTCATCGGCGGTGCCCACGATATTGTAGGCGATGAGGTGCGGCAGGTGTGAGACGATGGCTAACACCATGTCGTGGTGCTCCGCGCCCATGGTATCAACTTTGGAGCCGCACCTTTCCCAGAATTGCGTCAGATTCTGCAGTGCCTTCTCGTCTGTTGCAGGCAGGGGCGTGAGGATGCACCAGCGCCCGTCAAAGAGGTCGGCAAAGCCGGCATCCGGCCCGGAATGCTCCGTGCCCGCGATCGGGTGGCCGGGGATGAAGTGCACCGATTCCGGCAGAACCGGCGCCATCTGGCGGATGACCGAGGCTTTCGTGGAGCCGACATCGGTAACGATTGCGCCCGGTTTGAGAACGTCCGAAATCGCTTCTGCGACTTGGCCGGACGCGCCCACAGGCACCGATACGATCACCAGATCCGCATCGGCGACGGCGTCGCCTGCTCTTGCGTGATACTCGTCCCCAAGTCGAAGCTCACGAGCGCGTGCGAGTGTTTCGGGCCGCCTTGTGGAAATCGCTATGGACTGTGCCAGATCCTCGCGGCGGATGACGCGCGCCAGCGAGGAGCCGATGAGACCGATACCGATCAATGCGATCTTTTCAAACTTGGGCACAGGCATCAGCCTTTCAGGAACTCGGTAATGGCCGCAACCACGCCGCGGTTTGCTTCTTCCGCTCCCACCGACATGCGCAATGCGTCTGGGAAGCCATAAGCATCTACCCGCCGCAAGATATAGCCGCGCGCAGTCAGATAGGTGTCAGCTTCGGCGGCCGACTTGCCGCTGTCATGCGGGAAATGGATCAGGACAAAATTGCCGACGCTCGGAGTTACCCTCAGACCGAGTTCGGTCAATTCCCTCGTCAGCCAGTCGCACCAGGTTCTGTTATGGGCGATTGCATTTTCCAGATGCACCTTGTCGCGAACAGCCGCCGCTCCCGCTTCGATGGCAAGCGCGTTGACGTTGAACGGTCCGCGCACCCGGTTCACGGCGTTGATCACATGGGCAGGCGCATACATCCAGCCGATACGAAGGCCCGCCAGCCCGTAAATTTTCGAGAAGGTCCGCGTCATGACGACGTTTTCCGAGGAGGATACGAGTTCAATTCCCGCCTCGTAGTCGTTGCGCCGGACGTACTCGGCATAGGCTGCGTCCAGCACCAGAAGCACATGCTGAGGCACGCTCGCCCTCAGGCGACGCACCTCGTCCACCGGCAGGTAGGTGCCGGTAGGATTGTTGGGATTGGCAAGGAAGATCACCCTTGTGCGCTCCGTCACGCAGGCGAGAATGGCGTCCACGTCGGCCCGCTCATCCTTCTCTTTTGCCACGACAGGCGTTGCGCCCGCTGCCAGGATCTGGATGCGGTAGACCAGGAAACCGTGCTCGGTATAGATGCCTTCATCGCCGGGCTTCAGATAGGTATGGGCAAGCAGGCCAAGCAATTCGTCCGATCCGTTGGAGCACAGGATGTTTGCCGGGTTGAGCCCGTGCACTTCGGCAATCGCCTCGCGCAGCTTGGTCGCAGCGCCATCGGGATAAATCTCCAGATGGCGGCTTGCCGCTTCGATTGCCTGAACAGCCGCCGGGGAGGGGCCGAGAGGCGTCTCATTGGAGGATAGCTTCCAAACCTTGGCTGCGCCTGCTGCGGTCTCGCGGCCGGGCACATAGGCAGCTATATCCATGATGCCAGGCTTGGGCTGCGGGCGGTCGGGCATTGTCATCAGAACAGTTCCAGTGATCGAAGCGGCCTGCTTTAGCTCATCAGGTCCATTGACGCAAAGGGTAGCCGGTCCTAAATAACTTGCAGTTCGTGGTGATTTGGCCGGTCGGCTTGCAGCCACGTAAAACAAGTTGCTAAAAGGCCGAGCGATGCAAATCTGCTGAGACCGGCCGCGATTTCGCCGCCGGTCTTTTGTTTTGGAGCCGCAGAATGCCCATCAAGATTCCCGACCAGCTCCCCGCTCGCGACGTGCTTGTACGCGAGGGCATCTCAGTGATGGACGAGGGAACGGCGCTGCGCCAGGACATTCGGCCGTTGCAGATCGGGCTCCTCAACCTCATGCCGAACAAGATTCGCACCGAGACCCAGTTTGCCCGGCTGATCGGCGCGACGCCACTGCAGGTGGAACTGACACTAATCCGCATCGGCAATCACAGGGCCAAGAACACGCCGGAAGACCATCTCATTTCCTTCTACCAGACATGGGAGGAGGTGGCGGACCGCAAGTTCGACGGCTTCATCGTTACTGGCGCCCCGGTGGAGTTGCTGCCCTTCGAGGAGGTGACTTACTGGGATGAGCTGTCCCGTATTTTCGAATGGACGAAATCCAATGTTCATTCGTCCTTCTTCATTTGCTGGGGTGCTATGGCCGCTGCCTGGCATTTCCACCGAATTCCGAAACACACGCTTCAAAAGAAGGCGTTCGGCGTGTTCCGGCATCGTAACAATGCGCCGGCTTCTCCCTATCTGGCTGGCTTCTCGGATGACTTTGCCATTCCCGTCTCACGTTGGACGGAAGTGCGCCGTGCTGACATCCCTGCCGGTTCGGGGCTTGAAGTGCTGATGGAGTCGGATGTCACGGGGCCGTGTCTGCTTACCGAGACGACGGGTAACCGCCTCTACATGTTCAACCACATTGAATATGATTCCACCTCGCTGAAGGAGGAGTATGAGCGCGATGTGGCCGCTGGCGTGTCCATCGGTGTGCCACACGGGTATTTTCCTGACGATGATCCGACGAGCCCGCCGCTTAACCGCTGGCGTTCGCACGCTCATCTGCTCTTTGGCAACTGGATCAATCAGGTCTATCAGACCACACCCTACGATCTGGAACAGATCGGCGCGCTGGCACAAGTAGTTCGCGGCGACGGTTAGTACTAAAGGATCCTGGTCAACGCGGAGAGGGAGGCGATCTTGCGGCCGTGCCTGATGAGAGCGTTCGCGGGAACGATGGTGGCGGTGATCGCTACCTTGACAGGCTTACCGGGAGAGCTTCGTATTTGGCCCTGAGCGCCCGGTTGACCCGGGTGGCAACGGCAGCGTGAAGGGCACAACGCCGCCGCAACCTTGGGCATGCTTGTGTGAAAGCTTCTTTGGCCGATGACCTCTCGTTAGGCCAGGCGAAGCGCTTCACCCGTTTGATAGCCGCGCTGACGCTATATCGAAGCGGGCTGCTGGTGCCGCGACATCCTTCCTGCTTCACCGCCGCCACATGTTCGCGAAGATCACGGGAAAGCGGCATGGTCATCCATGCCGGCCCAAAGCCAGCATGGTGACTAACTCACCGCAAAGGGAGAACCCAAGGCGTTTCAGCCCCTCTTCATCCCGCCTAGCAGGCGGCACCAGGAGAAATACGATCTCCTCGGCGATGGGGTGTTGCTTGAGAACGCCTGACGCCTGGATCGCGCCCACTACAATGCAAGGTGGGCAATGTCCTGTTGTATACTGGTGCGCGGCCCGGCTCTGAAGCTTCAGCCTTGAGCGGCTGCTTCCTCCGATGCTTGGGAGGTATCGCCTGTTTCTGCCGTTGCAGCCGCTTCATCCGTCTTGCGCGTGCGCGTGCGCCGCGTCGTGCGCTTGGGTTTCGGTGCGGCTTCGGCTTCCTCTGCTGCTTTCGCGGCTTCGGGCACTTCTTCGTTCTTGGTGTCGGCCTTTTCGCTCTTGGTGTCGGCCTTGCCGTTGGCGGCCTTCTGGCCATTGGCCTTAGTGCGAGTTGATCTGCTCGCCTGCCGCTCGTTGGCTACAGGCTGTTCCTTAAGCGCCACCTCGGCAGGAGTCCCCTCGATCACCGGCTGGGGGCCCATTCCGTCCTCGACCGGCTTTGAAGGCGCGGGGCTGGCAGCGGCCGGAGCCTCATCATCCTCGCGTTCGTCCGTATCACTATCGAAATCTTCGCCCCGAGTATCCCGCATTTGCTGCTGGGGTTGCATCTGCGCCATGGCTGCAGCGATGATGCGGTTAAAATGCTCGGCATGCTGCAGATAATTTTCCGCCATAACGCGGTCACCGGCGCTCTGGGCGTCTCGTGCAAGTGCTGCATATTTGTCGGCTATCTGCTGAGCCGTGCCTCGGATCTTCACGTCCGGACCATTGCTTTCATAGCTGCGGGTAAGGGGATTGGGACCCTTGCGGTTATTGTTGCCGCCGCGCCCGCGCATGCGCCTGTTTTGCTGTTGTGGCCTCATTCCATTCTCTTCACTTGAGACGACTCTTGTATTTTCAATTTCGCGTATTGATTGGCGGAGAAAACGGGCGTCGAGCCGTCCCTCACATTTCCCCTTGGCGGTGTGCCGCGTCCTTACGAATGGCCGCGAATGCCATGCCCGATCCGCTTCATGTCAAATTTACCCGATGATCCCCGCACGAAAGATATGCGTTTTAAACGCCAGGAAGCAGTCTGTCCGCGGAAACCGAATCGAAACTGGCGCTGCCTGCTTCGCCTCATCGGTAGCCGGAACCTAGCGGCATTCCTGCTATTTGCCAAGTCTTTTTTCCCACTAAATCCATCCTGAAGCAGCAGGAGCAAAGAGCATTGCTCTGTCACGACCGCCGAGATCTCGCCTTGCGCTTAACAGTGTATAACCTTCTGCGGCGAAGATCTGTGCAACCGCCTCTTTCTGGTCATAGCCTGTTTCAAGAGCGATCAGACCGACCTCGGACAAATGCTTGTGCGCGCCGGATGCGATTTCACGATAAGGCAGCAGCCCATCGGAGCCGCCATCGAGTGCAATTTCTGGATCATGCTGGCGCACTTCTCGCGGCAGCGTCTCCATATCAGCCGCCGATATATAGGGCGGGTTGGAGATGATTATATCGTAACGGCCGTCTACACTTTCCAGCCAGTTCGAAAGAAGCGTGGTGAACCGCGCTCCCAGGCCGTGGATATCGGAATTCCGCCGCGCCGTTGCAAGGGCCTCACGCGAAATATCCGTGCCTACGGCAATGGAACGCTCGACGACACTCAAAAGAGCCAGCGCAATGGCGCCCGTCCCGGTGCCAAGATCGAGGATTCGGCATCCGCCTTTCTGTTCCGCTATCCGCTGCACCACGGGTAACGCGAGCTCAACAAGCGTTTCGGTATCGGGGCGCGGCTCCAGAGTTTCGGGCGACATGAGAAGCTTCAGCCCGTAGAACTCCCGGTAACCAAGACTCCGGTAGATTGGCATGCCTTCCCGCCGCTGCTCAATAGCCGAAAGAACGGCATCGACTGCGCTCGTTTCAACCGGACTTGCCGGCCGTGTAATCGAATCGATCCTCTTTGTGCCGGTAAAATGTTCGACGAGGACTCGCGCTTCCAATGCCGGATCGTCGACTTTGGCTTCGCTTAGCCTTCGACGGGCTTCGTCAAGCAAGGTCCCCAGAGTGAAGGAAATCTTAGTCTTCGGCACTTTCCGCAGCCAGAAGTTTCGACTGATGGTCTGCGATGAGCGCGTCGATTACCTCGTCGAGTTCGCCTTCCATCACCCGGTCGAGCTTGTATAGCGTAAGGTTGATGCGGTGATCGGTAATACGTCCCTGGGGAAAATTGTAGGTCCGGATGCGTTCGGAGCGATCGCCAGTGCCCACTTGCAGGCGCCTGGTCTCGGAGCGTTCTTCCGCTGCTTTCGTCCGCTCGGCATCGAACAGCCGGGCCCGCAAAATCTGCATTGCCCGGGCACGGTTCTGGTGCTGCGACTTCTCCGATTGCACAACCACGATACCTGTGGGTATGTGCGTGACACGGACGGCCGAATCGGTGGTGTTGACGTGCTGTCCGCCGGCGCCTGAGGCACGCATGGTGTCGATGCGGATGTCCTCTGGCTTGATCTCGATGTCCACCTCTTCGGCTTCCGGCAGAACGGCCACGGTGGCCGCGGATGTATGGATGCGGCCCTGGGCCTCGGTTGCTGGCACGCGCTGCACCCGATGAACGCCGGATTCGAACTTGAGCCGCGAAAACACTCCTCGCCCGGAGATGGTGGCAATAATTTCCTTATAGCCGCCAGCTTCCCCCTCGCTGGCAGATACCACTTCCACCCTCCAGCCCTGTTCACCCGCATATCGCTCATACATGCGGAACAGGTCTCCTGCAAAAAGGGCAGCCTCGTCACCGCCCGTGCCTGCCCGGATCTCCAAGATCGCGTTCTTTTCGTCTGCCTCGTCCTTGGGCAGCAGCATGATCTGTAGTTCGTCCCGCAGCTTTTGGATACGTTCCTTGACCTCTTCGAAGTCGGCCTCGGCGAGTTCGCGCATCTCGCGCTCTGTTTCCTTATCGGAAATTATCGCCTCCAGGTCGGAAAGCTCCGCTTCCGCCTTCTTGAGCGCGCGGATATGGTCGGCAATCTCCTTCAACTCGGCATATTCCGATGCAAGCTTGACATAAGCCTCTGGCGCAGGCCCAGCCGCCATCTGCGTTTCGATCAGTTCAAAACGCTTCAAAACCTGATCCATGCGTTCGCGCGGCAACTCGGTCATCGAAAAAGATCTTGTCTTAAAGAGGAATGTCGTGGCTAGAGGCAAACTGCATCAGTTCAGCGCGGATATCGGTTACGGGGCTGTGATTGGCAAGAGCCTTTTCCATCAGGTCTGTAAGTTCGCCGAGTGGAAGTTCGCGCACCATTGCCTTCACAGGGCCTATTGAAGCCGCCGCCATGGAGATGGAGCGGAAGCCTATTGCCAGGAGCGCCATGGCCGAGATCGGGCGCCCCGCGAGTTCACCGCATAGTGTGACAGGCGTGTGTGCAGCCTGACCCGCTTCGGCGATCTGGCGAAGGAGTCGTAAGAATGGAGCGCCGATCGGGTCGAAGCGGTCGGCAATCAGCGTGTTACCCCTATCGGTGGCGGTCACGAACTGAAACAGGTCGTTCGATCCGACGGAGACGAAATCCACCGCCTGCATCAGCTCCTCAAGCTGCCAAAGCAGCGCCGGCACCTCGATCATCGCGCCGAGCTTCAGGCTTGTCGGCAGTAGATAGGCGAATTTAGACAGATGCCGGACTTCACGGCTGATAATCTCGCGCGCTTTGCGGATTTCATCCACCTCGGTGACCATGGGCAGCATAAGCTTCAGCTCGCGCCCTCCGGCTGCCTTGAGCAGCGCCCTGATCTGGGTGCGCAAAAGACCTGGCCGATCAAGTGTCAGTCTGATCGCCCGCCATCCAAGGGCAGGGTTTTCCTCGTGCTGGACGCTCTTGAAATAGGGCAGCACCTTGTCGCCCCCGATATCGATCGTGCGGAACGTCACTGGCTTGTCCCCAGCAGCGTCGAGCACCTCACGATAAAACCGCTCCTGCGCCTCCACCTTCGGGAAGGTAGAGGCTATCATGAACTGGAGTTCCGTGCGGAACAGCCCGATTCCGGCAGCGCCCGATTGGGCAAGCTGCGGCAGGTCTACCGCCAGCCCCGCATTCATGAGAAGCTCGATGGAAACCCCGTCCTTGGTCCGCGAAGGCGAATTGCGCAATTCTCGGTAAAGCTTCTGGCGGCGGGCGCGGAAACGCACTTTCTCCGCATAAACCGCCTCGATATCGGCCTGCGGCCGCAGATGCACCTGCCCGTCATCGCCATCTACAATTATCGCGTCGCCATTCTCGGACATTGCGACGGCGCCCTTCACCTGGCCTACGGTCGGAACGCCGATAGCGCGAGCGACGATAACGATATGGCTGGTTGCCGCTCCTTCTTCCAGCACCAGGCCTCGCAGACGCTCGCGCGGGTAATCGAGCAGTTCGGCCGCGCCCATGGAGCGGGCAACGAGAATGGCATCCTTCGGAACGATTTCCGCCAGCGCCTCCGGGTCAAGGCCCATAAGCTGGCGCAGGAGCCGGTTGGCAAGATCATCGAAGTCGCTCATGCGCTCGCGCAGATAGGGGTCGGTCATGTGCAGCATGCGAGCGCGCATATCGCTCTGCACCTTTTCAACGGCTGCCTCCGCGGTCAGCCCGTTCCGCACGGCTTCTTCCAACCGCCGCACCCAGCCATGATCGTTGGCGAACATGCGATAGGCTTCGAGCACCGCCCGATGCTCGCCTTCAAAGGCGACATCCCCCCGCGATAGCATGTCGTCGATGGACAGGCGCAACGAGGAGAGGGCCTGCTCAAGCCGCTCCAGTTCCTGCTCACTGTCTTCGTTGAAGAGGTTGGTCACCACCACCCGCGGCTCGTGCAGAACCACGTGGCCAAGCCCGATGCCCTCATTGAAGACGTGGCCCCTCAGGTGCACCGAGCGTCTAAGGTCGAGCTCGATTCCGGGCCGGGTAAGCCGCGCAAGGTCGCCTGTGGCGATCAGTTCGGCCATTACCATGGCAACCGTTTCGAGAGCCTCCACCTCATCCTCGCGGTAATGGCGCATGGTGCGGTTCTGCACCACGAGGACGCCAAGCGTCCGCCCGGCCCGCAGAACAGGCACGCCAAGGAAGGAGTGGTAAATTTCTTCTCCCGTCTCGGGCAGATAGGCAAAAGCCGGATGCTTCTGCGCGTCACTCAGGTTGAGGGGCCTTGCGCTGGCCGCAATGGTTCCGACTAGGCCTTGGCCAAGCCGTAACTGCGCAAGATGGACAGCCTTGGGGTTAAGGCCTTCGGTTGCGTACAGCTCCAGCACCGAGTCTGCGCGCAGGATGTAGAGCGAGCAGACTTCTGCCACCATGTTCTGGGCGATCTCGCGTACGATTCTGTCGAGCCGACGCTGCGGCTCGGCAGGCTCCGCCATGATCTCGCGGAGGCGCTTTAGCAGTACGCGCGGCCCTGCGGTGGTTTCTCGCATGCGGCTCCAAGTGACTGGCCGGTGGCCCTCAGGTGGGCGCGGCGGGTTGCTTCAAGACAAACTGCCCTGATGCATTATTGTTTATCGAGCCCGTAGACGGAATGCAAAGTTCTTACGGCCAGTTCCGCATAGGGCCCATCAATCAATATAGAAATTTTTATCTCGGAAGTCGTGATTGCGCGGATATTGATGCCTTTCTCCGCCAGGGCCTTGAAAGCCGTGGCGGCAACGCCTGCATGGCTGCGCATCCCGATGCCGATTACCGAGACCTTCACCAGCCCGGCCTCGGACTGAAGCGCATCGAATCCGACACTGTCGCGCGCTTTTTCAAGGATCTTGACGGCCTTCTCCACATCGCCTGTAGGCACCGTGAAGGTAATATCCGTCTTCGACCCATCTTCGGAGATGTTTTGGACGATCATGTCCACATTGATGTTGGCTTCGGCGAGGGGCCCGAAGATGGCGGCCGAGACACCGGGCCGGTCCGACACCCGGCGCAGCGAGATCTGAGCCTCATCCTTGGCATAGGCGATGCCGGTGACGACTTGCTGTTCCACGATTTCTTCCTCATCGCATATGAGCGTGCCGGGAGGAGCTCCAAAATCCCCCATGCCCGGCGCATCGGGATCCTCAAACGACGATCTTACGAAAGTCCTGACCTTGTGCACCATGGCAAGCTCAACTGAGCGGACCTGCAGGACCTTCGCACCGAGCGACGCCATTTCGAGCATTTCCTCGAAAGAAATTTTGGCAAGCCGCCGCGCCGCAGGCACGATCCGGGGATCGGTCGTGTAGACGCCGTCCACATCTGTATAGATGTCGCAGCGGTCGGCCCTGAGTGCCGCGGCCAGCGCAACTGCGCTCGTATCGGAACCTCCGCGCCCAAGTGTGGCAATACGGTTGTCGGGCGCCAAACCCTGAAAGCCGGTCACGACAGCCACCTGGCCCATCTTCATGCGGCGGACTATCTCTTCTCCGTCTATTTCACGGATGCGGGCGGCGCCATGCGCGTTGTCCGTACGTATGGGAATTTGCCAGCCCTGCCAGGAGCGGGCATCGACACCGATGGATTGAAGCGCGATTGCAAGCAGGCCGCTCGTTACCTGTTCGCCCGAGGCGATGATTGCATCGTATTCACGGGCGTCATAGACGAGGGAGGAGGCACCCGTCGCCTTCGGCATGCCCTGCGCCCAGGATACCAGTTCGTTCGTCTTGCCGGCCATGGCAGAGACGACAACCGCAACTTGATGTCCCGCATCCACCTCGCGTTTAACGTGACGTGCCACATTGTGAATGCGGTCAAGATCGGCGACGGAAGATCCGCCGAATTTCATCACGAGGCGCGCCATAGTTCGGGATGTGCCTTCTTATTGTTGGATCAGCGGAAGACCCGCCATTGTGAATTCTTTGCCTTACGAAAGACGGGCCTTCCCTTATCCAAAGCGGGCAGATTCCGCAAGCAACGCATGCATATCACCAACTGTGAACGCCAGCAGGGTTGACATTGGCGGTTTCTCGCACGACTTCATTGCGTCGCGACAGGAGAAATGCATCTATGTCCGAAGCCCGACGAACATCCATCGACGCTGGTGAGATTGAGCGATTTTCCGCGCTTGCCGCGGAGTGGTGGAATCCGAATGGAAAATTCCGGCCGCTGCACAAGTTCAATCCGGTGCGGCTGGCCTATATCCGCGATCATGTTGCAGCCCGTTTTGGGCGCGATCCTCGAGCTGCGAAGCCCTTCGAGGGGCTGCGTTTTCTCGACATTGGCTGTGGGGGCGGCCTGTTGTGCGAGCCGATGGCCAGGCTTGGCGCGGAGGTTGTCGGCGCCGATGCTTCGGAAACGAATATCGAGGTGGCTCGGCTCCACGCGGCTGAAAGTGGAGTGAAGGTCGATTATCGTGCCGAGACAGCAGAGGCGCTTGCAGAGCAAGGTGAAAAGTTCGACGTTATCCTCAATATGGAGGTCGTCGAGCATGTGGCTGACATAGACTACTTCATTGCCAAATGTGCTGAGATGCTGACGCCCGGCGGCATCATGTTCGTCGCCACCATCAACAGGACATTGAAGGCGCTGGGGCTTGCCATCATCGGCGCGGAATATGTGCTGCGCTGGCTGCCGCGGGGCACACATCAATACGGCAAGCTGGTGCGGCCGGAGGAACTGGATCGTGCCCTTTCCGCCGCCGGCCTTGTGACGAAGGACCGCACGGGCGTCGTCTACAATCCGCTGACCGACCGTTGGAATCGCTCGCGTGACATGGACGTCAATTACATGGTTATGGCGGAGAAGCCCGCGCTGGGCGATCTGAACTGAAAAGAAGGGTCAGCGGTGTCCGGCGCCTTTTCTTATGCGGCTTCGACAGGCCGCAGAAAGGATAGAAGTGCGCCGTACGGCGCCAGCATTGCTAGGCTGATCAGCAGCTTCACGCCGAAATCGCCCAACGCCAGCGATACCCAAAGCGGTACATTCATCCCGAAGCCAAGAAGCGGAACCGCCAGGCCGAGCGAGGTGTCGGGCTGACCGAAGCCGGTATCGAGGAAGGCAAATGCCGCTGCAAACGCCAGCGAGAAAAATATTACCGTGTCGAGTACTGAGCCGGCGAGCGACGAGATCAGTGGGGCGCGCCACCAGGCGCTGTTCCGCAGCCGGTTGAATATCGCGACATCGAGAAGCTGGGCTGAAAGGAACGCTGTTCCTGAAGCGAGCGCAATCCGCGGGCCGGCCAACCAGACCGACAGTACAACCGCCAGCGCAAATCCGACCATCACCACCCGGCGCGCCGCCGCAGGGCCGAAACGACGATTGGTCAGGTCATTGACGAGAAAGGCAACCGGATAGGTGAAGGCGCCCCAGGTGAGAATCTCGCCAAGGCCGAAATGCTGGAACGGAAACTGAACCAGAAAATTGGACGCAACCACTATGGCCGCCATGGCGGCCATGAAGGGCAAGACATTGCCTGCGCGAAGCATTTTTTTATCCTGGGTTATGGAACCAGTGGGCGGCAAGGCCGCCCCAAAGGTATGATTAGGCTTCCGCCTGTTCGCCGAGCTTCTTGGCAATCTGCTTCTTCAAGAGGCGAGCGCGCTGCGAAAGCTCGTTTGACTTGGCCTTCATGAGGAAGGCGTCGAGCCCTCCCCGGTGCTCAACCGAGCGAAGGGCGCTGGCTGAAATGCGCAGGCGAAACCTTTGCCCAAGCACATCGGACATTAGCGTGACATCGCAAAGGTTGGGCAGGAAGCGGCGGCGAGTCTTGTTGTTGGCGTGGCTCACATGGTTGCCGCTCATCACGGCCTTGCCAGTCAGTTCGCAAGCGCGGGACATCTTTTTTCTACCTTATCTTTCGGGCCGAACTCCATTGTCGCACCAGTTGGCGACGCGCGGACATACTTGCGGCCTCGTGGAAATCGAGGCTTGCCATAGAGATTTTTCCGCATCCGGTCAAGTTGTTGTCCGGGTTCAGGACATATGAGACCGTGTTGGCTTCACTGGTTCGGAGCTTATCGAGGTACTTGACGGGGATGAGTCGTGCAAGGGCGCCATAGGGGCGGGTGGTGGTTGCTGAAGCTGTCGTGGATAGGTTGCCGCCTTCGCAACGCTCCAGCGCGCGGCCGGGCCGTAGTGGTGACGTACTTGATAGCTTGTCAGGCGCTCCACATCGGAAACGCAGCCGCCCGGCCCCCTCGACGAAATCGGCGGCCGGCGGCGGATGCAGAGCTGGCGGGGCCGGCACGAGCGCGGTTTGGGCGCTTTTCGCAGCGATAAGGTCTGGCGCAGCTAGCGCCCGCGGCATGCGCAACCCGGTCTGCCATCAGCCGTGGCCGTTCGCATGGCGTCAGCGCCGCATCAAGGCTCCACGCCAAGCTGCTTTGCAGGAGAGCTTTCGCCGCCCGACGTGACGCCGCCGCTTCTGATAACGTGGTCTGGCCGGCAGAATACGTGACATAAGGTTGTCCTTCCTGTCTCCAGCTTTAACAATCCGAGCTTCGGAGAGCCTTTCCTTCGTTCAACCGTCTCACAACGGTATGAACCTGATTGGTTGTGCCTGCAAAACTGCGCTTCCTTACATCCGCCTCATTTTACCGTCTTTGCCTGAATGGAAGGGATGCAAGCGGCCCGTGCCGCATGAATTGGAGGCCGGTAGTGCGCATCCTATGGCGCTGGCCCGAAAACCGGAATGCGCATCCGGAAAGAACGATGCAAAGTAACCTTTATACGCCCTTGCGAACGCGCGGAGCGGCATTGCGTGGCGCGCTGGCGGTCGTCCTGCTCGCGGCCGCAGTCTCTCCGCTCTCCGCAGCGACACAATCCTACCAGACCCGTTACGACATCTCTCTTTACGGGCTACCCGTTGGCCGGGCGATTTTTGAAAGCCGGTTCGAGGGCCAGGGTTTTGCAGTGTCGGGCCGCTTTTCCAGCGCCGGCATCGCCCGCATCTTTGACCGTACCGATGGAACCGTGACCGTTATGGGCCGATTCGGTCGTGGCGCAAGCCGACCGGAGCGTTACACGCTTGACTATCGCAGCGGGCGGAAGAAGCAGATGACCGAGATACGCTTTGCCCGCGACAGGGTGGCGGAGACGGTAAACCGGCCCGAACTCAAAAAACGCGGGTCGGATTGGGTTCCACTTGGACAGCGCCATCTTTCCGGTGTCGTTGACCCGCTTTCGGCCCTGATGCTGCCTGCCTCCGATCCGGAAAGGGTCTGCAACCGGACCGTCAGGGTCTACGATGGCGAGACCCGCGCGGACATCGTGCTACAGCCAGCAGCAGGCAGTGAAAGCTTCGCCGGCGCCACCATTACTTGCCGTGCTCGTTTCGTACCGGTCGCCGGCTACCGCAAGAACCACTCCACTATAAGATTCCTGCGCGACCGCGGCGATATCCGCATTGGCTTCCAACCCGTGGCCGGCGGCGGTATCTACTCCCCCGTCGAGGCTACCATTGCCACCAAGGTCGGAACGGTGCACATCAAGGCACGATCCATGTAGTCGGGGTAGGGGAGGATGAAATTGGCGCGGGCCACCTTGATCGGTTTTTCGGCCGTCGTGATGTGGGCGTTACTTGCGCTGTTCACAGCCGCCTCCGGCATGGTTCCTCCCTTCCAGCTTTCTGCAATGACCTTTGCGGTTGGAACCGTCGTAGGGATCTTCGCACAGCTCAAAGTACCTGCCCTGCGCGCACGCTTTCCGGTGCCGCTGCCGGTCTGGCTCGTTGGCATTGGCGGGCTCTTCGGCTATCACTTTCTCTACTTCACGGCACTTCGCAATGCGCCTGCGGTGGAGGCAAGCCTGATTGCCTATCTCTGGCCACTCCTGATTGTTCTGGGTTCTGCATTGATGCCGGGCGAACGGATAGGATGGCATCATGTTGCCGGCGCCGTTCTGGGGCTGGCCGGCACTTTCCTCATCCTCACGAAGGGGCAAGGCTTCACCTTTGAAAAACAATACGGGCTCGGCTACGCCGCGGCCGCCACCTGTGCGCTATGCTGGTCCGGCTACTCGCTCCTGTCGCGCCGCTTCATGGATGTGCCGACAGGAATGGTCACGTGGTTCTGTGCTGCCACTTCCATTTTATCGGCCCTGTGTCATCTGCTGCTGGAAGAAACGGTGTGGCCATCCGGTCTGGGGGAGTGGCTGGCAGTGGCGGGGCTTGGCCTGCTTCCTGTCGGGGCGGCCTTCTATGTCTGGGACTATGGGGTAAAGCGTGGGAACATTCAGGTGCTTGGGGCTTCCAGTTATGCCGCACCTTTATTGTCCACTCTGATTCTGATCGCCGCCGGCGCGGCGGAGCCGACGGCAATTATCCTGATCGCGTGTCTTCTCATCACCGGCGGTGCCGTTCTTGCAGCCACAGGCATGCTCGGGCGGCGCGCAGCTCCGGCTGGCGATACTGCCTGATCAGAATGTGTCCTTGCGTTTGCGGATCTCGGCGAAGACCTCCACATCGGGGGCATTTTCCATGCCGAGATTACGGCGGATGTCCGGATCGTGCCAGCGCAGGAAGGGGTTTGTTGCAAGCTCTTCGGCAAGCGTGGTTGGAAGTGTGGGCTTGCCTTCGCTCCGCAATGCCTCGATTTTCCTAGCTCTCTCCCTCAATGCGGCGTTCTCCGGGTCGACGGAGAGCGCGAATTGGGCGTTTGATTCGGTATATTCGTGGCCACAATAGATGGTGGTCTCTGGTGGAAGCGCTGCGATTTTCTTCAGCGATTCCAACATGGCGGCCGGCTCGCATTCTAGAAGCCTGCCGCATCCGAGCGCGAAGAGCGTGTCGGCAGTAAACGCAATGCCCGCCTTGGCAAAATGGTATGAGATGTGGCCTGCCGTGTGGCCCGGCGTCTCGATGACCAGTGCATCTTGCCCGCCGACAGTAACCGTATCGCCTTCCTTCAGTTGCCAGTCGATGCCGGGAATCTTGTCCGCTTCCTTTGCTGGCCCATAGATCGTCAGTCCGAAGCGTTCCTTCAGCGCCAGGTTGGCTTCCACATGGTCCACATGGTGATGCGTGATCAAAAGCAGTGAAGGCGTCCAGCCCGTTCGCTCTATTGCCTCCAGAATGGTGTGCTCTTCCGGCGCATCGATCAGCGCCGTTGCGCCTGTCTCCCTATCCCGTGCTAGAATGCCGAAATTGTCGCTGCGGCACATGAACTGTTCAATTTCAAGCGTCATGGGAACCTCCATTGTGGCAGAACGATAGGGCGGACGAGTGGTTTTGTCACCCGCCAAGGGCGACTTGCGGGAGACACGATCGGCGCTTACCGTTCGTCATATGAATTCCGATATCGTCGATCTCAAGACTTTCTACGCGACATTGCTCGGCAGGCTTGCGGAGCGTTCGATCGCCATGGCTCTATCCTCCATCTGGAACAAGCTGCCGGAAGAGCGCCTTATGGGGCTCGGCTATGCCTTGCCCTGGCTGGACCGTTTCGGGCCGGACGCCGAGCGGGCATTCGCCATGATGCCAGCACGCCAGGGAGCCGTGTGCTGGCCCTCGGGGCGGCCTTCTTCTACAGTGCTCGTCTTTGAGGAAGAATTGCCCTTGCCCGATGCCGCGCTGGACCGGATTCTGCTCGTGCATGCGCTGGAGCATGCGGAAAATCCGGAGCAGATGCTTCTGGAGCTCTGGAGGGTGCTGGCGCCGGGCGGCCGCCTTGTCATCGTCGTTCCCAACCGGCGCGGCTTGTGGGCTCGTTTCGAGCACACCCCATTCGGCACGGGCAGGCCCTATTCACGTGCCCAGCTTGTCGATCTGTTACGGGAGGCGAATTTCACGCCGGGGGCATGGGCCGATTCGCTGCACTTCCCGCCTGCGAGGCGCCGCTGGGTCATGCGGTTGCACAAGGTGTTGGAGCGGGCAGGGCGGCGCTTCTGGCCGCTCTTTGCAGGCGTACTCGTAGTGGAGGCGGAAAAACGGCTGCACCAGGGCATCCCGGCTATGGCGCGCCGCTTCCGGCGAGTCCTTGTGCCAGCGTTGGCGCCGCAAGGTGCGGCTGGAGTGACACCCCGCGCCGCAGCCAGCCGGAGGGCTTCCGACGCTACCGGGGAAACTCGCCGATTCCTGTCTTATGGCGGGTGAAAATAGCCTTTTCCTTTTTCGTGCGTGCATCTTTTTTTCTTCCGCTTTGACCTTGCTGGTTTGCCAAACTGCTCCCATATCTGTGTCATCGGTACCTGCCGTCTTGGGGGTCCGTCACATTAGCCTGCCCGATGCCGCAAAGCGGGTCGGCAGGGAGATGGAGACACGGTAATGAACATTGAGAAATATTCCGAGCGGGTGCGCGGCTTCATCCAGTCCGCCCAGACGCTTGCTCTTTCCAGAAATCACCAGCAGTTCACGCCGGAGCACATTTTGAAGGTGCTCGTGGATGATGATGAAGGACTGGCCGCCTCGCTCATCGAGCGTGCGGGTGGCCGACCGAATGATGTAAAGCTGGGGGTCGAGGCTATCTTGCAGGCGCTGCCCAGGGTGGAGGGTGGAAGCGGACAGCTTTACATGGCTCAGCCGCTCGCCAAGGTTTTTGCTACTGCGGAGGAAATCGCAAGGAAGGCCGGGGACAGCTACGTAACGGTCGAGAGGCTGTTGACCGCGCTTGTTGTAGAAAAATCTGCCAAGACTTCCGAAATCCTGACAAAGGCGGGTGTGACCGCCACAGCGCTAAATCAGGTAATTAACGAGCTTCGAAAGGGGCGCACCGCAGATTCTGCCACCGCCGAGCAGAGCTATGACGCCCTTAAGAAATATGCGCGCGATCTTACCGCCGACGCGCGTGCGGGGAAACTCGATCCGGTAATCGGCCGTGACGACGAGATTCGCCGCACGATCCAGGTCCTCTCCCGCCGCACCAAGAACAATCCCGTGCTGATCGGCGAGCCTGGTGTCGGCAAGACGGCGATCGCCGAAGGTCTGGCGCTGCGGATCGTCAATGGCGACGTTCCCGAATCGCTCAAGGACAAAGAGCTCATGGCGCTCGATATGGGCGCGCTGATTGCTGGCGCGAAATATCGCGGCGAGTTTGAGGAGCGCCTTAAAGCGGTGCTTTCCGAGATTCAGGCAGCCGCCGGCGGCGTTATCCTCTTCATTGATGAGATGCACACGCTGGTAGGCGCAGGAAGGGCAGAAGGGGCAATGGACGCCTCCAACCTCCTCAAGCCTGCCCTTGCGCGTGGCGAGCTCCACTGCGTTGGCGCCACGACGCTGGACGAATACCGTAAGCATGTGGAGAAGGATGCGGCGCTCGCCCGCCGTTTCCAGCCCGTTTATGTGAATGAACCGACCGTAGAGGATACGATTTCGATCCTGCGCGGGCTCAAGGAAAAGTATGAGCAGCATCATAAGGTGCGCGTCTCCGACTCGGCATTGGTGGCGGCGGCGAACTTGTCGAACCGCTACATCACCGATCGCTTTCTGCCAGATAAGGCCATTGACCTTGTCGACGAAGCGGCTTCTCGTCTGAGGATGCAGGTCGACTCCAAGCCGGAGGAACTCGATGAGGTCGACCGCCGCATCATGCAGCTCAAGATCGAGCGCGAAGCGCTGCGTGTAGAAACGGACGAAGCCTCCAAGGACCGGCTGGAAAAGCTGGAGAAGGAGCTTGCCGATCTTGAAGAGGAGTCTGCCCGACTAACCAGCGCCTGGAAGGCGGAGAAGGACAAGCTCGGCCTTGCTGCGGATCTCAAGCGTCAGCTTGAGGAGGCACGTAATGAGCTTGCCATCGCCCAACGTAAAGGCGAGTTCCAGCGCGCTGGCGAACTGGCTTATGGCGTTATCCCGGAGCTGGAGAAGAAGCTGGCCGAGGCGGAAGCTACCACCGATGGCGGCAGCATGGTCGAGGAGACCGTGACGCCGGATCATGTGGCCCACATCGTCTCCCGCTGGACGGGCATCCCGGTGGACAAGATGCTCGAAGGCGAACGCGAGAAACTGCTGCGCATGGAAGACGAGCTCGCCAAGCGCGTTGTCGGCCAGGGCGAGGCGGTACAGGCCGTCTCGAAGGCGGTGCGCCGCGCACGCGCCGGGCTTCAGGACCCCAACCGGCCCATCGGCTCCTTCATGTTCCTTGGTCCCACCGGCGTGGGCAAGACGGAGCTGACCAAGGCGCTAGCGGCCTTCCTGTTCGATGACGAGCACGCGATGGTGCGCATAGACATGTCCGAGTTCATGGAAAAGCACTCCGTTGCACGGCTTATAGGAGCGCCGCCTGGCTATGTGGGTTATGAGGAAGGCGGCGTGCTCACGGAGGCGGTTCGCCGCAGGCCTTATCAGGTGATCCTGTTCGATGAGATCGAAAAGGCACATACGGACGTGTTCAACGTGCTGCTTCAGGTGCTCGACGACGGCAGGCTCACTGACGGTCAGGGCCGCACGGTGGACTTCCGCAACACGCTCATCATCATGACCTCGAATCTGGGTGCCGAGTACCTTGTCAATCTCGCCGATGGCGAGGAGGTGGAGAAGGTACGCGGAGAGGTGATGGCCGTGGTGCAGGCATCTTTCCGTCCGGAGTTCCTGAACCGCGTGGACGAGATCATTCTGTTCCAGCGCCTGCGCCGGCAGGATATGGGCGAAATCGTTCATATCCAGCTCAAGCGCCTTGAGCAGCTGCTGGAGGATCGCAAGATTGTCCTCGATCTCGACGAGGAGGCAATCAACTGGCTGGCCGAGAAGGGTTACGATCCTGCCTATGGCGCTCGGCCCCTGAAGCGCGTCATGCAGAAGGAGTTGCAGGACCCGCTGGCAGAGAAGATCCTGATGGGTGAGATCTTTGACAACTCTACGGTAAAGGTGACCGCAGGGTCCGACCGGCTGATCTTCCGCCCGCGTAGAAATGACGAGGCTGCGGTGGAAGAAGCCGCCTGATCGATGGAAGCGGAAGGTGGAGCTTGCGTTTCAGGATCGCGACAGAACTGCGCTCCTCCTTTCTCCTTTCAGCTCTTTCCGTGGCCGGAGGCGTGTCCTCCGGCCATTTTCATGCCAGGTTCATGTATTAGCGGCCATGTTCAAATAGCGCGCAGGCGCGGATCGCCTGGCGCAGCCGTTTCTTGTTCGCGGGGAGCCCAGTTTTGAAAAGACATCCGCTGGTATTTCTGTCCGGACTTCTTTTAGCACCGCAGGCGTTTGCAGCGGCGGTGGGGAATGTGGATGAACCGGCGGGCGGCCAGCCAGCCGGGCCAGTTGCCGGGCAGGTGCACCTTGCACAGACCTATGACTTCGACGTCTATATCGATCAATATGGCCGGGAGATCATCGTTGATCCCCGCACCGGCCGGGTAGTCGAAATACGTGCCCCGGCACTGCAGCCGCCGCCACCACCTCCGGTCCCTGAAATTGAATGGCGGAGCCGCGCTCGCTCCTACGATTTTACCGACCCGCGGGACCTGGAGAGGTTTCATCGCGACCGTGAAGCCGCCATTAGAGGCGGACGGGGCGGCGGTAGCGAGCGTTTCGTTGGACCAAGGGACCGTTACGATGCTCCGCTCGATCCTTATGAGGAATATGACGAATATGATTATGACGGGCTTGCGCGGGAGCAGCCTGATTATGGCGGGTTCTCCGACGATTATGGCGTAAGCCGGGCACCGCTTCCCCCTCCATCCGAACACGATAGTTTTGCGTCCGTGCCTCCCGGAGAGGAAGGGATAAGGGAGCCGCGGGAAATGGAGCCGCTAACGCCTCGCAATGACGGCATATCGGTGCCCAGTGCAAGGGGCGCCAGCGAAGACGTTGCCGCTTTCCAGGTCTTGCTCGACCGGGTGGGCGCCTCGCCGGGCGTGATCGACGGACGGATCGGCGACAATGTGAACAAGGCAATTGATGCTTATCGCGAGATCGCCGGCCAACGGCTTCGGACCTATGACAAGGCGTGGATAGAGGCGGAGTTGGAGAGGACGGGCGGCCCTGCCTTCAAGGAGTATACGATTACGCCGGAAGATGTTGCCGGACCTTACGTCGCGTCGGTGCCGGAGGACTATGGGGAAAAGGCCAAGCTGGAGCGGCTGAGCTTTACGCGTGTAAGCGAGATGCTGGCCGAGCGCTTCCATATGGACGAGAAGTATCTTTTGGATCTCAACCGCGGCCTGAATTTCAACCGGCCCGGTACGATCATCCGGGTCGCCAATCCGGGCAAGCCGGACGAAACGCCGGTCGCTCGTATTGTCGCTGACAAGAGCCGCAAACAGGTTCGTGCCTATGATGAAGGGGGGCGGCTGCTCGCGGCCTACCCCGCAACGATCGGCTCTGTGAATACGCCTTCCCCGTCAGGTACTCATGAGGTGACACGCGTCGCCTTCAATCCGAACTATACCTATGATCCGAACAAGAACTTCAAGCAGGGCGATAATGATCGGGTTCTGACGATTCCCCCGGGTCCCAACGGGCCTGTCGGCAGCGTGTGGATTGCTCTTTCCAAGCCGACCTATGGAATTCATGGAACGCCGGAGCCTTCCCAGATCGGAAAGACTTACTCGAACGGTTGTGTGCGGCTGACTAACTGGGATGCCGAGGAGCTTGCAAAACGGGTCAAGCCAAGCGTAACGGTGGAGTTCGTGGAGTAACCGCTCCGGCTCTACCGTTCTTTCTAGCCTTCAGCTTACCGCGTCACACGGGCAACGGAAACCGGGTTGGTGAAGGAGTCCTTAAGGAGGTCGTCAATCCGCTCCTTTTCGCGCAGGAAAGCTTCAAGGACCTCGTCCTTCAGTTCCCGGCTGTTGGGAAGCCGTACGCGCATCGGGTCGACCTTTCGCCCGTTTACGATCAGCTCGTAATGCAGATGATTGCCGGTGGATTGTCCGGTTGAACCCACATAGCCGATGACCTGACCCTGGCGAATATTTGCGCCTGGCACGACGCCTTTGGCGATGCCGCTCTGGTGATTATAGGAGGTGCGGTACCCATTCGCGTGGCGAATGATCGTCTGGCGCCCGTAGCCGGCCGCCCAACCGGCACTTTCCACTACGCCGTCACCCGAGGCAATGATTGGCGTGCCGCGCGGCGCAGCCCAGTCGACACCGGTATGCATGCGGGAATAGCCAAGTATCGGGTGGCGGCGCATGCCGAAACCGGAGGTAAAGCGCCCGTTCGGGACGGGATTGCGCAACAGGAAGGGCCGCGCGCTGCGCCCTTCCGAATCGAAATAGTCAATGGTGTCGTCCGGAAGCCCGAATCGGTAGTAGGTGCGCTTCTCGCCGCCGAAGCTTGCTGACACATACAGGATCTCGGAGGACTCCGAGGCGCTGCCGTCTTCATTGGGCTGCGAGAAGAAGACCTCGAGCTGATCGGTCGGCGAGACCCGGGACTGGTAATCCACATCGGCAGCCAGCAGGCGGATGAGCTGCTGTGTCATCGACCGCGTAAGGCCATAGGAATAAGCCGCATTATAGATGCCGTCATAGGTGCGGGGCAAATCGGCGCGCGCCGTCTGCCGTACCGGCTCATCCTCGAACATGGCGAGAAGCTCGGGACCGATTTCCGCCGCCTGGGCGCGCACGTAGC
>NZ_CADDWI010000012.1:0-15000 GCF_902809845.1 Chelativorans sp. Marseille-P2723 | reverse complement strand
CAGCCATCATTTAAAGAAAGCGTAACAGCTCACTGGTCTAAATAAGGGTCTTTGCGCCGAAAATGTAACGGGGCTAAAGCCATACACCGAAGCTGTGGGTGCATCGTAAGATGCGCGGTAGCGGAGCGTTCTGTAAGCCTGTGAAGCCGGACTCGCGAGAGCCGGTGGAGGTATCAGAAGTGAGAATGCTGACATGAGTAACGATAAAGGGGGTGAGAGACCCCCTCGCCGAAAGTCCAAGGGTTCCTGCTTAAAGTTAATCTGAGCAGGGTTAGCCGGCCCCTAAGGCGAGGCCGAAAGGCGTAGTCGATGGGAACCACGTTAACATTCGTGGGCCTGGAAGTAGTGACGGATTGTGGATGTTGTTCTCCCTTATTGGATTGGGAGGGCGGCCAAGCAGTCCCGGGAAATAGCTCTTCCGTATAGACCGTACCCGAAACCGACACAGGTGGACTGGTAGAGAATACCAAGGCGCTTGAGAGAACTCTGCTGAAGGAACTCGGCAAATTACACGCGTAACTTCGGGATAAGCGTGACCTCTCGGTGGGCAACCATCGGGGGGTGGCACAGACCAGGGGGTGGCGACTGTTTATCAAAAACATAGGGCTCTGCGAAGTCGCAAGACGACGTATAGGGTCTGACGCCTGCCCGGTGCCGGAAGGTTAAGAGGAGGGGTGCAAGCTCTGAATCGAAGCCCCGGTAAACGGCGGCCGTAACTATAACGGTCCTAAGGTAGCGAAATTCCTTGTCGGGTAAGTTCCGACCTGCACGAATGGCGTAACGACCTCCCCGCTGTCTCCAGCAGAGACTCAGTGAAATTGAATTCCCCGTGAAGATGCGGGGTTCCTGCGGTTAGACGGAAAGACCCCGTGCACCTTTACTATAGCTTTACACTGGCATTCGTGGCGACATGTGTAGGATAGGTGGTAGGCTTTGAAGCCAGGGCGCCAGCCTTGGTGGAGCCATCCTTGAAATACCACCCTTGTTGTCATGGATGTCTAACTGCGGCCCGTTATCCGGGTCCAGGACCGTGTATGGTGGGTAGTTTGACTGGGGCGGTCGCCTCCTAAAGAGTAACGGAGGCGCGCGATGGTGGGCTCAGAACGGTCGGAAATCGTTCGCTGAGTGCAATGGCATAAGCCTGCCTGACTGCGAGACAGACAAGTCGAGCAGAGACGAAAGTCGGTCATAGTGATCCGGTGGTCCCGCGTGGAAGGGCCATCGCTCAACGGATAAAAGGTACGCCGGGGATAACAGGCTGATGACCCCCAAGAGTCCATATCGACGGGGTTGTTTGGCACCTCGATGTCGACTCATCGCATCCTGGGGCTGGAGCAGGTCCCAAGGGTATGGCTGTTCGCCATTTAAAGCGGTACGTGAGTTGGGTTCAGAACGTCGTGAGACAGTTCGGTCCCTATCTGCCGTGGGTGTAGGAATATTGACAGGATCTGTCCCTAGTACGAGAGGACCGGGATGGACGTACCTCTGGTGGACCTGTTGTGGCGCCAGCCGCATTGCAGGGTAGCTATGTACGGAAGGGATAACCGCTGAAGGCATCTAAGCGGGAAACCCACCTGGAAACGAGTGTTCCCTTGAGAGCCGTGGAAGACGACCACGTTGATAGGCCGGGTGTGGAAGCGCAGCAATGCGTGAAGCTTACCGGTACTAATAGCTCGATTGGCTTGATCATTCTCATTGCTTGTGCCCATTTCTCATATGCAAGACTGCCGCGCGATAGCGGTGGTGCGGGAGGAATTGGATTGGATGAACCGCATCCTAAAAGGATGTGGTAATAAGTGAAGCCAGCTTCTCGATTGGAAATCATGCGTTTTGCCGACCTGGTGGCTATGGCGGGGTGGCTGCACCCGTTCCCATTCCGAACACGGCCGTGAAACGCCCCAGCGCCGATGGTACTTCGTCTTAAGACGCGGGAGAGTAGGTCGCTGCCAGGTCTGCCAAACGCATGATTCGTCTCTTCACAATATGCGCACAAGCGCCAGCTTACCATGTGCCAGAGATGGCGGATAGAAGCATGCGGGTTCGTCCGCATTGGTGACGCGGGGTGGAGCAGCCCGGTAGCTCGTCAGGCTCATAACCTGAAGGTCGTAGGTTCAAATCCTACCCCCGCAACCATCTTTACTTGCGACCCCGTAGCGCCCGCTGCGGGGTTTTTGCTTTGCGTGGAAATCGTAAGGATTCCAGCGAGATCGCCCTGAACGTCGATCTCCACCTTGCCGTCGACCGGCGTCAGCACGATCTGATCCACGAGCGAGCGCAGCGTGTCTGCGGCCTCGATCCGCTTCCCCTCGTCGTCGTCCTGCAGGGCGTCGTAAAGCTGTTGGACCCGCTTGCGGTATTGCAGTGCCATGCTTGGGTGCAGCAGCGGTGGCGGCTCGTCGGCTTCGGCCAGGAACAGTTCTAGTTCCTTCTTACGCTTCTCCAGCGTCACCATCTTCGCGTTGAGCGCGTCAGCGGCGCCACCCTTCAGAATCAGATTGAGTAGGGTCTCGAGTTCCCGATCGATCCTCGCAATCTTCGCCTCGGCCGACGCGATCTCGGCGCGGCCTTCCATGCGCAGGCGGTTCATCTCCTGCGTGAAGACTTCGCAGAAATGCGCGAAGAGTTCGGGATCGACGAGTTTGGTGCGCAGCGCGTTCAGGACACGCGCTTCCAGCTCGTCGCGGCGGATGTTGACCCGGTTGTCGCAGGTCCCCTTGTTGCGGGCCGTCGCACATCCGATCAGTGTCGCCGAGATCGCGGAATAGCCGCCACCACAGCAGGAACATTTGGTCAGTCCCGAGAAGAGGTATTTGGGGCGGCGGCGGGTATTGATCCGGGAGAGATCGGCCTCGCCGTTTTCCTTCCGGGCGATCTTGTTCTTTTCCTGCCGCGCCTTCACGGCGTTCCAGAGATCGTCATCGAGGATGCGCAGCTCCGGCGTTTCCTGGATGACCCATTCCTCTTCCGGGTTGGGGCGGGCCTGCCGCTTGCCGGTCTCCGGATCCTTGACGAAGCGCTGGCGGTTCCAGACGATCTTGCCGACATACATCTCGTTGTTGAGGATGCCGTTGCCGCGCTTCGGATTGCCGTTGATCGTGCTGAACCCCCAGTCGCCGCCTGACGGAGCGGGAATGCCTTCCTTGTTCAGGGCGAAGGCGATGGTCTTGGCCGATTTGCCGGCGGCATAGTCGCGGAAGATGCGGCGCACGACTTCGGCCTGGAATTCGTTGATGGTGCGATCGCCGCGGATCGGTTCGCCGTTCGCATCGAGCTTTTTGACCACATCGTAGCCATAGGCGTTTCCGCCGCCCGATTTGCCTGCCTCGACCCGGCCGCGTTGTCCGCGGCGGGTCTTGTCGGCCAGATCCTTCAGGAACAGCGCATTCATCGTGCCCTTGAGCCCGACATGCAGGTGCGTCACCTCGCCTTCCGACAGGGTGAACATCTTCACGTCCGCATAGGACATGCGCTTGAAGATGCCCGCGATGTCTTCCTGGTCGCGCGAGAGGCGGTCCATCGCCTCGGCGAGGATCAGGGCAAAGCGGCCACCCATAGCGTCGGCCATGAGCGCCTGGATGCCCGGGCGGATCAGCGACGCGCCGGAGATCGCGTGGTCGGAATACTCCTCGACGATATGCCAACCCTGCTTCTCTGCATGGAGGCGGCACATGCGGAACTGGTCGGCGATGGAAGCGTCGCGTTGATTGTCGGAAGAATAGCGGGCGTAGATCGCGACTTTCAAAACTTGGCTCCCATCCGTATCAGGAGGAGCGCTTCCTCCTTTGCCGTGACATCTTCACTTCCTCTGCATAGCACTCCTGCGCCGCCTGCCTCGCCAGGATGCCGACCAGACGCAGAAGGCGTGGGTCGGGATTGCCGCGTGGCGTAAACGTCAGCTCCGGCTCGTCCAGCAGCAAGGATTCGAGCAGCGCTTCGCGCTCTCCTCCTGTCTTCTTTGCCGGATTTCCTGGGGCTCGCAAGGTCATAACTTGCAGCATTCGCCGCGAGGGAAGCATAAGCAACGGAAATTGAAGGCGAATATTCGGCGGCAATTGGCGCGGGTGAGCGTGCTATCGCGTAGCCCAGCGTGTCCTGGCGAGCCATGGCGTAGCAAAATAACCTATCGGAATCTCTCGCTGGCCCGGTCATCATTGGCCTCGTCGCCTCTCCTCATGAGGTCATTGACTGTTGGGGCAACCTTATCGTATTGTAATTCGCGATACAAGTCGCGATATGCCGACCAAGGAGATTCGCCATGGCCACGACCGCCGAACGCAAGGAGTACCCGATCTCGATGCGCCTGCCCGAGGCGGATGTCGCAATGATTGATCGCGCAGCCAGCCTGCGCGGCCGCTCGCGCACCGATTTCGTGCGCGACGCCGCCGTGCGCGCGGCCGAGGAAGTCGTCATGGAGCAGGGGCTGATCCGGATGAGCCCGGAAGGCTTTGCCGAGTTCATGGATGTGCTGGCGCGTCCGGCCGCTCCGGTTCCGGAGATGGTGGAAGTCCTGAAGCGGCCCGCGCCATGGGAGCCCGGCTACGTGGCGAAGCGGTAAGCCTTGCTGCTTTCGGGTCCTGAACCGCTCTCCGCCGAACACGATGTGTCCGAGTTCGCCTGTGGCAAGCCTACGCTTGACCACTGGCTGAAGACGCGCGCCCTCTCCAATCAACAGAAGGGCTTCACCGCCGTTCTCGTCGTGCATGAGGCTGGGCGCGTGGTCGGCTTCTACGGCCTCGCGCCCACCGGTGTGGTGCCTTCGGTTTTGCCGCGTTCGATTCGGACAGGCCAGCCGCCCAACCCGGTCCCCTGTATGCTGCTCGGCCAGCTCGCAACCGACACAGCATGGGCAGGGTTGGGCATTGGCACCGGCCTTGTGAAGCACGCCCTCCAGCGCTGTGTTCAGGCCGCGTCGCTGATCGGTGGGCGGGTCTTGATGGTCAACGCCGTCGACGGGGAGGCGGCCGAGTTCTGGAGGCGGCGCGGCTTTGAGCCGTCCAGGGATGATCCCCTGGTCCTGCTTCGCTCGATCAGCGACATCGCGGCCTCGCTCGGTGAGGGCGGTAGATGATTGTGCCTCCGTTTGCCCTGTCTCATCAGTTTCCGAGTTAGGCCGAACTGCCTGGTCGCCCCCTCCTGAATGGTCACGTGAATAATTTGATCTTGATTTCGTAAAATCCCCTCGGTATTCTAAACGAAAATAGCGAGGCTCGAGCTTGTCAATTCCCAGCCAAACCACAGTGCGTCCTATACTGGACGAAATCCGCGACCACATCGTCTCAGCCGTCCTTCACGCATGGGACGATTGGCTGGCAAGCGGCTTCGTTGGCATATGGCGATGCAAACGCAGTCGCGCCAACTTCGTCTGGGAACAGATAATCGACCGGGCTCAAACCACGTTGATGGGCCACGATGCTGTCCACGTGATCGATGGCAATGAGACGATGAAGTTCCTCGTTCGGAACGAGGTCCTGTTTCGGTTCAAGAAAGCCGACGCGACGGGCCGCACCTCGAATGTTGCTACGCAGCTTGCGCTCGCTTTCCATGATCATGAACAGGACCTCTTCGGTCTGCCGGAAGTGCAGCGTGTCGAGGTCGTCTACAAGCTGAACAGGCTCGAAACGCAGGTCGAAGACGTATGCGTCGTTGCTCGCAATGGTGATTCGGTCGCCTGGGAATACAGCCTGCTGGATGCGAGCGAAGCGGTGGTGCCGTTGCCGATGTCCGAGCCGCAACCCGAGCGGCCCGCCGCGAAGATCGTTAAACTCAAGGGCGCTTCGGACGACCGCAAGAAGCGGCAAGAATGATGTCAGCCGAATTCAATCAGGATCTGCTGCGAATAGCGCGGCAGGCGCGAGGATGGAGTCAAACCGAACTGTCCAAGCGCTCGGGGGTCTCTCAGGCCAATCTATCAAAGCTCGAGAACGGACTGATCGGTCCGACCGATGACGTGCTGACCAACGTCAGTGCAGCTCTGCGCTTCCCTATAGATTTCTTCTTTCAGAACGACAGGGTTATCGGTTTGCCGATGAGCGTCCAATACAGGAAACGCGCGAGCGTCGGACAGAAAGCAATCGAGCGTCTTGAAGCCGAACTGAACATCAGGATTTTGCACATTCGCCGGCTACTCGATGCTGCCGAACTTGAACCTGAGCTTTCGCTTCCCCGCCTCGATGTTGACGAATACGGCGGCGACCCGGAACGAATTGCCGATCTAATAAGGCGAACGTGGCTCGTACCATCTGGACCGATCCGCGATCTGGTGGCGTGGGTGGAGCGAGCAGGATGCATCGTCGTCCATTGTGACTTTGCCGCCCTCAAGGTGGATGGTTTTACCGTTCAGATACCAGACATGCCGCCATGCATTTTCCTGAACCGGAATATGCCTGCGGATCGCCAGCGGTTCAGTTTGGCACACGAACTCGGCCATGTTGTGATGCATCAGGTCCCATCTCCGCAAATGGAGAACGAGGCCAACGATTTTGCGTCAGCGCTGCTTATGCCCGCGCGCGATATTCGCCCCCACCTCTCTGGTCGACGTCTCTCGATACAGCAACTCGCTGCGCTGAAACCGGTTTGGCGCGTGTCCATGGCAGCACTGCTCTACCGGGCAAATGCAATTGGAGCCATTACCGAGAACCAGAGCCAGTACCTGTGGCGGCAGATGAGCGCGATGGGTTATCGCCGCGCCGAGCCGCCTGAACTCGACCTCAGGGTTGAGATGCCGACGGTATTGCCGGAGATCGTGCGACTACATCTCGAAGATCTTGGATATGGTTTATCCGACCTCGCCGAGGCGCTTCGTTCGAGTGAAGAAGATGTGCGGGCATTGCATCCGCTACCATCAAGCTCTCCACACCTTCGCCTTGTGAAATAACGCCCGCCGAGAACTTCTGGATACGATTTTCGCCAGCTCTCACCTCACGACCTAGAGGTTCTGACCCGTGATCTCCGGCTGGCGCGTTGGCTGATTAGTGGCGAACACTTCCTCCAAGGGCGAGATCTGAACCGGCTACCCCACCCACCGGGCCGCCGACGTCCCGCTGATGATTGGCTACGCATGCCGCCCCGCAAGCCGCTCGTCGAGGACCGGCTCGTCCCAGTTGCGCGCAACACCGAGCCACTTGTCGATCATCGCCTGAAACTGCGGCTCTGCGAAGCAGGTCTGGAACGTGTAGAGCCGATTGACCACCTGGCGCATCAGGTCGCGCATCTCGACGTCGTCGAACCGCGACACGGTTACCCAGGGGATGCGATTGCCGTCCGCATCGATGACGAAGACATCGGAATAGTCACCGGTCTTCGTGACCGGGACCGGCCCCGCATGCAGGTCCTCCAGCATGCTGTTGCGGACGCAGATCATCGCCATCGCCTTGGCGAGCGTCGCCGCTAACTGTTCATCTTCCTTCCGGCCCATTTCCGTCCTCCGGATCATTGTCAGATGCCCGGCAACATGCCATCGGCGGCTGCGCTCGCTGGCGTCTCCGCGATCACCAGCCGCTCGTCGGGCAGCGGCCGTTGCAGGCCCTTCGCTTCCTTCCAGTCGGCGGTCAGCCAGGTCTCGACTTCGTCGCGGCTCGTCAGGATGACGGGCATGGCCTTCGGATGGATCGGTTTCACCACGCCATTGGCCTCGGTCGTCAGGAAGGCGAACAGCTGATGATCGCCCGGGCGCGGGGTGCGGTTCGATCCGCGGGTTCCACGCCATGGCGTCCAGATTCCCGCGAAGAAGAACAGGGGCTGGGTCTCATCAAGGGCGAACCAGTGCAGCGGTTTGCGCTTCGTGACCGGATCGGGCTTTTGCCCATATTCAGAAAAGGCGGTGGCCGGGACCACGCAGCGATGCTCAACCCCGAGCCATTTGCGCCAATGGGGGCTGCCCGTGTTGCGGATATTGGTGACGCCGGTGTCCGGCGCGTCGCGGGACTTCAGATATTCGATGGGTGTCGGCATGCCCCAGGTCAGCGAAGCCAGTTCCCGTCCGCCATCGGTGTTGCGCACCACCGGAGCCGGCCGGTCGGGATAGACGTCGATCGAAGGTTCGAGATTGCCGATGCTGTCATGGGTGGCGGCCACGAAATCCCGGATCGCCTGCTGATTGGTCGTAATGCGATACAGGTTGCACATCGCCCCGCCGCTCTCCTTCCGAATACTTTACGCCACCTTAGGCTATCGCGCCCCGTCGATCACTTCCGGGATGGCCGAGATTGACTCTCGGCCCGCAAGAGAACAAATAAAGAACATAGCAACGGAATCGACCAGTGCAAAGCCCCGGAGACGCCATCCTCATATGCCCAACCGTGCAGACAGCCCAGCCATTGCCGACCTTCGGGCGCGCATCGCGCGGCTCGAAGGCGATGGTGCGCGTCCGCACGAGGTCCTTCCCTTCGGGATCGCGCCGCTGGATCGCAAGCTGCCCGGTGGCGGGCTGGCGCTCGGATGCCTCCATGAAGTCGCCGGAGGCGGTAACGGGGCGGTGGATGGCGCGGCGGCGGCCTGTTTCACGGCCGGGATCGCCGCCCGCACCACCGGCCAGGTGCTCTGGTGCGTGGCGCTCCAGGATCTCTTCGCGCCGGGGCTGGAGAAGGCCGGATTGCCGCCCGGCCGGGTGATCTTCGTCGAGGCCGGAGACGACAAGGCTGTCCTCGCCTGCATGGAGGAAGGGCTGCGGCATGGCGGGCTGGGGGCGGTCGTGGGCGACGTCGGATACGGGCGCGGGCTGGCCCGACCATTGGCCGCGCCCGTCGCGGCTCCTCGCCCGGCCGGAGCCGATCGAGACCATGGCGTTGCTGCCGGACCATCCCCCGAACTGGTTCTCCTGGAAGGGCGTGCGCCGCCGTGTCCGCCGGGCCGACGGCCCCGAGCGCATCTTCGGGGAATGGTGGAAACGCGATGCCGAGCGACAAGCGGTGCGGGACTATTTCCGGGTCGAGGACGATGCCGGCGAACGCTTCTGGATCTTCCGCTCCGGCGATGGCGAGGATGCCACCACCGGCTCGCATCGCTGGTTCCTGCACGGGATTTTCGGATGAGCGCGCCCGCTTACGCCGAATTGCAGGCGACGTCGCATTTCTCCTTCCTGCGCGGCGCGTCCTCGGCCGAGGAGCTCTTCGCCACTGCGGCCGCAATGGGGATCGAGGCGCTCGCCGTGACCGATCGCAACACGCTGGCCGGCATCGTGCGCGCCCATGAGGCGGCGAAGGAGGCGGGGGTGCGGCTGATCGTCGGCTGCCGCCTCGATCTTGCCTGCGGCATGTCGGTGCTGGTCTATCCGACCGACCGGGCGGCCTATTCACGGCTTTGCCGGTTGCTGTCGCTGGGCAAGGGGAGGGCGGGCAAGGCGCGCTGTCATCTCGAATGGGACGATCTGGTCGCCTATGGCGAGGGGTTGATCGTGGTCCTGGCGCCGGACCTCGCCGACGAGACCTGCGGTCTGCGGCTGCGGCGCCTGCGCGATGCCTTTGGCGATCGCGCCTATCTCGGCCTGACGCTGCGCCGGCGGCCCAATGACCAGATGCGCCTCTGGGAGCTGTCGACGCTCGCTGCGGGCCTAGGTGTGCCCACCGTCGTGACCAATGACGTGCTCTTCCATGAGCCCGGACGCCGCATCCTGCAGGATGTCGTCACCGCGATCCGGCACAATCTCACCGTCGATGCGCTCGGCACCCGGCGCGATCGCCATGCCGACCGCTATCTGAAGCCGCCTGCCGAAATGCACCGGCTCTTCGCGCGCTGGCCCGGGGCTTTGGCCCGGACGCGTGAGATCGCGGATCGCTGCCGCTTCTCGCTCGACGAGCTGCGCTATCAATATCCCGAAGAGCGCGACGATCCGGCGCTGACCCCGCAGGAGACCCTGGAGCGGCTGACCTGGGAGGGCGCGGCGAGCCGCTATCCCGAGGGTGTCCCCGACGAGGTGACAGCGGCGCTGAAGCATGAGCTGGCCCTGATCGGCAAGCTCGACTACGCGCCCTACTTCCTGACGGTGAACAGCATTGTCCGCTTCGCCCGGTCGCGCGGCATCCTCTGCCAGGGGCGCGGATCGGCGGCGAACTCCGCCGTCTGCTATGTGCTCGGCATCACCGCGATCGATCCCGGCCGCAACGATCTCCTGTTCGAGCGCTTCGTCTCCGAGGAGCGCCGGGAGCCGCCCGACATCGATGTGGATTTCGAGCATGAGCGGCGCGAGGAAGTGATCCAGTGGGTCTATGAGCATTACGGCCGCGAGCGCGCCGCGCTGACCGCGACCGTCATCCGTTATCGCTCCAAGGGCGCCCTGCGGGACGTGGGCAAGGCCCTGGGGCTTCCCGAAGACCTGATCCAGACGCTGTCCGGCCAGCTCTGGGGCTGGTCCGAGGCCGGTGTGACTGAGCAGCAGCTCCGCGATCTCAACCTCAACCCGGAGGATCGCCGATTGCGTCTGACGCTCGAACTGGCCGCCCAGCTTTGCGGGGCGCCCCGGCATCTGTCGCAGCATCCGGGTGGTTTCGTCCTGACCCATGACCGGCTCGACGATCTCGTGCCCTTCGAGCCCGCGGCGATGGAGGGGCGCCAGATCATCGAATGGGACAAGGACGATATCGACGCGCTGCGTTTCATGAAGGTCGATGTCCTGGCGCTCGGCATGCTGAGCTGCATGCGCCGGGGGCTCGATCTTCTGGCCGAGCACAAGGATATCCGCCTCGATCTGGCGTCGATCCCGGCCGAGGATCCGCGCACCTATGCGATGATCCGCAAGGCCGACACACTCGGCACCTTCCAGATCGAGAGCCGGGCGCAGATGTCCATGCTGCCGCGCCTGAAGCCCCGGACCTATTACGACCTGGTGGTGCAGGTCGCGATCGTGCGGCCGGGGCCGATCCAGGGCGATATGGTTCATCCCTATCTGCGCCGGCGCGAGGGTCTGGAAGAGGTCGACTATCCCCGGCCCGAGCTGGAGAAGGTGCTGGGCAAGACGCTCGGCGTGCCGCTGTTCCAGGAACAGGCGATGCGCGTTGCCATCGAATGCGCGGGCTTTACCGCTGGCGAGGCCGATCTCCTGCGCAAGAGCATGGCGACCTTCAAGCATACCGGCGGGGTCTCGAAGTTCCGCGACCGGCTGATCTCGGGGATGATCGAGCGTGGCTACGAGCAGGACTTCGCGGAGCGGACCTTCCAGCAGCTCGAAGGCTTCGGCTCCTATGGTTTTCCGGAAAGCCATGCGGCGAGCTTTGCGCTGATCGCCTATGCCTCGGCCTGGCTCAAATGCTGGCACCCGGATGTCTTCTGCGCTGCGCTCCTCAACGCCCAGCCCATGGGCTTTTATGCGCCGGCCCAGATTGTGCGCGACGCGCGCGAGCATGAAGTGGAGGTCCGCCCGGTCTGCATCAATGCCTCCCGCTGGGACTGCACGCTGGAGCCGACCGGAGACGAAAGCCGATTCGCCGTCCGCCTCGGGCTGCGGATGGTCAAGGGTCTCGCCAATGCCCATGCCGCCGCCATCGTCGCGGCCCAGGGCGATGAGATGTTCACCTCGGTCGACGATCTCTGGCGGCGGGCGGGTGTACCCGTGGCGGCGCTCGATCAGATCGCGGCGGCCGACGGATTCCGCCCGGCGTTCGGTCTGGCCCGGCGCGAGGCGCAATGGGCCATCAAGGGNGACCGGAGACGAAAGCCGATTCGCCGTCCGCCTCGGGCTGCGGATGGTCAAGGGTCTCGCCAATGCCCATGCCGCCGCCATCGTCGCGGCCCAGGGCGATGAGATGTTCACCTCGGTCGACGATCTCTGGCGGCGGGCGGGTGTACCCGTGGCGGCGCTCGATCAGATCGCGGCGGCCGACGGATTCCGCCCGGCGTTCGGTCTGGCCCGGCGCGAGGCGCAATGGGCCATCAAGGGGCTGCGCGACGAGGAACTGCCGCTCTTCGCCGCCGCCTCGGAGCGCGAGGGACGGACCGTTCCGGAACTCGACGAGCCGGCGATCGCGCTGAGAGCGATGCCTGCTGGCCGCGAGGTGGTCGAGGATTATGGGCATATCGGCCTGTCGCTGCGTCGCCATCCGGTCTCCTTCCTGCGCGAGGACCTGGCGAGGCGCCGGATCGTCACCTGCGCCGAGGCGATGGCGGCCCGTGATCAGCGCTGGCTGGAGGCTGCCGGGATCGTGCTGGTGCGCCAACGCCCCGGTTCGGCCAATGGCGTCATGTTCATCACGCTCGAGGACGAGACCGGCATCGCCAATCTCGTCGTCTGGCAGAAGATTTTCGAGCGCTATCGCCGGGTCATTCTCTCATCGAGCATGATCGCCGTGCGGGGCCGCGTTCAGCGCGAGGGCGAGGTCGTGCATCTCGTCGCCCATCGGATCGTCGATCTGTCGCGGGATCTGGCGACTGTCGGGCAGCGCGAGGTGGCGACGGACGGGCAGCAGGGGCCGGGGGCCGGCGGTATCAGGGTGAAGGCGCGGGATTTTCGGTAAAGCTGGTGGCTTTGACAGAAGGCGGTATCGGTTCGAACCAACGAATCGGCCTGCCTCTCGGGGGTCACAAATCTTCTGGCCGGATCGACCATTCTGCGATTTCTCTATCGATCAATCGCCATTGCTCTAAAAGGTCGGCAAGGTCGGCGCTGTCTACGACCGCATGATCGAGGCCCTCGAATTGGTCACCGAGATATGTGGCGAGGCCCGCACCGCCTTCGTTGGCGAACCACACTCCGACCAGATCCGCGATTTCCTTCAACTGCCTGAGAGTCTTTTCGGCATCGCGAATGTCGAAATCACCAAGCTCCCTGTCCTGCCGACTTTGCTTGTTCCCGGCATGAGCAACATGCGAGTTAACGTGCTCGGCAATTCGATCAAGGCTGGCGAGCCGAGTTTCGATCTTCTCCAATACCGTGGCTGAGATCAGATCGCTCGGGTTACGCCCTGATGGAGACACGCCGCTCAAAACATCGAAATGCCGATGCGCGGCCTGACTTTTCATGAGCTCTGGATCACCCCACACCGGACGCCCCTTCGCGGCGACGAGGTGGTCATGTTGTTCTTGATGCAGGCGATCGAGATCGTATTGCGCGTCAAGCACTTTCTCGACGTAGATTCTCCTGGTCAACCAGTTTTGGCTCGCTTTCACGTCGTTGACGACAGATCGGATCGAGTAAACTCCCTTGGGGCCATTGATCGGGGCCTTATCGAGAAGTCGGCGAGTGCCGAGAAGCAGGCTTGACCAGTATCCCTCGGAAACGAGATTGAACATCATCTGGTTAAGCGGGGGTCTCGAGCCTCTCTTCTCATTTGCAAGACGGACGATCCGAACCGTCGTGCGAAAGGCGGCGTAGTTCCAGAGCAGATCCTGAATGGTTCTGTGGATGCCCGTTGTCTCGTCGCGAAAAGCATCCCGCCACGTGGCGATGTGCTGGTCATGCTGCGTCATTAGTTTTCCAAGCCTGAGCGCCAAACTCACCTCATCATACCGGCAGACGCCAACACCGGCGACGGCTATTCGCTTCTGATTCTTCATTCGCGCGGGCTCTTTTTATTGTTCCCGCGAATAAACGCGCATCTTGCAGTGGGCCTGAAGGGGGAAGGCCTTCCCCCTGGCCGGCACTATCGTTGCCGGCGCACCCCCTTCAGCGGGGAGACCCCGCAACGCCCCCTGAGAGGGAGAGTGCGGACGGGTTTTCCGTGACGGGTTGAGTGCTGGAGGAGTGGCCTCCGGCGCCCGTCGCGGAGATCATCCCGATGGCCAGACAGGACCGCGCTCGCCCAGGCGGCGCCCGCAGCAATCTCTATGACGACATCACCGACAAGATCATCGCCGAGCTGGAGGAAGGGCGGCTGCCCTGGGTCCAGCCCTGGGGGACGGCGGCGGCGAAGGCGCCGCTCGCCATGCCGAGGAATGCCGCGACCGCGCGGCAATATTCCGGGATCAATGTCCTGATCCTCTGGGGCGCCGTGGTCCAGCACGGCTATCCGACCCAGCATTGGCTCACCTTCCGGCAAGCTCTCTCGCTCGGCGGCAATGTCCGCAAGGGCGAGCGCGGCACCACCGTCGTCTATGCCGACCGTTTCACGCCGGAGGACGAGAAGCGCCGCGCTCGGGAGGCGGGAGAAGAAGCAGGCAGCATTCCGTTCCTGAAGCGTTTCACCGTGTTCAACGCGGCGCAATGCGAAGGCTTGCCCGAGGACATCGCTGTCGAGGCACCACCACCACCGCCAGGCATGATCGAGCCGAGGGTCGAGGCGCTGATCTGTGCCACTGGTATCGATTTCCGCATCGGCGGGGATCGCGCCTTCTATGTTCCGGCGCTCGACTATGTCCAGGTGCCGCCACCGGCCGCCTATTTCGAACCGATCAACTGGCACAGGACGGCGCTCCACGAGATGGGTCACGCCACAGGCCATGCCTCGCGCCTGGGGCGGGATTTTTCGGGCAGCTTCGGCACGAAGAAATACGCCTTCGAGGAGCTGGTGGCTGAGATGAACGCGGCCTTCTGCTGCGCCTCGCTCGGCATCGTGCCGACCGTGCGCCATGCCGACTACATCGGCTCCTGGCTGGAGGTGCTGCGCGAGGATAACCGCGCCATTGTCCGCGCGGCCTCACAGGCCAGTAAGGCGGCCGACTGGCTGCTGGCGCATCTGCCCGACGAGGACGGCGCTGAAACGGTTGCGGCCTCGACCGAGCGGACGGTGGCGGCATGATCCTCCTGACCCGTACACAGCGCGCGCAGCTCCTCGCCAATGGTCGGCATCGCGGTGCCGATCACGTCCCCGTCGTGAAATTCTTCAATCCGTTTGGCGAGGGCGTCTGGCTCGCGACCGAGCTGGATGAGGACGGCGACGTTATGTTCGGCCTGGCCGATATCGGCTGTCCCGAACTCGGAAGCTGGAGCTTCAGCGAGCTCGAATCGATCCGGCTGCCGTTCGGTATGGGCATCGAGCGCGACCTGCTCTTCACCGGTGATTTCCCGATCTCGGTCTGGGCCGAGGCCGCCCGGGCCGCCGGCGGCATCCGCGCTGTCCCTTATACCCATCTAGG
>NZ_CADDWI010000011.1 GCF_902809845.1 Chelativorans sp. Marseille-P2723 | reverse complement strand
GCCCGGGCCGCCGGCGGCATCCGCGCGGCCGAGCGCAGTCTCTACAGCCGCGCTCGTGACGACGCCGGATCGACCCTGAAAGCCGCCGATACGGAACCCCGGAAAGCCTGATTTCCGGCTCTCCGGCTTTGCGATCCCGCGCCGCTCTCTCCGAGGCAGAGGGCGGCGCTTTTCGCCGTGACGCGGTGAAAGTCCCGGCGCCTGGCCGGCTGCCCGTCGGGAGACCTGAACATGACCCGACATCAGAAGACATTTGGTGTGGAGCCGCAGTCCGCACCGCTTTCGGCCCAGGAGCAGGCTGTCGTCTATGAAGCCCGCCAGATCCTGCTGCGCCACCTCAACCAGAACCCGGTCCTGTCCTCCTGGCAGGCGGTGCTGGACTATTGCGCCCTCACCATCCGCGGCGAGGTGGAGCGCTTCCATGTCCTCTATCTCGACCGCAAGAACCGGCTGATCTCGGATGAATGCCTCGCCATCGGCACGATCGATCACGTCCCGGTCTATCCCCGGGAAGTGCTGCGGCGGAGCCTGGCGCTCAACGCCTCCGCGCTGATCATCATCCACAATCACCCGGCCGGTGATCCCGAGCCCTCGGCCGCCGATCTCGCGATGACGAGGGAGATCCAGAAGGCCTGCGCGGCTCTGGGTGTGACGCTGCATGACCACATCATCACCGGCGCCGGCCGGGAGACCAGCCTGCGCGCCCGAGGCGAGATCTGATGGTCATGGGAATTGCGCCGGCGCGGGGCCGGGAGAGTGAAAGGAGGGATGGGGAGTTCGCGACGGGCTGGTTGCCGGAGAGAGAGGCTCCCCGGCGTCCGTCATGGAGTGAAGAACATGGCTACTGCCGTTCAGAAGATCACCCTGTCGTCCTCGCGCGACATCCCCTTCAACAAGCTGGTGCTCTCCCAGGCGAATGTCCGGCGGGTCAAGGCCGGTATTTCGGTCGAGGAACTGGCCGAGTCCATCGCCCGGCGCGGCCTGATCCAGTCGCTGCATGTCCGGCCGGTGGTCGATGCCGAGGGGAAGGAAACCGGCATGTTCGAGGTGCCTGCCGGCGGCCGCCGCTACCGGGCGCTGGAACTGCTGGTGAAGCAGAAGCGGCTCAACAAGACCGCCCCGGTGCCCTGTGTCGTGTCGGAGGCCGGCGCCGGCATCCTGATAGACGAGGTGTCGCTCGCCGAGAATATCGAGCGCGCTCCGCTGCATCCGCTCGACCAGTTCCGCGCCTTCCAGGCCATGGGCGAGAAGGGCATGACCGAGGAGGAAATCGCGGCGGCCTTCTTCGTCGACGTCAAGGTCGTGAAGCAGCGCCTGCGCCTGGCATCGGTCTCTCCCGCGCTGCTCGACATCTATGCCGAGGACGGCATGACCCTCGAACAGCTCATGGCGTTCACCGTCTCGGAGGATCATGCGCGCCAGGAGCAGGTCTGGGAGGCGATCAAGGACGGCTGGCAGAAGGAGCCCTATTACATCCGTCGCCTGATGACCGAGACCACGGTCAGGGCCTCGGACAAGCGGGCGGCATTCGTCGGCATCGCGGCCTATGAAGAGGCTGGCGGCTATGTGCTCCGCGATCTCTTCCAGTCCGACGATGGCGGCTGGCTCCAGGACGCCGTCCTGCTCGACCGTCTCGTCACCGAGAAGCTCAAGGCCGAAGCCGAGATCGTCGCTGCCGAGGGCTGGAAATGGATCGAGATCGCCGTGACCTTCCCCTATGGTCATGATCACGGATTGCGGGAACTCGTCGGCACCACGGTCGATCTGACCGAGGAGGAACGCGCGACCCGCGAAGCGCTGCGCGACGAGTACGACCGGCTCGATGCCGAATATTCCGAGGCCGACGAGCTTCCCGACGAGGTCGACCAGCGCCTCGGTGAGATCGAAGAGGCGCTGGAGGCCTTCGATCGCCGTCCCATGACCTATGCGCCCGAGCAGATGGCCCGGGCCGGCGCCTTCGTCAGCATCGACTCCGATGGAACGCTGCTGGTCGAGCGTGGCTATGTCCGGCCCGGGGACGAGGCGACGGCCGAGCCCGAGGGCGACGATGGCGCTGACGCTGCGGGCACTGCGACCGAGGGTGATCAGCCGGCCGGCGTCCAGCGCGCCGTGATTACGGTTGGCGGATCCCCCACCGAGGCAGACGAGGAGGAGGATGAGGTCGAGACGATCCGGCCGCTTCCCGACCGCCTGGTCAGCGAACTGACTGCGCATCGTACGCTCGCCTTGCGCGATGCCGTGGCATCGAGCCCCCATGTCGCCATGACCGCGCTTTTGCACCGGCTGGTCACGGACAGTTTCCTCCCGCATTCCACGCGGGGTTGCATCGAGGCCCAGGTCCGCGATGTGCATTTCCCGGCGCAGGCCGAGGATCTGCGCGACAGCGCCTCGGCGCGGGCGGTGGCCGAACGGCACGAACGCTGGGGCGATCATGTCCCCGCAGATGACGCAGCGCTCTGGGACTGGCTGGCCGATCTCGACGACGACTCCCGCATGGAGCTTCTCGCCCATTGCGTGAGCTTCGGCGTCAACGCGCTCTACGAGAAGCCGAACCCATATGGCGGCATGGGAGTCAGCCAGCACGGCCTTGAGGTGCGGCTGGCGCAGGCCGACCGGCTGGCGCGAGCAACCGGGCTCGACATGGTGGCCGTGGGCTGGCGGCCGACGGTCGCGAACTATCTGGGCCGCGTGACCAAGCCGCGCATTCTCGAAGCTGTGCGCGAGGGGGCGGGCGAACGGGCGGCCGAGCTTATCGACCACCTGAAGAAGGGCGACATGGCGAAGGAGGCTGAGCGCCTGCTCGCCGAAACCGGCTGGCTGCCCGAGCCACTGCGCATGATCGACCCCGGCGCGGAGACAGACGCTATGGCCTCCGCCGATGTCGAGGCCGACGAACTGCCAGAGTTCCTGGCAGGCGATAGCGAGGATGAAGACCTCGCCGAGGAGGAGGAGCAGCACATGGTCGCCGCTGAATGACCTCCGCATGCGGGGCGGCTCCGGCCGCCCCGCATCTTCCCTCTCGATTTTCCATCCGCCCGGCCACCGCGCCCGGCGCTTTTTCTTCAGGAGCTAACGATGACCGACGATACCGAAGCCGCGCCTGACACCAGCTCGGCGCTCGCCGAGTGGAGGACGCTGGATGCCCTTCGTGCCCAGCTCGAGGCCGAACTGTTCAACCTCAACAAGGGCGTGCTGCTCGATGCCCTCGCATCCGCGGGCGTCACGCATGTCGTCGTGACCTTCGACGGCTATGGCGATTCCGGTCAGATCGAGAATGTCGAGGTCCGGTCTGGCGACGATGCCATCCCGATGCCCGAGGGCACGATCGAGATCGCGCAAGCCGTCTGGGGCCAATCCGAGCCGGACCGATCCATCATCGCGATAGCGACGGCCATCGAAAGCCTGGCCTATGACGTGCTGGAGCGGACGCATTGCGGCTGGGAAAACTCCGACGGCGCCTATGGCGACATCACCTTCGATGTGGCGGCGCATGCGATCACGCTCGACTACAACGAGCGCTACACCGCCACCGAAAACTTCACGCATCAGTTCTGAGGGAGGCGGCAATGGGACATTGTTATCATCACGCGCTGTCCTCGGCGCGCAAATGGGGTGGCGCCGCGGAGGACTATCTGCCGCTGCATCAGTGGTTCGATGAATCGAAGGAGATCACCGCCGACTTCCGGCATCGGGCTCTGCGCCATCATGCCCAGGGCATATTCGAACTGGAGCGGGTCTTCGGGCCGACCATCACCGTCTCGACCGGCCGCGTCGTCCCCGTCCGATTGATCGGCGAACAGCATGTGCTGGAGGATCTCGGCTTCATTCCGAGCTTTGCCGATTGGGTGCGTTCGATCCGGCCCCAGCCCTGGATGGGCCGCGCCCAGCCGATTCACAAGCTGGTCGACCCCTTCGCCGCTGCGGCTGACAGTGAGCCGGACGCAAGCGGTCCACCGCATCCGGGGTCCGGCCCAGGGGCAGCCTGACCACGACCATCCCCCACAATCCGCCCGGTCCTCGTGACCGGGCTTTGCATTGGAGAGCCCCAATGACCGGATTGATCGATATCGACGAGATCTTCCGCCACGACGTCGGCAATCCCCCGGCCGAGCGCTCGCTGCCCTGGGAGGAGACGCGCGACGGCGTCACCGTGGTGGTGGAGCCCAAGCCCCATTGGGCCGAGGACATGCGGGCGTTCCGCCTCGATGCCCGCGAATATTGCCGCTACGCCGACTGGACCGCGCATGGCGCCAGGGCGCGGTTTTTCGGCCATGTCGACACGTCGGGTGACGAGGTGATGATGAAGGCCCGCGCCATGATCGCGCGCGAAATCGCCGATGGGCTCTGGGACTGAGCGGCAAGGCTGGTTCCGCCCCCATGTGGCGCCGCCGGTTATCGCTTTGCCGGCAGTGATGGACCGGGCTCCAGCTTCGCCATTAGCCATCGATGTCATGGGTGACGGTTGCCGTCCGGCCCCGTACGAACACGAATTTTCGGCCAGCGCGCCAGCAAGGCGGGCGGGACGAGGCATCTGCGACGGGTCTCGGGCATCCGGTCAGATGCAAGGCACCACCCCCCGCTTCCATTCGCAAACCTTGGTCTGATCCGCTTCTTTGCATTCAACCCCAAGGGGTCGGCTTGACGCTGCGCGTGCCGCCCTCGCGGATTCGGGGGAACCCGAACGCGCGAGCGTGAGTGCAGATACGGTCAGACACTTCGGGCGCCTGTCGCGCGGGGGATGGTCCCCCGCCTCCAAGACAGGAGCCGGAACCCATGTCCTATGCAGATGCCACCGCCTTCGCCGCCAGCCTCGCCGCCACGCTGATGGTCTCGATCGTCGTGTTCGAGGCGGGGGGCGGCACCCACGGCGCCATGCCCGCCAATGAGTTCGATGGCGATGAGGAAATGGTGAAGCTGGAGCTCGATCCCTTCGGATGAGGCGCGAAAGCGCCTCATCCTCGACGGCCCGGGCCGCGGAAGCGCGTCCCGGGCCTTCCGCCTGGCGATGATCACCCATCGCCGGGGGTGGCGCCAAGGTCAAGGCCCGCGGCGATGAGAGGGAGAGTGCGGGCCGGTTTGGCCGTGACGGGTTAAAAGGTGGAGGAGAGGCCTCCGCCGCCCGTCGCGGAGTGATCCCGATGACCCTTTCCCGCCATGATACCTTCCGCTCCATCGGCCAGATTCTTGCCGCCGATGTGCTTCCGGCGCTTTGCCGCGCCGAGAGGCTGCCGCTGCGCGTCACCTGCCTCGGCACGGTCAACGATGACGGTGGCGACGATGCCGATGGTTTCGATCGCACCCTCCTGCTTGGTGAATGCCCGTCGCCCGAAGAGGCCATGGACCTCGCCATTCTGCGCGTGTCGCGCGGCGACATCCACGCAGGTCGCGACGATGCGCTGCGCTTCCGGCCGCGCATCGCGGTCATTCAGGACAGCGAATACGGTCTGGTGCTCGCCGGTGAAATCCGCGCCGGGATCATCCTCTGGCGCCAGCCGGTCGCGTCCGACGCCGAGGCCCGCCGCATCGTGACCGAGGCCAGCCGTCTGCGCGGCATGGCTT
>NZ_CADDWI010000010.1 GCF_902809845.1 Chelativorans sp. Marseille-P2723 | reverse complement strand
GTCTGCGCGGCATGGCTTTCGCCGCGTCAGGGCACGGGGAGCACGGATCGGCGCGCGACCTGCGCTACCGCGCCAGCCTGCTCGAGGCGCGGCTCGTCGATCCGTTCTGGCGGGAGACCGCCGCCGAGCTGCTCAGCCTGCCGCGGGCCGCCTGATCTTCCATCCATTCCCATCCATTCGGCCCGGTCTCGCGCCGGGCCTTGTCATGTCCGGAGGCCGTCATGGCTGACTATTACACGCATTTCTCCTGCCTGCTCGATGTGGGCACCCCCGAGAACGCCACCTGCGCGCTCGAACTCTACAATGCCCTGTCTGACGAGAACGCCGGCGAGGATCCGCCCTCGGATGGGTTCACGTTGTCGATCCAGCCCGAGCATGGCGGCTCGCATCTCTGGATGCGCGATGACGGCACTGGCGATCCCGAGCATGTCATCCAGTTCGTCAAGCGCTGCGCGGCCGAGTTCGGCCTGACCGGGCGATGGGGCATGCAATACGCCAACACCTGTTCGAAGCCGCGTCTCGATGGCTTCGGGGGCGGAGCGCATGTGCTCGACCTCGCCACCGGCGAGACAGTGGACTGGATCTATACCGATGGCTGGCTCGCCACCGTGCTGGACGGAGGTGACGCTCATGCCTGAGATCATCGAAACCACCGTCTATCGTCTCGACGAGCTTTCCGACGCTGCGAAGGAGAAGGCTCGCGCCTGGTATCGCGAGGGCGGCTTTGACTACGACTGGTATGATGCCGTCTATGAGGATTTCCAGCGGATCGCGGAAATCCTCGGCATTTCCCTCAAGACCCGGCCCGTTCGTCTCTATGGTGGGGGCACGCGGCAGGAACCGTGCATCTGGTTCCGGGGTTTCTGGTCGCAAGGGGACGGGGCCTGCTACGAAGGCTTCTGGTCCTATGCGAAGGGTGCGGCGAAACGCATCCGGGACTATGCCCCGCAGGATGGCGCCCTGCACCAGATCGCAGATGCATTTCAAGCGATCCAGCGGCGCAACTTTTACCAACTTCGCGCCGAGATTGCCCATCGCGGGCACTACTATCACGAATACTGCATGGTGATCTCGGTCGAGCGCGACGGCCCGGTCTGGCAGGACATGACGGCCGATGCCGAAGATGCGGTGATCGAGGTGCTGCGCGATCTTGCCCGCTGGCTCTATCGCCAGCTCGAACGGGAATATGACTATCTCTCGTCCGACAAGGCCGTCGACGAAACCATTCTCGCAAACGACTACACCTTCACCGAGGCCGGTCGCCGCTTCGGTTGATCGAGAAGCGCCCCACCGTCTGGTCGGGGCGCTTTTTGTATGTCGCGATACTCAGAGTGAGAGGCCTGCCGGGACGGGGCGAGTCCGGGCGGTCGAGAGAGCGCTGGCCGGGCTCTCCCGTTCCCGCTCTCCCGAGGTCCCCTCTCATGAACATGGCTTCCCCCGCGGCCGGTCCGGTCGCGCCGCTTGCCCCTGCGTCGGCTATCCTGGCCGCCGCCAATCTCCTGCTCCCCCATCTCGAACACGGCCGGCGCATCGATGCGATCGTCCTGCGCGCCGCCATGGAAACCGCTTGTCGAGGCTCCGACGCCACCGGCGCCTGGGGCTGGAAGGCGGCCTATGACGCCTGCGAGGTCGCGACCGTCCTGTTCCTGCGCAAATACGGCAACGCGCTTTTCCGTAAAACCGCGTCTCCGGCTGCACGGCTCGACGCGCTCACGAAGATCGCCGGGTTACTGCCGACGCATACGCGGCGCTCGGAAGAAAGCCAGAATTTCCAGCAGTTCAGCACACCGGTCCCGCTGGGCTTCGCGGCGCTGAGTGCGGCCGCGATCACGCCGGATGATGTGGTATTGGAGCCTTCGGCCGGCACCGGGCTGATGGCGATCCTGGCGCAGACTGCCGGCGGATCGCTGATCCTCAATGAACTGACCGAGACCCGCGCCGATTTGCTGTCCTCCCTCTTTCCAGCCAATCCCGTTACCCGGTTCGATGCCGCCCAGATCGACGATCACCTCGCGCCTGCTGCCGTCCCATCCGTGGTGCTGATGAATCCACCGTTCTCGGTCATGGCCAATGTCACCGGGCGCATGGCCGATGCGGCTTATCGGCACGTCGCCTCGGCGCTCAACCGGCTTGTCCCCGGTGGCCGACTGGTCGCGATCACGGGCGCGAACTTCGGCCCTGACGTGCCTGCCTGGCGCGAAGCGTTTGCTCGATTGCAGGAACGCGGGCGGGTGATGTTCACCGCGACTGTCGACGGCGCAGTCTATGCCAGGCACGGCACCAGTATCGACACGCGGCTGACCGTCATCGACAAGCTGCCCGCCGAGGATCCGTCGCTCTTCCAGGCCTCGCCGGGCATGGCCCCGGATGTCGCGACGCTGCTGCACTGGGTCGAGACCCAGGTGCCGCCGCGCCTGCCGGTCGCATTGCCGAAGGTTGCCGTTTCTGCCTCGACCGCCGCGCCGAAGACCGTGCGCGGTTATCTCACCCGCTCGGCTGCGATGCGTCCTGTCGCGGACCCGGCCAGCGATCCTGACGGCGTGGAGCTGACCTACGAGGCGCTCGACTGGTCGCCGCCTGAAGGGGCGCGGCTGTCGGACGCCATCTACGAGGAATATGCGCTGCAATCCCTGCGGATTCCCGGTGCGCAGCCGCATCCGACCAAGCTGGTGCAATCCGCCGCCATGGCCTCGGTTGCACCGCCCCGCCCGTCCTATCGGCCAATGCTGCCCGTCGACATCCATGAGCGCCTGTCCGATGCTCAGCTCGAGACGGTGATCTATGCGGGCGAGGCCCATGCCGACTATCTGGCGGGGGCCTGGACCGTCGACGCGACCTACGACAATGTCAGCGCGGCGCCCGAGGATGCGGCAGGCGCGGTGCGCTTCCGCCGGGGTTTCATGCTCGGCGATGGCACCGGCGCGGGCAAGGGGCGTCAGTCTGCCGGCATCATCCTCGACAACTGGCTGCGCGGTCGCCGCAAGGCCGTCTGGATCTCCAAATCCGACAAGCTGATCGAGGACGCACAGCGCGACTGGTCGGCACTCGGCATGGAGCGGCTGCTGATCACACCACTCTCGCGATTCGCCCAGGGCAAGCAGATCACGCTCACCGAAGGCGTCCTATTTTCCACCTACGCTACGCTACGGTCCGACGACCGCGGCGAGAAGGTTTCGCGGGTGCGGCAGATCGTGGATTGGTTGGGCTCCGATTTCGATGGAGTCATCATTTTCGACGAAAGCCATGCCATGCAGAATGCCGGCGGCGGCAAGGGAGAACGCGGCGACGTCGCCGCCTCGCAGCAGGGACGCGCGGGCCTGCGGCTTCAGCACGCCCTG